>NZ_CP032509.1:2030000-3230000 GCF_003952725.1 Georhizobium profundi | reverse complement strand
CGATGTGGATCTCCGCGTCTGCAGCCTTCAGCCGCCATGCGATGACTTCCATCGTGTCGGCGACCACCTGCTCGAGCGGAACGGCGCGCAGTTGCCGGTTCGGCATGCGCGCGAAATTGCGTAGATGCTTGCTGATCGAAGCCATACGCTCGGTGAGCTTGGAAATCCGGGCGATGTTGTCGCTCGCCTCGACGACCCGGCCGCGCTCGATCAGCACGGCGGCGTTGTCGGCATAGTTCCTGACCGCGGCAAGTGGCTGGTTGAACTCGTGCGAAAGGGCTGCCGACATCTGGCCGAGAGCCGCAAGCTTGCCGGCCTGCACGAGATCGGTCTGCGTCTGGCGCAATTGCTGCTCCGTCGCCCGGCGCTCGCTGACTTCCGTTTCGAGCTGCCGGTTGACGGCTGCAAGATCGGCGGTGCGTTCGGCGACCCTCTGCTCCAGCTGTTCGCGTGCGGCACTCTGCAGTCTCGTGCGCTCTTCAAGCCGTGCGCTGCGCTGCAGGATGAAGGCTGCCGCAAGTGTTGCGAGCCCCAGCACCATCAGCGCAGCGGCGATGAGCGTGAGGGCTTGGGTGCGCGCTGATGTCGTGTCGAGAAGAACCCGCACGGTCCAGCCGGCTTCGTCCATCGGCTCACCGAGCATGAGAAATTCTTGGGAAGCGCGTGATCCGCCGATCGCGATCAACTGGTGTTCTTCAACCGAGCGTGCGCGGCGTATCGGCAGATCGAAAAGATCCGCATCGGCATAGCGCCGCGAAATTTGCGTGCGCTCGATGCGATCCGGCGTCAGTGGCTCCAACGCGGAATAAAGCCATTCCGGCCGGCTCGTCATGAAGACGATCTCCTCCGGATCGGTGACGATGATCTCACTGTCGCCACCGGCCCAGGTCGCCTCGATCATGTCGACATCGACCTTGAAGACGACGACGCCGCGCACCACGGCCCCGATCCGTATTGGGGCAGAGAAGTAATAGCCCCGTTTGAGCGAGGTTGTGCCGAGCGCGAAGAATCGACCCTGCCGGCCCTCGACAGCCTCGGTGAAATAAGGGCGGTAGGAGAAATTCTCCCCGACGAAGGAAACGTCGCCATCGAAATTGCTCGCCGCGATCGTCTCGCCGTTCGGCAGCATGACGTAGATATCTGAGGAGTTCAGCAGCGCGTTGATACGCTTCAGATACGCGTTGCCGCGGTCGCTAAGCGCTTGATTGTCGGCATCGATCACCATCGCCTGTATGATCGGATAGTCAGCCACGACCGACGGCAGCGCCTCATAGCGTCTGAGATGACCGCGAAGCGCCGCAACCGCGAGCCGCAAGGTGGTCTGGGCCCGGGTCTCGGCTTCGTCCAGATAGGCGCGCTGGGCGAGAGGTGAGCCAAGCGCTACGATAAGCGTGGCGAGGATGGCAAACGACGCCCCAAGCAACAGCCAGCGCTGCAACGGTGACACGACTTTCACTGCTCGGCCCATCCTGATCGGGCCGCTGTCATGTGTCGGCCCCAGCGGCACTATACCCAAGCGCAAGTCCTGCACAACAAATCCGCGCGGAAGATCAGTCCCTTGGGCCGCAACGTCAGGACCGCGCGGCCTTCGATATGTCCTCGACGGTCGCGCTTTCACGCGGCGCCTCGCCGGTCTGGATGCTCCACAGCGTGCGGTAGAGGCCCGGCTGGCGGATCAGCTCGGCATGTGTGCCGGATTGGGTGAGGCGGCCCTGTTCCATCACATGGATCGTGTCCGCATGGACGACGGTCGACAGGCGGTGGGCGACGAGGATGACGGTGCGCTGACCGCGCATCTTGGCGAGCGAGCGCTGGATCGCGGCTTCCGTCTCGTTGTCGACGGCGCTGGTGGCCTCATCGAGAATAAGAATGCGCGGGTCGAGCAGGAGCGCGCGCGCCAGCGCGATACGCTGACGCTGGCCGCCGGAAAGCTTCTGGCCGTATTCGCCGATGGAGGTGTCGTAGCCATCGGGCAGGGCGCTGATGAAGCTGTCTGCCTCCGCAAGCCGGGCCGCCGCAATCACCTCGTCACGGCTTGCGTCAGGGCGTCCATAGGCGATGTTGTCTGCCACCGAGCCGGCGAACAGCGTCACTTCCTGCGGCACCCAGGCCATCGAGCGCCGAAGCGCCTTGATCGTCCAGCGATCGAGCGTGACGTCGTCGAGCGCGATCGAGCCCGACTGAGGATCAAGGAACCGACCGATCAGCTTGATCAGTGTGGACTTCCCGCCGCCGGTCGGACCGACGAGCGCAACCGTGTGGCCTGCTGGAATGTCGAGGTCAATCCCGTTGACGCCGCCATTGCTCGTCTCATAGCGGAACGCGACGTTCTTCAGGGCGAAGCGGCCGTCGACGGCAACGTCATGGGTGCCCTCGTCCTTGGCGATCGGCTCGTTGAGCAGGCTGAGAATGCGTCGCGTCGACGCCATCGCGCGCTCGTAGAGATCGATGACTTCCGCAAGGCCGGTCATCGGCCACAGCAATCGCTGCGTGAGAAAGACGAGAAGTCCGTAAGCCCCGACTTCCATCGTGCCGTTGAGCGTCATCCAGCCGCCGATAAGAAACGTCGCCAGGAAGCCAGACAAGATCGCCATGCGGATGATCGGTATGAAGGCCGACGAAATGCGGATGGCGGCCCGGTTGGCGGTCAAATAGCCGACGCTTTCTTGCGACAGCGCCTCAGTTTCGCGCTCTTCGGCGCCGAAGGCGCGGATTGTGGCGAGACCCTGCAGGTTCGTCGTCAGCTTCGCGCCGAGCTGGCCGGCACGCGCGCGCACCGTGTCGTACCGCGTCTGGGCGCGCTTCTGGAACCAGAACGCACCGAAAATGATCGCCGGGACCGGCAGGAAGGCGACGACCGCGATGAGCGGTGAGACGATGAAGAAGACCGTGCCGACGAGGATCACGGCGGCAAAGGTCTGGATCAGCGTGTTGGCGCCACCGTCGAGAAACCGCTCCAGCTGGTTGATGTCGTCGTTGAGGATGGTGACGAGGTTGCCGGAGCGCTGCTCCTCGAAGAAGCGGGTCGGCAGATACTGTGCGTGGTTGTAGCAAAGGATGCGCAGGCGGTGCTGCACGTCCTGCGCCAGCCCGCGCCAGAGAACCTGGTAGATATATTCGAACAGCGACTCGCCGAACCAGATGAGGAACGTGGCGATGCCGAGCGCGATCAGCTGGTCGGTCGGGTCGCTCAAGCCGAGTTGCGCCACGAAGGACGCCTCGCCACGCACCACGACGTCGAGCGCGATGCCGATGAGGATCTCTGGCATCACGTCGAAGATCTTGTTGATGATCGAGGAGGCGGTCGCCATGACCACGCGGCGGCGTTCGTCGCGGATCAGGCGAAAGAGCACCACAAGCGGATGGCCGCGCGTCAGATCGGCATTGTCGAGGTGGATGCGAGGCGGACGGTCGGCCATGGTCAGGGATCTTCGCCAGAATTATGTCGGATGGGGCATGCGGGAAAATGGAGCGTCGAGCTATAGGCGGCTCAGCGCGTGAATGCCAGCGGCACCGAGAAAGGCCATGAGGAGCGGCCTGCCGCCTGAGGAATCTGCGGGAAGGGCGCGGCCCGCTGCACGGTTTCGATGGCTGCCTGATCGAGCACTGGCGAGCCCGAACTGCGCACGACGGAAATGCCGCTGACACCGCCGCCTGCCGCGATGGTGAAACTCACATGCACCTCGCCGGTCAGGCGGTCCCGCCGCGCAGCTGCCGGGTAGCGTAGCGCGCGCCTGAGCCTTGTCACCACCTGGCCCGGATAGTTGGAGACTGCAGCATTGCCGGCGGCTTGCGCCTGGGCACTGGCCTGTGACCCTTGCGTGGCCGCGCCCGATCGCGCCTGGCCATCGCTGGTGCCCTGGCGCTGCTGTGCCTGTTGCTGCCCCTGATTGCCTTGCGCTTGTGGCGCCGGGCGAGCCGGCTCCGCGACCTGGCGCGGCGGTGGCGGGGGCGTATAGGCGGGACGGGGCGTCGGGATCGGCGCGTTTGCAATGGGGTCCGGCAGCGGCTCGATCGTCTCGGCACTCGCAATCGGCGCCTCTTCCGGCGCGCTTTCGGCTTCCAGCGGCTCTGGCTCCACGGGCACCGTTTCCTGCTCCACCATTTCGAATGGCTCGGGCTCGGTCGGCGCCGGCTCTTCGGCAACGACGATGCCATCAGCCGAAGGAGCGATCTCCTCGACCGGCGTTGCCCGCAAAGTCTCTGCCTCGGACTCTGGCGTTTCCACAGGTGTTTGCTGCGGCGTGATGGCCTGTTCGGCCGTCTCCACGGGCTCGACGGGGGCGGTCTCTACCGGCTCGGGGGTAACTTCGCCCATCAGTTCCGCGTCTTCGAACGCACTGCCGATCATCGAAACCGAAATGGGGCCACCCCCAGCGATCTGAATATCCGGCGTCCGGTTCATGAAGGCAGCCGTTGCCCCCAGATGGATGGCGACGGAAGCGAGAAGGGCAATCGTCTGAAGCGTCAGGCCGGCGCTCTGGCGTCCTCGTGCAATGAGTGGAATGTCCGCTGGGTCGATGGCATCCGGCTCGGCGGTCGATGTCGAAGGCAGCGATCCATGGGCATCGGCAAGCCCCTCGATCAATGTCGCCCTTTCGCTGGAAGGGACAAAATCGATAGGCTCGAAGTCGCTGCCGCCGGCGGGAGGCTCGGCATCATACGCCATCAGGTCGATAAGGGGCTGGGTGCGGCTCATGGCGCGGCGCGCTCCGTCATGACCGTCACTGTCTCGACGCCGAGCGCTCGCAAGCCGCTGGCGATCTCGATCAGATCAGATGCGGGCAGTGCTCGATCGACGAGCAGCTTCGGCCTATCCGCAGCATTTTCGCCGCCGGTGTATTCGGCAGCCCAGGTTTCAAGCGTTACCGGTTGGCCGCGATACCAGAGCGAGCCATCGGCGCGGATCGCGAGCGTGTCGGCAGGTGCCGTCCGCTCCGCCTCGCTCGTGCTGATCATCGAAACTTCCTGGTCGATCGGCGGCGTGAGCGATCCGGCGACCAGAAAGAAGATCAGCATGAGAAACACCACGTTGATGAGCGTGATGGTGTTCTCGGGCGCTGTCTTCTTTTTGGGGGCGGGCAGTTTCATCGCTTTGTTCCGATCGCCATCGTCATTGCGCGACGCTCAAGGGGATGGCGCTTGCGCCGCGGATCGCCTCGATGGCGCTGATCAATTCCTGCGACTGCGCCTCGCCGCGCACCAGAAGCACGGCCGATTCCGCGCCGCTTTCTTCAAGCCGCGCGACCTCTGCGGCGACGCTCGCAATATCGGCATGGGCGAGGCCATTGACGCTCCACCCGTCATCCGCCAACCGCACCAGCACGTCCGGCGTGCCGGATGAGCCGGTCGTCGCCTGTGCGCCTGCCAGCTCCACCTCGGCGAACCGGGTGAAGGTCGAGGACAGCATGAAGAACAACAGCAGCAGGAAGATCACGTCGATCAGCGACGTGAGCGACAGCCGTCTCGCTCTTCGGACGGAGGCCTGGACGCGCATCAGTAGGCAGCGCTCCGCGCATCGACGGTGGCGGCAAAATCGCGATGCGGTTCACTCTCATGCCCATCGCGCAGTCCAAGCGCGCGGGACGACAGGAACGCGCCGGTGAGCGTCTCCACGGCGACGCGCTCGTTTTCGACCCGGGACTCAAACCAGGTGAGAAGCAGCGACACCGGCATCGCGACCGCGAGGCCGACAGCCGTTGTCAGAAGCGCGACCCAGATGCCGCCGGCGAGAATGGACGGATCGACGGCATTGCCGGCGCCTTGCAGGCTCTGGAAAGCCTCGATCATGCCGAGAACCGTGCCGAAAAGGCCGAGAAGCGGCGCAATCTGCGCAATGGCATCCATCGCACGAAAGCCCCGCTGCAGCTTGTGCAGACGGTCGACGGCGATCCGGCTGACTTCTTCCTCGACCGCCGCTTTGGATACCGAGCGCCGCACGGATAGCCGCATGGCGGTGACCATGGTTTCGGAGACGAGCGAACGGTCGTTTGCCACCGCTGCTTCCGCGCCGCGATAGTCTCTCTGGCTCCACAGCTCGATCGCCTTTCGGGCCCGTCCGTGTGCCCCGACGCGCTCGCGGGCGAACTGCACCAACTTCATCAGGATCAGCGCGAGCGCGAACACCGAAAGGACGAGCAGGACGCCGACGACCCAGCCGCCGAGCTCGAGAAAATTGGCGATGATGTCGATGATCTGGTTGATCACGCTGTGCCCTCCGGCGTCAGTTGGACAATTCGATGTCGGATCGGCTCGAGGCCGCGAGTGAGACGATGCAGGCGTCTTCGCCGAGGTCGGCGCTCTCGCAGGTCGCCACATCGTTCACGAGCACGCGGGACAGCGAAGAACAGGCCGTTCCACCGATGTTGAACTGACGAACGCGCGTGCGGCCTGCGGGAACATCCTGAAAGTCGAGCACCGTCATGCGCTCGACCAGGCCTTCACCGTTGAAGAACACCATCTGGTACGAAGCCTTGGAGATATCGTTACCGAGCCCGCTTTCGACGACGAACGTCATCATGCAGCCGTTCTCCGTCTCGGCAGTGGCGTTCAATTCCATAGATAAGCCCTGCGGCTCCGGAGCCGTCTGCGCTTGCGCGGGCACGGCGAGAATGGCGCAAAGGACGGAGAGAAGGAAAGGCGCTGCGCGGTTCATGAAGATCTCGAGTTGGGTGGATCCGGAAGTTTCCGACCGCTTATCAGCACCTCGACCTAATAGTCTACCAAAAAACTCACCTTTAACGTGAGTTCACGCGAGAAGGCGGTGGTAAATGTTGCGTGAAGCCGAATTGAGGAACCTCGGATTCGCCGTCGCGTTTCCCCTGCATCGAAAAAGGGAGTGCAGAACGATGAACGTCTCTTCTGAGAATATCCGCGCGACACGCGTTGAGGGCACCGAAGTCCGTAATAGTGCGGGCGAGCACCTGGGCAGCGTCAACGATCTCGTCATCGGGAAGCGCGACGGCAAAGTGAAGTATGCCATCATGTCGTTCGGTGGCTTCCTCGGGATCGGTGAGGAATATCACCCGCTGCCATGGGAAAAGCTCACCTATGATGAGCGCCAGGGAAGCTATGTGGTCGATCTTTCCAAAGATCAGCTCGAAGGCGCACCGCGCTACGCGCGTGAACGCGAGTTCGACTGGGGCGATACCGAAAGCACCCGCCGGATCAACGACTATTACGGCGTTCCGCCATACATCTGATCTTCGAACATAGCCGGCTCTGAGGCGACATCAGAGAGGAAACCACCTTGGCGGGCCACATCGGCCCGCCCTTTTCGTTTCTACCCGCCATGTTGGTTGGAGTAAGAGCTTAGGCTGCGGATAGTGAAACCAGGTTCGCTTCCGGGCCATCGGCCGCGCCGGGACCGGTTTCGCAACCGAGATCGGGGAAAGCAACGATTCGCTTGCCGGCGAAATCCGTCCGCACCACCGTCAGCCCGCGCTCTTCGAAATAGTCCAGCAGCCGGCGCGCTCGGCGCGTGGAATGGGTGCCGTAGGCCCGTGCCAGTGTCGCATCCGACGGGCAGGCGGCACCCGTGAGCGCTGCCTTGGCGACCAGAATGAAAACCGCCTGAACATCGTCCGGCAGGGATTCCGCGAGATTGATGACCTGCCTCCAGTCGTCGCTCGCCGCCATTTCCGCATCGATGCCGACGCGGGCGAGTGCAAAGCGCCGCCGGAAGACAGCGAGAGTGACTGCCGGCCCGGGAAGCCTTGCGATACGGGCCCGCACGAGAAAATCCTGGTACAGCTCGCCGTCGCTCCGGAAAGCGGCGTCGGGATCGGCGACGATGGCCGTCAGCAGCCCGTCGATCATCCGGTCGCGCTCGAAAGCCGCCGTTTCCGTCTCGGCTTCGCTCAGCTCCTCCTCGTCCTCCTCCTGCGCGCCGGCCGGAGCGGCCTTGGCGAGTTCGGCCAGGATATCAGTCGTGGGTCGCGGCGGCGGTGCGGTTCGGCGCGTCATCACGACCGGCTCGGCTGGACCCGGCGTAAAGATCAAATCGCGCGCTTCCTCCGGTGCTGGCGCGTCGGGCAGGGGCGTCAATTTCGGGCTGGTCGAGCGGGCCTCGGTCTCGACCCGTCCGATCGCGATCGGCAGCGGACGACGTGAAAGCGCCGGGCCAAGCGCCACGAATTTTCCGCGCTTCAGGTCTCTGAACATTTCCGCCTGGCGCCTGTCCATGCCGAGCAGGTCGGCAGCGCGTGCCATGTCGATGTCGAGAAAGGTGCGGCCCATCAGGAAGTTGGATGCTTCGGCGGCGACGTTCTTGGCAAGCTTGGCGAGCCGCTGCGTCGCGATCACACCGGCAAGCCCACGCTTTCGGCCACGGCACATGAGATTGGTCATGGCGCCGAGCGAAGCGCGTCGCGCATCTTCGGCCACGTCGCCCGCTGCCGCCGGTGCAAACAACTGGGCCTCGTCGACCACCACGAGAACCGGGTACCAGTAATCGCGCTCGGCATCGAACAGGCCGTTCAGAAACGTTGCGGCCGACCGCATCTGCTGGTCCGCCTCGAGACCTTCGAGATTGAGGACGCAGGAAACACGGTGCTGACGGATGCGCGCGGCGATGCGCAGCAATTCCTGCTCCGAGCGGGCCGCATCCACGACCACATGACCGAACCGGTCGGCCAGCGTGACGAAGTCACCTTCAGGATCGATGATGCACTGCTGCACCCAGGGCGCACTCTGCTCCAGGAGCCGCCGCAGAAGGTGCGACTTGCCGGAGCCGGAATTGCCCTGAACGAGAAGACGCGTCGCGAGCAACTCTTCGAGATCGAGCAAGGCCGGCTTGTTCTCGCCTGTCTCTCCCATGTCGATGTCGACGCGCATTTGGTCTCCCGGATGTCAGCCAAGCCGTCTACCTAGCATCTCGAAGTCCGGTCGTTCGCCCCTCGTGGCGCAAAACCCACAGATGTTTGGCGATGGTTGATGATCACGCGCCATGAACTGACCCAATCTCTCGTGCATGGCGCGCAGGCGGGGGCGGGTTGTTGCACAGGTGATTCTGTGGCAGTCATCGACCCGATCGGCTGCGTACCGCGCCGGGTTCCCCGCACATTATCGCCTGTCCGCGATTGGACAGCATGAGCGCGTATCCGGTATTGCGATGCCGGTCGCCCCAATTGCATGAAAGGCCAGTCATGTCGGAACAACCCATTCCATTCATCGATCTTGCAGCCCAGCAGGCCGTGATTCGTCCGAAGATCGACGCTGCAATTGCGCGTGTCCTCGATCACGGCCAGTACATCATGGGCCCCGAAGTCGCCGAATTGGAAAAGCAACTAGCCGAATTCTGCGGCGCGACCCATGCCATTGCCTGCTCCAACGGCACCGATGCTTTGGCACTCGGTCTGATGGCGAAAGACGTGCGTCCCGGCGACGCGATCTTCTGCCCAAGCTTCACCTTCGCCGCCACCGGCGAAGTCGTCGCCTGGCTCGGCGCGACCCCTTATTTCGTCGATATCCTCGAAGACACCTACAACATGGATCCGGAAAGCCTGAGCCAGGCGATCCTGGACGCCAAGGCTGCCGGCCATCGCCCCGTCGGCATCATCCCGGTCGACCTGTTCGGCCAAGCTGCCGACTACGATCGGATCGAGCCGATTGCCGAGGAAAACGCCCTCTGGATCATGTGCGACACCGCTCAAGGGTTTGGCGCGACCTACAAGGGCCGCGTCACCGGTTCGATCGGCCATATCGCTACGACCAGTTTCTTTCCCGCCAAGCCGCTCGGCGGCTATGGCGATGGCGGCGCCATCTTCGTCGGCGACGACGAACTGGCCAAGATCATCCGGTCGCTGGTCAACCACGGCTATGGCAGCGAGCGCTATGACAATGTCCGCATCGGCATGAATGGCCGGCTGGATTCGATCCAGGCCGCCATCCTGATCGAGAAACTCGCGCTGTTCCCCAGCGAAATCGAGGCGCGAGACAGGGTCGCGAAGCGCTACAGCGATGGACTTTCAGACGTCGTCGTCACGCCTATCGTCATGGAAGACACGCGGTCCACCTGGGCGCAGTACACGATCAGGGCGCCCGGTCGGGATCGCTCCAGCATTCTTGACGCGCTCAAGGCGAAAGGCATTCCCACGGCAATCTATTATCCGAAGCCGATGCACGTGCAGACTGCGTACCAGCATTACCCCAAGGCGGGTGGTGCGCTGCCGGTCTGCGACAGGCTTGCAGCCGAGGTCTTCAGCCTTCCCATGCACGCCTATCTCGACGAGGCGACGCAGGATCGCATCATCGATGCGGTGCGAACCGTAGTTCCCACAATTGTAAAGAGTGCAGCCGCCCGTTAATCGGGAATTGGTCATGCTGCGTCGAGAGAGGCCGACAGATGCCGGTGTTTGCTTTTTGGCAAGCCCGGCAAGCTAGGCAGGCAGTCGATCGGCTTTTTCGAGGGGCTTTCAGGGACAAGGATCGACTATGAGCGGCAGATCATGCTTGGCGGTGGTTCTGGCAGCGGGCGAAGGCACGCGGATGCGCTCCGACCTGCCGAAGGTGCTCCATAAGGTGGCCGGTCTTCCAATGGTTGGCCATGTCGCGGAAGCCGCGCGGCAGGCCGGCGTCGATCGCCTCGCGGTGGTGGTCGGCCGGGGCGCCGAAGCGGTCTCGGCGGCACTGAGCACCCATGACGTGGCGACACATCTTCAGACGGAGCGGCTCGGAACGGGCCATGCTGTTCTTGCCGCCCGCGATACGATCGCGCTTGGCTTCGATGATGTGCTGGTGCTCTTCGGCGATACGCCGCTGCTTTCCACCGAGACGATCGAACGTGCCCGAAGTGCGTTGGCATCAGGCGCCGATATCGCGGTCGTCGGCTTCCATGCCGCGGATCCTACCGGCTATGGGCGGCTGATCGTCGAAGGCGAGACATTGTCCGCCATCCGCGAGCACAAGGACGCAAGCCCCGAAGAGCGAAAGATCACGCTCTGCAATGGCGGCGTCATGGCGATCTCGGGCCACCGGATACTCGGATGGCTTGACCGGATCGGCAACGACAATGCCAAGCGCGAATATTATCTGACCGACATCGTTGCGATCGCCGTTGCCGATGGCGCGCGCGTGAATGTTGTCGAGGCACCCGCCGAAGACCTCATGGGTGCCAACACCCGTGTCGAACTGGCCGAGCTTGAAGCTGCCTGGCAGCGCCGCCGACGCCGCGAGCTGATGCTGTCAGGCGTGACGATGCAGGCGCCTGAAACGGTATTCCTCGCCTATGATACCGCGATCGAGCCCGATGCATTCCTGGAGCCGAACGTGGTCTTCGGTCCCGGTGTAACGATCGGGGCGGGCAGCGTGATCCGCGCATTCTCCCACCTGGAAGGCGCAACGGTTGCCGCCGATTGCGAAATAGGTCCTTTCGCGCGGCTGCGGCCGGGCGCGGACCTTTCCGAAAAGGCCAAGGTCGGCAATTTCTGCGAAGTCAAGAAGGCCAAGATCGGCAAGGGCGCCAAGATCAACCACCTGACTTATATCGGCGATGCCGAGATCGGGGCGAAATCCAACATCGGCGCCGGTACGATCACCTGCAATTACGACGGCATCAACAAGAACCTGACGTCGATCGGCGCCGGTGTCTTCGTTGGTTCCAATACGTCGCTGGTTGCTCCGGTCGCGATCGGAGACGGTGCCTATATCGCATCGGGCAGCGTCATCACCGAAGACGTATCGGCCGATGCGCTGGCTCTAGGGCGCGCACGCCAGACCGAAAAGCCGGGCCGGGCAGCCGATATCCGTGCCCGCAACGAAGCAGTGAAGGCGGGACGATCCGCCGGCAAGTGACGCGCGGCTCCGGTCGCACCTTTGAAGATTGAGACAGCGGGGACAGCTATCATGTGCGGAATCATTGGAATCATCGGCACCGAGAGCGTGGCACCGCGCATGGTCGATGCGCTGAAGCGGCTTGAATATCGCGGCTATGATTCCGCCGGGGTCGCGACGCTCGAAGATGGCAAGCTCGATCGCCGCCGTGCCGAAGGCAAGCTCGTCAATCTGGAAAAGGTGCTGGCCAGCAATCCGCTTGGCGGCACGATCGGCATCGGCCATACGCGCTGGGCGACCCATGGCGCGCCGACCGAAAATAACGCGCATCCGCATTTCGTGGGCGGCGTCGCCGTCGTGCACAATGGCATCATCGAGAATTTCGCAGCGCTTCGCAGCGAGTTGCGCGCCAAGGGCATCACCTTTCACTCCGAGACCGACACCGAAACGGTCGCCGCGCTTATTTCGACGCTGATCGCAGAAGGCGCCGATCCCGTGGCGGCCATGCGCGAGGCGGTGAAGCGCTTCGAGGGCGCCTATGCGATTGCCGTGATGGTCGAAGGCGAGGGCGGCATGCTGTTGGCGGCCCGCCATGGACCACCGCTCGCCATCGGTCACGGCAATGGCGAGATGTTCCTGGGCTCCGATTCCGTCGCGCTGGCGCCTTTCACCGACCGCATCACCTATCTGGAAGATGGCGACTGGGCGGTCGTGACCGCTGATACCGCCACCATCTACGACGGCAGCGGCGCCGCGGTCACGCGCTTGGAAACCCGGTCGCAGGTCATGGCGAGCGCGGTCGATCGCGGCAATCACCGCCATTTCATGGAAAAGGAAATCTACGAGCAGCCGGAAGCGATCAGCCGGACGATGAGCCGCTACATCGATTTTGCCGAGCTGAAGAGCAAGCCGATCGATGGCTCGATCGACTTTTCGGCCATTGATCGCCTTACCATGTCGGCCTGCGGCACCGCGTTCTATGCCGGCGTTGTCGGCAAATACTGGTTCGAGCGTTATGCCCGCCTGCCGGTGGAAATCGATATTGCGTCGGAATTCCGGTACCGCGAAATGCCGCTCGGCCCGCGCGACGCGGCGATGTTCATTTCCCAGTCCGGCGAAACCGCCGACACGCTCGCCTCACTGCGCTACTGCAAGGACAATGGGCTGCCGATCGGCGCCGTGGTCAATGTGCAAGAATCCACAATCGCCCGCGAAGCCAATGCAATCTTTCCGACGCTTGCGGGCATCGAGGTCGGCGTCGCATCAACCAAGGCGTTCACGGCGCAGCTTACCGTTCTCGCCTCGCTCTCCATCATCGCCGGCCGGCAACGCGGCACGATTGATGACGCGCGCGAAGCCGAGCTCTGTCAGGCTTTGGTCGAGATTCCCGGGCTCATGACCAAAGCGTTGAACGAAATTCAGCCCCAGATCGAGAAGCTGGCGCAGGAACTGTCCCATTATAAGCATGTGCTCTATCTCGGCCGCGGCACCTCCTTTCCGCTCGCCATGGAAGGAGCCCTGAAGCTCAAGGAAATCTCCTATATTCATGCCGAGGGTTATGCGGCCGGTGAGCTGAAGCACGGACCGATCGCGCTGATCGACGAGAAGATGCCCGTCATCGTCATCGCGCCTTATGATGCCGTGTTTGCAAAGACCGTTTCCAACATGCAGGAGGTCGCGGCACGCGGCGGGCGTATCATTCTGATCACCGACGCCGAAGGAGCGGCCGCGGCCGACATGGAAACGATGGCGACGCTCGTCGTGCCGAAGGTTCCGGAGATCGCAGCCCCGATCGTCTACTCCGCACCGATCCAGCTGCTCGCCTATCACACCGCCGTATTCATGGGCACGGATGTCGACCAGCCACGCAATCTCGCCAAGTCGGTCACCGTGGAATAATCGACCAGCACACGAATCGTGGGGCGCAGCGCCCCGCGATTCTCGGCCTTTCAGGGCCCTTGTCGGCCCCTCACGCGGTTGCAGACCGTTCCAATTTCCCTTTTTTCATTAATCATCTTTTAAGGGGTCGGTGGGCCCGCGGCGAAATCGTGGCTTTTGTGCAACAAGGCCATTCCATAGGGGCCACATTCATGCCCAAAAGCGGAAATGCCGATTGCTTCAAATGCGCCGCCGCGTATTTTCAATCTCGGAAGCGCGGACAGCAAGTCCAACTTCTCTTGTTGGGGATGGGGCAGGGAAAGCTGTCCTTCAGCAAAATACCCAGACCCGTTTGAAACTTTTGACTGGAGGTCAGAAAATGAACATTAAGAGCCTTCTTCTCGGCTCCGCTGCGGCTCTTTTCGCAGTTTCTGGCGCCCAGGCTGCTGACGCGATCATCGCTGCTGAGCCTGAGCCCCTGGAATACGTCCGCGTCTGCGACGCTTTCGGCACTGGTTACTTCTACATCCCCGGCACCGAGACCTGCCTTTCGGTCGGCGGTCGTATTCGCCTCGACTACGGCTTCGGCGACAACGGCCTGACGAACGCTGTCACGGACGAAGAAGGCTGGGCAAAGCGCTCGCGCGCTTACCTCTACCTCCGTTCGGCAACGGACACCGAGTGGGGCCCGCTGACGACCTACACGGAAATGCAGTTCCAGATCGACAACAGCACGTACCGTAACAACGCTGCTGCTTTCGATGGCAACCTCGGCGCAACGGCTGTTGCACGCCTTCCGTTCGCAACGATCTCGCTCGGTGGTCTGACCATGGGCAAGAGCGAATCCATGTTCACGCAGTGGACGGATTACGCTGGCTCGGTCATCAACGATGGTATCGTTGGTTTCGGCCCGTTCGACGCTCAGCTGATCAGCTACACCTATGACGCCGGCAACGGCTTCTCGGCAATGGTCTCGATCGAAGACGACATCTCCACGGGCCTGGGCTACATCCCGGACGTCGTTGCTGGTGCTAAGTACGAAGCTGGCGCATTCGCTCTGTCGGTTGTCGGCGGCTACGACGAGAACGAAGACGAAGGCGCAATCAAGGCTCGCCTCGACGGTTCGTTCGGCGGCTTCTCGGCCTTCGTAATGGGTGGCTACTCCACGAACGAAGCTGGCAACCGCTTCGCCAACTGGAACGGCGACTGGGCTGTTTGGGGCGGTCTGTCCGCTCCGGTCACCGAGCGCATCACCTTCAACACGCAGCTTTCCTACGATGAGCAGGAAACCTTCGGTGCTGTTGGTAACCTCGTATTCAACGTTGCTCGCGGCTTCGACGTCACGACCGAAGTTTACTACGCTGACGACTTCGCTGTCGTAGGCGATGCCGACGAAATCGGCGGCACGATCCGCTTCCAGCGCACGTTCTAATCGGTTCCTACCGGTTTGATGGAAAGGCCCGGCAGCAATGCCGGGCCTTTTCGTTTGTTGATCTTAGACAGGTGGGGGGATAGCATCGTTGAGAAAGTGGTTCTGGCCAGCACTGGTCATCGCGGCACTGATCGTGACGCTCACGCTTTGGTTCAGCTGAATCGGAAGACAAGTCCCAAAAGCGCAAAAGCTTGTAAGGCGCCACGCGGGCTTAAAGCGAGGCGCGCGCCAGGAATTGTGCAATTGCGGCGGGAATGGCCGCGCTATGGGGCAGCGGGGCATGGCCTTGCCCGGCGACGACCAGGGTTTCCATCCCCGGGTGCCGCTTCTCCATCTCCGTCACGGTCGTCTGCGACAAAAGCTGAGAGTTCTCGCCGCGGATCGTCATGACCGGCACGTGCGCCAGCGCATCGAATTGCGGCCACAGCGTCGGAAGCTGCGTGTTGAAGTCGATCGCATTGAGCTGCTTGACGATCGCCTGATCGAAGTCGGAAACGATCTTGCCTTTGCGTTCGACATAGATGGCTTCGGCCATCTCCCGCCAGTCGCCTGGTCCAAGCGCCGGAAAAGCCTTTCCGTGCGCTTGCTTCAGGATATCGACCGCCTGCTCCCAATCTTTCGGTTGGGGAAGGCGGGTCAGGTAGCCGCGGATTTGCGCAAGCCCCGCGCCTTCGATCACAGGCCCGGCATCATTGAGAATGGCAGCCGCAATCATCGTGGGCCGTGTTGCGGCCAGCAGGTGGATGATCAGCGCACCGCGTGACGTGCCGAAGAAGATGGCCCGTGGGACGTCGAGTGCGGCCAGAGCGGCCTGAACGTCGTCTGTCTCGACTGTGAGCGAATAATTGTCGGCATTCCTATCGCGATCCGACTCGCCACGCCCGCGATAGTCGAGGCAGATGACGCGGCGAGGCTCGATCGCAGGCGCCATCGAGCCATTGCTGAACAACGTCGCAGATTGATGGAAATCGCGGGCGTTACGGGTGAGACCCGGAAGGCAGACGATCGGCAAGTGTCCGCTGCCGGCTGGCCCACTGTAATCGCGCGCGTGCAGGCGCAACCCATCCGCCGCGCTGATCGCGACGGACTTGAAGCCGTCTGGGACGGCAGCCGAGGTTGCGTTGCCTTTGATCGTTTGGCTCACGTGCGCCCGAAGCGCAGATCATGGACGATGTCAGTTTGTGCACCGAGCCGCGTCTTGTAGACTTGGTAGTTCTCCATGACACGCTGCACGTAGTTGCGCGTTTCCGGGAAGGGGATGCGCTCGATCCAGTCCACGACCTCTTCGATCGACTTGCCACGCGGATCGCCGTAACGCGCGATCCACTGGGGCACGCGGCTCGGACCGGCATTGTAGCCGATGAAGGTGAGGATGTAGGAGCCGCCGAAGTCGGCGATCTGTTCGCCGAGATAGTGGGCGCCGAGCGTTGCGTTGTAGCCGGCGTCTTCGGTGAGACGCGCCGGTGCGTAGGACAGGCCATGGCGGGCCGCCACGCCTTTTGCCGTTCCGGGCAGAAGCTGGAGCAATCCGCGGGCATCCGCGGGCGAGACGGCGGCCTTGTTGAACTCGCTCTCCTGGCGCGCGATCGAATAGGCGAGCGCCTTGCCTGAGCTCGAAATGTTCGCGCTCGGCGGAATCACGCCAATCGGGAAGGCGAGTGCGGCCACATCGACGCCGCGATAGAACGCGGCCTTGCCGACGCGCAGCGCGGTCGTGTGGTCGCCACGCGATTCGGCCATATGAGCGAGCAGTGCCAGTTCGCCGGGGCTGTCGATCTGGTCGGCAAGGGCTCGGTAGAGAAGGTTCGCACGGCTCTCATGGCCCGCATTCTGCAAACGGCGAATGGCAGTCGCTGCCTGCCGGCTGGCGAAGCGGTCACGTTCGGCCTGGGTGGGAGAGGGGTACGCGACGCTCAGCGCGTTGCGGCCGATCTTTGCGGCGGCAAGCTGGCCATAAAACGTCGTCTGGTGTTGTGCGGCCGCGGCGTAATATTCGCGCGCGTTGCCGGGTCCGCCTGCCTCAGCCGTGCGACCAAGCCAGTAATAGGCACGCGACGTGGATAGCGGACGGTTGGAGATCTCGCGGATGCGCTGGAAGTGCGTGTGGGCAGCAGACGGGTTGTTCAGCGCCCGCAGCGCGTACCAGCCCGCATGGAACTCCGCATCGACGCGGTCGACCGCGCCTTCGGCAAGATGGTTGCTGACGATGCGGTAGGCGAGGCTTGGATTGCCCGCATCCATGACGCCGCGCGCGACGATGCGCTGCTCGTTCCACCACGCATCGGGTTCGATGATTGCAGCCTTGTCGCGCGGAGCGCTTAGCAGCAGTTCGGCGGCTTCCGTATATTTGTCCTGCTGGCGCAGATAGCGGATGCGCGCATGCAGATAGCTCGGATCGCGGTGCCAGGATCTGTCGACCGCGTTGAGCAATGCGCCTGCGTTCGGTGCACGTTGGGCGATGGCAGCCCGTGCGCGGAAGAGCGAGTTCGCTTCGCCCTTCGACGCGAAGCGCTCGGCCTGGGAAACGCGGTCGCGATAAAGCAGCATGTCCATGCGGCGCTTGTGGTCGGCGACGGTGAGAATGCTGTCGAACTCCCGCAGGAAGAGGTTTTCCTGGTTGGTGTTCATCGTGTCGTTCTGCCACGCCCGCGATACGAGCGCTTTGGCGCGGCCAAGATCACCCTTCTGCTTCAGCGCGCGGGCAAGCACGATCACGCCCTCCGGCGTCGTAGGATCGCTGTTGGCAAAGGCGGCGATGACCTGGTCCGGATGCGGGTTCTCTTCGTGAAGGGCGCGCTCGGAATGGCCGCGCAGCGCGTCGAGGCCCGGCCAGCCCTGAAGCTGGCTGGCGGCTGCCGCGATCTCGCGCGAGGGAACGCCCTTGGCGCCGGAAAGCGCGATGGCCCAGGTGAGGATCTGCCGGTCGAGGCTGCCTGCGGGCATGCTGTCGCGCACCGAGCGGGAAACCGTCACGTCGCGGCCGATCGCGTCGAGGCCGCGCTTCAAGGCTGCGCTCGCAGTGCCGGATGTTTCTGCCGGGCTTGTCGGCCGCAGGATCGCACCGGTGATATCGCCTGCCGAAGGAGCCGGAACTGCCTGATACCCGGTGGCGACGGTTGTCGTATCCGGCCGGAACACGGGCATTGGAACCGTGCTCGGGGGCACGAACTGCGCTTGCGCTGCCGTCGAGGAAAGAGCCACGAGCGTTGCGACCAGGAGAATAGGCGTCTTGTTCGGCATGATCAGGTGCGTCTCTAACGATGAACTCGGAACTGATTGCCCGTCATGTGGCCACACAGGACCACATTTTTCCGGGTTTGGATGATCGTGCCATGGCATCGGTGAAGCAACGGTTAATCAATGGTTAGGTCTCACGCTTAAATTGTACCGAAAACCCTTGAGAACAGGGCGCCTCGGAGCTGAAATCGGGCTTTGCCGTGCTTGCGGCGCATTCCGCAGGCGACTATGGTGCGCCGCTTCGATCCGGCGGCACCAACCGCTTCGTGAGAATGCATAGCACAATATGGCCAAAGCATGGGATGCTTTCGGCCCGCCTCCGGGAGCCGTAATGTTCAAGGGATCCATTCCAGCGCTTGTGACGCCGTTCGACGACGATGGGGCCATCGATGAGAAGGCTTTTCGCGCCCATGTCGAATGGCAGATCGAGGAGGGCTCGACAGGCCTCGTCCCGGTCGGCACCACGGGTGAGTCTCCGACGCTCTCGCATGAGGAGCACAAGCGGGTCATCGAGCTTTGCATCGAAGTGGCGGCCGGGCGCGTGCCGGTCATGGCGGGGGCAGGGTCCAACTCCACCCACGAGGCCGTCGATTTCGCCAGGCACGCCGAACAGGCAGGGGCCGATGGCATCCTCGTCGTCACGCCCTATTACAACAAGCCCAACCAGCGCGGTCTTTACGAACATTATGCCGCCATCGCGCGTGCCGTGACGCTGCCGATCTTCATCTACAACATTCCGGGCCGCTCGATCATCGACATGCTGCCGGAGACGATGGCGCGGCTCCACGCGGAGTTTCCGCATATCGCCGGCGTCAAGGATGCGACGGCGAAGGTCGATCGTGTCTCCGAGCAGCGCGCCGCCTGCGGATCGGAATTCATCCAGCTGTCCGGTGAAGATGCGACGGCGCTCGGCTTCAATGCCCATGGTGGCGTCGGCTGCATTTCGGTAACGGCCAATGTCGCGCCGCGCCTATGCGCGGATTTCCAGTCGGCAATGCTTCAGGGCGATTTCCGCAAGGCGCTTGGGTTGCAGGATCGGCTGATGCCGCTCCATCGGGCTCTGTTCATTGAACCGAACCCGGCGGGTGCCAAATATGCGTTGTCGAAGCTCGGCCGCATGAAGAATATCCAGCGCAAGCCGCTCGTGCCGGTCGAGGCCTCGACGGCGGAGCGTCTGGATGAAGCTCTGCGTCACGCCGGGCTTACAAACTGATCGGGACTGAACATGGCTAAGCCGGGTACGCCGGCGCGCAAGATCGTTGCGGAGAATCGCAAGGCGCGTTTCAACTACGAAATCGTCGATACGTTCGAAGCGGGGCTCGTGCTGACGGGCACTGAGGTGAAGTCGCTGCGCGAAGGCAAGGCGAACATCGCTGAATCCTACGCCACGGAGGAGGGCGGTGAGCTGTGGCTCATCAACTCCTACCTGCCGGAATATCTGCAGGCCAACCGCTTCAACCATGAGACCAGGCGGCGTCGAAAACTGCTACTGCACAAGAAGGAAGTCGATCGCCTGTTCGCCTCGGTGAACCGGGAAGGCATGACGCTCGTGCCGCTGAAGGTCTATTTCAATGAGCAGGGCCGCGCGAAGCTGGAACTGGCGCTCGCCCGCGGCAAGAAGCTGCACGACAAGCGAGAAACCCAGAAGCAGCGCGACTGGCAGCGCCAGAAATCCAGGCTGCTGCGCGACCACGGCTAAGCCGTAATCTAGATCCGGGCCAGTTCCGGGAGCCGGCCGATCCTGCCCTTGGGCGATGGTCGGCCGAGCGAAAACAGTATTCCGGCTGCTTCGTCCGTCTCCGACCGTTCAAGCTTTTCTGAATCCTCGATGGTCAGCCAGCCCTGCGGGTTGAAGCCGAAGCTCACCGTTTTGATCGGCCCGCTCGCCAGCATCGGAATGTGGTCCATGATGGTGATTTTGCGGGGCGTGACGATGTCGCAAATGTGCAGGTTTGCTCCTGTCTGCTGCACGATCACGATGGCTTCGGCGTCGATCAGACGTTTTGCCGTGAGCGCGCGGTGGCTGAGATGCCAAAGCAGGATCGGGTAGTAGTCGACCGCGCTGAAGTCTTCGCTGAGTTCGATCGCCTCGCGGCATGCGCTTCTGAGCAGCGCCCGGTCATCGGCCGAGCCTATGTCGAGATCGACTGCTGAGACAAGCGAGGGAAAGGCCGATACCGGCAGCTGGAACTGCCACTCGGTGATCCTCTCGAAACCGAATCTCGGGTAGATAGCGGCGGTGTCGGAAACGGCGAAGATCAGCGTCGTGCGGTTGTCGAGCGGCGGGAGCGCCAAAATATGCTCCATGAGCCGGCGCATATGACCTTGGTTGCGCCGATCCGGCCGGGTTGCGATGGCACCGAGCTGGTAACCTGCCGAAATCGCGCCATCGACCACAAAGCGCATCGACATGCGCCCGACGGTGGCGATGATCTCGTCGTTTTCCATGAGCGCGAAGGCCGTGTAGTCGTCGCCCCACCCGCCGCGATCAGCCCAGGGCCTGAATTGTTGTTCGCCGGAAACCTGCGTGATGAACGCGACGTAGCTGTCGTGCAGCCCATGGTCCCGCGGACCTATCTCCACGAGCGCAGTTTCCATGACGGGAAAATCTCGAGGGAATGTAACAAGCATATCGTTACACCATTTGCTGTGCCGTAGCTTGCGAAATCTGGGGGTGCCGCGGCTCGATCCGCGACACCCAGGCACTTGTCGTGCGATCACTGCAGGCCAGCCTGCTGCACCAGGTTGCACAGCGCGTCCAGGTCCGGGGAATATGCTTCCCGCGGCGAAAGCACTTGCCGGCAGGTCAGGAGCACCTTCTGCCGGTCGCTCGCGGACATGTTGTTCCAGCGGTCGATCATGCCCTGCATTTCCGGCGTGCCCGGAACGCCAGGGCTGCCCGGCGTACCGGGTGTTCCAGGGGTGCCTGGCGTACCTGGCGTGCCAGGGGTGCCGGGTGTGCCGGGTGTACCTGGCGTTCCAGGAGTTCCGGGCGCACCCGGCCCACCGATGCCGACATCCACGCCGGCGTCGATGCCGTCATTGCCGCCAATGGAAACGCCGCCGCCGGCATTGATCCCGCCGCCGCCGCCAATCGAGGCGCCCACGCCAGCGTCGACGCCGTTGCCGCCACCGATCGAGGCATCGGCGCCTGCGCCAATACCGTCGCCGCCGCCGATCGAGGCACCGGCGCCTGCGCCGATACCGTCGCCGCCGCCGATCGAGGCGCCGGCACCTGCGCCGATCCCGTCACTTCCGCCAACGGAAGCTCCGGCACCTGCGCCGATCCCGTCACCGCCGCCAACGGATGCGCCAGCACCGGCGTCCACACCGTTGTCGCCGCCCACCGATGCACCGACGCCGGCTCCAATGCCGTTTTCGCCACCGATGGAAGCGCCGACACCAGCGCCAATACCATTGTCACCGCCGATGGAAGCGCCGACCCCGACGCCGAGGCCCTGTGCTGAGAGAGGACCGGAAGAAGCCAGAAGGACCGCCGTCATGGCGGGAACGAAGAATGCAGTTCGTGATGGTTTGATCATCAGAATACCTCCGCTTGCCGCGTGGACATTCACGCTGCTAAGGGGACGCGATGCGGCGCGCATTAGTTGCAGAATGCATGCACGCACAGCTTGTGCTGATTAATCGCCTCTTAATCCTGCCGCCAGATTCCGTCTCATAACGAAAATCGCCCCTGGAATTTCAGGGGCAAACGGTGCAGCCGACAATGATCGTTGAAATCGCCCTGTCTTGCTACCGCAAGCGATCATGGGCGGAACGAAAGACGTCCTTGAACATCGCCTCCGTTAAACGCCCTGTGTTGGTGTTGTATCTCGAGCAGTGATAGCTCGCGAGCAGGTCGACCTGGCCGATTTGGCTGCAAGCACCGTGGCCGAACGGATGATCGGCAACACGTGCGCCGAGGGTCCGCACAGTCGAATCGTGGGCTATTTTGCCGAGCGTCACGATCACGCGTAGCGCCGGCATGTCGGCGAGGCTTGCGGCGAGGAACGGTCGGCACGTGGCGATCTCCGCGCCCACCGGCTTGTTTTCCGGCGGAACGCAGCGGACGGAGTTGGTGATCGCGGTCCGCACCAGAGTGAGCCCATCATCGGGCCGCGCCTGGAATTCTCCGGTCGAGAAGCCGAATTCATTCAGCGTCGCATAGAGAAGATCGCCGGCATAGTCGCCGGTGAAGGGGCGCCCGGTCCTGTTGGCCCCTCGAAGCCCCGGTGCAAGGCCAACGATCAGAAGCTCGACGGCGGATGGTCCCTCCGGCGGATAGAATGTCGGCACCGGCGCGTTGAACCAGTCGGAATGAACTGTTCTCTGCTCAAGAATAAAGGAGCGCAGGCGAGGGCAACGCGGGCAGTCGCGCGGCGGGTCGATCGGAAAGGCGAGGCCGCCTTCGGCAGCACTCAATTGTCGTCGTCCGCGTCATGGACGGGTTCGACCGGACGGACAGGCCGCTCCGATGGCGCACGGCCTATCTCGGCTTTCAGCGAGACGAGGTCGATGAAATGATCGGCATGGCGGCGCAGATCGTCGGCGATCATCGGCGGCTGGCTTGCGAGCGTGGAAACGACCGACACCTTGCGGCCGCGCCGCTGGAGCGCATCGACCAGCGACGTGAAGTCGCCGTCGCCCGAGAAGATGACGAAATGATCGACCGTATCGGCCTGCTCCATGGCATCGATGGCAAGTTCGATATCCATGTTGCCCTTGATCTTGCGGCGCCCGGACGCGTCGGTGAATTCCTTGGCCGGCTTGGTCACCACCTTGTAGCCATTGTAGTCGAGCCAGTCGATCAAGGGACGGATCGACGAATATTCCTGATCTTCCACGAGCGCAGTGTAATAATAGGCGCGCAAGAGGTAGCCGCGCTTCTGGAACGCAACGAGAAGCTTCTTGTAATCGATGTCGAAGCCGAGACTGCGTGACGCTGCGTAGAGATTGGCGCCGTCGATGAAGAGGGCGATCTTCTCGCGGGGGTCGAACATGGGCATGCGCTTTCGAAACGAATGAACGAATGATCAGCGCAGCGGCAAAATAAACGAGATCGGCATTGAAAACGACGCGACCGACCCCGGCGCTACGCCAGGAGCCATAACTCCCTTGAATTAATACAGCCCAGAAGGTAAGGAAACCCCGATCCCGCAAATTTCATGTTCGCAAAGGACAGGCAATGGCCCGTGTCACAGTCGAGGATTGCATCGACAAGGTCGACAATCGCTTCGAACTCGTTCTTCTCGCCAGCCATCGCGCTCGGCTGATCTCGCAAGGCGCTCCCATCACGATCGATCGTGACAACGACAAGAATCCCGTCGTTGCGCTCCGTGAAATTGCTGACGAGACCCTGTCGCCCGGCGACCTGAAGGAAGATCTCATCCACTCGCTGCAGAAGCATGTCGAAGTCGACGAGCCGGAACCCGATCATTCCGCACAGTCGACCGTCGCGCCCGAGGCCGGCCTTGGCGAGACCGTCGATGCCGCTTCCGCCGAAGACGAGGAAGACAAGATCAACTTCGACCAGATGTCGGAAGAAGAACTGCTCGCCGGCATCGAAGGCCTTGTGCCGCCGGAGAAAAACGACGACTATTGATTTGCGCGGACGGTTTGCCGTCCCCATTTCTTCATGATGGATTGGCGCCGGTGGAAGAGGGGAAATCTCTCTTTACGCCGGCGTCTATCGTTTAACCGGAGCACGCACCCAAGATGATGCGCCAGTACGAGCTCGTCGAGCGCGTGCAACGCTACAAGCCTGACGTCAACGAGGCCTTGCTCAACAAGGCTTATGTTTACGCGATGCAGAAGCATGGCAAGCAGAAGCGGGCAAGCGGCGATCCCTACATCTCCCATCCTCTCGAAGTCGCCGCGATCCTCACCGATATGCGTCTCGACGAATCGACCATCGCCGTGGCGCTGCTCCACGATACGATCGAGGATACGACTGCCACGCGCGACGAAATCGACGGCCTGTTCGGCGAGGATATCGGCGCGCTGGTCGAAGGCCTGACGAAGATCAAGAAACTCGATCTCGTCTCCAAGCGCGCCAAGCAGGCCGAAAACCTGCGCAAGCTGCTGCTGGCCATTTCCGACGACGTCCGCGTTCTTCTCGTCAAGCTGGCCGACCGCCTCCACAACATGCGCACCCTCGACCATGTGCCGCCTGAAAAGCGCGCGCGCATCGCCGAGGAGACGATGGATATCTATGCGCCGCTTGCCGGCCGCATGGGTATGCAGGACATGCGCGACGAGCTGGAGGAGCTGGCGTTCCGCCACATCAATCCGGAAGCCCACGACACCGTCACCAAGCGCTTGTCGGAGCTTTCTGCGAAGAACCGCGACCTGATCCGCACCATCGAGCAGGACTTCACGGCGCTGTTCACGAACAACCAGTTGAAGGCAACGGTCACCGGCCGGCAGAAGAAGCCCTATTCGGTATTCCGAAAGATGCAGTCGAAGTCGCTCTCTTTCGAGCAGCTGTCGGACATCTATGGCTTCCGCATCCTGGTCGACGACATTGCCTCCTGTTACCAGGCGCTCGGCGTCGTCCATACCCGCTGGTCGGTCGTGCCTGGCCGGTTCAAGGACTATATTTCTACGCCGAAGCAGAACGACTATCGCTCCATTCACACGACGATCGTCGGGCCATCGCGCCAGCGCATCGAACTGCAGATTCGCACCTACCGCATGCATGAGATCGCCGAATACGGCGTTGCGGCGCACGCACTCTACAAGGACAATCTGAAGGGCGGTGGCGATCTTCTGACACGCGACAGCCGCGCCTATTCCTGGCTCCGCCACACGATCGAGCAGCTGTCCGAAGGCGACAATCCGGAAGAATTCCTCGAACACACCAAGCTCGAGCTTTTCCAGGACCAGGTCTTCTGCTTCACGCCAAAGGGACGCCTGATCGCGCTGCCGCGCGGTGCGACGCCGATCGATTTCGCCTATGCCGTCCACACCGATGTCGGCGATACCTGCGTCGGCTGCAAGATCAACGGGCGTATCATGCCGCTCGTCACCCGCCTGAACAACGGCGACGAAGTCGAGATCATCCGGTCCGGCGTTCAGGTGCCACCGCCGGCCTGGGAAGAGATCGTGGTCACGGGCAAGGCCCGCGCGGCCATCCGCCGGGCGACCCGTGCTGCCGTGCGCAAGCAATATGCCGGCCTCGGCTTCCGTATCATCGAGCGCAATTTCGCTCGGGCCAACAAGCAGTTCACCCGCGAACTCTTCAAACCTGTGGTCCACCGCGTCGGCCACAAGGATGTCGAGGACGCGATTGCCGCCGTCGGTCGTGGAGAATTGTCGTCGCAGGACGTCCTGAAGGCCATTTATCCGGAACACATCGAAGATCGTACCGCCATCACCAAGGCGGCAGCGGATGAAGGCTGGTTCAACCTGCGCAGCGCCGCAGGCGTCATCTTCCGTGTCCCCGGTGCGCGCCGCCTCAACGGTGCCTCGGCCAACGGCCCGTCGGCATCGGGTGGGGAAGGCGAGGGGACCAACGAGCCGCTCCCGATCCGCGGCGTCGACCAGAATGCCCGCGTGGTGTTCGCACCGGCCGGGGCCGTCCCGGGCGATCGAATCGTCGGCATCATGAACGACGACAAAGAAATCACGATCTTCCCAATCCAGTCGCCCATGCTGACCCGGTTCGACGACCAGCCGGAGCGCTGGATCGATATCCGCTGGGACATCGACGAGGTGCGAAAAGTCCGGTTTCCGGTCCGCATTCTCGTCAATGCACTGAACGAGCCAGGCTCGCTGGCGGAGATGGCCGAGGTAATCGCCGGCCGCGATGCCAACATTCGGACATTGTCCACCGTCAGGGTCGCGTCCGACATCACCGAGCTTCTCATGGATATCGAGGTCTGGGATCTCAAGCAGTTGAATCAGCTTTTGATGCAGCTTAAGGAAACCGCGTGCGTTTCGACTGCTGCGCGCGTGTATGAGTAGCGGTGCGCGCTTCCTTTCAGGAAGCAGCTGCCGCGAGGTCGGACAGCGGCATGGCATTGGTGCAAGAAGCCATGCATAGGGACTTCAAGACGCCACATGCTCTTTCGTAGACGCAAGAAGCTCAGCCTTTTGGAACGGTTGCGCCTGTTCGTATGGCCGCAGAAGTCCTTCGCCCGCTCCATGCGCTATCTCGGCAAGCGCGTGCTTCGGCTGAACGCGACGCCGCACGCCATTGCAGCCGGTGTCGCAGCAGGCGTCATCGCCTCCTGGACACCGCTGATCGGCTTCCACTTCGTGCTGTCCTTCGCGCTCGCCTATGTTTTCGCCGGCAACATGATCGCCGCTGGCATCGGCACGGCGTTCGGCAATCCGCTGACCTTTCCCTTCATCTGGGCGTCCACATTCAAGCTCGGTCACATCATCCTCGATCGCGGCAAGCAGGAGGTCGAGCATGTCTCGATCAATCTCGGTGATCTCTTGAGCCGTATCGATTGGGCCCATCTCTGGCAGCCGATCCTCAAACCCATGCTGATCGGAAGCATCCCACCGGCGTTCGTATCGGGCCTCTTTTTCTATGGGCTGACCTTCTACAGCGTTCGCGCCTTTCAGAAGCGTCGCAAGCGCGTGCTCGCCGAAAAGGCTGAGGCGCGGGCGAGTGCGCGTTCGACGGCAGGAGCGCCTCTGTGATCGTTGGCATCGGCAGCGACCTGATCGACATCCGTCGGATCGAAAAGACACTCGAACGTTTCGGCGACAGGTTCGTCCAGCGTTGCTTCACCGAGGTGGAGCAGGTCCGTTCCGAGCGCCGGAAGGAGCGTGCAGCTTCCTACGCGAAGCGCTTTGCCGCCAAGGAGGCTTGCTCGAAGGCACTCGGTACCGGGCTTTCTATGGGCGTGAACTGGCGGGAAATGGGCGTGGTGAACTTGCCGGGCGGCAAGCCGACGATGGAATTGCTGGGCGGCGCTGCCAAACGTCTTGCCGATCTTCTGCCGGAAGGTCACGAACCCGTCGTTCACCTGACCATCACCGACGACTACCCTCTCGCACAGGCCTTCGTGGTCATCGAAGCCCGCCCTTCCGGCAGTTAGGCCCGCGACATGCTGCCGCGAAGCCTGCATCGCTTTGTTGCCGGTCTCAAGCGAAGAGGTTAAAGAAGTCGCCCGGAGGCACTTGAGCAGCCGCCACGCCGCCTGTGCGCGACAAGCCTTGAGCTTTATGCGGGCACTTGTCGGGAATTGAAAGATATTGACCGGTTCCACGTTGCTGGAGGTGCGGTCCAGGGGAACCGATGAGCGTGTCCGACACTGGCAAGAAACAAAAATCCGGCGCCCTTGGCGAGAACATCAAGGTCATCCTCCAAGCGCTGGCTCTGGCGCTCGTCATCCGCACGCTGCTGTTTCAGCCCTTTTCGATTCCGTCCGGTTCCATGATGCCGACGTTGCTCGTCGGCGATTATCTTTTCGTTTCCAAATACGCCTATGGCTACTCGAAATACTCGCTCCCGCTGTCCCCGGACCTCTTCGAAGGCCGCATCTGGGGTGCCGAGCCCGAGCGTGGCGATGTCGCGGTGTTCCGCTATCCGCCCAATCCCGATCTCGACTACATCAAGCGCGTGATCGGCCTGCCGGGTGACACGGTTCAGATGCGCAACGGCGTCCTCTTCATCAATGACGAGGCTGTCGAACGCGAGCAGGTGGGCACCTATCGGCCGGAAGGGCGCTATGACCGCGGCGAGGAAGTGCCGCTTTATCGCGAGACACTGCCAAACGGCGTCTCCTACAACACGCTCGATCTCACGCCGAATTCGCCCGGAGACAACACGCGCGAGTTCCTCGTGCCTCCCGGCCATTACTTCATGATGGGCGACAATCGCGACAACTCCGCCGACAGCCGCTTCGAAGTCGGCTTCGTGCCGTTCGAGAATTTCGTCGGCCGCGCCAACATCATCTTCTTCTCCATGGATGCCGGCACGTCGCCTCTGGAGCTCTGGAACTGGCCGAGCGATCTGAGGTTCGACCGCCTCTTCCAGTCCGCGCAGCAATGATCCTCAGGCCCGCGCCATGAAATCGAAGGCGCTGTCCAAAGGCGAGATCGAACGTCTCGAAGACCGGATCGGCTACAGGTTCGCCGAGCCCGAACGGCTGGAGCGGGCATTGACCCATTCCAGCTCGTTGGCCGGAAAATCGGGCAAGCCCGCCAATTACGAGCGGCTGGAATTTCTGGGCGACCGCGTGCTCGGGCTTTGCGTGGCCGAGATGCTGTTCACGGCTTTCCGCTCGGCGGCGGAGGGCGAGCTTTCCGTGCGTCTCAATCAGCTGGTGAGCGCGCAGACCTGCGCAGCCGTCGCCGACGATCTGGAACTGCACGAGTTCATCCGTACCGGCAGCGACATCAAGTCGGTGAAGGGCAAGCGCATGGCAAGCGTGCGCGCCGACGTCATCGAGTCCCTGATTGCGGCGATCTATCTCGATGGCGGACTTGAGCCGGCGCGCGCCTTCATCGAGAGGCTGTGGGGCGAGCGTGCACGGCGCGAGAACGCCGCGCGTCGCGACGCGAAGACGGAACTGCAGGAATGGTCCCACGCGCGCTCGGGCTCGACCCCGCTCTACCGCATTTTGGATCGATCGGGGCCGGATCACGATCCGCAATTCACGGTCCGTGTCGAGATTGAGGGACTTGAGCCCGAAACGGGTGTAAGCAGATCGAAACGCACGGCTGAACAGGAAGCGGCCACGCGCATGCTGGAACGCGAAGGCGTCTGGCCACAAAAATCATAAGGAAGAACTATCCATGAGCGAAGAGATCGACGAGCGGGTTGCCGAAAGCGGGACGCCCCCGGCAGCGACGCGTTCCGGCTTCGTGGCGCTCATCGGTGCGCCCAATGCTGGCAAGTCGACTTTGCTGAATCAACTGGTCGGCGCCAAGGTGTCGATCGTCAGCCACAAGGTCCAGACGACGCGCGCCATCGTGCGCGGCATCGTCATCGAGGGCGTCACTCAAATTGTGTTCGTGGACACGCCGGGCATCTTCAAGCCACGGCGCCGGCTCGACCGTGCCATGGTCACGACCGCATGGGGCAATGCCAAGGATGCCGACATCGTCCTGTTCATGATCGATGCCGAGAGAGGCATTGTAGGCGATGCGGCCACTATCCTCGAGGGCATGAAGGATATTCATCATCGCAAGATCCTGATCCTGAACAAGATCGATCAGGTGAAGCGCGAAAAGCTGCTGGAGCTGGCGGCTGCCGCCAACGCGGTGGTGCAGTTCGACGAGACCTTCATGATTTCCGCGCTTGGCGGTTCCGGCTGCAAGGACGTGCTGAAGTTTCTGGCAGACGCGCTGCCCGAGGGGCCCTGGTATTATCCGGAGGACCAGATTTCCGATCTCCCAATGCGCCAGCTGGCAGCCGAGATAACCCGCGAGAAGCTGTACCTGAGGCTGCACCAGGAGCTTCCCTATTCCTCCCACGTGGAGACGGAAGGCTGGGAAGAGAAACCCGATGGCAGCGTGCGCATCGAGCAGGTCATTTATGTCGAGCGCGACAGCCAGAAGAAGATCGTGCTCGGGAAGGGCGGCGAGACGGTCAAGTCGATCGGCCAGTCCGCCCGCAAGGAAATCGGCGGCATCCTCGATCAGAAGGTGCATTTGTTTCTGTTCGTGAAGGTGCGCGAGAACTGGGGCGACGATCCCGAGCGCTACCGCGAGATCGGTCTTGAATTCCCAAGCTGACCTCCCGACCTCTTCTACCATCGCCGGTGTTGCCCGGCATCTTTCCGAGTGAGGAACCGCTCACGCCATGGAGTGGCAGGATCAGGCCATCGTTCTGGGCGTGCGCCGGCACGGTGAGACGAGTGTCATTGCCGAGGTGATGACGCAGACGCGTGGCCGTCATCTCGGCATGGTGCGCGGCGGTCGGTCCAGGCGCATGCAGCCCGTGCTGCAGCCAGGCAACCGCGTCGAAGTGACCTGGCGCGCGCGCCTCGACGAGCATCTCGGCCAGTTTCAGGTAGAGCCCGTGTCGCTGAGGGCGGCGCGGCTGATGGAATCGGCGACATCCGTATACGGCGTCCAGGCGATGGCTGCGCTGTTGCGCCTACTTCCCGAGCGTGACCCGCATCTGCGGCTTTACAACGCGCTCGACATCATTCTCGACAGCCTGCATGCGCCGCACGAAGCGGGCGAGCTCTTTGCCCGGTTCGAGCTGGCCATGCTGGACGAGCTGGGCTTTGGCCTCGATCTCTCGGCTTGCGCGGTCACCGGAACGACTGCCGACCTCGCATTCGTATCGCCGAAGACCGGCCGCGCCGTGTCGCGCACGGTCGGGCAGGGCTGGGCGGACCGCCTGTTTTCCTACCCGGATTTTCTCGCACGGCAGGGCGCTGCGGCAGCCGATGAGGTCACGCTCGCCGAAGCATTTCGAATGACGGGGTATTTCCTCGATCGCGACATTTACGGGCCGCGCAGGCTGAAGCCGCCCGAGGCGCGCGAGGGGTTCATCCAGGCCGCATTGAAGGCAGCGCGCGCGGCAAACCCGTCGGACTGAACCGAGCGTCGAAATAAATTTGAAACGAGAACAAGGGCTTATGAGAAAATCGGCGCTTTTTTGCGCTGGCCGGGAATAGCCGGCCTGATCTTCCGTTTTCCCAGTATGCCGCGGCGACGCGGGGGACAGGCTTCTCAGGGCGACCCCAACGACACCGGGCAACACTGCGAAAAACGATAGGAGATGACAATGTCGGATCAAAACACGAATGGCAAGGTTGCTGCAGCGGTCGAAGACGATCAGCCCAATGTCGGCCGCCGGAAAATGCTCGCAATGCTCGGCCTCACCGCTGCTGCCGCTTACGTCGCACCAACACTTCTGAGCATCCGTGAAGCACGCGCCTCTGGCGGTTCAGGCGGTGGCTCGGGCGGTGGTTCGGGCGGTGGCTCTGGTGGCCGCGGCGGTTCGGGTGGACGTGGCGGTTCTGGTGGACGTGGCGGTTCCCGCGGATCGCGTGGCTCTGGCGGCCGTGGCAACTGGGGTGGCCGCAGCGGGTCGGGCCGTCGTGGTCCGCAGAATCTCGGTGGCTTCTTCCGCGGCATGCGCGACGATATGCGCTGGTAAGTTTTCCAGAATGAAGGAGGCGTCGCCTGTTCGGGCGACGCTTTTTCGCTTATGCTAATGTACATGCAGTTTTGGAGGTCGCGGTGCGCTCACTCTGTCTGAAGGGTCTGCCGGGACCGATCGAGTTCGCTTCGCCTCTTGAATTCGTCGCCGACGATGTGAAGCGCGTGCTGGTTGGGTGGCCGGAAGTCGCGTGCGATGAGCTTTCGTCGCGCGAGCCGTTGATGACTGTTTCCGGCACTCCCGACGCGGTTCTTCTCAACCATCGCTATATGGATACGCCGCGGATCGAACCGTCACCCACAAGCGCCATTTGTTCGCTGATCGTCGAACTGATGGCCGACTTCGTGGATGGCGACGACAGCCTCGGCAACCTGCATGCCGGAGCCGTCGAGTTCGCGGACAGGCTGGTGGTTTTCCCGGCCACGAACCGCGCGGGAAAATCGACCCTCGTAGGGGCTCTCGCCTCTCATGGGCATCGCGTTTTCGCCGACGATCTTCTGCCCATAGACCTCGTGCGTCTCGAGGCGATCGCATCGGGCTGCCTTCCGCGCCTGCGCCTGCCGCTGCCGGAAAGCGCGCCTGACACACTGAAGATCCACGTCGCCGCCAATGCCCTGCTGAACGACGGCTACTACACCTATCTCCCGGCGGCCGATGCGCAGCTCGCGGTTGCCCATGGCGACCGGTCGAAACTCGGCGCACTCGTGCTGCTCGACCGCCGCGAAGGCGACATCACGCCATCTATCGAAGCAATCGAACCCGACGAGGCCCTGTTGCGTGTGCTGCTGCAGGACACGAAAAACGGTCTCGGCACCTGGACCCTCGACCGCTATCTCGCGCTTGTCGGCACGATCGGCATCTATCGTCTGGTCTACAGCCGTGTGGACGACGCGGTCACCTGCCTCCAGGCAAATTTCGCCTCCTGGCCAGAACAAGAGCAACGCGCTTTGCAGATCGCGCGCGCGGCGGAGCCGGATGAAGACGCAGACGATGATGATTTCGCTTTTGCGCCGAAGCCGGGTCAGGCGCTGATCGCACGCGCGCCCCATGTGGTGGCACGGGTCGTGGGCCAAGCGGCCTTCCTCGTCGACCTCGACAGCAACGACATCCACCACCTCAACCAGGTCGGCTTGGCGCTCTGGAACCTCATTGCCAAACCGCTCGATGTCGAGACGATCGTCGATATCTTCCAGGAAGCGTTCCCTGATACGCCAGAGGCGCAACTGCGCGCAGATCTCGCCGCAGCCGTCGACAGGTTTCTGAAATCCGGTCTTGCCGTGCTAGAGCCGCCGCTTGCCGTCAGTGCGTGACGACGCCTATTCGGCCGGCGCGAGCACCGGCCGTGCCACAGGCTTTTCGGCAATCGGCAGATGGACCACGGCTGCGAAAAGGCCGAGCGCGACGCCGAGCCACCAAACCGGATCGTAGGTGCCGAAGCGGTCATAGAGATAACCGCCCAGCCAGACGCCGAGGAACGAGCCGATCTGGTGCGAAAAGAATACGATGCCGCCGAGCATGCCGAGATAGCGCGTGCCGAACATGATCGCGACCAGCGAATTCGTCGGGGGCACGGTGGAAAGCCACAACAGCCCCATCACGATCGAGAAGACAATCACTGAAAAGCCCGTCTGGGGCAGCAACAGGAACGCGGTGACCGCGATCGACCGGCCGATGTAGATCAGCGCCAGGAAGATCGGCTTGGAATAGCGCTGGCCGATGATGCCGGAGGCGATCGAGCCGATGATGTTGAAAAAGCCGATGAGGGCGATGGCCGTTACGGCGTAGGACGCATCGACGCCGATATCCCCGATATAGGCTGGGAAATGCGCGGTAATGAACGCGACCTGGAAACCGCAGACAAAAAAACCGGCGGTCAAGAGCAGATAGCTCTGGTGCCCGAACGCCTCGCGCAGAGCGGCGGCGATCGACTGGTCGACATCAGTCTGCTTTTGCGAGCCCGACGAGGAGTTTCCGCGTAGCGGCACGGCAAGCACGGGAATGGCGAGCATGATGATCGCCAGCACCACCAGCGCGTCGGACCATCCGAGCGAATCGATCAGGCCCTGGCTGATCGGGGCGAAGACGAACATGCCGGCCGAACCGGCCGCAGTGCCGAGTCCGAACGCGAAGGAACGCTGTTGCGGTTCCACATTGCGGGCGAACGCGGCGAGGATGACGCCGAACGAGCCGGCCGCTACCGCAAGGCCGACGAGCACGCCGCCGCCGATATGCAGCCAGACCGGCGCATCGGCCGTCGCCATGGTGACGAGCCCGAGAGCGTAGAGAATCGCGGAAAGGAGCAGCACGCGCCACGTGCCGTATTTATCGGCGATCGCGCCGAAGAAGGGCTGGCCCAATCCCCAAAAGAGGTTCTGCAGCGCCATGGCAAGACCGAAGGTGGTTCGATCCCAGCCGGTGTCCTGCAGCATGGGCAACTGGAAAAAGCCCATGACGGAGCGGGGACCGAAGCCGATCATGGCGATCAGGCAGCCGGAGGCGATGATCAGCCAAGGGAATGCGGCTGGCTTGTGCACCGCGCTCTTGGCTTGGTCGCTCATCGAAGGCTCCGCTCGGTTCGCACGGCTCTATCGGGCGGTGACGGGTTTGGACATGCGCCATTGCGCTCGACACTTTTAGGCCAGTGCCAGGGCCGCTGGAAGCGACTTTTTCACATGCCACCTTCAAGCGAATTGATGATTTCGCAATGGCTCGAGGAGCGTCACCGGCTTGCATTCGGATCGGCGAGCGCCTAAATCGCTTCTTGTCGGCGCTGCCGATTTTCTTTTTGTCGCCCTTATGCTCAAATTGAGCATTATGCGGCCGGGGACCGGAGGATGTGCCCATGTCACCCGCAGCACTCGCCATCAAGACGGACGGATTTCCGACGACTGCAGCCGAGCGGTTCGGCGTCGCCGAGCGCCCGTCGCTCGCCTTCACGCCGGAAGTCGCGAGAGCGACGGAGCATCTGTACGACCGGGTGAACCACCACATCCCGGCCATCGAGTGGCCGATCCACGCGCCCTATGTCTACGCCATCAATCGCCTGAAGGCCGAACGCGGCGCAGTCATCCTGGCCCACAACTACCAGACGCCGGAGATCTTCCACTGCGTGGCCGATATCGTCGGTGACAGCCTGCAATTGGCGCGCGAGGCGGCGAAGGTGGATGCCGAGATCATCGTCCAGTGCGGCGTGCATTTCATGGCCGAGACGTCGAAGCTGCTCAATCCGGAAAAGACGGTGCTGATCCCGGACATGCGTGCAGGGTGCTCGCTGTCGGAGTCCATCACGGGCGCCGATGTGCGCCTGCTGAAGGAGCGGTACCCTGGCGTGCCGGTCGTCACCTACGTGAACACCTCTGCCGACGTGAAGGCCGAGACCGACATCTGCTGCACCTCCTCGAACGTCCTCGCGGTCGTCGAGAGCCTGGAGTCCGATACGGTTCTCTGCATTCCCGACGAATATCTGGCGATGAACGTCGCCAAGCAGACCAAGAAGAAGATCATCACGTGGAAAGGTCGCTGCGAGGTGCATGAGCGCTTCTCGGCGGAAGAACTGATCGCCTATCGCGAGGCCGATCCGTCGATCCAGATCATCGCGCACCCTGAATGCCATCCAGACGTCATCGCCGTTGCCGACTTCGCCGGTTCGACCTCGGGCATGATCGATTACGTCAAGACCAATCTGCCCGGCCGCGTACTGCTTGTGACCGAATGCTCGATGGCATCCAATGTCGAGGCCGAGGTGCCGGGGGTCGAATTCGTCAAGCCGTGCAATCTGTGCCCGCACATGAAGCGCATCACGCTGCCGAAGATCCTCGATTGCCTCGTCGACATGCGCGAGGAAGTGACCGTGGATCCTGTCATAGCCGCTCGCGCACGCCTTGCCGTCGAGCGCATGATCGATCTCGTCAGCTGATATCAATCCGATGACACGGATAGTGCCGATGCTGCCGCTGCATCGATCGACCCGGCTCGCGGGAAGCCTAGCTCGCCGGGATGACGATCGCTTGGCCGACGGACAGCCGGTTCGGCTGAATGCCGGGATTGGCCCGCATCAGGGCGTTCAAGGGAACGCCGGCCGATGCGGCGATGCCGCTCAACGTATCGCCGCGCCGGATCGCGTAGCTGCCATTGCCGCCAGCATCGGGACTGCTGCGGCGCATCGGCGCTTCGCCCGGCTGACGGAACGTCGGCGACGGCTGCACGACGGGCGCCTGGCGCGTGGCGTTGAGGCCTTGGCGCGGCGCGATCTCGTTGTTCAGAGAATCGGGAACGGCACTCGTGCGACCGCCGGGGATGCGAAGCAGGCCCGGTTGATTGAGATCGCGCCCCGGATTGGCGCGGCGCAGATCGCCGACCGTCGTGCCGCAGCGCTGCGCAAGCGCAACCGCGTTGGTGCCGACCCCCGTCTGGGTTCGCGCAGTGCATTGGGCGAGTGCATCGGTGCCGAAGCCTGGAAGAGGCGCGGCGCTGAAAACCATCGCGGCGGCGACGAAGGCCCCGCCGATTCTCCTGTTGACCGGCCGCATCATCGGTTTGTTCAGAATGCTCATCCCATGAAGATAGGTGCTCACCTGCCCATCGTCCAATCACGGCTTGGCGATACACTTGCTGTGCCCGGTGTCACCGCATGAGTACCAACCGAGTGGAAAAGGGCGGCATCGTCATCATCGGCGGCGGCCTCGCCGGGCTCTTTTGCGCTCTGAAGCTGAGCCCGCGTCCCGTGACGGTGCTGGCATCAGCACCGATCGGTGAGGGAGCATCGTCCGCCTGGGCGCAAGGCGGCATCGCCGCTGCCGTCAGCGACGAGGACAGTGCCGAGGAGCATCTGGCTGATACGATTGCCGCCGGTGCCGGGATCGTCGATGTCGACATGGCGCGTCTGATGGTGCGGGAGGGCCCGGAGCGCGTGCACGACCTGCTCGCCTATGGCGTGCCATTCGACCGCGATCTGGAAGGGCGGCTGGCGCTTTCCCGCGAGGCGGCCCATTCCCAGCGCAGGATCGTGCGCGTCGGTGGCGACATGGCGGGCCGTGCGATCATGGAGGCGTTGATCGCTGCAGTGAGGCGCACGCCGTCGATCACCGTGATCGAAAACCTTCAGGCCGAGCGGCTTCTCGTGGAAGATGGTGCCGTCTGCGGGGTCGTCGCCCATGCCGATCGCGGGCAGGGTGCGCGGCTGAGATTTCCTGCGCGTGCCGTTGCCATCTGCACCGGTGGCATCGGCCACCTCTATCGGCTCACGACCAATCCTTCGGAGGCCTCGGGAACCGGCACCGGCATGGCGGCGCGCGCCGGCGCGGTGATTGCCGATGCGGAATTCGTGCAGTTTCACCCGACCGCGCTCGATGTTAGCCGCGATCCTGCGCCGCTTGCGACCGAAGCCCTGCGCGGCGATGGCGCGACGTTGATCAACCGTGCCGGCGACCGGTTCATGCAGGCGATCCACCCGGATGCGGAACTCGCCCCGCGCGATATCGTCGCCCGCGGCATCTTCGCCGAGATCCAGGCGGGCAGGGGCGCCTTTCTCGATTGCCGGCAGGCCATCGGCGATCATTTTCCTCAGATGTTCCCGACGGTCTATCGGCACTGCATGGAGGCCGGCATCGATCCGGTGACGGCGCCCATTCCGGTCGCGCCCGCCGCCCACTATCACATGGGCGGCATCTGGACCGATGCGGATGGTCGCACGTCTCTGACAGGTCTCTACGCGGCCGGAGAAGCCGCCTGTACCGGTGTGCATGGGGCCAACCGGCTGGCCTCAAACTCGCTTCTGGAAGCGGTGGTCTTCGCAGCGCGGATCGCCCTGTCGATCGCGTCCGGCAATGCCGGGGGCGCGCCGGCCGAACCGATCGTGGAAGAGGGTGCGTCGGCGGACGACCACGAAGCCGATCGGCGGATCATGGCCGATCTCCGCGACATCATGAACCGCAATGTCGGCGTGCTGCGCGAGTCCGCCGGCCTGACGGGTGCGCTGAGAGCCATGGCTACGATGCGCGGCGGTGACAGCATCGAGAACAGCCTGGCGGTCGCACGTCTGGTCACGCTCGGCGCGCTGTTGCGCGAGGAAAGTCGCGGTGGACACTTCCGGAGCGATTGGCCGGCCGAGGAGCAGGCGTTCGAACGGCGAAGCGCGCTGAAGTTAGCCGATGCCGAAACAATGATCGCGGATATCATCTGAAGGACGAGAGCCATGACCGACAGACCCTACTGGCCCGAATTGCCCGGTCTCCTGATCGAGGATGCGGTTCGCGCCGCTCTACAGGAAGACCTCGGCCGCGCCGGCGACCTGACGGCCGCGGCGACCATCGCGCCTGACAGGGAGGCGACTGCGACCTTCAATGCACGGGATGGCGGCGTGATCTGCGGCCTGCCCATGGCCAAGGCTGCATTTCGGCTGATGGACCTGGACATCTCGTTCGAGCAGCTCGCCCATGATGGTGATCGGGTCGAGCCGGGCACGGCAATTGCCCGCGTATCAGGCAAGGCGCGCGCCATCCTGTCTGCCGAACGCACGGCTCTCAACTATCTGATGCACCTCTCGGGCATCGCGACGGCGACATCGCATTACGTGAATGCGATCCAAGGCTCAGGCGCGCGGGTCTGTTGTACACGCAAGACTGTTCCGGGTCTTAGGGCCTTCCAGAAATATGCGGTGCGTTGCGGTGGCGGTGCCAACCATCGCTTCGGGCTGGATGACGCCGTTCTCATCAAGGACAACCACATCGCCGTCGCCGGCGGTCTGACGGCTGCAATCGAACGCGCCCGGGCCTATGTCGGGCACCTGGTTTGCATCGAGATCGAGGTGGACACACTCGATCAGCTCGCCGAAGCGCTGACGGCCGGTGCGGATGTGATTCTGCTCGACAACATGGGCCCGCAAACGCTTGAAAAAGCTGTGCGGCTGAAGAACGAGATGCGTCCGCCCACCCGTCTCGAAGCTTCAGGCGGCATCAGCATCGAGACGATCGCCGCAATCGCCGCAACGGGCGTCGACCTCATCTCGACATCGAAGATCACGATGGCCACGGCTCCGCTCGACATCGGACTCGATATCCAGCTCGGCGCTTGAGTCAAAAAGCAAAAAAGTCGCCGGCGATGAAGCCGCCAACGCCATGAAAAAGCCGCCGGCGAAAAAGCCGGCGGCAAGTTGACCCGTCCACGGGGAGACTTCGGGTATTACATGCCTTCCGGCAGAACTGTCAGGTCACGCAGATCGCCATCGACGCCGGTGATCGCACCGGCTTCAGTGGCGGCACCGGTTTCGAGATCGACCGTGTAGAGCGTGCCACCGGTGGCGAGCCAGGCGGTGTTCGTGCCGTCTTCGGTGGTCTGGACGTCGAAGGCGAAGGTGTCGCCTGCGCTTTCGATGCCGAGCTTGCCGATGGCTGCGAGCGTGCCGTCATTCGGCGATGTCTGCTGGATCAGCGCACCAATCGTGGCGTCGATGTCGTACATCGCGGTCGCTTCGGGCGAGCCGAACGAGTTGATGTAGGCAGCAGCCACGATGTTCGGCGCTTCGCCGGCATGCATGTCGCTGTCTTCGAAGGCCAGTTCGCCGTCGACCGTCACTTCACCCGTGTCGATGTTGACGCGGTAATTGGTGGTGCCGGTCATGTAACGCAGACGGTCGGCCATCGGGTTGAAGTCGACGACGACCGGTGCATCACCGATTTCGAGTGGCGTGTTCATCGTGGAAAGCTCGGTTGCTTCGCCGGTTTCCAGATCGATCGTCACGACAACGCTCTCAGGCGTGACGCCGACGATCGTGCTGTTGGCGGGGCGGTAGTCGATGCCGACCAGCGAATCGACGCCGGTGACGTCCATCGTCTCGGAGACTTCCAGCGTTTCGCTATCGAAGAGGACGAGCGTCTTGTCGCCGGTGAGGCCGAGCACAGGGGCTGCGAAGCCGGTTGCGCCGGTCAGAAGAAGGACTGTCGAAGCTGCAAGTGCTGTCTTGAAACCCTGCATGATCGTAAACTCCCGTTGTTGGTTGCGAAGAGGCGGGGAAGCCCCGTTCATGGTCAAGACACGGGGTCGGACCGTTTGGATGCACCCTGAGACGAATTATTTTTTGCATCCGTTTGTCGCACCCACGGGTATCGGGAGGGCACACTGCTTTACGAGAGGCATTTCGATGTGGCACTTGATGGTTGCGCCGGACAGCGCGAGTGGGGTCGGATTGGGAAGAGACCGTGCAGGTAGCATCGTGACATTGAACCATGCCGACGCCTTGGCAGGCTGTGCGCGCGGAGATCGCCAGGCTCTGAAGAGCCTGTTCGACACCGAAGCAGGGCGGCTTGTGGCCATCGCGCAGCGCATCGTCCGTCGACGTGATCTTGCCGAGGAGATCGTGCAGGAGGCCTTCATCCAGATCTGGCGCAAGGCGCACCAGTATTCGCCCGATCGCGGCTCCGCTCGGGGTTGGATCTATGCGGTGGTGCGCAATCGCGCGCTCAATGTCCTGCGTGACGGCGGCCGGGAGGAACTGGCGGAAGAAACCGATCTGGACGCACTGCGCGAAACGGCGACCGTTCATGCGGCCGACGACGTGCTCTCGCGGCTCGACCAGGAAAGCCGCCTGCGCCAATGTCTTGAGGCACTGGATGAGCAGAAACGCCGTAGCATCCTGATGGCGTATATCTCAGGATACACCCATGGAGAGATCGCCGGCCGGCTCGGGGTCCCGCTTGGAACCGCCAAGGCGTGGGTGCGCCGTGGCCTCACCACGCTGCGGGGGTGCATGGAATGACCAGCACGCCTCTCAGCCCCAGCGCAGTCGACCGGGCCGAAGACTATGTGCTCGGTCTGCTCGATGCGCGCGAAGAAGCCGCGGTCGAGGATGAGATCGAGCGCGATCCAGATTTGCGCGCCGCCATTGCGAGGGCGCGCGACCGCTTCCACGAACTTGATCTTGCCGCTCAACCCGTCGCGGTCACACCAGGCCTGTGGCAGCGCATCGAGAGCGCGCTGCCGACAACCGGGTCGAGCGCGCCGACCATCACGGCCGCCCCGGCACGGGCCGCAAACGACAATGCGGTGCGACGCTGGCGCATTGCTGCACTCTCAGGCATGGCGGCGGCCGGCATCCTTGCCGCGGCGCTTCTCGTGACACCATCGCAGCAGCCGCAGGCGCAGGTGGTCGCGGTGCTGATCGACGATGCGGGCGAACCGCTTGCAATCGTCGAGGATTACGGCGATCGCACAAGCCGGGTCACGCCGCTTGCCGAAATCGCCGTTCCGGCAGACCGTACGATGCAGGTCTGGACATTGCCGAACGAAGATCTCGGCCCTGTGTCGCTGGGCCTTATCGACCAGTCGGAAACGACTTTGCTGGATAACGGTCCGTCATTGCCGCTGCCGCAGCCGGATCAGCTCTACGAGATCACGATCGAGCAGGAGGGCGGCTCGCCGACGGGACGGCCAACCGGACCGATCGTCGGCAAAGGCTTTGCCAAGCGGCCGCTATAAAGCGTTTCCAAATGCATGATCAGCCCCGGCCGCCGAGCTTGAGGCCGGGCGCTGGCCGCTCGTCGAGGATCTTGCGCCGGAAACGGTAGAGCGCGGCTGGCCGGCCTCCGGTGCGGGCACTGGTTTCACCTGTCGGTTCCACCAGTTCCGCGCCTTCAACCAGCCGGCGGAAATTCTGCTTGTGCAGATGCCGCCCGGCAATGGCTTCCACCGTTGCCTGCAGCTCCGTCAGCGTGAATCGCTCCGGCATCAGTTCGAACACGACGGGCCGATACTTGATCTTGCTGCGCAGCCGCGACGCGGCCGTCGCCAGCACGCGGCGGTGGTCGAACCGCATCTGGACGCCGAGTGGCTGATCGAGACCTGTCGACGCGACCCGCCCGTCCGTCACCGCTTCTTCGAGAAGGCCGGCTTCATAGAGCAACTCGTAGCGCTCCAGCACGCGCTCCTCGTCCCAAGGAAAATCATCGAGGCCGAAGGCGAGGCGCAGGCGGGAGTGCTTGCCCGGCAGGCGCGCCGATCGGCTCTCGGCCTGCGGAGCACCCGCCCAGGCAATCAGCCGCGGCAGGATCAGCGCGTCCAGTATCTTCGGTCGGCCCTGGCGCCAGTCCTCCCAGGGCAGGAAGCGATAGATGCCGTGCCAGCCTTCGCCGTCATCGGCCGGGTCATCCTCGGTGGAACGAGTCAGTGCCAGATAGCCAACGGAGACGATGTGCGGACCGGTATCTGCCTCCTGCTTGTGCCGGCCGCGATCGCCGAACGTGTAGAGCTGCTCGACATAGCCGAGCGACAGGCCGGTCTGCGCGCTCACATAGGCGCGAAGGCCCATTTCCAGCGTCCGGTGCTGGCGCGGATCGAAGGGGCCAAGCGGCAGGGAGGCGAGGGCCGCCTGGTCGGAGACGGTGAGAACGCGCGGTTCGGATCCGGCGACGGTGATGATGGCCGCCGTCAATCCGATCTCGATCGCCGTCAGCCCGGCATCGTCGCCCCTCATGCCGGCGCACTGTCTTCAAGTTGAAGCGGAAAGACGAAGGGAATGCCTTGCGCCGTGTCGGCGCCACGGCCGATCGACTTCACGGCCCGGATCAACGCGCCGTTGCGGCCAAGAAGTGCATCGCCGATCTCGATCAGCCGCGGGTTCGGTGTCGCGAACGGTGCCGCCCGGCGCAGCGCCTGCGCCAGTTCCGCGTCATCGAGATCCGGGTCGAGTGCTAGCGCCGCAATCAGCGCGGCGGCGGGTGAACGCGACACGCCCATCCAGCAATGGATGAGAAGAGGCTGCGTTTGATCCCAGACACGCACGAAATCGACGAGCTGGCGCACATGGCTTTCCTGCGCAAGAACCAGTCCATCGATGGCAACGGCAATGTCGTTCAGCCCGAGCTGCAGATGATTGTCCGCCGCAATCAAGCCGGGGCGGTGCAGCGCCTGATGCTCCGCGAGAAGGCTGACCAGTGCGCCGGCACGGTGGCGAACGGCCGTTTCGGCAACCCTGTTCAGCGGACAGACCACCAGAAACGGCATCTCAACCGGCCTCCGCCCGACGCGCGGCTTCAGCCACCGCGAACCGTTCGAGAAAGAGCGTCTGCGCGTCTTCCGTCGCCAGCGGCTCGATCGACAGCATATCTGGCGAAACACCGCGCGGCGTGCCGAAATAGAGACGCGCCTCGCTTTCGCTGAAGCCGGCAAGCCGCGTCGCCTCGAAATAGGCCGCAATGGTATCGGCCCGCTTGATCATGGCCTTGGTCGCCGCGGACGGCACCGAGGGCAAAGAGAATCTGAGGTGAATCGCGCTCTGAAGACGGGCTTCTATCTCCTTGTAATGGCCGCCAAGAACCGCCTTGAAGGGCGAGATCATGTCGCCGATCACATATTCTGGTGCATCGTGGAGAAGCACCAGCATCCGCGTGGCCGGATCGAGCGTGAGGTTGATGCGTGTGGCGATCTCCTCGACCAGCACCGCGTGCTGCGCGACCGAAAACGCATGCCGCCCGATCGTCTGACCGTTCCAGCGCGCCACGCGCGCCAGTCCATGGGCGATGTCGGAGATCTCAATATCGAGCGGAGAGGGGTCGATCAGATCCAGCCGGCGGCCGGAGAGCATGCGTTGCCAGGCCCGGCCGTCGCGGCGTGCGTTCACGGGCGTTATGCCTCGCTCGCCTGCAGGTCCGTCGGAAAGCTGAGGCCGGTCCAGTCTGCCAGGCGGATGTCCACCGGCTGGTCGCCTGCGAGAATCGCCTTACCGGCGGCAATCGCAGCCCCGGTCTTGTCGATGCGCACGATCGCAAGCCCCTCGCTGCCGGAACGGCTGCCAAGCGTACCGATCGAACGGTCGTCGACGGTGATGTCGATATCGCCCGCCGGCAGATCCTGCGACCCGAAAACCTGCACCAGTCGCCGACGCGCGGTCGCCCGGTGCTGCATGCGCGAGACGACCTCCTGGCCGACAAAGCAGCCCTTCTTGAACGAGACCCCGCCATTGCGGTCCATCAACACGTCGTGCGGGAAGGCATCGGAAGGTGGAAAGTCGGCACCAAGCTCCGCGACGGAATTGGCGATGCGAAGCTTCACGTAATCTTCCGCCGGCCCCGTCGCCCGCTCGTGCCGTGGCGCGTAGAGGCGATAGACCGTCTCTGTGCCCCGAAAGCGTGTATCGCGCAGTGCACCTGCCGGCCGCTCTTCCTGCCAGATCGCCGCGACATGCAGGTCGTCCGCTCGCGCCATCTCGAGCTTGGCGCGCAGCCGGTAAAGTGTCATGCGGCGCGCGAAATCGTCGGCGTAAGCGGCATCGATATCGATCAGGAAGCCGGTATCCGCGTCGCGAGCAATCACGAAATCGAACATGATCTTGCCTTGCGGCGTCAAGAGTGCGCCCGCCACGGCATCGCCGGCGGCGAGCCCATCGAGATCAGGCGTCAGGACGTCCTGAAGAAGCCGCTGGGCATCCGGTCCGGTAAAGCGAAGAACGGCGCGATCTTCCAGGGTGACGATCGGCATGAGGGCGGAGCTCCCGTCAAAATCTCTTGGCGCTCGGCACAGGTAGCGTTCGGTCAGCGGCCCTGCAAGGGTGACAGAGTGGTGGTCGAAGAAGGCCGAGTTCTACTGGAGCGCGCGATCCGGCGAAAACTCGCCCGCCAGCAGTCGCTCTTTGAGGTCTGCAAGAAGTTCGTCGGCACCTTCTTCGCCGTAGAGGCGGACGGTCTCGCGCATTGCGGTCGCCAAAGCCGCATCAACGAGGATTTCAGGCTCGATGCCGTCGGCCACGCCATCAGCCCAAGCATCGTTCTGGTGTTCGAGCGCGACCTGCATCTTTTCATGCACGATCATCTCGTCAATCTCGTTCAGGCGATGTTCGGTGGCGATGGCCATGGGCGAGAATCCATATTTCCGTTTCGTTAAGCTCTAGCACGCCGCTTCCCAAAACGGGACGCCTCGCTGCCAAAAGAGGTTAACAAGGCCCTAATTTCCGAACCTTGCGATGATTTCAGACGCTAGTGTTGCGCCTTCGCTACGGTATCTGGCCCGTGCTGCTTCCGCCGATGGCGTGCAGCGGGTGTAGACCGAAGCAAAACTGCGGTAGCCGCGATTGAACGCTGCCGTCAGCCGCGCGCTTCTGGCTGCTTCCGGAGCCTCCGCGGCGATCAGCTGTTCCATGAGGGCGCGCCAGTCGGACTCGTCGCTCGACGAGGCAGCCTCTTGATTGTCGTCGGCGTCGCTCGCGGGCTCCGTCCGGCACAGCGCCTGCAGGTAGTGCACTGACCCGACGATCTCCGAAAGCCTGATCAGCCGGTCGTCATAGGGCACTTCGGGCGGCGGTGGCGCCGTTGGTTGAGGGGTGGTCGTCGCTTCGTCCGTGCTTTCCGTCGCTTCCGGAGCAGCTGGCTCCTGCGCAGCGCTGGGATCGATCACAGGCAATAAAATCAAGACTGCGAGCAGGAGGGCAACGAGCGAAGAGTGCGGCAAGCGAATCGTCTTTCCTGTCCCTGTCAGCGTCATGGGTTGAGGGCTATCAGCTTTCCGTGTCGAGGCTAAGGCGGATCAGTCCAAGTTCCACGAGACATTCGCGCACGCTCGGTGGCATCGGCAATTCTTCCACGTCCTGCGCCCCGAACCAGCCCGCCTCCAGCGCGTCGTCGCTCGCGATCGGCCGCGACGGGCCCGCTGGATCGAGAGTCGCCTTGAAGACCGTGAGGCTGAACCAGCTCGTGACACGCCCATCCGTGTCGACTTCCTTCAGGTCATAACTCTTGAATGCCAGAGGCGCCTTGCCGATCAGCCCGGTCTCCTCGCGCAATTCTCGAAGCGCCGCATCTTCCAGGGCCTCCCCGTCGTCGACGCGCCCGCCGGGAAATGCGTAGAGGTCCTGCGCGGGCGGATTGGCGCGCTTGACCAGAAGCACGCGAGCACCATTGACGAGGATCGTCGAGACGGCTGCACGTGGCTGTTGAAACTCAAGATCAGACGACATTTTGCCTTTTCAAAGCTCTCGGTATTCGGCGTAAGCTTCCATTAGAAAATGCTTGGGGGCATTCATGATTCTGAAGACGGCTGCAACGCTGGCAATGCTGGCTGGCCTTGGACTGGCACTGGCATCCTGCCAGACATTGAACGAGGCTGAATGTCAAACCGTGAGCTGGCAGACGCTGGGCCAGCAGGACGGCGCGCAGGGCAGGGCAACGACCTATATTGGCCGACATCAGGAGGCCTGCTCGAAACATGGGCTGCCGATCGACACGGTTGCCTGGCAATCGGGCTGGGAGCAGGGCATTCGCCAATATTGCACGCCGGACAACGCGCTGAACCGTGGCCGCAACGGCCAGTCGGGCGAGAACAATTGCCCGGCCGATCTGTCTGCCGGCTTCTCCAATGCCTATCAGGTCGGCCGGGCCGTCTATGATGCCCAGACAGAACGCGACCGCCTGACGAACGATCTGAATGCGGCGACGCAAAGCATCGTCAGTGCGGCAACGACCGAAGAACGTGCGGTGATCCAGACGCGGCTCGTGACGCTGCAGGCACAGATCCCCGAAGCGGAACGCCGGCTGAGCCGCGCGCGCGAGCGCTACGACGACTATCGCTTCGGCGGTTATCGTGGTGGCTTCCCGGGCGCTGCGGGCTATGTCGGCCAACCGGTCTATGGCGGCGCGCCGAGTGCGATGCCCGTCATCCAGCCGCCCCTGATCCCGGCCTATTCACCGCGTCCCGTCGCGTACTGACCGCAGAAAAGGCCGCTTGACCGGGTGATGCCCCGGTGGCATCGCTTCTGGCATGTGTGGTCGTTTTGCACTTTCAGCGATGCCGGAAGAGGTTCGGGAATTCTTCAGCCTCATGGAGCTGGAGGACTTTCCGCCCCGCTACAATATTGCGCCGACACAACCGATCGTGATCGTGCAGGCGACGGAGCCGGCCAATGAAGCCTCCAACCGGCCGGACCGGCAGGCGCTTCTGGTGCGCTGGGGGCTTCTGCCGCGCTGGGTGAAGGACACCAAGGCCTTTCCGCTGCTGATCAATGCGCGCTCGGAAAAGGCGGCGGAAAAGGCGGCGTTCAAGGCCGCCATGCGCCATCGCCGCGTACTCGTGCCTGCATCGGGCTTTTACGAATGGCGGCGCGGCGAAGGCCGCAAGGCGCGCTCGCAGCCCTTTTGGATCCGCCCTCGCGGCGGCGGCGTGATTGCCTTTGCAGGCCTGATGGAAACCTATGCGGATGCAGCGGGCGGCGAGATCGATACCGCCGCGATCCTGACCACCGCTGCCAATTCCGCGCTGTCCTCCATCCACGACCGGATGCCGGTGGTGATCGAGCCGGGCGACTTCGCGCGCTGGCTTGATTGTCGGACCCAGGAGCCGCGCGACGTGGCGGATCTGCTGCGGCCCGTATCCGACGATTTCTTCGAAGCGATCCCCGTGTCCGAGGCGGTCAACGCCGTTGCCAACGACAACGCCGCGCTACAGGAGAGGATCGACCCGCTCGCCGAAACGCCGGCACCTGCAGCGGACGAGCCGGCGGCGGAAAAGCCGCCCGGCGCGCAACTCAGCCTCTTCTGACTGGTCTTCCCATGAACCCCATTCTTCTGCCGGCGCTGTCCGGCTTCCTGCTTGGCGGCAGCCTCATCGTCGCCATTGGCGCGCAAAACGCGTTCATCCTGCGCCAGGGCCTCTCGCGCCAGCACGTCTTCATCCTCTGCCTGGTCTGCGCTCTATCGGACGCGCTGCTGATCGCGGCGGGCGTTGCAGGTCTGGGCACGCTGATCAGTAATGCGCCGAGCCTGATCTTCGCTGTCACCATCGGTGGCGCGCTTTTTCTGATCACCTACGGGTTTCTCGCGTTCCGGCGCGCCCTGCGGCCGGAGGCCATGCGCTTGAGCGCCGAGGGCGGAGCGAGCTTGATGCAGGCGCTTGCGACATGCCTCGCCTTCACCTTCCTTAACCCGCACGTCTATCTGGACACGGTGCTCCTCATCGGCTCGCTTTCCGCGCGCTATGAGGATGGAGCGCGGCTCGCCTTCGGCGCCGGCGCCATGACCGCATCCTTCGTGTGGTTCTTCGGGCTCGGCTATGGCGCGCGGCTTCTGGCGCCATTCTTTGCGAGACCCGCAGCCTGGCGGGTACTCGATGTCATCATCGGCTGCGTCATGTGGCTGATCGCAGCCGGACTGATCGCGCGTCTCTGACCGGTCCCGGTCGGTCGCGCGACAGGATCAATCGTGGTCGCGGACCGATTTTGGCCGAAACCGATCCTGCTTGTGGCCAAGCTTGGCCGTCAGTGGAGCCGCTGCGCGAACCGCGCCGCTGCCGATCGTGCCATAGCGCTTTTCCAGCGCCACAATCTCGCGCTCCTGCTTCTCGTTGCCGTTGTCCGCTTGGCGCTTGGTCTTGCCGTCCATCAAATTTTCCTCCGTAGGCCTCTGCTTACCTCTGCCTGATCCTATTCAATCACGGCTTTTTGCGGGAAATGGGGTAACCAGAAAAAGAAAGGGCCCGGTGCGCTTTTGCAACACGCGACCGGGCCCAGTGACCGGCCCGGTGATTGGGGCACCTGGCGGACCGGAACGATGATCGGCACGACTGAATGCCGTGCCGGACCGGTCGTCCATCCCCCGAACGGGTGAGGCGGTTGCATTTTCTGGTGAGCTGCGCGGGACTTGACCGCTTGATGGCAAGGCGCGATAAGCTTTTCCCATGCAACAGCGTCATGGCGCCTTCGCCAACTGCATTTGCCGGATCATTATTCGCTAGCGACACCGCTGGCCCGGCCCGTTTTGTCCCGACAAGTCCTCGATGACGACAAACGCCCCGGCCAGCAGGCACGGGAGATTGTCATCCATGGGCGAGAGGCCTGAACTCAAGCTCTACAACACCCTCACGCGGACGAAGGAGGTTTTCGCCCCCATCGATCCCGAAAACGTGCGCATGTATGTCTGCGGGCCGACGGTCTACGACTACGCCCATATCGGCAATGCACGCCCCGTCATCGTCTTCGACGTGCTCTTCCGGCTGTTGCGCCATGTCTATGGCGAGGATCACGTCACCTATGTGCGTAACATCACGGACGTGGACGACAAGATCAACGCGCGGGCGCTGCGCGATTACCCGAATCTGCCGCTGAACGAAGCGATCCGCGCCGTCACTGAAAAGACAGAGACGCAGTTCCAGGCCGACGCGCAGGCGCTTGGTTGCCTGGCGCCGACGGTCCAGCCGCGTGCGACCGACTTTGTGCTGCCGCGGCCGGACCACAAGACCGACATGGTGAGCCTGATTCAATCCCTCATCAGCCGCGGCCATGCCTATGACGCGGCAGGTGAAATTCTGTTCGACGTGTCGTCGATGCCGGACTACGGCAAGCTCTCCAACCGCAAGCTGGAAGACCAGCAGGCCGGCGCGCGTGTCGCCGTCGAACGACACAAGAGAAACCCCGGCGACTTCGTGCTGTGGAAGGAATCGTCTGCCGACGAGCCCGGCTGGGACGCCCATTTCCACATGTCCGATTCCCGCAGCCTCGCCATCCGCGGCCGTCCCGGCTGGCACATCGAATGCTCCGCCATGTCTGCCGCCTATCTCGGCCAGACCTTCGACATCCACGGCGGCGGTTTGGACCTCATCTTCCCTCACCACGAGAACGAAATCGCCCAGTCCTGCTGCGCCCACGGCACGGATAGGATGGCCAACATCTGGATGCACAACGGCTTCCTCCAGGTGGAGGGCCGCAAGATGTCGAAGAGCGAGGGCAATTTCGTCACGATCAACGAACTGCTGGAAACGGAAAAGTTCGGCGGACGAAAGTGGCCCGGCGAGGTGCTGCGCCTCGCCATGCTGATGACGCATTACCGCGAGCCGATCGATTTCAGCGTGAGGAGGCTGGAGGAGGCGGAAGCGCTTCTTGTGAAATGGCGTCGCCGCGTTGACGGCGAAATGCATGGCGATCTTCAGAAATCGTTCGTCGAGGCATTGGCCGACGATCTGGATCTCTCTCACTATCTGAAGCTGTTGAACGCGCCTGGGCTTTCAGCGTCGGCACTTTTCGCGGCAGCCGCATTAATCGGCATAGATCTCTCGCCCTTAAAGGCAGAAATCGACGTCGCTCAGTTCGTCAAAGACCGCCTCCAGCACATCGCGAACAAAAACTGGCCCGAAGCCGACCGCATCCGCGACGAGCTCCTTGCCCAAGGCATCCAGCTGAAAGACGGCAAGGATCCCGCCACCGGCGAACGCGTGACCACATGGGAGGTCAAGCGATGACCCTTTCCTCAACGCCGGAGTTTTCCGGCGGGTGTCAGTGTGGGGCGGTGCGGTTTCATGTGCGGGGGGCACTCGGCAAGGCGTCGATCTGCCATTGCCGCATGTGCCAGAAGGCCTATGGCAACTTCTTTGCGCCGCTGGTTTCGGTGGAAGCGGAGCGCCTGGCGTGGACCCGCGGCGAGCCTGCGCGCTACCGTTCCTCCAACCATGTGGCGCGTGGTTTTTGCGCCGATTGCGGCACGCCGCTGACCTATGAGGCGCCGGACGGCATGGCGCTCTCCATCGCAGCCTTCGACGATCCGAGCGCGATCGCGCCGGTCATCGTTTTCGGCGTGGAAGGAAAGCTGCCCTATGTGGACGCGCTCGCGGCACTTCCCGTGCGCACCACCGCCGACGATGAGGTCGAGAACCCTTTCCCGACATCGATCCAATCCTATCAGCATCCGGATCACGATACCGATCGCTGGCCTCTGGAAGGCGATGACCGATGAGCGCGCTGCGTGGGTTCTACCCCGAGATCGAACCTTACGAGACCGGTACGCTCGATGTGGGCGATGGCCATGTGATCCATTATGAGCGCGTCGGCACGAAAGGCGCAAAGCCTGCCGTCTTCCTGCATGGCGGACCGGGTGGCGGCATCTCGCCGAAGCAGCGCCGCGTGTTCGATCCGACGCGCTACGACGTGCTGCTGTTCGACCAGCGCGGCTGCGGCCGCTCGACGCCCTTTGCGGAGCTCGAGGCCAACACGACCTGGCAACTGGTGGCCGATATCGAGCGGCTGCGCGAAATGGTTGGCGCCGACACATGGCTCGTCTTCGGCGGGTCGTGGGGATCGACGCTGGCGCTCGCCTATGCCGAGACGCACCCGGAGCGCGTGTCGGAACTGGTGCTGCGCGGCATCTACACGCTGACCAAGGCCGAAATGGACTGGTACTACCGCTTCGGCGTCTCGGAGATGTTTCCCGACAAATGGGAGCGCTTCGTGGCCCCCATCCCGGAAGCGGAACGCGGCGACATGCTCGCCGCCTACCGCAAGCGCCTGACGAGCGAGGATGCCGAAACGCGCCTTGCCGCCGCCAAGGCCTGGAGCGTCTGGGAAGGCGAGACGATCACGCTTCTGCCGGAGCCCGAAACCAGCACAGTCTTCGGTCAGGATGAATTCGCGCTCGCCTTCGCGCGGATCGAAAACCATTTCTTCGTGCATGCCGGTTGGCTCGAGGATGGTCAGCTCATTCGCGATGCGCACAAGATCCGGCATATTCCGGGTGTCATCGTTCACGGCCGCTATGATATGCCATGCCCGCTGCGTTTCGCGTGGGCGCTGCACAAGGCCTGGCCGGAAGCCGAGTTCCACATCGTCGAGGGTGCAGGCCACGCCTTCACCGAGCCGGGAATCCTCGACCAGCTGATCCGCGCGACGGACAAATTTGCAGAGTGCGCATCATGACACGCGAACGCCTCTACCTTTTCGACACGACCCTGCGGGACGGGCAGCAGACGGCCGCACGCCCGCAGAAGCGAAGCGCACGAGGACGTGCAAACGCATATCGGGCGTCGGCCCGCTTGCTGGAGCGCCGGCGATGACACGCGAACGCCTCTACCTTTTCGACACGACCCTGCGGGACGGGCAGCAGACGCCCGGCATCGATTTTTCGGTCGAGGACAAGACGCTGATCGCGTCGATGCTCGATGCGTTCGGTCTGGACTACGTCGAGGGCGGCTACCCCGGCGCAAACCCGACCGACACGGCTTTTTTCGAGAAAAAGCGCACGAAGAAGGCGGCCTTCGTCGCCTTCGGCATGACGAAGCGGGCAGGGGTCTCGGCGTCCAATGATCCGGGCCTTGCGGCGCTCATCCACGCGGCCGGTGACGCGGTGTGCTTCGTGGCGAAGAGCTGGGACTACCATGTCGACGTCGCGCTCGGCATCTCCAACGACGAAAACCTCGACTGCATCAAGGCTTCGGTCGAGGCGACCATTGCCGCCGGCAAGGAAGCGTTGGTCGATTGCGAGCACTTCTTCGATGGCTACAAGGCCAATCCGGCCTACGCCACGGCATGCGCCAAGACCGCCTATGAGGCGGGCGCGCGCTGGGTGGTGCTCTGCGACACCAATGGTGGCACGCTGCCCGGCGAGGTCACGCGCATCGTCGGCGAATTGATCGAGGCGGGCATCCCGGGCCGCAATCTCGGCATCCATGCCCACAACGATACGGGCCAGGCGGTTGCCAATTCGCTGGCGGCGGTCGAAGCGGGCGTGCGACAGATCCAGGGCACGCTGAACGGCATCGGCGAGCGCTGCGGCAATGCCAATCTCGTGACGCTGATCCCGACGCTGATGCTCAAGCCGCATTATGCCGAGCGCTTCGAACTCGGCATCGACGGCGACAAGCTGACCGATCTGACGCGGCTATCGCGGACCTTCGATGAGCTTTTGAACCGCAACCCGGAGCACCAGGCGCCCTATGTGGGCCAGTCGGCCTTCGCGACCAAAGCCGGCATCCACGCATCGGCCCTGTTGAAGGACCCGAAGACTTACGAGCATGTCGACCCGGAAAGCGTCGGCAACCAGCGCCGCGTCATGGTGTCCGACCAGGGCGGCAAGTCCAACTTCCTGAACGCGCTGAAGCGGCGCGGCATCGAGGTCGCCAAGGACGATCCGAAGCTCGACAGGCTGATCTCGCTGGTCAAGGAACGGGAAGCATCCGGCTATGCTTATGAGGCAGCCGATGCGAGCTTTGAGCTTCTGGCGCGCCGCACATTGGGCCGCGTACCGGATTTCTTCGAGGTGCAGAGCTTCCGGGTGATGGTGGAGCGCCGTTTCGATGCGCTCGGCAATCTAAAGACCGTGTCGGAAGCCGTGGTACGGGTGATCGTCGATGGCGAGGAGATCCTGTCGGTGGCCGAGGGGCAGGGCCCGGTCAACGCGCTCGACATCGCCCTCAGGAAGGATCTCGGCAAGTTCCAGGCCGACATCGCCGATCTGGAACTGGTGGACTACAAGGTCCGCATCCTCAATGGCGGCACCGAGGCCATCACCCGCGTTCTGATCGAATCCAGTGACGCGACGACGGATCGTTGGTGGACCGTGGGCGTATCCGACAACATCATCGATGCCTCCTTCCAGGCGCTGATGGACAGTGTCATCTACAAGCTTCTCAAGAATCGCGAACAGGCCGGCAGCGTCGCCGCCGAGTAGGCAGTACGAACCATGAAACGCTCTGAAGATTGCGGCGCGCCGGGCCCGGCAGCAGCCGGCGCAAACACGCCGGTCGCAACCGGAGACACCGCGCAGGGTTTCGTCACGGCCGGCGCCGCCTATCTCTTGTGGGGTCTCGTCCTGCCGTTCTTCATGAAGGCGCTCGACCACATCAACCCGGTCGAGATCGTCGCCCACCGCATTCTCTGGGCAGTGCCGGCAGGCGCCGTAATCCTCATCTGGCTTGGCCGCACCGCCGACCTGATGACGGCATTGAAATCGCCGAAGGTCGTCGCCATGGCAGCGGTGACCGCCACGATCATCTCGATCAACTGGGGCGTCTATGTCTATGCGATCGCCTCGAACCAGGCGCTTGAAGCCTCGCTCGGCTATTACATCAATCCGCTGATCAGCGTGCTGATGGGCGTCTTCCTGCTCGGTGAAAAGCCGAGCCGGCTGCAGTGGGTGGCGATCGCGCTCGCCGGTCTCGCCGTCATCATTCTCACGGTGTTCGCCGGAAAGCTGCCCTGGATTTCGCTGGTGCTGGCGTTCTCCTTCGCGACCTACGGCTATCTGCGCAAGACGCTGCCGATTGGCCCGAGCCAGGGCTTTCTGCTGGAAGTGATTATTCTTACGCCAATCGCTCTCGTCCTGATCGGCTGGTTTATTGCGCAAGGGGACAACCATTTCCTCGCAGGCAGCAACTTCGATACCTGGATGCTGGTTGCCGCCGGCCCCGTCACGGCGATCCCGCTCGTGCTCTTTGCCTTCGGCGCCAAGGGTCTCCGCCTCGCCACCATCGGGCTGATGCAGTACAGCGTGCCGACGCTGGTGCTGCTGATCGCTGTTTTCTTCTTCGGAGAGCCGTTCGCCGGGCCCCAGATCGTAGCGTTCGCCCTGATTTGGATTGCGCTGGCAATCTATACATCGACGCTCTTGAGGCGGCCGAAAGCGGCTTGAGCACCGGAAGGGTGCTCAGTCGAGCCCCATGCAGTTGGCGTAGAAGGACGTCGTGGCCGGCCAGTCGGAAAACACGCCAATCACGCCGACGTCTTTGGCGAGCACATCGAGCACCGTCAGAACGTCGCCATCGCGTTCGATGGCATCCGAGACCGACTGGAAGTAATAGCCGCCACCGCCGGCGAGCGGGCCGGAGCGTTCCAGCGACCAGGCGATGATCTCGAGGCCCGCGTTCTTGGCTGCGGTCGCATAGGCCGACGGCACGATGGTGCCATTCTCGTCGGTCGTCACCAGCATCCAGATCGGCGGCGCGATGATCTTCAAACCGCGCTCGGCAAGCTCTTCCATCGACGGATCGAGCGTCGCAAGATCCTTCGGGTCGAAGCTATCCTCGCTGTCGCGGCCATCGAGATAGACGACCCGATCGGCAAACTCCGGTTGGGTTTCGATCCAGTACCAGACATCGTTCAGATCGAAGGACTGAGGGTAGACGTTCACGGGATCGATACCGGCCGCCCGATATTCCGCGAGCATCTGCGCGGCGTAGTCCTCCTGCGTGTAGCTGCCCTCATAGGGCATCGCCACCTCCGGCGATTTGAGTTCCGGCGTCATCTTCACACCGAGCTCGGCAAAAAGCGCGATGGATTCGGCATGCGTCATCAGCGTGCCGTTCTGCGCGTAGAAATCCGTCCGCCACGCTGCCGTGCCGCCCAGATAGGCGTCGACGCTGGTGGCATCTGGATCGGAACTGTCCATCTTGCCGCGAAGCGTCTGGAACTCGGCCAGCGTCAGATCGGACGTGCAGCACTGCGCCGAGGCTTCGCGGCCGGTCTGCGGATCCGCCGGCGTGAACGGAACGCTGCATTTGCCGGCAAGATCGGTAGCCAGAATGTCCGTCGTGGTGTGAAGATCGCACTGGCTGTGCCGGCACACGAGTTCGCGATCCTTGGTGAAGGCGACGTCGCATTCAAGGATGCCGGCGCCCATGCGAGCAGCGGCGACATAGGATTCGCGCGTGTGCTCCGGGAACTGCAGCGGAGCGCCGCGGTGCCCAATTGAAAATTCGCTGCGGTAGAACGGACCCGCCTCGCAAGCCTGAAGCGCCGCTTTGAGCTCACCGTCTTCCAGATCGTCGACGAGATAGAAGGGGCGTGGACCAAGATCGGCCGGAACCTGCCCCTGGGCAAATCCGGCGGTGGCCGCAAAAGCGATCGGCACCTGCCAGACAACGGTCAGAAGAAGAGTTCGAATCGACATCGGCAAGGTCCACGCTGCATTAAGCGTGGGACCAAATCAGGTTCCGCTGACAGTCATGTGACGGTCTTGATCAGCCGCCGTCGCTCCACCTGACCCGATAGAGATCGAAGCGCCGATCGCGCAGATTGCGCACTGCTCCTTGGGCGCGCGCCCACTGGATGGTGCCGATATTGAGGTCGGCGACGGTCACCATCTCGACATTGACGCTCGCTTCCGCCGCGATGCCATCGCGGGCGAACGGCATGTCGCAAGGCGTCAGGATCGCCGACTGTGCGTAGTTGATGTCGAGATTGTCGACATTGGAGAGATTGCCCGTGATGCCTGACGTCACGACGTAGCACTGATTTTCGATCGCACGCGCGGCCGCACAATAGCGCACGCGCAAATGGCCGTGCCGCGTATCGGTGCAGTAGGGCACGAACAGGATGCGCGCACCCTGGTCGGCGAGGCGCCGCGCGACTTCCGGGAATTCGGAATCGTAGCAGATCATCACGCCGATCGGGCCGCAGTCGGTGTCGATCACGTCGGTCACGTCACCGCCGACGATGCCCCAATATTCCCGCTCGTCCGGCGTGGGATGAAGCTTCTCCTGCGCATGGATCGTGCCGTCGCGCAGGAACACATAGGACACGTTCTGGATATCGCCGTCCTCGGCAATCGTTGGATGCGATCCGCCGATGATGTTGATGTTGCAGCCGAGCGCCATCGCCTGCATGCGCTCAATGAATTCCGGCGTGTAGGCGCTGAGCCGCTTGATCGCCTCCGATGGCGGCCGCTCTGGCTCGCTGGAGAGAAGGATCAGCGTGAAGAGCTCCGGGAAGACGACGAAATCCGAGCCGTAATCGGCCGCGACCTCGACGAAATAGCGCACATGTTCGAAGAACTCGTCATGGGTCGTGACCTTGCGCGCCGCGATCTGGACCGTCGTGACGCGCACCGTGTCGCGGCCGCGATGCGAAAGCGGCTGTGTCGCCGCTGCCGGATCGAAATAGGGGTTATTCCAGACCATCAACGCCGCGTGGCCGCCCGCCGGCTTGTCTTCCGGATGATAGCGGCGCAGGACACGGACAGGTTCGAAGCCGAGCCGCATCTGGAACGAGATTACCGGATCATCGACGTCGCGCGCCTTGACCGCTTCGAGATAATCGTCCGGCTTCGGGTAGGCCTTCTTCGCGCGCTTGTAGCCGGCGAGCCGGCCGCCGAACGCGATGCCCTTGAGATCGAGCTGTTCGCATAGCCGCTGGCGGACCTCGTAAAGCCGCTTTCCGATCTTGGCCCGCCGCCGGCCGGGATCCACGCAGATCTCCACGCCATAAAGCCAGTCGCCCTTGCCATTGTGCCGGCTGGCATAGCCGCCGCCGGTGATGTCGTCCCAGGTGTGCTGGCGAAAGATCTGCCGCTCCGCCAGCTGCAGCGTGGCAGCATAACCCACGATCTCGCCATCGAAGACGGCCACGAACTGACCTTCCGGAAACGCATTGATCTGCCCGCGAATGATGCCCGGCTGATACGGCGTTTCTTCCGGATAGACGCGCGAGGTCAGTGCGATGATCGCCTTGACGTCGCCGGCAACGGCGTTGCGAACTTCAAGACGGGGCTTTTCAGACAATGTGGGCATGGATCGACGGAAACTCTCAGCGGGAGGACGATGGTGCGGCAACCCACAACATAGTCACGCGTGCCGAGACGGAAAGCTTTTGATGCAGAACCGGGCCTACATCCGGTCGATGATGTCGGCTTCGCCCGATTTGCCGTTGGGCTGGCTGCCGGCTGCGATGATGGCGGGGACGATGTCGTCGACCCGGTCGATGACGAGGGGCTGCACGAGATGCGCCGTATGCAGGAAGCCCTCGGCCGCCATGTGGTCCATCAGCGCGATCAGCGGGTCCCAGAAACCATCGATGTTGGCGAGCACCATGGGTTTCTTGTGCCGGCCGAGTTGGGCCCAGGTCATGATCTCGATGATTTCTTCGAGCGTCCCGATCCCGCCGGGCAGGGTGACGAATGCGTCGGCGCGTTCGAACATGGTGTGCTTGCGCTTGTGCATGTCCTCGGTGACGATCAGTTCGTCCAGCTGGCCGAGCGCCTGTTTGGTGGCCTCTTTCTCCATGAGGAATTCGGGGATGATGCCCGTCACCGCGCCGCCGCCATTGATGACGCCATCGGCGACCGCGCCCATGACGCCGCGTGTTCCACCACCATAGACGAGGCGAAGTCCGTGGGCGGCGATCGAACGGCCAAGTGCGCGTCCGGTTTCGGTGTAGACGCCGTTACGACCGGGCTGGGAACCGCAGTAAACGCAGACGGCGCGAATCTCTTTCATCGATTGGGTCATGCTGGGAGGAAGCCTTCCAAAGCTGCGTGCGTCAAGCACCGTCGGGCCGGACCATCAGTTGAATTCGAAGCGCATTTGAAGCAATTGGCACGATACTTGTTACGTGTCTCCAAAATCGCTAGCGTGTATTAAAATTGAACGGGTTCGGGCCCCGTTTGGAGAAATTTGATGAATCAGGGGAATGGCGGGCTTCTGGCGCTGTGTGGACTGCTGGGGGTCATCGCTTTCGGCGTGCTCTTCGTGGCTCCGCGCTTCTTGGAGCCGGCGACAGAACAAGCGGTAGTAGAAGAAACGGCAGTCGAAGAAGCGGCTGGGCTGCCTGAAACGGCACCCGCCGTGACCGCATCCGAGCCGAGCGGCGGTGATCAGACGGCCGAGGGTCGGCAGGATCGCACAGCTGCGGATGAGGACGCTGCATCGCAAGCGCCAGCCGTCGCCGACCAGCAAACTCCGCCGACCGATGAGGCCGCCGGCACCCCAGCAGCCATCGATGAGATGACGCAAGCACCAACTCCAGCAGAGCCTGCCGTCGAAGCTGATGCTCAGGCTTCGGATGAGGCATCGGAAACGGCAGCCGATGTGAGCACCGACCCTTCGGAGCCGGGCTTCGACCTGCTGCGCGTCGAGCCGGACGGCTCGACGGTGATCGCCGGCCGCGCCGAGCCGGGGACGCGCGTGGACGTCATGAATGGCGAGGATGTCGTCGCTTCCGCCGATGTCGGCCCGAGCGGCGACTTCGCGGCGGTGTTCGACGAGCCACTGGAACCGGGCGATTACCAGTTGACGCTGCGCGTGACCGGCGACGACCAGCCAGAGGTGTTTTCCGAAGAGGTCGCGACGATAAGCATTCCTCGCGATGGCGGAAGCGAGCTGCTCGCCATGGTCACGCGGCCCGGTGAGGCCAGCCGTATCGTCAACGCGCCCAACTCAGGCGGCGAGGCGATGCCGCAGGCGTCGAACGATGTTTCCCTGGCTCCGGCCGCAGAGACGAATGCTGCGGAAAGTCAGGAAACGGCGACACCGACAGCCGATGCCGCGGGCGAAATGGCGCAGCAGGAAGAGGATGCAGCTTCCGCGGCGGAGGTGCCGGCCGATAGCGCTGAATCTGCTCCCGCTGCGTCCGATGCGCAGGCGGATGTGGCGGCACTTGCCCCCGAGCCGGAGCAGGAAGCAGCGCAAGCGCCCGCGGCCACGACCGCACAGGTGCGCATCGATGCCGTCGAAGTCGAAGACGAGCGGCTTTTCGTGGCCGGTTCGTCACCGCGCGGCACCGAAGTGCGTGTCTATGCCGATGATCAGTTGATTGGAGACGACAGGGCAAACAGCGAGGGCCGCTTCCTCGTCGAAGGCCGGATGGCGTTGAGCGTTGGCGAGCACACTATTCGCGCCGATCTCGTCGATCCTTCGGGAACGGTAGTTGCCCGCGCGCTCGTCCCGTTCGATCGGCCGGAAGGCGGCATGGCCGCAGCAATTGCCGCAGCGGAGGCCCCCTCGGTCAACGATGACATCGCGGTCGTCACCGATCCGTCGCCGCCTGCCGTCGAAACCTCCGAAGACCGGCTGGCGGCAGCCGCGCCCGATGAGGCTGCGACCGGCGGTGAGACGACGGCGCCTGGACGGACCGATCGTGTTGCCGCGACCGGACCCGCTGCGTCGGCGCCCGGCACGTCCGCGCCCCAGGCAGCGGTCGAGGCACCCTCGAGCGAGGATCCAGCTATATCTGGCGACACGTCACCAGCCTTCAGCCCGGCGGGTGAAGCCGATACCGCATCGAGCGAAGCGCCGGTACCGGCTGAAACCGAGACGGCCGCTGCCCAACCGGCAGACGAGCCCGTGACGGTGACGCAGGAGGCGCTGACGCCATCTCCCGCTTCGGTCATCATTCGTCGCGGCGATACGTTGTGGCAGATCTCTCGTCGGGTCTACGGCCAAGGCGTGCGGTACACGACGATCTATCTTGCCAACCAGCAGCAGATCGCCAATCCGGACCGCATCCTGCCCGGACAAATCTTCAGTGTTCCCGACGAAGCGCTGGAGAACGCCGAACAGCTTCATCGCGATCGGCTTCGGGCAGACTGAAGCTGGCCAGCATGCCGGAATGAAGCGTCTTCCGACTGTCCGGGGGACGTCGATAGGCTTGCCCGCGGTCTAGACATGGAACAGTTCATCGTATATCGCCGATGAACGATGCATAGCTGCTACCCCTCATCCTCGGACGCCGCGAAACGCGATGCCGTGATGGCCGAGCGCCTGCAGGCGTTGGCCCATCCCGCTCGGCTGAAGATCTTGCGCCTGCTGGCTCGCCGTGACGCGTGTTGCTGCAAGGATGTGGTCTTGGAAATTGGTCTCGCCCAATCGACGGTGTCCCAGCATCTGCGCACGCTCGTGCAGGCGGGGCTCGTCCACTACCGGCCAGACCGCCAGGCCTCGCGTTACAGTCTCGACGAGGAGGCGGTGTCGCAATTGGCCAAGGACCTTGGCGGATTGCTTGAAAGTTGCTGCAGCGTGCCGACGGCGGCGCGATGCGATGAGCTGGTCGGTGCCGGCGGAAGGTAAAGATTGATGGCTTCGAAGACTGTGTCGGCGGATTCCGGCAATCCGCTGCAAACGTTGCGCAACCTCTGGCCCTATATGTGGCCGTCCGCTCGCCCGGACCTGAAGCGCCGTGTCGTCTGGGCGACGCTGTTCCTCGTCCTGTCGAAGATCGTGCTGATCGTCGTGCCCTATTTCTTCAAATGGGCGACGGATTCGCTGAATGGCGAGTTGGCGATGCCGGATTTCGTGCCGCAGCTTCTGCTCGGCGGCGTCATGCTGGTCATCGCCTATAACGTTGCGCGCATCGTTCAGTGGGGCCTGAACCAGCTGCGGGACGCGCTTTTCGCCAGCGTCGGGCAATATGCGGTGCGGCGTCTCGCCTACCAGACCTTCGTGCACATGCACCAATTGTCGCTGCGCTTCCACCTGGAGCGGCGCACCGGGGGCCTGTCGCGCATCATCGAGCGTGGCACCAAGGGCATCGAGACGATCGTGCGCTTCACGATCCTGAACACGGTGCCGACGCTTCTGGAATTCGCGATGGTCGCGGCGATCTTCGCCTTTGCCTTCGGGTTTTCCTATTTCGCGATCACCGCGCTGACGGTGTTCTTCTACAGCTGGTTCACGATCCGCGCCTCCGATTGGCGCATCGGTATTCGCCGCGCGATGAACAATTCCGATACCGAAGCAAATACCAAGGCGATTGACTCGCTCCTCAATTTCGAGACGGTCAAATATTTCGGCAACGAGACGATGGAAGCCAAGCGCTTCGATCAGTCGATGGAGCGCTACGAGAAGTCGGCAACCCAGGTCTGGACCTCGCTCGGCTGGCTCAATATGGGGCAGGGTGTCATTTTCGGTATCGGAATGACACTGATGATGGTGCTGTCCGCCATGGCGGTGCAGCGCGGCGAGCAGACGATCGGCGATTTCGTCTTCGTCAACGCGATGCTGATGCAGCTTTCGGTGCCGCTGAACTTCATCGGCTTCGTCTATCGCGAAATCCGGCAGGGCCTGACCGACATCGAGCAGATGTTTGATCTCTTGGAGGTCGATCCCGAAATCACGGACAGGCCGGGCGCCGCTGCTCTTATGGTGAGCACCGGCGCGATCCGTTTCGATAATGTCCATTTTGCCTACGACCCGGCGCGGCCCATCCTGAAAGGCATCTCCTTCGAGGTACCGGCCGGACACACCGTCGCGATCGTCGGGCCGTCGGGCGCAGGCAAGTCGACCATCTCGCGGCTGCTCTATCGGTTCTATGATGTGCAGCAGGGCAGCGTGACAATAGACGGCCAGGATGTGCGCGATGTCACGCAGAAGTCCCTGCGCGCCGTCATCGGCATGGTGCCGCAGGATACGGTGCTCTTCAACGACACGCTGGAATACAATATCCGCTACGGCCGCGTGGATGCGAGTGAAGCCGAGGTTCGCCAAGCGGCCGATCTGGCGCAGGTCGGGCGCTTCATCTCGTCCCTTCCCGAAGGGTATAAAACGATGGTCGGCGAACGCGGTCTCAAGCTTTCCGGCGGCGAAAAGCAGCGTGTCGCCATCGCGCGCACGATCCTGAAGGCCCCTCCGATTCTAATCCTGGACGAGGCGACATCGGCGCTCGATACCGCCACCGAGCAGGAAATCCAGACGTCCCTCGATTTCGTCTCCAAGGGCCGCACCACGCTCGTGATCGCCCACCGGCTGTCCACCGTCATCGGCGCCGATGAGATCATCGTGCTGCAGGATGGGAAGATCGCCGAACGCGGCCCGCATGCGCGCCTGATTGCCGAGGGCGGACTCTACACCGCCATGTGGGACCGCCAGCGCGAGGCGATTGAGGCGGAAGAGAAGCTCAAGAAGGTGCAGGAGGAAGACGAGTTGGGCGTGGTCGTTCGTCGCAGAACCCCCGAGCGCGGCCCTGCCTGACCCCTTCGAGGCGCATAGGAGGAACCCCAATTGCCGCCCGACCGTTGCCGCTGAGATGCTGACGCGCTAGAGCCGTCCCATCGCAATCGGGGCCGGCGCCTCGAAGCAATCGATAGCGGAGTGAGAAGACATGGACGTCTGGCACAGCATCAAAAACGTGCTCGTCCCCGTGCGGCGGGAGGGCTATCCCTTCATCGCGGTATTTCTGTTGGCAGCGATCCTGCTTGGCTTCGTCGCCGATTGGCTGTTCTGGATCGGGCTGATCCTGACGGTCTGGTGCGTCTATTTCTTCCGCGATCCGGAGCGCGTGACGCCGATCGACGAGGATTTGGTGATCAGCCCGGCCGATGGCAGGGTTTCGGCGGTCACCCGCGTCGTCCCGCCGGCGGAACTTGACCTTGGCGCCGCACCGATGCTGCGGATCTCCGTGTTCATGAACGTTTTCGACTGCCACGTGAACCGCGCGCCGCTCGCCGGTTCGATCGACCGGATCGTCTATTCCAAAGGATCGTTTCTGAACGCCGAACTGGACAAGGCGAGCACGGAGAACGAGCGCAACGGCATGGTGATCACTACAAGCCGGGGCGAGATCGGCGTTGTGCAGATCGCGGGCCTGGTTGCCCGCCGCATCCTTTGCTTCGTCGAGGAAGGCGATCGCCTGGAGACAGGCGGGCGATTCGGCCTGATCCGTTTCGGCTCGCGGCTCGATGTCTTCCTGCCGGAAGGCGCGCGCCCGCGCGTGGCTGTAGGGCAGACGGCGATTGCAGGGGAAACGGTGATCGCGGAATTCAATTCGCCCAAGGGCCCTGTGGTCACCCGCCGCGATTGATCTGCGCCATCAATGAAAGCTTGAGCAACATCGAGGACGACGGATGACAGAGCGACCCCGCGACGACGCCGAAACCGACGATTTTCTCGATCAGCCGTTCAGCTCGTTCGATCCTGACCACGACGAGGGCGATACTGACAATGCGATGGGGCCGCGCCTGCGCGAGATCTCCTTCCGCATGATGATCCCGACGATCATCACGGTGCTTGCGATCTGCGCCGGTTTGACCGGCATCCGGCTCGCTTTCGAAGGCCGGGTCGAGTTGGCGGTCATCATGGTGCTCGTCGCTGCGTTTCTGGATGGCGTCGATGGCCGCGTCGCGCGGCTGATGAAGTCATCGTCACGCTTTGGCGCGCAGATGGATTCGCTGGCCGACATCGTCAATTTCGGCGTCGCCCCGGCACTGGTCCTCTACGCCTATCTCTTGAACCAGGCGGAGTCGCTCGGCTGGATCGCGGCCCTCATCTATGTGCTCGCCGCGGCGCTGCGGCTGGCTCGTTTCAACGTCATGGACGAGCGCCCGAAGGCGAAATGGCAGTCGAACTACTTCGTCGGCGTGCCTGCACCCTTTGGCGCCATGCTCGTGCTGCTGCCGGTCTATCTCGGCCATCTCGGATTCGAACCGGGACCGGTATTTGCCGGCGCCGCGATCCTCTACACGATCCTCGTCGCGTTTCTTCTGGTCAGCCGTCTGCCGGTCTATTCCGGCAAGGCCGTCGGCCGCATCCGTCGCGATCTGGTTCTACCGGTGCTGATCGCCATCGCGATCTATGTTGCGCTCTTGATGAGCTATATCTGGGCGACGCTGGCGGTCACGGCCCTGATCTATCTGGCGACGCTGCCGATGGGCTACCGCGCCTGGCGGCGCACCTATGGCCGTCCGAAGGTCGCGCCGACCGTATCTGCGGAAGAACAGGGTCGCTTGTGATCCGGACTATTCCGGATCGCGATAGGCGAGGAAGCGGTCCTGCCGCACGTCGAAAAGCATGCCGTTTTCCGTCAGTGCCGGATCGGCGAGCTTGACGATCTTGGCGGCGACGTCGCGTGGATCGGGCAAGGTCGACGGGTTCTCACCCGGAACCGCCTGCGCCCGCATGGCGGTGCGGGTGGCGCCAGGGTTCACATTGTTGATCCGCACACCGAAATTGACCAGCTCGTTCGCCCAGACCCGCGCCATCGCCTCGATCGCAGCCTTGGAAGCGGCATAGGCGCCCCAAAAGGGCTTGCACGAATGGGCAACGCCCGATGACAGGAAGATGCCGCGCCCGGCGTCCGACGCCTTGATCAGCGGCTCGACAGTGCGCATCAACCGCCACGTAGCGTTGACGTTGATGGTCATCACCTTCTCGAAGTCCTTCGCCTTGGTGTGCCCGAGCGGCGCGATCGTGCCGAGCATGCCGGCATTGGCAACGAGAACGTCAAGCTTGCCCCAGCGCTCGTGGATCGAGCCGCCGAGCGCATCGATGGCCTTCATGTCCGCAAGGTCGAGCGGCACCAGCGTCGCAGTGCCCCCGACAGCCTTGATCTCGTCGTCGAGCTCTTCCAGGCCACCGACTGTACGGGCAACGGCAATCACATGCGCGCCGGATTTCGCCAGCTCGAGCGCGGTGAAATAGCCGATACCGCGCGACGCGCCGGTGACGAGCGCGATGCGCCCCTTAAGGTCGAGCATGAGGGTCACTTATCCGTTGTTTGCAAGAAGCGAGAGCGTGCGCACATTATCGACGCCCTCGTGGTCGGTGAGCTGCGTCGGGTAATCGCCGGTGAAGCAGGCATCGCAGAACTGCGGCTGCTCGTTGTTGCGCGATGGTTCGTTGACGGCCCGGTAGAGCCCGTCGATCGAGAGGAAGGCCAGGCTATCGACGCGAATGAAATCGGCCATCTCCTCGATCGACATGCGTGAGGCGAGGAGCTTTGCCTTTTCCGGCGTATCGACACCGTAGAAACAGGACGACATGGTCGGCGGCGAGGCGATGCGCATATGCACCTCGCGCGCGCCCGCTTCGCGCACCATCTGCACGATCTTCTGCGAGGTGGTGCCGCGCACGATCGAATCGTCGACCAGCACCACGCGCTTGCCTTCCAGCATGCGCTTGTTGGCATTGTGCTTGAGCTTTACGCCCATATGCCGGATGGCCGCTGTCGGCTGAATGAAGGTGCGCCCAACATAGTGATTGCGGATGATGCCGAGCTCGAACGGAATGCCAGACCCTTGCGCGAAGCCGATCGCCGCGGGCACGCCCGAATCCGGCACCGGCACGACGAGATCGGCCTCGACCGGGCTCTCGACGGCCAGCTCGGTGCCGATCTTCTTGCGCGCTTCATAGACGTTGCGGCCTTCGATGATGGAATCGGGCCGTGCGAAATAGACATATTCGAAGATGCAGAAGCGCGGCTTCGTCTTCTCGAACGGGAACCGGCTCTCGACACCCTTGTCGGTGACGATCACCATTTCGCCCGGCTTGATGTCACGCACAAAGCGCGCGCCGATGATGTCGAGCGCACAGGTCTCGGAAGCGAGGATATAGGCGCCGTCGAGATCGCCCAGAACCAGCGGGCGGATGCCGAGCGGATCGCGCGCGCCGATCATCTTCTTTTCCGAAAGGCCCACCAGCGAGAACGCGCCTTCGAGCTGCGTGATCGCGTCGATGAATTTGTCGACCAGTTGCGTGCCGCTCGAGACGGCGATCAGATGCAGGATCGTCTCGGTGTCGGAGGTCGACGAGAAGATCGCGCCCCGCTTCTGAAGCTGCTTTTGCAGCGTCATCGCATTGGTGATGTTGCCGTTATGGGCAACGGCGAACCCGCCGCCGGCGAACTCCGCGAAGAAGGGCTGCACGTTGCGCAGGCCCTCCCCACCGGTCGTGGAATAGCGCGTATGGCCGATCGCGCGGCTTCCCTGCAGCCGGTCGATAACCGATTGCTTGGTGAACGTATCGCCGATCAGGCCGATGTGCCGTTCCACGAAAAACTGCTTGCCGTCGTAGGAGACGATGCCGGCCGCTTCCTGGCCGCGATGCTGCAAGGCATGAAGCCCGAGCGTGACGACGGCTGCAGCATCCTGCCTGCCGTAAATCCCGAAAACCCCGCACTCGTCACGGAAGGCATCGCCTTCGTCTTCGAGCGTGTTTGTGGTCTCACTCGTTTGAAGCGTCATGGTTCGGACCTTTGCTCCTGGCCGATCGGCCGACGATCGGCGGGGATGCCAAAATCAGCCGTCATGCAGGCATCGCTGCCTGCTTCAGATAAGCACTTTGTCAGTTCGCGCCAGTGTCGGGTGCAGGTGGTGCAGCACCCGTAGCGTCAACTTCCGTTTCGCCGCCGCGCAGACGGTCGAGGATCGTCGCATCGGCATCTTCCGGCAGGATGTTGACGAGACGCTCGCCCAACTGGTCGAGAAGCGGCTTGGATTTCGCCTCCGTGACCCATGGCGGCTGGCGCGGCTCGTCGATCAGCCAGTTGAGGAACAGCATGCCGACGACGACCAGGAGCACACCGCGCGCGGCGCCGAAGACGAAGCCGAGCGTGCGATCGAGCGCGCCGATGCGGCTGTCGATGATGAAATCGGCGATCCGCATGGTGATGAAGGAGACGATGATGAGCGCGATCAGGAAGATGATCGCAGCCGAACCGATCGTCGCAACCGTGTTGCTCGTCGTGTAGTCGGCCGCGTAGGGCAGAAGCAGCGGGTAGAAGTAGAAGGCTGCGAACGCAGCCGCGATCCAGGATGCGACGGACAGAACTTCGCGCGAGAAGCCGCGTACCATGGCAAGCACCGCCGAGAAGAGCGTGATCCCGATCAGGATACCGTCCAGGATTGTGATGGGCATTGTCGGTCTTAAACTCCAGGAAGCGCGCCACGGGCCTCGTGACGATCGCCGCTATTTGGTCCCTTGAGAGATACGCTCAGAGCGTTGCGTCTCCGCTATCGTCGTTTGGCCGCTTCTTCGAGCCGGCAATTTTGACCACCAGATCCGCAAGCGCCTCGATCTCGGTCAATCCGGCCTGGCGAGAGGCGGGTATTTCGGCCGATGCGCTGGGCAGTACCGCCCGTTGGAATCCCAGTTTTTCGGCCTCCTTGAGGCGTTGCGCCGTATGCGCCACAGGCCTCACGGCTCCCGACAGGCTGATCTCGCCGAAATAGACGCAATCGGCCGGGAGAGCAAGGCCGGCAAGTGAGGAAACGAGCGCCGCGGCGACCGCCATATCGGCCGCCGGCTCGCTGACCCGGTAGCCGCCGGCGACGTTCAGATAGACGTCATGCTGGGCCAGCCGAACGCCGCAATGGGCTTCTAGAACCGCGAGGATCATGGACAATCGCGCCGAATCCCAGCCGACGACGGCGCGCCGCGGCGTGCCGAGCGGCGAGGGCGCGACAAGCGCCTGGATCTCGACGAGGATGGGCCGCGTGCCCTCCATACCGGCGAAGACGGCAGCGCCCGGCGCCTTGGCGTTCCGCTCCCCAAGGAAGAGCTCGGACGGATTGGAAACCTCGCGCAGGCCCTTGTCGGACATTTCGAACACGCCGATTTCGTCGGTCGGCCCGAAGCGGTTCTTCACCGTGCGCAGGATACGATAGTGATGGCCGCGATCGCCTTCGAAATAAAGCACGGCATCGACCATGTGCTCGACCACGCGCGGACCGGCGATCTGGCCGTCCTTGGTCACGTGGCCGACGAGCACCACGGTCGCGCCGGTCTGCTTGGCAAAGCGGATCATGGCTTGGACACCGACTCGCACCTGCGTCACCGTGCCAGGTGCGCTTTCGGCGAGATCGCTCCACAGCGTCTGAATGGAATCGATGATGACGAGGTCAGGCCGCTTGCCTTCAGACAGCGTCGCGAGAATGTCCTCGACATTCGTTTCCGCGGCCAGCAGCACGTTCGTGTCGGCCGCATGCAGGCGCTGTGCGCGCAGGCGAACCTGCGCAACCGCTTCTTCGCCGGACACGTAGATGACACGGCTGCCCAGCCGCGACAGGGCGGCCGCCGCCTGCATGAGCAGGGTGGATTTGCCGATGCCGGGATCACCGCCGATCAAAAGGGCCGATCCGCGTACGAACCCGCCGCCCGTGGCGCGGTCGAGCTCGGCAATGCCGGTTGGGATGCGCGGTGCTTCCTCGATTTCGCCGGAGAGCGCCGTCAGCGCGACTGGTCGGCCTTTCTTGGGCGTGCGGCCCGGCCCGCCGCCGATGCCCGCGGTCGGGTCGTCCTCGACGATCGTGTTCCACTCGCCGCAGCCTTCGCATTTGCCGACCCAGCGCGCGTGCACGGTGCCACAGTTCTGGCAGACGAATTGCGTGCGGGCTTTGGCCATGCGGACGTCGACACTTTCGGCTGATGCGCGGAACGGCCCGATGCACTAGCATGGACAGGGGAAAGCGCGAACCCCGCGCGACCCTTTGAAGCGCAGGAGGCCCGCCTTGGTCACAGCATTTTCTCGTCGCGCGTTTTTGAACGCCTGGGCTGCCGCGCCGATGTCGTTGGCGCTTGTCGGTCCTGCGTCGGCGCAGGGAGCACAGCTACCGCTGACGCCGGCCTGCGGCCCCGAGGATAGGATAACGCAAGCACAAACCGAAGGCCCGTTCTACACGCCGCAGACGCCCGAAAAGCGAGATTTTCGTAGCGACGGGGCAGGGACGCCGGTCACCGTCTTCGGCTTCGTCGTCGACCCGGCATGCCGTCCACGCGCGAACATGATCGTCGATCTCTGGCATGCCGATGATGCGGGCAGCTACGACAACTCGGGCTATGCCTTTCGCGGCTATCAGGTGACCGACGCCAATGGCCGCTTCATCTTCGACACCATCATGCCCGGCCGCTATCCCGGCCGCACGCGACATTATCACGTGAAGATCGCGTCTGGCGCCGGCGTGGACCTGACAACGCAGCTCTATTTCCCCGGCGAGCCCGACAATGACCGCGATGGCATCTATGATCCAAGACTGCTGATAGAGATGAGCGAAGCAAGCGACGGCTTGCTCGGCAGATTCGACTTCGTACTTGCCTAGGTATCGGACGCGGTGAAGTCGTCGGGGCCGATGTCGCGGGCGCTATGGACAATCCGTACTATGATGACTTCATCATCTTGTGTGATGCGAAAGTATATTCCGTAATTGCCGAACGGCAGGGCCTTCAAACCAGCGCTGAAGTTGTCACGAGGTACACCCGGAAACCGGGTCTGCGCCAGCCATTCGATCTTCGTTGCGATTGAGCGGAGAAACTTGTCGGCTGCCCCGAGATCGCTGCTCGATATGAACGCGTGATTATCCGATAAGTCCCCACGCGCCGTCTGCGCAAGACTAAAGCGTCGGGGTCGTCTCACAAGGGCGCCTTGGCGCTTTCGCGGATATCACGAACAAGATCATCCGCACTTTCATAAATGAAATACCGACCAGCCGCGATATCCGCGTCCCCTTCGGCTATCAGAGCCCTCAGCTCCGCAAGCTTCGCTTCCTCTGTCTCCAGCAAGCGGAGCGCCGCGCGCACGACTTCGCTTGCGTTGTTGAACCGCCCGGATGCGATCTGGGATTCGATGAAGCCATCGAAATACTCGCCGATGACGATGGAGCGCTTGTGGGTCGACATGCGTGAACTCCCCTGTGAAGTGGTTAAGCCTAGCACAGGGGAGGAATAGTTGCTACTCGCTCCACCAGCGAGACGCCGGCGGACGATATCTCAGGAGGCTTCCGCCTTCGCAGTCCCAGCCGCCTTACCGTTGCGGTAATAATAATTCGCGCGCTTGCCGAGCACGAGGGCGCGGATCGACTTGCGCAACCGTTCGGATTTGCGGAGCGGCTCGACGGCGAGCGCGCCCATTTGAACGGCGAGGATCTTCGTCTCGTCCCAAACGCGATGCATACCCGGCGCCGCCTGCGGGAAACCACGTCGGCGCAGCAGGGAGTTGGCGAGGTAGAGGCTGTTGCGGCGCTTCACAGCGCGGCTTTTCCAGGTGATCGCCAGCGAGATCGAATAGCTCTCCTTGGTCTGCACATAGTGCGGCCAGAGATAGGGCACGAAGAGGCCTTCGCCAGGCTTGAGCGAATTGTGCATGCCGCGGTTTTCGAAGGCGGGATCGAAGGTCATGTTGCGGTGACGCGTCAGCGAATGTTCGATCAGATCTTCCGACAGGATGGCGCGGTCTTCGTTGTCATAGACGTTGAACTGCTTGTCTCCATGAATCTGCACGAAGAAATTGTCTTCGCCGTCCAAGTGAAACGGCGTCGTCGAATTGGGCGAGGAAGCGAAGAGAAAGCCCTGGATGTCGGAGAAGCCGGCATCGGAAACGCTTTTGTGGCCGCGGGCCTTGGCGACCGACGTCAACGCGTCTTCGAGCAGGTCCCGGTAGGCAGGCTCGACTTCGATCCGCTTCAGCACCATCCAGGCCCCGGCCGTCTCGATGCGGGCGATGACTTCGTCAGGTGTCAGGTCGACCAGCGGGGTGGTCGAGGGATCCTGCGAGATGCCGACCTTGCCGGAATTGTACTCGATCCGGTCACCCGGGAGCTTGCCGACGAGTTCCAGAATGGCGGGAAGCGTCAGGCGCGGATCGCCGGCGAGATCGTGCGAAATGCGGAAGGGCCGCAGCGGGAAATGGCTCTGGAATTCCTGATTCTGAACGTGAAGAAGGGAAGACATCAGTTTGGTTTCCTTCTGGTCCGCGTGGTGGTGATGAGGGATTTGGCGAGCGCGCGGGCTCGGTAGCGCGCATCGAAGGCAGCGATGCAGAGATTGACGGCCGGTCCCTTGCGGGTCGGGATAAAGAAGTCGCACACGGCAATCCGCTCGCGCCAGACATGGTCGATCATCGGATGATCGGCGATGGCCACTGAGTCTGCACGATCGATGGCCGGGTCGTCGAAGAGGTGCCGCGTCAGGTCGACGGTCAGTTGAACGCCTGGCGAGTAACGTTCGAACGTTTCGTCATAGGCGGTCTTGAAGAAGAATGCGGAGCGACCGCTGCGCAGCACGAGGCCCGAAGCGATGACGGCATCATTGACCAACAATTCGCAGATTTCGATCTGGCTGCGGCTGGCCAGTGCCCGACTTGCACCGCTGATATAGGCAGCGTCATTCGCGTCGTTGGCGAATGCCGTTCCGCGCCGTCCTTTCCAGCCGCTGGCTTCCAGAGCCAGGAACCGGGCGATCGCAGCCTGGACTGCGGCGGATGAACGGGCAACGCGGAATTCAACGGGCCCCATGTCTTCCAGGCGATGCCGCAGACGGCGCAGTTCCTTCAGCTTCTTAGATCCCATGCCGCCGCGCAGATAGGTTTCTGCGTCACCTTCGGCGGATAGTCCGGCACGCTCATGAGCATTCCGGATGAACGGCTTCAATCCGCGTTCGGAGAGCGCGGCGGTGAAAGCCTGCGCGACAAGGCCATCCTGCGTCATGGCGCCAAGACCGATCAGAGCCGCACCCGTTTCGTTGGCGGCATCGATGAGGTTTCCGGCTGCGCGCACGGGATCACTTGTTCCGAGCAGCGGCGTGCCGAGCGGAAGATAGGGTTGTGCAAGCACCAGCGCCGGGACCGGCAGGCGGAGCACATGCCAGGCGTGGGTGAGGGGCAGCAATCCATTAATGCCCAGAGGCCCGCGCGAGACCAGCATCCGGCTCAGGCGTGCCTGTCGTGTGTTGAGCGTCAAGGACAGAAAATGGCCGGGCGAGAGGAAGCCATTGGCTTCCAGTGCCGTATCGGCCAGCGAATGCCAGGCTTCAGGGTCGACCTCCGCCGGTCGCATGGTCATTCCATGCGCGCGGCTTCTGCCATCGACCTTCAGGTCGGCGATTGCTTCGAAGTCGACTACGGAATGCATGAATGCCAGCTTCCCAACTCAAGCATCCGCTCATCGAATGCATGCATGGAAATAGATCGGCATCGTCAATCCAACAAACGGAAAGACAATAAATGGTAAATACGGCAATCTGACTAAAATTGTACGTAAATTATAGTGATGAAGATTGATAGTGTCGGGCGTAACGAGACCCAAGCGACGTCAGGATTTCGTATCCGATGGTCCCGGCGGAACGTGCCAGATCGTCGAGCCGGTGGGACTTCCCGAAGAGCTCCACGAAGTCGCCGCACCGAACTTTCTGTCCCACGACATCCGTGACGTCGAACATCGTCAGATCCATGGTCACCCGTCCCAGAACGGGAATCGCTTGGCCGTGCAGCGATGCGACGGGCGCCGGAGCATCGGTGTCGCGCAACGGAATGCCGGAGCCGGAAAGGCTGCGCAGATAGCCGTCCGCGTAACCGACGGCGCAGACCGCAATCTTTGTGTCGCGGGGCAGCCGAACGGTCGCGCCGTAGCTGACCGTGCTTCCGGCCGGAGCGCGTCGAATCTGCAGAATGCGCGCCTTGGCCGTCGCGACAACCTGCATCGGGTTTTCAGCCCGGTTCACGGCCTCGCCGCCATAAAGGGCGATCCCAGGGCGGGTGAGGTCGCAGAGATAGGCGCCGCCCAGGATAATTCCGGCAGAATTGCTGAGACTTGATTCGATGCTTTGGAAGGCACGTCTAACCGCCTGAAAGGATTCCAGTTGTCGCGCGTTTTCCGGACGATCCGGATCGTCCGCACAGGCAAGGTGGCTCATGATCAACGCCGGCCGGTCGGTGTCTTCCCGTTCGGCAGCGGCGAGGGCTTCCGGCATCGTCACGCCGAGCCGGTTCATGCCCGTGTCCACATGCAGCGCATAGGGGAGCCGACCATCGCGCGTGCATGCCTCATCCCACAACTGGACCTGCTCCATCGAGCACAGGATCGGCGTGAGGCGATGTTTGCGGAAACACTGCTCTGTGCCGGGATAAATTCCGTTCAGCACGAGGATGTGGGCATGCGGTGCAAGGCGCCGTGCCGTGATGGCCTCGTCGATCGTCGCCGTGAAAAAATCGCGACAGCCGGCCTCGCTCAGCGTCCGGACAACCGGTTCGATGCCAAGGCCGTAGCCGTTCGCCTTGACGACCGCGCTTGCACGCGCCGGCCGCGAACGTGCCGCCATGGCGCGCCAGTTGGCCGCCAGCGCGGCCAGATCGATGTCGAGCGTGAGCGCCGGTGGCAGCGTGTCGTCTTGAGCCGTCACTCGTGGCTATCGTGCGAATACTGCAGATAGGATGTGTCGGCGAGGTCGGAGAAGCGCGTGAATTCCGCCTGGAATGCCAGCGTCACCGTGCCCGTGGGGCCGTGACGCTGCTTGGCGATGATCACGTCGGCCATACCGCGGGCGCGGTTCATCTTCTCTTCCCAGGCGAGATAGGCTTCGTCCTTGTAGTCGCTTGCGATCTGGTCGGGCGAGCGGCGCGGCTCGGAGTTCTGCACGTAGTACTCGTCGCGATAAACGAAGATCACCACGTCGGCGTCCTGCTCGATCGAACCGGATTCACGAAGGTCGGAAAGCTGCGGGCGCTTGTCTTCGCGGTTTTCCACCTGACGGGAGAGCTGCGACAGCGCGATGATCGGAACCTGCAGCTCCTTGGCCAGGGCTTTGAGGCCCGTCGTGATCTCGGTGATTTCCTGAACGCGGTTTTCGCCCGCTTTCTTGGAGCCGGTCATCAGCTGCACGTAGTCGACGACAAGCACATCGAGACCGCGCTGACGCTTCAGGCGCCGCGCACGCGCCGACATCTGGGCGATGGAGATACCGCCGGTCTGGTCGATATAGAGCGGGATCTTCTGCATCATCTGCGAGCAGGCGACGAGCTTTTCGAAGTCGGCTTCGGTGATCGAACCGCGGCGGATCTTGGAGGACGAGATCTCCGTCTGCTCCGAAATGATACGCGTGGCGAGCTGCTCGCCGGACATTTCGAGCGAATAGAAGCCGACGACACCGCCATTGGCTGTCTTCTGCGATCCGTCCGGCATCACTTCGCCCGGCTGGTAGGCCTGTGCGATATTGAAGGCGATGTTGGTGGCAAGCGACGTCTTGCCCATGCCCGGACGTCCGGCAAGAATGATCAAGTCCGAATGCTGCAGGCCACCCATCTTCTGGTCGAGCGTCTGGATGCCGGTAGAAATGCCGGAAAGCCCGCCATCGCGCTGGTAGGCAGCACCCGCCATGTCGATCGCGGCCGCGACAGCGTCGTTGAAAGACTGGAAACCACCATCGTAGCGGCCGGTTTCAGCCAGTTCGAACAGACGGCGTTCGGCGTCTTCGATCTGGCCCTGCGGCGGCATGTCGACCGGCGCATCATAGGCGATGTTGACCATGTCCTCGCCGATCGTGATCAGCGCGCGGCGCAGCGCCAGATCGTAGATCGCGCGGCCATAATCCTCGGCATTGATGATCGTGACGGCTTCCGCGGCGAGGCGCGCCAGATACTGCGCCATCGTCATGTCGCCGATCTTCTCATCAGACGGCAGGAAGGTCTTGATGGTGACGGGGTTTGCCGTCTTGCCCATGCGGATGATGTCGCCCGCGACCTCGTAGATCTTGCGGTGCAGGGGCTCGTGCAGGTGGACGGGCTTCAGGAAGTCCGAAACGCGATAGAAGGCGTCGTTGTTGACAAGAATCGCGCCCAGCAGAGCCTGCTCGGCTTCGATGTTGCTCGGCGCTTCGCGATAATGCTGGTTGGCTGCTCCGACCTCTGCGAGCTTGCGCACGGCTTCATTCATGATTTTTCCCGACGATCCCTGTCCTTAATTCCCGCACGGACTGACTAGACCTAAGGGGCCACCGGGGCGAGGGGCATGTTCCAGCAATCCGTGCCCAGCCTGGAACTGTGAGTCATTTCCACACTCGTCCACAGCCCGCCCACGTCAATCTGTTAGCCGCAAGCGGGAAACATTTGACCGTGGGAAACCTAGCACGATTCGGCTGTTTTCACCCCGTGCGTCTCGGCTGGATGTGCGCTGTGAGCTGGCGTTCCGCGTCGGCGATGTAGTCGCGTGTCAGCGGCACCGCCCCGATGTCATGGGCGAGCTGGATCTGGAAAACCATGAGGTTCTGCCAGCGGAAAGCCGATTCGGATGCCGCGAGATAGAATTCCCACATCCGGCAGAACGCCTCGTCGTAGAGCGCCTTTGCCTCGTCGCGGCGTGACATGAAGCGCTCGCGCCAGTCCCGCAGCGTATCCGCGTAGTGCAGGCGGAGAATCTCGACATCCATGATCTTGAGGCCGGAGCGTTCGATCGGCGGGATGACTTCCGAAAGCGAGGGGATGTAGCCGCCGGGGAAAATGTATTTGGTGATGAATGGATTGGTCCAGGAAGGAACATCCAGGCGACCGATCGCGTGGAGCACCATCACGCCGTCTCTCTTCAGCAGTTTGGCGCTCTGAGCGAAATAGGTGTCGAAGGCGGCCTTGCCCACATGCTCGAACATGCCAACTGAGACGATGCGATCGAAGCGATCATCGAGCTTTCGGAAGTCCTTGAGGAGAAACCGAACGCGATGCTCCTCGCGTGGCAGGATCCGCCGGTTGGCGTAGGCCAGTTGCTCGTCCGAAAGCGTGATACCGGTGACATCGGCATCGAAGCTGCGCGAGATGTAAAGGCCGAGCCCGCCCCATCCTGATCCGATATCCAGAACCGAGAGGCCTGGCCGATCGAGAAGCAGCTTGGCCGCAATATGCTCCTTCTTGGCACGCTGCGCCGCCTCCAGGCTCATTTCGGGCTCGCGATAATAGGCGCAGGAGTACTGCCGGTCCTCGTCGAGAAACAGGTCGTAGAGCTTGCCCGATAGATCGTAGTGGTGCTGCACATTGCGCCGAGCACGACCGATGCCGATGCGCAGGCTGCGTTGGCTCAGGGCCAGCCGAACCCGGTTCAGTGCCCGCATCCAAGGTGCCGTCGCCGTGGCGTAGGGTCCGGAGTTTGTGAAAAGCAATTCGAGCAGCGCGAAGACATCGCCCTCGACCATGTCAATCTCGCCCTGCATGTAGCATTCACCGAGCTTCAGCGCCGGGTCGAGCGCGACGGCCCGTTCCGCACGGGCGGTGTTGAAGCGCAGATGGACAGGATTGCCAGAGCCGTCGCCGTAATGGCGAACCTGTCCGGCATGGTCGGTCACAGCCAGATGTCCCCGGGAGACGATCCGGCCGGCAAGAGAGTTGATCAAGGGGTTCATCCGTCCCTCCTCAACGCACCGTTGTGGAGAGAATGATCGTAGATTGTCGCCTTTTAATCAATAAAAAACGGCGCCGCAATGCATGCGGCGCCGTCTGTCATTGAGCCTAGAAGCTGAAGCGGAGACCGAAAATCAGTCCTTGGCTTCGTCTTCGTCGCCTTCGGCTTCTTCCGGTGCGCGACGATTGTCGTCTTCATCGTCGAATTCTGCGTCCGGATCGAAGAAGCCGTCTGCCGGCAGCGAGTCGTCAACGCCGTAGATGGCATCTGCCGAGGTGAGGGTTTCGCCGGCTGCCTGGCGCTCAGCTTCTTCGGCCGAACGGGCAACGTTCAGCTCGATTTCGGCATCGACTTCGCCGTGAAGAACGAGCGTGACCTTGTGCAGGCCAATGGTCTTGATCGGCAGGTTGAGGTCGACCTGGTTGCGTCCGACCGAGAAGCCTTCCTCGTTGAGGAGAGCGGAGATGTCGCGGGCGGCGACCGACCCGTAGAGCTGGCCGGTCTCGCCAGCCGAGCGCACGACGATGAACGTTTTGCCGCTCAACTGGTCGGCGATCTTTTGGGCTTCGGACTTACGCTCTTCGTTGCGCGCGACGAGCGTGGAACGCTCGGCTTCGAAGCGCTTCTTGTTGGCTTCATTGGCGCGCAGCGCCTTGCCCTGAGGCAGGAGGAAGTTTCGAGCATAACCGTCCTTGACCTTGACGGTGTCGCCCATCTGGCCGAGGCGGCCGATGCGTTCGAGCAGAATGACGTCCATTTTGAAGTTCCTTCTATCAGAATGTGTGTTCAGTCGTTGTCATTGGCATTGTCCGGGCCGCTCGGCGGTCCGGTCCGGCTGACTGGAACCGCGCGCGCGGTTTCGATCATGCCGGTAAGCAGGAAGAAGACGAGCGGCAGCGTGAAGAGCACGACCGCGAGATAGGCGCCCCAGAGCACGAAGGGCCGGAAGGTTTTGCCGCGCGTGCGATGATGCATCACGGCAAAGCCGGCAAGCGTGAAGCCGGCGGCGAACGCTCCGGCGATGACCGCGCCGATCAGCGCGATCCCGCCGCCGAAAAAGCTCATTATGAGCCCGACGGCGAAGAGGTAGAGGCTCGTGCGGGACATGCGCAGACTTGCCGGCACGTCATCCTTGGGGCGGCGCTGGCGGCCGGACATGCGCACGATCGCATGGGCGAGGTAGAATGATCCGAAAAGGATCATGACCCAAAGCGCACCCTGAACGATCGGCAGCGCGGTCAAGAAGAACGATGCGTAGGCCTGGCGCTCGGCAGCGTCCGGCTGAAAGTCCGGGCTCTGCTGGGCCATGATGTCGAGGAACTGATTGACGATCTCGCCGATCATCGCCGGCCCGTAGCCCATCGAATAGCCGACCACGACGAGACCCGCGATGACGAGCAGGCAAAGCTGCAGCAGAATGTCGGAGAGAGGATACCAGGCGAGCGCATTCTTCGGGCCGCCGATTTCCTCGGCCGGGCGGGACAGATTGGCCAGATGCCCGATCCAGGCGGCAGGCGCGAGCGTCGTTGCGGTGAAGACGAGGCCGGCAGACGGCGACAGCATGACGGATACGATGCCGCCGGCGATGGCGGCGGCGACGAATCCTGCAGTGTTCGTCCAGCCGAGGCTTGCGATCAGGATGGGAAGCGTGGCGGCAGCGAAAAGCACGATGGACAGCGCCGTAGGCTCGCCCGCGCTGATCGACAGCAGGGCGGCGGCGGCACCGGCGAGGACGCCGATCATCAGGGATGATGATGTGAAGTTCATCAGGTCTCGCTGTCCTGCTTCATGGAGCAGTTAGGGAAGATCGCCGGACGTGCAGGCGCTGGTTCCCAACTCGGGTTTTCTAGACTTGTGTTCACCGCGCCCATCGCGGCGAAGCGACCGGACGGCGACAAGCGCCGTCCGGTCAGATGTCAGGTCCTACTTGAGGACGTAGGGCAGAAGGCCCAGGAAGCGTGCGCGCTTGATTGCCTTGGCGAGCTCACGCTGCTTCTTCTGCGAAACGGCGGTGATGCGCGAAGGAACGATCTTGCCGCGCTCGGAAATGTAGCGCTGCAGCAGGCGAACGTCCTTGTAGTCGATCTTCGGCGCATTGGCGCCCGAGAACGGGCAGGTCTTGCGGCGGCGATGGAACGGGCGGCGCGTCGGGATCTGATTGATATCGACCATTGTTATGTCTCCTTATCGGTCGTCGCGACGCGGACGGTCGTCGCGGTCGTCACGGCGCGGGCGGTCATCGTCGCGGCGCGGGCCACGGTCGCCATCACGGCGCGGGCCGCGGTCACGGTCGCCATCGCGGCGCGGACGATCGTCGCGGTCGCGCTTCTGCATCATGGCCGACGGGCCGTCTTCATGCGCTTCGACGCGAACGGTCATGTAACGAAGGATGTCTTCGTTGATGCGCATCTGGCGTTCCATCTCGTTGATGGCCGCTGCCGGAGCTTCGATGTCCATCAGCGCGTAGTGCGCCTTGCGATTCTTGTTGATGCGGTAGGTGAGGGATTTCAGGCCCCAGTTTTCAACACGGCCGACTTTGCCGCCGTGTTCCTCGATGATCCCCTTGTACTGTTCAACGAGACCTTCGACCTGCTGGGCCGACACATCCTGTCGGGCCAGAAATACATGTTCGTAGAGCGCCATGATTGGCTCGCCTTTCTTCATTGTCATGGCCCGGTATCGGCGGCTAAGCCTCAACGACTTTATCTGGATCGGCAGGCGATCCGGGAAAGGCGTCAGAACGGTCGAGAGCGGAGACACGGGAGGCGGGAAGTGTTTTACCTTCCAGACAGTCCTCGCTTTTCAGGGCGTGGCCTGTCCCTCCGTTCAGCCACCAGCCAAATGACCGGGCATGTGGAACGTCGCGCTTATACGGATTTCCAGCGCCAAAGCAAGCGCAAGGCCGTGCAAAATCGCCGTTTCAAAGGATCGCGCGCTTGACACTGGGGCGCCTGGAGGATGACTAAGGCCCCGAAAAGCCTGCACGGCGACAAAAAAATACAAGGATGGAAGCGCCATGAGCACAGCCTTCACATTTCCCGGCCAGGGCAGCCAGGTCGTCGGCATGGGCAAGGAACTGGCCGATGCCTATCCCGAAGCACGCGCCGTCTTCGAGGAAGTCGATCAGGCTCTCGGACAGAAACTTTCTGCTCTGATGTTCAATGGCCCGGAAGATGAACTGACCCTCACATCCAATGCCCAGCCGGCTCTGATGGCGGTGTCCATGGCCGTCATCCGCGTTCTGGATAAGAGCGGGTTCTCGATCCACGACCGCATTGCCTATGTGGCAGGCCATTCGCTTGGCGAATATTCGGCTCTTTGCGCTGCCGGCACGTTTTCGCTGAGCGACACGGCGCGGCTTCTGCGTATCCGCGGCGATGCCATGCAGGCCGCCGTGCCGGTCGGCGAGGGCGCCATGGCCGCCATCATCGGTCTCGAGCATGACGACGTGGAAAATGCCTGCCGTGACGCGGCCGTCGATGGCGTCTGCCAGATCGCCAACGACAACGGCGGCGGCCAGATCGTCATCTCGGGCGCGGCCGCGGCCGTGCGGACTGCGATGAAGTTTGCGACCGATCGCGGTGCGAAGCGCGCGTTGCCTCTGCCGGTCTCCGCACCTTTCCATTCGGCGCTGATGGAGCCGGCCGCCGAGCGGATGCGTGAAGCGCTGTCAAAGGTCGAGATGAAGGAACCCGTGGTGCCGTTGATCGCGAATGTGCGCGCAGCGCCCGTGAGCGACCCGACCATCATCGCCGATCTCCTGGTCGAGCAGGTCACCGGACAGGTGCGCTGGCGCGAAACGGTTCAATGGTTCGCCAAGAACAATGTCACGACGCTTTACGAGATCGGCGCCGGTAAGGTGCTGTCGGGTCTCGCGCGCCGGATCGACAAGAGCGTGGAGACGCGCACCCTCGGCACGCCGGCAGAGATCGACGCGTTCCTGGCCGATCCACCAGCTTTGCCGACGGCACCGAGCTCGGCGCCGCCGCTTGAGCCGCTCGACTGACGCGGCCTCCCAATTTGACCATTTGAGAATCGAAGGACCTGAAGATGTTCGACCTTACGGGAAGAAAAGCTCTTGTGACCGGCGCGTCCGGTGGGATCGGTGAGGCGATCGCCCGCATTCTCCATGCGCAGGGCGCGACCGTCGGCCTGCATGGCACCCGCCAGGAGAAGCTTGAGACGCTCGCGAACGAGCTTGGCGAACGCACGATGATCTTCCCGGCCAATCTATCTGACCGTGACGCCGTGAAGGCGCTTGGCGAAAAGGCGGAAAAGGATCTCGAAGGCGTCGACATCCTCGTCAACAATGCAGGCATCACCAAGGATGGCCTGTTCGTGCGCATGTCGGACGCCGACTGGGACAGCGTACTCGAGGTGAACCTGACCTCCGTTTTCCGCCTGACGCGTGAACTGACGCACCCGATGATGCGTCGCCGCTATGGCCGCATCATCAACATTACCTCCGTGGTTGGTGTGACCGGCAATCCGGGGCAGGCGAATTACTGCGCCTCGAAGGCCGGCATGATCGGCTTCTCCAAGTCGCTGGCCCAGGAAATCGCGACGCGCAACGTGACGGTAAACTGCGTGGCGCCCGGCTTCATCGAATCGGCGATGACCGACAAGCTCAACGACAAGCAGAAGGACGCCATCTTGTCGGCGATCCCATCGCGTCGCATGGGCACCGGCGCCGAAGTGGCGTCTGCCGTGGCCTATCTCGCATCGAGCGAGGCAGCCTACGTCACCGGGCAGACGATCCACGTCAATGGCGGCATGGCCATGATCTGAAAAAGCCTTGCATCCACCGGAACCAACGCCTTCCACAGGCGCTATGGGTCTTCCGAGTGGATGGAAAGCGTGTTAAGGGCCGCATCCAACTGGGGACGCGAAAGGCACCTTGGCCAGCGCGGCCCGAAGTGAACGGCGGTAGCCGTTCATGCCGATCGAATGTGGTTCACCAGGCGCATCCGTGGCAATTCATTGCCAAGTACAACTTGATTAGCACTGTTGCTGGCTTTAACGAGGCAGCACCGAACATAAAGAAGGTCGAGGAAACCGACATGAGTGATATCGCAGATCGCGTGAAGAAGATTGTTGTCGAGCATCTTGGTGTTGAAGCCGATAAGGTCACCGAAGGTGCCAGCTTCATCGACGATCTTGGCGCAGACAGCCTCGACACCGTCGAACTCGTCATGGCGTTCGAAGAAGAATTCAGCGTCGAAATCCCGGACGATGCTGCCGACACGATCCTGACGGTTGGCGACGCCATCAAGTACATCGAGAAGCAGCAGGCCTGATCCTGGCTCTCGCGGAGACCGCCGCGCGCATGTCGCGGCGGATCCGGACATCACGGCGGCGCGTTCTTGCCGTCGTGCCCAACGATAAACGCTGGACATGACGGATCGACAGGCGATGAGACGCGTGGTTGTCACTGGAACCGGTATGGTGTCGCCCCACGGCGCGGATACCGAGACCACCTGGAAGCGTATTCTGGACGGCAAGAGTGCCGCTCGTCGCATCGAGGAATTTGAGGTCGATGACCTCGCAGCAAAGATCGCCTGCCGCATTCCGCTGGGCGACGGTTCGAACGGGACGTTCAATCCTGATGACTGGATGGACCCCAAGGAACAGCGCAAGGTCGACCCTTTCATCATCTACGCCGTCGCGGCAGCCGAACAGGCGCTGAACGATGCCGACTGGCATCCCGAATCCGATGAAGACCAGATCGCTACCGGCGTTTTGATCGGCTCGGGAATCGGTGGCATCGAAGGCATCGTGGAGGCCGGCTACACGCTGCGCGATCGCGGTCCCCGCCGTATTTCCCCATTCTTCATTCCCGGCCGCCTGATCAACCTCGCCTCCGGCCAGGTCTCGATCCGCCACAAGCTGCGCGGTCCGAATCACTCCGTCGTCACTGCTTGTTCGACCGGCGCCCACGCCATCGGCGACGCGGCGCGCCTCATCGCGCTCGGCGATGCGGATGTCATGGTGGCAGGCGGCGCGGAATCGCCCGTCAGCCGCATCTCGATTGCTGGCTTTGCCGCCTGCAAGGCGCTGTCCACGCAGTTCAACGATGAGCCTGAACGCGCATCGCGCCCCTATGACAAGGACCGCGACGGTTTCGTCATGGGCGAGGGCGCCGGCATCGTGGTGCTGGAAGAGCTGGAGCACGCCAAGGCGCGCGGCGCCAATATCCTCGCCGAAGTGGTCGGCTACGGCCTTTCGGGCGATGCCTATCACATCACGGCTCCCGCCGAGAACGGCGACGGTGCTTATCGCTGCATGATGGCTGCGTTGAAGCGCGCCGGTCTCGATGCATCCGATATCGACTACATCAACGCCCACGGCACCTCCACCATGGCCGACACGATCGAGCTCGGCGCTGTCGAGCGCCTGCTCGGCGATGCGGCCGGCAAGGTCGCCATGTCGTCGACCAAGTCGGCGATCGGCCATCTGTTGGGTGCAGCCGGCGCGGTGGAAGCCATCTTCTGTGTGCTCGCCATCCGCGACAACATGGTGCCGCCGACGCTCAATCTCGACAATCCGAGCCGCGAAAGCGCGATCGATCTCGTGCCGCACAAGGCCAAGGCCAAGCAGGTGGATGTCGCGCTCTCCAATTCGTTCGGCTTCGGCGGAACGAATGCATCGCTGGTGATGCGCCGCTATCAGGCCTGATCCGGCACCGCGGTTCCCTGTCGATATCCCGCTTTTGACACAATGCTTTCGTTTAGAGCAGGCGTGGAATCGGCTAGAAGTGGCACCTCCAGGGCCATGGGAAGCCATCGCCATTCTTTGAGATCGAAGCTTCTGCTGGTGTCGCTGCCTTTCTCCTCCAAAAGGGAGATCAGCGACCGGGCATGAACACAAGCGACCAGGACCACGACGTCATGACAAGCCAAGACACGACGCCGGGCGAGAAGGGGCCGATCATCCCCAAATCGGCCAACGAGGCATTGAAGCCGGAAAAGGCCGCGCCTCCGCCGCCGAAACGCTCACGCCGCGCCCGCAGCCAGCCTGTCATCTTCATGAACTTCGTGCTGTCGCTCATCGTCGTCATGGTGCTCGGCGCCGGCGCCGTTCTCTATTTCGGCAAGGTCGAGTTCGAATCGCCTGGCCCACTCGCCCAGGCGACCACGTTCGAGGTGCGCGAAGGCGCCGGTATCATCGAAATCGCCAACGGGCTGGAGCGCCGCAACATCATCTCCGACGCGCGAGTCTTCCGCTACGGGACAGAGGCCACGATCGGCAACGATACGCTGAAGCACGGCGAATACGAAATCGAAGCCAATGCCTCCATGCGCGAGATCATGGAACTGCTGCGCTCGGGCGAAGGCATCCAGTATGCTGTCGCCGTCCCGGAAGGCCTGACCGTCTACCAGGTATTCCAGCGCCTTGCCGCTCATGAGATGCTCGAAGGCGATCTGCCGGAAGCGTTGCCGGCGGAAGGTTCGCTGATGCCGGACACATACAATTTCCGTCGCGGTACCACCCGCCAGAGCATCATCGATCAGATGACGGCTGCTCAGACCGCGTTGGTCGACCAGATCTGGGAGCGGCGCGATCCGGATCTTCCGATCGAGACCAAGGAAGAGTTCGTCACGCTGGCATCGATCGTGGAGAAGGAAACCGGCCGGGCCGACGAACGGTCGCGCGTTGCCGGCGTCTTCATCAACCGCCTGCGCGAAGGCATGCGCCTGCAGTCGGATCCGACGATCCTCTACGGCATTTTCGGTGGCGAGGGCCGTCCGGCCGACCGGCCGATCTACCGGTCCGATATCGACACGCCGACACCCTACAACACCTACACGATCAACGGTCTGCCGCCTGGGCCGATCGCCAATCCGGGCCGCGCGTCTCTTGAGGCTGTGGCAAATCCGTCGACCACCGAAGATCTCTACTTCGTCGCCGATGGCACAGGCGGACACGCTTTCGCGCGTACGCTCGACGAGCACAATCAGAATGTTGCCCGCTGGCGCCGCATCCGGGCTGAGCAGGAGGCTGCTGCAGCCGCCAACCCGGAGGACCCGGCCGACGAGATTGCGCCGATGGATGACGGCCAGGGCGACTACGAAGGCGAAATCATCGAGTGACGGCTAGGATCAGGCCGTCCGCTACTCTCCCAGATCATGACGAACGGGGCTCCAGGCGATGTCACTTCAATCGATGACCGGCTTCGCGCGTAGCGAGGCCGTTTCGGGTCGCCTGCGCTTTGTCTGGGAAATGCGCTCGGTCAATGGCAAGGGCCTGGATCTGCGGCTTCGTCTGCCGCCGGGCTTTGATCGCCTGGAGACCGAGGTTCGCGCGCGGCTGGCGGCGCGCTTCAATCGCGGCAACATCCAGGTGAGCCTGAATGTCAGCGGCGACCGGGCCGCAGCGGTGCCGGTCGTCAACGCGGAAGCGTTGGCGATCGTTCTGAGCTTCGCCGAAGTGCTCAAGACGAAGATCGATGCGACACCGCCCTCGATTGACGGGCTTCTTGCGATCAAGGGCGTGGTGGATCTCAAGGAACCCGAGGACAGCGAGGAAGATCAGGCTGCCTTCGCGCGTGCCGCGCTGGACGCGCTCGATCGCGGCGTTGCCGATCTTGTCGAGGCACGGGCGTCCGAAGGCGCAGCTCTCCGCAGCGTTCTGGAAGGTCATCTCACGACGATCGAAACGCTTGCCAACGGGATTGATGCCGATCCCTCTCGCAGTCCCACCAACATTCGCCAAAGGCTGGAAGCCCAGGTCGCGCAGCTGACATCAGCCGGCAGCCTCGATCCGGAGCGCCTGCACATGGAAGCAGTGCTGCTCGCTGCCAAGGCCGATCTGCGCGAAGAGCTCGACCGCCTGCAGGCGCATGTGGCTGCCGGCCGCGAGCTGTTGTCGAAGGGCGGGCCGATCGGCCGCCGACTTGATTTTCTTGCGCAAGAATTTAACCGCGAAGCGAATACGATCTGCTCCAAGTCCAATGCCGTTTCTGTGACAGCCAATGGCATGGAATTGAAAGTGGTGATCGACCAGCTGCGCGAGCAGGTTCAAAATATTGAATAGAACGGGGCAGGGCATGGCGGAGTATCAGCTACCATCGGCGGCGATCACGAGACGAGGGCTTATGCTTGTGCTCTCGTCGCCTTCTGGCGCCGGCAAATCGACGATCGCGCGCAACCTGCTCGAAACGGATCCTGGGCTCTCCATCTCCGTCAGCGTGACGACTCGAAAGCGGCGCGGCAACGAGATCGAGGGTGTACACTACCACTTCATCTCCCAGCGCGAATTCGAACGGCTGCGTGATTCCGGCGCGCTGCTCGAGTGGGCGCAGGTGCATGGCAATTTCTACGGCACGCCGCGCGAGCCCGTCGAAGAGGCAATGGCCGAAGGCCGCGACATGCTGTTCGACATCGACTGGCAGGGCGCGCAGCAATTGCAGGAAAACATGCGCGCCGACGTCGTGTCGGTCTTCATCCTGCCGCCCACCATGGCAGAACTCCGTTCCCGGCTGCATCGCCGGGCAGAGGATGCCGAGGATGTGATTGCGACGCGCCTGACCAATGCGCGCGACGAAATCGGGCATTGGCGCGAATATGACTACGTCGTCATCAACGACGATCTGGACCGCGCCTTCCCGGCCGTGCAGGCGATCGTGAAGGCGGAACGCCTGCGCCGCGACCGGCGCCCGGGCCTCTTCGATTTCGTGCAGGAGCTGCTGGGCCAGGACGCCCAGTAGAGCGTTTCCAGGTGCAGTGGACACCGGTTCACCGTCCGCAAACGCGACAAATCAAAAACTGCTCTAGACGCCGTTTTTCGTGTCAGAGCAATCGGGCGAGCCGGCAGAATTCCTCGACACTCAGCGTCTCAGCGCGGCGTGTGGGTTCGATCTCGGCCTTGGCGAGCAGCGCTTCTCCACCAAGCGGCTTCAGGCTCTGACGCAGCATCTTGCGACGCTGGCCGAAGGCTGCCTGGGTAACGCGTGCCAACGCGTCGCCGTCGCATGGGATCGGGTGAGGGCGCGGCACGAGATGAACGACCGATGAGGTGACCTTTGGCGGCGGCGTGAAGGCCTGCGGCGGGATGTCGAAGGCGATGCGCGCATCCGTGCGCCAGCCAGCCAGCACACCAAGGCGTCCATAGGCATCACCATCCGGTTCCGCGACGATCCGGAGCGCCACTTCCCGCTGGAACATCAGCGTCAGCGATTCGTAGAAGGGCGGCCAAATGGGTCCGGTCAGCCAGTTGACGAGCAATTGCGTGCCGACATTGTAGGGCAGGTTCGCCACGATGCGCAGCGGCCCCGTGTCAGTCGCCTGAACCGAATAATAATCGAAGGCGAGCGCGTCGCCCTCAATTACCTCCAGCTTACCGGGATAGTGATCTGCGATTTCGGCAAGCGCCGGCAGACAGCGCGGATCGCGTTCGATCGCAACGACCTTTGAAGCGCCAAGCGCCAGGAGCGCGCGTGTCAGGCCGCCGGGGCCAGGGCCGATCTCGATCACCGTCACGCCTTCGAGCGGACCGGAAGCGCGCGCGACCTTCTGGGTCAGGTTCAGGTCGAGCAGGAAGTTCTGGCCGAGCGCCTTCTTTGCCGCAAGCTCGTGGCGGGCGATGACGTCGCGAAGCGGCGGCAGGCCATCGAGCGAGCTCACGCGTGCCTCGACGACATGTCATCCGCCATACGGATCGCCGCAATCAAGCTATCGGCACGGGCGACACCCTTGCCAGCAATATCGAACGCCGTGCCGTGGTCGGGCGAGGTACGCACGAAGGGCAGGCCAAGCGTGACATTGACGGTATCGTCGAAGCCGAGCGCCTTGGCGGGGATCAGCGCCTGATCATGATACATGCACACGGCGACGTCATAACGCGCGCGCGCGGCATCGTGGAACATGGTGTCGGCGGGCAGGGGGCCCACTGCATCGATGCCAAGCACTTGCAGATCGACAATAGCCGGGCCGATGATCTCGATTTCCTCGCGACCCATTGTTCCGCTCTCGCCCGCATGCGGGTTCAAGCCCGAGATCGCAATGCGCGGCTCGGTCAGTCCGAAGCGCGTCTTCATGTCGTCGGCGGTGATCTTCACGGTCTCGACGATCAACGCCCGCGTCAAAGCCTTCGGGACTTCGCTGAGTGCGATGTGGATGGTGACGGGGACCGCTTTGAGCTTCGGTCCGGCGAGCATCATCACCGGTGTGATCAGTCGGCCGCTCATGTCCGAAGCGCGCGCCGCCAGAAATTCCGTGTGCCCGGGAAAGGCAAAGCCTTCGCCGTAGAGCACCGACTTGGCGATCGGGTTGGTCACCATGGCGCGCGCGACGCCACAAAACGTCATGCAGGCCGCGCGGTCGATCGCTTCCACGATCGCGGCAGCAGCCAGTGCGCTGGGTTGGCCCGGAGAAGCGGGTGCTGCATTGCGGAGCGGGATGACTGGGAGAGCTTCGTCGAAAACGCTGGCGACGTCCTCGTTGCCGATCTCCTTGATCGGAACATCCAGGCCAAGCAGGGTCGCCCGATCGCGCAGGACCTGAGGATCGGCGAGGACAGCAAATTTCGGCAGCGCGAGTTCGCGCCGCTTCAGATAAGCGTCCAGCGTGATGTCCGGTCCGATGCCTGAAGGATCGCCCATCGTCAGGACGATGGGATGCGTGGAATTGCTCACAAGGGATCGTCTTCTAGCGATAGCTGACGGCAGCTTTCGCCTTCAGCTCCTCAAGGAACCGCTGCGAATTTTCCTGGCTGGCCTGGTTTTCCTGGTCTTCGGCGCGGAAGACCATTTCGGCTGCACGGTCGTCCGATACCTGGCGAGCCTGGCACACAGCGATGAATTCGACGCCGCGCTCCGTCGACCGCACCGCCGTGGTGCCGCCTTCGGAGGTGCTTTCGATCTGCGATTTCCAGTCTGCCGGCAGCTCCGGCTGCATGAACCGGCCGAGTTCGCGAATGGAAACGTCACGCAGCGAAGCTGCGAATTGCGTGCTGGCGGCGCAACCGGGGAAGCGTGCGCGTGCCTGCTCGGCCTCGCGCTGGCGCTGGCTCAAGATCGCGCTGCGCTGCGCGGCAGGCACGACGAAGATCACCTGCTGAAGGATGTATTCGGTGGTGGTCGGCTTGTTGTCGCCGCGCTCCAGCATGCGCGCCACGAGATCCTGCTGGCTCATCCGGCCACCACTGCCGCCCTGTCCGGCGTAGCGTGCATTGACGACGCGCGGCCAGGTCATCTGCGCGCGCACGAAGCCGCGGAAATGATCCATGCCGACGCCGGCCTGGTTCAGCACCTGCGTCAATTGCTCGATGCTCAGATTGTTGCCGCTGGCAAAGCTATTGACCGACTGCGTGACCTGGTCGTCGCTCACCACACCGCCGATCCTCGCTGCTTCCTGCATCTGGATGGCTTCGTTTACGAGCTGTTCTCGGGCTTTCTCGTTCAGATTGCCCGTCTCACGCTGCAGCCTGAGAAGTCCGACCCGGCGCTCGACGTCGCCCGTGGTGATCGCCTGGTTGTTCACGACGACCGCGATCGAACTCGCTGCCACTGCAGGGGCATGCGGAAGAACCGTCGCGGTTGCAGTCAGAAGCGCCAGGGCAGCCGCCGCCAAGGACGTGCGCGCAAACCGCTTGTGCCTGTCGATCATGGGTCGTGCTCCAGAAATCATGAAATGTCGCTGCATTCGATCTTTGTACTATGACGCCGCGCGGTCCGAGATGGAAGGCGCAGGCGGTGTCTTGGTCGACCGATGGGGCGATTTCAAGGCTTTAACGCACTCAGAATGCGCCAAACCGATCCAAAGCGCCGCCCGAACTGATGTCGCCGAGCGTCCGGAAGGTCAATTGCGCACCGACGCTCCAATCCGAACCGGAAAGCTCGCGCTCATCGCGTTCTTCGATATAGGCGATGCGGAACGTGAAGCACTCGTCGTCATAGCCGAAGCCGATCGCCGAAGTGGTGAGGACGCCCTCGCGCGCATCGTAGGAGGCCGCACCGAAAACGCTCCAGTTTTCGGCAAAGCGCAGCGCGCCGCTGCCGCGCACTTCATAACGGTCGACGTCGAAATTGTATTCGGGCTGTTCGCGCTGGTACGTCACGCCACCTTCGAGCGACACCGTCTCGTTGGCGTAGGTGGCGCCGGCATCGAACCGGTTGATGTCCATCGTCTCCTTGCTGAAACGGGATCCCGCGCGGAAGCCGAGATCGGCTGGCGTCATCAGCGCCACTTCGCCGACAAAGTCGGAGACATCCGTTTCCAGGCCGGAATTGGCCCCTGCATTGACGAAGTCGTCGCTTGCGAAGGAGTTGACGCCGCCGAGATGGTAGGACTGGCCGACGACCGCGTTTAGCGAATAGCCATTTGCGAAGCTGCCCGTATAGCGCAGGCCGAGATTGGCGCGCGTGCCGCCTTCGATCCGGTCATAGCCTGAGAACTTGTCGCGTTCGAAAAGCGTGGTTGCGTCGAACACGAAGCTCTGGGCGTCTTCGTTGGGAAGCCTGCCTGCCATCTGTTCGTTCGGACGCACGAAGAGCTGACCGATCGGCTCGATGATGTGGGATGAGCCGGAACCGGGTGAGGTCAGCAGCACCGGATAGCGCGCTTCCACGCCGGCCGTCGCCATCGAACGCGCGTCGAAATCGTTGACCGCCGGAGTGAAGGCGGAAATCGCGCTCGTCTCGTCGAGCTCGCTGGAGTGAAGATCGCCGCGAAGCGCGAGAATCGGTGTGATCACGAGGCCGGAACCGGTCACGACGCTGCGCTTCCACTCGGTCTCACCCGTCAGCCGCGACGTCGTGCCGTCGATGCCCCGGATGCGGTCACGGCCAGTCCCCGGAAAATTCTCGAAATCCGCTCGGGTGCGGGTCAGGCTCGCCAGGTTCACGTCTGCCGTCAGCTCACCGCCGAAGACAGGGTCGCCAGCCGTGTAATTGTAGTCGAGCGACGGGTGCACGAAGGGCTGTTGCGCATCTTCGATGTCGGTCAGGCGCGGCGACTGCACGTCGAAATACATGCCGCGCAAATCGAAGTAATTCCGGTCGCGAAGGCCGGTCAGATAGACCTCCGACGTTTCGCGCTCATTGTTGAAATAGTCGATGCCGTAGGTCTGGCCGAAATTGCTGTCGGATTGCACCGTCAGGTCCCAGCCATAGGACCAGCTTTCGTTGATGTTGAACCGGCCGGTCGTGTTGAAGAGGCCGCGTGCATCCTCCAGACGGTCGACCGTGCGCGCGTCGAAATCTTCCGGGCTCAGCTGGTAGATGCCGGCCGCACGGACCGTGACGTCGCCTGTTGCGAACCGGCGGCGAAACTCGGCTTCGGTGAGGAACCCCTGCGCACTGTAGCCGGTCACGGCAACGGTCGCATCCATATGCGGTGTCAGGGCGAAGTAGTAGGGCACCGTCACGCCGAGATCGAGCGTACTCGAAAACGAAACCGACGGTGACAGGAAGCCGGAGACGCGGCGGTTCTGATAATCCGGAACGACCAGATAGGGCAGGTAGGCGATCGGGCGACCGAACAGCTCGAAGCTCGCCTGCTCCAGCCGAATCGTCTGGTTTTCGCCGTTCTGGATGACGCGCCGGGCCTTGATCTGCCAGAGCGGTGCCTTGCTCGGATCTTCTTCGCATATGTTGCAGGCCGTGTAGGTGCCGTTGTTCAGCGTCGTCTGCGTGCCGCCAGTGCGCTCCGCACTTTCGGCAACGAGGCGGGTGTTGTCCGGCGTCTCGATGCGCAGCGCGTTGACGAAGCCATCGGCAAAATCGTCCGTCAGGTCGAGCTCATCGGCATAGATGCGGTTGCCGCCCGGCTCCACCAGTTCGATGCCGCCGACCGCCATCAGGCGGCCCGTCCGCTGGTCGTATTCCACGCGGTCTGCCACCATCTGGTAGCCGTCATAATCGATCTGCACCGCGCCCTGCGCAATCACGCGCTCGGAATCGAGGTTGTAGAGCAGTTCGTCGGAGCTGAGGAGAAACCGGGCATCCGGATCGGCGCTGGCGAGCACCGACTGTTCCTGGGCATGCAGCACATGGGTCAGTGTCAGCGAGGAAACGCCAAGCAGCAACGCAGCCGCGCCGGCCTTCAAGCCGAAACGCACTGACACATCAATTCTGCCGAACGCGACGCGCACCACTAACCGTCCTCCTTGTGCAGGAGCACGGTTACTCCGAGGGCAAGCGCCACGAAGACCGGCAGCCATGCTGCAACAAACGCTGGAATTGCCCCTGACTCCCCGAAGGTCCTGACCAAAACAGAGACGACATAAAGCACGAAGCCTGCAACGATACCACCCAAAATGACGCTGCGTGCCTGCCCGAAGCGAGCGAAAGTCAGCGAGACTGTCGCGGCGATCACAGCCATTGCGGCGATCAGAAAGGGTCTTGCCAGAAGTATCTGAAATTGTGTGGAAAACTGCGCGGCCGAAAAGCCGAGCGAACGGGCCACCTCGATCTTTTGCGGCAACGCCCAGATCGAGACCGATTCAGGGTCTGTCAGCCGCTCCTGCACATAGGCAGGCCGCAGGCTCGTGGGGACGTCGATCATGCCGATCTCTTCCGGCTCCGCCCCCGCCCGGAAACGCCGTGCGCCATCCACAGCCCAATAGCCATCTTCGAGCGCGGCACTTTCTGCTTCGATGCGCGAATCGACGGCGCCTTCCTGGTCGAAGAACACCATGGTGACACCGAACATCACCAGCCCGCCATCAATCGCGCCTCGGGCACCGATGATCATCTCCTGATCACCGCTCTTCTGGCGCAGCCAGGGAACGATGTTGTCGGAGGAAGGCGCCTGATTGCGGTTGAAGATCACGCTTTCGAGAAACTGTGCCTGCGTGAAGCCGGCCGACGCCAGCGGATTAAAGACGGCGACGGCGAACACGCCTGCTGTCAGCGCCGCCGCACAGATTGGCAGCATGAATTGCCAGACCGAAACGCCGACCGAACGGGCGATCACCAGTTCATAACGCCGGTTCAGCTGAACCAGCACGGTGATTGCGGCGAACAGTGCCGCGAAGGGCAGTGCCTGCTCGGCAAAGCCCGGTGCGCGATAGATCGACAGAAGCGCGACGTCGAAAACGGAGATGCCTTCGATATCCGGCACGCGCTCCAGCAGCACCGTGAGGTCGATGATCAGGATCAGCGAGAAGATGCCGAACATGATCGCCGTCAGCGTGACGAGGTATCGAACGTAGAAATAGAGATTGAGTGTGCGTCCCATGTCAGTTCTGCGCTCCGCTCTTCACGGAGGCGGCGGTCGCACGCCGACTGATGGCAACGAATCGGTCGCTGACCAGCTCGACCAGGCGCGCAACCGGTCGCGGCAATGCAGGTCTGATGTCCTTGGCAAGCAGGAAGAGCAACAGCCCGCCCACGGTCAGCGGCAGAATGTAAAGCAGCGCGATGCCGAATGCCGATTGAGCGGCGATGTCTTCGAGCAGATAGGACGCCAGGAAATAGGTGACGCCGAGGGTGAGCGCGGTGGCGGTCATCGTGCCGTTCACTTCGCGCGACGTGCGCGCTTCGCCGGCCACGAGCACACCGATGAGGCCCATGATCACGGGAAGCGTCCAGTTCGTCATGCGCTTATGCAGCTCGGCGGAGAACTCGCGCGGATTTTCCTGGAAACGCGGGTTTTCCGGGTCGGGATTGAAGAGATACGGCGTCGTCTGGTCCTTCGGAAAGACGATATAGGCGCCCGCGGCCGGCGCGAAGGCAGACAGGTCGAATGCGTAGGACGCGAAGCGCACGATGGAGACGGCGTCGCTGTCCGTATCGCGCTGGTGCAGTTCGCCATCGCGCATCAGCAGCAATTGTCGCCCCTCAGTGTCTTCGGCGATCGCCGCCTCGCGGGCGAAATAGGTGAGTTCCTGGTCCGGATCGCGCCGATCGGCGATGAACAGGCCCCCGAAGCCGCCGTTGCGCACGCGTTCGGCGATATGCACCGTCAGCCCGTTGTCGATCGTCTGGAACGTGCCTTCCTGCAAGAGCGACGTCAGAAGATTCGCGCGCACTTCCTCGATGAAGGTGCGGAACTCTTGGCGCGAGTAGGGTGTGACGCCGTTTTCGAGAATGAAGGATACCGCGCCTGCAAGCAGGCCAAGGATGAGGACCGGCATCACAATCAGGCGCTTGGGCCCGCCGGACGCCTTGATGACCGCCATTTCCGAATCGGCATTCATAGCCTTGAAGATCTGGACCGTCGCGAGCAGCAGCGCGAAAGGCATGATGAGCGGAATGACCGAGGGAATCAGCAGCGTCGCGACATAGAGGAAGCTGACGATCGTGGAGCCGCTATCGGTCGCGACGTTCAGCCTGTTCAGGCCCTGGACGATCCAGACGATGGCGGTGATCGCTGTTAGAGTTCCGAGGAACGTGGTGGCGATCCGCCGGAAGATGTACCACTCGATCAGCTTCATCGGGCCTGTTTTTCATCACTCTGGTCGTGATGCAAGCCGGCCGATCGGGAGGCATGAGCATCCGTCAGCCTGTAACTCTGCATCTTGCCCCGCCAAGCGCTGCCGATAGTCGCGCCGAATGGCTAAAACTTGGCGAAGAAACACGGTAAACGAAGTGTATTCCTCGATCCGTGGCACGCATGCATCTTGGGCGGCATTGCTTTTCACGTTTCGTTGAACAGCGTTTCGTCCATTCCGTCGGGGAGGTCTCAGCGCGCAGTTGCAGGTGCTGCGCCCTTGCCTTCGAGCCTGAAAAATCCGACACCTCGCTTCACAGTCTCATTGAAGGGAATACCGTCGCGCCATGACCAGTAAACTCAGCATCGCCTTCGCCAAATCCGCCAAGTCCAACGAGGGTGTCGCGGTTTTTCTCGCTCCAGCGAAGGATCGGCTTCCGGCATCTCTCGCTGCGGTAGATCCGGGCGGCGTCGTGGCCAAGGCTGCCGAGATCGCCGAGTTCAACGGTAAGTCGCTGAGCGCGGTGGACGTGCTGGCGCCTGCGGGTGCCACGACAAACCGCATCATGGTGCTCGGAACGGGCGAAACCCCGACGCACAACGACTGGACCGATCTTGGCGGTGCGCTTGTCGGGCGCCTGAAATCGATCCGCAACGTCACCGTCTATCTCGATGTGGATGGCGTGGAGACCGGTGCGTCTGCCGCCGCCAATTTCGCATTGGGCATGATGCTGCGCAATTACAGCTTCGACGGTTACAAGACGAAGAAAAAGGACGACGACAACGGCAAGTCGGAAGAAGGCGATGTGTCGGTCACGATCGTGACGCCGGATGCGTCCGCCGCCAAGAAGGCCTATGCCGAGTTCTCCGGCACGGGCGAGGGCGTGCTTCTTGCACGCGATCTCGTCAACGAACCGGCAAACGTGCTCGGACCCGTCGAATTCGCTAAGCGCGCATCGGAGCTGGAAGCACTCGGCGTCGACATCGAAATCCTCACCGAGAAAGAGATGAAGAAGCTCGGGATGGGTGCTTTCCTCGGCGTCAGCCAGGGATCGTCGCGCCCGCCGCGCATTGTCATCATGCGCTGGAACGGCGGCGAGAAGAACGCCGCACCAATCGCCTTCATCGGCAAGGGTGTCGTGTTCGACACGGGCGGCATCTCGATCAAACCCGCAGCCGGTATGGAAGACATGAAGGGCGACATGGGCGGCGCTGCGGCCGTCACCGGCCTGATGCATGCCCTGGCATCGCGCAAGGCCAAGGCGAACGTGGTCGGCATGATCGGGCTTGTCGAGAACATGCCGGATGCCAACGCCCAACGCCCCGGCGATATCGTAACATCCATGTCCGGCCAGACGATCGAGGTGATCAACACCGATGCCGAAGGCCGGCTCATCCTGTGCGACATGCTCTGGTACTGCAACGATCGCTTCAAGCCGGGCTTCATGATCAACCTCGCGACGCTGACGGGCGCAATCCTGGTCGCGCTCGGCAATCATCACGCCGGCCTGTTCTCCAATGACGACGTTCTGGCGGAACGCCTCTCGGAAGCCGGCGAAACGACGCGCGAGAAGGTCTGGCGCATGCCGCTCGGCAAGGACTACGACAAGATGATCGACTCGCGCTTTGCCGACATGAAGAACACCGGCGGTCGCTATGCGGGCTCCATCACGGCCGCGCAGTTCCTGCAGCGTTTCGTCGGCAAGACGCCCTGGGCGCATCTCGACATCGCAGGCACGGCGATGAGTTCGCCGCAGACGGAGATCAACCGGTCCTGGGGGTCAGGCTACGGCGTCCGCCTGCTCAACGAACTGGTGCGCGCCCACTACGAAAACTGATTGGGCGATGACTGAAATCCTGTTCTACCACCTGACGGAATCCCGCCTCGAGCAGGCTTTGCCCCCGCTGCTGGAAAAGAGCCTCGAGCGGGGTTGGAGGGTGGTGGTGCAGGCTTTGGACGATGCCCGTCGCGATGCGCTGGACACCGTCTTGTGGACCTACAGCGACGACAGCTTCCTGCCGCATGGGCTCGATACCGAAGTGCATGCGGACAGGCAGCCGATCGTGCTGACGGCAGGGCAGGCGGAGGCTGTGAATGACGCCACCGTCCGTTTCATGGTCGATGGCGCGTCGCCGCCGGACTTGTCGGGTTATGAACGTGTGGTCTTCATGTTCGACGGACACGATGATCGTCAGTTGGCGACGGCTCGCGATCAGTGGCGACGCCTGAAGTCCGAGGGCCATGCCCTGACCTATTGGCAACAGGGCCCAGGTGGCCGCTGGCAGAAGAAAGCCTGAGCGACGGCGCCAGGATGGGTTGGAAGTCGACATGATCACCACGTATCGGCTCGTCGAAGGCAAGCTCGAAGCCACGCCGCACGAAGCCGGCGCAGACATCTCCAGGGAAACTTTCGAGGCGGCCGTCTGGATCGATTGCCAGTCTCCGACGCTTGCCGAAGACATGATCCTGCGCGACGCGACCGGGATCGATATTCCGACCCGCGCTGAGATGGATGAAATCGAGACGTCGAGCCGGCTCTATAGCGATGGCAACGCCGCCTACATGACGGCGATGTTGCCCTCCGCGACCGATACGCAAAATCCGGTCACTCTGCCCGTCACCTTCATCCTCGCGCCACGGCTTCTCGTGACCGTGCGCCATCACGAGCCGCGCGCATTCTTGAGCTTCGCGTTACGAGTTCAGAAACTGCCGATGGACGGACGCGATGCCATCGCCGTTCTGGCGGGCCTTCTCGATGCCGTGATCGATCGGATCGCCGATATTCTCGAGGTCGTGGGCAAGGACATCGATGCGATCTCGAAGGACATTTTCGCCAACGCCTCGACCGGCCCCACCAAGGGCAGGGACTTCCAGTCCATCCTGAAGGCCATCGGCCGGCAGGGCGATCTGCTTTCGATGCTGCGCGACAGCCTTGCGACGCATGACCGGCTGTTTTCCTTCTTTGCCAATGTCGCCAACCAGCGTCACTGCGATCGCGACACCAAGGCTGCGATCAAGACGCTTTCTCGCGACGCAGTGTCCCTGTCGGACCACGCATCCTATCTGTCGCAAAAGATCGTCTTCCTGCTCGACGCGACGCTGGGTCTGATCTCGATCGAGCAGAATGCCATCATCAAGATATTCTCGGTCGCAGCCGTGATATTCCTGCCGCCGACGCTGGTCGCCTCTGTCTATGGGATGAACTTCGAGTTCATGCCCGAATTGAACTGGGCCTATGGCTACCCCTATGCCTTGGGGCTGATGGTGTTTTCGGCTGTCGTACCCTATCTCTTCTTCAAGCGGCGGGGCTGGCTCTGAGCTTTTACGCTCTGTTATGTATGTCTTTTCACATATGCAGAACGTGATTTGCGCGGCCGGTGTCAGCACGGGCACTATGCATCTTTCCCCGAGGAGATGCGCCATGATTGCTGTGAAGCTTGAGCCGGATCCTGTGATGGAATTGATTGCGGACTACTGCGCAGGAAATCATGCCGGTGGTTGGCCTCTGTCCCTATCGGAGGGCGTGGCGACCGTTCGCCGGTGGCAGCCGAACCTAGCCATGACCGATCAGGAAATCAGGACGCGCGTGGCGAAATTCGCCGTCGGCCGCGGCCTGAACGTGCATTTCGACCAGCCGGTCTGAAGTCCAAATTCGATAAGAATGCGAGCGGGCCGGAAGCGGTCGTCGTCAGTCGATGGCGACCGCTTCTTAATATTCCGCTGACAGCGTCAGCCACTGCTCTTCGGCGTCGACAAGCCGTCTTTCGCAGTCGGTCCGTTCCTTGCCAAGCGCGACGATCCTGGCCTTGTTGTCATAGACTGCCGGATCGGCAAGTTCGGTGTCGATGGCCAGTATCCGCTTCTGCAGCTTGGCGGTCGCCGCTTCCAGTTCACCAATCTTCTTCTTCAGTGGCGCCATTTCCTTGCGGCGATCGGCAGCAGCCTTACGCTGGTCGGACTTCGAGCGCTGCGCTTCGGCAGCGGCCTCTTCGGCAAGACGACGCTTGTCGGAATTCTTGGGCGAGCCGCCGACGATCAGGTTGCGGTAGTCTTCCAGATCGCCGTCATAGGCCTTGACCGAGCCGCCGCCGACGATCCACAGCCGTTCGACCGTCGCTTCGATGAGATGGCGATCGTGTGCGATCAGAAGCACGGCGCCGTCGAAATCGTTGAGCGCCTCGACAAGCGCCTGGCGGCTGTCGATGTCGAGGTGGTTCGTCGGTTCGTCGAGGATAAGCAGGTTGGGCCCCTCGAAGGTCGCAAGCCCCATCAGGAGCCGCGCCTTCTCGCCGCCTGATAGATCCTTGGCCGGCGTATCCATCTTCTCGGTCACGAGCCCCATCTGTGCGACGCGCGCACGCACCTTGGCTTCCGGCGCGTCCGGCATCAGGCGGCGGATATGCGCGACCGCGGAATCGCCCGGGATGAGGTCATCCAGCTGGTGCTGAGCAAAGAAACCGATCTTCAGCCCCGGCGCGACGGTCATTTGACCATCGGCGAGGTCAAGTCGGCTGGAAATCAGCTTTGCGAAGGTGGATTTGCCGTTGCCGTTCGAGCCGAGCAGCGCGATACGGTCGTCGGCATCGATGCGCAGATTGAGGTGCCGCAGGATCGGCTGCCCGGGAGTATATCCAACCGAACCGCTCTCGATCGCGATGATGGGCGATGCCACCACCTTTTCCGGCGCCGGGAAGGTGAAACCGGCGACATGTTCCTGCGATACGGCCGCGATCTCGCCCATGCGCTCCAGCGCCTTGAGGCGCGATTGTGCCTGGCGCGCCTTGGACGCCTTGGCACGGAAGCGCTCGACGAAGGATTCCATGTGCTTGCGCTTGGCCATCTGCTTCGTGCGCGCTTTGGTTTGAAGTTCCTCCGCTTCCGCTTTCTGGCGGGCGAACTGGTCGTAGCCGCCGCGATAGAAGGTGAGCTTCTTGTGCTCCAGATGCACGATCGAATTGACGGCCTTGTTCAGGAGGTCGCGGTCGTGGCTGATGATGATGACCGTGTGCGGGTAGCGCCGCACATACTCCTCGAGCCACAACGTGCCTTCGAGGTCGAGATAGTTCGTCGGCTCGTCGAGGAGCAGCAGGTCGGGCTCGGCGAACAGCACGGAAGCGAGCGCAACGCGCATGCGCCAGCCTCCGGAAAAGCTCGATGCGGGTCGCTTCTGCGCAGCCTCGTCGAAACCGAGACCAGAGAGAATGCTAGCGGCCCGCGCTTCGGCCGAATGCGCGTCGATATCGACGAGACGCGTCTGGATGTCGGCAATGCGGTTGGGATCCGTCGCCGTCTCGGCTTCTACCATCAGCGCGGCGCGCTCCTTGTCGGCCGAAAGCACGATGTCGAGCAGAGCGTCCTCGGTCGCGGGTGCTTCCTGCGCAACGCCGCCGATGCGTGCGCCTTTCGGCACATGCACGAAGCCGCTTTCAGAGGCTAGGTCGCCGGTGATCGCCCGGAAAAGGGTGGACTTGCCGGTTCCGTTGCGCCCGACGAGGCCCGCCTTCGTGCCCGAAGGCAGTGTGACCGAGGCATGGTCGATAAGAAGGCGCCCGGCGATGCGGAGCGAGAGGTCGCTGATCTGAAGCATGGCGGCTTCTTGGCTGATGGAGGCGTTCTTGGCAAGGAGCGTTCCAGCGAAGGCCCGGCGTTCGGCAGGAAGAGGGGGCATGCGGCGCATCGCATGTTATGGATGCGGTGACAGCACCATGGCATAGGCACTGATGTTGCCCATCTGTGGGCCAGCGCAGAGGGAGATCGCTGCATGACCATTCAACTCTACGAACTCGTTGGCAGTGACTCCGCACGCCCCTTCAGCCCGCATTGCTGGAAAGTCGTGATGGCGCTCGCCCATAAGGGGCTCGCGTGGGAAAGCCGGTACGTTCCCTTCACCGAAATTCCGAAGATCGAAGATGGCAGCGGCATCGTGCCGGTCATCCGCGACGGAGATGCGACCGTGTCCGATTCCTTCGCCATCGCGCTGCATCTGGAAAGAACGCGACCCGATGGCCCTTCGCTGTTCGGCGGACCGGGCGGCGAAGCGATGGCCCGGTTCGTCGAAGCTTGGTGCCAGACGCAGATTCACGCGATCATCGGCAAGGCGGCGATCATGGACGTGCATGACGCGCTGGCGCCCGATGACCAGGCGTTCTTTCGCAACAGCCGCGAAGCCCGCTTCGGCATGCCGCTGGAGGAAACGCGCGAGCGCGGGCTGTCGGAACTCGGCAAACTGAATGCGAGGCTGGAGCCCGTGCGCGCCATGCTGCGCCACCAGCCCTTCATCGGTGGCGCAAGTCCGCTTTTCTCCGACTACATCCTGTTCGGCGCTTTCCAGTGGGCCAGGATCATCATGCGCGAGCCGCTGCTCGGCCATGATGATCCGGTGCTGGACTGGTTCGAGACCTGCCTCGATCTACACGGCGGGATCGGTCGCGCGGTGCCGGCCGCCGCCTGAGCCCAGCCGCCGTCTCGTCGTCGTGTCTTGTGTTCGCAACACTTGGCGGCTATGGAGGCCGCCAAATTCTCCCAACATTCCGTCAAGCAAAAGAACAGGGAAAACCTCATGGCGATCGAACGCACCTTTTCGATGATCAAGCCCGACGCAACGAAGCGCAACCTCACCGGCGCCATCACCAAGATGCTGGAAGACGCCGGCCTGCGCGTCGTCGCTTCCAAGCGCGTATGGATGAGCCTGCGCGAAGCCGAAGGCTTCTACGCGGTCCACAAGGATCGTCCGTTCTTCGGCGAACTGACCGAATTCATGTCGTCGGGCCCGACGATCGTTCAGGTGCTGGAAGGCGAGAACGCCATCGCCAAGAACCGCGAAGTCATGGGCGCAACCAACCCGAAGGATGCTGCAGAAGGCACCATCCGCAAGGTGCACGCGCTCTCAATCGGCGAGAACTCGGTGCACGGCTCCGACGCTCCCGAGACCGCAGCGGAAGAAATCGCTTACTGGTTCTCCGGCACCGAAATCGTCGGCTGAATCGATTTCTCGGCAGCAGGCGCCAAGCCGCTGTCGTAGTTACAGAAAACCCCGGGGCCCAGGTCCCGGGGTTTTTTGATGTCGGATGCCGGATCGCTGGGTCAGGCGGCTGGCAGGGCCGAGGCGGCACCGGCGACATGCAGGCCGCATTCGCGCTGCTCGTCGCGTTCCCACCACCAGCGGCCGGCGCGCTCGTCTTCGCCGGGCTTGATGGCGCGGGTGCAGGGCGCACAGCCGATCGACGGATAGCCGCGCAGGTGGAGCGGATTGACCGGAATGCTGCGTTCCGCAACACGAAGCCGGATATCTTCGAGCGACATGTCGGCGAGCGGATTGATCTTCAACAGTTCCCGATCAGCATCCCATTCGGCAAAGGGCACGCTGCCGCGCGCCGCCGACTGGCCACGCCTCAGTCCGGTGATCCAGATATCGGCACCCGCCAGCGCCCGACCGAGCGGTTCCACCTTACGGATGCCGCAACAGGCGTGGCGTGCTTCGACGCTTTCGTAGAACCCGTTCATCCCGTAGGTCGCCACGAACTGGTCGACCGCGCTCGGTTCCGGAAGGAAACGCTCGATCGAAATGCCGTAACGCGCCTCGGTCTCCTCGATCAGATCCACCGTCTCGTCGAAAAGGCGCAGTGTGTCGAGCGTGACGATCCGCGCCGAGGGCAGGGCGCTCACGAGCGCATCGGTCACCACCTGATCCTCGATACCGAGGCTGGTCGTGAAGACGATCGAGTGGCCGGCGCTTTGCAGCCACGCCAGCCGGTCTTCCAGCGGCAGGGTGCCGAACAGGCAGGAGATGTCGCCGATCAGGACATTCGCTTCGTCGCGTCGCATGTTCACTCCAGTGCTTCTTCGCGCCGATTTTCGCTCTTTATCGGCGATCGACGGCGCGAAGACGAGGCAACCCATCCTTCGAGCAGCGCTCTTTGAGAAAAAGCCTACGCCTGAAGGCAGGCTGACGGGTCAGCTTTCGCCGCCGACCTTTTGCCAGCGAAGCCGTGCCTCATCGTCGGCGTCGCGCGCAGCCACCCATTCGCCGGCTTGGCCGCTTGCGGCGTGCTCCTTCTTCCAGAAGGGCGCCGAGGTCTTCAGGTAATCCATCAGGAAATTTGCACCATCGAATGCCGCCTGCCGGTGCGACGAGGCGGTGACCACGAGCACGATGTTGCCGCCGGGAGCGATCTTGCCACAGCGGTGGATGGCGGTGAGACCGCTCAATCCGAACCGGGCGATGGCTTCGTCGGCGATGCGGCGGATTTCCGCCTCGGCCATGCCGGGATAATGTTCGAGCTCTAGCGCCGAGAGCCGGCCGTTCTCATCGCGGCAAAGGCCCGTGAACGTCACCACCGCGCCGATATCGGTGCGCCCCGATGCCACTGCTTCGATCTCTGCAGCGACGTCGAAATCGTCAGCCTGAACGCGGATGGTCGGTGTAACGGCCATGGCTCTTCATCCGCCGGTCATCGGCGGGAACAGCGCGATTTCACGCGCATTGCCGATCGGCTCGCGATGGTCGGCATGCTCCTGGTCGAGCGCCACTCGGATCACATGGGCGTGCTGCAGCGCTGCCTCGTACTCGTCGCCCTGCGTCTGCAGATAGGCGAGAAGATCGCTGACGCTGACGACACTTTCGGGCAGTTCGCGCTCTTCTTCGGACTTGCCGATGCGCTCGCGCACCCAAGCGAAATAGATGAGCTTGCGCTTCATTCGGTCACCACATGCTTCAACCCGGCCCGGAAATAATCGTAGCCGGTGTAGATCGTGATCAGCGCCGCTGCCCACAGCAGCGCGATACCAAGTTCGGTGGTGTAAGGCAGGATCTTGTCGCCCGCAGGGCCGGCGAGAAGGAAGGCAAGCGCGACCATCTGGATTGTCGTCTTCCACTTGGCGATGCGCGTGACGGGCACGGACACCTTCAGGGCTGCCAGATATTCGCGAAGGCCAGACACGAGAATTTCGCGGCAAAGAATGGTGATCGCGGCCCAGATCGTCCATCCGGCGATCGTGCCGTCCGCTGCCATCAGCAACAATACGGACGCTACGAGCAGCTTGTCGGCAATGGGATCCAGCATGCGGCCAATATTGGATGACTGATCCCAAAGGCGCGCGAGATAGCCATCGAGCCAGTCCGTGAGCGACGCAATCACGAAGATCACGAGCGCCGACCAGCGGGCGAAATCCGACCCGTGCAGCCGGCCTTCGACGAAGAAGCACAAGACGATCAGCGGCACCGCCAGGATGCGACCGTAGGTCAGAAGATTTGGGATGTTGTAGACCGGCGAGGCCATGGTCACCTTCAATTTCAAAGTGGTGCCAGATGAACGGTCGATAGCCATGGCGTCAACCTCCATTTTGTCCGAACCGGGCCGCGTCCGTCCAACCATCGCAGAGCTGCGCAACGGACTGATGAATCATAGGTAACCGGACTGGCCGCATTTCAAACGATTGTTTCGCCGGTTTCTAAAGAAGAACTCGCTAAACACCCGCCCGATCGATCTGACATGGAGAATAGTAATGATCGGAGCTCTTATCGGCTACAGGCAGCCACAGGCTTCATCGTCGCAGCAATCGTCCCCACCTTCACAGTCCGCCAACGCATCGACGCAGACTTCTGGCTCCTCCGCCCCCTCGACGGTGAGCAGCGGAGGCTCGGCGCCGGCTGCATCCTCGACGACTGCCGGTGCATCCACGACGCCGTCGTCCACATCTTCGACGAGAGCGGCGGCCACCTCGTCATCGGCGCCGGCTGGAAGGCCGCTGGAGAGCACCTCCGCCGCGTCATCAAGGGGCAGTGGGCAGGGTGCGTCCGGCGCATCGAGCACGGTCGTAGAACGCAGCCTCACCAGGCTTGAGCCGCTACCTACCGAACAAACCGTGCGGGATCCCCGTGCTGCAGCTCTTGCCGTGCTTGAAGCCATGCGGCTTGACAGCATGATCGGCGGCCTCGGCCAGGCAGGCGACGTTGATGCCGGAGCGAAAGACGACGGTTTCCAGGCACTGGTTGCCAAGCAGAGCGAGATCGCGCGCCGCTACGCCGAGTTCTGATGCTGAAAAAGCTTCCGGCGCTACCGGGCGCCGGAAGCATCCGGGTGAAAGTGGTTGTAGATCGAGATCGCCATCGCTTCGGAGATCCCGTCGACTGCGCGCAGATCCGTCAGCGCCGCGCGCGAAACAGCCTTGGCCGTCCCGAAATGATGAAGCAGCGCGCGCTTGCGCGCCGGGCCGATGCCGCCGATCTCGTCCAGCGGGTTCTTCACCATCTCCTTCTTGCGCCGCTGGCGGTGCGAGCCGATGGCGAAGCGATGCGCCTCGTCGCGCAGTCGCTGCAGAAAATAAAGCACCGGGTCACGCGGCGGCAGGGTGAAGGGCTGCTTGCCCTCCATGAAGAATCGCTCGCGCCCGGCCTCACGATCCATCCCCTTGGCAACGCCGATCGCCGTCACCTTGTCCCTGATGCCGAGCGAGTCCAGAATTTCCCGCACGGCCGTCATCTGTCCCTGGCCACCATCGATGAGGATGAGATCAGGCCACGCGGGTAGCGGCGCATCAGTGTCGTCGTCACCCGACGACTGGTCCGTGGCGCTTTCCAGCGGATGCTCCTTGATCAACCGTGAGAAGCGCCGCTCCATCACCTCTCGCATCATGCCAAAGTCGTCGCCCGGCGTGATGTCGGTCGAGCGGATGTTGAACTTGCGGTAGTGGTTCTTCGCAAAACCCTCGGGGCCGGCGACGATCATCGCGCCTACGGCGTTGGTGCCCATGATGTGGGAGTTGTCGTAGACCTCGACCCGGCGCGGCTTGCGCTCAAGTCCGAATGTTTCCTGAATGCCCTGCAGCAACCGGGCTTGCGAGGCCGTTTCCGCAATCTGCCGGCCGTGGGCTTCTCGGGCGTTGCTGAGCGCGTGGTCCACGAGCTCCTTCTTCTCCCCACGCTGCGGCACCGAGATCGCGATCTTGCGCTCGCCCTTGAGCGACAATGCTTCCGCGATCAGCGATTGCTCCTCGACTTCTTCGGACAGCAGGATCTGCTTCGGGATCGGCTTGTCGTCGTAGAACTGGGACATGAACGCCCCGAGGATCTCGCCGGCGGAAAGCTGCGGGTCGGCCTTCGGAAAATAAGCCCGGTTGCCCCAGTTCTGGCCGGTGCGAAAGAAGAACACCTGGATGCAGGCCAGCCCGCCTGCGAGATGGATGGCGAAGACATCCGCCTCGTCGACGGAGCGGGGGTTGATGCCCTGGTGGCTCTGCACATGGCTGAGCGCCGACAGACGGTCGCGGAACACGGCCGCGCGCTCGAAGTCGAGATCTTCCGATGCCTGCTGCATGGCCTGCGAGATGTGCGACTTCACCTTCTGGCTCTTGCCGGAAAGAAAATCCTCCGCTTCCTGCACGAGCTCGGCGTAGTCCGGCAGGCTGATCTCGCCGGTGCAAGGGCCCGAGCATCGCTTGATCTGGTAGAGCAGGCACGGCCGTGTCCGGCCTTCATAAACCGAATCCGTGCAGGTTCTGAGCAGGAATGCGCGCTGCAGTGCGTTGATCGTACGGCCGACCGCGCCCGCCGATGCGAACGGCCCGAAATACTCGCCTTTGCGCGCACGCGCGCCGCGGTGCTTGAAGATGGCCGGTGCCGGGTGATCCCCGGTCACCAGAATATAGGGAAACGACTTGTCGTCCCGCAGCAACACATTGAAACGCGGCCGCAAGCGCTTGATCAGATTCGCTTCCAGCAGAAGCGCTTCTGTTTCGGTTCGGGTGGTGACGAATTCCATATGCGCGGTTTCGCGCACCATGCGGGCGATGCGGTTGGAATGGACGCGGCCCTGGGCATAGTTCGCGACACGCTTCTTCAGGCTGCGCGCCTTGCCGACATAGAGAACGTCGCCCTTGGCGTTGAACATCCGGTACACGCCAGGCCCGTTCGGCAGCCGCTTGACGAATGCCTGGATGACATCAGGCCCCTGCAGCCCCGGCTCCGGCTTGGTCAACGCCTCCCAGTCGATCGCGGGGCCACTTTCCTGCGCAACCGCTTCGACCTCATCCGTCTCCGTGTCGCTGTCCTCGTCGGGAAGGGAATCAGGCGAGATATCCGCATCCGCGATCGTCGAAAAATCGAGCGCATCCACGTCGATCCCGATGTCTTCCGCGGCATGCGCGGCGACAACCCACGCGCAGCCCTGCGTTTGAACAGGTTGCGCGGCGCGGACTTCTTGGCTGGCTCCTCGGTCACAATGGCACTCTGTCTGTTATTCCCTGGCGTTCACGACGTCCGGCGTTTCCCATGCGAGATGCTGGCCACCGTCGAGCGCGATCATCTGGCCCGTAATGGACGGCGTGTCGAACAGATAGCGGATTGTGCGACCGAAATCAGGCAGATCCGGGCCGTATCCCAAGGGAACGCTCTTCGTCTGGCGGCAAAGTCCGCCGTGTCCTGCCGCTCATTGGCAAGCGTCGGGCCGGGACCGATGGCGTTGACGCGAATCCCGCGCGGCGCAAAAGCCTGTGCCATGGTCTGCGTGGCGGTCCACAGCGCCGATTTGGACAGCGTGTAGGAAAAGAATCGCGGCGTGAGCGCCCACACCCGCTGGTCGATGATGTTGACGATGAGACCGCCATTGTTCCCGGCGCTTGCCGGCGAAAGCTGCCGAGATCGCCAAAGGCGCTTTGACATGCACGGCGAAGTGGCGGTCGAAGAGGGTCTCGTCGAAACGCTCCGCCTCATCGGACAAGAAAACCGAGGCATTATTGACGACGACGCCGATCGGCCCGATGGCAGCTTGCGCTTTGTGAAGGAGTTCACCCGCCTCAAACGGTACTTCCAAGTTGGCCGTGAGTGCGGCAGCCCACTGCCCCATTCTGCCTTAATGTGGCAGCGAGTGCTTCAGCATCCTCTACGTTGCTGTTGGCGTGTATCGCTACGGCCGAAGCCGGCGTTCTGCCAGATCTCTGGCGATAGCGCGGCCTATTCGTCGTGCAGCGCCTGTGACCAGCACGGCCTTGGGGGGATGACTGTCATGAAGTTCTCGGCGACCCCGCGCGGAGCCCTGAATTCCAAGGGGTTCCGGCAAATTGTGTGATTATGTTGCAACAGTGCGGATATAGAAAATCGGGGCCAGGAACAAAGGGCCGCGCAGGCTTTTTATCGGCGGTCGCATGAGTGTGGAATTCGAGACGACGGCTCCTGTTGCATAATTGCAGCACCGCAAGGTGATTGGAGGCTGGCCACTGAATCTCCACATTCCGGCTTTAGACGCCGCCGCATTCGAGGGTCATTCAGGCCCTGCTAGGGCGGGGCAAGAACGATAAACGTCCACCCGTTCGCCATGCGATCGGAAATTGTATTAGGAGAAGTAAAATGCGTGCACTTAAATTGGCTGGTCTGGCCACGGCAATGGTTCTTCTCCGCTTACGGCTGGCGCCTTTGCAGCCGACGCCATCATGGCTCCGCCGTCCCCGCCGCCGGCAGCAGCGCCAGTTCAAGCTGCACCTGTGCAGCTCTGGACCGGTCCTTACGCCGGTGTGTTCCTGGGCTACAACTGGGGTGACCACGAAGACATCGTCGGCGACGATTCCGACGGCATCTCCGGCGGCGCATACGCTGGTTACAACTACCAGTTCGACAACTTCGTCGTCGGTGCTGAAGCCGATCTCGGCTACTCCGACGTCAGCGGCACGGGCGTAGCGACCGTCACCGGCGGCGTGCCTGGTGTTCGCGAAGGCGAAGTCGGTCTGTTCGGTTCGGTCCGTGCACGTGCCGGTGTGGCCTTCAACCCGTTCCTCATCTACGCAACGGGCGGTGTGGCTGTAGCTGACATCGAGTACAACCAGTTCGACGGCAGCGACTCCTCCACGGCAGTCGGCTACACCGTTGGTGGTGGCGTCGAAGGCATGGTCACCGACAACATCACGGCTCGTCTCGAGTACCGTTACACCGACTACGGCAGCGACGACTACAACATCAACGGCAACTCGTTCTCGTCGGCTTACGACGAGCACAGCGTCCGCGCTGGTGTAGGCTTCAAGTTCTAAGCCGATCGATTGAAACTGCTTTCGGGCGGTTAGAAAGCCGGGGTGCCTTGCGCGCCCCGGCTTTTTCTTTTGCCGTCGAGGGGATTGCCGAGGAAGAAGTCGCCGTTACTGCGGCTTCAGCCGCGCATAGTCGGCAAAGAACGTCTCGAACTTCTTGGGCCAGTTCTTCAGCTTCGGCCGGCCGCGCTCCCACTTTCCTTCGAAACGCAGTGACAGGTAGCCAAGCAGAGCTGCGAGCGCGAAATGGCCGCCATTCAGCGACTTGGTCGTGCGCGGCAGGTTCGCTTCGAGATGATCGAGCGCCCGCTCCACCTTCTTCCACTGCTTGTCGATCCACTCCTGGTGCACCTTTTCCTCGGGGCGGAAGCGACGCTCATAGACCATGGCGAGCAGGCAATCGCAGGTACCGTCGCAAAGCGCTTCCAGCACGTCCACCTCGGTGCGCTTTGCCGGATTGCGCGGATAGAGCTTGCGCCCGGTCTCACGGTCGATGAACTGCATGATCGCGCGGCTGTCGAACACGGCATTGCCGTCGTCGGTCAGGAGCAGGGGGATCTTGCCGAGCGGGTTGTTGGCGACGAGTTCGGCCGGTTCCGCATTCGTGTCGGTCAGCACGCTTTCGAAGGACAAGCCCGCATAGGTCGCGGCCATGCGCACTTTGGCCGAATAGGGCGAGGCGGGTGAAACGAGGATACGCAAGGGCAAACGTCCTTCTTCTGGATATGGAAAGGCTACCTTGCCGGCACTTCGATGAGGCGCTGGCGGCAGCCGCGGGCATCGACCTCGCGGCACGCGCGAAAATCGAGATCTTTGGTAAGGCAGATGCGGACTTCGTCCAGCGCGCCGGCTGAACAGGTCGCCGCGATACCATCCTCGGACAGTCCGGGATTGGCATCGAGAAAGGCTGTCTCGACTTCCGCAGGCGAGAGGCTGATCGGGCCGCGCCCATCGAGCTCGTCTGGAATCTGGATCCGCTCATACGCGTCGCGGGTAAGCTCCAGATATTCCTCGGGAGATAGTCCCGTGCAGGAGCCATGCTTGCGCCATTGATGGCCGATTAGGCCCATGCTCGGCATGATGTCGAAATAGTCTTGTCCGAGTTCGCGTGGAACGCGGTCGTCATGGCGGGTTTCGCAGAATTCGGGAAAGCCTTGCTCATATTGCGGCCAGAGGCCGTGCACGATGAAGCCGAAATCGGCATTCGATCCGCATTGCTGACGATTGTCGCGACCGTCGAGCGCGCAGAATGTCGGGGACCAGGAGAGAGACAGGACGTAGAAGTCGAAGTCGCCCGCACGATCCTGAGCCACTGCCGGTGCGAGCGGCAGTACTGCGGCAAAGAGTGCAGCGTGGAGGGCGTGTCGGAGCGAAGAGGCGGGCCTCACCGCAGAGACGCGCAGGTCGCTCCATAGACATAGAGCGGGTCGAGGCCGGCAACGCAGGATTCGACGTTGTCGCCGATCGCGCCAGCAAAGCCCATGTCGGTCTCGATGAGATACCAGGTCGTCCGGGTCGTGTTGTCGTTGAGATTGGCCGTTGCACGGCAATAATGGCGCTCGATCAGGTTGCGCTCAGTACGCGGCTCATAGCGCGTATAGGTGATGTTGGAGAAATCGTTGATCGAGAGACCGCGCTTCAAGAGATTGGCATCGGCATAATCGAAGCGCTCGACGACGCGCGTCAGCACCTTGTGCTCGTTGCAGATCGTGACCGGCGCGGCGACCGCGGCAGGTCCCATCAGATAGTCGGCGGCGCTGGCCGGGATGGACGCCGTCGCAACGGTGAGAAGCGCAAGAGCGCATGTGGCGACAGACTTCATCGAGGCAAACTCCTGAACGATTTGCAATTTTGGCGAAGAATGGTTGCGGCCATGCCACGCGTCAAGGCGAAAGCGCGGTCGAAGAGCCGTTTTCGCGTCACTGTTGCGGGCTTGCCGTCACCGGCTGAAGCCGTTTTAAGCGGAAACCGGCCCCGTCACCTTCGGCCAGAACATTCGTCAACCACGGCAGCAGCGCATCCAGTTCGCCTTCGAGCGTGAAAGGCGGGTTGACGATGACGAGGCCGGAGCCGTTGAGGCCCTTTTCGGTTCGTGGATCGCGCACCCAGAGTTCCGCGCACAGCACGTCTTCCATGCCGAGCGCTTCGATCCGGCGGTGAAACGCTTCGACGGCCGCATCCTCCTTCAGCGGATACCACAGGCAATAGGTGCCGCCGCGCCACCGCCGGAGGGCGCGGGCAAGACCATCGGTCATGCGCTCGAATTCGCCATCCTGTTCGAAGGGCGGATCGATCAGCACGAGGCCGCGCTTTTCCTTGGGCGGCACATGGGCGCCCAGTGCCAACCAGCCATCGAGCGCAATGACGCGCGTCTGGAAATCGCCGGCAAAGACCGATCGCAAGGTCTCGGCATCCAAGGGGTGCAACTCGATCGCCGACAGCCTGTCCTGCGGTCGAAAGAGCATGCGTGCGATTTTCGGCGAGCCGGGATAGTGCGTGACGCCGCTTTTCGGGTTCAAAGCACGCACCTGGTCGAGATAGGGCGCGATCAGCGGGGCGATCTCGGCAGGCACATCCGCATCGAGAAGGCGGCCGATGCCGCCGATCCACTCGCCGGTTCGCTGCGCTTCGTCGGAAGTGAGATCATAGAGCCCGATGCCCGCATGGGTATCGATGACGCGAAAAGCCTTGTCCTTGCCCTTCAGATACGCGACCAGCCGCGCAAGCACGATGTGCTTGAGGACATCGGCGAAATTGCCGGCGTGGTAGATGTGACGGTAATTCATGGGCGCGTTCTAAAGCGATCGAGATGCATGCGTCACGGGAATTGTTTGGTCCCGTTCCCCGCATCGCATTATAGAGAAGGCATGAACGAAGCGAGCCCCATCACCGCCGGCCGGGTCAAGTCTGCGATCCGCATCGGCCATTCCGCCTGTCCTCACGACTGCCCGTCCACCTGCGCGCTCGAAGTCGAGCTTCTCGACAACGGCACCATCGGGCGCGTGCGCGGCGATCCAGCGAACTCCTACACGGCCGGCGTCATCTGCGCCAAGGTCGCGCGCTACGCCGAGCGCATCCATCACCCAGACCGCCTGTTGAAGCCGCTTCGGCGGATTGGCGCGAAGGGCGAGGGCCGCTGGCAGGAGATCGGTTTCGACGATGCGCTCGACATCGTTGCCGAGAAGTTCCTCGAAGCCGAAAGCCGCTACGGTGCCGAGGCGGTCTGGCCGTATTTTTACGCCGGAACGATGGGCCTGGTTCAGCGCGATTCCATCAACCGGCTGCGCCACGCGCGCAATTACTCCGGCCAGTTCGATTCGATCTGCACCAACATGGCCTGGACCGGCTGGGTCATGGGAACCGGCCGGCTCGTGGGCCCCGACCCGCGCGAGATGGCCGTGTCGGACTGCGTCGTGATCTGGGGAACCAACGTGGTCTCCACGCAGGTCAACGTGATGACCCACGCGGTGCGCGCCCGCAAGGAGCGCGGTGCCAAGATCGTTGTCGTCGACGTCTACGACAATCCGACGATGAAGCAGGCGGACGTCAAGCTGATCCTGAAGCCCGGTACGGATGGCGCACTCGCTTGCGCCGTGATGCACGTGCTGTTCCGCGAGGGCCTTGCCGATCGCGCCTATCTGGAGCGCCACACCGACGACCCGGCCGGGCTCGAGCGGCACCTCGCCACCCGCACGCCGGAATGGGCTGCAGCGATCACTGGGCTCTCCGTTGCCGAAATCGAATCGTTTGCGCGGCTCGTCGGCACGACCAAGCGGACCTTCTTCCGGTTGGGCTACGGTTTCACCCGTTCGCGAAACGGTGCGGTCAACATGCACGCGGCCCTGTCGATCGCCGCCGTCACCGGCGCCTGGCAATATGAGGGGGGCGGTGCCTTCCATTCCAACAGCGACATCTTCGGCCTCGACAAGACCGAGATCATGGGCCTCGATTTTAAGGACCATGGGGTGCGGGCGCTCGACCAGTCGCAGATCGGCCGCGTCCTGACGGGCGATGCCGAGGCATTGCGCAACGGCCCGCCGGTCACGGCCATGATCGTGCAGAACACCAACCCGGTGAACGTCGCGCCCGAACAGCGTCTCGTCAAAGCCGGGTTTGCGCGCGACGATCTCTTCGTTGCCGTGCATGAGCATTTCATGACCGAGACGGCGGAAATGGCCGATATCGTGCTTCCCGCAACGATGTTCCTTGAACATGACGACATCTATCGCGGCGGGGGCCAGCAGCACATTTTGCTCGGGCCGAAGCTCGTCGATGCCCCGGAAGGGCCACGCACCAATCTCGAAGTGGTCTATGGACTCGCCGAGCGGCTGGGCGTTGCCGACGAGGTGCAAACCGGACTCGATGCGCGAACGCTTATCGACAACATGCTGAAAAAAGGCGGAAAGATCGGCTTCGACGCTCTCCGGGACGAGAAGTGGATCGACTGCCAACCGGACTTCGCCACCTCGCATTATCTCGATGGCTTCCACTGGCCGGACCGCAAGTTCCGGTTCAAGCCGGACTGGACGGGCACGGCTGCGCCGAACCGGCCGCCGGCGACCGTCGGTTCGCTCGGGCCGCATGAACGCCTGCCGGAATTTCCAGACCATGTCGACCTGATCGAAATTGCGGATGACGCGCACCCGTTCCGCCTCGCCACATCGCCAGCGCGCAACTTCCTGAACTCGACCTTTGCCGAGACGAAGGGATCGAAAACCCGCGAGGGCCGCCCCTCGGTTCTCGTCCATCCAGACGACGCGGCCGATCTGGAAATCGAAGAGGGCGATATCGTCCGTCTCGGTAACGAGCGCGGTGCGATCCGCCTTCACGCGCGCATCGATGCCGGCCTGAAGCGCGGCGTGCTCGTGGCGGAAGGCATCTGGCCGAACAAGGCGCATCTCGACGGCGAGGGCATCAATGTGCTGACGGGCGCCGATCCCGTTGCGCCTTACGGCGGCGCCGCCTTCCACGACAATCACGTCTGGATGGAAAAGGCCTGAGGTCGGACCCGCCTAACTTGTGGCGGGTTCCATCGCTGGCGAGATCAGCATGGCCGGATCGTCGCTGCGCTGCGCACCGGCCGTCAGAACCCGGCCGGCATCGTCAAGCCTGACGGCACCTGTCGCCACCAGCCGAAGGGCATGTGCATAGAGGCGGTGTTCGGCCGTGAGTACGCGCCCGGCAAGCGTCACGGCATCGTCCTGCGGGTCAACGGGCACCACCGCTTGCGCGATGATCGCACCTTCATCCATGCCTTCATTGACAAAATGGACGGTGCAGCCATGCACACGCACGCCGGCATCAATCGCACGTTGATGGGTATGGAGACCGGGAAACAGCGGCAGCAGGGAAGGATGGATGTTGAGGATGCGCCCATCATGCGGCCGGATGAAGTCTGCCGAAAGCAGCCGCATGTAGCCCGCAAGGCAGAGCAGGTCCGGCCTAATTTCCGCAAGCGCTGCAAGGATCGCAGCCTCATGCTCGGCCTTCGATCCGTAGCTCTTTCGCGCAAACACATGCGTCGGGATGCCCAAAGCCTCGGCCCTGGCGAGACCGCCAGCATCGGGCTTGTCGGAGATGACGGCGGCGATCTCGGCTGGGAAGTCCGGGGCTTCACACGCCTTTGCCAAGGCCAGCATGTTGGAGCCGCCGCCCGAAATGAAGGCGACGACGCGCTTGCGCGGCTCGCTCATAGACCGAGCTTGCCCTTATAGATGACGCCTGCACCATCGCTGCTGCGTGCACGAAGGCGCCCGAGCGGCACGACGATCTCGTCTGCTTCCGTCAGGGACTGGATGACCTGTGCGGCTTTGTCTTCGGCAACGACCACGATCATGCCGATCCCGCAATTGAAGGTGCGCAGCATCTCCTCGGGCGCGACGCCGCCTTCCTTGGCAAGCCAGGCAAAGAGCTCGGTGACCGGCATCTGACCGAGATCGATCTCGGCGGCAAGCGTCTTCGGCAGCACCCGCGGAATGTTTTCGGGAAATCCACCGCCGGTGATGTGGGCAAGGCCCTTGATCGCGCCGGTCTCGCGGATCGTCTTCAGGAGCGATTTCACGTAGATGCGCGTCGGCGTCATCACCGCGTCGGCAAGCGTGATTCCTTCGCCGAAGGGAACGGGCGCCGAATAGGAGAGCCCCGAGCGCTCCACGATGCGCCGCACCAGCGAATAGCCGTTGGAGTGCAGCCCGGAGGAGGCGAGACCAAGCACGATGTCGCCTTCCGCCATGTCGCCATGCGGCAGCAGCGTGCCGCGCTCCGCTGCACCGACGGCAAACCCTGCGAGATCATAGTCGCCCTTGGCATACATGCCAGGCATCTCAGCCGTTTCCCCGCCGATGAGCGCGCAACCTGCCTGCCGGCAGCCTTCTGCGATGCCGCTGACGATTGCCGCACCCTGATCTGGGTCGAGCTTGCCGGTCGCGAAATAGTCGAGGAAGAAGAGTGGCTCCGCGCCCTGAACTACGAGGTCGTTGACGCACATGGCGACGAGGTCGATCCCGACCGTCTCATGCTTGCCTGTCTCGATCGCAACCTTCAGCTTGGTGCCGACGCCGTCATTTGCAGCCACCAGCACGGGGTCGGTGAAACCGGCTGCCTTCAGGTCGAACAGCCCGCCGAACCCGCCGATCTCCCCGTCCGCACCTGGTCGGCGCGTGGAGCGGACCATCGGCTTGATCTTCTCGACCATCGCGTTTCCGGCATCGATGTCGACGCCCGCATCTGCATAGGTGAGCCCGTCCTGTTTCCCGGCCTCGGCCATGAGCGTCTCCTGATCAAGAAAGCTGTCCGCGATGGCGCGAGGCAATGCCATGTGGACCCCGCAAAGGCAAGTTTAAGCGGTGGCGACGGCCCTGTAATCCGCAGAAGAGATTGAACAATGCGCTTGAAAGAGGCTTGGAGGCCATGAACTGTGCTACCGAGCTGAACGCAAGCCATCTGTTTGGAAGCCAAGGCCGCATGACCATCCCCAACCTCATCACCGTCGCACGGCTGCTCTGTGTGCCGGCCCTGGTCTACGCGATGATCCTCGGCGAGCTGCAACTGGCGTTCGGTCTGTTCCTGGCGGCCGGAATTTCGGATGCGGTGGATGGCTTCATCGCGCGTCATTTCAACCAACGCTCCGAACTCGGAACCTATCTCGATCCGATCGCCGACAAGCTGCTCCTCGTGTCGGTCTTTGTAATGCTGACCTGGCTTGCGGTGTTGCCGCTCTGGTTTCTGATATTGGTGGCCTCGCGCGACATCCTGATCGTGGCGGCCGTGCTTCTGTCGTCGCTGATGGCGCAGCCGGTCACCGTGAAGCCAATCCTCGTCTCAAAAGCGACGACGGCGTTCCAGATCGGCCTGGCTCTGGTCGTACTCGGAGAACTGGCCTTTGATCTGAACCTCAGCGGCGTCGGCCACACGCTGCTGATCCTGACATCCGCCTTGACCGTCCTGTCCGCTGCGGCCTATCTCATTGACTGGCTGCGCCACATGTCCGACGACTGATGCGCGCCGCTGGACGAGGCTTCTGGACGCCTCGAAAAAGCGCCCATTTCAAAGTTGAAGGTCCAGCGTCCCGGTCTGACGGGGCAGTGTGGTTGCCGCGGAGACTGCCATGACGTTCGTTTTCAACCAGTCTTCCCTGCGCCGCCAGATCGTCTTCTGGCTCATCGCTCTCGCCGTGTTCATCGGCTTCATTTTTTTGTTCCGCAACGTGCTTTTGCCGTTCGTCGCAGGCATGGCGCTCGCCTATTTTCTTGATCCTGTCGCCGATCGGCTGCAGAGATTGGGTCTGAGCCGGCTGATGGCGACGGTCGTCATTCTTCTGTCCTTCCTGCTCGTTTTTGTCCTGATGCTGATCATCGTCATCCCGGTGCTCGTCGGCCAGGCCGTGGAGTTCGGCCAGAGACTGCCGGAATACATCACGCAGTTGCAGACGCTGATCACCACCGCCGACCAGGATCTGTTTCCCCCTTGGGTCGAGGATCAGATCGCCAATCTGAGGGAAAGCTTCGCTGGCCTGCTTTCGCAGGGCGCGGGATTGGTGGGCACGCTGGTTGCGCAGATCTGGACCTCGTCCATGGCGCTGATCAACGTGCTGGCGCTTCTGGTCGTCACGCCGGTGGTCGCCTTCTACATGTTGCTCGACTGGGATCGCATGGTGGACAAGGTCGACAGCTGGGTGCCGCGCGACCATGTCGAGGACGTGCGCGAGATCGCGCGCGACATGGATCTGGCGATCGCGGGCTTCGTGCGCGGGCAGGGCACCGTCTGCATCATCCTCGGTCTCTTCTATGCGATCGGGCTCAGCATGGTGGGACTGAACTTCGGGCTGCTCATCGGCATGTTTGCCGGTCTCATCAGCTTCATCCCCTATGTCGGCTCGCTGATCGGCCTCGTGCTGTCGATCGGTGTCGCGATCGTGCAGTTCTGGCCGGACTATTTCTGGGTGCTGACGGTGGCGGGCATCTTCTTTGCCGGGCAGTTTCTCGAAGGCAACATTCTCCAGCCGAAGCTCGTCGGTTCGTCCGTCGGTCTTCATCCCGTCTGGCTGATGTTTGCGCTGTTCGCGTTCGCGTCGCTGTTCGGGTTTCTCGGCATGATGATCGCTGTGCCGGCCGCGGCCGCAGTGGGTGTTCTGGTGCGCTTTGCCCTGAAGCGGTATCTTCAAAGCGATATGTTCGCGCCGTCGCTGACCGTTGAGAAGCCGACGCTCATCGAGCCGGGCCAGAGGCGCAAGCCGGAGTAGGCAATGGCCAGACGCACTAGTCTTCAGACCGGACGCGCCGAGCAACTGCCGCTCGAACTCGGCCATGCCGCAGCGCGCGGGCGCGAGGATCTGATCGTGTCCGACCCGCTCAGCGCCGCCATCGCGCTGATCGACCGTTGGCCAGACTGGCCGTCGCCCGTCGTCATCCTTTGCGGGCCTGCAGGCGCGGGCAAAACCCATCTGGCAGAGATCTGGCGCGAGCGGGCCGATGCGTCCGTGCTCGATCTGGCCGACAGCACGTCACGAGCCTTGGAGGCCGCCCGCACGCACCCGGTCATCCTCGAAGATGTCGACCGGAAGGCGATCGACGAGACGGCACTCTTCCACCTCATCAACGAGGTGCGATCTGCTGGAAGCTTCCTGATGATGACGAGCCGGCTCTGGCCTGCCGCCTGGCCGGTCTCGCTGCCCGATCTCAAATCGCGGCTGAAGGCGGCAACGGTCGTCGAGATCGGCGGGCCCGACGATGGACTTCTCGCCCAGGTGATCGTCAAACTGTTCGCCGACCGACAGATCGCGATCGATCCCAAGGTGGTCGATTATCTGGTGGCGCGCATGGAGCGCTCCTTCGATGCCGCTTCTTGGCTCGTCGCCGAGATGGACCGGGTCGCCTTGTCGCGCCGCGTACGCCTGACGACGAGCCTCGCGAGCGAGGTGTTGGTGAGATATCAGGACGATCGCGCCAGCTGATCAATTGGCCGAATGGCACTGTCATGCATTCTTCGCTAGATTTGGTTAGGTGCTCCGGAGAGGCCGGAACCGAAGAAAGTTGATGTGCATGACCGACGAACAGGACCACGCTGCAATAGCAGAGCCACTGGCTGTTGAGGCTCCGAAGCGCGAGCGGGATGAGGCGCCCGCGACCAGCCTGGATCCCGAGCTGTTTGAAAGCCCCAGCCGGTTCGTCAATCGCGAGTTCTCCTGGCTCCAGTTCAATCGCCGCGTCCTGCTGGAAACCAAAAATCTTGCTCATCCGCTTCTGGAGCGTGTGCGCTTTCTTTCGATCTCCGCTGCCAACCTGGACGAGTTCTTCATGGTGCGCGTGGCCGGTCTGGAGGGCCAGGTTCGCGAAGGGATCGGCAACCGTTCGCCCGATGGCCTGACGCCGCCCGAGCAGCTCGACATGATCCTGGCGGAAGTCGGCAAGCTGCAGATGGAGCAGCAGGCTTCGCTCGCCGATCTGCAAAATTATCTGGCGAAGGAAGACATCCACATCGTTCGCCCGGATCGGCTGGAGCCCGATGACAGGCCTTGGCTCGAAGACGAGTTCCTCCGTTCAATCTTCCCGGTTCTGACGCCGCTGTCGATCGATCCGGCGCATCCTTTCCCGTTCATTCCAAATCTTGGCTTCTCGATCGGTTTGCAGTTGGTAAGCAAGACCGGCCGCGATCCCATGACGGCGCTCTTGCGTATTCCAACGGCGCTCGACCGATTCATCCGCTTGCCGGATCAGGGCACGCGCATCCGTTACATCACCATGGAAGATGTCATCGGCCTCTTCATCGGCCGGCTCTTCCCCGGCTACGAGGTGAAAGGCTCCGGCACGTTCCGCATCATCCGCGACAGCGATATCGAAGTGGAGGAAGAGGCCGAAGATCTTGTTCGGCTTTTCGAAAGCGCGCTGAAGCGGCGTCGCCGTGGCTCGGTCATCCGCATCGAGTTCGACAGCGACATGCCGCGATCCCTGCGCCAGTTTGTCATCGACGAACTGAACGTTCCGGAAAACCGGGTCGCGCTCCTGCCGGGCTTTCTTGCGCTGAACACCATTTCGGAGATCGTGAAGGCGCCGCGCGACGATCTGCGTTTCGAACCGTACAATGCCCGCTTCCCAGAACGCGTGCGCGACCATGCCGGCGACTGCCTGGCAGCGATCCGCGAGAAGGATCTGGTCATCCACCACCCTTACGAATCGTTCGACGTCGTCGCCCAGTTCCTGTTCCAGGCCGCTCGTGACCCGAACGTTCTTGCAATTAAGCAAACGCTCTACCGGACGTCGAACGACAGTCCGATCGTGCGCGCCTTGATCGACGCTGCCGATGCCGGAAAGTCGGTGACGGCGCTTGTTGAACTGAAAGCACGTTTCGACGAGGAGGCGAATATTCGCTGGGCCCGAGATCTGGAGCGCGCCGGCGTTCAGGTGGTCTTCGGCTTCATCGAGCTGAAGACGCATGCCAAGATGTCGCTGGTCGTGCGCCGTGAGGAGAAGGGGTTGGTCAGCTACTGCCATCTCGGTACGGGCAACTATCACCCGGTCACGGCCAAGATCTATACGGATCTTTCCTTCTTCACCTGCAATCCGGCGATCGCCAAGGACGTTGCGAATGTCTTCAATTTCATCACCGGCTATGGTGAGCCGGAGGGTGACATGAAGCTCGCGGTTTCGCCGCTGACGCTGCGCCAGCGCATTTTGAGCCACATCGAAGGCGAGATCGCTCACGCAAGTGCTGGAAGACCGGCTGCCATCTGGATGAAGATGAACGCGCTCGTCGATCCGGAGATCATCGACGCGCTTTACCGGGCGAGCCAGACTGGCGTTGAAGTCGATCTGGTGATCCGCGGCATCTGCTGCCTGCGCCCGGGCGTGCCTGGCTTGTCCGAACGCATCCGGGTGAAATCAATCATCGGACGCTTCCTGGAGCACAGCCGCATCTTCTGTTTCGGCAATGGCGATGGCCTGCCGTCGGAACGCGCACTCGTCTATATCGGATCGGCAGACATGATGCCGCGCAATCTGGATCGGCGCGTCGAGACGCTCGTGCCGTTGACGAACAAGACCGTGCATGAACAGGTTCTGTCACAAATTATGCTCGGCAACCTTATTGATAACCAGCAGAGCTACAAGATATTGGAGGATGGGACGTCCAGCCGACAGGAGGCGCGTCCCGGCGAAGAGCCGTTCAATGCGCAGGTCTATTTCATGACGAACCCCAGCCTGTCCGGCCGAGGAGAAGCCCTGAACTCCAGCGCCCCGAAGCTGATAGCCGGTTGGATTTCCGGCAAGAAAAGCAGAAGCTAAAATATTGCATGGTTGAATCCGAAGCGCGTGGCCGTTTGCCCGGCATTCACCCGATATCGGTCATCGACATCGGGTCGAACTCTGTGCGTCTGGTTGTTTACGAAGGTCTTAGCCGCTCACCGACCGTCCTCTTCAACGAGAAGGTTCTCTGCGGGTTGGGTCGAGGCTTGGCTGAAACCGGCCGGATGGAAGAGACCGGTGTGGAGCGAGCGATCCTCGCTTTGCGCCGCTTTCGTGCCCTGTCGGATCAAGCGCGCGCGACCCGTATGCATGTGCTGGCGACTGCCGCTGCACGTGAGGCTGAAAACGGACCGGAATTCGTCAAGCGCGCCGAGGCGACGCTCGGAACCTCGATCCGCATCCTGACGGGCGAGGAAGAAGCGCTTTTCTCTGCATACGGCATCATATCCGGCTTCCATGCGCCGGACGGCATCGCCGGCGATCTTGGCGGCGGTTCGCTGGAGCTCGTCGACATCGTCGGCAACGAGATCAGCCGTGGCATGACGCTCCCGCTTGGCGGGCTGCGGCTCGCCGATACCGCGCACAGCAATCTCGATGAGGCGGCCACGATCGCAAAGCAGCAGATCGCGCGGGCGGACATGTTGACCGCCGGCCGCGACCGCACCTTCTATTGCGTTGGCGGCACGTGGCGAAACATTGCTCGTCTCCACATGGAAGCCACCGGTTACCCTCTGCACATGATGCAGAATTACGAGATCCCGTATGACACCGCGATGGCATTCCTGGACGCCATCGTTTCCGGCAAGCTTGCCAAGGATGATGCGATGCGGGTGGTCTCCAAGAGCCGCCGCGCGCTACTGCCCTACGGCGCCGTGACGCTCAAGGAAACGATCGAGCGGATGAAGCCGAAGACGGTCTGCTTCTCGGCTCTGGGCGTGCGAGAAGGCTATCTCTTTTCCCTGCTGAGCGAAGAGGAGAGGGCCCGGGATCCGCTGCTCACCGCTGCCCATGAACTCGCCGTGCTTCGCGCGCGTTCGCCCGAACATGCCCGCGAGCTTGCCGATTGGACGGGCGAGATCTTCTCCGTATTCGGCGTGGAAGAAACGCCGGAAGAAAGCCGCTACCGGCAGGCGGCCTGCCTCATGGCCGACATATCCTGGCGCGCCCATCCCGATTACCGCGGCCTGCAGGCGCTCAACATCATCGCCCACGGCTCCTTCACCGGCATCACCCATGCCGGCCGGGCCTATATCGCGCTCGCCAACTATTACCGCTTCGAGGGTCTGAACGACGACGGCGCAACGAGCCCGCTGGCCGCAATCGCGACTCCCCGGCTGCTGGAATGCGCCAAACTGCTCGGCGGCCTGCTGCGCGTGCTTTACCTCTTTTCCGCATCGATGCCGGGCGCGGTCCGGCGTCTATCGGTCGAAAAGGGGGAGGGGGAAAACGCACTCGTCTTCGTGGTCCCGGCCGATATGGCACACTTCGAAGGAGAGCGGCTGGAAGGCCGGCTGCAACAGCTCGCCAAACTCACCGGCCGCGATCTGAGCTTCCGGTTCTGTCACTGAGAAAGAAAAGCGGAGTTGATCAGTTCGTCTTGCGGTCGCTGAGCGCCGTCAAGAAATAGACGATGACGCCACAAGCGAGAAACATCGCCGGCACACCGAATGCGATATAAAGTTCCAGACCGGTCACGATCTCAACCTTCCGAGCACCTTCCGTGCCATAAAATGTAGGGCAACGCTGAACCCAAAACAAGCTGCGCTGGTGGTCGTCAGCCACTCCGGCGAGGGCGTCGACACCGTTGCGGCGAGGTAGGAGATGGTCGGGGCAAAGCCTCCGACGGCCATCAAGGCGATCGCAACGCCATTCAGCCACGTCGCCGTCAGCTTCGTGCGCTCATTGTGAACGGTGGTCGCGAGATCGCTCACGCCGCTGCGCCTTTAGCCGATGTCGAGTGTGTCCACGCGCTTTTCTTTGAAACGCAGCGCCAGGCGACCGTTGATCAGGTCCAGAGCCTTGTCGCCGAACATCTCGCGCCGCCAGCCATGGAGTGCCGGCACGTCTGCATCCTCGCCATTGGTCGCGATCTGTTCCAGATCGTCGGCATTCGCGATGATCTTCGGTGCGACGCCTTCGCGTTCCGTGATGAGCTTCAGGAGCACCTTCAGGAGTTCGGTTGCCGCACCGGCACCCTCGGGCGCGGCGCGCGAACGCTCCAGGCGGGGCATGTCATCCTTTGGGATCGCCAGTGCCTCGTTGACGGCCGTGATCACCGCCTGACCAGCCTGAGAGCGTTCCCAGCCGCGCTGGATGGTGCGCAGTCGCGACAAGGCTTCGGTATCCTTCGGCGCCTGCTGCGCAATCTCGTATATGGCGTCGTCCTTGAGCACCCGGCCGCGCGGAACGTCGCGGGCACGCGCCTCGCGCTCGCGCCATGCAGCAACGGTCTGTAGGATTGCGAGTTCGCGAGGCTTCTTCACCCGCATCCGCAGCCGCTTCCAGGCGTCGTCGGGATGTAGATCGTAGGTCTCGCGCGATTCCAGAACGTCCATCTCTTCCTTGAGCCAGTGTGTGCGGCCTTCGCGCTCCAACTCGGCTTTCAGATGCAGATAGACGTCCCGCAGATGAGTGACGTCGGCCAGCGCATATTCGAGTTGCGTGTCCGATAGCGGTCTGCGGCTCCAGTCGGTGAAGCGCGACGTCTTGTCGATGCGCCCACCGGTGATGCGCGCCACCAGCTGGTCGTAGGAGATCGAATCGCCGAACCCGCACACCATCGCCGCGATCTGCGTATCGAAGATCGGGTGGGGAATGAGATCGCCCAGGTGGAAAATGATCTCGATATCCTGACGTGCAGCGTGAAAGACCTTGGTGATCTTCGTATCGGCCATCAGTTTGAAGAACGGGCTGAGGTCGATACCGCTCGCCAACGGGTCGACAATGACGGCGAGGTCCGGCGATGCCATCTGGATGAGGCAAAGCTGCGGCCAGAACGTCGTTTCGCGAAGAAACTCCGTGTCGATCGTCACGAACTCGGAAGTGGAGAGCCTGTCGCAGGCGGCCGCAAGGGCGTCGGTCGATGTAATGATGTCCATGAATGCTCTATATAAGAGGGGTGGGCTATTGCAAACGGCTCGCCGCAGCCCAAGTGCTTGCCCGCGCCAATCCTTGACAAACCGGCCTTGCCATGCGCTTGTCCGGCGCGAATTTCAGGGGCGGCGGCTGCCATTCGGACAAGGCCGCGCCAGCGCTCCCGAACCATGTCCAAGCAAGAATTCCGGGATCAATTGATGCACCGTTATCGCAGCCATACCTGCGCCGCCCTCCGCAAGGCCAATGTGGACGAAACCGTCCGCCTCTCGGGCTGGGTCCACCGTGTGCGTGACCATGGCGGCGTGCTCTTCCTCGATTTGCGCGACCATTACGGCATCACGCAGGTCGTCGCCGATCCTGATTCCCCAGCGTTCAAGGATGCCGAGAAGGTCCGTGGCGAATGGGTCATCCGCATCGACGGCAGGGTCAAGGCGCGCACCCAGGAAACCGTCAACGCCAAGATGCCGACGGGCGAGATCGAGATTTACGCCACTGAAATCGAAGTGCTGTCCGCGTCCAAGGAACTGCCGCTGCCTGTCTTCGGCGAACCCGATTATCCGGAAGACGTGCGCCTGAAGTACCGCTTCCTCGATCTGCGCCGCGAGACGCTGCACAAGAACATCATGACCCGCACCCGGGTTATTGCCGCGATGCGTCGTCGCATGAACGAGATCGGCTTTACCGAATTCCAGACGCCGATCCTGACCGCATCGTCGCCGGAAGGCGCGCGCGACTTCCTCGTGCCGTCCCGCCTGCACCAGGGCGAGTTCTACGCGCTGCCGCAGGCGCCGCAGATCTACAAGCAGCTTCTGATGGTGTCGGGCTTCGATCGCTACTTCCAGATCGCGCCGTGCTTCCGCGATGAAGATCCGCGCGCCGATCGCTTCTACGGCGAATTCTACCAGCTCGACCTCGAAATGAGCTTCGTCGAACAGGACGAGATCCTCGGCACGATGGAGCCGGTCCTGCGCGGCATCTTCGAGGAATTCGCCGAGGGCAAGCCGGTCACGCCGAGCTTCCGGCGCATTCCCTATGACGAGTCCATCCGCACCTATGGTTCGGACAAGCCGGACCTGCGCAACCCGATCGAGATGCAGGATGTGTCCGAGCATTTCCGCGGCTCTGGCTTCAAGGTGTTCGCCAACATCCTCGCCGGCAGCGACAAGGCCGAAGTCTGGGCGATCCCCGCCAAGACCGGCGGCTCGCGCGCGTTCTGTGACCGCATGAATTCCTGGGCGCAGGGCGAAGGCCAGCCGGGCCTCGGCTACATCTTCTGGCGTGAGGAAGGCAGCAAGATCGAAGGTGCCGGCCCGATTGCCAAGAATATCGGCGAGGAGCGCACTGAAGCCATTCGCCAGCAGCTCGGCCTGGAGCCCGGCGATGCGTGTTTCTTCGCGGCCGGCGATCCGAAGAAGTTCTACAAGTTCGCTGGTGCTGCTCGTGACCGCGCCGGCGAGGAATTGAACCTCATCGACCGCGAGCGCTTCGAGCTTTGCTGGATCGTCGACTTCCCCTTCTACGAATGGAACGAGGACGAGAAGAAGATCGACTTCGCGCACAATCCGTTCTCGATGCCGCAGGGTGGCATGGAGGCGCTGGAAGGCTCCGACCCGCTCGGCATCAAGGCCTATCAATATGACCTGGTCTGCAACGGCTTCGAGATCGTTTCGGGGGGCCTGCGCAACCACAAGCCCGACCTGATGGTCAAGGCATTCGAGATGGTCGGCCTGTCGAAGAGCGATGTCGAGGAGCGCTTCGGCGGTCTCTACCGCGCGTTCCAGTACGGCGCTCCGCCGCATGGCGGCATGGCAGCCGGCGTCGACCGTATCGTTATGCTCGTCTGCGGTGCGCGCAACCTGCGCGAAATCGCGCTGTTCCCAATGAACCAGCAGGCGCAGGACCTTCTGATGGGCGCTCCGGCGCCCGCCGAGAACAAGCAGCTCGTCGATCTCGGACTGCGCGTGATCCCGAAGAAGAAGGACGACTGATCCCGATGGCGGGCGAGGGCGCAACACCGTTGCCCCGCGTGCTCGTCACGGGCTTTTCCGTCTTTCCCGGCGCCCCGGTCAATCCGACCGAGGCGCTGGCACGTCTCCTGAGCCTCGATCCGCCGACCGAAGGCCTGGAAGCCTTCCAAGCGGAAATCCTGCCGGTGGAATATGCAGGTCTTGCCGACCGCCTCTCCGCGATCGGCCGCGCATTTCGTCCAGACATCGTCATTCAGTTCGGCCTCGCCCGGCGCGCGATCGGTTTTCGGCTGGAGGGGCTTGCCCGCAACAGCCTTAAGCATGCGCGGCCCGACAATCAGGGCCATCTTCCGGTGAGCGAGCGGATCTGCGATGGGCCGGAAAGCTGGACGTCCACACTGCCTCTCAATGCCATCGCCGACGATCTTCAGGCCGAGGGCCTGCCGGTCGAATGGTCGGACGATGCCGGTGGCTATCTCTGCAACATGGCGTTCGCGCTCGCCCGTTCAGGCACCTGCGAGGGGCTGCAAGCCGGCATGACCGGTTTCGTCCACGTGCCGCCTCTGCCGGAGGATGCGCTAGAAGGCGAGCTGCCGATAAGTGCTGCGGATCTCGAACGCGGCGCACGGCTCATCATCGCCCGTTGCGTGGCTACCTGGACGGGAGCGGGTCGCTCAGATCGAAATTCGAAACGCTGAGATTGAGCAGGTCGGGCAGGGCCTGGGGAAACATCATTGCAGCCGCCGCGATCTGCATCACGGGCACCGGCTGGGCCGGCGCTACCTTGATCTCGAACGTGTCCGGCTCGATCAGGAAGGCATTTGCGACCTCGAGGATTTCGGCCTGCAGGCGCGGGTGGCCGAGACGCGCCACTGCAAGCGGCAGCATCATGCGCGAGACGCTGGTCATCTCTGCCGCGTTCAGGCCCTGGGTGCTTCCGGTGTAAGCGAGGATACGGCCCGTCAGGCCCGTATCCAGAAAGCGGATGGAGCCGTTGGAGAGCACCGCCGACCCCATCGCATCTGCCAGCGCTGCGCGTGCCTGGGCTTCGCTTCTCATGGTCTCGCCCCCGCGCATCATCGCCCAGGGCGCAGTGTCGAGCGCTTCCATCTCGAAGCTGAAGGTCAGGATCCCCATCTCGTCCAGCATCAGGCTGAGATCGGGAACGGCGAGTGCGCCCGTCGTTTCGTTCCAGTTGCTCGTCAGATGCATGGAGCCTGTCAGCGTATCGTAGCCCATGGCCTTCATCGCGGACACCGCGGACGGATGGCCAGCCATCTCGGCGGGTATCTCGATCCCGCTTGCTTCCACCGAAGTCTCTATCGCGCCGCTGGCGGATGGTGTGACTTCGAGCGAGGTCGAGACCGCTGAAAAGACGGTGACACCATCCATGACGAGATTGACCGGTCCGGTCATCGCCTGGTCGTAGGAGGCCCGCCGACCGGCATCGGCAAACAGGTCGACACCGCTTACCATGATGTCCTCGACCGTCACCCGACCGCCGGTCTGGCTGACTTGAAGCGTCGGTATGAGGATCTGCGCGACATTGAAATCGCCGGCCGCACTGCGCGACACGCCGTCGAAGATGACCGTGTCTATCGGCACCGGCTGGCCGCCTTCGGGCGTTACCAGCACGTCGGAAAAGGTCAGTCGCTCGCCGTCGAGATCGACGCGTTCGTAGCTGAACGTGCCATCCTCGATCGCGACCGAGTTGAGCATGCGGTCGAGAAGCGCATCGGCCACGCCATCCTGGGCAAGCGCTCCGTCCGACAGAACCACGCATCCACAGGCGACCATGAAGGCAAGCGTAGTCACGGGCATTTTCGAAGCCATGCGTAGGTCTCTTTTGCAGCAATCATGCGGGAGATTCGTGTCCTGTCCATCATGGCCGGATTATTGTCCTGATGAAGGCAGCCGGTCCAGAAGACATGCGTGTGGACAAGTCCCGTGACGCAAGCCCGGCGAAGGCTCCGCCTCTTTACGCTCGACACCCCAGGCGATAAGCCCGACGGATGGGTAAGGACCTTGGACCGCCGCGATCACCGGACGAGATCGAACCGATCGATCTGAAGAAGGCGCTCGAAGAGCGCTACCTTGCCTATGCGCTCTCGACAATCATGCATCGCGCGCTGCCCGACGTGCGCGACGGGCTGAAGCCGGTTCACCGTCGCATCATCTATGCCATGAGCGAGATGGGTCTGCGTTCGGCCGGATCCTTCCGCAAATGCGCGAAGATCGTCGGCGAGGTCATGGGTAACTTCCACCCCCATGGCGACCAGTCGATCTACGATGCTCTGGTGCGTCTGGCGCAGGATTTCGCCGTTCGCTATCCGTTGGTCAACGGCCAGGGCAATTTCGGCAATATCGACGGCGATAACGCAGCCGCCATGCGCTACACCGAATCGAAGATGACGGCCGCCGCCGAACTCATCCTCGAAGGCATCGACGAGGACGCCGTCGACTTTCGCACCACCTATGACGAGGAAAACAGCGAGCCGACCGTTCTGCCCGGCGCGTTTCCGAACCTGCTCGCCAATGGCTCCACCGGCATCGCCGTGGGCATGGCGACCTCGATCCCCCCGCACAATGCCGCCGAACTCTGCGACGCCGCGCTCCATCTGATCGAGCATCCCGATGCGTCGGTCGAGGATCTGATGGAGTTCATTCCGGGACCCGACCTGCCGACCGGTGGCGTCATGGTGGAAAGCCGGGGTTCCATTCTGGAATCCTACCGCACCGGCCGCGGCGGCTTCCGCGTGCGGGCGCGCTGGGAGACCGAGGATACCGGCCGTGGCGGCTATCAGATCGTCGTCACGGAAATTCCGTACATGGTGCAGAAGGCACGGCTGATCGAAAAGATCGCCGAGCTTTTGAACGCCCGCAAATTGCCGCTGCTCGACGACGTGCGCGACGAATCCGCCGAAGACGTGCGTCTGGTCCTCATCCCCAAGAGCCGCACGGTCGATCCGCAGCTTCTGATGGAATCGCTCTTCCGCGTCACCGACCTGGAAAGCCGCATCCCGCTCAACATGAACGTTCTGAGCATGGGTCGCGTGCCGAAGGTCATGGCGCTGAACGAGGTGCTGTGGGAGTGGCTGGAGCACCGAAAGGACGTGCTGCAGCGGCGCTCGCGCCATCGCCTTGCGGCCATCGAGCGCCGGCTGGAAATCCTCGGCGGCCTTTTGATCGCCTATCTGAACCTCGACGAGGTGATCCGCATCATCCGCGAGGAGGACGAACCGAAAGAGGTGCTGATCGCGACCTTCACGCTGACCGAGCTTCAGGCCGAATCCATCCTCAACATGCGCCTGCGACACTTGCGGCGCCTGGAAGAGATGGAAATCCGGCGTGAGTTCGATGAACTCACGGAAGAAAAGGCTAAGATCGAAGGACTGCTATCGTCCGACGTCAAGCAGTGGCAGGCGGTGTCCTGGCAGGTGAAGGAGGTCAAGAAGACCTTCGGCAAGGATACGAAACTCGGCCGCCGTCGCACCCAGTTCGCCGATGCGCCCGAGACGGATCTGGAAGCAATTCAGCAGGCGATGATCGAGAAGGAGCCGATCACGGTCGTCATCTCCGAAAAGGGATGGATCCGCGCGCTCAAAGGCCACATGTCCGATCTCTCGAGCCTCGCCTTCAAGGATGGCGACAAGCTGAAGACCGCGTTCCCGGCCCAGACGACCGACAAGATCATTCTGGTGACCACCGGCGGCAAGGCGTTCACGCTCGGCGCAGACAAGTTGCCGGGCGGACGCGGGCACGGCGAACCGCTGCGCATCATGGTCGAGATGGACAACGATCAAGATATCGTCACGGCCTTCGTCTATGACGCGACCGCCAAGATGATCATCGTCTCCGGCGAAGGAAACGGCTTCGTCGTCGCCGAAAGCGAACTGGTCGCGAACACCCGCAAGGGCAAGCAGGTGATGAACGTCAAGCTGCCGGACGAGACGCGCATGGTCGTTCCCGTCTCTGGCGACAGCGTTGCCGTGATCGGCGAAAACCGCAAGCTCTTGGTCTTCCCGCTGGTTCAGATCCCCGAGATGAGCCGCGGCAAGGGCGTGCGGCTCCAGCGCTACAAGGATGGCGGCATCGCCGATCTCAAGTGCTTTGCCATGGCCGACGGTTTGAGCTGGGCCGATTCGGCCGGCCGGTCCTTCACGCGCAACCGGGAAGAGCTGACCGAATGGCTGGGCGACCGAGCCCAGGCCGGCCGCATCGCGCCGAAGGGTTTCCCGCGCAGCGGCAAATTCACGGGCTGAGGCTCCGAGAGAGGGGGCGAGTTCAAACATGGTCCGCTTCGCATCCACAGCCCTCGGCGTCACTGTACTGGCATTCGTGACGTCGGCGTTCGCCCAAGACCAGGCGCCTGCCTATGAAGGCGTCGTCGCCACCTATGTCTGCGCCGACGGCGCTGAGATCGACATCGCCTATCTCAACATGGCGAGCGGGCTATCGCTTGCAGTCGTGCGCGCCGATGGCGCAATGCATGTGATGGAGACCATCATCAGCGGCTCCGGCGTGCGCTATGCGACGGCCGGCGAAGGCGAACGCTTCGTCTGGTGGTCCAAGGGCAATGAGGGAAGTCTTTACCGCGGCGACGATGGTGCTGAAGAGATCCGGCATCAGGACTGCGTCGGCAAGGACTAGGAGCGGCCTGCCAAAGCCCGCCTCAGATCAGGGCTTGCTGCAAAACCGTTCCCAGCCACGCGCGCCGAGATGTTCCTGGGGCAGGAACTTCGTCTTGTAATCCATCTTCCGAGAGCCGGCGACCCAGTAGCCGAGATAGACATGCGGCTGGCCGCGCTGGCGCGTGCGCGCGATGTGGTCGAGGATCATGAAGCTGCCGAGCGAGCGATCGCGGTGCTCGGGATCGTAGAAGGAATAGACCATCGACATGCCATCGCCCATGACGTCTGACAGCGCCACGGCGATGAGCGGCCCCGTCGACTTGCCGGTGATGCGGCTGTCGGGGTCGGAGATCCGGTATTCGATGATCTTCGTCTCGACATGGCTATCTTCGACCATCATCGCATAATCGAGCACGGTCATGTCCGACATGCCGCCCTTGCGGTGCCGGGCGTCGAGGTAACCGCGAAAAAGCGAATATTGCTCGCTCGATGGTTCCGCCGGGTATTCGATCGCGATGAGGTCGGAGTTGCGTTGAAGCACACGGCGCATGGAGCGCGACGGCTGGAACTCATCGACGAGAATGCGGACGGAAATGCAGGCGCGGCACGTCTCGCAGGCGGGGCGATAAGCTATGTTCTGCGAGCGCCTGAAGCCGCCCTGCGTCAGCAGATCGTTGAGATCGCTTGCTTTCTCACCGACGAGATGCGTGAAGACCTTCCGCTCGAACTGGCCTTCGAGATAAGGGCAGGGCGAGGGGGCCGTCAGGAAAAACTGCGGAGATTGGACGGGATGGCTGGTCATCGCGCTCGATCGAAGATTCTTGCCCTCTTGATCCCCCATACCATGGCGCAAGCTGCGGAAACGTCAACTGGATCGTTGAAGACCGACCGCGTTGGCTGCACGCGGGAAGAAAAGGGGTGCAGTGCGCACAGCAACGACGAGCCCGTCAGCGGGCTCGTCTTTTCGTGTCGGTAGAAGCTCAGCGAAGCGCGCTGGTGCGCAGCACGACGGTGCCGAGCAACATGTCGTGAACCAGTCGCTTGCGGTCGAGAAAGAGGCTTGCCAGCAGGATGAGCGGCGTGAGGATGACGTTGCCGGCCCAGAAGACCACGGCATGCACCATGGCCAGCATCGTATCGACCGGACGCCCGTCGGTGCGTGCGACCATGATGCCCATGAGCCGCATCCCGGGCGTCGCCTGGTTCGGCCCGCCCATGGTGAAACCCACATAGGGCAGGGCGACGAGGGCGAAGAGCACGCCATAGAGCGCCCAGCCCAGGCCGAGTGTCAGAAGGCCGATGAAGAACACGATGACCGCGACTGGAATGCTGAGCAGAAGCACGATCGTGTAATCGATGCAGAAAGCCAGCATGCGCCGCGTGCGCACCCCTTCGTAGGAACGCCAGTCGTCCAGTGCGCCTGTCTGCAGCGGTACGGCTTCGTCAATATGGGCCTGCGTCGTCATCGTCCAATCCGTCCTCGTTCTTGCCCCTGATCGGGCCGCACTGATGTGGGGAGGGCGGTGGCCTTATTCAACGAGGTGCGAAATCACGTCATCGCCGCGCCAAGAGCGTCGCGACCTCCGGTGCGAAATAGGTGAGGATGCCGTCGCAGCCAGCGCGCTTGAAGGCGAGCAGGCTTTCCAGCATCACCTTTTCGCCGTCGATCCAGCCATTGGCGGCGGCCGCCCGGATCATCGAATATTCGCCCGACACCTGGTAGGCGAAGGTCGGCATGGCGAACGTATCCTTCAGCCGCGCGATGATGTCGAGATAGGGTTGCCCCGGCTTCACCATCAGCATGTCGGCGCCTTCCTCGACGTCAAGCGCCGCTTCGCGCACCGCCTCGTCACTGTTGGCAGGATCGATATAGTAGGTGCGCTTGTCGCCCTTCAGCAATCCGCCGGTTCCGATCGCCTCGCGGTAGGGTCCGTAATAGGCCGACGCGAATTTCGTCGCATAGGACATGATGCCGACATTCTGGTGCCCGGCTTCATCGAGCGCCCGGCGGATCGCGCCGATGCGTCCATCCATCATGTCGGATGGCGCGATGATGTCGGAACCGGCATCGGCCTGGATGACGGCCGCCTGTGCGATTTGTGAAACGGTGTCGTCGTTGAGGATCTGGCCATCCTTCAGGATGCCGTCATGGCCGTGGCTGGTGAAGGGATCGAGCGCCACGTCGGTGATGATCCCGATATGCGGCACGGCCTTCTTGATGGCCCGCGTCGCCTCGTTGATCAGATTGTCGCTCGCAAGGCTGTGCGAACCCGTCTCGTCGCGACGATCCATGGAAATGTTCGGAAAAGTGGCGAGCGCCGGAATGCCGAGATCGGCGGCGCGCTTGGCTTCTTCTACGGCCATGTCGACCGTCAGGCGTTCCACGCCCGGCATCGCGTCGATGCTTTCGCGACGGTTTTCGCCGGAGATCAGGAAGATCGGCCAGATCAGATCGTCCACCGTCAGCCGGTTCTCCTGCACAAGGCGGCGGGTCCAGTCGGCCTTGCGGTTGCGGCGCATGCGCCGATGGCCGGTGATCTCGTCGACCATGTTGGTGCCGGCCGGGTGACCTGTGCCGGGGGAGGTGACGTGCCTGTTCATGGCCGGCTCCTGGATGCGTTTCTTGAGCTTCTGGCAGCGGACGCTGCGGCTGGCCGGGCATAGCACAGCCGCAATCGCGCCACTACCCGCATGGCATTGCGCCTTGAGCGTCTCGAAGTCGCGTGGCACACACGGGCGACGATGAATGACGGAAATCAGACGATGCTGCTTGAGAGCGATGCGCGACCGAGGGAAACGCTGACGTTCCGACTGTTCAACATCTTCCAGCGGCTGGTCGCGATCGGCGCGCTGGTGTCGGCGTTGCATTACTGGGCGCTGTTGTCCGGACTTTATGGCGGCGAACTTTGGCGGTTTGATCTGATGCCCATCCATTGGCGGGTCGCTGCCACTGCGCTTGCGGTTCTCTTTCCGGTGGCAGCCGTCGGACTCTGGATGCCGGTCTCATGGGGGCCGGTCATCTGGTTCTGCGCCGCGGCTACCGAGATCGCTATGCATCTCGGCTTCCCATCGCTCTTCGGCCAGAACCTTGTCGTCGCCGCGCTGCACATCCTCGTCATTGCGATCTATGCAGCTTTGCGCGGCGTTCTTTATGTCGAGAAGCTCCGTTCGCGCCGACCGGTAAGGGTTGATTCACTCTGACACACGGAGGCGCTTCGGTAAGGCGCTGTTAATGCTAGCCTTTAAGTCCAATTTTATGGGTATTCGATAGGGTCTCTCTCAAGGCGGAAGAAAACAACAGCCGCCAACAGGGATTACGGAGAGGCTCGAAAACAATGGCACAGGCAAAGCTGCAGTCCAACGAAACGCAGAACCGCGAAGGTGCTCTTCGCAATCTTTATCTGGAATCGCTCCAGCTGGTGGAACGCCTTCACCGCCGTCTGCTCGACGTCATCAAGGATGAGTTCGACCGCAAGGGACAGAGCGACATCAACGCCGTCCAGGCGCTGCTCCTCTTCAACATCGGCAATTCTGAACTGACCGCAGGCGAGCTTCGCTCGCGCGGCTACTATCTCGGCTCCAACGTCTCCTACAACCTCAAGAAGCTGGTCGATCTCGGCTTCATCAACCACCAGCGCTCGCGCATCGACCGCCGCTCGGTCCGGGTCAGCCTGACCGAAAAGGGCAACGAGATCGCCAAGGTCGTCGGCGCACTCTATGACCGTCACATCGGCTCGATCGAACAGGTCGGCGGCATCGGCACCGACGATTTCGAGAAGATGAACAAGCTGATGCAGCGCCTTGACCGGTTCTGGAACGACCAAATCCTCTACCGCCTCTAAGGCAACCTGACTTTCGACCACCTCCGGTCCCGGCCTCCGATCGCTGCAGCTTCCCTGCTGTCGCGACCGGAGGCCGCAGGTCGTTCAAGTTGCAGTCCTGCAACGGCTCAGATCGTATCCCGCCAGGCCTCGTTACAGCCCGTTCCCGGCCACCCCTGAACCATGAATTGGCCATATTGCGATGACAACTCTCGCCATGGAAGAGGGCAAACGGGGCGGTCCAATCTGCCGCTGAGCTCGCCGAAATCCCAGAGTGCCGACGCTCGCGAATTTGTGATTGCAACCGCAAGCTGGCGGCGTTCTAAGGGTTTCGTTTCATTAACTATACGGGTGCTAGCCTTAGGGCTCTTGCGTCAAGAACGTCCCGAATGTGATGGTGTGGTTGAATGGCGATGAAAAACGGATCTGAGCGACTGTCCCGACGGGCTTTTCTCTCGAGTGCAGCAATGGTTGGAGCCACGGCGTTCGCCGGCGCTGCAAGCGCCCAGACGGTTCTCGATAACATTTTGAACGCACCCCGGCGCGGCAACTGGGACGACCAGTTCGATGCCCGTGGCACGCGCGGCGTTGAGCAGGTGACCTCGAATGTTCCGGTGCTGAGCCCGGAAACGGTCAACAACACGAATTTCGCGCTGATCGATTATCAGAACATCGTGCGCAACGGCGGCTGGCCCTTCGTGCCGGAAACCCGCCTGCAACTCGGCGCAACCGATCCGGCCGTCCAGTCGCTTCGCCAGCGCCTGATGATTTCCGGGGATCTGCCGATGGATGCCGGCATGTCTCTGGCTTTCGATTCCTACGTGGATGGAGCAGTCAAGCGCTTCCAGGCTCGCCACGGCCTGCCGCCGGATGGTGTCATGGGCGAGCTGACATTCAAGGCGCTCAACGTGCCGGCCGACATCCGTCTCGGCCAGCTCGAGACCAACGTCGTGCGCTTGCAGACGATGGCCGGTGATCTCGGCCCGCGCCACGTTGCCGTTAATATTCCTGCAGCGGCCATCGAGGCTGTCGAAGGCAATCAGGTTGCTTCGCGTCACACGGCCGTCGTCGGCAAGATCGATCGCCAGACGCCGATCCTCACGTCGCAAATCCACGAGGTCATTCTCAACCCGACCTGGACCGCGCCGCGCTCGATCATCGAGAAGGACATCATGCCGCTGATGCGGCAGAACCCGAACTATCTGACGGAAAACAGCATCCGTCTGTTCGACGGGCAGGGCAATGAAGTGCCGCCATCCTCCGTCGACTGGAACGCCGCACAGGCACCGAATTTGATGTTCCGGCAGGACCCCGGCGCGATCAACGCCATGGCCTCGACCAAGATCAACTTCCACAACGAGCATGCCGTTTATATGCACGATACGCCGCAGCAGAACCTGTTCTTCAATGAGGTTCGCTTCGATTCGTCGGGTTGTGTGCGCGTGCAGAATGTGCGCGACCTGTCGCTCTGGATCCTGCGCGACACGCCGGGCTGGAACCGCCAGCGGATGGAACAGGTGATTGCGACCCGTCAGGTCAACCCGATCGCAGTCAACAATCCGGTGCCTGTTTACTTCACCTACATCACGGCCTGGGCGACGTCCGACCGCGTGGTTCAGTTCCGCGACGATATCTACAAACGCGATGGCGCGCCGGAATTGGCGATGCAGGAAGGCTGATCTTCCTGATCAACCGTCGACTTCTGATGGCCGCCGAAAGGCGGCCATTTTGTTTTATGCGCGTGTAACACCGAGACTACGAGCCTTCATCTGATTGGGCAGCACAGGGCTTGGCTGCGGCGAAGCGCCCATCCTTCAAAACGAGGGTGCAGGTGACCAATGATTCGTATCGGTCGAGTGCTTGCGCTGATGGCGTGAAGGACTCCACGACGAGCCCAATGCCCATCGCGATCGTCAACGCGAGCGCGCCAAGCAGTGTGGATTTGAGGAAGCACGTTCCGCGAAGTCGGATGCACGTTTTGTCATTCAAGAATCTCCTACCGATCTGCTGTCCACACACCCAACAAGCATCATCGGGAGACCGTTCCTCATCTCAACGGCCGTGCGGCGCCATCCCCCAAGATCACGCCGCTCATGGATAATGAAGTGTTACTGAAGGCGAGCGCCGCCGAAACGAAAAGGGCGCCCGCATCAGCGGACGCCCCTCAAAGATTCAAGCCGTTTGAGACTTACCAGCGATCGAGGCCGAGCAGCTTGCGGCCGAGCGGATTGAGCTCGGCGACAGGGTTCTGCTTCTCCAACTCGCGCGGGTCGCCGGGGAAGGGATTGCCATTCGGTGCTTCGCGCTCCTGCCAAAGCCGGATCCGCTCGTCGCGCACGCGGGTGTTGTCGAAATCGCCGGGGAACATGGAGATGTACTGCGCCATCCGAACGCGATTCTCCGAGCGGTTCGGCCGCACGCCGTGAGCCAGCAGCGAGTTGAAGATCAACAGGTCGCCCGGTTCCATGTCGATATTGACGATATCGTAGCCGGTGGTGTCGGGCTTAAAAGGATTGCGGTCCTCCGGCTGGCGATCGCACCACTCTTCAAGCTCGGCAAAGAGGTCGGGAACGCACTGGAAGCCACCCGTTTCCTTGTCCTGCTTGGCAAGCGAAAGCACGCCCTGCACGCTGATCGGGAACGGCCGCACCGACGTGTCGACATCGAAATGGATGAAGCCGTTTTCCTGCTGGGCGGCACGCGCTGCCTTGTTCGGGGGATTGAGGTTGGCGCGGTCGATGGCGACCCAGAGGTTTTCGCGGTCCCAGATGTCGACGAAGGCATCGTAGACGCGCTGGGTCTGGCGGTTATCCCAGAGCGTCTGGTGGTTATAGACTTCCACCATGCCCGCGTTGTTCAGTTCCTTCATCTTGTATTCGCGCAGCTGCGGCTTGTACCAGGTCGACGGGTCGTGACGATCCATCTCCTGAAAGTCCCACAGCATATCGATGACGGCATCGCACTGTTCCTTGGGAACGGCGCCGCGCACGATGACGTAGCCACGCGTCGTCCAATGCTTCCAGTCGTCCTCGGACAGGACGCGCAGCGGCAAGGTTTTTTCGATGTCCTTGAGCTGGGTGGTGACACCCATGGCCTGGGGGTGGTCGCCGTGGCCGTCTTCTTCCTCGACGACCGGCTGCTTCAGGGCTGCTTGGTACATGGTCTCCCTCCCATCGGGTCAACATGACAATGATGACGAGAGATTACGCGCTCCATCAAACGCATGTTGTCGTGTTCTGGCAGATTCTGGTAGGATACTGGCGTCGCGTGAGAGGAGGGCGCGTTTATGAGGCCGTTTCTGGAAAAGATCCGCCAGTCCGATGGCGCATCCTGGGCCTTTCTCGATCGCGTCCTGCCGGACGGTATCCCTTTCGAATGGCATCATCATCCCGAATACGAGCTGACCCTGACGCTGAACAGTCGCGGTCACCGCTATGTCGGCGATCACATCGGCGCCTATGACGATGGTGATCTCGTTCTGCTCGGACCGGGACTGGCGCATAGCTGGGCATCGAGCGATAAGATCAACGACGCCGGGCCCCATCGCGCACTCGTCATCCAGTTCACCGAGACTTGGGCAGGCTCGCTGACGGCCCTCTTCACTGAAATGGCGTCGTTGCGCCATCTGCTGAGCGAAGCTGACCGTGCGGTCTGCTTTTCACCGGAGATTGCTGCCGCGGTCAGGCCGGATCTCGAAGCGCTGGTGGATCTGCCGGCCGACGAGCGGCTCGTGCGCCTGCTCTCGGTCTTTGCGCGGTTGACACGCGACGAGCACCGCAGCCTGTTGGCAAGTCCCGGCCGCGCGCTCGCCACCACCTCCGAAGCCGATCGTCCGCGCATCGACAAGGTGCTGGAGCATCTTCATGCCAACCATCGCGAGCCGATCGCCATTGCCGAACTTGCCGAGATCGCCTGCCTCAGCGAATCGGCGCTTCACCGCATGTTCCGGCGCCAGACGCGCCTGACGCCGCTGGAATATCTGACGCAGCTGCGCATTGGGCACGCGTGTTCGCTGCTGATCGACACCGATCGGCCAATTCATGTGATCGCCGACGAGGTCGGCTATCGCAACCTCGCGCTGTTCAATCGCATCTTCAAAGCGCGCCGTGAAATGACTCCGCGGGAGTTCCGCTCCGCCTATCGTCGCGGGCAGCACCCGCATCTGGCTGCCTGATCGGCCGCAGCCACTGCGAAAGTGCCGCAGTTCAGGTGGTTCATATTGCTCTCGCTGCCTGCCGGGTTTAAGAGGGCGCCACGTCAAGAGCGAAAGGACTTCAGGGCCCATGTCCACTGCATCCCAGGCTTCCGCCAAGCGTTTCGCCGACGCTTTCTTCAATCGCTCGCTTGCTGAAGCCGATGCCGAGATTTTCGGCGCGATCGGCAAGGAGCTGGAGCGCCAGCGTCACGAAATCGAACTGATCGCATCCGAGAACATCGTCTCGCGCGCCGTCCTGGAAGCCCAGGGCTCGGTGATGACGAACAAATATGCCGAAGGCTATCCGGGAAAGCGCTATTATGGCGGCTGCCAGTTCGTCGATATCGCCGAAGAGCTTGCTATCGAGCGTGTGACCAAACTCTTCGGTTGCGGCTTCGCCAACGTGCAGCCGAATTCCGGCAGCCAGGCGAACCAGGCGGTGCTTCTCGCCCTGTCGAAGCCCGGCGACACCATTCTCGGCATGAGCCTCGATGCCGGCGGTCACTTGACCCATGGCGCCAAGCCCAACCTTTCCGGCAAGTGGTTCAATGCCGTTCAGTACGGTGTGGTCTCGTCCACCGGCCTGCTCGACTACGATCAGGTCGAGGAACTGGCCCGCGAACACAAGCCGGCGATCATCGTGGCTGGCGGTTCGGCCTATTCGCGCCAGATCGATTTCGCCCGTTTCCGCAAGATCGCCGACGAAGTGGGTGCCTATCTCTGGGTCGACATGGCGCATTTCGCCGGTCTCGTTGCCGGTGGCCAGCATCCAAGCCCGTTCCCGCATGCCCATGTGGCGACATCCACGACCCACAAGACGCTGCGCGGTCCGCGCGGTGGCATCGTCCTCACCAATGACGAGGCGATCGCCAAGAAGATCAATTCGGCTGTTTTCCCCGGTCTCCAGGGCGGCCCGCTGATGCATGTCATCGCCGGCAAGGCAGTGGCATTCGGCGAGGCGCTGACGCCTGAATTCCGCAACTATACGGCGCAGGTCGTAGAAAACGCCAATGTTCTCGCCGAAACGCTGGTCGAAGGTGGCCTGCAGATCGTGTCCGGCGGCACCGATACGCACCTGATGCTTGTCGACCTGCGTCCGAAGAACCTCACGGGCAAGGCTTCCGAAGCTGCGCTCGGCCGCGCCTACATCACCTGCAACAAGAACGGTGTACCGGACGATCCGGAAAAGCCGATGGTCACGTCCGGCGTTCGCCTCGGCACGCCAGCCGGCACCACCCGCGGTTTCGGCAAGGATGAGTTCCGCGAAATCGGCCGCCTGATCGTCGAAGTGCTCGACGGACTGAAGGCAGCCAACTCGGAAGAGGGCAATGCCAAGGTCGAGGAAGCCGTGAAGGCCAAGGTGATCGCGCTCACGGATCGCTTCCCGATCTATCCGCATCTCGGCTGACCGGCCTGATGCGCTGCCCCTACTGCTCGTCGGAAGACAGTCAGGTCAAGGATTCGCGTCCGGCGGAGGATGGTGCAGCCATCCGCCGCCGTCGCGTGTGCCCGGATTGCGGGGGCCGCTTCACGACCTTCGAGCGGGTACAGCTGCGTGAACTGACGGTCATCAAGAAGACCGGCCGGCGCGTGCCCTTCGACCGCGACAAGCTGATGCGCTCCTTCGAGATCGCGCTGCGCAAGCGGCCGGTGGAGCGTGACCGGATCGAGCGCGCCGTCTCGGCCATCGTCAGGCGTTTGGAAAGCTCCGGCGAACAGGACATCCAGTCCGAGCAGATCGGGCTTCTCGTCATCGAGGCGCTGAAGGCGCTCGATGACGTCGGCTTTGTCCGCTATGCCTCGGTCTATCGCGACTTTTCAGGCCCCGAAGACTTTGAGAACGTTATCAACGAACTGACCGCCCGCATCAATGCGGACACCACCGCTGCGAATGACTGACCGCGCTGAAGGCGCCGCGGTGACGGCCGACGATCGCCGCTTCATGGCAGCCGCGATCCGGCTGTCGCTGCGCCACTCAGGCCTGACCGGCTCCAATCCCTCCGTCGCGACCCTGATCGTTGCCGACACCGGTCACGGCCCGGTCATCGTCGGGCGCGGGGTGACCGCGCTTGGCGGCAGGCCCCACGCCGAAGCCGAGGCGTTGGCAGAAGCCGGCGAACGCGCCCGTGGCGCGACCGCTTATGTCACGCTGGAACCCTGCGCCCATCACGGCCGAACACCACCTTGCGCCGAGGCGCTGGCCCGGTCCGGCATCAGGCGCTTGGTGGCCGCGACGATGGATCCGGACCACCGCGTATCCGGCAAGGGCTTCGAGATCCTGTGCGCCGCCGGCATCGAAACCGTGCCCGGTGTGTTGGCGAAGGCCTCCGAGCACGCGCTGGCCGGCTATCTCATGCAGCGCACGAGCAGCCGGCCGCATGTGACTCTGAAAGCGGCAGTTTCGGCAGACGGCAAGATCGGCCGGGCCGGGGCAGGGCAGGTCGCGATCTCCGGAGACGTGTCGCGCGCGCAGTCCCATCTGATGCGCGCCGAAAGCGATGCGATTCTTGTCGGGATCAACACCGTACTCGAGGATGATCCGGCGCTGACATGCCGCTTGCCCGGGCTGGAGCGCCGGTCGCCGATCCGCATCGTCCTTGACGATCATCTGCGCCTGCCGCGCGACAGCCAGCTTGTGAAAACCGCGCGCGACGTGCCGCTCTGGGTCGCCACGACCAGCGAGGACGACAAGGCTCGCCGCGCGCTGGAAAGCGCCGGCGTCGAGATCGTCGCTTGCGCCCGCCACAATGGCCGCATCGCCTTGCCGGAACTTCTGGACGATCTCGGCGCACGCGGCATCTACACCCTGCTCGTCGAAGGCGGCGCTTCGGTTGCAGCGTCGTTCATCCGCGACGATCTTGTCGATCGGATCGCGCTTTTCACCAGCACCGTGACGGTCGGTGATGACGGCATTGACGCTCCGTTCACGTCCGCCACCGTGCTCGAAGGCTTTTCACCGGGCCGGACGATGCTTTATGGCAGCGATCGGTTCGAAGAATGGAAAAGAGAGCGCTGATGTTCACCGGGATCGTCACGGATATCGGCCGGGTGCTGGCCACGGAAAAGCTCGATCACGGGCTGAAGCTGCGCATCGCCACGTCCTATGATCCTGCCGGCATCGATATCGGCGCCTCGATTGCCTGCTCCGGCCCGTGCCTCACCGTGACTGCGCTTTCGGCGCCAAGCGACGAGCGCTGGTTTGAAGTGGAAGCTTGGGAAGAAGCGCTGCGGCTGACCACGATCGGCGACTGGACGGTCGGCGCGCGCGTCAACCTGGAACGCTCTCTCAAGATCGGCGATGAACTGGGCGGACACCTCGTTTCCGGCCACATCGACGGCACGGCGACCATTGTCTCCGTGAAGAGCGAAGGCGAGGCGACCCGCTTTACGCTGGAAGCACCTGCCGAACTGGCCCGGTTCATCGCGCGTAAGGGCTCCGTTGCGCTTGATGGCACGTCGCTCACCGTCAACGGCGTTGATGGTGCACGCTTCGACGTGCTTCTCATCCGCCATTCGCTCGAAGTGACAACCTGGGGCGAGCGCAAGGCGGGCGACCGCGTCAATCTCGAAATCGACCAGATGGCGCGCTACGCCGCACGGCTGGCGGAGTTCGCCGCATGAGATGCCGCTTGGCGGGCGATTAGGCTTGCCAAAGCGGACGGCACATGGTTTGACGCGCTCCACCCCCATATGACCCACGCATCGCCGCGTTCCGGCGCAAGGATACCCGTTTCATGGCGCAATCCGAGAAGCTTCATCTGTTGATCGTCGAGGCGCGTTTCTATGACGATCTCGCCGATGCTCTGCTCGAGGGCGCCAAGGCGGCTCTGGACGAAGCTGGCGCTACCTACGACCTCATCACCGTACCCGGTGCGCTGGAGATTCCGGCCGTCATCTCCATGGCGCTCGACGCGGCCGATGAAGGCGGCACCGATTATGACGGCTTCGTCGCACTCGGCACCGTCATCCGCGGCGAGACCTATCATTTCGAGATCGTGGCCAATGAATCGAGCCGTGCGCTGACCGATCTTGCCGTCGACGAGGCGATCGCGATTGGCAACGGCATCCTGACCGTCGAGAACGACGAGCAGGCATGGGTACGGGCACGCAAGGACGATAAGGACAAAGGTGGTTTCGCAGCGCGCGCGGCGCTGACCATGATCGCCGTCAAGAACAGGCTGAACGCAGCGTGAGCGACAAGGACCGACAGGAACAGACTTCAGGCCGCCCAGCCGGCGAGGTGAGACCCGCAAACCAGCGCGGCGCCGCACGCCTCGCTGCCGTGCAGGCGCTCTACCAGATGGACATTGCCGGCACCGGCGTGCTGGAAGTGATTGCCGAATACGAAAATCATCGCCTGGGCCGTGAGATCGACGGCGACACCTACCGGCAGGCGGATGCGGCATGGTTCCGCTCCATCGTGTCCGGCGTCGTTTCCGATCAGCGCAACCTCGATCCGCTGATCGCGTCGGCGCTGACGATGGATTGGCCGCTGTCGCGTCTCGATTCGACGCTCCGCGCGATCCTGCGTGCAGGAACGCTCGAACTGTCGACCCGCAAGGACGTGCCGGTCGCCGTGATAGTCACCGAATACGTCGATATCGCCCAGGCGTTCTATGTCGGCGAAGAGCCGAAGATCGTGAACGCGGTGCTCGACAGGCTCGCCCGCCAGTTGCGCGGCGACCGGTCACCTGCCCAAGGCGGGGCGGCCAGTTCCGACAAGGCTCCGTCGGTGAAATGAGCGCATCTGCCCGTGATCACATGAGCGGGCAGGGTTCTTCGACAGCAACAAGCGCGCGGCTCAACGCCATCGTTCTTGCGGCCGCGCAGGCGGTCGTGGGCGCTGCCGCCCCGATGACGATCTCCATGGGCGGCCTTGCGGGCTACTATCTTCTCGGCAGCGACAAATCGCTCGCGACCGCGCCGGTGACAGGCTTCACGGTCGGATTGGCGCTCGGTGCCTTCGGCGCGGCGGCCATCATGCGGGTGACGGGGCGTCGGCTGGGTTTCATGGTCGGTGCCGCGTTCACCGCAGCCGGCGGCGCGCTCGCAGCGCTCGCCCTTTGGATCGGCTCCTTCTGGTTCTTCGCATTCGCTCTGGCGATCATCGGCTGCGGCGGCGCCTTCGTTCAGCAATACCGCTTTGCTGCGGCCGACAATGCGCCTCCGCAGTTCAAGGCGCAGGCGATCTCCTGGGTGCTTGCCGGTGGGGTCTTCGCTGCCGTCATCGGTCCCCAAACGGTGATCTTCAGCCGGGAGATGTTCCCGACAGTCCCCTTCGCCGGCATCTTCGTAGCGATGATCGGGCTCGGCCTTCTTGGAGCGCTGATCCTGTCATTGCTGCGCGAAAGCAAGGATGTCGTCGTCGACCCGGCGACGCAGACGGCTGCCGATCGCCCGCGTCCCTTGCGCTACATCGTCACCCAGCGCAGCTTCGTCACCGCCATGGTGTGCGGGGTAGGCACCTACGCGCTGATGACCTTCATGATGACAGGCGCGCCGCTTGCCATGGTCGCCTGCGGCTTCTCGGCCGATCTCGCCACGCTCGGCATACAGTGGCACGTGATGGCGATGTTCGCGCCGAGCTTCTTTACCGGTCATCTGATCCGCCGGTTCGGAGAAGCGACCATTGTCGGCATCGGCCTCGCACTCTTGCTGGTCTGCGCCTTCATTGCCTTCATCGGCATCGAGCTTTGGAATTTCTGGCTGGCGCTGGTTCTGCTCGGGATCGGCTGGAACTTCGGCTTCATCGGCTCGACCGCCATGGTCACCGCAACGTACCGGCAATCGGAGAAGAACAAGGTGCAGGGCTTCCACGACGGCGTCCTGTTCTCGCTGGTGGCCGTGGCGTCGCTCGCCTCCGGCGGTGCGCTGAACCATTGGGGCTGGGAAGGCGTCTCGCTAGTCCTGGTGCCGATCGCGAGCTTCTGCCTCCTCGTGCTCGGGCTCCAGGTCGTGAGCGACAGGCAAAAGCACGCCTCCGCCTGAAGCGCCAGCCGCGGCGGCCAAACCGCCTCGAGCGGCTGCATCTTATAACTTTCTCCTTATGTTCAATGCACTTGACCGGGCTTGACCGTAGGGCAATCATCCCGCCCACTGCGACCGAGCGTCGCAGAGCCCGAGTGGCTTGGGCGATTCGGGAGGAAGGCGGCGTCGGGGACTCGAGGCGCCGAAAAGACCACCAGGAGGATTAAGAGGAATGAGCATTTTGATCGCCGTCATTGCTTGCGGCCTGCTTGCGATTGCCTACGCCATCTGGGCGACGCAATCGGTTCTCGCAGCCGACCAGGGCAATGCGCGCATGCAGGAAATTGCCGGTGCCATCCGCGAGGGCGCACAGGCCTATCTCTCCAGACAATATACGACCATCGCCATCGTCGGCGTCGTCGTCTTCGCTTTGACCTGGTGGCTTCTCGGGGCAACCGCAGCCGTGGGCTTCCTCATCGGCGCCGTGCTTTCCGGCGCTGCAGGCTTCATCGGCATGCATGTGTCGGTGCGTGCGAACGTCCGCACGGCCCAGGCCGCTGCACACAGCCTTTCGGCCGGTCTCGACATCGCATTCAAGTCGGGCGCGATCACCGGCATGCTCGTGGCCGGTCTGGCGCTGCTCGGTGTCTCCGTCTATTTCGCAATTCTGACGGGCATGATGGGCTATGCCCCAGGCGATCGCGTCGTCATCGACGCACTCGTTGCGCTTGGCTTCGGCGCATCGCTAATTTCGATCTTCGCCCGTCTCGGCGGCGGGATCTTCACCAAGGGTGCGGATGTCGGCGGCGACCTCGTCGGCAAGGTGGAAGCGGGGATCCCGGAGGACGATCCGCGCAATCCGGCAACGATTGCCGACAACGTCGGCGACAATGTCGGCGACTGCGCTGGCATGGCGGCTGACCTGTTCGAAACCTACGCGGTCACCATTGTCGCGACGATGGTGCTTGGGGCGATTTTCTTCGCCGGCACCGACATTCTGGCAAGCGTGATGCTCTATCCGCTGGCGATCGGCGCGGCCTGCATCGTCACCTCCATCATCGGCACGTTCTTCGTGCGTCTCGGCTCCAACGGCTCCATCATGGGCGCGCTCTACAAGGGCCTGCTCGTGACCGGGCTCCTGTCGATCATCGGACTTGGCGCCGCCACGTCACTGACCATTGGCTGGGGCTCGATCGGCCAGGTCGATGGCATGGACATCACTGGAACCAACCTGTTCCTGTGCGGCATCCTCGGTCTTGCCGTGACGGGCCTCATCGTCTGGATCACCGAATATTATACCGGCACCAACAAGCGGCCGGTCAATTCGATCGCCCAGGCATCCGTTACCGGCCACGGCACCAACGTCATCCAGGGCCTTGCCGTATCGCTGGAATCGACCGCACTGCCGGCGATCGTCATCGTGGCGGGCATCATTTCCACCTTCCAGCTCGCCGGCCTGCTCGGTACCGGTATCGCCGTCACGGCCATGCTCGGCATTGCGGGCATGATCGTCGCGCTCGATGCGTTCGGTCCGGTGACCGACAATGCCGGCGGGATTGCCGAAATGGCGGGACTTCCGCCGGAAGTACGCCGCTCCACCGATGCGCTCGACGCCGTGGGCAACACGACGAAGGCCGTCACCAAGGGTTATGCGATCGGATCGGCCGGCCTCGGCGCGCTCGTGCTTTTCGCTGCCTATTCCAACGACTTGGAGTTCTTCGCTGCGAATTCGGACCAGTATCCGTACTTCGCCGACATGGGCGACATCTCGTTCTCGCTCTCGAACCCCTACGTGGTCGCCGGCCTGATCTTCGGCGGTCTCATCCCCTACCTCTTCGGCGGTATCGCGATGACGGCCGTTGGCCGTGCAGCGGGTTCCATCGTGGAAGAGGTGCGGCGCCAGTTCCGCGAGGATCCGGGCATCATGGCCGGCACGTCCAAGCCGAACTATGCCCGCGCGGTCGACCTTCTGACCAAGGCCGCCATCCGGGAAATGATCATCCCGTCCCTGCTGCCGGTGCTGGCCCCGCTCGTCGTCTATTTCGGCGTGCTCTTGATCTCCGGATCGAAGGCCTCGGCATTTGCGGCGCTTGGCGCGTCTCTGCTCGGCGTCATCGTCAACGGCCTGTTCGTTGCCATCTCCATGACGTCCGGCGGTGGCGCATGGGACAATGCCAAGAAGTCCTTCGAGGATGGGTTCATCGACAAGGACGGCGTCAAGCACGTCAAGGGATCGGACGCTCACAAGGCATCGGTGACCGGCGACACGGTTGGCGATCCCTACAAGGACACGGCCGGACCAGCCGTCAACCCGGCGATCAAGATCACCAACATCGTGGCGCTGCTGCTTCTGGCAGTCCTCGCCCACTGATCCTCATCACAGGCAAAGAAAAAGGCTCCGGGGTCGCCCTCGGAGCCTTTTTGATTTGTGAACTTCAGCGCGGCGTCAGTAGGGGTTGCCGTCGCTCGTCTGGCCGAACGGGTTCGGAACCGCGCCGCCGCCTTCGCCGGGACCGGCAAGCAACTGGCCGAGGAAGGTGAGGTCGCGCCCGCCGGTCGGCGTCGTGCGCGAGATCAGGTCGAACACGCGACCATCCTGCAATGTGTAATTGGCGATCTGACGAACCATTCCTTCGGATGAGAAGTAAACGGCGAGCACGCGCTGATCGACGAGACGCGGCTTCATGAAGGCGACGGGACGGCTGCGCGTCTGCGAGATGTAATAGAAGACCTCGTCATTGTCGAAAGTCGCGGTCGTGGACGGCGTGCCGAGCGAAAGCAGAACCTGTTCGCGGCTGGAGCCGACCGGCACCAGGGCCAGCGTGTCCTCGTCGAGCACGTAGCCTTGCTTCAGAACTTCCGATGTCGAGCAACCCGAGACGACCATGGCGCCGGACAGTGCGACAACAGCCACACCGGCACGCAGGATCGTACCGCCATACTTGAAATACCGTCGCGTCAACGACATCTCCCTTCATGATCCTGTCACTGCAAGAATTGCCGGCGACAGTGTACGGCGCAGTGTTGGCCACCGCAGCCCATTTGCTTTTCAGGCTCGCTTCGGTAAACCAGCCGCCGTTGAGTTGCAACATGCCCGAGGCGGGCACGGCTCCTTGAGAAACCGAGACCTGGGCGATTTGATGATTTTTTCACTATTCGGCCGCAGAAAGACCAACCAGCGCGTCGTCGACGATACCTATGTGCATCTGACCGAAGCGGCACGTCAGCCGCTTTTCTATGAACGCTTCGGCGTGCCTGACACGGTCATGGGCCGTTTCGAGATGGTGGCGATGCATATGGTGCTGTTCCTGCGTCGTGCCGGCCAGGCCGACGGGCCACTCCGCGCCTTTACCCAGGAGATGGTCGACACGTTCTTCCAGGACATCGACCATTCGATCCGTGAGATCGGCATCGGCGATACCGGCGTGCCGAAGCGCATGAAGAAATTTGCCAAGATGTTCTACGGCCGCGTCGAATCCTACAGTGTGGCGCTCAACGCGGGCGACCGGGTTGCCCTGTCGGAAGCATTGTCGCGCAATGTCCACCCGACGCTCGCATTTTCCCGCGATAGCGCCGAGGGACGGGGCATGCACGCACTGGCCGATCATCTGTTTGCGCTGGAGGCGCATCTCGCCGGTCAGCCTGATGGCTCGATCATGGATGGGCGCCTGTCCTTCGTCGTGCCGGAAGTGAGGGAGGCCGTATGAGAGACCCCGTTCAGCCATTTTCGTTCGCCGTCAAGGTCGGCCATGTTTCGGCCAACCCGATCACCGTCCACATGGATGCGGATGAGCGGGAACGTGCTGCCCTGGCCAAGACATGGGGCGTTCTCTCCGTCAACGCATTCTCCGCAGACTTTTCCGTGGTGCGCTGGAAGCGCGACGGCATCCGCCTGTTCGGCACGGTGCATGCCGTGCTGGAGCAGGCCTGCGTGGTGACGCTCGAGCCGATCGAGCAGACTATCGAGGAAGAGATCGAAGTGCTCTTCGTGCCGGAAGGGTCCAAGCTCGCCCGCAATGAAGCCGTCAACGGCGAGCTGATCATCGATGCCGATGCCCCCGATCTGCCGGAGGTGTTCGCCGGCGATACGATCGATGCCGGCGCAGTCGCCGCGGAATATGCCGCGATGTCGATCGACCAATATCCCCGGAAGCCAGGGGTCGGGTTCGTCACACATATCGAAAGCGATGGCACAGAGGCTGACGCCAGACCGTCGCCATTCGCGGTGTTGAAGGGCTGGAAGGGCGACAGCCAGTGAGAATGGAAAGCGCCGCGGCAAAGCAAGCCACGGCCGCTCATTCTGGTGACACCGCTTCTTTTTCGCCTCTGTCGAGTTGTGTGACGGCGCAAAAACAGTATTTTCGGCCCCGCTCAGGAGCCGTTCGGCCCCCGAAAGCAGATTGGACGAGATAGCGTGATTACAGTTTCCCTCGATGCGATGGGCGGCGACGAAGGCCCTGCGGTGGTCATTCCGGGCGCTGCAAAGGCTCTCGAGCGCTATCCAGACGTGCGGTTCATCATCTACGGGATCGAATCGCAGTGCCTTCCGGTTCTGGAACGCTTTCCGAAATTGCAGGCGGCGAGCCGGTTCGAAGCTTGTGAGATCGCAGTTCGAATGGACGACAAGCCGAGCCAGGCGCTCCGCAAGGGCCGCTGGCGTTCCTCCATGTGGAAGGCGATCGAGGCGGTAAAAAGCGGAGAGGCCGATGTCTGCGTCTCGGCCGGCAACACCGGCGCTTTGATGGCGATGTCCAAATTCTGCCTGCGTACCATGGCCAACATCGAACGTCCGGCCATTGCCGCGATCTGGCCGACGCTCAAAGGCGAGAGCATCGTGCTCGACGTCGGAGCGACAGTCGGCGCAGATGCCCAGCAGCTGATCGATTTCTCCGTCATGGGTGCGGCCATGGCCCGCGCGCTCTTCGGCGTGAAGCGGCCGACTGTTGGCCTCCTCAACATCGGTGTCGAGGAAATCAAAGGCCAGGAAGAGGTGAAGGAAGCAGGCCGGCTCCTGCGCGAGGCCAAGTTCCTCGATCTCGACTATCACGGCTTCGTGGAAGGCGACGATCTCGGCAAGGGCATCGTCGATGTCGTGGTGACCGAAGGCTTTGCCGGCAACATCGCGCTGAAAACCGCTGAAGGCACGGCGCGCCAGATCGCGTCCTACCTGAAATCTGCCATGTCGCGCACATGGCGAGCCAAGATCGGCTACATGTTTGCGCGCGATGCTTTTCAGCGGCTGAAGGAGAAGATGGATCCGCGCCGCGGCAATGGCGGTGTGTTTCTCGGCCTCAACGGCATCGTGATCAAAAGCCATGGCGGCACCGACGTGGAAGGCTTCGCGGCTGCCGTCGAAGTCGGGCTCGACATGGCGCGCAACGATCTGCGCAAGAAGATCGAAGCGGATTTGAACCTCTATCACGCGCGCCGGGCGCCGGCGCTGGCACGGGCCGAAGCCGCGATTTGACGCGGCGTCCATCTCTGCCGGAACGGGAAATTTGATGATCAGAACAGTCGTCCGGGGCGTTGGTTGTGCATTGCCCAAGCGCATCATGCAGAACCGTGATTTCGAAAATGTGGTCGAGACCAGCGACGAGTGGATCGTCCAGCGCACCGGCATCCGCCAGCGTCACATCGCAGGCGAGGGCGAAACGACGGCATCGCTCGGTGAAGCGGCCGCACGGGCTGCGCTCGACAATGCGGGGCTGACACCCGACGACATCGACCTGATCATCCTGGCCACCTCGACACCGGACAACACGTTCCCTGCGACGGCCGTCAACATCCAGGCACGCCTTGGCATGACGCATGGCGCAGCCTTCGACGTTCAGGCCGTCTGCACGGGCTTCGTCTATGCGCTCACGACAGCCGATCTCTACATCAAAGGCGGGATGGCCCGCCGCGCTCTCGTTATCGGCGCTGAAACCTTCTCGCGCCTGCTGGACTGGAACGATCGCACAACTTGCGTGCTCTTCGGGGATGGCGCCGGCGCGCTGGTGGTCGAGGCCGCGGAAGGCGAGGGCACGGTTGCCGATCGCGGCATTCTGACGACCCACCTGCGCTCCGACGGCTCCCACAAGGAAAAGCTCTATGTCGACGGTGGACCGTCCACCACCGGCACCGTCGGCCATCTGCGTATGGAGGGCCGCGAGGTCTTCAAGCATGCAGTCGGCATGATCACCGATGTCATCGAGGCTTCCTACGAATCCACCGGCCTGTCCTCGGACGATCTCGACTGGTTCGTTCCCCATCAGGCCAATGTGCGGATCATCGACGCGTCGGCCAGGAAACTCGGCATCGCGCCGGAAAAGGTCGTCATCACCGTCGATCGTCACGGCAACACGTCTGCCGCCTCCATCCCGCTGGCGCTGGCGACGGCTGCAGCCGATGGCCGCATCAAGAAGGGCGATCTCGTCCTGCTCGAGGCCATGGGCGGCGGCTTCACCTGGGGTGCCGTCCTCGTTCGCTGGTGATCGGCGCCCGCTCCGAAAGCATCAGGCGTGCTTCCTTGACGCGTCGCTCAAAGGCCAATAATCTCAATTCATTGGAACGTGTTTTGACATTCGTTTTCGACATTTCGGAACGGGATTATGAGCGGAAAAACGATTACCAGAGCTGACCTGGCCGAGTCCGTATTCCGCAAGGTGGGCCTTTCCAGAACCGAATCTGCCGCCTTGGTCGAGATGGTCATCGAAGAAGTCTGCAACGCCATCGTGCGGGGGGAGACTGTCAAGCTGTCGTCCTTCGCGACGTTCCAGGTTCGTGACAAGAACGAGCGCGTCGGTCGAAATCCCAAGACGGGCGAGGAAGTGCCGATCTCGCCGCGCCGCGTCATGACCTTCAAGGCTTCGAACGTACTGAAGCAGCGCGTGTTGAAGACCCACCGCGTCCGCCAGACCGGACAGAAGATCGCTTCCACCGCCTGACCGGCCAAGGTCGCTCCACCGAATTCTGTGCACCACATGCGCCCGGGGCTTGAAATAAGTCCGGCAAGCGATTGAAATGCATGCCATTAGGCCCCCTCGATGTGGTGCCCCTCGTTGCGACGGAGGTTGGCATGGAAAAAAGTCCAGACGCGTTTCGCACGATCAGCGAGGTCGCAGACGACCTTGATCTGCCCCAGCACGTCCTGCGGTTCTGGGAAACCCGGTTCACCCAGATCAAGCCGATGAAGCGTGGCGGCGGGCGGCGCTATTACCGGCCCGACGATATCGAGCTTCTCAAGGGCATCCGCCATCTGCTCTACGATCAGGGCTACACCATCAAGGGTGTGCAGAAGCTTCTGAAGCAGAACGGCCCGAAATTCGTAATCGCTGTCGGCAATGGCGATGTCGCGTCGATGGAAGCGTTGACTGCCGAAGCGGCAACCAATGCGCCGAGCATCGAGGCCGCCGAACCGGATCAGGTCATCGGCCGCCCCAAAGTGCCGACAGGTCGCCGATTCTTCGGCTTCGGCGGCGAGGGCGACAAGGCTGCCGCGATCGACAGCGCTGCGCTGTCGAAGGAAAACAAGGCGCTGCTGCAGGAGGCGCTGTACGATCTCTTGGAATGCAAACGCCTTCTGGACCAGGTTCGGTAACCCATTGGCCCAGCGGCGCGCCGCCCCATGAAATTGCGCTTGGAATTGCGCGGGGGCGGGCTTGCCTTGATCGCGGTGAACGACTAGACAGTCCGAGCCTTCATGAAGGCAGGTCGGAGCGTAGCGCAGCCCGGTAGCGCACTTGACTGGGGGTCAAGGGGTCGTGGGTTCGAATCCCGCCGCTCCGACCATTTCTCCCCCAAAAGTTTCATGCCCCCTCGACGATTGTAAAACCCTCAAATTGCGGTGGGCCGAGATACTCGGCTTTCGTGTCGCCGGCATTGCGATGTGCCTGACGGAACGCTTCGGATTTTGTCCAGTCCTTGAACGCCGCTTCCGACGCCCAGACCGTGTGCGAGGCGAAAAGCGTGTAGCCCTCATCCTCATGGACCGGCCCGCGTAGAAGATGGAACTCCTTGAAGCCCGGCACGTCTGCGAGCGACGAACTGCGATTCTTCCAGATATCCTCGAACGCCGTTTCCGACCCGGACTTCACCTTGAAGCGGTTCATGGCAATGAACATGCGATCTCCTGTTCCAATTGGCACGGCATGGAACATGGCGCTGCCGGGCCGCTGGATCAACCGCGCTCACGCGGCAACCGGCGCAAGGAATGAGTGCCTCCGCCACCCAAGGGGTTGAAAAAGCGGTGGCGGCTGGTCAAGAAGAGAACTGCCGGTGGCGGCCGCCGCATGGCTTTTCACGACAAGCATGAGGATGCGCGATGATCTACCGCAAGCTCGGTCGCACGGATATTGACGTCAGTGCCATCTGTCTCGGCTCGATGACCTGGGGCACGCAAAACAGCGAGGCCGAGGCACACGAGCAGCTCGATTACGCGGTGGAGCAGGGCGTCAATTTCATCGACACCGCGGAGATGTACCCAACGAACCCAATGTCGAAGGAGACGATGGGCGACACCGAGCGCTTCATCGGCAGCTGGCTCGCGCGCTCCGGCCGCCGCTCGGATGTGGTGATCGCCTCGAAGATTACCGGGCCGGGCAGGGACTATTTGCGCGGTGGTCGCAAGGTCGATCGCGCCGGCATTCTGGAGGCCGTGGACGAGAGCCTGAAGCGCCTGCAGACGGATTACATCGATCTCTATCAGCTCCATTGGCCAAACCGTGGCTCCTATCACTTCCGTCAGTCCTGGAGCTTCGATCCCTCGAAGCAGGACAGGCAGCAGGCGCAGGATGACATCACCGAAGCACTGCATGCGCTGGACGAGGTGGTGAAGGCCGGCAAAGTGCGCCATGTCGGGCTGTCGAACGAAAGCGCATGGGGCACGGCGCAGTATCTGAAGATTGCAGAAGCGGGCGGCCTGCCGCGCGTGCAGTCGATCCAGAACGAATACAGCCTGATGCAGCGCATCTTCGATCTCGATCTTGGCGAGCTTGCCCATCACGAAAATGTCGGCCTGCTTGCCTATTCGCCGCTCGCCGCGGGCCTTCTCACAGGCAAATACCAGGGTGACGTGACGCCAGCCGGCACACGCCGCGCGGCAACGCCGGATCTCGGTGGCCGCATTGGCGAAATCTCGTTTGCCGTCGTCGAGGAATATCTCGCGGTTGCGCGCAAGCACGGACTCGATCCATCCCAGATGGCGCTCGCCTTCTGTCTGACCCGGCCCTTCATGACGTCCGTGATCATCGGCGCGACGACGATGACACAGTTGCGCACTAACATCGCCTCCGTCGACGTAACGCTCGGGGACGACGTGCTGGACGACATCCAGGCCATCTACCGCCGCTACCCGGTCCCGATGTGAGTCACGCCCGGTGACCATGCGGCAGATCAGCGACACGGCGATCATCCTCGCGATCGCTGCTGTCGGGGCAGTCATCGCCACGCTCATCGGCTTTCCGGCGCCGTTCTTGACCGGCCCGGCTGCAGCCGTGTCGCTCGCGGGCGTCGCCGGGGCCCGGTTGACCTTGCCTATGCCGCTCGTCAACTTCGCGCTGATCATGATCGGCATGAGCATCGGCACGGGCGTAACGCCCGAAGTCATCGACACGGCGCGCCAATGGCCGGCAAGCTTCATCGTGCTCGCGCTCAGCCTCGTCGTCATCATGATCGCGACGAGCCGCTACCTGATGCGAGCCCATGGCTATGACCGGAACACGGCGCTGCTTTCGGCGGCGCCCGGCCATTTGTCCTATGTCCTGTCGCTGTCGTCCGACCTCGATGCCGATATCCGCAAGGTCAGCATCGTGCAGTCTATCCGTGTTCTGGCGATCACGCTCATCATCCCGGTCGCGATCACCGCAATGGGCGGCAGCACTAGTCTTCCCAGCACCGCGCTGGCGACGATGGAGCCGCTCGCGATTGCACTGATTTTCGTCGCGTCGTTGGCTGCAGGCATGCTGTTCAAGAAACTGCAGGTTCCGGCGGCGCTTCTTATCGGCGGCATGGTGATTTCGACCTTCACCCATCTCACCGGCATCGTGTCCGGCGTCATGCCGAATTGGCTTCAGATGCCGGCCTTCCTGGTGATGGGGGCCATGATCGGATCGCGCTTCTCGGGCGTGACACCACAGATGCTGAAGAGTTCGGTCGCGGCAGGTTTCGCCATCACCGTGCTGGCGACGGCGCTCGCCGGAGCTTTTGCGGCCATCATCGCGATCTCGCTCGGCCTGCCGATGACACAGGTGCTGATCGCCTTCGTGCCGGGTGGGGTGGAGGCGATGGTGGCGATGGCGGTTCTGCTCGACGTGGATCCGGCCTTCGTGGCCGCCCATCACGTCATGCGGCTCTTTATCTTGACCGCGCTGGTGCCGCTGCTGCTCGGGCGCCAGAAGAAGCCGCAGACCTGACGCGTTCGCGCTGATACCGCGCTTCCAGCGCAAAGCATCCCCAGAGAATACCAAGCAGCAGATAGAAATGGCGCCAGTGATCCGTGTCGATCACGGTGCCAATGAGGGTGTGCCCGAAGAAGACGATGTAGGTCGTCAGCAAAAAGGGCTGCCACGGCCGGTCGCGCAGCAGGTAACGGAAGCCGAGCGTCAGCGTCCAAATCATCAGGCCGAGATAGGTGACGAAGCCGAGCCAGCCGTAGTCCATCAGCGCCTTCAGCCAGATGTTGTGTGTGTCTTCGCCGTAGATCGTGCCGAAGACAACGGCACCGACGCCGAGCGGCTTCTCCATGGCCAAGATGAAGCCGATCTTGTGACGTTCGAAACGGCCAAAGCGCGCGCCGTCGTAGTCCTGTACGAGCTGGGCGCGCACCGTGAAGAGATCCGACACCGCATCAAACTGCAGCGCCACAGCGAGCGCGCCGATCATCGCCAGGATCGCGCAGAGCGCCAGCGTAAAGATCCGCAGGCGGAACTTGCCGCTCTGCGAGCTGATCAGCATGGCAAAGACCATGATCACGATGCTGACGGCGTAGAGCCCCCAGGCGGCGCGCGAGAAGGACAGAAAGATCGCAAAGGTCAAAATGAGGAGGGCACCGAGTTTCAATGGTGCGGCCGTGATCTTGCCGGTCAGCAGGCTATGAATGAGATAGAGCGCCGGTAGCACGAGATACGGGCCGAAGACGTTCGGGTCCTGAAAGGCGCCGCGCGCGCGATCGTAGAGCGTGAACATCTCGCCGCCGGGAATCGCGCCGAAGTAGCCGAGAATGCCGAGCATGGCGGTTGCCAACGCGCCAAACACATAGGCGAGAAAAATCAGGTTCAGTCGACGGTGGTCGGCCTCGATGATGACGGCAAAGAAGATCGAGGTCAGCGCCAAGAAAAGCGACACCGCCATGTAAAGCGGCCCGCCGTCCAGATTGGCCATCTGGGTCAGCGCAATCAGCCCGCCGACATTGAACAGGATCAGCAGCCCGATCAGCGGCATAATCGCGCGCGACAGGGATATGCCGAAGACGGCCCAGAGCCCGATCAGGCCGACCATGAAGAGTTCGTAGGGCGCCGGTTCGTTGATGACGAAGCCGGAGAGGAACACGCCGAACGCCACCATCGCCGCGCCGACCAGGCGGAACGAATGAGAGACCGGCGCCGAAGCCGGCCGGAACGTCTCGTGGGCGTGGCCGACGAGGCTCAATAGGCGTTCTCCGTATTGAGCAGACGCAGCGGCGTTAGAAACAGAATCTTGAGGTCGAGGAAGAGCGACCAGTTCTCGATGTAGTAGAGATCGTAGGCCGTCCGCTGCTTGATCTTCTCGTCGCTGTCGATCTCGCCGCGCCAGCCATTGATCTGCGCCCAGCCCGTCACGCCTGGCTTTACGCGATGACGGGCGAAGTAGCCATCGACCACCTCGACGAAGAGTCGGTCGCGCGTCTGCGCCATCACGGCGTGGGGGCGGGGGCCGACGAGCGACAGGTTGCCTTTGAGCACGTTGAAGAGCTGCGGCAGTTCGTCGATCGACGTGCGGCGAATAAAGCGGCCGACTGGCGTCACGCGCGGGTCGTGTTTCGTGACGGCGAGCAAGGCCGTCGGGTCGCTCATCTCCGTGTACATCGACCGGAATTTGAAAACCTCGACCTCCTCGTTGTTGAAGCCGTGGCGCTTCTGCTTGAAGATGATCGGACCCTTCGAGGTCGTTTTGACGGCGATCGCGGCTCCAAGCATCACCGGCCAGAGCACCATGATCGCACCCAACGAAAAGCAGATGTCGAAGATGCGCTTGGCAACCGAATCCCAATCGCGGATCGGTCGATCGAAGATATCCAGCATCGGCACGTCGCCGACATAGGAATAGGAACGCGGCCGGAAGCGGAGCTTGTTGGTGTGGGCCGCCAGTCGGATATCGAGCGGCAGCACCCACAGCCGCTTCAACAGTTGCAGAACGCGCGCCTCCGCCGTGATCGGCAGCGCAATGATCAGCATGTCGATGCGCGCGCGGCGAGCGAAATCCACGAGATCGGTCGTGTTGCCGAGCTTTGGATAGCCGGCGACCATGCTCGGCGACCGAGCCTCGTCACGATCGTCGAAGAGGCCGCAAATGCGGATATCGTTGTTCGGCTGCTGCTCGATCTGGCGAATGAGGGTCTTGGCGGTCTCTCCGCCGCCGACGATGACGGCGCGCCGTTCCATCGTGCCGTCGCGTGCCCAGCGCTTGATGGCGAAGGCGGTAAACTGGCGGCTGACGAAAAGGAACGCGCAGCCGAAGAGGAACCAGGCTGCGATCCAGAGGCGCGAGAATTCCTCGCCGATCTTGAGGAAGAAAGCGGCCACCGCCATGATAGCGATCGTTGCGCACCAAGCGATCAAAGCGCGCTTGAGCGTTCGCATCGGCGTTCTAAGCGCCGGAACCTGATAGGCGTCGGCCGCCTGGATGAGGAAAACGGCAAGCAGGGAGCCGATGAGGATGGATGTCGGGTAGCTGATCGCGAAGGCTTCCTGCGGCAGCACGTAGATCAGATAGATGCCCATGGCGCCCAGAAAGAGCCCGGCGAATTCGAACAGGCGCAGGAGCCCGACGATCATGCGCGGCGAATAGCTTTCTTCGCGCAGCTGCGAAGCGATCTGGTCGGCCAGCCGTCGAGTTTCCTCAGATACGCTTGCCCCAGGCGCTGCTGTCGGCCCGGTTTCGCTGCTGGCGAGCTGCTCGCGAAGCGCCTGCGGGTCGAACAGCGGGGCACGTTTCTCGTTCTTCATGAGCGCACGGACCTCTTCATCGATCCACAACGCCTATCAGGAAGGAGCTAAGAAAGGCTTGATGGGAAGCGTTTGAGGCCCCGCGCCTTCGCCTCGGCAAGCGCTGCGCCATAGGCCGACATGACGCCGTCGGCCATGGTTGCCACCGAGAAGCGCTGCGCGAACTGCGCCGAGTCGGGCATGGCCGCGTTGAGGCTCGAAGGGTCCAGAATGGCCCCCGACATTGCCGCTGCAAGCGAGGGGGCGCTGCCTGGCCCGACCAAGGCGGCGCTGTCTGTGCCCAGGATTTCGGGAATACCGCCGACGCGGGTGGCGATGACGGGCTTTCCACCAGCGACCGCTTCCAGCACGATATAGGGCATTGCTTCCGCTCGTGACGGCACGACCACCGTCCGCGCCATCGCGAACGCCTCGCGCGCCGGCATGGCGGGGCGCATGGTGACTCGGTCTGCCAAACCGAGTGTTTGGAGTGTCGATTGATAGCGCGGCTTGTCGTCGCCATCGCCAACCATCAAGGCCGAAAGCGATCGCCCCGACAGCCGCTCCGCCTCGACAAACGCGTCGATGAAGACGTCCGGGCCCTTCAGGTCCCGCATCATGCCGATATAGAGGAAGTCGACCGCGGGCGCGCTCAACCCAACGGGCTCGAACTCGGCGGGGCGCAGGCCGTTATAGACCGTTTGGGAAGCGGTGCGCGGCGGTCCGATCTTTCGCGCGTAGACGTTGCCCTCGTAGTCGCAGACGAAGACGAGCCGATCCGTCATGCGTTCCAGGAAGCGCTCGATCGCGAAGAACACGCGGCCCTTGGTCGAGCCGGGGTCGTAATGCAGGCTTCCGCCATGCGGGGAATAGAAACGGGCTACGCAATACCCAGATGCCCGTAGGAACGTGCCGGCGAGCCGGGCATAGGCGCCACCTTTGGCGCCATGCCCATGCAACACATCCGGCCGCAATGCCTTGATTTCTCTGTAGCTCTTTATCCCGGCGCTGAGATCGCTGGGGCTGATGGACCGCTGCATCGGCAGCCGGGTCAGACCCAGCGCCAGATGCGGACGAATGCTTTCGAACAGCGCGTCTTCGTAAGCGCCGCCTGTTGAACTGTCGCAGACGATGCCGACGGCATGTCCCTGTTGGCTATGGCGTTCCGCCAGATCGCGCACATGGCGGAAAATCCCGCCGACGGGCGATCGAAAGCAGTGAATGATGCGCAGCGGTCCTTGATTGGACATCTGGCTCAGAACAGCCGCTCGCGGACGTAGATCGTGTCACCGGCAACGATGGGATCGGAAATCGGTACGCGGCCGGTGATGACCTCGCCGTTGATCTTGCGGGTAACGTCGGCATCGTTCTGGTTGGCGCGCGAGGTGAAGCCGCCGGCAATCGCGATTGCGTTCTGAACGGTCATGCCGGGCACGTAGGAATACTGGCCGGCGGCACCCACTTCACCCATGATAAAGAAGGCGCGGTACTGGTCGACTTCGACCGTGACGTCCGGATCGCGCAGGTACCCTTCGCGCAGCTTTGCGGCGATGGCGCCTTCCAGTTCCTGCACCGAGCGACCGCGCGCCGGTACCGAGCCGATCAGCGGAAACGCGACGTAGCCGGCTTGGTCGATGGAATAGGTGCCTGTCAGGCTCGCCTGTTCGAAAACGGTGATGCGCAGCCGGTCACCCGCATCCAACTGGTAAGGCTGGATGGTTGCCGCGCTGAATCCCTCGGGTGCCGGTCGGTAACCGGAGCATCCGCCAAGCAGCAGCGAAGCGGCAAGAGTGAGAAGCAGCGCCCGGGGGCGAGAGATGGCGATCATGAGTATCCGTCCGTGCGCGTTCGACGCGGCCGATCAAGGCTCCTCCTCTTATCGAACTGTTAGGGTTAATGGCCGGTAAAGAGGCGCTGAAAGAAGATGTATCCAAGCATTCACGCGGATCGTCGACGAAATTAACGGTTGAGTTACCATGATTATTTACGGTCGCTCTTGAAGCATTCCGCGCGTGCGCCGCTGCGCCCAGTATTCGCGGAGATCCTGAAGGAGCCCAGAATGTCCGGCAATCTATCGTCACGCGGGGATGTCGATATCGATTTGGCCGGTCTGGCCGCCGCGCTCTGGGCGCGCAAGTTCGCCATTGCGGCAAGTGTGCTCATCGTTGGCGCGCTGACCTATTTCACCACCAGTTCCATGGCGCCGCTCTATCGCAGCGAAGCCCGCATCCTCATCGAAGAGCGCGGTTCGGCCCTGTCGCGGACGGGTGAGGGTGGTCAGACGCGGGATCTCGTGCTCGACGAGCAGGCCATCGCGAGCCAGGTCGAAGTTATCCGATCCTCCGACCTTTTGCGCGAGGTGATCACCGAGCTCGACCTCGGCAGTCGCGCGGAATTCGATCCGGCAGGCCAGCCGTCGATGATCGGCGACCTCCTCGTGCTGCTCGGCATCGGCAGCGATCCGATCGATGCCAGTGCGCAGCAGCGCGTGCTTGAAGCGGTTCGGGAAAATCTGCAGGTTTACCAGGTGCAGAATTCGCGCGTGATCGCGATCGAGTTCTCTTCGCAGGACCCCGAACTGGCAGCGGCTGTCGCCAACGGTCTCGCAGGCGCTTATCTGCAGGTGCAGAGCGGCGCCAAGCTTGATTCCAATGCCGATGCTGCCGCCTGGCTCGAGCCGGAAATCGCGGAACTCCGTGGCCGCGTACGCGATGCGGAAGCCAAGGTCGCAGCCTTCAGGGCAGACAATGGTCTCCTGCTCGTGACCGAGAACAACACGCTCGTGACGCGGCAACTGTCGGACCTGACGACCGAGCTCTCACAGGTCCGCGCGCAGCGCGCCGATGCCGAGGCGCGTGCCGCCAATGTTCGCTCTGCACTCGAATCAGGCCAGTCGGCCGATGCCGTCAGCAGCGTCGTCGACTCGCCACAGCTGCAGCGCCTGCGCGAGCGGCAGTCGGAGATCGAAGGCCAGATTTCGGACCTCTCGATCACGCTTCTCGACAACCACCCGCGCATCCGCAGCCTGCGTTCGCAGCTTTCGGGCATCGGCACGCAGCTGAACGAGGAAGTGCGCAAGGCGCTCGCTAATCTTGAGGCCAATGCCGCCGTTGCCCGGCTGCGCGAAGCGGAACTGGCAGAGCAGCTCGACGTGCTGAAGCAGAGCTCGGCGCAGGCCGGCACCGACGAAGTCGAACTGCGCGCACTCGAGCGCGAAGCGCGTGCCGAGCGCGATCTCTTGGAAACCTATCTCGCCCGTTTCCGTGAGACGGTGTCGCGCGGCGATGCAAACGCGCTGCCGGCCGATGCCCGCATCATCTCCCGTGCTGGCGTAGCGAGCGAGCCCTATTTCCCGAAGGTGATCCCGGCCGTCATCGTCGCGATGCTGGCTACGGCACTCATCCACATGATCATCATCCTGCTGATCGAGCTCTTCTCCGGCCGGGCGCTTCGCGAACGGGTTGTCGTGGATGAGATGCGTGAGGAAACGACACCGCTGGAACCCAGCCGCATCGCGACGACGGGGACGGCGACAGCGAGCCTTGCCCACCAGCCCCTGACGGCATCCACTCAAGCTGTACCGGTCGCAGCGCCTGCACATCCGGCGGAGCCGCTGACACAGCCGGCACCGACGATCGCCAAGGCTGGCGCCCTCCCGGTGGCCGAGGACGAAGAGGACTTTTCGGTCGATGGCGTTGCGGCCGCCCTGATCTCCAAGCGCGTCCAGGTCGTCGCCGGCATTTCCCCGGAAGGCGATGCTGCGACGCTCGGCGCCGTTCTTCTGGCGCGCGCCGTCTCCGATCGCGGCCATCGCGTCCTGACGATCGACATGACCGGCGCCGGCCTGCCGGGAGCAACCATGGCAGGGGCGGGCCTTCCTGGCATTACCGACCTTCTCTGCGGATCGGTCTCGATCGCCGAGTCGATCCACGCCGACTACGCCTCATCTGCCGATATCATCCCGCTTGGAACGGCCGATCCGGAGACCGCCATGCGCGGCGCATCCCGGATCGCCATGATCATCGAAGCCCTGTCGGATGCCTACGACACGATCATCGTCGAGTGCGGCAGCACAGAGATCACGGCTGTCCAAAAGATGCTCGCAGACCGGCCGATCACTGTCGTGATGTCGGTGGTGGACCCGGACGCCCCGATCATCGCTGAGGAATTCGAAGCGCTGGTCGAAGCAGGATATGACGACGCGCTGATCATGCTGGTCGACGAGGACGGCCCCCAGTCGACCCGCAGCAACGCGGCCTGAAGGCACCGAATGCCTTCAGTCTGTTCGTTCAGGATATCCGGCGCTGGATGGCCCGGGCGATCTTGTCGAGCCGCGGATTGGCCTTGATCGCCTGCTTGGTCGAGGCGATGGCACGCAGCGTCGCGCCAACGGCACGGCCCTTCATCGTCAGCGGCAGGTAGCAATCGTATTGCGTCGTGATCTGATCGCACCAGGACCGCTTGTAGGCCTCGTCGCCGATGCCGAAATCGAACATCATCTGGCCGTTGGCGCAGGCATCTTCGATCAGCCGGTAGAACAGGAACTCACCGATGCTGAGCTCGCCCGCCATTTCTTCGTCGATCGAGCCGAACTGGCAGATGAGATGCCCGTTCTTGCGCGTCACGCCTGAAATCGCGCCGTAGCGTCCATCGGTGAGTTGCACGGCCGAGAGCCGCAACAAGGGTACGTTCTCTTCGGTCTTCGTGACGACCAGGCGGCGGAAGAAATCCTGCACGCCCGGCTTGGCGAAGACGTCAAGCTTGCCTTGCTTGTCGAAGCGGGCAGCCTTCTGGACGAAAAACGCTTCAAGTAAGCGAAGCGCCGTTTCGGGATCGTCGCCATGCACGATCTCGTAGCCGCCCAGTTCCTCCAGCGTACGCTCACCGAGCCGGTGCTTCTTGCGCCGCTTCTTGCCATTGATGCGCGAGAGCGCCTTGTCGAAGCCGCCGTCGAGCGTCATCTGGAACGCTTGGTTGTTGCTGAGGACCCGGTCGAGCGGCATCAAGGGGTTGGCTACCCCGCGCCAGCGCTCCGGCGTGCGATAGAGCGCCAGCAGATCGAGCTTGAGCCCGGCCTCCGAGAGCGCAGCCGAAAGAAGCGGCGGCGAAAACTGCATGTTGTCGGGTGAAAAAAGGCCGAAATTCAAATTGCTGTAGGATGTGCCGATATAGCGGCCGACCTTCGCGCCGCCCTGGCGGATGATTTCGAGCGGCAGCATGATCCGCCCGCCGCCGGTGAAATGAAGGAGCACGACGACCGGTTCGGTACCCGTTGCTTCCAGCCAGTTGCGGCACCAGTCGTAGCTTAGATGGACGGAGGTGAAGAACTGCGTCTCGAGCGAACGCCACTGCCGTTCGGCCGCTTCGATGCTGGCGAAGATTTCCACGCGTTTGACCGTCTGGGCATCACCTTGAGCCGGAACATGCGACGTCACTCCCGCGATCAGCGGTGCGTCCGTCGGTTCGCCGGTTGGCTTGCGGGCAACTTCCATGGGTACGATCCTCGTCATCAAACGACCTCGTCACGATGCGCGCCAGGATGGGGGATCGTCCTGAACAAAGCGTTGTCTGGACAACAGTCGAAGCGTTCAGAACCTCTCGAACACCCGACTAAGTCCTCCTATGCTTTCGCCGCCGTTAATCCAAAAGGTCGGATTTTTCTTTTGGAGGGCGTTCCATCCAGCTGATGAGCAGCATGGCCGGCACGACCCAAAGAACGCCGGTGAAGAGGAAATAGAGAAGATGCACCCACCAGGGTGACTCCGCCAGGCGATAGGTCGCGATGGTCGTGGCGACAAGCGCATAGATGATGACCAGTGCGACGATGGCGAAGGCGCCGATGAATTTCTTGAGGCGGACGGGCATGGTGGTCTCCTTGATCTTCCACATAGCCGGTCGGACGCTTCAGGCAAAGCGGCGCGACGCCATGCCGCAAAGCTCTTCGCCTTGAATTGGAGGGCAGGGTGGGGCAAATGCCATGGCAATCTGCAAGGACAGTGCAATGACCGTACTCGATGCCGTCTCACCCGCTTCCAGCCCATCCGAAATCGCCGCCCAGGCCCGACGCGGCGAACTGGAGACAAACCGCCGGATGCTTCGGCTCTGGCTTGGCATTGTCATGCTCGCGATTTTCGCGCTCGTGGTTGTCGGCGGCGCGACGCGGCTGACCGATTCTGGGCTCTCCATCACCGAATGGAAGCCGATCCACGGCGTCATCCCACCGCTGAGTGCGGAAGAATGGCAGGAGGAATTCGACCTCTACCGTCAGATCCCGCAGTACCAGGAAGTGAACCGGGGGATGAGCCTCGACGAGTTCAAGGTCATCTTCTGGTGGGAATGGGCCCACCGTTTCCTCGCCCGCGCCGTCGGCGTGCTTTTCGCCGTGCCTCTCGTCTTCTTCTGGGCCACCGGACGGATCGAGCCGCGACTGCGGCTGCCGCTCGTCGGTCTTTTCTTCCTCGGCGGCCTCCAAGGCTTCGTCGGTTGGTGGATGGTCGCGTCCGGCCTGACGGAGCGCGTCGATGTCAGCCAGTACCGTCTCGCAGTCCACCTGACGCTCGCCTGCATCATCTTCGCCAGCATCATGTGGGTGTCGCGGGGCCTCGCGCCGCACTCAACCGACGCCCCACCGACCGAGCGCTCCCATCTGGCCGCCGGCGGTCTTGCTCTCTTCGTCCTTTTCCAGATCTATCTGGGCGCGCTCGTCGCCGGGTTGAACGCCGGATTCGCGTTCAACACCTGGCCGCTCATCGACGGCGCCTTCATTCCCGCCGGTTTGTTCGTGATGGATCCGGCTTGGCTGAACCTCTTTGAAAACGTCAAGACGGTGCAGTTTGTCCACCGGATGACGGCCTACGCCCTATGGTTCGCCGCGCTGGCCCACATGGTCGTAGCGCTGCGCCATGGTGCAGGCAGCACCCATGCCAATCGTGCCATGGTGCTGTTCTTCCTCGTCACCATGCAGGCGCTGATCGGCATCATCACCCTGGTCATGGTCGTGCCGCTCAATTGGGCGCTCCTGCACCAGGCCTTCGCCGTCGTCGTCCTCGGCTTCGCAGTGGCCCACTGGCGCGCCTTTTATGGATCCTACGCGCCCACGGGGCGGCTCGCCGCCGCCGGTTGATCGATCATCCAAATGAGGTGCTAGCGCCTGTCAGTCGACAGGCGTGATTCCGAGCATCAAGTCCATGTTCTGAACTGCGGCGCCGGAAGCGCCTTTGCCGAGATTGTCCAGAACGGCCACCACATTGACGTGCTCGCCGCCTTCCGACCCGAACACGTAGATATTCATCGTGTCCTTGCCGTTGAGCGACGTCGGATCGAGGCGCTGGATCGCCATGCTCTCGTCGAGATCGACGACCGCAACAATATTCTGCCCGCGATAATGCTCGGCCAGGGCCTCATGCACGCTGCGCAGCGAAGGTGAACCATCGAGATCGGCGAGATGCAGTGGCACCTGCACGGCCATGCCCTGCGCAAACCGCCCGACGGATGGCGAAAAGAGAGGCGTACGCTGCAGGCCGCTGCGGATCTTCATCTCGGGCACATGCTTGTGCGCCAGCGTCAGCCCGTAGAGGAAGTGCGGGGCGCCGAGATAGTCTGGACGGCTCTCGTCCTCCATCTGGGCGATCAACTGCTTGCCACCGCCCGTATAGCCGGAAACGGCGTTGATGCTGACAGGGTAATCGGCAGGCAGCAGCGCCGCGTCGACCAGCGGCTTCAGGATGCCGATGGCGCCGGTCGAGTAGCAGCCAGGATTGGACACGAACCGCGCGGACGCGATCTGTTCGGGGCGTTCGGGGTCGGATTCGGCGAAGCCATAGACCCAGTCCGGATCGACCCGGTGGGCGGTGCTCGTGTCGATGATGCGCGTCGTGGACGAAACGCCGAGCATCGACACCGCCTCCTTCGCACCGTCGTCGGGCAGGCAGAGTATCGCGATATCGGCTTCTCGCAGGAACTCCTCGCGCAGTGCGGTGTTGCGGCGCTCTTCCTCGGGAATGGAGATGATCTCGATATCGGTGCGCTCCGCCAGGCGGGACCGGATCTGCAGACCAGTCGTGCCATGCTCGCCGTCGATGAAGATCTTCGCCATGTCCGTCATCCCGTTTGCGAGCAAATCCAGCCGCTTGAACGCAAGACCGGATTCACCCTGTGAGCGCGTTGAATCGAACTATGAACGCTCGATCGCGCGCCGTTCAGCCATGAGGCCGAGCGTATACATGGCGACACTGGCACCGGCAATGGCGGTGACATCCGCGTGATCGTAGGGTGGGGACACTTCGACGACGTCACCGCCGCGGATATCGAGGCGCCGCAACTGCCGGAGGATCGAAAGCATCTTTGCCGTCGACGGGCCGCCTGCAACGGGCGTTCCAGTGCCGGGAGCGTAAGCCGGATCGAGGCAGTCGATGTCGAATGTGAGGTAGGCTGGGCGGTTGCCGACGCGCGCGAGGATCCGAGAGGCGACGTCGCCCGTGCGCATCTCCTCCAGCTCGTGTCCGTAGATGATCTGAATGCCGAAATCTTCGGGCGCATGTGTGCGGATGCCGATCTGGATCGACGTGTCCGGATCGACGAGGCCCTCGCGCACCGCTCTCGCTACGAAAGATCCGTGGTCGATGCGCTTTCCGTCATCGTCCCAGGTGTCCTGATGCGCATCGAACTGGACCAGGGAGAGAGGCCCGTGACGGGCCACATGCGCCTTCAAGAGAGGCCAGGTGATATAGTGGTCGCCGCCGAGCGTGAAGAGAAACGCGCCGGTTTCGAGGATACGGCCGGCTTCAGCTTCGATCCGATCCGGCGTTTCCTGGTGATTGCCGTAGTCGAGCAGGCAATCGCCGTAGTCGACGACCGAAAACTCGGCGAACAGGTCTCGGTCGAATGGATACTGCGGGTCGTTGTCGAAGATCGCGGAGGCGCGGCGGATCGCCTGCGGACCGAACCGCGCACCCGGCCGATTGGAAACGGCAGCATCGAACGGGATGCCCCAGACCACCGCATCGGCGCCGGCGACGTCCTTGCGGTAGGGCCTGCGCATGAAGGAGAGGGCGCCGGCATAGGTCGGGTCGGACGCGGCCCCGGTCAATTCGCTGGCATTGAAGGCGTGATCGATCGACTTCGATGGCATGGGCTCTGATCCTTTTCGGATGGATGGCAGCAGCCTGGAACCAGCGCTGCGATATCGAAAATTGGTAAGGCAGCCATAAGATGGGACGAGAGAAGCCGGTTGGGAAGGCCGATGCTGCATCGCAACGAAAAAAGGCGGAGCCGAAGCCCCGCCTTTTGATCTGGCAGCCGTCCGAAGCTTAGCGCTTGGAGAACTGGAACGAACGGCGGGCTTTCGCCTTGCCGTACTTCTTACGCTCGACGACGCGGCTGTCGCGCGTCAGGAAGCCGCCCTTCTTGAGGACGCCGCGCAGTTCCGGCTCGTAATAGGTCAGAGCCTTGGAGATGCCGTGACGAACGGCGCCGGCCTGGCCGGAAAGACCGCCACCGGCGACCGTTGCGACGATGTCGAACTGGCCGGCGCGTGCGGCAGCGACGATCGGCTGCTGCAGAACCATCTGCAGAACCGGACGTGCGAAGTACTTTTCGAACTCGCGGCCGTTGATGGTGATCTTGCCGGAGCCTGGCTTGACCCAAACGCGCGCGACAGCGTCTTTACGCTTTCCGGTTGCGTAGGAACGGCCCTGTGCATCGACCTTGCGGACATGCGCCGGCTGAGAAGCCTGGGCGGAGCCGGCGGTCACGCCGGTTGCCTGGCCGAGGTCCTGGAGGGAATTCAGTTCAGCCATGATCAGGCAGTCCTCTTGTTCTTGGTGTTCAGCACGCCGATGTCGATCGTCTCGGGCTGCTGGGCTTCATGCGGATGGTTCGAACCGGCATAGACGCGCAGGTTCTTCATCTGGCGACGGCCGAGCGGGCCGCGCGGGATCATGCGCTCGATGGCCTTTTCGAGGATGCGCTCCGGGAAGCGGCCTTCGAAAATCTGGCGCGCGGTGCGCTCCTTGATGCCGCCGGGATAGCCGGTGTGCCAGTAGTACTTCTTGTCGGTGTACTTCTTGCCCGTCAGCACGGCCTTTTCAGCGTTGATGATGATGACGTTGTCACCATCGTCGACATGCGGGGTGTAGGAAGGCTTGTGCTTGCCGCGCAGGCGGGTGGCGACGAGGGTGGCGAGACGGCCGACAACGAGTCCTTCGGCGTCGATCAGCACCCACTTCTTCTCCACCTCTGCAGGCTTCTGCGAGAAGGTTTTCATGGATATCACTCTTTCGTTCGGGTCCCGAACCATGCGTGCACGGCAAGGGCGCTTCTTGTTGCTTGTCTTGGCATGGCCAAGTGCTGCCCGCATGGATCCATGCGTGGCTGCGAGCGGTGTATAACCCAACGGCCCGACACGCGCAATCGCAGTGAACACAGGCGTCGTAAAATTAGTCCAGCAATAACAGTGTCTTAAGTATGTGGTATTATTTTACCGCAGTTTCTGTCTGCGGTGGGATCGAATAGGTGGCCGATGCCTGCGCCACGATGGTCCCTTCTTTGTCCACGATGATCACGTCGACGACCGCCAGCCGCTTGCCGAGCTTGAGCAACCGGCAGCGTGAATAGAGCGGCACGCCGTCGGCCGGCCTGCGCAGGAAATTGATGGTAAGATTGGTGGTGACGGCGAGCGCGACCGGCCCGATATGGGCAAGAATGACGACATAAGCGCCGAGATCGGCAAGCGCGAACAGCGTCGGACCGGACACGGTGCCTCCCGGCCGCAGATGGCGACGATCGGGCATCAGCCGCAACACGGCGGCACCCGGTTCTATCTCGGTTACCGCATAGAACGGTCCGCCCTCGTTGATCTGCGGAAATTCCTGCGCCAGAAAGGCCTCCAGCGCGTCGATGGTCATGACCGGCTTCACGGCAATCCTTTGGTCTCGATCTTAAGCGCGCAGTTGAAAGCGCTGGTCCGGCCCCGTCAAGTCGTGCCAGAAATCGCCTGAAGCAGGGAATGAAAGCAAAGGAGCCGGCAGAGCATGGCCGACATCGTTTCGATGAAGCAGAAGCAGGACACGGACGCGTTGGTCGTCGCCCAGAAGTACGACGGCATCCTGCGGCTGTCGCTCAACAATCCGCCGGCGAATGCCCTGTCCGTTGCGCTTATGGAAGCGCTTCTGCGCAACCTGGAAGAGGCGCGTGACGACGCGGAGACGCGCGTCATCATCATTGCCTCGCTCGCAAAGGTGTTTTCCGCCGGCCACGACCTGAAGGAATTGCAGCGGCATCGCTCCGAAGACGACCGTGGCCGCGCATTCTTCGACAAGACCATGCGGCTCTGTGCGAAACTGATGCAGACGATCGTGGCGCTGCCGAAGCCCGTGATCGCCGAAATCGACGGGATCGCTACGGCGGCCGGCTGTCAGCTCGTCGCCTCTTGCGACCTCGCGATCTGCACCGACACCTCCGGCTTCGCGACGCCAGGCGTCAATATCGGCCTTTTCTGCTCGACGCCGATGGTCGCGCTGTCGCGCGCCACGCACCGCAAGCAGGCCATGGAAATGCTGCTGACCGGCGAGACGATCGATGCCTCCACCGCCAAGGAATTCGGCATCGTCAACCGGATCGTGCCGAAGGAATATCTGCGCCAGGTGGTCGACAAATACGCAGCCGTCATCGCGTCGAAATCGCCGCTGACGGTGAAGATCGGCAAGGAGGCGTTCTATCGCCAGGCGGAAATGAGCCTTGAAGACGCCTATGATTACACGGCGCGCGTGATGGTCGAGAACATGATGGCGCGCGACGCGGAAGAGGGCATTTCCGCCTTCATCGACAAGCGCAAGCCGGAATGGAAGGGAGAATAGGCCAGAGTCGCTCTACCGGTCCCTGAGACCGAGCAGATCCATCGTTGTCTGCCCGGCCCGCAAAGCGGCACGCAAGGCGTCCTCTTTCTGCTCGCGTTCATGGGCTGCTTCGATGGCCTCTTCAATCCTCGCATGGGGAACGATGACGACGCCGTCTTCGTCGCCGATGACGAGGTCGCCGCGATGGACGGTGGTCTTCCCAAGCGTGATCGGTGCGCCGAGCGGCGATGTCCGGAGCTTGTCGGTGCCTTCGATGCACAAGCCCCGGGCAAAGACCGGGAATCCCATGGCCCGCAGTGTTGTCGCGTCACGGACGCAGCCATCGATGACGAGGCCGGCGATCCCGCGCGCCTGACAGGCTTCGGCGAGAACATCGCCGAACGGTCCGTCGCTCATTGATGCTTCGTGGTCGACGACGAGAATTTCGCCGGGAGCCGCGGCTTCGATGGCCTTGTGGATCATCAGATTGTCGCCAGCGGGGCAAAAGACCGGGAACGCCGGCCCGCAGAGCCGAATGTCCCGATCGATCGGTTTGATCGCGGCGGGCAGGGCGCCGATCCTGCCCATGGCTTCATGCAGAGTGGCGGACGAAAAGGATGCCAGGGCAGCAAGCTGCCCCGGATCCACCGTTGCCGGTCCTTCGTCCGCCCTGTCGTTCACTTGACCGGGTCGCCGATCTTGACGGTCAACGGCTCGAGCCCGTCGATCGTGCCGACGAGTTCATCGCCCGTCTTGACCGGTCCGACGCCGTGCGGTGTGCCGGTGAGGATGATGTCGCCCGCCTTCAGCTCGTAGAACTCCGACAGCTTCGAGATGATCTCGGGCAGCGACCAGATGAGCAGGCTCACATCCGAATCCTGGCGGGTTTCGCCATTGACGGTGAGCTTGATGTTGCCCTTCTCGATGTGCCCGGACTTCTCGACCGGCGTGATCGGCCCGCACGGGCAGGACTCGTCGAACGACTTGGCAATTTCCCAGGGGCGACCGCCGCCCTGGATGTCGCGACGCGTCATGTCGATGCCGACGCCGTAGCCGTAGACATGGTCGAGCGCCTGGTCCTCGGGAATGTTGTAGCCGCCCGATTTCAGCGCCATCACAAGTTCCAACTCGTAATGGAAGTCCTTCGTCATCGTAGCGTAAGCGATGGTGGAGCCGGACTGCACGATGGAATCCGTCGGCTTCTGGAAGAAGATCGGCGGGTCGCGATCCGCGCTGCCGCCCATTTCTTCTACATGCGCCACATAGTTGCGACCGACGCAGTAGATCCGGCGTACCGGGAAGCGCTCGTCCTTGCCGACCACCGGCAGGGATGCCGCTTTCGGCCGCTCGATGACAAAGCCTTCATGACCCATGATGTTCTCCTCCTCAGGGTGCCGGCGCGACAGACGCCGATCGTGAAATCGATGAAAGACGGTTTAACGCAAAAAAATAGATATTTGACAACAAAAAAATGAAAAGTATGGTTTGAAGCGTGGCGGCGCCACAGGTCCGATTGGGAGTTCGGGCCGAATTCAACATCCAAGGGAGGATGGCTATGCATGGATATCGGAATTGGCGGATCGCGTTCGCAGCGTCACTGCTCGTTGCTGCTCCGCTCGGCGTAACGGCGGCGAATGCCCAGGACATGATGCAGCTGACGGTGGCGGTGCCGAACCCGTCGGCGATCAACAACTTCCCGCTCTTCGTGGCGATGGGCGAGGGCTATTTCGCCGAGGAAGGGCTGGAGCTCACGGTCGAAGCTTTGAATGGGTCTGCGGCTGTTCTCCAGGTGATGGCATCCGGCCAGGCGCAGATCGGCAACCCGGGACCCGGCCCGCTGCTATCGGCTCGTGCACGCGGTGAAGACGTCGTCTTCATCTACAACCAGTATCCGAAATCCATCTTCGGCCTCATGGTGCCGGAAGAATCCGAAGCGCAGGGACCGGCTGATCTCGACGGCGCAACCGTTGGTGTGGGCACGGCCGACGGCGCCGAAGTGGCGTTCACACGAGGCATTCTTCAGGATGCCGGCCTTACGGAAGGCGAAAATTATACGTTCCTCACCGTTGGTGACGGCGGCACGGCAGCCGCTGCGTTCCTCGGCGAGGAAGTCGATGCGTATGCTGCCGCCGTCAGCGATGCGGCGATCATCGAGTCCCGCGGTATTCCGCTGCGTGAAATCACGCCTGAGGAATATTTGTCCTTCTTCGGCAATGGCTGGGCGGTCACGGGCCAGTTCATCGAAGAGAACCCGGAAGCAGTCGAAGGCTTCGGCCGTGCGCTAGTCAAGGCCACACGTTTCGGCCTCGATCCCGCCAACCGCGAAAAGGTGCTCGAGCACACGACGGCAGGCAACCCGCAGGAAGGCGAGGACACCGAGTTTGCCAACGCGCTTCTCGATGCGGTGATGGAGCGCATCCAGCCGGTCGACGACAGCAATGGCTACGGCTACCAGCCGCCGGAGCACTGGGAAGCCTGGCACCAGAGCCAGCTCGACACTGGCGGTCTTGCTGAACCGCTGGAAAACCTCGAGGAAGCCTACAACAACGACTTCGTCGAAGCGTGGAACGCGCAATGACATCAGCGGCACAAAAAGCCGCGGCAGTGCAGGCCGACCCCAGGGGTCGGCCTGTCTATCAGTTGCGCGGCGTTTCCAAGCACTATGCCCACGGGCATATCAAGGCACTCGATACGATCGACCTGACTTTGCGGGAGGGCACGTTCTCTTCCGTAATCGGTCCGTCGGGATGCGGAAAATCCACGCTTCTGAAGATCATGGCGGGTCTCGTCTCGCCGACCAGGGGCAGCGTCGTGCTCGAGGGCAAGCCCGTCACCGGCGCACGCCGCGACATCGGCATGATGTTCCAGCAGGCGACGCTCTTTCCCTGGCGCACGACGGTGGAAAACATCCTGCTGCCGATCGAAGTGCGCGATGGCCGCGCGGCCGCCAAGGCAGCGCGTGGAGCGGCCGAGGAATTGCTCAACACAGTAGGCCTGAAGGGCTTCGAGGATGTCTATCCAACGCAATTGTCGGGTGGCATGGCGCAGCGCGCTGCCATCTGCCGCATGCTCGTCACCAAGCCGAGCGTGCTGTTGCTCGACGAGCCTTTCAGCGCGCTCGATGAACTTGCCCGCGATTTCATGAACATCGAGCTTCAGCGCATCTGCCTGGAGCGCAACGCCACCGCTTTTCTGGTCACGCACTCCATCCCGGAAGCCGTCTTCCTGTCGGATATCGTCTACGTCATGTCGTCGCGGCCGGGTCAGTTCGTCGAGACGATCGAGATCGACCTGCCGCGGCCGCGCACCGTGGAAATGCTCGTCGATCCAGCCTTCGGTCAATATGTGAACCGCATCCGCAGCCGTCTGGACAAGGGAGCCTTCGTATGAGCTCGGTATCGACGGATATTCCCATTCACGCCGACGGCGAGACGGTCTTCCCGGAAACTGTCTGGGAGGAAGAGGTCGCCTTCATCGACCGCATTCCGCGCCCGATCGCGATGATCGGCATCCTGGTCGTGTTCATCGCCGTCTGGCAGGGGCTCACCTCCTTCGGCATCGTCTCGCGCATCATTCTGCCGACGCCGTGGGAGACGGCGAAGGACATCGTGTTCGTCGGCAAGAACCTCGCCAGCGGCGGCTACATGCTGCAAGCCTTCTGGATGACGACGAAGGCGGTGCTGATGGGCTTTGTCTACGCGCTGATTTTCGGCTTCTCGCTCGGCATTCTCGTTGGCGAAACCTCCTTCGGCGAACGGGCTGTGCTGCCTTATCTCGTCGCGATCGACACGATGCCGAAGGTCGCTTTCGCGCCGCTGTTCCTGGCATGGCTCGGCTTCGGCATAGCCTCCAAGGTAGCGCTCGCGGCCTTCATCGCGACGTTTCCGATCGTCGTGGCCGTCGCGGCCGGCCTGCACGCGGCCGATGACAATGCCCGTATGCTCTTTCGCACCATGGGCGCGACCCGCTGGCAGACCTTGTTCAAGATGAAGCTGCCGACGGGCCTGCCGCATATCTTCACGGGTCTGAAGATCGCCGCGGTAGGCGTCATGGCCGGCGCGATCACCGCGGAGTTTTTGGGAGGCGGAAACGGCTTCGGCGAATTGATCCGGGTCGCTGCATCGCAGCTCAATACGCCGCGCGTCTTTTCGCTGATCCTCTATCTCAGCCTGCTCGGCTTCACGCTATTCTGGTCCGTGGTCTGGCTTGAGCGCCGTTTGGTGTTTTGGCATAGCTCCACCGTCTCGGGCATCAACAAATAGGGATGGCGCAATGAGCGCCATCGGCATCGGAATCCATGACAATCATCGAGGCATTCGATTCGAAATCGTCCGCTGGCGAGGCGCGGCGGGAAAAGACCACGGCCGCGACCCTCGTCTATCGGGAATTGCGCCGTGACATTCTTCAAGGCCGCCTGAAGCCGAAGCAAAAGCTGCTGATCGAGGCTTTGGCCGAGCACTATCAGGTCGGCGCCAACCCGGTGCGCGAAGCCCTGAACCGGCTCTCCAGCGAACGCCTCGTCGATCGCGAAGAGCAGCGGGGCTTCTTCGTGCCGCCGCTCTCCCTCAGCCACTTCCGCGAACTGGTGACGACGCGCTGTTGGCTTGAGTCGCGCGCGCTGGAGGAGTCGATCGCCAACCGCACGGACGCGTGGGAAGAGCGCATCGTGGTCGCCTTCCACCGCCTGTCGCGCACACCCTTCAAGGCTCCTCGAGAAGATGGACAGGCCGAGAACCACGAGTGGGAAGCACGGCACCGCGTCTTCCACGAAGCCTTGATTTCCAACTGCGGGTCGTCCTGGCTTCTGAAGTTCTGCGGCGAGCTGATGGATCAGGTGGAGCGCTACCGCTACATCTCTATGACGACCACCTATCCTCGGCGGGATTCGAACGAGGAACACAGGCTGATCATGGAAGCGACGCTGGATGGCGACGCCGCGACGGCCACGGAAAGGCTGGTGTCGCAGTATCAGCTGACCCTGAAGCTGCTTGAAGAACAGTCGTTCTTTCCGGGTGCAGACGACTGAACCCACCTTTCCGGGTGCAGACGACTGAACCCACCTTCGATTGTCTGTGTGAACCTCGACCTTGCCCGCCAGTTTCGATAGACCTCGCGGAGCCGGCGCCGTTGATGCGCGATCAGTTGGTCGGCGTCGGGGTGAGGGGCGGAGGACATCAGAATGATTTTACCGGAACCGCGTATCTCGCTCATCACGCTCGGCGTGCAGGATCTGAAGCGCGCCACCGCGTTCTACGAAGCACTCGGCTGGCGCCGCGCGGCACCGTCGCAGCCGAGTGTCACCTTCATCCAGTTGGGAAACATCGTCCTGTCGCTCTTCTCGCGCGAAGAGCTCGCGCAGGATGCCGGGGTCTCCGCGACGGGTGACGGCTTTTCAGGGATCACGCTCGCCTACAATGCCCGCTCCACCGAAGAGGTGGATGCAATCGTCGCGCGGGCGATCGAGTGCGGTGGCAGGCTGGTTAAACAGCCCGAAAAGGTCTTTTGGGGCGGTTATTCGGGCTACTTCGCAGATACCGAGGGCCATCTCTGGGAGGTCGCCCACAATCCGTTTTTCGCAATGGACGATGCCGGAAATCTGAAGCTGCCGCTCGTCGACCACGACCGCTATGACGACGCCTACATTGCCGATGCGCTGCGGTCGGTCAAATCGATCGCCATCGTCGGCGCCTCGGCCAACGCTGTTCGGCCGAGCTACTTCGTCGCCAAATACATGATCGACAAGGGGTATACCGTTTTTCCCGTCAATCCAGGCCAGGCGGGGAAGGAAATTCTCGGACGCCCGGCTTCCGCAACGCTCGCCGACCTTCCGCAGCCCGTGGATATGGTCGATATTTTCCGGGCATCGGATGCGGTTCCGGGCGTGACGGACGAGATCTTGGCCATGCCGGTGCTGCCGAAGGTGGTCTGGATGCAGTTGACGGTGCGCGATGATGCATCGGCCGAGCGGCTTGAGAAGGCTGGGATCAAGGTGGTGATGAACCGGTGCCCGAAGATCGAATATGCACGGTTGTCCGGCGAGATCGGCTGGAGCGGCGTCAACAGCCGCCGGATTTCATCGCGCAAGCCGATGATGCGCTCGGGCTACCAGAGTTTCGGGATCGTTGCTCAAAACGATGATTCGGATGATTAGGATTTGACGCTACCGGCTTGGGGGCGCTTGGCCTTTCAAGCCGAGACACAGTGGAGGAGAAAGCTCATGTCGAAGAACGAACCGGGATTTGCCACGCTTGCGATCCATGCGGGCGCGCAGCCAGATCCGACGACCGGGGCGCGGGCGACGCCGATCTACCAGACCACGAGCTTCGTCTTCAACGATGCCGATCACGCAGCATCGCTCTTCGGCCTCCAGGCCTTCGGCAACATCTATACCCGCATCATGAACCCGACGCAGGCGGTGCTCGAGGAGCGCATCGCAGCGCTCGAAGGCGGCACGGCGGCCCTGGCGACGGCGTCCGGCCACGGTGCGCAGTTGCTGGTCTTCCACAACATCATGCGTCCCGGCGACAATTTCCTTGCGGCCAGAAGACTTTACGGCGGCTCGATCAACCAGTTCGGCCACGCCTTCAAGAATTTCGACTGGCAGGTACGCTGGGCCGATCCGGCTGATCTCTCCTCATTCGAGAGCCAGATCGATGAGCGCACCAAGGCGATCTTCATCGAAAGTCTCGCCAATCCGGGCGGAACCTTCACCGACATTCAGGCGATCGCCGATCTCGCCCACAGGCATGGCCTGCCGCTCATCGTCGACAACACGATGGCCTCGCCCTACCTGATCCGTCCGCTGGAGCATGGCGCCGACATCGTCGTCCATTCGCTGACGAAATTCATCGGCGGCCACGGCAATTCCATGGGCGGCATCATCGTCGACGGGGGCACCTTCGACTGGTCCGCATCGGGCAAATACCCGATGCTGTCGGAGCCACGGCCGGAATATAACGGCATCGTGCTGCACGAAACCTTCGGCAATTTCGCCTTTGCCATCGCCGCGCGCGTACTCGGCCTGCGCGATTTCGGCCCGGCGATTTCGCCGATGAACGCGTTCCTGCTGCTCATGGGCGTCGAGACGCTGCCGCTGCGCATGCAGCGCCATTGCGACAATGCGCTCGAAGTCGCCCGCTGGCTGAAGGCGCACGATAAGGTGTCGTGGGTGAACTATGCCGGCCTGCCGGACGATCCGAACAATGCGCTTCAGAAGAAATACGCGCCGAAGGGTGCGGGCGCCGTTTTCACCTTCGGCTTGAAAGATGGCTACGAGGCCGGCATCCGCTTCGTCGAGGCGCTGGAGATGTTCTCGCACCTTGCCAATATCGGCGACACGCGCTCGCTCGTCATCCATCCGGCTTCCACGACACACCGCCAGCTGACCGAAGAGCAGCAGATCGCCGCCGGCGCTGGTCCCGACGTCGTGCGCCTGTCGATCGGCATCGAGGATGTCGCCGACATCATCGGCGATCTTTCCCAGGCGCTGGACAAGGCATGATGGTCATGGCGCTGCGGGTCGAAATCGCTAACGCCGAAGCGGAGGCCGGCGCGCCTCCGCCGGAGCGCATCATTTCCGGTGACCCGCGCTTCACCACCTGGAACATCGAGGACAATGGCAGGGGCCTCTATGCCGGCGTCTGGGAAGCGACGCCGGGCAAATGGGTCATCTCCTACGAGGAGTGGGAGTACTTCCGCGTCATCTCCGGCCTCTCGATCGTGACGGAGGAGGGTGGTGAGCCGGTCCGATACGGTCCGGGCGACGCCGGCATCATCCGCCCCGGTTTTCGCGGCACCTGGGAAGTCGTGGAAACGACCCGCAAGGATTACGTCATCTCCATCTGACGGCGTCTGTCACCAGCGGCAGGCGAGGCGCTCCAGCCCGTGGAAGTGATAGCTGTCGCGGTAGCGCGGCGGCTCTGCGAGCGAAAGACCCGGCAGCCGTTCAAAGAGAATCGGCAGTGAAACCTGCATTTCCAGCCGCGCGAGTGGCGCTCCGATGCAGAAATGGATGCCGGCGCCGAAGGAGACGTTCGCGCCGTCGCTGCGAGCGGTGTCGAACAGGTCGGCGTTTTCGAAGCGTCGCGGGTCGCGGTTGGCCGCACCCAGCATCAGCCCGATCCTGTCGCCCTTCTTCAGCGCAATGCCGTCCTCGAGCACCACATCCTGCAACGCGTAACGCGTGAACATGTGGAGCGGCGCATCGAAACGCAGGGCTTCCTCGACGGTCGCGGCCGTGGATCGCTCGTCGGCAAAGAGAACCGCCGAATCGCTGCCTGCCTCCAGGATCGTCTTCACCGCATTGCCGGTCTGGTGCACGGTCGCTTCGTGCCCGGCGTTGAGCAGCAGGATCGCGGTCGAAATCAGTTCGTCCTCGCTCAATCGGCCGCCATCCTGTTCGGCGGCGATCATGTGGCTGATCAGATCATCGCGTGGATCGTTGCGCCGCTCCGTCACCAGGGCGCGCAGATAAGTGGCAAAGCCCCGAGCGGCCGCATTCGCATCGTCTTCGGCGGCGCGGTCGCGGCCGAACATGTACATGCGCACCATGCGGTGCGACCAGTCGAGCAGGTCGGGCACCCGGTCGTCCGGAACCCCGAGCATGCGGGCGATCACAGTGGCGGGAATGATTTCGGCATAGGCCGACAGAAGCTCGGCTTCGCCATTGCCCTCGAACCCGTCGATCAGCTGATGGCAGAGCGCGGCGATCTCCGGTCGCAGACGGTCGACATGGCGCGAAACAAAGGCCCGGTTGACCAGCGTGCGCAGCCTGGTGTGGACCGGTGGCTCCAGTTCCAGCAGCGAATGCGCTTCGACCGCGTCGAAATCGCCCAGATGGGAGGCCGGCTCCGGCAGGCCAAGTTCGTCGCGCGTTGCCACATGCAAAATCTGGCGGCCGAACCGCCGATCCCGCAGCAGTGCGTTCACATCATCGAATCCGGCGAAGCACCAGAAGCCGTAGTCTTCCCAGAAGAATGCGGGCGCCTGCGCATACAGCGCGGCATAGACCGGATAGGGATTGGTGAAGAACGCCGGATCGCGCGGATCGAGCGACAGGTGCCGCCCATCGAGCGCCAGAAGAGGTGCATGTGCGCCCAAACCATATCCTTTCAGCGGGTTTTGCCGTAGTCCGGCAAGCGATAAGCACGAGGCTTCGCTTTGTGAAGCCCGCCCGTGCAGCGAGCCTGAGAAGTGAGGCATGAAATGAATATCATCATCGTCGGTGCCGGCATCGCGGGCCTCTCGACGGCCTGGTCCCTCGTCAAGGCCGGTCATCGGGTGACGCTCATCGAACAGGGGCCAATCCCCAATCCGCTGGCCGCGTCCGGTGACCACCACCGCATCATCCGCCGGGCCTATGGCAAGGCGTCCGGCTATGGGCGCGCGATCACTGAGGCCTATGAGGCCTGGGACGAGCTATGGGCAGATCTCGGCGACAGCCATCTGGATGCCCGAGGCTTCATGTGCATTTCGCGCGAGCCCGGCGACGAGGCAGAAGAGATGCGCGACGGCCTGGGGGATGGCGGCTACCCGTTCGAGGAGCTGGATGCCGCCGAGACCGCGCGCCGCTATCCGTTTCTTGATGCGCAGGCGATCCGCTTCGCATTCACCTCGCCTGAGGGCGGTGCGCTGCACTGCCGGCGCATTGCGTCGGGGCTCGCCACCTGGCTGCGCGCTGCCGGGGCCAAGCTGGAAGAAAACGCCAAAGTTATTGCCGTCGATGCCGAGGCGGGGGCGGTGCTGCTGGAGGATGGCCGCCGTTTCGAGGCCGACCACGTGATCGTCACGGCCGGCGCATGGATCCTGAAGCTCTTTCCGCATCTGGGCGTCGACCTGAAGACCTATCGCACCGCTGTCGTCTATCTCGATCCACCGGCCGAATTTGCCGAGGCTTGGGCTATGGCGCCCGTCATCCTCGACGTCGGCGGCAAGACGGATGGCTACATCATCCCGCCATCGGGCGACGGTGGTCTTAAGTTCGGCTCGGGGCTGCACAAGAGACCGCACGACGATGCCGATGCGCAACGCGAGCCGGCTGAAGGCGAGGGGGAGACGATCCGCGACCTCTTTGCGCCCCCATTCCTGCGCTTGGACGAGTACCGGGTGCGGGAGACCGTAACCTGCGCCTACACCTTCACCGAGGATCAGCGATTTTACGCCGCCGAATTCGGGCGATGCGTCGCCGTCTCCGCCTGTTCGGGGCATGGCTATAAATTCGGCGCTGCGGTGGGGCGTCGAGTCGCGCGCTTTGTCGACGACCGGGATTTTGCGGCTCTGCAATCCTGGCTCAGGGCCGATCCTTAAGGTTAAGACGTCGAGCCCCTTTCAATCCATGGGTCTCGTCTTGAAGACAGGCATATCCACACTCTATGTAAGGAATGGCAGGATTACGTGATTCTCGTGGCCGGTTTGGAGCCGCAAGTTTTTTCAAGGACTGATTGCATGACAAGAACGGTTGATACCGCAATGGCGCTGGTGCCGATGGTCGTCGAGCAGACGAACCGCGGCGAACGTTCCTACGACATCTTCTCGCGCCTTCTGAAAGAGCGGATCATCTTCATCACCGGTCCGGTCGAGGACCAGATGGCGACGCTCGTCTGCGCACAGTTGCTTTTCCTCGAGGCTGAAAACCCGAAGAAGGAAATCGCGCTCTACATCAATTCGCCGGGCGGCGTCGTCACGGCCGGCATGGCGATTTACGACACCATGCAGTTCATCAAGCCGGCGGTTTCGACGCTCTGCGTCGGCCAGGCGGCATCGATGGGCTCGCTTCTTCTGTGCGCCGGCCACAAGGACATGCGCTTTGCAACGCCGAATGCCCGCATCATGGTGCACCAGCCTTCGGGTGGCTTCCAGGGCCAGGCATCGGACATCGAGCGCCACGCCCAGGACATCATCAAGATGAAGCGCCGCCTCAACGAGGTCTACGTCCAGCACACCGGACAAGATTATGACACGATTGAGCGTACGCTGGACCGCGATCACTTCATGACGTCTGAAGAAGCCCGCGATTTCGGCATCGTCGACAAGGTCATCGCGTCGCGCGAGGCCATGGAGCAAGAAGCCGCGAAGTGACGGCTTGGACCGATTGAGCAGGCGACCCGATCGGGCGGCTGCTGCGCCATGCGGGGCGAAGCAGCCGTTCCAACGCGGCAAGTGTGACGATCCGGTCTCACCGGGCAACAAAGTCGTAGCGGCTAGCCTGTTCGTAACCGTGCTGGATTGTTGCCGAGGGTCGGCAAATCTGATTTTGTCAACCCGCAGGCTATAGATGTCGCTTTAGGACATCAGTTGGTGCCGGATACAGGCGACCCCCACCATCCAGGGTCGCCGACGAAGGGCACCCGGGCGGCATGCCCGAACGCAGATTGAACAGGTTTCGGCACCCTTGTCGAAAGTGCTGGAAGGGAATGGATATGAGCAAGGTCAGCGGCGGCAATAGCGGCGACTCCAAGAATACGCTTTATTGCTCTTTCTGCGGCAAGAGCCAGCACGAGGTGCGCAAGCTCATCGCAGGTCCGACCGTTTTCATCTGCGATGAATGCGTCGAACTCTGCATGGACATCATCCGCGAGGAAAATAAATCCTCGATGGTTAAGTCGCGCGACGGCGTGCCCACGCCACAGGACATCATCAAGGTTCTCGACGAGTATGTGATCGGCCAGCAGCAGGCCAAGCGCATCCTCTCGGTCGCCGTGCACAACCACTACAAGCGCCTGGCGCACGCAGCGAAGAATTCCGACGTGGAACTCTCCAAGTCGAACATTCTGCTGGTGGGCCCGACGGGTTGCGGCAAGACCTATCTTGCCCAGACGCTCGCGCGCATCATCGACGTGCCGTTCACCATGGCCGACGCGACCACGCTGACCGAAGCCGGCTATGTGGGCGAAGACGTCGAGAATATCATCTTGAAGCTGCTGCAGTCGGCCGACTACAATGTCGAGCGGGCGCAGCGCGGCATCGTCTATATCGACGAAGTCGACAAGATCTCGCGCAAGTCGGACAATCCCTCGATCACCCGCGACGTGTCGGGCGAGGGCGTCCAGCAGGCGCTTCTGAAGATCATGGAAGGCACGGTCGCATCCGTTCCTCCGCAGGGCGGTCGCAAGCACCCCCAGCAGGAATTCCTGCAGGTGGACACGACGAACATCCTCTTCATCTGCGGCGGCGCATTCGCCGGCCTCGACAAGGTCATCTCGGCGCGTGGCGAGAAGACGTCGATCGGCTTCGGTGCGACGGTCAAGGCTGCTGAAGATCGCCGTGTCGGCGAAGTATTGCGCGACCTGGAGCCGGAAGATCTGGTGAAGTTCGGTCTCATCCCGGAATTCATCGGCCGTCTGCCGGTCATCGCAACGCTCGAAGATCTCGACGAGGATGCTCTCATCCAGATCCTGTCGGAGCCCAAGAACGCGCTGGTGAAGCAGTATCAACGCCTGTTCGAGATGGAAGATGTCGACCTGACCTTCCACGAGGATGCACTTCGTGCCATCGCCAAGCGGGCCATCACCCGCAAGACCGGCGCTCGCGGCCTCCGCTCGATCATGGAGAAGATCCTGCTCGACACGATGTTCGAACTGCCGGCGCTGGAAGGCGTGCGCGAGGTCGTCATCTCCGACGATGTGGTCGATGGTGCCGCGCGCCCGCTTTACATCTACTCCGAGCGCGAAGAGGAAAAGGGCAACGCGACAGCGTGATCCCGACCCCCGATCGGCTCTGAAAGTCTCGGCCGAAAGCCCGCCCCACAGGCGGGCTTTCGTGTTTCTGGAACTTCGGCCTCCGTCCCTTTCGAAGAGCTGTTGATGCTGAGAAATTCGCGACGTTTTGACAATTGCATGACAGCCGCTTTCCGAAGGATGATGATGTGACTCGTGGCCGTGGCGGCCACTTGAAACGCGTACGGGATAACGCCACTTAACTTTCAACGATCGAGGGCTCCAAACCCCCGTTTTCCGCCGATCGGCGGCTCCCGCTAGTGCCGCTAGGCACGCCCCGCGGGCCAGAAAGGAAGATTGATGACCGACAAGACCATGACAGCAGCCGCGGATGCCTATCCCGTCCTCCCGCTGCGCGACATCGTTGTGTTCCCACACATGATCGTGCCGCTCTTCGTGGGCCGTGAAAAATCCATCCGCGCACTGGAAGAGGTCATGGGTGGCGACAAGCAGATCCTGCTTGCAACCCAGACCAACGCCGGCGACGACGATCCGGAACCGTCCGCAATCTACAAGATCGGAACGGTTGCAAACGTCCTGCAACTTTTGAAACTGCCGGACGGCACCGTGAAGGTGCTGGTCGAAGGACGCGCGCGCGCCGAGATCACCGGCTATTCGGACCAGACCGATTATTATGAAGCGACTGCCAAGCCGCTCGACGAGCCGACCGAAGATCCAGTCGAACTCGAGGCACTGGCGCGTTCGGTCGTCACCGAATTCGAAAGCTATGTGAAGCTCAACAAGAAAATCTCGCCGGAGGTCGTCAGCGCGGCCAGCCAGATCGACGATTATTCCAAGCTCGCCGATACGGTCGGCTCGCACCTGTCCATCAAGATCAGCGAAAAGCAGGACATGCTGTCCACGCTTTCGGTGAAGAAGCGTCTGGAAATGGCGCTCGGCTTCATGGAAGGCGAGATCTCTGTTCTGCAGGTTGAGAAGCGCATCCGCTCGCGCGTCAAGCGCCAGATGGAGAAGACCCAGCGCGAGTATTATCTCAACGAGCAGATGAAGGCGATCCAGAAGGAACTTGGCGACGGCGACGACGAGCGCGACGAGATGGCCGAACTGGTCGAGCGCATCCAGAAGACCAAGCTGTCGAAGGAAGCGCGCGAGAAGGCCGATGCCGAGCTCAAGAAGCTGAAGCAGATGAGCCCGATGTCGGCGGAAGCCACCGTCGTGCGCAACTACCTCGACTGGCTGCTCGGCCTGCCGTGGGGCAAGCGATCCAAGATCAAGACCGACCTCAACAATGCCGAGATGATCCTCGAGACCGATCACTACGGTCTGGACAAGGTCAAGGAACGCATCGTCGAGTATCTCGCCGTCCAGGCGCGGTCCAACAAGATAAAGGGCCCGATCCTCTGCCTCGTCGGCCCTCCCGGCGTCGGCAAGACCTCGCTCGCCCAGTCGATCGCCAAGGCGACCGGCCGCGAATACATCCGTATGGCGCTTGGCGGCGTGCGGGACGAAGCTGAAATCCGCGGCCACCGTCGCACCTATATCGGCTCGATGCCTGGCAAGGTCATCCAGTCGATGAAGAAGGCGAAGAAGGCCAATCCGCTCTTCCTGCTCGACGAAATCGACAAGATGGGCATGGACTTCCGCGGCGATCCGTCATCGGCGCTCCTGGAAGTGCTCGATCCGGAACAGAACTCGACCTTCATGGACCACTATCTTGAGGTCGAATACGACCTCTCGAACGTGATGTTCATCACGACGGCGAACACGCTGAACATCCCTGCGCCCCTGATGGACCGCATGGAGATCATCCGTATCGCCGGCTACACCGAAGACGAGAAGCTGGAGATTGCCAAGCGTCACCTTCTGCCGAAGGCGATTCGCGATCATGCCCTTCAGCCGAGCGAGTTCTCCGTGTCGGACGCGGCGCTGATGGAAGTCATCCGCACCTACACCCGTGAAGCAGGTGTCCGCAGTCTGGAACGCGAGCTGATGAAGCTTGCCCGAAAGGCCGTGACGCGGATCCTGAAGGACAAGGACCTGAAGACGATCGAGGTGACGCCGGAAAACGTTTCGGAATTCCTCGGCGTGCCGCGCTATCGCCACGGCGAGATCGACGGCGAAGATCAGGTCGGCGTCGTCACGGGTCTGGCCTGGACCGAGGTCGGCGGCGAATTGCTGACGATCGAAGGCGTCATGATGCCCGGCAAGGGCAAGATGACGGTGACCGGCAATCTGAAGGACGTAATGAAGGAATCGATTTCCGCAGCGGCATCCTATGTCCGCTCGCGTGCCGTCGATTTCGGCATCGAGCCGCCGCTCTTCGACAAGCGGGACATCCACGTGCACGTGCCGGAAGGCGCGACGCCAAAGGATGGTCCGTCGGCCGGTGTGGCCATGGTAACGGCGATCGTGTCGGTCATGACCGGCATACCGGTTCGCAAGGATGTCGCCATGACGGGTGAGATCACTCTGCGTGGTCGTGTCCTGCCGATCGGTGGATTGAAGGAGAAGCTTCTCGCGGCGCTTCGCGGCGGCATCAAGAAGGTGCTGATCCCCGAGGAAAACGCGAAGGATCTTCCGGAAATCCCGGACAACGTGAAGAACGGCCTGGAAATCGTTCCGGTCTCGCGCCTTGGCGAGGTGCTGGAACATGCGCTGACGCGGGTACCGGAACCGATCGAATGGGATGCGGCATCGGCAAGCACTGTCGTTGCTCCGGATCTTGCCGACGATCACGGTGCAACCATCGCGCACTGACGTCTAAAGGGCCACATGCAGCGGGCATCATGTTCACGCTGCGACAAGCAAGTGGAAAACCGGGCCAAGCGCCCGGTTTTTTCGTACTGATATGCTGAAAACGCTGGAAAACCGGGCTTTTCCGTGCGATTGGCATTCGATTGCCAGGCGTCTGGACTAGGATGCCGAGCCAGTTTCAGTGAAACGTTTCGTACCAATTGGAAAGGGGTGGAAACATGAACAAGAATGAACTCGTCGCTGCCGTCGCCGAGAAGACCGGCATGGCAAAGACCGAGGCGGGCTCCGCTGTTGAGGCCGTCTTCGAAGTCATCACCGGCGAATTGAAGTCGGGTGGCGACGTGCGCCTCATTGGTTTTGGAAATTTTTCGGTCTCGCGCCGCGAAGCTTCGAAGGGCCGTAACCCCTCGACTGGCGCTGAAGTGGACATCCCGGCACGCAACGTTCCCAAGTTCTCTGCCGGTAAGGGCCTCAAGGACTCCGTCAACTAAGACGGTCCTCAAGGACGGAAATTCAAAAAGCCCGGGTTTTCGCCCGGGCTTTTTTGTTGGAACTGAACTGGAAGCTTGCGCTGAGGGTTCAAGCCCTCAGGACATCGTCGATCACGGTTGCCAGAAGATCTGGCAGAACGCGAAACGTGTAGTCGCCGTGGGTCCGCTCCAGGAAATGGTGATAGTCGCGACCCCATGGGCCGATGTTCACTGTAGGGACCGGCGGATACCCCGCATCTTCGGCGAAGCGGATCGAAGACCCCCAGAGCGGCATTTGCTCCCGGATACCTTCAAGGCTTGCCGAGGCGTTGCGCGCAAGGAAGCTGATGTCCGAAATGGCGGGGAAGAACTCGCGGGGTTCTACCGACAGCTCTTCCTGCACTGCGATCCTCGCCATCGCAGCCTCGGTTATATTGCGTGTTTGCGCGGCAGCTTCGTCCGATGGCCATGCGATGGCAGGGTAGGGTGTCGATGCGATCCCGATCACAACGGCGGCGCCCGGAAGCTGTGCTGCATCCAGCGTCAGTTCCGTCAGCCGGCGTGACCGCTCGGGCAGGTCGAAGCCCGAATGCTCCAGTTCTGCCGCTGCCTGATCAAACTGGTTGTCGAAATCGGGACTGTCGGCTCGGGCACGTTCGCGCAGTTCGGCAAAGGTCAGGATCGAGACATTGTCCCAGAGCGGGCTTGCGGAAAGCTTAAACGAAGCCGCGCGCTCCTTCATGCGACGGGCAGCACGGGAAACAGCAGCCCCAGTCATATCGCGCGCCATGGCGATGATGTCTTCCGGGCGCCGGCGGTGCATCAGCACGTTCCAGTAGAGCCAGGCACGTCCCGGCGTCGTGACGTTGTAGACGCTCTTTGCATCCTTGAGCGACAGCGCCGTTGGCGGCGCGGCGACCTCGTCGCCCGTCATCTCGCCCAGCGCCGGCGCGCATTCGAATTCGATCGCGAGCTCCGCCGCAAGATAGGCCGCGTTGATGCCGTCGAACGGGTAGCAGGCGTGGGCATCCTTGCCGGCGACGAACGCGCTCAAAAGCACCTTGCCGATCGTGCCGAAGGTTGCGACCCGGCCGTTTTGACCCGTCTCGGCATCGCACGTCGCATCGAGATTGAGAGCGACGATGGGCTCAAGTCCACGTGATTTCAGAAACTCGGGCAGCATGGCCGAGACCGCGCGCATGCCGGCAGAGTTTTCCTCCTCGTCCGGCGTCGCGATCAACAGCAGATTGCCGGTGCGATCGTCGGTTTCTGCAAACTGCTCCAGCACGGCAAGCCCTGCCGCCACGCCGGATTTCATGTCGAGCATACCGCGACCGGGCACGAATTCGCCGCTCTGGAGATCGGTGAGCGCCTGGGGGTAGCCGCCAGTGGCTTCGAGCCGCGCGATCAGGCCTTGCCGCAGCTCATCCGGCGATCCGGCAAGTTCCGACAGGTCGCCGTAATCATCGACAGGCACGACATCGAAATGGCCAGCCAGGATGATGGTCCGACTTCCTGAACCCCGCACGAGCGCCAGCACATTGGCCCGGCCATTGGGATCGCCCTCGATCGGGGCGAGCTTAAGATCGGCGGGATTGGCTTTGAAGTACGGGTGCTCGGCGATGAGCCCGTGCAACCGGCTGGCAAAGGCCGCTTCGTCAGGTGTGCCGGTGACACTCGGCCACCCGACGAGCGTGTGGGAGAGCGCGCGGGCGCGCTCCGTCAGCCGCTCGCGCTCACGCACGGTCGCGCGTGCTCTCGCTCGCTTCGCGGTGATAGGCGGCGACCGTCTCGACTTCTTCGCGCGACCCCATGATCACGCTGACGCGCTGGTGAAGTTTTTCGGGCTGCACGTCGAGGATGCGCGCGTAGCCAGTGGTTGCCACACCGCCTGCCTGCTCCATCAGGAAGCCCATCGGGTTCGCCTCGTACATCAGGCGCAGCTTGCCCGGCACGTCCGGTTTCCGCTTGTCCCAAGGATACATGAAGATGCCGCCGCGCTTGAGGATGCGGTGGATGTCGGCGACCATCGAGGCCGTCCAGCGCATGTTGAAGTCCTTGCCGCGCGGGCCGGTCTTGCCGGCAAGGCACTCGTCCACATAGCGCTGCATGGGCGCATCCCAGTGCCGCTGGTTCGACATGTTGATGGCAAATTCGGCGCTGGTCTCCGGTACCCGCAGCCGCTCGTCGGACAAGACCCAGGAGCCCATCTCGCGGTCGAGCGTGAACTCGTAGACGCCGGTGCCGACGGTCAGGATCAGAAGGGTCTGCGGCCCGTAGATCGCATACCCGGCAGCAACCTGGCGCGTGCCCGGCTGCAGGAAGTCCTCTTCGCGGATTTCGCGGCCCGATGCGTCGGCCGGTGCCTCGAGCACGGAGAAGATGGTGCCGACCGACAGATCGACGTCGATGTTGCTGGAGCCATCGATCGGATCATAGACCAGCAGATATTCACCCTTGGGGTAGCGGTTCGGAATGCGATGGATCGTGTCCATCTCTTCGGACGCCATGGCAGCGAGATGACCGCCCCATTCATTCGCATCGATCAGGAACTCGTTGGCGAGCACGTCGAGCTTCTTCTGCACCTCGCCCTGAACGTTTTCGCTGTCGAGTGACCCGAGATTGCCGCCAAGCGCACCCTTGTTGATCGTGTGGCTGATTGCCTTGCAGGCGCGCGCGACGATCTCGATCAGGAGGCGCAGCTGCGCCGGAAGCGCTTCTTCCTTCCGCTGCTGCTCGATGAGAAACTGCGTCAGTGTCTTGCGCTTCATGGCTCGGTCCTCCGCTGAAAACTGGCGACGTTCTAGGCTGCGACGCTTTTTTCCATCGACAGCGGGAAGAAGCAAGCGGCATCCCGGCCTTCAACCGGCATCAGTGGCGGCATCTCGCGCCGGCATTTGTCTTCGGCGCGCCAGCAGCGCGGATTGAACGGGCAGCCGGGCGGCGGATTGAGCGGGGAGGGCAATTCGCCCGTCAGCGGAATGCGCTCCTTCTGCCGCTCGGGATCGGCCATCGGCGTCGCCGAGAGCAGGGCCGCCGTATAAGGATGTTGCGGATCGGAGAACACGCGCTCCGCAGTGCCGAATTCCACGGGCTTGCCGAGATACATCACCAGAATGTCGTCGGCGATGTGGCGCACGACCGACAGATCGTGGCTGATGAAAAGGTAAGCGAGGCCAAGCTCGTCCTGCAGATCCATCAGGATGTTCAGCACCTGCGCCTGGATGGAGACGTCGAGCGCAGACACCGGTTCGTCCAGAACCAGGATCTTCGGGTTGAGCATCAGCGCGCGCGCAATGGCGATGCGCTGGCGCTGACCACCGGAGAACATGTGCGGATAGCGCTCGTAATGCTCGGCGCGCAATCCTACGCGCGCCAGCATTTCATGTGCCTTGCGGCGGCGTGTCGCTGAATCGTCGCTGGTGTTGATTTTCAGCGGCTCCTCGAGAATCGCTCCGATCTTCTGGCGCGGATTGAGCGAGCCGTAAGGGTTCTGAAAGATGATTTGCACCTTGCGGCGCAATTCTGCAGTTGGCCCGGTGACGGGAATGCCGTCGATCTTGAGCTCGCCCTCGGTCGGCGTCTCGATCATCGTGACGAGGCGGGCAAGCGTCGATTTCCCGCAGCCGGATTCGCCGACGACGGCGAGCGTCTTGCCTGCCTCGAGACTGAATGAAACGCCGTTCAGCGCCTTGACCGTCGCCGGTGAACTGAAGGCGCCGCGCTTGACCTCGTAGTGGCGGTGAAGGTCGGTTCCCTGAAGGACAATCTCACTCAAATCAGTTCCTCCTGCCGTTCTGCCAAGGCTGCTGCAGGCGCCGGATGGCCTTGCGGTACGCCATCGACGAGCGGGTAATTGCACAGCGCGAGCCCGAGTGATGCCGGCTGGCGCTTCACGGTGCGGCGGCAAAGATCGGTCGCAAAGCTGCAGCGCGGCTCGAACAGGCAAGCCGGCGGCCGGTCGTTCGGGCCAGGCACGACCCCCGGGATGGATGGCAAGCGCTTGTTGCCGCGCGCCCGCTCGGGAAGGGCGGCCAGAAGCGCGGCGGTGTAGGGATGATGCGGATCGCGGAAGAGTTCCTTGACCGGCTGCTCCTCCACCTTTTGGCCAGCATACTGAACCTGCACGCGCTCGGCGGTTTCGGCGACCACGCCCATGTCATGCGTGATCAGGATCAGGCCCATGTCGGTCTCTTTCTGAAGCCGCACGAGAAGATCGAGAATCTGAGCCTGAATGGTCACGTCGAGCGCCGTCGTCGGCTCGTCGGCAATCAGAAGCTTCGGATTGCAGGACAGCGCCATGGCGATCATCACGCGCTGGCTCATACCGCCCGAAAGCTGGTGCGGGAAAGCCGAGAGACGTTCCGCCGGCGCGGGGATGCCGACCAGTTCCAGAAGCTCGATCGAGCGCTGCCGCCGCTCTTTGCGGCCGAGCCCGAGATGCTTGCGCAGCATTTCGCCGATCTGGAAGCCGACGGTGAAGCACGGATTGAGGCTCGACATCGGCTCCTGGAAGATCATGGCGATATCCTTGCCGATGATCCTGCGCCGCTCACGCGCCGACATGCCGATGAGATCGTTGCCTTCGAAGCGCATCACATCCGCTTCGATCTTCGCCGTCCAGGGCAGGAGCCCCATCAGCGCCAGCATCGAGACGGATTTGCCTGAGCCAGACTCGCCGACGATCGAGAGGATTTCGCCGGCGTCGACGGTGAGGCTTACTCCATCCACTGCCTTGAAGGGACCAGAGGACGTGTCGAAGGTGACGGTCAGGTTTTCAAGTTCGAGAAGCGGCATCAGGACCTCTTCAGCTTGGGGTCGAGCGCATCGCGCAGGCCGTCGCCCATGAGATTGATGGCGAGCACCGTGATCAGGATGGCAAGACCCGGGAAGGTGACGACCCACCAGGCGCGCAGGATGAACTCGCGGGCTTCCGCCAGCATCGTGCCCCATTCCGGTGTCGGCGGCTGGGCACCCATGCCGAGAAAGCCGAGTGCTGCGGCATCGAGGATGGCGTTGGAGAAGGAGAGCGTCGCCTGCACGATCAGCGGCGCAAGGCAGTTCGGCAGGATGGTCACGAACATCAGGCGCAGGCGGCTGGCACCGACGACGCGGGCGGACGTCACATATTCCCGCTCGCTTTCGGCCAGGACCGAAGCACGCGTCAGACGCACGAAATGCGGCTGCAGCACGAGCGCGATTGCGATCATCGCATTAGTTAGGCCCGGGCCGAGAATGGCGACGAGCACCAGTGCGAGAAGAAGCGATGGGAAGGCGAGGATAACGTCCATGACGCGCATGATCACCGTGTCGATCCAGCCGCGGAAAAAGCCCGCGATCAGACCGAGCAGCACACCGCTCGAAACGGACAGCACGACGACGACCACCCCGATGAAGAGCGAGAAGCGCGCGCCATACATGAGACGCGAGAGCACGTCGCGACCAACGGGATCCGTGCCGAGGATGAAGGCGCTGCGGCCACCTTCCTCCCACATGGGCGGGATCAGCAGCGCGTCGCGGTTCTGGACCGTGGGGCTGTGCGGCGCCAGCATCGGCGCGAAGATCGCGACCAGGACGATGATCAGGAAGATCACTAGACCGATGACGGCACCCTTGTTCTGGCTGAAATAGTACCAGAACTCCGAAAGACCGGACCGCGGTTTCGCGCCGCTCGCGGGGCGCCCCGCCTCGGTGCGATCGTCGATGGCGGATTTTTCAGCTTCGATATGGGACATGGCCGCTTCCTAGTGCCGGATACGCGGGTTGATCAGCCCGTAGAGCATGTCGACGAGAAGATTGACGAACATGATGATGATGGCGATCAGCAGGAGACCGCCCTGGACGACGGCGTAGTCGCGCCGGAAGACCGAATCGACCATCCATTTTCCGATGCCGGGCCAGGAGAAGATCGTTTCCGTCAGAATCGCGCCGGCGAGCAGCACACCCACCTGGAGGCCGATCGTTGTGACGACGGGGATCATCGCGTTGCGCAAAGCGTGCAGGCCGATGACGCGCCGGGGCGATAGGCCCTTGGAGCGTGCCGTGCGGACGTAATCCTCGCCGAGAACCTCCAGCATGGCGGAGCGCGTCTGGCGCGCAATCACGGCAAGCGGAATGGTGGCGAGCACGATCGTCGGCAGGATCAGGTGGCTCAGCGCCGACATGAACGCGCCATCCTGGCCTGAAAGCAGGCTGTCGATCAGCATGAACCCGGTGACAGGCGGGAAGAAATAGAGAAGCGAGATACGCCCCGAAACGGGCGTCCAGCCAAGCGTGCCGGAGAAAAAGATGATGAGCAGCAGGCCCCACCAGAAGATCGGCATGGAATAGCCGACGAGAGCCGTGCCCATGACGGTCTGGTCGATCCAGGTGCCGCGCTTGACCGCTGCAAGCACGCCAAGCGGGATACCGAGCGCCGTTGCCAGAACGATGGCGCAGAACGCAAGCTCGATCGTGGCCGGAAACAGCGTGAAGAATTCGTCGAGCACCGGCCGGCGCGTCACGATCGAGGTGCCGAGATCGCCCTGCAGGATGCCCATGAGATAGTCGAAATACTGAGCGACCAGCGGCCGATCGAAGCCCATTTCAGCGCTCAGCTGCGCGTAGCGTTCCGCGCTCATGCCCCGCTCGCCGGCAAGCAGCATGATCGGGTCGCCGGGGAGCAGGCGGATGAACGCAAACGAGATGATCGAAACCCCGATGAAGGTCGGGATGATCAACGCCAGTCGTGAGAGAAAGAACCGTAACATGGCAAAAACCGGGAGCGGCTCATCACCGCCCCCGGCTCCCTGTCTTTGAACAGACTTTATTCGGCGATGTCGACGCCGTCGAACGTCATGTCGCCGAGCGGGCTCTGAACGAAGCCGGTGACTTCGCTGCGCATCGGAACGTAGACGACCGAGTGAGCGATCGTTGCCCAGGGAGCTTCCTGCTTGAAGATTTCCTGAGCCTGCGTGTAGAGCTCGGCACGCTCTTCCTGGGTCGGAAGCGTCTTGGCTTCCTGGACGAGCGCATCGAATTCTTCGTTGCACCACTGAGCACGGTTTGCACCGCCGACAGCATCGCAGCCGAGCAGAACGGCCAGGAAGTTGTCCGGATCGCCGTTGTCGCCAGTCCAGCCGAGCAGCACGGCACCATCGCGGTCTTCAGCCGAAGAACGCTCCAGATACTCGCCCCACTCGTAGGACACGATCTCGACGTCGACGCCGATCGCATCGAAGTCGGCCTGCATCAGTTCGGCCATGCGGCGTGCGTTCGGGTTGTACGGACGCGACACGGGCATTGCCCAGATCTTCATGGAAAGATCGGTGACGCCGGCCTCTTCGAGAGCAGCGCGGGCAGCTTCCGGATCGTATTCGTCGTCGACGAGGTTGTCGTTGTAGGACCACATTGTCGGCGGGATCGGTGCCTTGGCGACGGTGCCGGCGCCCTGGTAGACGGCGTCGATGATCGCCTGCTTGTTGATCGCCATGTTCAGCGCGCGGCGCACTTCAGGACGATCGAAGGGCTCCTGCGTCGTGTTGTAGGCGAAGTAGCCGACGTTCAGGCCTTCCTGTTCCATGACGGTCAGGTCGGGGTTCTGCTGCAGGCTCTCGAGGTCTGCCGGGTTCGGGAAGGCCATGATGTGGCACTCGCCCGCGGCCAGACGCTGCTGGCGAACCGAAGCGTCCGTCGTGATCGCGAAGACCAGATCGTCGATCGGCTCTACGCCGGCCCAGTAATCGTCGAAGGACGAGTAACGGATGGCGGCATCGGCCTGATAAGCGACGAACTGGAACGGACCGGTGCCGATCGGCGCCTGGTTCAGCTGCTCGGGCGTGCCGGCTGCTTCCAACTGGTCGGCATATTCCTTCGACATGATCGAAGCGAACGGCATGGCGAGGTTTGCGAGGAACGGTGCGTTCGGTGCCGTCAGCGTGAACTTGACCGTCAGATCGTCGACCTTTTCGATCGAAGCAACGAGGTCAGGCATCGACATGGAGTTGTAATATTCCCACGAAGCGCCCGAAACATAGGCGTTGTAGGAATTTTCCGAATCGCCCTGGCGATCGAACGAGAAGATCACGTCGTCGGCATTCAGGTCGCGGGTGGGCGTGAAGCTGTCGCTGGAATGAAACTTGACGCCTTCACGAAGCTTGAAGGTGTATTCCAAGCCGTCTTCGGAGACTTCATAGCTTTCGGCAAGGCCGGGCTCGGTCTCGGTCGTGCCCTTCTTGAACTCCAAGAGGCGGTTGTAGATCGGGTGCGCGGAAGCGTCGAAGGTCGTGCCGGACGTGTAGAGCGCGGGGTCGAAGCCTTCCGGCGAGCCTTCCGAGCAATAAACGAGCGTCTTGGCCTGCGCAGCCGCTCCGAAGCAGGCCACGAGCATCGTCGTAGCCAAAAGCGTCTTGAGGTGACTCATAATAGCGTTCCCCTGGAACTGGTTTTGAAGGAAGTTTTCTTTTGAACGCCTGAACCGATCCGAATTGGTGGAGAAAACGGCCATCAGGTTGGGTTCTGCTGAGGAGCAAACGTCAATCCGAACCGAATTGCAACGTGAGCCTCTCGCTTTTTTTGACTGGATGATCAAACTGTGAAGCCAGCGCAACAAAATTGCGCTGACTTGATGCCGCAAGATCATTTCGCTCAATATTGCTGCATCGCAGCATGATCGTGCTGTGGACAGGCTCTCCGGCGCAATTTTATCCCCAGAGAGCAGGCGGCGCCGCCCAGACCATTGAGCCTTCGTAATGCATGGCATGTGCGCGGTCTTTGGCAAGCAGAAGAGGCCCGTCGAGATCGACAAGCTCGGCCCCTTGCGCCACGAGAAGAGCGGGGGCCATTGCAAGGGATGAACCCACCATGCACCCGACCATCAGCGAGAAGCCTTGCGCACGCGCATCCTCGCGCAGGCCGAGCGCCTCGGTCAGGCCGCCCGTCTTGTCGAGCTTGATGTTCACCATGTCGTATCGCCCTTCAAGCTCGGCGAGCGAGGCGCGGTCGTGGCAGCTTTCGTCGGCACAGACGGGCAGGGGGCGCTCGATTTCGCCGAGCATGGCGTCCTGCCCGGCAGGCAGGGGCTGTTCGACCATCGCCACGCCCAGCTTCAGGAGGTAGGGCGCGATTTCCGAATAGAGCTCCGCCGTCCAACCTTCGTTCGCGTCGACGATGATCGCCGCTTGAGGCGCGCCGGCGCGCACCGCTTCGAGCCGCGCGATGTCGTTCTCGCCGCCGAGCTTCAGCTTGAGCAGGGGCCGAGCAGCATTCTCCTCCGCCTTCCGACGCATCTTTTCAGGCTCGGCCAGCGACAGGGTGTAGGCGGTCTGAAGCGCCGTCGGCGCCGGCAGCCCCGCCAATTCGTGAACCGGCCGTCCGGCGCGCTTGGCTTCGAGATCCCAGAACGCGCAATCGAGCGCGTTGCGGGCAGCGCCTGCGGGCAGGCGCTCCTGAAGGCTTTGCCGGTCGATGCCTCCTGAGGCGATCGCATCGGCAAGGTGCCGAATTTCCGCAATCACGCCTTCGACGGTCTCGCCATAGCGAGCATAAGGGACGCACTCGCCCCAGCCCATCAGATCGCCATCGGTGAGCTTCACGGTGACGACGCGCGCATGGGTGCGCGAGCCACGGGAAATGGTGAAGACGTCCTTCAGCGCGAAGACATTTTCGGTAACGTCGAGCTTGATCATCGCTCAGACCAGCGCTTCGACGAGCCGGGCTGCGCCGTGACGATAGGGATCGACGGTGGGAAGGCCCATCCGCGCTTCGATGTCATCCAGAAGCCGGCGGGCTTCGTCTTCGCCGAGCGCAGCCGTATTGATCGATATGCCCGTAACGACGCAGCCGGGATTGACGATGCGGGCCATCTTCAACGCAGTGTCGCGCAGATCCTCCAGCGATGGCAGCGTGTAGGAGGGCAGGCCGCGCATATGGGTGCGCGTCGGTTCGTGGCAGAGCACGAGCGCGTCCGGCTGGCCGCCGTGGATCAGCGCCAGCGTCACGCCCGAATAGGACGCGTGGAAGAGGCTGCCCTGACCTTCGATCAGATCCCAATGGTCCGGATCATTGTCGGGCGTCAGCCATTCGACGCTGCCCGCCATGAAATCGGCGACGACAGCATCGAGCGGAACGCCGTCACCGGTGATGAGGATGCCGGTCTGGCCGGTGGCACGGAACGTCGCCTTCTGGCCTCGCGCCGTCATTTCACGCTCCATAGCGAGCGCGGTGTACATCTTGCCGACCGAACAATCGGTGCCCACAGCGAGGCACCGCTTGCCCTGCCTGCGTTCGCCATTCGCGATCGGATAGTCGACGCTCGGCACACGCACGTCGTGCAGCGAGCGCCCGTTCGCTTCGGCAGCGCGCACGAGTTCCGGTTCGTCCGTCAAAAGATTGTGGAGCCCGGAAGCGACGTCGAGGCCGGCTTCGAGCGCCTGGACCAGAACCGCGATCCAGTCCTTCGAGATCACGCCGCCGCGGTTGGCGACGCCGACGACCAGCGTCTTCACGCCAGCCGCCACAGCTTGCTCGATCGTCATGTCGGGCAGGCGCATGTCCGCCTTGCAGCCGGGCAGCCGAAATTGTCCGATCGCATAATCCGGCCGCCAGTCGCGGATGCCCTGGGCAACCTTCGCCGCAAGAGGATCGGCGGCATCACCGAGAAAAAGCAGATAAGGCGTCGCAATCATCGTCATTTCGCAGTCGGCTCCACTATTCATTTGCCCCAAGCCTATCGATGCCCCCAACGCGGCGAAAGAGGGGAAGCTCGCGGCATACAAAATGTCGTTGTCAGGAACGCTCTGGCGTCGCCGGACTTATAGGTTAGATTTCACCTGTTTCTGACCTTCAATTTCACCATCCGTGAGACGCAAATGAGCGGTTTGCTGGCACTTCTCGATGACGTCGCAGCGCTGACCAAGCTTGCGGCGGCGCAATTGGATGACATCACCGCGCAGGCATCGCGCGTCGGCGTCAAGGTCGCCGGCGCCGTGATCGATGATACGGCAAAGGCCGGAGCGAAGTCGCTCGGCGTCGTCGTGGATGACGCGGCGGTTACGCCAAAATACGTCCAGGACCTTCCGGCCGCCCGTGAACTGCCCATCGTCTGGCAAATCGCGCGCGGATCGATCTTCAACAAGCTGGTCATCCTGCTGCCGGCAGCGCTGCTGCTCGACACGTTCGCGCCGTGGCTGATCACGCCACTGCTCATGCTGGGCGGCTCTTATCTCTGCTTCGAGGGCGCCGAAAAAATCCTGCATCTCTTCGCGCCGCATGAAGAGGGGAAGGAACACGCTGAGACGATCGATGCCGCACATCTCGAGAAAGAGCGCGTGGCGGGCGCCATCAAGACCGACTTCATCCTGTCTGCTGAAATCATGACGATCGCGCTCGCCGCGATCGAAGCACAAGGCGTCGTTTCGCGTGGCGTGGTGCTTGCGCTTGTCGCCATCGGCATTACCGTACTCGTCTATGGCGCCGTAGCACTCCTGGTGAAGGCCGACGATTTCGGGTTGAAGCTTGCGCAGGTCGGCAGGCTCGGGGTGACGCGCTCCGTCGGGCGCGGCATCGTCAGGGGCATGCCGAGCGTGATGACGGCTATCTCCACCATCGGTACTGCCGCCATGCTGTGGGTCGGCGGCTCGATCGTGCTTCACGGGCTCGAAGTGTTTGGGTTCGGCGCGCTCAGCCATGTCATCCACGACATCGCGCATGGCGCGGGGGCGCTCGTGCCGGCGGCTGAAGGCGCGGTCACCTGGATCGTCACTGCAGCGCTGGACGGCGTGTTCGGTCTCGCTCTTGGCTTGCTGCTGGTGCCAGTGGTCACGCGCGTGCTCACGCCGATCGCGAATGCGTTTCGCGGCAAGAAGGAAGCCCCCGCCGCGCATTGAGGGGAACGGGTCCGGTCGCGGGAACCGCTAGAACAGCGATCCCTGTTTCGGCTTGACCCCTTCGCCCTCGGATGCAGGCGCTTTTCTGACCGGCTTCCTCGGCGCAGAGCCGTCCAAGGCGAGCGCATCCACCGTCCCATCGGCAAATTTCAGCGACAGGCGCTGGCCGGATCCAACCTGTTCCGCAAGCGACAGGGCTTGACCGGTTTCATCGCGCACGATCGCATAGCCGCGCTTCAGCACATTGTCCGGATTGAGCGAGCCGAGCACGCGCGACTGCTCGACCATCTGGCCGCGCAGGCGCTCGAGCCGCCGCGCCATCGCCCTGTCGGCACGCTCCTGCCGGGTAGCCATCGTCTCGGACAACCGTTCGATGCGCAATTCGATGGGGCGGAGGCTGAGCTGGGCTTCGATCCTTGTCAGGCCTGAGCGCGTCCGATCGAGCCGGCGCTCCACGATGCGCTCGCCCCGGATGATGAGATCCATAACCCGTTGGCGTCGATCCTTGATGCGGGCGTCGAGCGTCGTCGGTGTCAGCCGGTTTGCCCGCGCCTCGAAGGCCCTGCGCTTGTTCAAGGTGTTCAGTTCCAGCGCGCGACCGAGCTTCGCCGACACCTCGTCGAAATGCCGCCGGGGCAGCGCAAACAGCGTGTCGATCGAGGGCAGGGCGCGCGCCGTCTGCCGAAGCACCTGCCGCCGCTGGTCGAGGTGACGCGACATGCAGCCCGAAAGCCTGGCCGAGAGCTGAGCGAGCCCGGCTTCGAGATCTGCCCTGACCGGCACGGCCATTTCCGCAGCGCCGGTCGGCGTCGGTGCACGACGGTCGGCCGCATGATCGATCAGCGTCCAATCCGTTTCGTGGCCGACGGCTGAAATCAGCGGAATGCTGGAACTTGCGGCCGCGCGCACGACGATCTCGTCGTTGAAGCCCCAGAGGTCTTCAAGACTGCCGCCGCCGCGGGCAATGATCAGGACATCGGGCCGCGGGATGGCACCTCCGGCCGGCAGCGCGTTGAAGCCGTTGATCGCGTTGGAGACTTCCATGCCGGTGGTCTCGCCCTGAACCCGCACCGGCCAGACGAGCACATGCACGGGGAAGCGGTCACGGATGCGGTGCAGAATATCACGGATGACGGCACCCGTCGGCGATGTCACGACGCCGATGGTCATCGGCATAAAGGGCAAGGCACGCTTGCGCGCATCCTCGAACAGCCCTTCGGCGGCAAGCTTGCGCCGGCGCTCTTCCAGAAGCGCCATCAGCGCGCCGGCCCCGGCGGGCTCCAGCGCCTCGATCACGATCTGATATTTCGACGAGCCGGGATAGGTCGTGACCTTGCCCGTCGCGATCACTTCCATGCCTTCCTCGGGCTTGAAGCGAAGCTTGGCGAAGGAGGTGCGCCAGATCACGGCCTCGATGCGGGAACGATCGTCCTTCAGCGAGAAATAGGCGTGGCCGGAAGAATGCGGCCCGCGATAGCCGGAAATTTCACCGCGCACGCGCACATGGCCGAACGCATCTTCCACAGTGCGTTTGATTGAGCCTGAGATCTCGCTGACGGTGAATTCCGTCAGATTCGTCACGGCCTGAGATGCCGTCGGAGAATCGATATCGAAAAAGTCGCTCATCGCACCATTGCGCCCGGTTGCTTCGAAAGGGTCAAGCGATGCGGCCTACCAGCCGGGCATCAGATGTCCGTTGCGCTGGCGGGGGCGCATCTGCACGAAGCCCTGATCGCTCTCCTCCATGGCAGCGAGTGGCATCGGCGTGATGTTGTCGAGGCTTGCCGAAATGTGCTGGCTGATCGCGTTCATCAGCGATGCCGGGACGCCCGGCCGGCGCATGATGCCGATCTGTGCGGGCGCCAGCGGGGGGAAACCGTCCGCCGGCGAGAGGATACGCATGCCAGGCCGAAGTGCCGCTTCGGGCAGAAGCGATACGGCAAGACCTGCGAGTACCGCAGAGGCGACAACGGTCGAGGACCAGCTGGTGAACAGGATCTGATACTCGCGATTGACCGAATCGAGTGCCGAGCAGGCAAGCTGGCGCCACTGGCAATTGCGCCGTCCGACGGCAAGCGGCAGCGGCGTCGTCTCATGCGCCGTGTGGTTGGCCGAAGACACCCAGTGAAGCGGTTCGGTACGCACCACCTCCGATTGGCGGACGCGCGGATTGTGCGTCACCAACGCGATGTCGAGCTCGCCGCGCGCCATCTTCTCTCCGAGATCATTGGAGGATTCACACACGATATAGAGTTCGACATTCGGGTTTGACTTGGCGAAACGCGCGATGATCTCCGGCAGGAAACGGTCGGCGTAATCGTCCGGCGTGCCGATCCTGAGCAAACCTTCCAGGCGGTTCTCGTCGAACGCGGCAAGCGTCTCCTCATTCAGCCGCAGCATGCGGCGCGCATAGATGATCAGCTTCTCGCCGTCTTCCGTCAGGCGGTTGGTGCGCCCGTCCTTGACGAAGAGCGGCTTGCCGATCCGCTCCTCCAGCCTGCGCATCTGCATGGAAACGGCCGACTGCGTCTTGTGAACGCTGTCGGCCGCGCGGGTGAAGGAACCTGCATCGACGATGGCAGCGAAGGTCTTGAGCTGATCGATATCGAGGGGGGCCGGCATGGGCGTCGTCCGCATCATAAAGATTGATGCTTATCATTAGAAACATTCGCTGGAACGATCAATGCGATTCTGCGATCACTCTCAGCGTTCACACTCGTGATCACGGAAAGCCGCCACAACCGACGGGGTCCATTTCAAGAATGGCTCCGCGTCGGGCGGATTTCTGCGGCCTCGAGCAAGCGGACCGGGCACGTCAAGAGAGCACACGCTGCCCGAACGGAAACTGCTCTCCATCATCGGTCGCCGGCTGGAAACCGGCGCGAAGGAGCACTGCCATGAAGACGATCGAAACCCGCCCCGATCTCGATATCGCCCCCGCACGGATCACAACTTCGGTGGTTCTGAAAGCGCTGGCACACCGTCTTCTTGCCGTGTTCCGCGCGCTGCGAAATCGCAAACAGGTCATGTATCTGGAGGACTTCACCGAGGAGCAACTGGCCGATATTGGCCTCACGCGCGGCGATCTCCTGAATTCGCTCGAGCGTCCCTGGTACGACGACCCGTCGCAGCATCTGTCGCGCTCGGCGTGGCAGCGGCGCACGCGCATCCGCTCGCGGGCGTGACGTTTGACGGACGGCCTGCCCCATCCGTCCAGTGCGGTGCTCTCGTTGCCCCGAGAACCGTGCACAGCGCATGCCCCGCACCGAGCGGGGCATGCGTCGTTTTAGGCTTGACCATCAGGTCTGGCGCTTCATGCCAGCCAGATATTGGTCGAAGATCTGGTCCATGGACTTGGCGTAGCCGGTCTGTACCTCGCGTCCCGCATCGAACATCTGGCCGAACAAACCGTCCAGCGTAGTCTTCTGGTCGCCAGGCTTCTGCTCAGGTGGCGGTTCGTCTGCTTCCGGCGGCGGCTCGGTGTCCGATGTCCGATACTGGCCGAACATCGTGTCCATCATGTCGTTGAAATTGCCGAACACCGGGTTGTCGAAGGGCGACTTCGGCTGCGGCGTCGGTTCCGGCAGGTCGTCCCGCCCAGCCGCCTGGTAGCGGATCATCTGTTTCAGCATGTCGCCGAAGACGTCGGGGCCGGATGACATCTGGCTTTGCGCCCGCGCCATCTGCTCGTTCGCCTGGGTGTAGAGCCCGCCCATGACCATGGAGGCAAGCACGGGCAGCATCTGCTTGAAGATGTCCTGGCCGATGCCCGTCGCCGATGCCGCCTGCTCCGCAACCCGGCGGCTGAGATCCTTGGACCCGAAAATATGGCCGAGGATGCCGTTGCCTTCCTGCACGCCCTGCGGCGTGAACGCAGCCTGCACGTCCTCGAAATAACGTCGATGGTGACCATCGGCGAGCGCTGACAGAAAGGATGCCATCGGTGCGGATCCGGCGGTATTGCGCTTCAGTCCCGCCGAGAACGCGGGCGCGAGCGCCGCCATCGCCTGCGCGACCTGCGCTTCCGAAAGGCCGAATCGGCGGGCCATCTCTGCGGTGGCATGGCCGTTGGCGGCCTGCTGCATCATGTCGTAGATCGGCATCATCGGCGGTCGTCCTCCCAAACATCTGCTTGGCAGGAACTATAGGCCGAAAGCGCTCACGCCGAAACGGCCGAGGCGTCAGTAGGCGTATTCGTCGAAGACCGGCTCCACCGAGCCATTCCACCGTCCCTTGTAGAGCGACAGCATCTGCCCGGCCGCCGTCTCGCCACGCGCGACGACCTCTTCCAGCGGCGCAAGGAAATGGCTCTCGTCATTGCCTTCGTCGTTGAGGCGGGCGCGGGATTGAAGTCCCTTGCGGGCAATGTCGAGCAGGTCGCGGGAAAGCTGGTGCAGCGAACGTCCGTCGATCTCCGCAGCGAGACCCTGGACCGGTACTGCGTCGCGCAGTGCATTAACCTGTTCGAACGTCCAGTCCTTCGTCAGCTGTTCCGCCGCATCGAGCGCTCCGCAATCGTAGATCAGGCCGACCCAGAAAGCGGGCAGGGCGCAGATGTTGCGCCACGGGCCGCCATCGGCACCGCGCATTTCGAGGAAACGCTTCAGCCGCACATCCGGGAACAGCGTGGAGAGGTGGTTTGCCCAGTCGCCCATCGTTGGAAGGCCATTCGGCAACTCGTTCTTCAGAGCGCCATCCATGAACTGCCGGAACGTCACATGCGTGCAGTCGTGATAGACGCCGTTGCGGGTCACGAAATACATCGGAACGTCGAGCGCCCAGTCGACATAGTGCTCGAAGCTGAAGCCCTGCTCGAAGATGAAGGGCAGGAGCCCCGCACGCTGATTGTCCGTATCCCGCCAGATGTCGCCCCGCCAGGAAAGGAAGCCGTTCGGCTTGCCTTCGGTGAAGGGCGAGTTGGCGAAGAGCGCCGTCGCGATGGGCTGAAGCTTGGTCGAGACCTGCATCTTGCGGCGCATGTCGGTCTCGCTCGAAAAATCAAGGTTCACCTGGATCGTGCAGGTCCGGTACATCATGTCGAGACCCTGCTTGCCGACCTTCGGCATGTAGTTCGTCATGATGTCGTAGCGCGATTTCGGCATACGCGGCGTCTCGGCCAGCGACCATTTCGGGCTGCCGCCAAGACCGAGAAAGCGGATGCCAAGCGGCTCGGCGATCTCGCGCAGCTGTGCCAGATGGGCGTTCGATTCCCGGCACGTCTGATGGATTGTCTCGAGCGGCGCGCCGGAGAGTTCGAACTGGCCGCCAGGTTCGAGCGAGATCGCGCCCTGGCCGGTCGGCTCGACGAGCCCGATGATCTTGCCGGCGTCGATGATGGGCTCCCAGCCCAGCATCCGGGTCATGCCGTCGAGCAGCGCCTTGATCGAGCGCTCGCCCTCATAGGGAACGGGCGTGTTGCCGTCGATGAAGAAGGGGAATTTCTCGTGCTCGGTGCCGATGCGGAAATCGGTTTCCGGCTTCGATCCGTCTGCGAGATGGGAGATGAGCTCGGCCTTGGAGGCGATCGGCGTCAGGTCAGTCGTGTCGCGTGCCATGAAGCTCTCTGCGGATGTTTTATCTGGGCCGGCCCGATCTTGCCGAGCGGGATGCTCGCTGCTTGAACCAGAAGGCGCGCGGTGCGCAAGCAAAAATCATTGAACCCGCTGTCAACGGATGGAAAGAGGGATAGGCCTTTCGTACGGATTTGGACTCAGCGCCAATCGCCGATCGTCGCCTGCAGCACCGCGAGCGCAGCGACGGCAGCGGTGTCCGCCCTCAGGATCCGTGGCCCCAGCGGAATGGCGGTCACGAAGGGAAGAGCGTGCAGCCTGCGGCGCTCATCTTCCGAGAACCCGCCTTCCGGCCCGACGAGCAGCGCCAGCTGCGTCTCCGTGATCGCGCTGAGCGCCGCGACGGGATTTTGCGTCTCGGCTCCTTCATCGCAGAAGACGATCCGGCGCTCATGGTCCCAGCCGGTGAGCAGCGGCTCAAGCTTCAGCGGTTCGCGAACCTGCGGAATGGCGAGGATGCCGCACTGCTCGGCCGCTTCGCGCGCATTGGCCGCCAGACGCTCCACATTGACGCGGTGAACCTGCGTATGCTGCGTCAAAACCGGCTGTAGAATGCCGGCACCCATCTCCACCGCCTTCTGCACCATGTAATCGAGCCGCCCCTGCTTCAGCGGCGCGAAAAGATAGTGCAGGTCGAGCGGTGCAGGCTGGGGGCGCACCTGCTCGACGGGCACGATCTCCACGCGCTTCTTCGCAGGCTGGGTCAGCGTGCATAGCCATTCGCCGTCACGCCCGTTGAAGACGAGCACTTCCGCGCCTTCGCTGAGGCGAAGCACGTTCAAGAGATAATTCGTCTGGTCCTTGTCGAGCGGCACGGTTTGCTGGTTGGCGAGGGCAGCTTCGACGAAGAGGCGTTGCAGTCTGAAATTGGCGCGCATCCCAACGCCATGCATGAGGCGCGCTTGGAACTCAAGTGGCGTCCGCGAGCCCGGAAGGATGGATCGCGGGCTTGTAGCCTGCCTCAAGTGCTCGAAGCGTGGATGGTGGCGTCAGAATGGCACCGTCCCCGACGTCTGGAACTGGCAGGTCCCGATACCCATCGAACGACCACCCCAGAAGCTTGCCACCCTGAACCAGGCACGGGTGTCCAGCGATTTCGACGAGGCTGCCGTCCGGCAATGAGGAAAGATCGCGCAAGGGCAAGCGGCGACGCACAGGCTTTCCAAGCCGCTCGCTGTGGAGCACGGCGTCCATCTCGCCAGCCTTCGCCGACGCCAGACCGTTGCCGATTGCAAAGCAGCGGGCAAATGCTTCAGCGCGCGATCGCTGGCATTCGAAGCAGGGTCTGTGACCCGCCGCCAGTGCCGTCGCTTCGTCGAGAAAGAACAGCTCCGTATAGCTGTCACCCATGACGTTCCGCTGTCTCCCGCGAAAGGCGCAGAGGCAGATGATCCAGGCCTTGGATGCGAAGCGGCGGTTTGTCAGCGTGCGCGTCACAGGATGGTGGATACGGCCGCCGCGATTGCCCATGAAAAGGCCCCGCGCCGAATGAGCATGGATCGCGCCGAACGGATCGACCCGATTCTGGAGCGGCATGTCAGCCTCCGGGTTCACCCTTGGCGCGATGCACGGTGTAGATGCTCTTTGCGTCACCTTCGAGGATCAGCGCGGTCAGTTTCTCGCGCACATAGACGCCGGTATCGATGTTGATCCGGTTTGGCCGCAGGTCAGCTTCCTCCTGCGGCGTATGGCCATGGACGACGATTTTTGGATGCAGCCCCTCGTAAGAGAGAAACTCGCGGCGGATCCACATGAGTGTGTCGGGTGTCTGCGCTTCCAGCGGCACCATGGGCTTGATACCCGCGTGGCAGAAGAAGAAATCGCCAAAGGACACCGAATAGGGTCTCTGCTCGAGAAAGCGTCGGTGCATCGACGGCAGCGCGTTGATGAACTGATCGGCGCTGGCGAGAAAGACGTCATCGCCATCAGTGGCGAGCGTGACACCGTAGGAGCGGGCCGTCTCCTCGCCGCCATTGGTGGCAAACATGCTGGCAGGGTCGGGCTCGCTGAGAAAGTCGAGCATCGCCTGGTCGTGATTGCCGCGAAGCGCGATGATGCGGGCATCCTGTGCCATGCGACCGATGAGAAAATCGAGTACGCCCTTCGAATCCGGCCCTCGGTCGACATAGTCGCCGACATGGACGATCCGCCAGTCTTTCGCGGGCCGAAACCGCAGATCCTCGTCGATGCGCCGGTGCATGGCACGAAGGAGATCCGCATAGCCGTGAACATCGCCGATGGCGTAGATGCGAAGACCATCGGGCGCACGGGCTTCTGCGAGCTCGATCCCCATCGTCAGCCGCCGGAATCGACCACGATGATGTGCAGCGCGCGCGGGCCATGAGCACCGAGAAGCAGCGTCTGCTCGATGTCGGCCGATCGCGACGGTCCCGTCACGAAATTGACGACGCGACTCATCTTGCCCTTGCCGAACATCTGACGCACCCGCCGCCAAACCGCTTCCATGTCGCCTTCAATATCGGCGCCAGCGATGACGACGAGATGATATTCGGGCAGGAAGTTGATCGTGGTTGGATTGTCGGCGCCGGCTGTGAGCACGACGGTTCCGGTTTCGGCCACGCCGGCGATCGCGTGGCTGAGACCAGCCATGTCCAGGCCGTCGCTCGGCCCGTCGACCACGCTCAAGGATGCGGCAGCCTGCCAATCCGCGCTGCGCAGACGCGGATCGCTGCCGATGCGAATGGCCGCAGGGAGATTGCGTTCGCGCAGGTACCGTCCGACGCAATCGGGCAGGGCGGCGTAGCTTGATACCCTTTCCACGGTCGCCTGCACGGCCTCTGCCTTTTCGATGAACAGCGCCTGCCGCGCGTCCTTCGGCAGTTGCCCGCGTTGCGGAACGACGCCGAGCGGCGCGTTGTCGAGACGATACGAGACCGCCTTTTGCCGGTCCGCATCCGACGTCGTGCGGCCGTTGACGGCGCGGATCCGGTTGAGGATGCCGGCGCGTGCGGTTGCTTGATCAGCCATGGTGTTCAGCCTTTGCACGCGCGGCGTATTGCTGCTGGAACGTCTTGCCTTCCGGCGCCGGCAGGTCCCGATGGGTCGTCCAGCCTGAAGCAAGCGGCAGGCTCTTCAGCCGGTGGCGGTCGCCGCCGAGCTTGGCGATGATCGGCATCGCGATCGACACGGCAGCACGATAGAGCGCCGGCCGCTTGGCGAAAAAGGCCCAGAACCCAAGCCCGAAGCGAGCGGGCTTCGGCGACAATTGCCGCTCGAACTCGTCTTCCCGCCAGTGTCGCATCATCTTCGGCAGGGGAATGCGCATCGGACAGACGGATTCGCAGCGTCCGCAGAAGGTGGAGGCATTCGGCAGATGGCCTGCCTTGTCGATACCGTTGAGCGATGGGGTCAGCACCGCGCCCATCGGTCCCGGATAGACCGAGCCGTAAGCATGGCCGCCGACCGCGTGATAGACCGGACAATGGTTCATGCAGGCGCCGCAGCGAATGCAGCGCAGCATCTCCTGATATTCGGTGCCGAGCATGGCGGTGCGGCCGTTGTCGAGCAGCACGACGTGGTACTCCTCCGGACCATCCGGGTCTTCTGCGCGCTTCGGGCCGGTGGAGAAAGTGGTGTAGACCGACATTTCTTGGCCGGTCGCCGAGCGTGCAAGCACCCGCAGGATCTGGCTCGTGTCTTCGAGCGTCGGCACGATCTTCTCGATCGAGGCGACGACGACGTGGCAGCGTCCGAGCGTCTGCGTCATGTCGCCGTTGCCCTCATTGGTCACGATGACCGAGGAGCCCGTTTCCGCAACGAGAAAATTTGCGCCGGTAATGCCGACATCGGCCTGGAAATAGCGCTGGCGCAGCACCGCGCGTGCTTCGGCGAGCAGTGTCACGGGCTCGGTCAGGTCGCGGTCGAGCTCCAAATGGGTATGGACACGGCGGAAATCGGCTTCGACCTGATCTTTGTTCAGGTGAACCGCCGGCGCGATGATGTGGCTCGGATGCTCGCCGCGCAACTGAATGATGTATTCCCCGAGATCGGTCTCGACGGGCTCGATGTCGTGTTCGCTCAGGTAGTCGTTGAGATGGATCTCTTCCGAGATCATCGACTTGCCCTTGGTGACGGTCTTCGCGTTGCGCTTGCGGCAGATCTCGAGAATGATCCGGCGCGCATCCTCGGCATTTTCCGCCCAGTGCACATGACCACCGGATTCGGTCACCCGCTTTTCGTATTCCTCCAGATAGAGGTCTAGATGGGCGAGCGTGTGATCCTTGATCGCCTTGGCATTGTCGCGCAGCGCATCGAATTCGGGCAGGGCTTCGGCCGCCTTAGCCCGCTTCTCGATGAAGTTCTTCTCCACATTGCGCAGCGCCTTTTGCAGCTGCACGTCGGCCAGCGCCTTGACGGAGTTCTGTTTGAATTCGTGCGAGGTGAGTTGCATGGTCAGCGTCCCGATCCGGCGATGGGCGGCGCGTCGGTCATGCCGGCCAGCACTTCCGCCACATGCCGCACTTCTGTCTTCGCCCCCTGGCGCTTCAGCTTGCCCGCCATGTTCATCAGGCAGCCGAGATCTCCGGCAAGCAGCAGATCGGCATCGCTCGCCTCGATATTGGCTGCCTTCTTGGTGACGATGGCGTTGGAGATGTCTGGGTACTTCACACAGAAGGTGCCCCCGAAGCCGCAGCAGACATCCGCATCCTTCAGTTCCTTGAGATCAAGACCGTCGATCGAGCCGAGCAGCGCGCGGGGCTGGCTCCGCACGCCCAGTTCACGCAGTCCCGAGCAGGAATCGTGATAGGTCACGGTCCCGTCGAAGGACCCCGGCACATCCGTCATGCCGCGAATATCGGTTAGAAACGAGACGAGTTCATGAACCTTCGCCGCGAACTCGGCCGCGCGTTTCTCCCAGTGCGGATCGCCTGCAAAGAGCTCCGGATAGTGCTTCTTCAGCATCGCCGCGCAGGACCCGGAAGGCGCGACGACATAGTCGAAACCCTCGAAGGTCTCGATCACTTGGCGCGCAATGTCGGCGGTATCCTTGCGGTCGCCGGAATTATAAGCAGGCTGGCCGCAGCAGGTTTGCGCGCGCGGCACGTCCACCGTGCAGTCTGCCGATTCCAGAAGCTTGATTGTCGCAAAGCCGACGCTCGGCCGGAAAAGATCCACGAGGCAGGTGACGAAAAGGCCGACCCGCGGCGTGGTGGTGGGGACGTTCAGGCTCACTCGGCGGCCTCCTTGTTGGCGATCATGGCTTGTGCCTTGGCCGCTTTCGGGGCGCGGCGTTGCTTCAGGCGCATGGCGGCGATCTGTTCCCAGTCGTCGACGCGCTCGGCTTCTTCCATGGTTTTGGATACGAAATCGATATGGTCCTGCGCCGTCTTGCGGGCGCGGTCGGGATCGCCCGCGATCACCGCTTGGGCGATAGCGCAATGCTGATCGAGAAGAGTGTCACGGGCACCCGGCACTCCGTAGATCAGCGCGCGATTGTAGAAGACGCCGTCGGCGAGAAGCCGGTAGCAGGACCGCAGCGTATGGAGCAGCACGATATTGTGCGCCGCTTCGCCGACAGCATCGTGCAGTTCCACGTCGAGTTCGGCTTCCTCGGCGAAGTCGGCGCGGCCGTGAGCTTCGCGCATCGTGTCGACCAGCGCAGACAGCTGCGCCCGATCCGCAGCGGTTGCCCGCCGTGCCGCAAGCTCCGCCGTCATGCCCTCCATGGCGCGACGATATTCGAGATAATCCTCGGTCGCCCGCCGGTGCCGCCCGATGAGCTGCACGAGCGCCGGCGCAAAGATCTGCCCGACGATATCTGCAACGAAGGTGCCGCCGCCATGGCGTGAATGGACGAGCCCGCGAAGCTCCAGCTCCTTCAGGGCCTCGCGCAGAATCGGCCGGGAGACGTCGAGCTGTTGAGCGAGATCGCGCTCACCCGGCAGGCGATCCCCAGGGCGCAGGACGCTTTCCAGGATGAGCCGCTCGATCTGCAGCACCACAGCATCCGCCGTGCGCGCATGGTCGATGCTCTTGAAAATGTCGGAACTCATGGGATGTCGCTCCGCCGCCCACCGTCGGCACCTAGTCACCGCTGAAACTATCAACTGAGACAGCCAGTGGTCAATAATCTTTGCCAGTTGTGTTTCGGTTCGGCCCCTTGCTCAATCGCGCAGCGACGCCGATAGTGCACCCTGGGTTCGTGGTCTCGAGGGTGCTGAGTTGAGCAGGGGCAGTTTTGGATTTCCCGTCGCACCGCAGCGTGCCAAGGCGCTCGGCGAGATCCACGCGCGCCCATCGCCGCTTCTGGAAACGCCCCGCGTCATCGTTCAGCTGGCCTTCATGACCGATGGCGGGGCGAGCGTCGACCACGCCGTTCTCGCTGACTTGATCCGAGCCCGTGGCCTGTCCGCACCGCAGAAGGATGCCCGGCATCACACTTTGTCCTGGGGGCAGGGCATGCTGCGGTGGGAGCGCCACACGGAGTTTTCCACCTATGCCTGGGAAGGGCCGGTGCCGGATCGCTTCGACGGCGAGCTCGTCGGCCATCCCTTCGGTGACGGCTTCAATCCCCCGGGCAGCCTCATTTCCGGCGTTCGGCTTGAAATCCGCAAATGGACCGACGAGGAGGAAGCGCAGGCAATTCGCATCTTCGATCCGTCGAGCCTCTGCTATTCGCTGGTGGAAGACGGGCGCGCTGCGGCGCTGACCGATTTCCGGCAGGACAAGGATGGGCTGACCCGCATTCTCGTGCTCGACAAGGGTCTGTCGCCGGCGCGAGCCGGTGCGCTGACGCAGCGCCTGATCGAGATCGAAACCTATCGAACGCTTGCCATGCTGGGCTTGCCGCAGGCCCAGACTCTGTCGCCTGAAATCCGCCGCATCGAAGACAGGTTGACCGAGATCACGCAGAAGATGCGGGAGAACGCGCGTGAAGACGCAGACGCGATGCTGACCGACATCACGCGTCTTGCCGCTGAGCTGGAAGCGAATGCCGCAGCCGGGCTCTACCGTTTCGGTGCGAGCCGCGCCTATGACGGCATCGTGCTCGAGCGCATCAAGGCGCTGCACGAGCAGGCGGTGCCCGGCTACGACACCTGGGGCGCATTTCTGGAACGCCGCGTGGCGCCCGCAATGCGCACCTGCCGGTCGGTGGAAGAACGCCAGGTCAATTTGTCGCGCAAGCTGGCGCGTGCCACGCAGCTCCTTCGAAGCTGGATCGACGTGGAGCTCGAAAAACAGAACTCGGCGCTGCTGCATTCCATGAACCGCCGCGCAAAACTGCAATTGCGCCTTCAGCAGACGGTCGAAGGGCTCTCGGTCGCAGCCATCTCCTATTACGTCGTCGGGCTCGTTTCCTATCTCGCCAAGGCCCTGTCGGATCTTGGCTTGCCGATCGATCCTGCTCTGGTGACCGGTTTGTCCGTGCCGGTCGTCGTGCTGGTCATTTTCCTGATTGTGCGCGGTATTCGTCAGCATCATCGCCGTGAAGACGAAGACGCTGCCAAGGGCAAAGCCTCTGACGGCGACTACGACATCTGAGCGTTTCGAATTAAGCCGCGAAAGCTACTCGGCCGCGGCCTTATCCTTGGCGTGCGCCGCGGCAGCCTGTTCCGTGGCCTTGGCGGCCGAAGCGGCCTCCGCCTGTTTCACGGCATTCTTCCGCAGCGCCGCAAGGTCGGCCACCTGTGGTTTCGGCAGGTCCCAGTAGGGCGTCGGTCCGAACAGGGCCGCAAGAAAATCGATGAAGACGCGGATCTTGGCCGGTAGGAATCGTCGGCTCGCATAGACCGCATGGATCGCCACGTTCCGCGATCCTTCATAGTCGGGCAGCACGCGGACGAGCCGGCCGCTCGCCAATTCGTGACCGACATCCCATGTCGACCGAAGGGCGATGCCGACGCCCCCGATGACGCACTCGCGCACGACTTCGGACGAATTGGTCGCAAGCGGCCCGAGCGGCCGGTAGATCAGCGCGCCATCCGGCCCTTCCATCTTCCAGGGCTCGCTGTTGTGCGACGGGATGCAGACGTGACGATCGAGCTCGCCTATCTTTTTCGGCTCGCCCATGCGCTCGATGTAATCGGGGGAAGCGCAGAGAATGCGCTGCACAGGCGCGAGCTTGCGCGCCACCAGGCTCGAGTCCGACAGTTCCGCAATGCGGATCGCCACGTCGTAGCCATCGCCGACAATGTCGACGAACTCGTCCGACAAGACCAGATTGACGGCGAGATCGGGGTTGGCCAGCATGAAGCTGTTGATGTGGGGCGCAATGTGCATGCGTCCGAACGAAGTGGGCGCGGATACCTTGAGAGTACCGCGGGCAAGTGCCGAACGTCTGGAGACGAAGGCTTCGGCCTCCTCGATCCCGGCCAGAATGGCCAGAACGCGCTCGTAGAAGCCATGCCCGGCTTCCGTCAGTGAGATTTGCCGCGTGGTGCGCTGAAGAAGTCGAGTGCCCAGGCGATCTTCGAGGCGACGCAGTCGTTTCGATACCACGGCCGGCGAGAGACCGAGTTCTCGACCGGCAGACGACATGCTGCCGGCTGCGACGACGCGCGCAAATATTTCAAGATCGCCCAGATTGTTCATCGCATCCTCGGCTGACCGCCCCCAACTCGACCCCGGATTTGTGGAGCCAATTGAGTGTTACGCATCGCTTCACGGATTGGATTTCGACCTTCGCAGTATTCGCGCGAAAGCATCCTTGCGGCCGATTGCGGATGCCCTGGATTGTCTGGTAAACAAAATAGACCACACGCGGGAAGCTAAACGGGAGATCACCCATGCTCAAGATGCCGGAGCCGGATGCGGACGTCCTGGCGCGCCGCAAGAGCATCGTTGCGGATCTACGCGATATCGTGCCGGGCGAGGGCGTGGTCGATGCCACCAGCGAGATGCGCGCCTTCGAAACCGATGCGCTGACGGCCTACCGACAGATGCCTCTCGTCGTCGTCCTGCCGGAGACCGTGGAGCAGGTGAGCCGCGTACTGCGCTATTGCCACAAGAACGGCATTCGCGTCGTTCCGCGCGGCTCGGGCACGTCGCTGTCCGGCGGTGCGTTGCCGCTTGCCGACGCCGTGCTTCTGGTCATGTCGCGCTTCAATCGGGTTCTGGACATCGATTACGCCAACCGCGCGGTCGTCGTGCAGCCCGGCGTCACCAATCTCGGCATTACCCATGCGGTGCAGGACGAAGGCTTCTATTATGCGCCGGATCCATCGTCGCAGATCGCATGTTCCATCGGCGGCAACATCGCCGAAAATTCCGGTGGTGTTCACAGCCTGAAATACGGGTTGACCACCAACAATGTGCTCGGCCTCGAAGTCGTTCTGATCAATGGTGACAAAGTCCGGCTCGGCGGCAAGCACCTTGATTCCGAAGGCTATGACCTGCTGGCCCTGATGACCGGCTCCGAAGGTCTGCTCGGCGTGGTCACGGAGGTCACCGTGCGCATTCTGCAGAAGCCGGAAACGGCGCGCGCAGCGCTCATTGGCTTCCCGACCTCCGAGACCGCCGGCCAGTGCGTGGCCGACATCATCGCTGCCGGCATCATCCCAGGCGGCATGGAGATGATGGACCGGCCGGCGATCCACGCCGCCGAAGACTTCGTTCACGCGGATTATCCGCTGGATGTCGAAGCGCTGCTGATCGTGGAACTGGATGGGCCCGAAGCCGAAGTCGATTTCCTGCTTGCCGAAGTCGAGGCACTGGCGCTTCGCAACGGCGCGACGACGATCCGCGTGTCGAAGAGCGAAGAGGAGCGCGCCACCTTCTGGGCAGGCCGAAAAGCCGCCTTCCCATCGGTCGGCCGCATCTCGCCCGATTATCTTTGCATGGATGGCACGATCCCGCGGAAAGAACTGCCGCGCGTTCTGGCCGGCATGCGGGAGCTTTCGGAGATCCACGGCCTTCGCGTCGCCAATGTCTTCCACGCCGGTGACGGCAACCTTCATCCGCTGATTCTCTACGATGCCAACAAGCCGGGCGAACTGGCCGCTGCGGAAGCGTTCGGTGCCGATATCCTGCGGCTTTGCGTGAAAGTCGGCGGCGTCTTGACCGGTGAGCACGGCGTCGGCGTCGAGAAGCGGGAGCTGATGCCGGAGATGTTCAACGAGATCGATCTCGATCAGCAGATGAGGGTCAAATGCGCCTTCGACGAGAAGCATCTGCTGAACCCCGGCAAGGTCTTCCCGCAATTGCGTCGCTGCGCCGAACTCGGCCGCATGCATATCCATGCCGGCGCAATGCCGTTTCCAGACATTCCGCGGTTTTGATGATGGCAGCCGGACAGGTGACTATGACAAGCGGCGATCCTCATCTTCGCCCCACGACCGAAGACCAGGTGCGCGACGCCGTCGCCTGGGCTGCCGTTGAAAAGACGCCGCTCGAAATCGTTGGCCACGGGTCCAAGCGCGCGATCGGAAGGCCGATGCAGACGGCGGAGACGCTGTCGCTCGCCGATCTGAATGGACTGACGCTTTACGAACCCGACGAACTGGTGCTGGCCGCCTGGGCCGGGACGCCGCTCGTCGAAATCGAGAAAGTGCTTGCCGAGAACAACCAGCGTTTCGAATTCGAACCTATGGATTATGGGCCGCTTCTCGGCGAAGAGCCGGGCAGGGGCACGATCGGCGGCATGCTGGCGGCCAATCTCGCCGGGCCACGCCGGCTGAAGGCGGGAGCGGCGCGCGATCATGTGCTCGGCATCCGCTGCGTCACCGGGCGGGGCGAGATCGTCAAATCGGGCGGCCGCGTCGTCAAAAACGTCACCGGTTACGATCTTTCCAAGGGTCTCGCGGGTTCCTGGGGAACCCTTGCCGTGCTGACCGAAGTGACCATGAAGGTGCTCCCGCGCGCGCAAACCGAAGCAACCTCGGTGTTGTTCGGGCTGACCGACAGCGATGCGACTGCCGCGATGTCGCTCGCCATGGGATCGAGCGGCGAGGTGGCGAGCGCTGCCCATCTGCCGGAAAGCGTAAAGGGGCGCTTCATCGACGGTCAGCTGCCGCGTGCGGCCACTGTGCTGCGGCTCGAAGGCTTCGGTCCGTCAGTCGACTATCGTTTCGAAAGGCTCGCACAGCTGCTGGCGCCATTCGGGCCGACCGAAAGGCTCGATGACGCTCAGTCACGCCAGCTCTGGCAGGAAGTCCGAGATGTGAAGCCCTTTGCCGATGGCACGATGAGGCCTGTCTGGCGCGTTTCCGTCGCGCCGATGGAAGGCCATGCGCTGGTGGCAGCGTTGCGGCTCAAGGCCGGGATCGATGCCTTCTACGACTGGCAGGGTGGCCTTGTCTGGCTGCGCATGGAGGCGGGCGCCGATGCGGTGGGCCTGCGCCAAGCGATCCGCGCGGTCGGCGGAGGTCACGCAACGCTGGTGCGGGCCGCGCCGGAATTGCGTCGCTCGGTGGACGTGTTCCAACCGCAGCCCGGTCCGCTTGCGGCTCTATCTGCACGTCTCAAGGCCGAGTTCGATCCGATCGGCATCCTCAATCCGGGTCGCATGGCCGCGCTGAAGGCGCCCGAGCCTGCGTGAGCGACAAATATTGAAAGGCAGACATCGATGAGCTTGCACGAGGAAGGCCCAAGAACGCCGCTGCCCGGTGGCAGCACACCCAATGGCGGCGGATGGTTCGAGCCCGGCAAGAACAACATCATGTTGATCTACGGCCTCTATCTCGTCAGCGCCATTGTCGGCGTCACGGCGTTCGTCGGCCTGATCATGGCCTATATGAGCCGCGGCACCGCGCAGCCCTGGGCTGAGACGCATTACACATGGGCGATCCGCACCTTCTGGATCGGCGTTCTCTACACCATCATCAGCTCGATCCTGGCGCTCGTCGCGATCGGCTTCCTGCTGATGATTCTCGTCGCGATCTGGGCAATCGTTCGCATCATCGCAGGCCTGCAGAAAGCATCGCGCGAGGAGCCGATGCCCAATCCGCAGAGCTGGCTTTTCTAGGATTCGCTGCTTTGGAAACGAAATTCTCTGCCGCACAGCTTGCCGATCCCGGCGTCGCCGAATCGGAAAAGATCCTGCGCAAATGCGTCCACTGCGGCTTCTGCACCGCGACGTGCCCGACCTATGTGACGCTCGGCAACGAGCTCGATAGCCCGCGGGGTCGGATCTACCTGATCAAGGACATGCTGGAAAACGATCGGCCGGCCGACAGGGAGATTGTGACGCATATCGATCGTTGTCTCTCGTGCCTTGCCTGCATGACCACGTGCCCCTCGGGCGTGAATTATATGCACCTCGTCGATCATGCCCGCGTCCACATCGAGAAGACCTACAAGCGGCCGCTGATGAACAGGCTGACGCGCCAGGTGCTCGCGGCCGTGTTGCCGTATCCCGCGCGCTTCCGGCTGGCGCTGAGCGCGGCGCGGCTCGGCCGTCCGCTGGCGCCGCTCTTCGATTCGGTGAAGCCGCTGAAGCCCTTTGCCGCCATGCTGCGCCTGGCGCCCTCGTCGGTGCCCGGCAAGTCCAAGTCCGCGGAGCCGGGTGCGCGGGCCGCCACCGGTACCCGCCGTGGCCGCGTGGCGATCCTCACCGGATGCGCCCAGCCGGTCCTGAAGCCGTCCATCAACGAAGCGACCATCCGGCTTCTTACGCGCCTCGGCATCGAGGTCGTGGTGCCGGAAGGCGAAGGCTGTTGCGGCGCGCTGGTGCATCATATGGGGCGCGAGGAAGCGGCGCTCGAATCGGCAAGGCGCAATGTCGATGTCTGGACGCGCGAGATCGAGCGGGGGCTCGACGCGATCATCATTACCGCATCCGGCTGCGGCACGACGATCAAGGATTACGGCTACATGCTCCGGCTCGATCCGGCCTATTCTGAAAAGGCGAGAATCGTTTCGGAGCGGACCAAGGACATCACCGAATATCTGATGACGCTCGCGATCCCCGCGGTCGCGGCACCCGAGCCGCTGACGGTGGCTTATCATTCGGCCTGCTCCATGCAGCACGGCCAGAAGATCACGCGCCAGCCGAAGGACCTTCTGAAGGCGGCAGGCTTCATGGTGAAGGACCCGCCCGAAGGTCATCTGTGCTGTGGGTCGGCCGGCACTTACAACATCATGCAGCCGGAAATTTCGGCCCGACTGAAGACGCGCAAGATCGCCAATATCGAGAATACGCGACCGGATGTCGTGGCGACCGGCAATATCGGCTGCATCACCCAGATCGCGAGCGGCACGGCCATTCCCGTCATCCATACGGTAGAGCTTCTGGACTGGGCCTATGGCGGGCCGAAGCCCGCCGGCCTTGCCGCCACACGGACGCTGGAGGCGGCTGAGTAACATCCAAAACGCCCGGGGAGGACAACCATGAACCTATACGCCAAGCTCTGCCGCAGGGCAGAGGAGGGCCGGCCCGTTCGCGTCGGCCTCATCGGGTCTGGAAAATTCGGCTCGATGTTTTTGTCGCAGGTTCGAACCATCCCCGGCATGCACCTGATGGGCATTGCGGACCTGTCGGCCGAGCGTGCCCGCAAGGCGCTTGAGGCAACCGGTTGGGATGCCGATCCGGCGATGGCTCAATCCTTCGACGACGCCCGGTCCTCCGGCCGCACGATGATCACCGAGGATTCGGAAGCGCTGATTAAGGCCGATGGGCTGGATGTGGTGGTCGATGCGACCGGCAATCCCGCCGCCGGCGTGCGGCACGCGCTGCTTGCCGCCGAGCATGGCCGCCACATCGTCATGGTCAATGTCGAGGCGGACGTGCTCGCCGGCCCTCTGCTGGCCGAACGTTTCCGCCGTGCCGGGCTTGTCTACGCCATGGCCTATGGCGACCAGCCGGCGCTCGTCTGCGAAATGGTGGACTGGGCCCGCACCTGCGGCTTCCGGGTCGTGGCTGCCGGCAAGGGCACCAAATATCTGCCCGAATACAGCTGCTCCACACCCGACACCGTCTGGGGCCATTATGGGATCACGCCGGAAGATGCTGCCAAGGGCGGCATGAACCCGCAAATGTTCAATTCCTTCATCGACGGCACAAAATCCGCGATCGAGATGGCAGCGATTGCCAATGCGACGGGCTTGGTTGCGCCTGAAGACGGCCTTTCGTTCCCGCCCTGCGGGGTTCACGACCTCGCCGATATCCTGAAGCCGCGCGCCCAAGGCGGGCTTTTGGAAAAGAGCGGCATGGTCGAGGTGATCTCGAGCGAGGAGCGCGATGGCCGCCATGTCTTCGGTGATCTGCGCTGGGGCGTCTACGTGACCTTCGAGGCCGAGGACGAGGGCGCCCGCGGTAACTATGCAAGGCGCTGCTTCAAGGAATATCAGGTCGCGACCGACCGCTCCGGCCGATACGCCTCGCTCTACCGACCATCCCATCTGATTGGACTGGAGCTTCCCGTCAGCGTTGCGTCCGCCGCGCTGCGCAACGAGCCGACCGGCGAGCCGGTGAGCTTCTCGGCCGACGTCGCCGCCGTCTCCAAGCGCGCCTTGAAGGCCGGCGAAATGCTCGACGGAGAGGGTGGCTATACGGTGTGGGGCAAACTCATGCCGGCCGAGCGCTCGCTTGCTTTCGGCGCGCTTCCGATCGGTCTCGCCCACGGCGTGAAACTCACCCGCGACGTCGCCGCTGGCGCAGTCGTTACATGGGCCGATGTGGCGATCGAGGACAGCCAGGCCGTTCGCATTCGCCGCGAAATGGAATCAGCCTTCGACCGACCATGAGGTTGTCCGGCGGAATCCCGCTCAGCCCTCATGGTGAGCCTGTCGAACCACGAGGGCGTGGCAGGATGTCGGGCATATCGTTCTGCGGCAACCCCGGCCGCAGATGGAGGCCCGCCTGAGCTTTTTAGTCACGGCGAGACCAAGCGACTCACCATTTCATCCGCATCGGCCGCCAGACGACCGCTTCGCGAATGCGTTCGTTGTCGCGTTCCACCACATATGTCTTCAGCCGGCGCGACCCGCATTGCTTGCACCGAAATGGCACGTTCTGGATCGACCGACTCGGATGAACGAACTGGGTCAGATCCAGCGAGAAAAACAGCGCCTTCCGGTCACAGGGAAGGCACTCGGCCTGAATATAAAGGCCGTGGCGCGCGGCATCTTCAAGCGTTCGGATCGGGCGAGGCATCGCCGAGAATTGGAACAAATAAAGAACATCGTCAATGGCCGAAAAAGCTGATCGGCAATTGGCCACACGCGTACGAGCAGAAGTTATAGCGGCCAACAGATGACCGGCAATGCAGAAAAAAGAGAGGGGGGAATGGTGGGCGATGACAGGCTCGAACTGCCGACATCCTCGGTGTAAACGAGGCGCTCTACCAACTGAGCTAATCGCCCCCGGCCGGTAACGGTGACCGGCGGTACGGGCGTCCATCTAGGCGTTTTGGATGGGCAGTGCAAGAGAAAAACGCGCCGATTGTGCAGAGCCATGGCGAGAGATGGCTGGCGGAAAATTGGCGTCGTGCAATTGTCGTATTTCGTCCATCCCGCGCTTGACAGCCCCGAAGCAAGGTCCTATTCAGCCGCCACGAACGAAGCGCGGCCCACACAAAACGCGGTCACTGCTTCGCTTCATGGATGCGGGTGTAGCTCAGTTGGTTAGAGTGCCGGCCTGTCACGCCGGAGGTCGCGGGTTCGAGCCCCGTCACTCGCGCCACTTTCCTCTGATACTTCAGAATGTTGGAAAGTGGCGCTCACGCCTCGTGTGAGTACGCATCTCGCTCTTCTTTTCATCGCTGCTCGTGGTTGGGCGTCACGCCGGATTGCGCGCTTTGCGGTACCATTTGCGCATGGTTGACGACGACGTCTCGTGGAGCGGGCCACTCGCCCGTCATCAAGACGACATCGAGGGTTGAATTGGCGGCGTTCGCCCTTGCTTCGCGTGTCCCCGTGCGATAGTCAGACACCGCATTGCAACATGACCTGCTTCCGAACGATTGGGCATCTTGGCCGTCTCGCGCGACCTTTGAGGATGCCTCGGAAGCAAGAGGCAGCCATCATGAACGAACTTCTCGGTTCCTACGTCCCCATCGCCATCTTCCTGGGGCTTTCGCTTTTCATCGGATGTGCGCTGCTCCTGGCGCCATTCCTCGTCGCCTATCGCGCGCCGGACCAGGAAAAGCTGTCGGCTTACGAATGCGGCTTCAACGCGTTCGACGACGCCCGCATGAAGTTCGATATCCGATTCTATCTCGTGGCGATTCTCTTCATTATCTTCGACCTCGAAGTGGCCTTCCTTTTCCCTTGGGCGGTGTCCTTCAATGACATCGGCTGGATCGGCTTCTGGTCAATGATGAGCTTCCTTGCCGTGCTGACCGTCGGCTTTATCTATGAATGGAAGAAGGGAGCGCTCGAATGGCAGTAGCGTACCCGCAGCGCCCGGCGGCACAGGGCGGCGCCACCATGGTAGCTCCTGCTTCATCAGGTATCATCGACCCGAATACCGGCAAGCCGATCGGCCATGACGACGCGTTTTTTGGTGAGATCAACAACGAGCTGGCCGATCGCGGTTTTCTCGTCACCTCGACAGATGAACTGATCAAGTGGGCACGCACGGGCTCGCTCATGTGGATGACGTTCGGCCTTGCCTGCTGCGCGGTCGAGATGATGCAGATGTCGATGCCGCGCTATGACGCCGAGCGTTTCGGCTTTGCGCCGCGCGCAAGTCCGCGCCAGTCCGACGTCATGATCGTTGCCGGTACGCTGACCAACAAGATGGCGCCGGCGCTCCGCAAGGTCTACGACCAGATGCCGGAGCCGCGCTACGTGATTTCCATGGGCTCCTGTGCCAATGGCGGCGGCTACTACCATTATTCCTACTCGGTGGTGCGCGGCTGCGACCGCGTCGTGCCTGTCGACATCTATGTCCCGGGTTGCCCGCCGACCGCCGAAGCCCTGCTTTACGGCGTCATGCTGCTGCAGAAGAAAATCCGGCGCACGGGTACCATCGAGCGCTGACGCGTGCCGCGGCGTCCGGCGCTGGGCTGGGCGGCCGCTTCCCTTTGTGGAGAAAACGGTTGGATATTGCTGTTACGAGCGCCGGGCTGAAAGAGCTTGCGGCCTACATTCGTGAAGAGCGTGGGGCTCTCGTCACCGATGCGAAAATCGCGTTCGGCGAGCTGACACTGCACGTGCAGCCATCCGGATTGATCGAGCTGGCGACGTTCCTGCGCGACGATCCGCAGTGCCAGTTCGTGAATTTCATCGACATCTGCGGCGTCGACTGGCCGGGCAGGGCCGAGCGTTTCGACGTGGTCTATCATCTCCTGTCCCCGCGCCAGAACCTGCGCATTCGTCTGAAGCTCATGACGGGCGAGGACGTGCCGGTGCCGTCGCTTTGCGGCGTCTATCCCGGTGCAGACTGGTTCGAGCGCGAGGCCTACGATCTTTACGGCATCCTGTTCACCGGCCATCCTGACCTGCGCCGCATCCTCACCGACTACGGTTTCGAGGGCCATCCGCTGCGCAAGGATTTTCCGCTGACGGGCTTCGTCGAGGTTCGCTACGACGACGAGGTCAAGCGCGTCGTCTACGATCCGGTGGAACTGCGCCAGGAATATCGCGACTTCGACTTCCTCTCGCCATGGGAAGGCACCGACTACGTGCTGCCCGGCGACGAAAAGAAGAGCCAGTAGGTCATGACCGAACACAACGTCCGCAACTTCAATATCAATTTCGGCCCGCAGCATCCGGCCGCGCACGGCGTTTTGCGCCTCGTGCTGGAGCTTGACGGTGAAATCGTCGAGCGCGTCGATCCGCATATCGGGCTCCTGCATCGCGGCACTGAAAAGCTGATCGAGCACAAGACCTACACGCAGGCGATCCCGTATTTCGACCGCCTCGACTATGTCGCGCCGATGAACCAGGAGCATGCTTTCGCGCTTGCCGTCGAACGTCTCGCAGGCGTCGAGGTGCCGATCCGCGGCCAGCTGATCCGCGTGCTCTATTCCGAGATCGGCCGCATCCTCTCGCACCTTCTGAACGTGACCACGCAGGCCATGGACGTCGGTGCGCTGACGCCGCCGCTCTGGGGCTTCGAAGAGCGCGAAAAGCTGATGGTGTTCTACGAGCGGGCGTCCGGCTCGCGCATGCACGCTGCCTATGTGCGGCCGGGCGGCGTCCACCAGGACCTGCCGGAACAGCTCGTCGAGGATATCGGCAAATGGTGCGATCCATTCCTCAAGACGGTCGACGACATCGACGAGCTTCTGACGGAAAACCGCATCTTCAAGCAGCGTAACGCCGATATCGGCGTCGTGACGCTCGACGAATGCTGGGCCTGGGGTTTCTCGGGCGTGATGGTGAGAGGCTCGGGCGCCGCCTGGGACCTGCGCCGCTCGCAGCCCTATGAGTGCTATTCGGATTTCGAGTTCGACATCCCGATCGGCAAGAACGGCGACTGCTACGATCGCTATCTCATCCGCATGGAAGAGATGCGCCAGTCGGCCCGCATCATGAAGCAATGCGTCGAGCGCCTGCTCGGCAAGGACAAGATCGGCCCGGTCTCTTCGCGTGACGGCAAGATCGTTGCGCCGAAGCGGGGCGAGATGAAGCGGTCGATGGAAGCGCTCATTCACCACTTCAAGCTCTACACCGAGGGCTATCGCGTGCCGGAAGGCGAGGTCTACGCCGCCGTTGAAGCGCCCAAGGGCGAATTCGGCGTCTATCTCGTGTCCGACGGCACGAACCGCCCCTATCGCTGCAAGATCCGCGCACCTGGCTATGCGCATCTTCAGGCGATGGACTTTATCTGCCGTGGTCACCAGTTGGCCGACGTGTCGGCGATCCTCGGCTCGCTCGATATCGTGTTCGGCGAGGTTGATCGCTGATGCGGAGGCTGGTCGCGCTCATAGTGCTAGGTCTGGCGGCGTCGCCGGCCGCGGCGCAGACAGCCAATCCATCGAGCTCGCTCGGCGGTCCTTCGGGTGCGGTATCGTCCGGTTCCCGCTCCATGGGCGCTCTGGTTGCCGAAGGCTACGAGATCAAGGCGTCATCGCCGACCGGAAACAGATTCGTCGTCTTCCTGCAGAAGGAAGGCTCCGCCTATGCCTGCGAATTCGTGACGCTGTCGAATTCGCGCTGTGGCGAAATCGACTAGAGAGGCAATTGCGAAATGTCCGTGCGTCGTCTTGCTGAAGACCATGTTCAACCCCCGGCCTTCGCCTTCAATGCGGAAAATGCCGACTGGGCTCAGGCGACCATTCGCAAATATCCTGAAGGGCGCCAGCAGTCGGCCATCATCCCGCTTCTGATGCGGGCGCAGGAGCAGGAAGGCTGGGTCACCAAGGCCGCGATCGAAGGCATCGCCGACATGCTGTCGATGCCGTATATCCGCGCGCTCGAAGTGGCGACCTTCTACACCCAGTTCCAGCTGAAGCCGGTCGGCACGCGCGCCCATGTGCAGGTCTGCGGAACGACGCCGTGCATGCTGCGCGGCTCGGAAGACCTGATGCGCGTCTGCCGCGAGAAGATTCATGCGCAGCCGTTCCACACCAATGCAACGGGCACGCTCTCCTGGGAAGAAGTCGAATGCCAGGGTGCGTGCGTTAACGCACCGATGGTGATGATCTTCAAGGACGCCTACGAGGACCTGACGCCCGAGCAACTGGCCGACATCATCGACAGGTTCGATGCGGGCGAGGGCGCTTCGGTGACGCCGGGTCCGCAGAACGGCCGGCACCTGTCCGCGCCGCTCGGTGGGGCGACAACCCTGCTCGATGAGGAAGCGATGCAGCGTGTCGCCGATCGCGACGTGGCCGAGCGCGCCGTCAAGCCGTCCGCGCCCGAAGGCGCTGCCGGTGGCGAAGAAGCCGTCGAGAAGGGTCGGCCGGCGCAGAAGGGCGTGCCGCTCGAAGCTGATCCGACGGTCGCAAGCCCGCAGGACGCCAAAGGCCCCGGCGGCCCCTCGAAGACCAAGGACGAGGCAGGCGGCGAGCCTGCCGATCCGAAGCAGGCCGAAGGCGACACAGCCCCGGCAGCAAGCGGCCGCACCGGCGGTGATCGCACCGAGGCGCCGGCTGCCACCACAGCGTCGACGCAGTCAGCTCCAGTCGATGAAGCCAACAAGCCGGCGCCTGTCGAGAAGCCGGCACAGCCGGACGATCTCAAGCTCATCTCTGGTATCGGCCCGAGGATCGAAGCGAAGCTGAACGATCTGGGGATCTGGACCTATGAGCGCGTTGCGAGCCTGACGGCCGCCGAGCGCGCCTGGGTCGACGATCACCTGAAATTTTCCGGCCGCATCGAGCGCGACGACTGGGTCCGCCAGGCCGAGGCGCTCGCCAAGGGTGGCGAGGCGGAATACATCCGCGTCTTTGGCAAGAAGCCGCGATAAGGAAGGTCTGAACGATGCTGAAAGACGAAGATCGCATCTTCACCAATATCTACGGCCTCAAGGACAAGTCGCTGAAAGCGGCGATGAATCGCGGCCATTGGGATGGCACCGATATCCTCATCGCCAATGGCCGTGACTGGGTCATTTCCGAGATGAAGGCGTCGGGCCTCCGTGGACGCGGCGGTGCCGGCTTCCCGACGGGATTGAAATGGTCCTTCATGCCGAAGGAAAGCGACGGCCGCCCGCACTACTTGGTCGTCAACGCCGACGAATCCGAGCCCGGCACCTGCAAGGACCGGGACATCATGCGCAACGATCCGCATACGCTGATCGAAGGCTGCGTGATTGCCGGTTTCGCCATGGGCGCCCATGTCGGCTACATCTATCTGCGCGGTGAATACATGCGCGAACGCGAAGCCCTGCAGGCCGCGATCGACGAATGCTACGACGCCGGCCTGCTCGGCACCGGCAACAAGTGCGGATGGGATTTCGATCTCTACCTCCACCACGGCGCCGGCGCCTATATTTGCGGTGAAGAGACGGCGCTTCTCGAAAGCCTCGAAGGCAAGAAGGGCCAGCCGCGCCTGAAGCCGCCATTCCCGGCGAATGTTGGCCTCTACGGCTGCCCGACGACCGTCAACAACGTCGAGTCGATCGCCGTTGCACCCACCATCCTGCGTCGCGGTGGTGCTTGGTTCGCCGGCATCGGCCGGCCGAACAACACGGGCACCAAGCTTTTTTGCGTATCCGGCCACGTCAACACGCCGTGCACCGTCGAAGAAGCCATGTCGATCCCATTTCGCGAACTGATCGACAAGCATTGCGGCGGCATTCGCGGTGGCTGGGAAAATCTGCTGGCGGTCATCCCCGGTGGCTCGTCCGTACCCGTGGTCCCGGCCGACCAGATCATCGATTGTCCGATGGATTTCGATTCGCTGCGCGATCTGAAGTCCGGTCTCGGTACGGCAGCGGTCATCGTGATGGACAAGTCGACCGACATCATCAAGGCGATCGCGCGTCTCTCGGCCTTCTACAAGCATGAGAGCTGCGGCCAGTGCACGCCCTGCCGTGAAGGCACGGGCTGGATGTGGCGCGTGATGGAACGCATGGTCGAAGGCCGCGCCCAGAAGCGCGAAATCGACATGCTCTTCGATGTGACGAAGCAAGTCGAAGGCCATACGATCTGCGCGCTCGGCGATGCTGCGGCATGGCCGATCCAGGGCCTGATCCGCCATTTCCGTCCGGAGATGGAAAAGCGCATCGAGGCATACACCTACCGGGCCGATTCGACCCGGAACACGACACTGCAAGCGGCCGAATAAGCCGCAGTTCAAAGACTGATCTAGAGGAAACGTCGAGACGGGAACGATGACTTCATGACGACTGCAAGGAGCACTCCTATGTCGCAAGCAGCATTTCCCTTTGGCATGACCCCGGAAACGATGATGCAACCGGTCGCCGATATGCAGAAGATGATGAGCGAGATGGCGTCGGCCATGCCGGCATCGCGCATGATGTCGCCACTGATGGCCCATCCGACGGCTGCCGCAGTTGCGGCAAGTGCCATCGGCATGGGTGCCGCCAGCCAGATGATGGGCATCTTCTTCGGCTCGATGCAGGGCGCGATGGAAGCATCCCGCCGGTTCGGTCTTCCCGTCGCGCCGGTGGCGTTCGATGCGAAAACAGCGTTCAAGGCCGCTGATGTCGAAGGCATGGCCAATGCTGGTGCGAAAGTCGTCGATGACGCCGTGAAGCATACTGAAAAGGCCTCGAAGGCTGTAGAAGAGACGGTGGCCGAAAGCGTCAAGACGGCAACGAAGACCGCTGAAGCTGCGACCAAAGTTGCGCGCAAGGCGGAGCAGTCCGTGAAAGACGCCGCTGCCTCGAGCACGGCTGCTGTCGAGAAGGCCGTGAAATCGGCTTCGGCCGCTTCTGTGCGGTCGGCCGAGCCCGTTGCGGCCAAATCGATGCAGAAGGCGGCAAACGCGACCGTCGAAGCCGTCGCCAAGGTCCAGACGGACGCCGTGAAGGCTGCGGAGGCGATGATGGTCGCACCGGCCTCCATGGCCAAGCCCGCAAACCCGGACGATCTGAAGACGATTTCCGGGATCGGCCCGAAGGTGGAAGAAGTGCTGAACAAGCTCGGCGTCTGGTCGTTCGCCCAGATCGCAGCATGGAGCGACAAGGAAATCGCCTGGGTCGAGGATCATCTTCAGTTGAAAGGCCGCATCGGCCGGGATGATTGGATCGGCCAAGCGGCGGGATTTGCCAAGAAATAGGTTGCACTGGCAGCCCGTCCGATGCGAAAGCCGGGCCGGCCGCCGATGCGGTTCAAAGACACGCGGCATCGGCCGCATGAGGACTGAGAATGGCCAGGTTGAAAATCGACGGAAGAGAGATCGAGGTTCCGGATCACTACACGCTGTTGCAGGCGTGTGAGGAAGCCGGCGCCGAGGTTCCGCGATTCTGCTTCCATGAGCGACTTTCGATCGCCGGCAACTGCCGCATGTGCCTGGTCGAAGTGAAGGGCGGCCCGCCGAAACCGGCGGCCTCTTGCGCCATGGGCGTGCGCGACATGCGTCCCGGCCCGAACGGCGAATTGCCGGAAGTCTTCACCACCACGCCGATGGTGAAGAAGGCGCGCGAAGGGGTGATGGAGTTCCTCCTCATCAACCACCCGCTCGATTGCCCGATCTGCGACCAGGGTGGCGAATGCGACCTGCAAGACCAGGCCATGGCCTTCGGCATGGACAATTCGCGGTTTTACGAAAACAAGCGCGCCGTCGAAGACAAATATATCGGCCCGCTCGTCAAGACGATCATGAACCGCTGCATTCACTGCACGCGCTGCGTTCGATTCACGACCGAAGTCGCCGGCATTTCCGAGCTCGGCCTAGTCGGCCGCGGCGAGGATGCCGAGATCACCACCTATCTCGAACATGCGATGACGTCGGAGCTTCAGGGCAACGTGATCGACCTTTGCCCGGTCGGCGCGCTGACCTCCAAGCCCTACGCCTTCCAGGCGCGTCCGTGGGAGCTCGGCAAGACCGAGTCGATTGATGTCATGGATGCCTGCGGTTCCGCGATCCGTGTCGATACGCGCGGCCGCGAAGTCATGCGCATCATGCCGCGCATCAACGAGGCGATCAATGAGGAGTGGATCTCCGACAAGACCCGCTTTATCTGGGATGGCCTGCGTACGCAGCGCCTCGATCGTCCTTATGTGAAGCGCGACGGTCGTCTGCAGCCGGCAAGCTGGGGCGAAGCCTTTGCAGCCATCAAGGCGCAGGTGTCCGCCACCTCGGCAGATCGGATCGGCGCGATTGCCGGCGATCTCGCAGCTGTCGAGGAAATCTACGCGCTGAAGCTTCTCATGGAGAAGCTCGGCTCGACCAATATCGACTGTCGGCAGGACGGTGCAGCGCTCGATCCGTCGCTCGGCCGCGCCTCCTACATCTTCAATCCGACGATCGAAGGCATCGAGGATGCCGATGCGCTGCTGATCATCGGCGCCAATCCGCGCTTCGAGGCTTCGGTCCTGAATGCGCGCATTCGCAAGCGCTGGCGGATGGAAAACTTCCCCGTTGGCGTGATCGGCGAAGAGGCTGACCTTCGCTACGAATATACCTATCTTGGCGCCGGCACCGATACGCTGGCTGGCCTCGTCGATGGCTCGGGTGACTTCTTCAAGGTTCTGCAGGACGCCGAGCGGCCGATGATCATCGTCGGGCAGGGCGCTCTGGCCCGCACCGATGGCGCAGCGGTGCTCGACAGCGTGCTCGCCCTCGCCGATGCGGTCGGCGTCGTCAGTGAAGACTGGAACGGTTTCGGCGTGCTCCACACGGCCGCAGCCCGCGTCGGCGCTCTCGACCTCGGCTTCGTACCGGGACAGGGCGGCAAAAATGCCGCGGAGATGCTCGGCGACACCGACGTGCTCTTCCTTCTGGGTGCGGACGAACTGGATTTCGCGGCCCGCAAGGCCGGCTTCACCGTCTATATCGGCACCCATGGCGACAATGGCGCCCATCAGGCAGACGTCATATTGCCGGGCTCGGCCTATACCGAGAAGTCCGGCACCTATGTGAACACGGAAGGCCGCGTGCAGATGGCATCGCGCGCCGGTTTCGCGCCTGGCGACGCCAAGGAAGACTGGGCAATCCTGCGTGCTCTGTCGGACGTGCTCGGCCACAAGCTGCCATTCGATTCGCTGCCGCAGCTGCGCGCGCATCTCTACGCCGCCCACCCGCATTTCGCAGCGATCGACGAGATCGCGGTTGGCGACGTGTCCGGCATTCGCGGCCGCAAGGCTGGCAGCAATTTCGACAAGACCCCGTTCCGCTCGCCGGTGACGGATTTCTACCTGACCAACCCGATTGCCCGCGCTTCAGCGGTCATGGCCGAATGCTCGGCGCTTGCGCGCGGCGATGTCAAAGTCGCAGCTGAATAGCCGCCGAGGGGGACGATGATGGACGGATTTTTCGCAACTTACGCCTGGCCGGCCTTGATTATTCTCGGTCAGTCGCTCCTGCTTCTGGTCGCGCTCTTGGTGTTCATCGCCTATGTGCTCTACGCCGACCGCAAGATCTGGGCGGCCGTGCAGATGCGCCGCGGCCCGAACGTCGTCGGTCCCTGGGGGCTGCTGCAGTCTTTCGCCGACCTTCTGAAATTCGTCCTCAAGGAGCCGGTCATCCCGTCCGGCGCCAACAAGGGCATCTTCCTTCTGGCACCGCTCGTCTCCGTGACGCTGGCGCTTGCCGCCTGGGCCGTCATCCCGATCAACGAGAACTGGGCGATCGCCTCGATCAATGTCGGCATCCTCTATGTCTTCGCCATCTCCTCGCTCGAGGTGTACGGCGTGATCATGGGCGGCTGGGCATCGAACTCGAAATACCCGTTCCTCGGTGCGCTGCGCTCGGCTGCGCAGATGGTCTCCTACGAAGTCTCCATCGGCTTCGTCATCGTCACCGTTCTTCTCTGCGTCGGGTCGCTCAGCTTGACGGACATCGTCCTGTCGCAGCGTGACGGTCTCGGTACGATGGTCGGTTTGCCAAATTCCTTCCTGGATTGGCACTGGCTCGCTCTGTTCCCGATGTTCATCATCTTCTTCATCTCGGCGCTTGCCGAGACGAATCGGCCGCCTTTCGACCTGCCTGAAGCCGAATCGGAACTCGTTGCCGGCTTCATGGTGGAATATGGCTCTACGCCGTACATGATGTTCATGCTCGGCGAATATGCCGCCATCGTCCTCATGTGCGCGCTGACGACAATCCTGTTCCTGGGTGGCTGGCTTCCCCCGGTCGATTTCTGGCTCATCAATTGGGTGCCGGGCGTTGTCTGGTTCGTCCTCAAGATGTGCATGGTCTTCTTCATGTTCGCCATGGTGAAGGCCTTCGTGCCCCGTTACCGCTACGATCAGCTGATGCGTCTTGGCTGGAAGGTTTTCCTGCCGATCTCGCTCGCAATGGTCGTCATCACCGCATTCGTTCTCAAACTGACCGGCTGGTCCGCCTGATCGGCCGGGAGAGGTTGAAAAGCCATGGCTCTTGCTCAAGCCGCTAAATCGCTGTTCCTCAAGGAATTCGTCGGGGCGTTCTTCCTGTCGATGCGCTACTTCTTCGCGCCCAAGGCAACGGTGAACTACCCGTTCGAAAAAGGCCCCGTCAGCCCGCGCTTCCGTGGCGAGCACGCCCTACGCCGCTATCCGAACGGCGAGGAACGCTGCATTGCCTGCAAGCTCTGCGAAGCGATCTGCCCGGCACAGGCGATCACCATCGAGGCCGGCCCACGCCGCAACGACGGCACCCGCCGCACGGTGCGCTACGACATCGATATGGTGAAGTGCATCTATTGCGGCTTCTGCCAGGAAGCCTGCCCGGTAGACGCCATCGTCGAAGGGCCCAATTTCGAGTTCGCGACCGAGACGCGTGAAGAGCTCTATTACGACAAGGATCGCCTGCTCGAGAACGGCGATCGCTGGGAGCGCGAAATCGCCCGCAACATAAAGATGGATTCGCCGTACCGGTGATGATCTAGACGGGGCGAAGGCCCTGATCTAAGAGAACCGCGCGAGGTTCTGCCTCTCGCACCTGCGAAAGACACTCTTGAGCGCCGCTTTCGAATTTTCGGGACTGCGCGGCATTCGGGAAGACAAAGGCACGCCAGATGGGTCTTCAGGCCGTATTCTTCTATCTCTTCGCCTTCGTCGCCGTGGCATCGGCGTTCATGGTGATTTCGGCCCGCAATCCGGTTCATTCGGTGCTGTTCCTGATTCTGACCTTCTTCAATTCGGCCGGTCTGTTCCTGCTGACGGGCGCCGAGTTCCTCGCGATGATTCTGCTCGTCGTCTATGTCGGCGCGGTCGCGGTGCTCTTCCTCTTCGTCGTCATGATGCTCGACGTCGACTTCACGCAGTTGCGCTCGGGTGTGCTGGAATATGCACCGATTGGCGCGCTGGTCGGCCTGATCCTGGCGGCAGAGCTCATCATCGTGCTTGGCGGGGCGACATTCGCCCCCGAGATCGCCGGTTCCGGCGCGATGGCGATCCCGCCATTGACCGAACGCCAGAACACGCAGGCGCTCGGCGACGTGCTCTACACGGACTTCATCTACTTCTTCCAGATCGCCGGCCTGATCCTTCTGGTCGCGATGATCGGTGCGATCGTTCTGACGCTGCGCCAGCGTGACAACGTCAAGCGCCAGGACATCGCAGCCCAGGTCGCCCGCGGCCCCGCCAACTCGATCGAGGTGGTGAAGGTCAAGCCGGGGCAGGGCGTCTGATTGCTTTATTATAGCCTTCCACGAGGGCTACGAGGGGTTTAGGGACTCATGGAAATCGGGATTTCCCATTATCTGACGGTCGGCGCGCTGCTCTTCACGATCGGCGTCTTCGGCATCTTCCTCAACAGGAAGAACGTCATCGTCATTCTCATGTCGGTCGAATTGATCCTGCTCGCCGTCAACCTGAACCTGGTCGCCTTCTCCGCCTTCCTGAACGACATCGTCGGCCAGGTCTTTGCGCTGTTCATCCTGACGGTCGCGGCGGCGGAAGCAGCCATCGGCCTCGCCATCCTCGTCACGTTCTACCGCAACCGCGGCTCCATCGCGGTTGAAGACATCAACACGATGAAGGGCTGACCTGCGTCATGTATCACGCGATCGTCTTCCTGCCGCTGATCGGCGCCATCATCGCCGGGCTATTTGGCCGCTCGCTGGGCGCCAAGGCCTGTGAGTACATCACGTCCGGCTTCCTGGTCTTTGCCGCGTTCCTGTCGTGGATTGCCTTCTTCTCTGTCGCTTATGGCGACACTGACGTCATCCGCGTTCCAGTGCTGCAGTGGATCCAGTCGGGCTCCATGTCCGTCGACTGGTCGTTCCGCATCGACACGCTGACGGCCGTCATGCTGGTCGTCGTCAACACCGTCTCGGCCTTGGTGCACATCTACTCGATCGGCTACATGCACCACGATCCGCATCGGCCGCGCTTCTTCGCGTATCTGTCGCTCTTCACCTTCGCCATGCTGATGCTGGTGACGTCGGACAATCTGCTGCAGATGTTCTTCGGTTGGGAAGGCGTCGGTCTCGCCTCCTACCTGCTTATTGGTTTCTGGTACAAGAAGCCGACGGCCACAGCTGCGGCCATGAAGGCCTTCATCGTCAACCGTGTCGGTGACTTCGGCTTCGCGCTCGGCATCTTCGGCATCTTCGTCCTGTTCGGCTCGATCAGCTTCGACACGATCTTTGCCGGTGCGGCCGACTTCATGCCGGTTGAGGGTGCAGACCCGGGTACGGAAGTCGTCTTGAACTTCCTCGGCTACAGCCTGACCCGTGCCGACGCGCTGACCGTCACCTGCCTGCTGCTCTTCATGGGCGCCATGGGAAAATCCGCCCAGTTCCTGCTGCACACCTGGCTGCCGGACGCCATGGAAGGCCCAACGCCGGTATCGGCGCTCATCCACGCCGCCACCATGGTCACCGCAGGCGTCTTTCTCGTCGCCCGCATGTCACCCGTCTTCGAACTCAGCATCGATGCGCGCACGGTCGTCGTCATCATTGGCGCGATCACGGCCTTCTTCGCCGCCACCGTCGGTCTGGTCCAGAACGACATCAAGCGCGTCATCGCCTATTCGACCTGCTCGCAACTCGGCTACATGTTCGTGGCGCTCGGCATCGGCGCCTATGGCGCGGCGATCTTCCACCTCTTCACGCACGCCTTCTTCAAGGCACTGCTGTTCCTCGGCGCCGGCTCGGTCATCCATGCCGTATCGGACGAGCAGGACATGCGCCGCATGGGCGGGCTGCGCAAATACATCCCGCGCACCTACTGGATGATGATCATCGGCACGGTCGCGCTGACAGGCGTCGGCATCCCGGGCCTCTATTTCGGCACCGCCGGCTTCTTCTCCAAGGATGCGATCATCGAAAGCGCCTTCGTCGCGGAGAATGCGGCTGCTGGCTTCGCTTTCACCATGCTGGTCATCGCCGCGCTCTTCACGAGCTTCTATTCCTGGCGCCTGATCTTCATGACCTTCCATGGCAAGCCACGTGCTTCGGCCGACGTCATGCACCATGTGCATGAATCGCCCGCGATCATGATGGTGCCGCTCTATATCCTCGCGGTTGGCGCTCTGCTGGCCGGCATCCTGTTCCACAAGCAATTCTTCGGCGATTACTACGAGGGCTTCTGGCAGGGCGCGCTGTTCACGCTGCCGACCAACCAGATCCTGGAGGAGTTCCACCACGTTCCGTTCTGGGTGAAGCTGAGCCCCTTCATGGCCATGCTCATCGGCCTCGTGACCGCCTGGTACATGTATATCCGCTCGCCGGAAACGCCGAAGGAACTCGCCGCCCAGCATCGCGGGCTCTACCAGTTCCTTTTGAACAAGTGGTACTTCGACGAACTCTATGACTTCCTGTTCGTGCGCTCGTCCAAGGCGCTCGGCCGGTTCCTCTGGAAGGAGGGCGACGGGCGCGTCATCGACGGCTTCGGGCCGAACGGCGTCGCCGCGCGCGTTCAGGACGTGACGGGCCGCGTGGTCCGCCTCCAGTCTGGTTACCTTTATCATTACGCATTCGTCATGCTGATCGGCGTCGCTGCGCTCGTCACCTGGATGATGCTCGGGAGTGCCTTCTGATGACCGATTGGCCGATCCTTTCCACGGTCACATTTCTTCCGCTGGTCGGTGCTCTGCTGATCCTGATGATCCGGGATGATTCCGAGATCGGCCGGCGCAATATCCGCAATGTGGCACTGCTGGCGACGAGCTTCACCTTCGTGCTGTCGCTCTTCATCTGGATCAACTTCGACAGCGCCGAGCCGAACTTCCAGATGGTGGAGCGGGTCGAGTGGCTGGGTAGCGGCATTGCCTATCATATGGGCGTCGACGGCATCTCGATGCTGTTCGTCATCCTGACGACGTTCCTGATGCCGATCTGCATTCTCGCCAGCTGGCGGGTCGAGAAGCGCGTCAAGGAATATATGATCGCGTTTCTCGTGCTCGAAACGTTCATGATCGGCGTCTTCTGCGCGCTCGATATCGTCCTTTTCTACATCTTCTTCGAAGCCGGCCTTATCCCGATGTTCATCATCATCGGTGTCTGGGGCGGCAAGCGGCGCGTCTACGCCTCGTTCAAGTTCTTCCTTTACACGCTGCTCGGCTCGCTGCTGATGCTGCTCGCCATCATGGCGATGTACTGGGACGCCGGCACGACGGACATTCCGCTGCTGCTAAACCATGACTTCTCGGCAGAGATGCAGTTCTGGCTTTGGATCGCGTTCTTTGCTTCCTTCGCCGTGAAGATGCCGATGTGGCCGGTCCACACCTGGCTGCCGGATGCCCACGTCGAAGCGCCGACCGCGGGTTCGGTCATTCTGGCGGCCATCCTGCTGAAACTCGGCGGCTATGGCTTCATCCGCTTCTCGCTCGCCATGTTCCCGCTGGCGTCCGCCGACTTCGCACCGCTCGTCTTTGCGCTCTCCGTCATCGCCATCATCTACACCTCGCTGGTGGCGCTGATGCAGGAAGACATCAAGAAGCTGATCGCCTACTCGTCCGTCGCCCATATGGGCTACGTCACGATGGGTATCTTCGCAGCCAACGCGCAAGGCCTTCAGGGCGCGATCTTCCAGATGCTGTCGCACGGCCTCGTATCCGGCGCGCTCTTTCTTTGCGTCGGCGTGATCTACGACCGGCTGCATACCCGCGAGATCGCGGCCTATGGCGGCCTCGTCAACAACATGCCGAAATACGCGCTGGTCTTCATGGTCTTCACCATGGCCAATGTCGGCCTGCCGGGCACGTCAGGCTTCGTCGGCGAGTTTCTGACCCTGATCGGCATCTTCCGCGTCAACACGTGGGTCGCTCTCCTGGCCACGACCGGCGTCGTGCTTTCGGCCGCCTACGCACTCTGGCTCTATCGCCGCATCATTTTCGGTGCGCTGGAGAAGGAGAGCCTGAAGGCGATGCTGGACCTCAGCCGCCGCGAGAAGGTCATCCTTTATCCGCTCGTCGCGCTCGTCATCTTCTTCGGCGTCTATCCCATGCCGATCCTCGATGTGACGGCGGCTTCGGTCGAAAATCTCTTGAACAACTATACGGCCGCGATCCAGTCCGCGGGCGATGTCGCCCTCTCGAACTGATGCTCCGAGGACCAAAATGACCGCTGAACTGCTGCTGCAAAGCATCCAACTGTCGATGCCGGAAATCATTCTGGCCGTCGGCGCCATGGCGTTGCTCATGGTCGGCGTCTTCTCGGGCGAGCGCTCCACCAGCATGGTCACCGGCCTTGCAGTCGGCGTCCTGATCATTGCGGGCCTGTGGCTCCTCCTGGTCACCGGCTCGGGTAGCGCCTTCGGCGGCGCGTTCCTCGCGGATCCGTTCGCGAAGTTCATGAAGGTGCTGATCCTGATCGGCTCGATCACGGCGATGGTCATGTCCGTCGGCCAGGCGCGCGAAGAGCGGATCAACCGCTTCGAATTTCCGGTCCTGATCGTTCTCGCCACGCTCGGCATGATGCTGATGGTATCCGCCAACAGCATGATCGCGCTCTATCTCGCGCTGGAGCTTCAGTCGCTCGCTCTCTACGTCGTCGCCGCGATCAATCGCGACAGCGTCCGTTCGACGGAAGCCGGCCTCAAATATTTCGTCCTCGGTGCGCTGTCCTCGGGCATGCTGCTCTATGGCGCGTCGCTGATCTACGGCTTTACCGGCCATACTGGCTTCCAGGAGATCGCGGCAGTGCTTGCGGCCGACGAGCGCTCGCTCGGCCTCGTCTTCGGTCTCGTCTTCGTCCTGGCAGGCCTCGCCTTCAAGATTTCGGCCGTGCCGTTCCATATGTGGACGCCGGACGTCTATGAAGGTGCACCGACGGCGGTCACGGCATTCTTTGCCGCCGCTCCGAAGGTCGCTGCCATGGCCATGCTGACCCGCATCGTCATCGAAGCCTTCGAGCCGATCACGCCGGACTGGCAGCAGATCATCGTTTTCGTTTCGATCGCCTCGATGATCCTCGGCGCCTTTGCCGCGATAGGTCAGCGCAACATCAAGCGCCTGATGGCCTATTCGTCGATTGGCCACATGGGCTACGCGCTGGTCGGCCTCGCTGCCGGCACTCAGGCAGGCGTATCGGGCGTTGCCCTTTACATGCTGATCTACATGGTGATGACGCTTGGCACCTTCGCCTGCATCCTCGCGATGCGGAAGAAGGAAGAGGGCAATGTCGAAGAAATCGACGATCTTGCCGGGCTCGCCTCCACGCATCCCTTCATGGCGATGATGCTGACGATCCTCATGTTCTCGCTGGCCGGCATTCCGCCGCTCGCAGGTTTCTTCGCCAAGTATTTCGTCTTCGTCGCCGCCATCGAAGCCGAGCTCTATGCACTGGCCGTTATTGGCGTGCTCGCATCGTGCGTCGGCGCCTATTATTACCTCCGGATCATCAAGATCATGTGGTTCGATGAAGCGACGGAAAGCTTCGTGCCGGCTTCTGGCGAACTGAAGCTTGTGTACGGCATCGCTGGCATCTTCACGCTGGGTTATCTGTTCATCGGCGGCCCGATCGGTGCTGCTGCGCAGGCAGCCGCCGCGTCGTTCTTTTGAGCCTGGGCGTGGCGGCCAAGCAAGCGCACTTCGCTCTGGCTCCAACGGCCGCCCAGTCGGGCTACCGCGTCAAAAGCTTTGAGACCGTCGGGTCGACCAATGCCGAGGCTCTCGATGCAGCGCGTGCCGACGATACCGGCCGGTGCTGGTTCGTGTCGGATCATCAGCAAACCGGGCGAGGGCGCCGGGGTCGGCCATGGCAGACCGAGCGGGGAAACCTCGCGGCATCGCTTCTGATCGTGGATGATCTGGACCTGAAGGCAACGGCAACGCTCGGCTTCGTTGCGGGTCTGGCGCTGCACGATGCACTGAGCGCACTCATTCCGGACGCGGACCTCGCCGTGGCCCTCGACGGTGACGCGCGGCGGCGGTTCGAGCTGAAATGGCCGAACGACGTTCTGGCCGGCGGCGCGAAGCTATCCGGCATTCTTCTGGAATCGACCAAGCTGCCGAATGGCCGCCAGGCCACATCGATCGGTTGGGGCGTCAACGTCGTCACCCATCCGGGCGACACCGAATTCCCCGCCACGTCCCTGCGGGCACTGGGCAGCAGCGCGGATGCGGGCGACGTTTTCCTCGCGCTCACCGACGCTTGGGCCGAGAACCATGCCGTCTGGAACGGCGCTTCGGGACTGGATGCCATCAGGGCGCGCTGGCTCGAGCGCGCAAGCGGGCTTGGTGGGCAGGTCGCGGTCCGGATCGACGGACGGGTCGCGCGCGGTATATTCGAAACGATCGACAGCGATTGTCGCTTCGTCATTCGTGAAGATGACGGTCGCCTGACCCATATAACAGCCGGTGACGTGCATTTCGGCGCAGTCGCATCCGCGCGGGCAATCTGACCCCGCTTGAAGTTTGCGAAGCGTCGAGCGTGCCGGTCGCGCCAGAACAAGGACATTGAAGAAGGCACATGGCGAAACAGGACGAACTTGTATTTCTGCCGCTTGGCGGTGTCGGTGAGATCGGCATGAACCTGGGTCTTTACGGCTGGGGCCCTGCCGGCGCGCGCGAATGGCTGATGGTTGATTGCGGCGTGACCTTTCCAGGTCCCGACCTTCCGGGCGTCGACCTCGTCCTGCCGGATATCTCGTTCATCGAGGAAGAACGCGCCAATCTGCGTGGCATCGTCATCACGCACGCACATGAGGATCATTACGGCGCGCTGTCGGATCTCTGGCCTGGGCTGAACTGTGCAGTCTACGCCACACCGTTCACGGCCGGCATGCTCGAAGCGAAGCGGTCCTACGAGCGCGAGCGCAATCCCGTGCCGATCACCGTCTACAAGCCGGGAGACCGGTTCACGGTCGGCCCGTTCCAGGTCGAGGCCATTCCGGTCAACCACTCAATCCCCGAACCGGTGTCGCTGGCGATCACGACGCCTGCGGGCACCGTCATCCATACGGGCGACTGGAAGATCGACGAGGAGCCGACGCTGCTGCCGAAGACCGACGCTCATCGCTTCCAGCAACTGGGCGATGCCGGCGTGCTGGCGATGATCTGCGATTCCACGAATGCCATGCGCGAAGGCGTGTCGCCGTCGGAACGCGCCGTCAGCGACAGCTTACGCTCGATCATCGAGCGCGCCGAGGGCAGGGTGGCTATCACCACATTCGCCTCCAATGTCGGCCGCATTCGCTCGATCGCCGAAGCCGCGCGCGACGCCGGGCGCCAGTGCCTGCTGCTCGGCTCTTCCATGAAGCGCGTTGCCGATGTTGCAACCGAAATCGGCTTGATGGACGACATCCCGCCCTTCATCGCCGAGGACGAGTTCGGCTATATCCCGCGCGACAAGGTCGTCGTGATCCTGACCGGCAGTCAGGGCGAGCCACGCGCAGCACTCGCCAAGATCGCGCGCGATGAGATGCGCCATGTGGCGCTGACGGCCGGCGACACGGTTGTCTTCTCCTCCCGCACCATTCCGGGCAATGAGAAGGCGATTCTCGACATCATCAATGGTCTGGTCGATCAGGGCATCAAGATCATCACCGACGGCGCCGAACTTGTGCATGTGTCGGGCCACCCGCGCCGCTCGGAACTGCAGCAGATGTATTCATGGGTAAAGCCGCAGATCCTCGTGCCCGTGCATGGCGAGGCAGCCCATCTCTCCGCGCATGCGGAACTCGCCAAAGCATCGGGCATCAAGCAGGTGCCGCGGCTTCGCAACGGGATGATGTTGCGTCTCGCACCCGGGCCCGCCGAGATCATCGACGAAGCCCCGGTCGGCCGGATCTACAAGGATGGCCGACTGATTGGCGATCTGGAGGAGATGGCGATCGGCGAGCGCCGCAAGCTCTCCTTCGTCGGCCATGTCGTCGTCAACGTTCTTCTCGATGCGAAATACGAGCTCGATCGCGATCCCGAGATCATCACCCAGGGCGTCCCGGCCTTTGACGACGAAGGCGATGCCATCGCCGACCTTCTGGTCGATGCGGCGATTGGCGCGGTGGACTCCATCCCGCGCGCTCGGCGAAAAGACCTCGCGACGGTACGTGAGTCCGTGCGCCGGTCGGTGCGCGCCGAGGTCAACAACATCTGGGGCAAGAAGCCGGTGACCACCGTTCTCGTCACCCGGATTTAAGGGAGGAGACACCGTGCTGGGACGCTTGAACCACGTCGCGATCGCGGTGCCGAACATCGCCGCGGCAAGCGCGATCTATCGCGAGACGCTCGGTGCCGACGTGTCGGAGCCGCAGTCCTTGACGGACCACGGAGTGACGGTGGTCTTCGTCGATCTCGGCAACACCAAGGTCGAACTGCTTGAGCCGCTGGGTGAATCCTCGCCGATTGCGGCTTTTCTCGAGAAGAACCCGTCCGGCGGTATGCATCACATCTGCTATGAGGTCGAAGACATCTTCAAGGCGCGAGACCATCTGATCAAGGAGGGCGCGCGCGTCCTCGGTGATGGCAAGCCCAAGCTCGGCGCCCATGGCAAACCCGTCCTGTTTCTGCATCCAAAGGATTTCTGCGGGACGCTTGTCGAACTAGAACAGAGCGCGGCCTGAGCGCCGCCAAGCCAAGGCTTCCCTGCCATGTCCTTCTTTTCCGGATTTGCTGTCTATTTCATCATCTGGTGGGTCACGCTTTTTGCGGTTCTTCCGCTTGGCGTCCGCACGCAGGAAGAAGCGGGCGACATCACGCTGGGCACCACCGAAAGCGCGCCGTTCACCGCACAACTCGGGAAGAAGGCGCTGATCACCACTTTGGTATCCGGTGTGATTTTTGCGGTCTACTATGTGATCACGTCGGTTTACGGTCTATCCGTCGACAGCATCCCACGCATCGTTCCGGAATTCGGCTAGACGTCCGCGCCTGACGCCTCTGGTCGGAAAGCAAAAAAAAACAAGGCCAAAGCCTTGTTTTTTGAAGTCCCGCGTGATCGACCCGATTTCTCGGTGGCAGCGATTTAGCGCGCCGGCGACCTGATCCTCCCAAGACTTGACCGCGAATGGGCAGAAATTCATCGATCCCTGCCTCGTTTGTGGGCACAAGCTAGCGTAAGGGGATTTGAATGTCACCATCAATCTTCGAAAAACTGTCACATTTCGTCGCAGGGTTGTGATCGCTTCGTGAGCCAACGTCATTGCATTGGCTACCGATCCGGCGCGGCAGGGGGCCGGGTTCCATTCAATCCGCGAAGCCGCTATGAACGCGCGTCTTTCCATCGCCAATTCGCCTGATTCCGGGGCTAGCCCAATCAGGTCACACCTGGACACGCCATGCGCCTCTCACGCTACTTTCTTCCCATCCTGAAAGAGATACCCAAGGAAGCGGAGATCGTTTCGCATCGCCTCATGCTGCGCGCGGGCATGATCCGCCAGCAGTCGGCCGGCATCTATTCCTGGCTGCCGCTCGGCAAGCGTGTGCTTGATCGTGTGAACGCGATCGTCCGTGAAGAGCAGAACCGCGCCGGCGCCATCGAGATCATGATGCCGACGATCCAGTCGGCGGATTTGTGGATGGAAAGCGGCCGCTACGACGATTACGGCAAGGAGATGCTGCGCATCGAGGATCGCCAGAAGCGCGCGATGCTCTACGGGCCGACCAACGAGGAGATGGTGACCGACATTTTCCGGTCCTATGTACGCTCCTACAAGAGCCTGCCGCTCAACCTCTACCATATTCAGCTGAAGTTTCGCGACGAGATCCGCCCGCGCTTTGGTACCATGCGCTCGCGCGAATTCATGATGAAGGATGCCTATTCCTTCGACATCGACAAGGCAGCAGCGGTTCATTCCTACAACAAGATGTTCGTTGCCTATCTGCGCACCTTCGCGCGGCTCGGCCTGAAGGCGATCCCGATGCGTGCCGATACCGGTCCTATCGGCGGCGATCTCAGCCACGAATTCATCATCCTGGCGTCGACGGGCGAGTCGGAAGTGTTCTGCCACCGCGATTTCATGGATTTCGAGATCCCCGGTGACGACACCGATTTCGACGACGTCGCCGGTCTCCAGTCGACCGTCGATCGCTGGACGTCGCTCTATGCCGCGACCTCCGAGATGCACGATGCAGACGCGTTTGCCGCTGTTCCGGAGCACTCAAAGGTTTCCGCGCGCGGCATCGAAGTCGGCCACATCTTCTATTTCGGTACCAAATATTCCGCCCCGATGAAGGCCACCGTGACTGGTCCGGACGGCAAGGATCACCCGGTCCACATGGGCTCCTACGGAATCGGCCCGACACGCCTCGTCCCCGCGATCGTTGAGGCGAGCCATGACGAAGGCGGCATCATCTGGCCGGCCGGCGTGGCGCCATTCGATGCGGTCATCATCAACATGAAGGCCGGCGATCAGGCCTGTGACGCGGCGTGCGAACAGGTCTATGCCGCAATGACCGCTGCTGGACTGGACGTGCTGCTAGACGACACCGACGAGCGGGCAGGCGGCAAGTTCGCAACGGCTGACCTGATCGGCGTGCCATTGCAGGTGATCGTCGGTCCGCGCGGCATTGCGGCCGGCGAAGTGGAAATCAAGACACGCAGCACGGGCGAGCGCGAGACGCTGCCGCTCGATGCGGCGATCAACCGACTGACTGCGACTGCAGGCTGAGCGCAACCGACGATCCAGGGGATAGCCGACATGAGTGACGCCACCGCCGTGCCGGACCATGCACCCGAGGAGCAGACGCGGCCTGTGTCGCGCTCTGCCGGCGCCTTTTCGGCGTTCGAGCGCATGGTCGCCTGGCGCTATCTGCGCTCGCGCCGCAAGGAAGCGTTCATTTCGGTGATTGCCGGTTTCTCCTTCGTCGGCATTGTCCTTGGCGTTGCCACGCTCATCATCGTCATGGCCGTGATGAACGGTTTCCGCACGGAGCTGATCGACCGTATTCTCGGCATCAACGGTCACATGATCGTTCAGCCGATGGACAGACCGCTCGACGATTATCGGGATCTGGCTGCTCGTTTCGAAGGCGTTCAAGGCGTCGAGATGGCGATTCCTCTGGTCGAGGGGCAGACACTTGCTTCCGGCTTTCAGGGTGCGGGTACCGGCGCGATCGTCAAGGGCATCAGCGCAGACGACCTGACGCGCATGACGACGGTTTCGGAAAACATCCGGTCGGGCGATCTCGTCGGATTTGCCGCGGGGCAGGGCGTGCTGGTCGGATCGCGCATGGCCGAAGCGCTCGGTGTCGGCGCCGGCGATGACATCACGCTGGTGGCCCCCGATGGCGACATTACCCCGCTTGGCGTAACGCCGCGGGTCAAATCCTACCCGATTTCTGGTGTGTTCGAGATCGGCATGTCGGAATTCGATGCGGCGATCATCTTCATGCCGCTTGAGGAAGCGCAGCTCTACTTCAATGCCGAAGGTCTGGTTCAATCGATCGAGCTGTTCGTCCAAAACCCCGATTTGGTTCAGGACTACCGCGCGGCCATCGAAGAGGCAGCGGGTCGTCAGATCTTCGTGACCGATTGGCGCCAGCGCAACCAGACGTTCTTCTCGGCGCTGGAGGTTGAGCGCAACGTCATGTTCATGATCCTCACGCTGATCGTGCTCGTTGCCGCGCTGAACATCATTTCCGGCCTGATCATGCTCGTGAAGGACAAGGGCCGCGATATCGCGATCTTGCGCACCATGGGTGCGACGTCGAGCTCGATCATGCGCATCTTCTTCATGACCGGCGCAGCCATCGGCGTCACCGGGACGATCGCGGGCGTATTGCTCGGCGTCATCGTCTGCCTCAACGTGGAGTCGATCCGCTGGTTCTTCTCCTGGCTGTCGGGCACGACGATCTTCGATCCGGAACTCTATTTCCTGTCGCAGTTGCCGGCCGAGATGGATCCGGGCGAGACGCTGTCGGTGATCCTGATGGCGTTGCTGCTGTCCTTCATCGCCACGCTGTTCCCGGCCTGGCGTGCTTCACGCCTCGATCCCGTCGACGCTCTTCGCTACGAATAGACCTCCGAACAGAATAGAAAATCCGCATGGTCCTCGATACCGCACCCTATGTGCTGCAGCTTCAGCAGGTCGAACGGCACTACAACCAGGGCGACACCGAGCTCGCCATTCTGCGCGGCGCCGACTTTTCGTTGAAGCGCGGCGAAATCGTCGCGCTCGTCGCGCCGTCGGGCGCAGGCAAGTCGACGCTGCTGCATGTGGCGGGTCTCCTGGAAAAGCCGGATGCTGGCGAAGTTCTTTTGGCCGGTGATCCCTGCTCCAACCTCACGGACGAGCAGCGGACCGATCGCCGGCGCAGCGATATCGGCTTCGTCTACCAGTTCCACCATCTGCTGCCCGAGTTCACGGCACTTGAGAACATCATGATGCCGCAGCTGATCGGCGGCCTGCCGGAAAAGGAAGCGTCGGAGCGCGCCGCGCAGCTTCTGGATTACATGCGCATCGGCCATCGCGCCGGCCACCGGCCGTCGGAGCTTTCCGGTGGCGAACAGCAGCGTGTGGCAATCGCCCGTGCCGTCGCCAATGCCCCGCTCATTCTGCTCGCCGACGAGCCCACCGGCAATCTCGATCCCGAAACGGCCGGCTATGTCTTCGAGGCTTTAGAGGCGCTGGTGCGTCAGTCCGGCCTCGCGGCATTGATTGCCACGCACAATCACGAACTGGCCGGTCTCATGGATCGCCGGGTGACGCTGAGCGAAGGCCTCGTCGTCGACTTCTAGAGAAGAAATCGCTTCATCTTTCGTGAAAATCGGCGTGGCCAGGAGCTGCGCCGTGCGCGTCAACACGCCTTTGTGATCTTCGCCGTCTTATCCCGCACGCATTGCTGCGCCAATTGGGATGCGGCGATCGATGCAGGGCACGCTCGTCAAATGACAAACGACACTCTGTCAGGAGACACGATCATGAAGCTTGTTCTAGCCTTGGTGCCCGCCCTCGTCATCAGCGTGAGCCTTCCGGCAGCGGCCGAAGACACGGCATTCATTGAAGGGCTGTCGGGCTCTTGGGCCGGCGAGGGCACGGCGCGGCGCACCGCCGACAGCGACCCGGTTGGCGTGAACTGCCAGTTTACGTCCAGCGCCGAGGCCCAGAGTTTCAGCCTCGATGGCACCTGTCGCGCCATGGCAATCATCCGCCAGAACGTCTCGGCGCAGCTGACGAACACCAGTGGCACCAGTTATGAAGGCATATACACCGGTCCCCGCGGCGGACAGTCGGCGCTTTCGGGCGCCCGCAACGGCAACACGCTCGATCTTCAGGTCGCCTGGGCTCAAGAAGTGAATGGCGACAGCGAGGCACGCATGCAGGTCGAAGTGCCCGACCCGGATTCCATGATCATCCGCACGATCGATACCAGCCCCACCACCGGTGCTGAGGTCGTGACGAGCGAGATCAGCCTCAGCCGCCAGTAACAGGCGCTGCGCTCGTCCCTGTCAGCCGCGCCGCGTTAGCACGATGAAGTCGGTGCCTTTGCCGGTTTCCGTGCCGAGGCCGTTGTCCGAGATGGCGAGCGACGAGCCGACCGTCAGCTCTCGCGACAGTCGATCGGAGATCGCTGGCGTGAGCTGCAGTCGGTCAAGCGTCGACGCTAGGTCGACTTGCGCGGCCGTCGGGGAGGCATCGGGTTCAAGTGCGGTCAATCCGGCGACCGAAGGGGCAGGCCGGTCCGACAAGGACAGTCCGGTCCACGTCGCCCTGCCAGCCGTGACGGCAGACACCGTGACCAGATGGGCTCCCAGCGGACGCTCCGGCGACTTCAAATGCACCGGCATGTCGAAAATCGGCACGAAATCACGCCGCGCGTAGAGATGCCCGGCAGGCACGTCGCCCTTGCCCGCCGCCTCGTACAAGGCGTCAATATCGGCCTTTGCCAGATAGCCGGATGGCGTGAGACCTGCTTCCTCTTGGAAACGACGCAGCGCATCGGCGGTGCGTGGCCCGGCGAACCCATCGGCGGCACCGGCATCAAAACCCAGCGTGTTGAGCAGTTGCTGCGCATCCTGGGTAAGTTCGCGGTGCGTGCGGCGCGTGAGGAAGAGCCGCAGCGGCGATCGCGGCGGTTCGGCCGATCCGGCATCGGTCGCCGTTGCAGTCATCTGATCCGCAGACGCCACCTCCACCCCTTCCGCATGCGGATCATGCGTGTCCAGCCGAAGTTCCAGATTGCCCGCCATCAGCCGGTCGTAGGGCGTAAGCGCGTCGGGCAGGGCGCGATGTCGGATCGGCCGAGGCCGGATGCTTTCATGTGTGACGACAACATGGGCCTGCAGCTGCGTCATCGCAAAAAGATCGCGGGCGAAGTCATTCGGCATGCGCACGCAGCCGTGGGAAGCCGCATAGCCAGGCACATGATTCGAGGCGTGGAGCGCGATGCCGGACCAGGTCAGCCGCTGCATATGGGGCATCGGAGCGTTCGAATAGATATTCGACCGGTGGAACGTGCGCTTGTCCAGGATCGAGAAGATGCCGGTCGGCGTCGTATGGCCAGACTTGCCACTGGAAATCGGCGAGGAGGCAATCTCGTCAAGGCCGGAGAAAACAACGAGCCGCTGCGCGTCGAGCGACACGCAGATCGTCAGCGGTTCCTTGCTGCTTGAAGCGACCGCTTCGCGCATGCCGCCGGACGCCAGCAGGGAGACGGACAGAAGGCCCAGAAAAGATCGTCGATCCATGATTTCATACTCGATACAGACAAGGGATCGTCCTCAGTCTGCCCGAGATAGATTTCCGGAATCTTGCGATTGCCGAGTGATCCGTTAATCGGGAAAAATCAGGCGTCGTCACGTTCCGGGCGCCCGCGATTTCCTCGGCCGAACGTATAGCCCGTTTCGACGCTTGCACGCCCGAATTTGGCGCGTACGCTGTCCATGGCGCTTTCTGCCACGGCCCGGCGGCCTGCCAGAGGATCGACGAGATCAGGCATGTCCGCGCGGGCAAGGTCGGTGAGGTCAGAAACGCCGATCCCGAGCAGCCGGAATTTCGTTCCGTCCATTTCCTTTTCCAGCAGAGAAAGTCCGGTGCGAAAGATCCGATCGGCATAGCGCGTCGGGTCGTCCAGACGCCGGTTGCGGGTGCGAATGCGAAAATCGGCCGTCTTCAACTTCAGCACCACGGTCTGCCCGGCGATGCCCGATGCCTTCAATCGATGGGCCACCGTTTCCGACAGCGAGCGCAGAACCGGCACGAGATCGTCGGGACGGCCGAGATCGCTGTTGAAGGTCGTTTCCGCCGAAACGCTCTTGGCAGCCTCGCGGGGTTCGACGACCCGCTCGTCGCGCCCGCGTGAGAGCCGGTAGAGCCGTTGCCCCATGGAGCCGTAGCGCGCCATGAGAACGCCTTCCTCCATGCGTTGCAACTGGCCGATCGAGCGGATGCCGTCGGCGGCAAGCTTGTCGGCGAAGGCTTTGCCCACGCCCCAGATCATCGTCACGGGCTTATCGGCCAGAAACTCGAGTGCCTCGGCTTCGCCGATCACAGCAAAGCCCCGCGGCTTGTCGAGATCGGACGCGACCTTGGCGAGAAACTTGCAGTAGGAAAGCCCGACCGAGACGGTGATGCCGATCTCGTTCTGCACGCGCGTCGCGAAACGCGCCAAGGTGCGGGCAGGGCTGTCCCGGTGCAGCTTTTCCGTGCCCGTGAGGTCGAGAAATGCTTCATCGATCGAGATCGGCTGAACAAGCGGCGTCAGCGCTTCCATCATCCGCCGCACCTCTCGGCCGACTGCGACGTATTTCTCCATGTTCGGCTTGATGACGATTGCTTCGGGGCAGGCCTCGAGCGCCTTGAACATAGGCATGGCCGAGCGAACACCGGAGATGCGGGCAATGTAGCAGGCCGTTGAAACGACACCGCGCTTGCCGCCGCCGATGATCACCGGCTTATCGGCAAGTTCCGGATTGTCGCGCTTTTCCACCGCTGCATAAAAAGCGTCGCAGTCGATATGGGCGATCGACAGACGGTCGAGCTCGGCATGACGCACGATGCGAGGGCTGCCGCACGCCTGGCAGAACCGGCCGCGCGAAACGGCCGGCCACAGGCAATCCCGGCAGAAGCTCAAGACGGCGTCACCCATGGCGCGAGATTGGCGTCCTCTGGAACATAAGTTGAACATGCGCACGATAAGCGCTAGCGTTCAGATGCTCAAGACGTTGAGACACCGAGTCGGAGCGTCAATTCTCAAGAAATTCGAGGATCAGATCACGCGTCTCGTTCCAGTCCTTCGCCATCGCAACCTTCTCGCCAGGATGCGGCGCCAGAGCGCGGAATGTGTCGTTGGCCATCAGGTTGATCAGGAAAGCATTTGGCAGCCGGTCGCGCACGGAGTGGAGATTGTGGAAGATGTCGTCGATGAATACGACCTTGGTGTCGCGATCCCCGTGGATGAGATGAAGCACCGTGCCTTTTTCGTCTTCGGTCGCGATCATCGGGTAGGACATGTCGTGTGCGTCGAGCAGGGCGCGTCGAACGGCGAAATGGCGCGGCGGCATCGCCGTCAGAAAAACGATGTCGGCGTGACGCTTCAAGGCGGCGAGCGTTTCGGCGGCGCTGGCCACCGGTGTTTGCCAATCATGCTGCTCAACGAAGAACGCCTCGATGCTGGCCGAAATGTCCCGATCCGATACAGGCGTGCCATCGTCTCGCCGGTAGACATTGCCATGCAGTCGGAAAGACGAGGGGCGCAGCTCAAGTCCCTTGTGATCGAGATAGGCGATGAAGGGCGTGACGAATTCGAGCACGACTTCATCGACATCACAGACGATCAGAGGGCGGCTGGAACGCGCAACCCAGTCGAACTGGGCAAGATCTTCGGGAAGGACAGCTGGCACCGGTCAGAAGCTGTTGGTGTCGAGGCCAGGCGGGCCGGACAGGGCCCGGTGGGCGCGTGCAACGTGCTCGGGCTTTTCGCCGGTCGCCGCGCAGAAGTCCATCAAGGTCCGCTCGTGGTCCATCAGGAAGTCGATCAGAGCCAGATGAAAGCCAGGCTCACCGGCCGACTGGCGCAGGGTCGACACGCTCATGCCGGTCAGCGACAGAAAGCGGCCGAGAAGCTCCGGTTCGTTCGCCAGCCAGCCAAGTATAGAAATCGCGATCGTCTCGGCTTCAGTCCCGTCTTTTCCGGGTTGTGTTGCATTTGATGCCAAGAGTTTGCTTTTCCTCAACCAGATGCCGATACGGTAGAACAGTGAAGGGAGCGGCTTTCGCCGGCGACGAGACGTCCAAGCCGAAGTGAACCGCTGATGGGAGTATCTATGCCCAAGACCGTTTTGATTGTCGAGGACAACGAGCTGAACATGAAGCTGTTCCGCGACTTGATCGAGGCGTCCGGCTACGAGACCATCCAGACCCGCAACGGGACCGAAGCGGTCGATCTCGCCCGCGCCCACCGCCCCGATCTTATTCTGATGGACATCCAGCTTCCGGAAGTTTCCGGTCTCGATGTCACCAAATGGCTGAAGGCCGATGACGAGCTTCACTCGATCCCGGTCATAGCTGTAACGGCTTTTGCCATGAAGGGAGACGAGGAGCGCATCCGCCAGGGCGGTTGTGAGGCCTATATTTCGAAGCCGATCTCCGTGCCGCGCTTTCTCGAAACGATAAAGACCTATCTGGGTGAGGCATGACCGCGCGCATTCTCGTCGTTGATGACGTACCGGCCAACGTCAAGCTTCTCGAAGCCAGGCTGCTCGCCGACTATTTCGAAGTTCTGACAGCTGTCGACGGACCGAGCGCACTCAATGTCTGCGCCGCGACACAGGTCGATCTCATTCTTCTCGACATCATGATGCCCGGCATGGATGGCTTCGAGGTCTGCGAGCGGCTGAAGGCGAACCCGCGCACCGCACATATTCCGGTGGTGATGGTGACGGCGCTCGATCAATCGGAAGATCGGGTGAGGGGGCTGCGTGCAGGCGCCGACGAGTTCCTGACAAAGCCAGTCAACGACATCCAGCTCATGACGCGGGTGCGCAGCCTGCTGCGCCTCAAGGCGCTTGGTGACGAGCTGCGCATGCGCGCCGAGACTGCTGAGCTGATTGGCACGCAGGATCTGATCAACGGCGTCGACGGCATGGACAAGGCCCATGTCCTGCTCGTCGATGAACGCGTTAGTGCCCAGGAGCGCGTCACCCGTATGTTGGCACCGATTGCCGAGGTCGTGTGCATGTCCGATCCGCAGGCGGCGCTGTTCGAGGCGGCGGAACGACCTTACGATCTTGCCATCATCAGCGACAATTTCACCAACTACGATCCGTTGCGGCTTTGCTCGCAGCTGCGCTCGGTGGAGCGCACGCGCTTCCTGCCGGTGATGCTGATGGCTGAAGCCGGTTCGCAGGCTCTCGTCACGCGCGCGCTCGAACTCGGCGTCAACGATTACATCCAGCGCCCGATCGACCCGCACGAGCTTCTGGCGCGTGCCAACACCCAGATTAAGCGCAAGCGCTACAACGATCACTTGCGCAGCAGCGTGCGCGCCACGATCGAACTGGCCGTCACCGATGCTTTGACGGGCCTCTACAACCGACGTTATCTCGACACCCACATGCCTGTTCTGGTCGAGCGCTCGAGCAAGCGGGAAAGACCGCTTTCGGTCTGCATGATCGATCTCGATCGCTTCAAGTCGATCAACGACAACTTCGGGCATCAGGCCGGCGACGATGTGCTGCGGGAACTGTCGCGCCGCATCAAGCAAGCCGTGCGCGGTGCCGATCTCGCCTGCCGTTATGGGGGCGAAGAGTTCGTTGTCGTAATGCCGGATACCGACGGTACCCTAGCCGCAGCTGTCGCCGAGCGCCTACGCGTCAGCATCGAGGCCGTGCCCTTTCGGGTCAACGGCCGCGCCGAGCCTCTCTCGGTCACTGCCTCGCTCGGCATCGCGACGCTCAAGGATGGTGAAGCGGCTGCAAGCAGCGTCTTTCAGCGCGCGGACGAAGCGCTCTACACGGCCAAGCGCAGCGGTCGCAACCGTGTGGTCGCAGCAGCAGCCTAGACCTGCTCTCATCATTCCACAGTTAGGCGGAAAAAACCGCGGGTCGCTTGTGACGAAAGCGTCAGAGTGAATCGTGAAGCCGTCCGAGCATCACGTCAGTGTCACTAGACTTGGTGCTCATAGCTGTAAAAAATTCTATACACGGTTTTGCATGTATCGAAAGTCGCTGAAAGCCCCCACAATTAACCAAGGTCCGGTGCGCTTTAGAAAGTGCTTAACGCAAGATTGATTTCCTAGGGTTTTTGGGCGAAGCTTCAAGGGTGAGGCGTTGGGACACTTCACCTAAAAAGATAACCCCGTGATGTTCAGGTCCGCCGCATCTCCTGGGTCATGGGGTCGGTCGATCAGAGCGCTCGATCAAACGTGGCATCCTCGTACCACGTCGAGCGCCTGATCGACCCCTTTTTGTTGGCGCGGCCACCAGCTGTCCAGTCACTCACGTCACCAAGTTATCTTCGAAACGACAAAACCCCGGACGCAAAGTCCAGGGTTTCCAATGCTCATCCGACGAAGTCCACGCGGCGTGCCGCGCAGAACGAAGACTTACTTGATCTTCGTTTCCTTGAACTCGACGTGCTTGCGCGCGATCGGGTCGTACTTCGTCTTGTTCATCTTGTCGGTCATGGTACGGCTGTTCTTCTTCGTGACGTAGAAGAAGCCGGTGTCTGCCGTCGAAAGCAGCTTGATCTTGATTGTGGTTGCCTTGGCCATGGGAATTCCTGCTCGTCAAAAACGACGCCGCGGACAGCCGAAGGGCTCCACGGCGCGAGAAACTTGGGGCGATACCTACTGATTGTCCCGCGGATGTCAAGGTCGATTGGGCCCCGAAGGTCGTGTTGGAGCCTTGTACCCAGGGTTTCAGCCCCGCGCGGGTCCGAAAATCATACGCCCGAGCGTCAGGAGCACGTAGAGGCTGAAGAAGAATCCAAGCGCAATCGCGAATCCATCCGTCCCGAAGATGTCCATGGCGATTCCGATGGTCTGCGGCCCGATAAGAGCACCGAGCGCGTAGCAGAGGATGAAGGCGGCATTGGCGGCTGCAAGATCGGCGCCTTTGAGCGAGGCGCCAAGATGGGTCAGGCCGACCGTGTAGAGCCCGCAAACGACGCCGCCCCACACGAAGAGCACCGCCGCCATCAGCCACCAGCCTCCCACGATGAACGGCAGTGCGGCAGAGCCTGCAAGCCCGATCAGAGCCAGCAGCGTCAGCAAGATGCGCCGGCTCTTCACCCGGTCGGCGACAAGGCCGATAGGGATCTGCAGCAGCACGTTGCCGAGGCCGATCGCCGTAAGCAGAAGCGCACCCTCCGATTCGGTGAAGCCGGTGCGCGCCGCATAGATGGGGAACAGCGCCAGCCCGCCCGCTTCGACGGCACCGAAAACAAAGACGGCGGCAGTGGCCGTCGGCACCAGAAAGACGTAGCGCAGAAAACTGCGCCGAGGCTTCTCTTCGATCCGCGGCGCTTCGTTGCGCGCCAGCGCGATGGGAATGACCGCCGCGAGCACAATGGCGGCGCCGGCCGCAAAGGGTAACACCCCCTGGCTTCCGATCATGGCGAAGATCAGCGGGCCTGTTGCAAAACCGAGAGCCAGAACGGTGCCATAGACACCAAGTACGAGCCCGCGCCGCTCCGGCGGTGCCGCGGCGTTGATCCAGAATTCCGACAGGATGAACACGATGGTGACGGCACCGTGGAACACCACGCGAAGCGGAAACCATGTCCAGAAGGGTTCTGCAATATAGAAGCAAAGGCCGCTTGCCGCAGCGAGGCAGAGCATCACGATCATGGTGCGCGCGACGCCGAACCAGTGCGCCAGCTTTGGTCCAAGCGGAGCGGCCGCGATCGATGCCAGGCCGGCAAACGCCGTATTGAAGCCGATCATCGAGGAGGAGATGCCGCGTCGCTCCATGATGACACTGAGCAGCGGCAGGCCAAGGCCGATGGCAACGCCGACAGCGCCGATGGCCGCAAGCGCAGCGATCAACGAGGACCACCGGATCGTCGTACCGACCTCGGACCGCATGGTGTTGCTCCGCATGGAATTCAGATGATGTCGCGCACGAAGGTGCCGTGCTTCACGTAGTAGAAGGGGACCGGTTGATCGAAAGGCAGGTCTGGGTGCGAGGCCAGCGCATCCTGGAGATCGCCAATGATCGTGCGGGTAATGCGCGGCAATTGCATCCCATCGACATCGTCAAACCCGATCCAAGTGAGATCCTGCAGTTCCTCGCTGTCGGCAACGTCCTTCGGGTCGGCGCCGATCTCGTCGAGGAAACAGGCGAAGAACCGCGTGTCGAACCGCCGGCTCTGCCGCGGTGGCGTGATCGCCCGTGCGACGTAGCGAAGGAATGAGAGGTCCGGTGCCAGCCCGCGTTCTAAGAAGCCAGTCCAGTCGGAATGAAGGCCGACCTTGCCGTTGCCGGCAATCATGAGCCCGGCCTCTTCCGACGTCTCGCGAACGGCGGCAACCGCCAGCGCCTGCGCCCGAGCGGCGGTCATGGCACGATCGGTCCTCGCCATGAGGCGCTCCGTCACGGTCTCTTTCAGCGGCCTGGCGACGCCGACCCGCGAATCGGCGCGATCGCGACGACCACCGGGAAACACGTAGAAATTGGGCATGAAGGTGTGGGCGCGAGCGCGCTTGCCGACGAGAAATCGGATCTCAGGACCAGCACGATCGATGAGTATGATCGAAGCGGCATCCTTCGGCTTCAAGAGGGGATGCTCGCCGGAGGTGATATAGCGTGTGCCTGCCCGGGGCGCCTGGTCGCGCGCCATGCCGCTCATGTTCGGTCAGGTCCGGCTCTCATCGGGCACCTCGTCCAGCGGATCGTCCTCGCCGCCGAAGCCATGCATACGCAACGCCCATTGCAGTCCGATGACGCCGCCTTTCAGCGGCTGCATGCTCGCAACAGTCATGATCAGTGTCACCGGAATCCAGAACGCAAGCGCCTGCCAGGATGTCCAGTCGACCACGCGTTCCCCGAACATGTACCCGGCGACCACGATGTGGCCGACGATGAAGATCGCGAGATAAGGCGGCAGATCGTCGGACCGATGATGGTGCATCGCTTCGCCACAGGAGGCGCAATGATCGACGGGCTTGAGGAAAGCGCGAAACAATTTGCCTTCGCCACAGGCGGGGCACTGACATTTCAGACCGCGCATGATCGATCCGCCAAGCGCACGAGGAGCATCATCATGCCGGTCGTCTGCCGCGTGCGATTGTCCGAATGTCTGCATCTCGACGGTCTCTTTTCATGAACCCGGGCGTTGACGCACCATATAGGCGCGAATGGTGCCAATGTCGCCCCTTTCGGCCCGTTCGGCGCGCATTTGCCTCAGCGACGGCCGCGAGGAGGCCGTGTGCCGGGCTTTTTCGCCGCGCCACGCCGCTTTTCGCCGTGCTTTGCCTTGTGGAACGATCTCGCACCCGCAGGCATCTTGCGCGGTTCGCTGACGATCTCGAAACGGAGCGCACCCGCGAGCGGGAGTGCCTCGACAAGCTTGACCTCGACATCGTCGCCGAGCCGGAAGCCTTCACCACTCTCGCGACCCGTCATCGACTGATGCGCCTCGTCATAGATGAAATAGTCATAGCCGAGCGTCGAAACCGGCACGAAGCCGTCTGCCCCGAACTGCGGGAGCGAGACGAAGAGCCCGGATTTGACGACGCCGGAGACGCGGCCCTCAAACGTATCGCCGACCCGGCTGGCCAGATGATGGGCGATCAGCCGGTCGACCGTGTCGCGCTCCGCGGCCATCGCCCGGCGTTCCGACGTGGAGATGTCGGCTGCGATGTCAACCAGCGCCGCTTCCTCTTCCGGCGTGATCGCGCCATCTCCCAGCTTGAGGGAGCCGATGAGCGCCCGGTGGACGATAAGGTCGGCATAGCGGCGGATCGGCGAGGTGAAATGCGCGTATCGCATCAGGTTCAGGCCGAAATGACCGAGATTGTCAGGGCTGTAGATCGCTTGGCTCTGTGACCGCAGGACCATCTCCGACACCATCGTCTCATGCGGCTTGCCGCTTGCCGATGCCAGGATGTGGTTGAAATTGTTGGCGCGCAGGCTGCCGCGGGCGAGCGAGAGATCAAGCGTCGCCAGGAACTCGCGCAGCGTTTCCTGCTTGGCGAGCGATGGCGCGTCGTGGATGCGATAGATCAGGCTCTGGCGCTTGCGCTCCAGCGTTTCCGCAGCGGCCACATTCGCCTGGATCATGCATTCTTCGATGAGCTTGTGGGCATCGAGTCGCGGCGGCACGATCACCTTGTCGACCTTGCCATCCTTGTCGAGCACGATCTTGCGCTCCGGCAGATCGAGCTCCAGTGGCTGTCGCTTGTCGCGACCCTTGCGCATCGTGCCGTAGGCTTCCCAGAGCGGCTTCAGCACGCCTTCGAGCAGCGTGTCCGTCTTGTCGTCCGTCGCGCCGTCGATGGCCGCCTGGGCCTGTTGATAGGAGAGCTTGGCAAGGCTCCTAATCATGATGCGATGGAAACTGTGGCGCAGCTTCTGGCCATCCTTCGAAAAGGTCATGCGCACGGCGAGTGCGGGCCGGTCGACGCCTTCTTTCAGCGAGCAGAGGTCGTTGGAGATGCGTTCGGGCAGCATCGGCACGACCCGGTCCGGAAAGTAGACCGAGTTGCCGCGCTTCAGCGCTTCGCGGTCCAACTGCGATCCGGAGCGCACATAGTGCGAGACGTCTGCAATCGCGACCGTGACGATGTGGCCGCCCTTGTTGTCGGGGGAGGGATCCGGCTCGGCATGGACCGCGTCGTCATGGTCCTTTGCGTCCGGCGGATCGATCGTGACCAGCGCGAGATCACGCCAGTCTTCGCGGTGCGCCATGGTCGCCGGGTTCGCGGCCTCAGCCTCGGCGATGACGCTGTCGGGAAAGACATGCGGAATGCCGTGATCGTGTATGGCGATCATCGAGATCGCCTTCTCGCTCGAAACCGAGCCGATGACGGAAAGAACCTCTGCCCGTGCCAGCCCGAAGCGTCCGATCCGCGTGACTGCGATCTCGACCAGATCGCCGTCCTGGGCGTTGTTGGCCTGTGCCGCTTCGACGACGAGCTCGTTCTGCTGACGCTCGATCGGCATGATGCGTCCGCCACCACCAGGCTCGGCACGGAATACGCCGAGGGACGCGTCCTTGCGCTTGTCGATCAGCTTGATGACACGGGCGGTGTAGGCCGGGCCGGTTTTGTCCTTTGACGGGAAGATTTTTGCCAGCACCCGATCGCCGACACCGGGCGTGCGGCCGGGCTTGCCTGAACGGCCGACCGCTTTGTTGAGGCGGATCGACACGGCGGGCGCAACTTTCTGCGCGTCGTCCCATTCGGCGGGCCGGCCGATCAGTCCGCCTTCGGCGTCACGTGTCGTGATGTCGATGAGCGTGACGGGCGGCAGCTTGTCTGGACGAACGAGCTGCTTGCGGTCCTTCTGGACCAGCCCTTCATCGGCCAGATCCCGAAGCAGATCCTTCAGCGCAACGCGATCCTCACCCTTGAGCCCAAAGGCCTTCGCGATATCGCGCTTAGTGGCGCGATCCGGGTTGTCCGCGATAAAAGCGAGCAGCGTCTCGCGGTCGGGCAGGGTGGAGTGGGCGATGGTCTTGCCTCCGGCGAAGGGTCGGACCCCTACGCCTCCTTCGATTTTGCCGAACTTGTCTTCTCGGTCGATGTCTTGGCGGCTGCCGCTTTCTTCTTCGGGGCGGCCTTCTTTGCAGCAGCCGGCTTTTTGGCCGGGGTTGCCTTCTTGGCTGCCGCCTTCTTCGGCGCAGCCTTCTTGCCGCTCTTGCCGGCGCGCTCGGCCACCAGCTCCAGTGCCTTTTCAAGCGTCACGGCCTGCGGGTCGAGGTCCTTCGGAAGCGTCGCGTTGACCTTGCCCCAGTTGACATAGGGGCCGTAACGCCCGTCGCGCACGGTGATCGCGCCGCCATCGGGGTGCTCGCCGAGCTCCTTCAACGCAGCAGTGGCTGTGCGACCGCGCGCAGGGCCCTTGGCCTTGCGTTCCGCAATCACCGTCACCGCCCGGTTGAGGCCGATGGTGAAGACATCCTCGACCGTCTCGAGATTGGCGTAGCCGCCATCGTGCAGAAGGAACGGACCGTAGCGGCCGAGGCCGGCCGAAATCATCTTGCCGCTTTCGGGGTGCTTGCCGATGTCGCGCGGCAGGCCGATCAGCGCCATCGCCTTTTCATGGTCGATGTCTTCGACCTTCCAGCCCTTCGGCAAGCTCGAGCGCTTCGCTTCCTTGCCGTCGCCCCGCTGGACGTAAGGTCCGAAGCGGCCCGATCGAAGCGTGATCGGCTCGCCCGTGTGTGGGTCGCGGCCCAGATCCTTCGGCTCGCCGGACAGTTGCGCTTCATCGCCATTGGCGCTCTCGGCGGAAAGCTGGCGGGTGAAATTGCATTCCGGATAGTTCGAGCAGCCGACGAAGGCGCCGAACTTGCCGAGCTTCAGCGACAGATTGCCGGTGCCGCAGGTCGGGCAGATGCGTGGATTGCCGCCGTCTTCGCGCTTGGGGAAGACGATCGGGGCAAGCTCTTCGTTCAATACGTCGAGCACATCGGAAACGCGCAATTCCTTGGTGTTCTCGATCTGCGCGAAGAAGTCCTTCCAGAACGCGCGCAGCACGTCTTTCCAGGCGAGATCGCCGTTCGAGATCTTGTCGAGCTGCTCTTCGAGATTGGCTGTGAAGTCGTACTCCACATAACGCTCGAAGAAGTTCTGCAGAAACGCTGTGACGAGACGTCCCTTGGCCTGCGGGATCAGCTTGCGCTTGTCGATCTCGACATATTCACGGTCCTGCAGCGTGGAAAGCGTCGCCGCATAGGTCGAGGGCCGGCCGATGCCGAGCTCTTCCATGCGCTTGATCAACGTCGCTTCCGAGTAGCGCGGCGGCGGCTCGGTGAAATGCTGGGATGCGTTGATCTTCTCTTTGGCGACCGTTTCGCGCGCATTGATTTCCGGCAGACGGCCATCGTCGTCACCGTCGTCCGATTGCTCTCCGTCTTCCTTCTGATCAGTGTAGGCGGCGATGAAGCCGTCGAAGCGGATGACGGAGCCCGTGGCTCTCAGGCCCGCGATCTTGTCGCCATTCTTGGCGGCGATCTCGACGGTGGTCCGCTCGATCTCCGCCGAGGCCATCTGGCTGGCGATCGCCCGCTTCCAGATCAGGTCGTAAAGGCGGATCTGGTCCTGGTCGAGATAGCGCTTCACGTCATCGGGGCGGCGCTCGAAGCCGGTGGGGCGGATCGCCTCGTGGGCTTCCTGTGCGTTCTTCGCCTTGGTCGAATAGAAGCGCGGCTTTTCGGGCCGGTAGCGGTCGCCGAAATTCGACGCGATCTCCTCGCGTGCAGCCTCGATGGCGCTCATGTCCATCTGCACGCCATCGGTTCGCATATAGGTGATGAGACCGACGGTCTCGCCGCCGATGTCGATGCCTTCGTAGAGCTTCTGCGCGACCTGCATGGTGCGCTTGGCGTTGAAGCCGAGCTTGGACGATGCAGCCTGCTGCAGGGTCGAGGTCGTGAAGGGCGGGGCTGGGTTGCGCTTGGTGGGCTTTGCCTCGACGCTTTCGACCGTGAAGGAGGCGCCTTCGAGCATCGCCTTGATCGTGTCGGCTTCGCCGACATTCGACACGGTTTGGCGCTGAATCCGCTTGCCCTCATAGGACGAGAGCCGCGCATTGAAGACGTCGTTGCGCGGTGTCTTCAGGTCGGCGCTGATCTGCCAGTATTCTTCGGCGACGAAGCGCTCGATTTCGGCTTCGCGATCACAAACGAGACGAAGCGCCACCGACTGAACGCGGCCGGCCGAGCGCGCGCCGGGCAGTTTGCGCCACAGAACCGGAGACAGATTGAAGCCAACGAGATAGTCGAGCGCGCGCCGCGCCAGATAGGCATCGACCAGCGGCGCATCGATATCGCGCGGATTGGCCATCGCATCGAGCACGGCCTTCTTGGTGATCGCGTTGAAGACGACGCGCTGGACGGACTTGCCCTTCAGCGCCTTCTTCTTGTTCAGCACTTCGAGCACGTGCCAGGAAATGGCTTCCCCTTCGCGATCCGGGTCGGTCGCGAGAATGAGGCTGTCGGCGCCCTTCAGCGCGTCGGTGATGTCTTTCAGTCGCTTGTTGGAGGCGGTATCCACCTCCCAGCTCATCTCGAAATCCTCGTCCGGCTTCACCGAGCCGTCCTTGGCCGGCAAGTCGCGCACATGGCCGAACGAGGCCAGGACCTTGAAGTCCTTGCCGAGGTATTTGTTGATTGTCTTTGCCTTGGCAGGCGATTCGACGACGACGACGTTCATGAACACGCTCAAATTCTGATGAGTGAGCACCGCGCGACCAGTGCTGGATAGTGCCGCTTGGCGGCGATCTCAGGCTCGGAGATGGACAGCAAGCGGCTTGAGGTCAAGTCATTTCCGATCACGCAGCATTTGCGCATGGAGTTATACAACCTGAAGACGCATAACGGTGTGTTGCACTTATGACTAGAACCGCTATGTTTCTGACATTGGCTTGGGATGGTTGATCCTGAGCTTGGATGAGGCGCTGCGCGCGGGAGACCTCAAAATGGATGGTCAGACAAATGGCGGGCGCAACCATGCGCATGACCCGGAGACAATAGCGTTTATCCGGCAGATGCTTGGCGAACTGCGCGTCATGGCTGAGCAGCAGCGGTGCTTTATGCTCTGCTATCTCATCGAGATGGCGTATGTTGAGGCGGGCGACATCCAGCTCGGCGTCAAGCCGTCAGACATCATCCGTAAGAAGACTGACCAGTCCGGACGGATGACGGGATAGGCGCCCGGCAAGATCAAGCTCGAGCAGGACCAGGTAAACGACAGCCGGCGGCAACTCGGTATGGCGCACGATATCGTCCACTTCGACGGGCGTCGCGCCCAGCGCCGAAACGATCCTGTCGCGATCTGTTTCGCCAGGCTCGGCCTGCAAGCCAGGTCCATCCTCGTCCCGCTCGCGCACCGAGAGCGGGGGCGCGACCGGCCTGCCGACCAGAGGCGCCAGGGCTTCCAGAATGTCGGTGCTGCCGATAATCAACGTTGCGCCGTCCTTGATCAGCGCGTTGGTGCCGGCCGATCGCGGGTCAAGCGGCGATCCTGGAACCGCGAAGACGATGCGGCCGAAATCCGCGGCACGACGCGCCGAGATGAGCGAGCCCGAGCGGGTCGCTGCCTCGACCACGACGAGGCCGTAGCCGATGCCGGCGATCAGGCGATTGCGGCGCGGAAAGTCGCGGGCGCGGGGCTCCCAGCCAAATGGCATTTCCGAAACGGCAAGACCGGCGCCGTCCGTCATCTGCTGGTAGAGCTCGAGATTTTCGGGCGGATAGGGCATGTCGAGCCCACCGGCCATTGCCGCGATGGAGCCCGTTTCGAGCGTCGCACGGTGGGCTGCCGCATCGATGCCTCGAGCGAGGCCGGATACGACGACATATCCTGCGGCCCCGACCTCGCGCGCCATGCGGGCGGTGAACTTTGCGCCCGCGGCCGATGCATTGCGCGATCCGACGAAGGCCACGGCCGGCTTTTGGGTCAGCGATGGGTCACCTTTCACCGCCAGAAGCGGTGGAGCGGCATCGATCGAACGCAGAAGCGGCGGGTAGTCCGGCTCCCCGATCCCGACGAAGCGCGCACCGAAGCGCGTTGCTTGTTCGAGTTCCCGCTCGGCCTGTTCGACACTCGCCACGCGCAGCGACCGCCCGCCACCACGTGCCGAAAGGTCGGGCAGGGCATCGAGCGCAGCTTCTGCCGAGCCACAATGGTTGATCAGTTCGCGGAAGGTGGCAGCTCCGACATTGTCGCTGCGGATGAGGCGCAGCCAGGCGAGGCGCTGGCGATCGGTAAGCGCAATCCCGCGCGGCCGGCCGGCGCCCCCATCGTGCGCCATCAGCCGCGGGCCCCGATCCGGCTTTCGGTGCCGTTGATCAGCCGGCCGATATTCGCTCGGTGCTTGATGAAGGTGATGATGCTCATGATGACGAAAAGCTCCATCAACCGCATTTCGCCCAGAATGAAGAAGGAGAGCGGAACGACGATCGCCGCGAGAAGCGCGGCAAGTGAGGAATAGCGCGTGAAATAGGCCGTTCCGATCCAGATCACCGCGAAGATCAGCACCATGGCGGGCGCAAGCCCGAGCAGCACACCCACATAGGTTGCAACGCCCTTGCCTCCGCGAAACTTCAGCCAGACGGGGAAAAGGTGGCCTATGAACGCGCCGAAGCCGGCGATGATGGCGAGGATCTCGGAAAACTGCGCGGCGACGACGACCGCCAGCGTGCCTTTGAGCGCGTCCCCGATGAGTGTCGCGGCCGCAAGCTTCTTGTTGCCGGTGCGCAGAACGTTCGTGGCGCCGATGTTCCCGGACCCGATGTTACGCACGTCCCCGAGCCCAGCCATGCGCGTCAGAATGAGCCCGAAGGGGATGGAGCCGAGCAGGTAGCCGAACGCCAGCGCAACCAGGAACAGGTCGAAAGGAACCTGCGTGATGATCGGTTCAGGCATGCATCAACTCCGGCTCAATCCGCTTTGAAGACTGTGGCGCCCGCCACGAAGGTTTGCAAGACGCGCCCCTGGAAGCGTGCATCTTCGAACGGCGTGTTCTTGGAGGTCGACACGATGCGATCTTTCGAAAAGACGAAGGGCTCATAGAGATCGACGATCGCAAGATCCGCCCGTGCCCCAACCTTCAGCGTGCCCGCGTCAAGGCCGTAGCGCTTGGCAGGGCTCGTCGAAAGCGCGTCGATGAGCCGAGGCAGCGGCACGTCGCCAGAATGGTGCAGCCGCAACGCGGCGGCGAACAGCGTTTCGAGACCGATGGCGCCGTTTTCAGCGTCGGAGAAGGGCAGGCGCTTGGTATCGACGTCCTGCGGGTCATGGGCCGACGAAATGATGTCGATGGTGCCATCGCGCACGGCCTCCACCATCGCACGACGATCCTCCTCGGTCCGCAGCGGCGGCGACAGCTTGAAGAAGGTGCGGTATTCGCCGATGTCGTTCTCGTTCAGCGTCAGATGGTTGATCGAGATGCCGGCGCTCACATCGAGGCCGCGCGCTTTTGCAGCCGCAATCGCGTCGCTGGATTCAGGAACCGAGATGCTGGTCGCGTGGTAGCGTCCGCGCGTCAGCGCAGCGAGGCGCAAATCGCGCTCGAGCGGGATGATTTCCGCTTCGCGCGGGATACCTGACAGGCCGAGCCAACTCGCCAAAAGCCCGGCGTTCATCACGCCCTGGGCCGCAAGATGCTTGTCCTGCGTCTCGCAGGCGATCAAGGCGCCGAAATCGCGCGCATAGGTCAGCGCGCGGCGGATGACGGCAGTGTTGGCGAGCGTGCGCCGGCCATCGGTAAAGACGACAGCGCCTGCGGCCGAGAGAAGGCCGATCTCGGTCATCTCTTCGCCGGCGAGGCCTTTTGTCAGCGCAGCTGCCGGATAAACCCGAACGACCGCCGAATCGCGCGCTGTCTTCAGCACGAACTCGACGAGCGCCACATCGTCGATCGCCGGGGTCGTATCCGGCATCATGACAAAGGACGTGACACCGCCCGCAGCGGCTGCGCGACTGGCCGAAGCGATGGTCTCGCGGTGCTCGCTGCCGGGTTCGCCGACGTGAACGCGCGTATCGACGAGCCCGGGAATGACCAGCTTGTCGCGGCAATCGATGATTTCGGCGCCTTCCGGAATGCCCTGATTATGGGCGCCGGCGCCGGCCGCTTCGATGATCCCGTCCTTGATGATGACGGAACCGATCTCATCGATGCCGCGCGACGGATCGATGATCTGCGCATCGGTGAGAACAGTGATCGTCATGGCCGCGCCTCCTCGCCGGTGAGAAGTGTTTCCATGACGGCCATGCGTACGGCGACCCCCATTTCCACCTGCTGCTCGATGACGCTCTGCGGGCCGTCTGCAATCTCCGAGGCGATCTCGACGCCGCGGTTCATCGGGCCCGGGTGCATGACCAGCGCGTCCTCCTTGGCATAGGCAAGCTTCTCCGCATCGAGGCCATAGAAGCGGAAATATTCGCGCACCGATGGCACGAAAGCGCCCGACATGCGCTCGCGTTGCAGGCGCAGCATCATCACGACGTCGGCGTCCTTCAGGCCTTCCTTCATCGACGTGTAGACCTCGACGCCCATGTCGCTGATGCCCGAAGGCATCAGCGTGGAAGGGCCGATGACGCGGACGCGCGCGCCCAAGAGATTGAGAAGCACGATGTTGGAGCGCGCCACGCGGCTGTGCAGCACGTCGCCGCAAATGGCGACGATCAGGCGGCCGACCTTGCCCTTGGCACGCCGGATCGTCAGCGCATCGAGCAGCGCCTGAGTCGGGTGCTCATGCGCGCCGTCGCCGGCATTGACGACGGAGCAGCCGACCTTCTGCGAAAGAAGCGCCGCGGCACCGGCCGACGAATGCCGCACGATGAGGATATCCGGCCGCATGGCGTTCAGCGTCATCGCCGTATCGACGAGCGTCTCGCCTTTTTTGACCGATGAATTGCCAACCGACATGTTCATCACGTCGGCGCCGAGCCGCTTTCCGGCCAACTCGAAGGAGGCTTGTGTGCGCGTCGATGCTTCGAAGAAGAGGTTGATCTGCGTCAGCCCGCGCAGGCTCGCCTTCTTCTTTTCGCGCTGTCGGCTGAGCGCGACGGCAGCATCGGATCGATCAAGCAGATAGTGGACGTCGGCCTCGTTCAGACCCTTGATGCCGAGAAGGTGGCGGTGCGGAAAGGACATGGGCGTGACGGGCTCCGGCTTGCGGCTCGTCGCTCTATAGGCGTGGCCCGCCGCCCGAACAAGCGCCGGCCCTCAGTGCAGCCGCGCTGCTCCACCGCAAATTCTCCCTCTATCCCGCTGCAATCGCGCTCGAATCCGGTTAGGAAGGGCGATGAGCACCCGTCCCCAGCCAGCGACCCACGACGTCTTCAACCAGCCGCCGCGCTTTTCGGGGATGAATGCCTATCGCGCCGATCCGCTGCTCGTCGAAATCACGCTCGACATGGATCGCGCGCTTCGCCTCGATTTCGAGGGCGTCGGCCGTTTCGTGATGAGTGCGGAGGCGCAGGATCTGGCAAGGCTCGCCAACCGCAACCCGCCGGAACTGAAGACCCACGATCACCAGGGCAACCGCATCGACCAGGTGGATTTCCATCCCGCCTATCATGCGCTTTTGCGCAAATCGGTATCGGGCGGGCTGCATGCCTCGGTGTGGGAAGATCTGCCGGCGGAAGCGGGCGTTGCGCACAAGGCGCGTGCCATCCGGTTTTTCCTGACGGCGGGGCTCGAGACAGGGCATCTCTGCCCCGTCACGATGACCAATGCATCGGTCGCCGCAATTATGGCGTCGCCCCGTATCGAACGCGATTGGCTGCCGAAAATTCTGTCCCGCAAATATGATTCCGCGCACAAGCCAGCGATGCAGAAGACCGGCATCACGCTCGGCATGGGGATGACCGAGAAGCAGGGCGGCACGGATGTGCGCGCCAACACGACGTCGGCCGAGCGTGTGGGCGAGGGGATCTATCGGCTTGCCGGCCACAAATGGTTCATGTCCGCGCCGATGAGCGATGCATTCCTGATGCTGGCTCAGACGCCCGAAGGCATCGGCTGTTTCCTGGTTCCCCGCATTCTCGAGGACGGGTCACCCAATGGACTGCGGTTCCAGCGCCTGAAGGACAAGCTCGGCAATCGGTCGAACGCATCGAGCGAAGTCGAGTTTTCCGACACCTATGGCTTCCTGCTCGGCGAACCGGGCGAGGGTATCCGCACGATCCTCGACATGGTGACCATGACGCGGCTTGATTGCGCGGTCGCCTCCGCCGGCATCATGCGATCCTCGCTTGCCGATGCGGTGCACCACACCAGGCACCGCTCGGTGTTCGGCAAGAAGCTGGTCGACCAGCCGTTAATGGCGCGTGTGCTCGGCGACATGGCCCTCGACGTGGCAGCCGCGACAGCGCTCTCCATGCGGCTTGCCACCGCCTTCGACCGCGCCCGCAACGATCCGCGCGAAGCGGCTTACGCACGGCTGATGACGCCGGTTGTCAAATACTGGGTCTGCAAGATCGCTCCGGCTCTGGTCTACGAGGCGATGGAATCGGTCGGAGGCAATGGCTATGTCGAGGAAAAGGCGCTCGCCCGCCACTACCGCGAGGCCCCGGTCAACGCGATCTGGGAAGGTTCGGGCAACGTCATGGCGCTCGACGTGCTGCGGGTGCTGGCCCGCGGGCGCGATCTCTTCGACGTGGTGCTCGAAACGATCGCCGCCGATCTCGGTGCCGCGGGCAGGCGGACGCGAGACGTCCTGGAGGCTGCGATGGCGGTCTGCGAGAGCGACCAGGGTGCGGCCCGCATGCTGACCGAGCAACTGGCCCTTTCAGCTGCGGCAGCGGAACTCAACCGAATCGGTGCAGGCCGCGTCGCCGATGCCTTCATCGAAACGCGGTTGGCCGGCGCCTGGCGCTCCACCTATGGCATGCTCGATTCCCGTTTCGACGCCCGCCAGCTCGTCGATCTCCTCTATCCGGAAAGCTGACGGAGCAGGAACAGCGCGAGCGGCATGGTCCCGATCGAGGCCGCCGTCTGGATGGTCGTGATCGCCGCATAAAGCGGGGCATCGCCATTCATCTGGCGCGCAAGCAAATAGCCGTTCATGGCCGTCGGCACCGCTGCGCAGAGGACCAAGATCTCGAGCGTTGCGCCTTCGATCCCGATGGCGAGCGCCACCGCGACCATCACTAGCGGAAACAGGACAAGCTTGATGGCGGACGTCAGCGCTGCGACGGGGCGTGGTTTGAGAGCGTCGCCGACCCGCAGCCCAGCACCCACCATCAGCAGGCCGAGGCCGAGCGCGCTGGCGCCGATGAGATCGATCGCCGTGATCAGCGGAGCGGGAATGTCGAACGGCAGATGGCGGGCGCCGAGGCCGGCGAGGCAGGACAGGATGAGCGGGTTGCGCACCATGCGCAGCGCCAGCACCGAGAGCTTGCGCGCCCCGCCGCCGAACCACACCATCACCGCCACGCAAACGAGATTAATCGGCAGGATGATCAGCGCCATCACGAGCGCGACGAGCGCAATCCCTTCAGCGCCGTGAAGGCTGCTCGCGATGGCAAGCGCGACGAAGCCGTTCCAGCGAATGCCGGTCTGGAAGATGGTGGTGAAGCTCGATGCGGTGATGCCCTGCCGCTGCATGATCGGCCAAAGCGCAAGCACGAGCGCCATCATCAGACCAAGCGTGATGGCGACGGTCAGCGCGACGCGGCCGATGTCGAGCGCTGCGAAATCGGCTTGGTAAAGCGTCATCGAGAGGAGGGCAGGAAAGGCGACGAAATAGCCGAACTGCTCCAGCCCCGACCAAAATTCCTGGTCGATGGCATTCCAGCGCTTCAGCACGACCCCGAGCAGCACGAGCAGAAAGATCGGGATGATGCTTTGCAGGATCGGAATCATGAATGCGAGCCTTTCGAAGCCCGTCCATTAGGCCCCATGCAACGGATGAGCAAACGCGTTCCGCAATGGGACCGCCGTTAACCATAAATGACGATAGCTGAATGCCGCGATGGCCCGGAATCGTTGGCTCCCTTATGGTTAGCAGATCGTTAACGGGTTTTTGGCGGTAAGCTTTCTGCAACCGCCTTCTACTTGCTTTGTTAACGGTGCGACAAATGAGGCAAGGGCTTCCCACGCATGCGGACGATCGTGATCGGCATATCGATGTTCTGGATGGTGGAGTTTTCCATGTCCGGGCTGAGCCGCGCCGTCCCGTCGCCCTTGGGCACAGAGCCCGGCATGTTTGCTTGGTTGAGCGTCCATCATCTCTTCGGATTCGCTGAATTCGGCATAGCCGCATTGTTTTGCCTGGCGGCGCTCTTTGCGCTGTTCGGCGCGGACGCAACCAAGCGCGATTCGGGCGAGACGCTTGTTGCTGCCGTCACCGGCGCATTGGTGCTGACAGCGGCAACACATGCCTTCAGCTGGCTCGAGGGCAGGGTGGATGCAGGCGTGTTCATCGAAGCCGGTCTGCTCCTGATGACGGGGGCGGTAGCGCTGTTCCTTGACGGGACCACCGTTAAAACAGCCGCTGCCGACGACGATGCGACCGCTTCCAATGCTTACCTCAAGAACCGGATCGCCGCCGCGACAGCGTCCGTCCACACCTTCCCCGATGCGAGGCCACGATCATGAAATGGTTTCTGATACTCTGGGCCGCGCCGGTGGGATCGCTGATCGCCTGGTATGGGCTTTCCTATCACGATATCAGCTTCGGATTTTTCATGCTGACGCGTGAGACGCACGATCTGGTCTTCCAAATCTATGGCAATGTGCTTGGAATCGAGCCGGAAACCATACCGCCGCTTGTTGCGCGCGCGCTCGTGGTCGACACGTTCATCGTGCTGGGCATCGTCGCGTTCCGAAAGCGCCGTGAGATCCGGGCGTGGTGGGCAGCACGGCACACGCGCAGTACGGCGCTTCAGAGCGACGAGAGCCTGTCGAGCGCTCCCTGAAGAATGAACGCGGCCGCGGCGGCGTCGATGCGTTCAGCTCTTCTCGCGCGTGACACATCCATGCCGATCAGCGCCCGTTCGGCCGCCACTGTCGACAACCTCTCGTCCCAGAAGGCGAACGGAAGCTCGGTCAGAGGCTCCATGTTGCGCACGAAAGCGCGGGTAGCCTGCGCGCGGGGGCCCTGGCTGCCATCCATGTTGATCGGCAGCCCGATCACAATGCCCGAAACCTGCTGCTCCGCCAGAAGCTTGAGCAGTGCGTCCGCGTCCTTCGAAAATTTCGCACGCCGGATCACCCCGCGCGGGCTTGCCAGCGTCAGCCCCAGATCCGAAATGGCGACGCCGATCGTCTTGGTGCCGAGATCGAGGCCGGCGAGCGTGGTGCCCTTGGGCATGTGACCGGGCAGATCTTCGAGCGCGACGATTGACAAGATTTCGGCCTTCCGGGTTTTGCAATTGGGCTTCTCTGCGCCATCTTCCGGCGCGGAGCAATAACCCCCGCTCGGGCATCAGCAAGGAGATATCGATGAAACTGACCTGGCTCGGACACGCCGCCTTCAGGATCGAAACCGACAAGGCAACGATCCTGATCGATCCGTTCCTCACTGGAAATCCCGGCTTCGCTGGTCTCGATCGCAGGGATGCCGTCCAGGGCGTCACGCATATCGTCCTGACCCATGGCCATGCCGATCATGTCGGCGATACCGCAGTGATCGCCAAGGAAACCGGTGCGACCGTCGTCGCGAATGCCGATCTCTGCGGCTTCCTCGGCAAGCATCGCGGCGTGGAGAAGCTCGATCCGACGAACACCGGCGGCACCGTCCATCATGAAGGCTTCTCGGTGACCTATGTGAACGCGCTGCATTCCTCCGCCGACATCACCGAGGATGGCGTGTCGCACGCGCTCGGCAACGCCAATGGCTGCGTCTTCCACATCGAAGGCGGGCCGACGCTTCTGCACATGGGCGACACCGACATCTTCTCCGACATGGCGCTGATCAACGAACTGCACCGGCCGGAAATCGGCATCGTGCCCATCGGCGACCGCTTCACCATGGGCGGCGCCGTCGCAGCGCTCGCATGCCGCCGCTATTTCGATTTCAAGGCGATCATTCCGTGCCATTACGGCTCGTTTCCGATCATCGATCAGACGGCGGATGTGTTCGTCGATGCGTTGGAGAGTCAGGCGGAACGCGCAAAAGTGGCCGCTGCCGGCACGCTGCATCAGTTCTGATCTCTGAAGCCTGTTTCTGGCTCTAAAATCTATGCCCGCAGTGCGACACGTTGGCGCCCGGCGCTGCGGGCAAGGCTCAAGGCGTTCTGGAAGGATAGCGGGCGGTCGAAATGGTAGCCCTGGCCATAGCTGCAGCCGATGGCTTTCAACTGCGCCGCAATCGCACCGCTTTCGACGCCTTCCGCCACGCAGTCGATCCCGAGATTCGCCGAGAGATCGACCACCGACTTCACGATGTTGCGGCAGCGGACGTCGTTTTCCATCTGCTGAACGAAGCTGCGGTCGATCTTCAGCTTGTCGAAGGCCAGGCGGTGCACGTGGCTGAGGCTCGAATAGCCCGTTCCGAAATCGTCGAGCGCCACCTTGATGCCGGCGGCACGGAAAAGCGAGATCATCCTCTCCGCCGTTTCAAAGTTCGACAGGAGTGCCGTTTCGGTGATCTCGAATTCGAGGCGATTCGTGGCGACGCCCGAGCGCTCCACGAGGCTGAGGATTTTCAGCGCGTCGATATGATTGCAGATGTCGCGCGCCGAAAGATTAAACGAAATCCGGCAGTCGAGTGGAAGTTCGTCGAGTGCGTCGATCGCCTTGCGCAGGAGGATCAGCGATACGTCGTTGATCAGCCCGCAGCGCTCCGCAATCGGCACGAAGGCGGCGGGCGAGATTTCGCCCAATGTCGCATTGTGCCACCGACCGAGCGCCTCGAAGCTGACGACCTCACCCGTCTTCAGATCGACGATCGGCTGAAACGCCAGATAGAATTCCTGCCGGAGATCGCCGATCCGCAGTTCGCGCTCGATCGACGTCCGTTCATGCAGAAGTTGCGTGTGCTGCTCGGAGAAGATTTCGACGCCGCCATTCTGCTTGGACTTGGCCTGATAGAGCGCGAAGTCTGCCTGTTCGATGAGGCTTGCAGCCGTCACATGACGTTCCTGCGAGACGACGATACCGCATGAGCCGGAAAGCCGTGCGATGCCGGCGGGCGTTTCGTAGTGGTCCTTCAGCGCGAGGCAGAGGGCGTTGGCGATGGTCGACGCCTCGTCCGCATCCAGTTCAGAAGGCAGGATGAAGCCGAATTCGTCGCCCCCAATTCGCGCGATCGTGGTGCCGGGCTGCAGGATCTTGCGGAAGCGTCGGGCTGTCTCGACGAGGACCGAGTCACCGGCTGCATGGCCGAACACATCGTTGACCGGCTTGAAGCCATCGAGGTCGATCAGGCCGATCACCGGAGGCTTGCCGCCTGCCGCCGTTTTCATCACCTGGTCGATTTTCTCGAAGAAGCTGCGCCGGTTGTCGAGGCCGGTCAATTGGTCCTCAAGCGCGTGCTTGGCGTTCATGACACCGAGTTGCACGGTCTCCTTTTGCTTTTGTTCGAGAATGTCGGAGATGCGCACGATTGACACGAAGTTGTCGAAATTGCTGTGCGTGACGTGGATGAAGGCGAGCGAGATGAAGCAGACACTGATCGAGATGGCTGTGAACACGGGCTGGCCGCTGAACATGAAGTTGCCGATCAGGATGAAGAAGACGCTGCCTGCCGTGACCAGTGCGGCCGGCGGCAGGTTCATGAGGCAGAAGACGCAGGAAATGGCTGAAATAGACAGGAAGAAGGCGATGTGGCTCTGCTGGTAGGCATCACCGAAGGGGTACAGGCTGACACCCCAGAAGCCGAAGCAGATGGAAAAGAGGCCGGCGAGTATGACGGTGCCGCGCATTTTGCGGACGGCCTGCTCGGGCGTCGGGCGGTCGTTGCGCCGCAGATGCCATTTGGCCAGACGGACGATGCAGATCAGCGACAGGACGCCCGGCACGTAGAGCGTCTGCCATTGTGGGGCCGACCCATGGTGGGTCCATGCGAGTGCCGCAGCATTCACCATCAGCAGGATGTAGAGAATCGGAATTTGCCGCGTCAGCGCGGCATATTGCGCGACGGCAAACCGTTCGTTCCCTACGTCGACATTGAAGAGAAAGGACTTACGAAAAAACTGCAACACAACCAGGCACCCCCAACGGCTGCAGTAAAGAAGAGAAGCATTGAAATATCGTATAGACTGCTGGACATACGGGGATCGTAATGCACAGTTTGCCAGCCTTGCTCTCAGCAGGCGCGAACGCTATACGCACCCGCACGCCTGAAAATCCCGGAGTTTCCGCATGTCTGTCGATATCGCAACGGTAAAGCGCGTTGCCCGTCTGTCCCGCCTCGCGGTGAGCGACGAGGATGCACAGCGCATGGTCGGCGAACTCAACGTGATCCTCGGCTTCGTCGAGCAGCTGGACGAGGTCGACGTGAGCGGCGTCGAGCCGATGACCTCGGTGATCGCCATGGACATGAAGAAGCGCGCCGATGTCGTGACCGATGGCGACAAGGCTGCCGATATCGTGGCCAATGCGCCGGCTTCCGAAGAAGGGTTCTTCCTCGTCCCGAAAGTCGTGGAGTAGGCTGTGGATCTGGCTATCGCAGCCGAAACGCCTCTTCAGGACGATGTGCGTGACATGGTCAGCGCGCTGAACGCTCACATGATCCCGTTGACGCCGCGCGAGTTCCAGTTCCAGCTGACGGTCGAGCAGATGGCCGAGCCTTCGGTGACGGTGTTCGTCGCGCGCAATGGAGATGGAAACGCTGTCGGCATGGCGTCGCTGAAAGAGCATGGGGAAGGCCTCGGCGAAGTGAAGCGCATGTTCACCAAGCCCGAAGTGCGCGGCCAGCGCGTCGGCTCCGCGCTTTTGCAGCAGGTCGAGCAACGTGCTCGGGATCGCGGCCTGTCCCGCCTCGTTCTCGAGACAGGGGAGGCACCGGGTTTTGAAGTTGCATGGCGCATCTATGAGCGCAGCGGTTTCACCCAGTGCGGCGCTGTCCTCGACTATCCTGATTCCGGTTATTCCAGATTTTACGAAAAGAAGTTTGCCTGATGTCCGAACTGACCCGCCTGACCATCGCCGAAGCTCGCGAAAAGATGCGCGCACGCGACCTTTCCTCGGTCGAATTGACGGATGCCTATCTGAGCGCGATCGAAGCCGCCAACCCCTCGATCAATGCCTATGTAACGGTCACGGCGGGCAAGGCGCGCGCCATGGCCAAGCGCTCGGACGAGCGCATGGCGAGCGGTGAGGCTGGAGCACTCGAAGGCATCCCGCTTGGCATCAAGGATCTTTTTGCGACCGAAGGCGTCCACACGCAGGCCTGCAGCCATATCCTGAACAGCTTCGAGCCGCGCTACGAATCGACCGTCACGTCCAACCTCTGGAACGACGGCGCCGTCATGCTCGGCAAGCTGAACATGGACGAGTTCGCCATGGGCTCGTCCAACGAGACGTCCTATTATGGCCCCGTCGTGAACCCGTGGCGCGTCGAAGGCTCCAACGAGAGCCTCGTTCCCGGAGGCTCCTCCGGTGGCTCCGCGGCAGCCGTTGCCGCCGAACTCTGCGCCGGCGCGACCGCCACCGACACGGGCGGCTCCATCCGCCAGCCGGCCGCATTCACCGGCACGGTCGGCATTAAGCCGACCTATGGCCGCTGCTCGCGCTTCGGCATCGTCGCCTTCGCATCCTCGCTGGATCAGGCCGGTCCGATCGCTCGCGACGTGCGCGATGCGGCGATCATGTTGCGTTCCATGGCCTCGACCGATGCCAAGGACACGACCTCGGTCGATCGCGCTGTTCCGGATTACGAGGCCGCAGTCGGCCGTTCGGTCAAGGGCCTGAAGATCGGCATTCCGAAGGAGTACCGCGTCGACGGCATGCCGGGCGAGATCGACGCGCTCTGGCAGCAGGGCATTGACTGGCTGAAGGATGCCGGCGCCGAAATCGTCGAGATTTCGCTGCCGCACACCAAATACGCGTTGCCTGCCTACTACATCGTTGCACCGGCCGAAGCCTCGTCCAACCTCGCGCGTTACGACGGTGTGCGCTACGGCCTGCGCCAGCAAGGCCGCGACATTTTGGAAATGTACGAGAAGACCCGCGCCGAAGGCTTTGGCGAGGAGGTCCAGCGCCGAATCATGATCGGTACCTATGTGCTTTCCGCCGGCTATTACGACGCTTACTACCTGAAGGCGCAGAAGGTCCGCACGCTGATCAAACGTGATTTCGAGACCGTCTTTGCCGATGGCGTCGATGCGATCCTGACGCCGGCAACGCCATCTGCAGCCTTCGAGATCGGCGATGCCGAAATGGCAGCCGATCCGGTCAAGATGTACTTGAACGACATCTTCACGGTCACGGTGAACATGGCTGGCCTTCCGGGCATCGCCGTGCCGGCGGGCACCTCGACGGATGGACTGCCGCTCGGCTTGCAGCTGATCGGCCGGCCCTTCGACGAAGAGACGCTCTTTGCCGCAGCCAGCGTCGTGGAGAAGGCTGCCGGCCGCTTCACGCCAAAGCGTTGGTGGTAATCCGATCAGCCAAACGCAGTGATGCCGCGAAACTCGCGGAGATCGGATATCGTGCCTGGGAAGACCGCCTGTCGGTTTGGGCATCGGGCCAGACAAACGTCGCGAGCCTTCGCCGCAACGCGATGGACTCCTATCTCACCTTCACGAGTCGCAGCTGGTCTCTGATCCGCGTTGCCGAGGAGGATGGCATGCCCGTCGGCTGGGGCGCCCATGAAGACCCACTCGACGTGGAAACAGCCAGGCCAAACGCCATTTCAGATCTCTGGATCGATCCCGAATTTCAGCGGCGCGGTCACGGCGCGAAGCTGCTCACCTGTCTGGAAGATGAAATCGTCGAGGCGGGACACGAGACTGCCGAGCTCGAAACCCATGCCCGCAATCACGAGGCGATCGCGTTCTATCGCCGCTATGGCTATACGGTGATCTGGCTTTCGACGGTCTATTCCGCATCGCTCGACCGCGACATTGAAAAGGTCGGAATGTCGAAGCGCCTGGTGCATGAGCCCGAAATTGAGATCTACGGACCTGCTTGATGGTATTGCGTCGCAGGGAAAGCGGATCGGCAGCAGCGCCAAAGTCCTTGCGCCGGGCAGCCCGATGTTCTAGCCAAAACCCATTCCCTCAAGGCCATTGAAGAGCGTCACCGCATGACCATCGTCGATACCCGCACACCCGATCCGAAGCGCTTCATCCCCGGTGCCACCGGCGATTGGGAAGTCGTCATCGGTATGGAGGTGCATGCGCAGGTGACGAGCAAGTCGAAGCTCTTTTCCGGTGCATCGACAGAGTTCGGCAAGGCGCCGAACGCCAACGTCTCGCTCGTCGATGCCGCGATGCCCGGCATGCTGCCGGTCATCAACGAGGAATGCGTGAAGCAGGCGGTGCGCACCGGCCTCGGCCTCAAGGCCCAGATCAACAAGCGCTCGATCTTTGACCGCAAGAACTATTTCTACCCGGACCTGCCGCAGGGCTACCAGATCTCCCAGTTCAAAGACCCGATCGTCGGCGAGGGCAAGATCGTCATCTCGGTCGGCCCAGACCGGAAGGGCGAGTTCGAGGACATCGAAATCGGCATCGAGCGGCTGCACCTGGAACAGGATGCCGGCAAGTCGATGCACGACCAGCATCCGACCATGTCCTATGTGGACCTGAACCGCTCGGGCGTCGCGCTGATGGAAATCGTTTCCAAGCCGGATCTGCGCTCTTCCGACGAGGCGAAGGCCTATCTCACCAAGCTGCGCACCATTCTGCGTTACCTCGGCACCTGCGACGGCAACATGGACGAAGGCTCCATGCGGGCCGACGTCAACGTGTCCGTGCGCAAGCCAGGCGGCGACTTCGGAACGCGCTGCGAGATCAAGAACGTCAACTCCATTCGCTTCGTCGGCCAGTCCATCGAATACGAAGCGCGCCGCCAGATCGCCATCCTGGAAGAGGGTGGCTCGATCGACCAGGAGACGCGCCTGTTCGATCCAGGCAAGGGTGAGACCCGCTCCATGCGCTCCAAGGAAGACGCGCACGACTATCGCTATTTCCCCGATCCGGACCTGTTGCCGCTCGAATTCGACGATGCGTTCATCGAAGAACTGGCCGCGCATCTGCCGGAACTGCCGGACGACAAGAAGGCGCGGCTGATCGAGACGGTCGGGCTTTCCGTCTATGACGCCTCCATCCTGGTGTCCGACAAGGCGATTGCCGACTATTTCGAACGCGCCGCCAAGGGCCGCGACGGCAAACTCGTCGCCAACTGGGTCATCAACGATCTCCTGGGTGCCCTGAACAAAGCCGGGCAATCCATTGAAGAGACTCCGGTTTTGCCCGACCAGCTCGGCGGCATCGTCGACCTCATCAAGGCCGAAGTGATCTCCGGCAAGATCGCCAAGGATCTCTTCGAGATCGTCTGGAACGAGGGCGGCGACCCGGCTTCCATCGTCGAAGAACGCGGCATGAAGCAGGTCACGGATACCGGCGCGATCGAGAAGGCCGTGGATGAGATCATTGCCGCCAACCCCGATCAGGTGGAAAAGGCAAAGGCCAAGCCCTCGCTCGCCGGCTGGTTCGTGGGGCAGGTGATGAAGGCGACGGGTGGTAAGGCCAACCCGCAGGCGGTCAATGCGCTGGTCAAAGCCAAGCTCGGCCTCGAGGACTAAACCCATGTTCTTCGTGCGAACGGCGATGAAGGCCGATCTTCCCGCCGTTCAAACTCTGCTTACCGAGACGTGGCACGCGACCTATGACACGCTCTACGGCGTGGAGAAGGTGGCGGAGATCACGCGCTCTTGGCACTCCGTGGAAGCGCTCCAGACGCGCCTGTCGCGGCCGCAATCGGAATTTCTGGTTGCCGATGACGGCAAGCGGATCGGCGGGATGGCCTATGCGGCCCGCTCCGACAAGGATGTGGTCCTGCTCCACCAGATTTACGTGCACCCATCGCTGCAGCGCCAGGGTATCGGCCGCGATCTCTTCGCCGAGATCGAAACCTGCTTCGACGGGGCGAAGCGCATCCGCCTGGAGGTCGAGCCCGAAAACGAAGCCGCATGCGCTTTTTACCGCGCCCACGGGTTCGTGGAGGTCGGGCGCACCGAAAATTGCGGAGCCGACGGTTCCGGCATCCCGGCACTGGTGATGGAAAAGCCGCTTACCTGAGCGATCTTCAATGCGGCGCGCTTGCTCGCCACAATGTCCCGCTTGCTTTTGCGCTTGATTGGACGCATGCACGGCGTTCCACTATTCTTGGCCAAACCCAGTCTGATCCGGATAAATCGATGGAAGAGTTTCACAAGGTCCGCCGCCTTCCGCCCTACGTCTTCGAACAGGTCAACCGCCTGAAGGCGAGCGCGCGAGCGGCCGGCGCCGACATCATCGATCTCGGCATGGGAAATCCGGATCTGCCGACGCCAAAGGCCGTGGTCGACAAACTGTGCGACGTCGTGCGTGATCCGCGCACCCATCGCTACTCGTCCTCGCGCGGTATCCCAGGCCTTCGCAAGGCACAGGCTGCCTATTACGCTCGCCGCTTCGGCGTGAAGCTGAATCCGGACACGCAGGTCATCGCGACGCTCGGCTCCAAGGAAGGCTTCGCCAACATGGCGCAGGCGATCACCGCGCCGGGCGATGTCATCCTGTGCCCAGATCCGACCTATCCCATCCACGCCTTCGGCTTCCTGATGGCAGGCGGCGTGATCCGCTCCATGTCGGTCAAGCCCGACGACCAGTTCTTCGTCGCGATCGAGCGCGCCGTGCGCCATTCGATCCCAAAGCCGCTTGCGCTGATCCTCAACTATCCGTCGAACCCGACCGCCTATACGGCCGACCTCGATTTCTACAAGGAAGCGGTCGCGCAGGCGAAGAAGCACGACATCATCATCCTGTCGGATCTCGCCTATTCGGAGATCTATTTCGACGACAATGCGCCGCCGCCTTCGGTCCTGCAGGTGCCGGGTGCAATGGATGTGGCGGTGGAATTCACCTCCATGTCGAAGACCTTTTCCATGCCCGGCTGGCGCATGGGCTTTGCCGTCGGCAACGAGCGGCTGATTGCGGCGCTGTCTCGGGTCAAATCCTATCTCGATTACGGTGCGTTCACGCCAATCCAGGTTGCGGCGTCCGCTGCGCTCAACGGCGATGGCTCCGACATCGAAGAGGTGCGCAGCATCTACAAGCGTCGCCGCGACGTGCTGGTGGATAGCTTCGGCAAGGCGGGCTTCGACGTGCCGCCGCCGGCCGCCACCATGTTCGCCTGGGCTCCGATCCCAGAAAAGTTCAAGCCGCTCGGTTCGCTGGAATTTTCGAAACTTCTGGTCGAGAAGGCAGATGTCGCCGTAGCGCCTGGCGTCGGCTTCGGCGAGCAGGGCGACGACTATGTGCGCATCGCACTGGTCGAGAACGAGCACCGCATCCGCCAGGCGGCCCGCAACATCAAGCGCTTCCTTGCAACGGCGGACGAGACGATGCACAACGTCATCGCGCTGAACGCACGGCGCTGATGCCTTTCGGCCGCGGGCATCTATCCGCGGTCCTTCCAAGCCGAACGATGGAAATTCCATGTCTGAACCGCTGAAAATCGGGATCGCAGGTCTCGGTACCGTTGGAGCCGCGCTCGTCCACGTCCTCGTGTCGCGCTATGCGCTGCTTGCCGAAGCCTGTGGCCGGCCGATCGAGATCGTCGCCGTGTCGGCGCGCGATCGGGAACGCAACCGCGGCATCGACCTGCGCGCGATGACATGGTTCGACGATCCGATCGAACTGGCGAAGACCGGCGAGATTGACGTCTTCGTCGAACTGATCGGCGGCGCGGCCGATCCGGCCTTGAGCGCGGTCGAAGCGGCCCTGTCGCGTGGCATCCATGTCGTTACCGCCAACAAGGCGCTGCTCGCCAAACATGGCGTCCGGCTGGCGGCGCTCGCGGAAGAAAAAGGCGTTCTCCTCAATTTCGAAGCGGCCGTCGCGGGTGGCATCCCGGTCATCAAGGCCATGCGCGAGTCGCTGACGGGCAACCGCGTCAGCCGCCTCTACGGCATCATGAACGGCACGGCGAACTACATCCTGACGACGATGGAGCGCGAAGGCCTGAGCTTCGAGGCGTGCCTCAAGGAAGCGCAGCGCCTCGGTTATGCGGAAGCGGATCCGACCTTCGACATCGAGGGCAACGACACCGCGCACAAGCTTGCCATCCTGACGAGCCTTGCCTTCGGCACCGAGATCGCAGCCGACGACATCTATCTCGAAGGTATCTCCAACATCTCGATCGACGACATCTGCGCCGCCGACGACCTCGGCTACCGCATCAAGCTCCTTGGCGTCGCGCAGCGCACCGATTCCGGCATCGAGCAGCGCGTTCATCCCACCATGGTGCCGAAGGATAGCGTCATAGGCCGGGTCGACGGCGTGACGAACGCGGTCGCGATCGAATCCGATGTGCTCGGCGAATTGATCATGTCGGGCCCAGGTGCGGGCGGTGACGCGACCGCGTCGGCGGTGATGGGTGACATCGCCGATATCGCCAAGAGCCGTCCCGGCATCCAGCACGGCCCTGCGCTCGGCAAGCCTGCAGCCAAGCTCGTTCCCTACAAACGCGCCAAGATGCGCAGCCATGAGGGTGGCTATTTCATTCGCGTCACTGTGCAGGACAAGGCCGGCGTCTTCGCGTCGATTGCCACGCATATGGCTGAGAACACCATCTCTCTCGAATCCATCGTCCAGCGCGCCAAGCACACGTCGCCGGCAGGCAGCGGCCGCCAGACGGTCGTGCTCGTCACCCATGCGACCACCGAAGCGTCCGTTCGGGCAGCCGTTCAGGCCATGGTCGCGGATGGCTACACGATCGGTGCGCCGCAGGTCATCCGGATCGAGCGGCCGAAAGCGGCTTGAGCCCATGGAGGCGGCGAACCGTTCCTAAGACGTCCGTTCCCAGCAGGCCGGTTCAAAGGAAGACGGAATAGAGATGGCGCCGATATCGGGAGAGGTCAGCCGCGCATTTCTCGATGTCGAGCGCTCGTTGACGGGCCAGCGCTGGGTGCAGCGCCTCGATCAGGCCGGCCTCAACCAGGCGCTCGCGATTTCCCAGTCTCTCGGGCTTTCTGAACTGGTGGCGCGGGTGATGGTCGGCCGCGGTGTGACGATGGGCGACGCCGTCGACTTTCTCGATCCGACGCTGAAACGTCTGATGCCCGACCCGTCGACGCTGACCGACATGGACCGGGCGGCCGAGCGCTTGGCGGCAGCCATCATCATCGGTGAACGCATCGCCATTTTCGGCGACTATGATGTCGACGGCGCATGTTCGTCGGCGCTCATGAAGCGGTTCCTCGACCATTTCGGTATCCAGAGCGAAATCTACATCCCGGACCGCATTTTCGAAGGTTACGGGCCGAATGTCGCGGCCATCGAGGAGCTGATCGATCGCGGCAACCGGCTGATCGTGACCGTCGACTGTGGCTCGACGAGCCATGAGTCGCTGGCTGCTGCCGCCGCGCGCGGAACCGATGTGGTGGTGATCGACCACCATCAGGTCGGCAGTGTGCTTCCGCCATGCGCTGCGTTGGTCAATCCCAACCGGGAAGACGATCTTTCGGGCCAGGGTCACCTCTGCGCTGCCGGTGTCGTGTTCCTGACGCTGGTCGCCACCCTCCGGCTCCTGCGCATGCGCCAGCAGCCGGGGCATCAGACGATGAACCTCCTGTCGCTGCTCGATCTCGTGGCGCTCGGCACCGTATGCGACGTGGTGCCTCTGAAGGGGCTGAACCGCGCTTTCGTGACCAAGGGGCTCGTCGCTGCCCGCCAGCTGGCCAATCCGGGCCTGGCTGCGCTGGTGCGCGTTGCCGGGATTGGCGGACCCATCACGCCCTATCATTTTGGGTTCATGATCGGCCCGCGCATCAATGCCGGCGGGCGCATTGGTGATGCCGCCCTTGGCAGCCGACTGCTGACCATTGAGGACCGGGCACAGGCCGACCAGATCGCCATCCAGCTCGACGGGCTGAACCGCGAACGCCAGGCGATGGAAACGGCGATGCTGGAGGAGGCGGAAGCCGAAGCGCTGGCGGAATATGCCAACGGCTCGGGCCCGGCCGTTTTCGTTACGGCGCGCGAGGGCTGGCATCCTGGCATCGTCGGTCTCATCGCTTCGCGCCTGAAAGATCGGTTGCGCAGGCCGGCATTCGCCATCGCTTTTGACAGCCAGGGCAAGGGCTCGGGCTCCGGGCGATCAATTGCCGGGTTCGATCTCGGCCGGGCGGTGCGCGCAGCGGTGGATCAGGGGCTGCTGGTCAAGGGCGGCGGTCATGCCATGGCGGCCGGCCTCACGGTCGAGCGCTCGCGGCTCGGCGCGCTTCGTGCTTTTCTGGAAGAGCAGGCCGCGAAAAAGGTGGCGAGCCTCGTGGCCGACAGCACGTTGCAGATCGATGGTGCGCTTTCAGCGACAGGCGCGACGCTAGCCCTCTTCGATCTTCTCGAATCGGCCGGCCCCTATGGCGCCGGCCATCCGCAACCCATTTTCGCCCTGCCGCGCCATCGCCTGGTGGATGTGCGAACCGTCGGCAACGGCCATGTGAAGATCAGTGCCGCCGCAGCCGATGGCAGGCGTGTCGATGGCATCGCGTTTCGCGCTGCCGACAGCGAACTGGGGCAGGGACTGCTCGCCGGGCAGGGGCTGTCGTTTCACTTCGCGGGAACGCTCACTGCAGACCATTGGCAGGGTACGCAGCGTGTCCAACTGAGACTGCTGGACGCCGCTCGCGCTGATTGATCAGGGTCATGAGATTGGTTTCTCTTGCGAGCAAGCAGCGCAGCGACCGAACGCGACCGGCTGTGACTATGATGGTGGCTGATTCAAGAGAGGGGTGGCACGCCCTAGGGGAGTCGAACCCCTCTTTCCAGAATGAAAATCTGGCGTCCTAACCGATAGACGAAGGGCGCATGCCGTGGTCGCCGCGAGGCGATGGGCGTCTTATAGTCAGGTGATCTGGTTCCCGCAAGCGCCAAACCGACCGATTTCGAAAAAAAATGACAGAAGAATGTGGTTTTTTGAGTCGGTGTTTTGTCAAGCCCAAACAAGGGCTTGCATGCATCAGCTGCGACGGCGGCAGCGCCAGTTCCAGTCGCGCTTCGAGCCGATATCCACATGCACAGAATCGGTGTGGCAGTAGGTGCCCACGCCGCCGCGCCCGGGCAGGCTGCGGGCGAACTCCGCGATGTCCCACTTGCTCACGCCCGGCACCTGAATGTCGGCCGCTTCGCAATACATGTGCCGCGATTCCATCGCGCCGCCGACCTTGCGATTATAGGCACGATCGCGGAAGCCGGAGGTGACGAGAACAGGCCGGCCGAAATGGGCTTCGATACGCTTCAGGGTCTGAACCAGTTGAGGCTTGAGGCAGGCGACGTCGACGCGCTCGTGTTGCGTCCGCAACCGGCCGCCGGCAAGTCCGGCGATGCCGGCTGCAGAGGCAAGCCGAACCGTGCCGTTGTCGTCGGAATAGGAATTGTAGTCGAAGCCGTCGCGGTGCTGGAGTTGGTACAGCGATCCGACTTCGCGGACGCCTGGCAGCACCGGTCCATCGGTGTTGGCGACACTCAGACGCGCGCGCGGCGGGCTCGATTCGATGGAAGCCGTGGTGATCTGCGCGGGTGGTGCTTCTTCGGCAAACTCGTCTTCCGGCTCCACCGTCTCGTCTTCGGCAGCGCTAAGATCGATGATCGGCTGTGGTGCGCGATCATTCGACTGCTGAATGACCGGGCGCGGTTCGGCATCATCGCCACCATTGCGCGAAAAGAGGCGGGCGAACGGGGAAGGGCCCCGGTCCGTCTCTTCCGACAAAGCGTTGACGGGCGCGGATGTCGAAGCCTGCTCGGCCGAGGCCACCTGCTGCGGCTCACCGGCGATGGCGGCCCGCGCAGTCGGATCCGCAACCTCTCCCGGCGCCGCGGCAGCGACGGCCTGCTCGGTCTCGGCTTGTGGCTGTGGTGCGACGGCTTCGGATGCGACAGTCTCGGCTTCTGGAACCGGAACGGTCTGCGTCGCAGCAGTCTCTACGGCTGCTTCGGCCTCGGCATCCACTGTGGCGGTATCGACAGAGGCGCCATCACCCGCTACCGTCGCAGCCGCGTTGCTCACCGGCGCATTGGCGCCAGAGGCACCAACGCTGCTCGAAGGTCGGCTGATCGCCGAAGTGGTGATGGATGGATCGCCGTTGAAACCGAGCTGACCATCGTCGGAGACTGCACATGCCGATAGCAATCCGAGAAGGGCGGTGGCCCCCGCCAGTCGCTTCAGAATATGGGCTGTCCGGCTGCGTCTTTCGACCTGCAATACCCCGTCCCCGCTCGTCCCGCTCTCAATATATGGCGAGCGTTTTAAGCAACTCGGCCGATATTGTCCATGCCCCCTGAGATTTCAGGGTCCAAACCGAATCACATGACCTTTCGGCCGATGAAAATCCGTGCGTTGGACATGGGAGAGCGAGACGGTGGAAACGATATTGTGTCGATGTTCGATGCGATTACCAGCTGCCGGTATTCTCCATCGAAGCCCATGGCTCTTGGCGCGGCAAGGCATCGCCTTTCTGTAGCAATTCGATCGAAATGCCATCCGGCGAGCGCACGAAGGCCATGTGCCCGTCGCGGGGCGGGCGGTTGATCGTGATGCCCGCGTTCTTCAGCTTGCTGCAAAGAGCGTAGATGTCGTCGACCACGTAGGCGAGATGACCGAAATTGCGCCCGCCGGTATAATCTTCCGGGTCCCAGTTGTAGGTGAGCTCTACCATCGGTGCGCGCTCGCTCTCGGCCCGCGCCTTGTCCTCGGGAGCCGCCAGGAAGACCAGGGTGAAACGACCCTGTTCGTTTTCCATGCGCCGAATTTCCACAAGGCCCAGCTTGTTGCAGTAAAAGTCGAGTGAGGCGTCCAGATCGCGCACGCGCACCATCGTGTGGAGATAACGCATCGGGGTGTCCTTTCATTTTGGTTCGGTCAGCCCGTAGGTAGGCGCAAGCGTGGCGCACACAATGCCGCCTCGTATCATTGGTCCTGTATTCATGGAAAAGTAACACTTGCGCAGAACGCCCTTTGCGATGCTATTCTGACAGACGAGAATCAAGATTACTTGGCTCGCATGACAAAGGCGGTAGGGGATGGGGGACAGCTCCTCGCATAAGGAATTTCGGCTCGACGACGCGGTCCTTGGCGATCCCGTCGACCTGATGGAGATTTCCGGCACCATCAAATGGTTCGATGTTGCCAAAGGTTTCGGCTTCATCGTGCCTGACAACGGGATGGAAGACGTTCTTCTACATGTCACCTGTCTGCGCCGTGACGGTTACCAGACGGTCATGGAAGGCACGCGCGTGGTATGCGAGATCCAGAAGCGGGATCGGGGCTACCAGGCCTTCCGCGTCCTTTCGATGGATCAGTCTAACCTGCCGCATCCCTCGCAGCTGCCGCCGGCGCGTACCAAGGTTCAAGTGACGCCGACGAGCGGGCTCGAGCGCGCCATCGTCAAATGGTTCAACCGGACCAAGGGCTTCGGGTTCGTCTCGCGCGGCGAGGGCACCGAAGACATTTTCGTGCACATGGAGACTTTGCGTCGCTTCGGTCTTGCCGAACTGCGTCCCGGCCAGATCGTGCTCGTTCGCTTCGGTCCGGGCGGCAAGGGCCTTATGGCTGCCGAAATTCACCCCGACAACGACAGTCCGTTCCCGCAATCGCACTGATCGATCGGAGTGCAGATGATCTTTACCCGCCGCCATCTGGTTGCGAGCGCCGCATCGGCGCTTTTTCTTTTTATCGCAGCACCGCTTCAAGCCCAGGACCAGCAGGGTGAACCCTCGCTGCTGCCGGTCCATGAGGAGCGTCTGGTCATCGAAACCTCCGAAGGCAGCTTCGATTATTCCGTGGAACTGGCCCTCAACGGGCGCGACCGTGCTTCGGGCCTCATGTTCCGCGAGCAGATGGACGATGATCACGGCATGCTCTTCCGCTTCGAGGAGCCACGCCAGATCACCATGTGGATGCGCAACACGCTGATCCCGCTGGACATGATCTTCATCCGCGGCGATGGCACGGTCGCCGGCCATCACGCAGATGCGGTTCCGCTGTCCGAAGCCGTCATCGCCTCGCCCGAGCCGGTGCTGTTCGTGCTTGAGCTCAATGCCGGCAAGGCCGAGGAAATGGGGCTGGCTGAAGGCGATCGCGTCTCCCACCCGATCGTCGCTGAAGCGGCCGGCGCGCAATAGCGCTTGTCGAAAGGGACGTGCCGCCAGGTGCCCGCTGTTTATACGGCGGGCTCGCGTCAGGCGGCGGTCGCGAACAATCCGTCGAGTTCCGCAGTTGCAGCCAGGCTCTCGAAGGTCGGCCGTGCAAGCACATAGCCTTGCACCAGCCGCACGCCAAGGTCGCGCAGGACCTTCAGCTCTCCAGTCGTCTCCACACCTTCGCACAACGGCACAACACCGAGATCGTTCAGCATCGCCAGCGTATGGCGAACGATCGTGCGCTTGACGGGATTGGTGTCGATATCCCGGATCAGCTCCATGTCGAGCTTCACGATGTCGGGCTGGAACTGGGAGAGAAGTGCCAGACCCGCGTGACCGGCGCCGAAATCATCGATGGCCGTCTTGAAGCCCATGTCGCGATAGGTGCGCAGGATATGCAGCACATGCGCGGTATCGAGCCGCTCGTCCTCCGTGAACTCGAAGATGATCCGATCCAGCGGAAAGCCTGTCTTCATCGCGGTAGCCAGCGTCACGCGAATGCAGGCGCGGGGCTCGTAGACGGCATTCGGCATGAAATTGATCGACAGCTTCGTCGGAGCCTGCCGATCGAAAAGCGTGGCCGCGAGCTCGATCGCCTTGACGCGGCACTGCTGGTCGAAGGCGTAGCGGTTGTGGTCCTTGATCTGGCCGAGCACATGACCGGCACCTTCGCCGGAAAGACCCCGGACCAGCGCTTCATGCGCAAACACGTCGCCCGTTGAAATGTCGATGATCGGCTGAAACGCCATGGAGAACGCGACATCGAGGTCGCTTCCGTCGCGACAGCCCGTGCAATTGATTCCCATGAAGGCACCTCTCCCGATCAGCCAGAGCGCATTGATAAGCGGGAGAGCCCTAAAATTTCGTTGCAATTGCATGAAGTAACGTCGTCGAATGTAGATGCGCCGTGGCGCCACCGGCGCGATTTCCAAGCATCGGCAGATTTTCTCCTTGCGCGCCATCCGCCGCAAAGGTAGGGGTCTCGCGTCGGCGGAGCGTAGCGCAGCCTGGTAGCGCATCTGGTTTGGGACCAGAGGGTCGCAGGTTCGAATCCTGCCGCTCCGACCAATCAAACTTTCCGGCGACGAGCAGGTAAGGGGAGACGCTGAGGCATCATGACGGCCAGGATCTACCGCCCCGCAAAGACGGCAATGCAATCCGGCAAGGCCAAGACCCAGGATTGGGTGCTTCGCTATGAGCCTGAAATCCCTCGTTCGATCGACCCGATGATGGGTTATACCTCCTCGCGCGACATGAAGCAGCAGATCAATCTGAGCTTCGACACCCGCGAGGCCGCGATCGACTACGCCGAACGCAACGGCATTGCCTATCGCGTCATCGAGCCGAAAGAGCCGAAGCGTAGCCGGGTCGCCTATTCCGACAACTTCCGCTATGACCGAAAGATGCCTTGGACGCACTGACGCCACCGTCAGCGCCCGCACGGCCCCTTAGCTCAGCTGGATAGAGCACCGGCCTTCTAAGCCGATGGTCGCAGGTTCGAATCCTGCAGGGGTCGCCATTAATACAATATGTTAGCCGGGTCAAAAATCAGACTTCCAACTGTATGATGCTGGAGGTTCCAACTTTAGTGCTGCATCTGTTCCGCGTTGGAACGTTGTGGGTGGCGATAACCGGACCTCGCTTTATAAGTACCGCGTATGTTTTGATCTCTTTCGTTAAAATGCGGGCTGGCTGGGCAAAATGACCACATGAGCGAATTTGATTGGGAGTGGCAAAAGCTTAGAGCGGAATGCGAGCTTAAGGATCTGGAAGGCGACGCCTTTGAAACGCGCTTCCAAGAGATCGCCAAATCTGCCTGGAAGGAGGATTTTACGCCGACTATCCCAATGGGTTCGCGAGGCGATCTGAAATGCGATGGATTTCGTCGATCAACGGGAACAGTCTACCAGTGTTACGGACCCCGTTATGGCCAGGTAGCAGTCGCTGAAGCCCTCAGAAAAATTGACGAGGACTTCAAAGGAGCGAGTGGGCACTGGGGAGATACATTACGGGAGTGGAAATTTGTCGTTAACCTCTTCCGCGATCGAGTTCCATCCGAGATTGTTCGCAGCATTGCAAATTTATCAGAGGTGTTGAAGGTCGCGGCGGGCGCATTTAACCGCTCTGATATCATTGACCTGATCAGGTCGCTTCCGGCGCCTGAACGCGCTGCATTGTACGGTCGCGCGCCACGTACAGTGGACATGGCAAAGATCACTTATGCCAACCTGGGTCGCGCCTTGGCTACGTTGAAGAAAGCGATATCGATCGATCGCATGGAGCCGATACCGATATCAGCTTCATTGGCAAAAAAGGTTCGGTTCAATTTGCTTCCGGATTCAACCCGACATTTTTTGTCCATTGGCCAAGCTGGAGTCCCGAAGGTTAGAAACTATTTGGCTGAGCAAGCTGACCCCGAGGAATCCGAGCGGATGGCGGAGGGATTCAGATCGCGTTATGGCGAATGTGTCGCTGAAGCACTCGAGCCTGAAAAGATATTTGCGGAAATGTTAAGCTTTGCCGGCGGTAACTCTGGCGAGTCGGATCGGGACGCAGCAGCGCTGGCTATAGTGACGCACTTTTTCGTGACCTGTCAGATATTTGAAATACCTCCCGAGGGAGCCCAAGAATGATCCTCCCCACAAAAAACATCACCCCTGACCGGGCCCTGCTAACGCTTGCAGGTAGGATATTCGATGGATTGGGTGTTCCACGAACGATCTCGGGAATTTGGGACGAGTTTAGGTTGCAACAACAGTCCAGTCCGATTGCTTACAGTTGGTTCATTCTGGCCATCGATCTGCTCTATCTTATGCAACTGGTCCAGTTAGGCGACGACGGGCTGCTTCGGCGTAAGCGGGCGGTGCGCTAGATGCTACATCGTCTCTCGTCGGATAGGGCACAATTCAAGACATTAGCGTTTAAGCCAGGGCTCAACATTATTTTGGCTTCGCGGCACGAAGGTTCAGATTCGTCTGCAAAGCGAAGGAGTAGAAACGGTGCTGGTAAATCCAGTGTCTTAGATATTGTTCATTTCCTTCTAGGGGGACAAACCGAAGGAGCGCTCAAATCATCCGTAGTCAAGGACTGGAATTTTACACTGGAACTTGACGTCGGACCTGAGCGACTTGCCGTCACAAGGAGGGCTTCGGATGCAACGCAGGTGGCGATCGCTGGGTCCTCAATCCTTCAATCACGCATCACCAATTCGCTTTGGTGCAAGCACCTAGGAGAGGCTTGGTTTGGCTGGACGGGCAAGAAAGGCGCCGGAGGGACCTCGTATCGACAGCTGATTAGCTTTTTCGCGCGCCGCAAGCGCGATGGTGGGTTGGAAGATCCCATTCGAACATTTCGCTCTCAAACTAGCGCATCGTCTGAGACAACGTTGGCAGAACTGTTCGGCTTAGATACTGAACTTGTGCGTCAGTTGCACTATAGCAAGGCCGCGATCAAAAAACTGAAGACTGCGCAGAGGGCATTGGCGGATCTTGACAAGGCCGCCGCGCCTGGGACGAAACAGGCTGATCTTGAAGCTCAGCTGGAAGCGCAGATTGCAGCGGTAAAACTGGGACGGGATCGCCTGAACACGCGAATCGAATCTTTCAATGTTCTGCCGGCTTTTCGCGAGTTGGAAACAGAGCTGGTCATACTTAACCAACGATTTCGCGACCTTTCTGATGATGACATTCTTGATGCTGAGTCAATCGACGTCAATATAAGATCACTTGAATCGGAGTCGCTATCTGAGCTGCCAGATCTAACGAGACTATTTGCGGAGGCGGAGATAATATTTCCAGATCTTGTTGGAGGTCGATATGCGGAGGTCCGACGCTTTCACGAGCAGCTCGTAGCAAACCGCAAGTCACATCTTCAAACTGAGATTTCATCAGCTCGCCGCAGAATCGACGAGCGTGAACCCCTCAGGGAGGCCGTTGAAGAACGTCGCCGTGACATCACTAAAGCCCTGAGAGCGAGTGGTCCAGCGGATCAGTTGTTACAATTGCGCGACGAACTCTCTGATCGTGAAGGAGAGCTGCGTCAGCTAAAGGGGCGCCTCGAGGATGCAAGAAAACTCGAAGTGAGCATAGAACAGACTGAAGCCGATCTCGATGACGCAATCCGAGCGCTCCGTCAGGACCGACGCGAGCGATCGGCCATTGTCGAACTGGCGAGTACGACCTTTTCGCAAATTTCAGAGAGCCTTTACGAACAGCCGGGCTCACTTGCGATCTCCGCTACAGATGACGGGCTGCGCTTTTTACCGAGTACGCCATTCGACCAGAGCGCGGGCGTAATGAGTATGGAGATATTTTGCTTCGATTTAACGATAGCATTGCTGGCACAGCGTCGAGGAATTGGGCCAGGCTTCTTACTGCACGATAGCCACCTTTTCGAGCCTGTTGATGGTCGGCAATTTGCCAAGTCGTTGCAGATTGCAGCGCAGATTTCAGCGGAAACGGAGATCCAATACATCGCACTGTTAAATTCGGATGAGCTTGATAGGGCTCAACGAGAATCTGGAGCAGATTTCAGCGATTTTGTACTAGAAACCGAACTTTCTGACTTACCTGGTGGAGGGCTATTCGGCGCGCGTTTCGATTAGCTTTGAGATGACAGCATTGCAATTGGAGTCATTGATGACCTTATCTCTGCTGGGACCGTTCTCGCTGTAGTTCTCTGAAGGCTTTGAACAGTGGATGCATATCAAGCAGGCCCATCCCTCGCGCTGAGAAAGGAAGGTGGGCCATCATGCGAGCCGCGCATAGAGCCTCAATCGCCAGTATATCGCCCCACAAATTCCGGATATCGCTGTCGGTCATCGGACGCATCGCGCCGTGTCCCGTCGCATGCCGCGCTTTGTAAGCACCCGCCAACATCTCGACGCTCACTTCGTCAAAAAACTTACGCTCAAGCCATTCGTTCGCGTCGGCTATAAGCCGCAGAAACTTTACTTTTTTCGGTTCACCCCTGATGCCGCTTAAGCGTGATCTTATCCACGCGACATAGTCGTCCAGTCCGCGTTCCTGGGCTTCTAATACAGCGGCTTCGATGACGCCGCTCATTCCTTCTGGCGCGGCAGTTTCAGCTCCTGATGTGCGTTCAAGCAGTTCATACCATCGGCACGCATCGAGCGCCCTTTCCGCAGACACGCTGGTAAGCTTCGTTTGTGCGCGACGCATCAATCCGGCACAGTCCTTCCAAATCTCCTCTTTTTCAAACCAGGCCAATATCACGGCTCGCATGGCGTCACGTTCCACGGGGTCATCCGCGGAGATCGGCGTATGCCTGATTTCTTTCGAGGCGGGGGGGCGGTGCTTATCGAACATGCCAACGGAGAGCACGCGGTGCGAGTAACTCCGCTCTTCCGCTCCGATCAGTCTCATTGAGATGGCTATGCTTTCAACATTTCGCCAACTCAGTAAGGAAAACAGGCTCTCCAGAAACCAGACTTTTTTCAAGCAGTCTGTCGGATCCAATCCTTCGTGAAACTCAATCAAAAAGCCTGGCTCAACCGGGTTCCATTTTCCTCTGATCCGATCCCTATCCAGCGAAAAGGTGAGGCTCAATTTGCCTCCTGGAATGGACATCTCAAATATCGTTCGCTCAGGGGACGAATCTTCTGCTGTCTCAGCAATTGAGGTGGCCTTGTCTTTCGACCACAAGAAATCGCAGTCAGGTTGCAAGCGAAAAAACACTGACCGAGCAAAGTTATCGTCAATCCACGCGGTTTCACCGGCGAGCGCGAGATTTGAGACAACGCGCTGACGGTAAACGAAACCAACATCACCTCGACGCCAAGATGGTATCGAAGGGCTGAAGTCTACATTGTTAAAAAGCGAAACGACCCAACCCTTCGCCGTATGGAGATGGATGACGTCCTCAACCTCTATCGAGGGAGTTTTCTCAAAACTGATAAATTCGACCCAGATGCGATCATCTTCGATGTGAAGAATACCAGATTGTCCGGTTTTCTGCTCCCGACAAGCGATCACGTCGCCAGATTGGATCTCATCCATCAATTTGTCCTAGGCGGTCTCAAGCCGTCTCAGCCCACTGTCTGCTTCAGCGGGCACTCTTTCGTTCGTGAGCCTTGATGGCATCCAACATTGGCTTAAGGCGCTCCATAATCTGCTTATCACGTAAAGGATCGCGTGGCGCCTTGGGCTGGTTCGCGCCTTCCCGCCATCTTGGGATAATCTGGTCATAGGCTTTGGTAATGGCGTTATCCATGTGAACCGGAGGATAGTCAGCGTATGTCATGCTGCCTTGAGACCGTTCCTTCTCAGAAAGGCCATCGTAGTGATCAGCCATCTGACACAGAGCTGCCTTCAAATCGTCTCTCCATATGAAAACTTGGTTATCACGCGCGAAGACGGGGAAGAGTTCCGAGTGAATTTTATCGCCGCTAGCAAAAATTCGCGTGAACGGAAGGTATTTGAAATAGTCGATGTCAATTCGATTGGTAGCGCGTGTTGACACCACGTGATGTGCCACCGCTAGATAGAAGAACAGCTCGAGTTTAGCGATGTATGCGGTGTAGGGGACAAATTCACTCGCCGGCGGCCGCCGTCGTGTTTTCCACTTGGAGACCACTTGCTTGCGCCAAGTATCGGGAATTCCCAATAGTTCCATCCAGAGCAGGAGGTTCGCGTGATTTTGGTTGGGCTTGAAAAGAATGTTATTGACGAGTTCCGAAACAGCAGCAGGGGTAATAATGGTCTTGACGCGGAGGTGCTTGGTCGAGTGAATGACCTTTTCGAGCTGGATATTATTTAAATCCTGACGCCAAACTTTCGAAAAGGCCTCTTCCATACCTTTAAAATCGCCGACGCTCCAACGATCAACTACATGTTGCATCGGTGTTTGATCGACGTAAATGCCGTATCCGCCACGAGGATCCATAATCCGCTGAGCGTTTTCGAGAACAGGACGGCCATCCAATGGGAAGCTCGCCCCATGCAGTTCAGCGGTCAAAAGCCCATGCGCTTCTGCGTTTAGATCGATAAAGGCTGCTTCAATCTTCGACGATAGCATTCGCACATCGCCGATCCCGGTCCCCGTACTTAGTTTTTTCCGGTCAGTTTTATTTAGATCGCCAAGGATCTCGGCGAACAGAATAGGCGGCATGTTTACGCGGAAGTGGTGGAACAGCCACTTTGACTCGCGTCCAGTCAAACTCTGTAGGACCGACTTGTCGATGATGATGGAAAAGTGGTTGGGCAAGACTTGTCCTTGAGGTCCTTAAGGGAACGGCTGTCCATTGACTACAATAGGATCAGGGTAAGTTCTGATGTTACCGGTGTCACTGTCCACGAGATACTCCTCCGGACACGGGAATGCGAAAGCACGGTGTGCAGCCATTTACTAGTTCCCCCTCAAGAGTGAACGACCCTTTCGTCTGGCTGCATCCGCCTGCCGCACTGCTGTCAAATCAACTGGTTGATAAGTCTTGTGCAACGCGTTCGAAGTCGAGATCGTGTTGCCCATCTTGGCCGAAAGGGTAGCGGGATCGGCGCCGCCGATGTTTGCTTCGATCGCCCCAGACCGCCGCATGTCGGCCAATGTCCGACGATCACCTGGAAAGCAGGTTTCCCGGACTACTGCGAAATCATCTGGCATCGTGAAGCGAGAATAGGGCGCGCCTGAACGATTGCGGAGGATGGTGCCGACCTCGGCGGGGTATTTCGCCAAATAGGCATCGAGCAACGCGAGCGTGCGCCGGCCCATGGTGCCGATCACGTCGCGGCCAGACTTTGCACGTGCAAGGTCGAAGTGGCGACTGGCCTTTGCGCCATTTAAATCTGCCATCGTCAGGCGTCTAAGATCCACCGGTGAGAACTGCGTGTCCCAGGCGAGGGCGATTGCGACGGCCATGCCGTGGTAGCCCAACCGCCAGGCGCGCTTGGCAAGCCAGACAGCTTCCCAGTGGCGCCACGATGCCTTCCGGGGCGCGGGCGCGACGTTGCGGATGCCGAGCGATGGATCGTTCTTGCCGCCGCAGATATTGAAGGCCGCGCAGATCCGCCAGAGAGCACGCCAGATCTTGATGGTGCGATGCGCCTCGCGCAGCGACACGTTGTTCATGATCAGGCGCCGAAACTGCGACAGCGTCTCAAGCGAGATTTCGGGGCTCGTCGGCGATAGATCGCCGAACACCGGCTCGATCCTCGCCCATGCCCGTTCCCACTCTTCGCGCGTCCGTGGCTTCTTCGCTGTCCATTCGTCGGTCCGACGGTAGCGGTCGAAGGCATCGCCGATCGAGTTTGCTGGCCACCTCGGCTGTGCGTCCTGCGCGCGGCCCTGCCGGTGGCGCTGCCAGCGCTCGTTCCAGTCCTGGGCGATTTTCCAGGCAGCCGGCCCGTCGGGACCGCAGCGGATGATGGTGAAGCCGGCGGCCTTCATCGTAGGCGTCGGCTGCCAGTAGCCGCGACCCTTCTTCACCGAATAGTAAGGGATCTTGATCTTACCCACCCATTCGCTCCAGCCTGGCTCTCACAAGGCCAGAATCCTGCGCATGGGCCTCGACCGGTGGCAAGCCCCTGCGATGGCGACGCGCACGCCATTCGTCGATCGCGTCCAGATCAAAGTTGCCCGTATCAGGGTCAGAGGGAGGGAAGCCACGCGAGAGTAATCGGGGCAGGAGCTGTTCGAATTGCTCCAGCTCGAGCCCCAGTCGGCGCGCTGCCTTTTCCGGCGGCACATCGCGTGGATCGACCAGAAACCTGATACCCATGTTGGCCTCCTATACAAGCTGGCCGCGCCGGTCGGCGCTGCCGCAAGTAGGGCAGGTGTGGGTGTAGGACTCGGATTTCGCGCCGCCGGCGATGCGCGGCGGCTTGCCGAAGAGGTCGCTCGTGTCGCGATCGTGGCCGGCGGCGCCTGCGGCCGGGATTTTCCGGACGATCCAACCCGCTGCTTTGGCATCGGCGACCATCACGCGGAAGTCTTCCTCAGCGTAGGTGTTGGGATAGGCTGCGGGGCAGTCATCGCAGGTGATCTGCATGCGCTTGTCGTGGCGGGTGATGCTCATGCCGCGCGTCTCCATGCTTCGAATCGGGCTCGCAGATCGCGCCAGCGGGCGGCCGCGGCTTCGTCAGTGTTCAGGTGTTTGCGGCTGGTGATGGAGAGCGCCCAGCGCAGAAGCTCGGCGGCTGCTCCGGCGTTGGGGCAGGGCTTCTCCATCAGCTCGGACAGGAATTGCTGGAAGGCGGCTTCGCTGCACTTCATCGACGCGTCGGCGGCGTAGTTTCGGTGCCGATTGTCGTCTGGCCGCGGCTCGGGTGCCGCGTGCGCGTTCGGGCTGGTATCGCGATGCGCGTGAAGGTCCGCCGGCGGGGTCAATGATTGACCTGCCAATTCAAGCGTGTTGCGATACCAACCAATCTCTCGCTCGAGCCGCTTGATGCGGTCGGCGGCCCGCCTGACGAGTCCGACGAGAAACCATATGTCATCATGGGCACGGGCAAGGAACTCGGCAAGGCCGTGGCCGACGTGCTGGTCTAGAACGGCTATGCGGCCACTCTCGCGGGTCGTTGGATCCACGCCTTCCAAGGACAGGCTGCGGTCTTTCTCGACGACAAGGGTGAGAGCGCAGCCGTCGCCCATGCGGGCTTCGATGGCTCGTAGCCGTCGCGCGTCCGAAGTTTTCCCCTGCACAGTCCGGGTGCTTTGCACTTGATGGTTGCTCAACACCTTTGGAACTCCACCGAATCATGCGCAGATTGGCGGCCCGGAACCGAGTAGGAGCTCGGAGCCGGGCCTAGCATCCCCAGGTGAAGCAACCACGAGGAGACGATCGAAATGGCAAAAACTCCGGGAAACCGCGGCTCTGGCGACAAAGGGGCCAATGTGCCCAAACCGTCCGTCGGCAATAGCGGCGTCAAAAGCGATGTGACGCGCTCCCATGGGAACCAGCCCCCTCCGAAACCAACGAAGAAATGACGAAGATGAGCCAAGCGGTTGATGCTGTACCGGACATGACAGACGAAGCATTCCAGTTGCGACACACAGCGCTGCGAAATGCCAACTATCATCTTGCACGGCGCCGCTGGCTCGAAGGCGTATCCCGCTGTTTCAATCTTCTTGTCATTCTTGGCGGCACGGGAACGGCCGCTGAAGTGGTGCGGGGGAGCGATTTCGGCGCATTGCTTCTCGGTGCCACCATCGCCCTGATCGGCGCGCTGCAGCTCGTGTTCGACTTCTCCGGAAGGGCGCGCCTCCACGAAACTCTGCAACGCCGATACTTCGAGCTCATGGCCGACATCGAATGTGCGTTGGATCCGCAACAGGCCGATTGTGCCAACTGGCGAGCAAAACTCACGCGTATCGCCGGCGATGAGCCGCCTGTGATGCGAGCGCTCGATGCGGTGGCTGATAATCAAGCGACCGGTGCCTTGCTCGGAGCAACAAAGCCTCGGCTGCAAATCTCGCGTTGGGAGCACTTCTCCCGAAACTTTTGCGCGCATGAGAATAAGACCTTCCCCACAAATCGCGATTGGGAAACTGATTAGACGCGGCGCTCCAGCTCGTAGGCGCGCGCGTCCATGATTGTCTGCTGCGTGAGCTGGCCCATCGCGAAGCCGATCGCGAAGATGGCGCCGACAAGGATCGTGACGAGGACGGCGTCGGTGATGCTCTTGGTCTGCATCGCGGCCAGCTGCTTGCCCTCTTCGGTCGGCACGACCATGGGCGGAAGCGCCTCGTCATTGGCCGGGCGGCGAACAGGATGCTCGATGTCGCCGAGGCAGGCGTCGACTAGAGAAAAGCTTGTGCTGGGGAAGCGCGCCTTCATCGCACGACACTCCGCACGGAAGCGCGTCGCGCTATAGCTTTCGCGTCGTTCTCGAAGCGGGCGATCAGCGCGACCGAGCAGTTTTCAAAACCAGCCAGCGTCTCACGAGTCACCGTGATGCCAGAAGCATCAAGCAGCCTCATGCGATCGGCAAGGCGGTGCGTGATGCCCTTCTTGATCGCTGCCATGCAGCGCTTTTGGCCGCACGACTGGCGAGGAGTTCGGCCCTGCGGCTGTGCAGCTGGGCGATACTGATTACGGATCATCGCAGTCTCCTGAAACGAGGAGACCGCGCGGCTTACCTTGGGAGGAGAGCGAGGGGCCGCGCGGCCGTTCCGCAGGGAGGGGAACGGGCGGACAATAATGGGCAATTTCCCATTTTGTCAATGGGCAAAAACCCATTTTACAAGAATGCGGCCTCGCCCATAAGGCGCGATGGCGAATCAGCCCCAAGTAATTTGATGGTCTGGCGTGGATTATTCTCGGGTGACAGCAAAGACGACGCGACCGATGATCGTGACGACGTCCTCGGTGTCCGTGCCGTCATTCACCGAGATGGGCGCCTGGAAGCGAGGATCTTCCGACTCCGGCATCAGCCACAGATTGCCGTCGGCATCAGCCTGGAGCAGCTTCACGGTGTGCTCTGCTTCGCCGCCTGGTCGCTTTCTCTCAACGACATAACGCTTGCCCGGAATAGGCTCTTCATGAGCTTCGATGACGCTATTGAAGACGATAACTGTCTTCTCGGCATAGCGCCGATTCATCGATGGCCCGCGGGTCTCGGCGGCGTAAAGCCTCAGATTCCGCAATTCAGGAAGATCTGGCACCATGACCGCATAGCGATCTGTCTCTTCCCATTCCCAGCTCTCGGCAAAATGGCCTGCTTGCACGTGAGCGGCAACTTCCACACGGCGAAGGCCCGGCTCAAATGCCGTTCCCTCTTCGCCTAACAGGTAGGAGACCGGGCGATCCACAATTTTCGCAAGAGCTAAAAAATTCTCGATCGACGGCGCCCGATCGCGTTGAAGTAGATCGCGCACAAATGTTTCGCCCCGACCGGCAGCCAGCGACGCCTGTTTCATGTTCAACCCCTTGGCATCAAGGGCTGCGCGTACGCGTTTTTTCCATTCAGCTTCCATGCTTGGGATATATCCCAACGATGTGCGGTTGATCACTTGGGTTATAGCCCATTGACAAATGGGTTTTTGCCCATCAAGTTCTGCGGCCATGATCAGCGTCCAGTCGATAATCGAGAGCATTGAGCGCCACTGTCGTGAGACTGGCGTCGCGGAAACCACCTTTGGAAAGAAGGTGGTGAACGATGGAAAACTGCTGTCTCGCCTTCGTCGCGGGAAGTCGATCAGCATCGACACATACAATCGAATTTGCGCTGAGATCGAAAACTCGACCAGCGAGGTTGCCGAATGAGCCTCCTTCGTTTCCACAGCGTGGGGAAGTGGTCATCCCATCTGGTTCATACCCAGAAGATCGTCGGTTCGAATCCGGCCGCTGCAACCAGCTTTGCGTCTGCATCTGCACCCCCTTCGTTGCGCGGCCCCTGATGGCGTTCGCGTGAGCTGAATTCACCATTTGCCGAACAATCCCACCACGGGATTTCACGCCGGATAATCCCGGCGCGGGATTTCGTGTGCCTAGACGAGGGCACATCATGAGCGAACTGACGAAAGCGCCGTTCTCCGATGCCTGGTTCCACCGGCTGAAGGCGGCACAGCGCGACCTGATCAAGCGTTGCGGCGGGATCGACCGCGCTTCCGAGGTGACATCGGTCTCGCGCAGCCAGGTCGGCCGCTGGAACAATGCCGGCGATCCGGACCTGGTGACCATCCCAGCGTTGCTGATGCTTGAAGCTGAATGCGGGCAACCGCTGATCACTTCCGTGCTCGCGGGCATTGGCGGGCGGCGGCTGGCCGACCCCGACGAGCTGGACGCTGGCGGCGCAAGCTCCTGCGCGCTTTCCGCCCACGCCGAAACGATTTCGCGGGCAGGGGAGCTGATGCAGGTCGGTGCGCGTGCTCTCGCCGACGGCAAGCTGACGCCGGCGGAAGCGACCGAAATGGACCGCGCCGCCGCATCAATGGAAAACAGCGTGGCGGATCTGCGCACGGTGCTTTCTCGCGCCAAAGTGCTGCGCGTCGTGGGTGACGAGCGATGAGCGCGGCCCGGATCAATCAGCGGCGGCCGGGGCTCTACAGGCGTCCGCCTGTCGACCGGCCGTTGGACGACGCCGCGCGGCTGGATGTCGAGGCCGGTTCTTCAGCCCTTTCGCCGCTGGATCGTCATGTCGACACGATCGATTTCGCCAGCCGCTTCTGCGCGGTCAATCCTGTCGCCGACCGGTTGCCCGGCGGCCTCTTCATCGGAGGCTGTGCGAGCAATGGTTGATTGGACCAGCAGCATGGCGGAAACCGCCAGAGATCTGCGCCGCGAGGGTATGAGCTGCGGGCTCATCGCGCAACGCCTTGGAGTGAGCCGCAACGCCGTGATCGGCAAGCTCAACCGCATGGGTGTGCCTTCGCCGCGCGAGCCCGGTGGCCATGGCGGACCGGGCACCCGTATCCAGCTCGGCAAGCGTGAGGCGCCCGAAACGCCGCGCGGTCCGAAGGCCGTCAAGCTGAAGGATGATCTGGCGCCTGCCGTCAAGGCGTCGGCAGCCGGCCTGGATGCCGAACGGCTGGCGAAGGACATCAGCCTTGCGCAGTTGGGAGGCTTTGCCTGCCACTTCCCGGTGAGCGGTCATCAGGTGGCTGCCGATGAACATCGGTTCTGCGGCCTGCCAGTGGCGGACCGCGACGCCGGCGAGCTGAAGCTCAACCGTCCATACTGCGCTCACCATGCTGCCCGGGCTCGGGCACGCGACGGACAAGCGGGGGCGTAACGATGGCTGCGCCCTTTCAGAATATGGTCGGTGTGCAGGTGAGCGTGACGGCGCGGGCAAAGGCCGTGCTGGACACCCAAGCGCAGGCGCGCGGCTACTCGATCTCCGCCTGGTGCGGCCTGCTCTTCGACATGGCGTTCGCAGCGGTCTGCGCGCGCGAGAAGGGCGCCATTCATACCGATGCGGATCTCGACGCGATCGTCGGTGCCTGCCTGCTGCTGCATGCGCGCGCCGAGTGGGACACGGCTGAGATCGCCCAGAAGCTGGGCGTCACGGAAGCGACTGTGGTGCGCATCCTCGACAAGTGGCGCGATTACCGGCGGGGCGAGGTGTGATGGCCGGATCATCAGCGGAACGCGAACTGCGCGACTTTGTCGTGAGCCGACTGCGGGAATTGTTTCCGACGGCGCGGATCGTCCACGAGCTCAACGTAGCCGGGACGGGATCGAACAGAATCGATGTCGCGGCGGTCACTCGCCAAGCGATCATCGGCGTCGAGATCAAATCCGAGAAAGACACGCTGAAGCGGCTCGACGAGCAGTGGGACGCCTTCAGCAAGTGCTGCCACTTCGTCTTCGTCGCGGCACATGAAAAGCATTTCGCAGAGTACCGTGAGCCATGGATGAGCGATGGTTCACCCTCGGAGATCGATCTCAATCACCCGGCTTTTCTCGGCGTCTACAGACGGCGGCGGCACTGCTGGCGCTATCCGACGCCAATCCCTCAGTACTGGTCGAGAGCTTTCGATCCTTTCAAGGATGTCCGTTTGCAGCCCCGAGCCAGCGCCCTTCTCGGACTGCTCTGGCGCGAGGAGCTTTGCGACGAAGCTCGGCGGCATTCGGTTTCGGTCGGCTCGCGGGCAACCCGACACTCCATGATCTGCGAGATGGTCTGGCGCATGACAGGCCGTGAGATCGCAGAGGCCGTGTGCCGGCAGCTCCGACAGCGGTCGTTTGCAGAGGCTGACACGCCGATCGCCGACGAGGGGGGTGCGTGATGGCCGATTACGATCCTTTCAGCCCGCGCAATCCGAAAGCGTCCGCTTCTAAACCGGCCAAGGCGAAGCGCGGCAAGGCGGCGGCTGCTGCCGATGATTCCGAGATGACTGTGACGATAACGCTGCCGCACGGCACCGAGACGCCGCCGGCGACGCTGTCGCAGCTCAAAGAGGCAGTCGACGCGGTGGAGGCTGTGCAGCGCGAGGCGCCATCGCCTTACACGAACGGGGTTGCGCGCGACCAGCTGCGGGCGTTCGTCGAACGGATCGAACGGCTCGAGGAAGAAAAGAAGGCGATCGCCGACGACATCAAGGTTGTCTATTCCGAGGCGAAGGGCTGCGGTTTCGACACCAAGGCGCTTCGGCGGGTGATCGCGTTGCGCAAGCTCGATCCGGACGAGCGGGCCGAGCAAGAGGCGATTCTCGACACCTATCTCGTCGCGCTCGGCATGATGCCGGAGCACGGCTGATGAAGTATCAGCTCCTCCCGCCACTTTCCGACGATGACCGCGCCGCGCTCAAAGCCTCGATCGTCGCGCATGGCGTGCTCGTACCGGTCGAATATGACGAGGATGGCAACATCCTCGACGGGCATAACCGCGTGGCGATCTGCGAGAGCCTCGGCCTCGTCGACTGGCCGCGTTTCGTGCGCAAGGGGCTTGCGGAGGAAGAGAAGCGGACGCTGGCGCGCGAGCTGAACGTTTCGCGGCGGCACCTCACGGCAGCCCAGAAGCGCGACCTGATCGCGGACCAGCTGCGGGACACGCCTTCGATCTCGTCGCGCGCGATCGCGCAGATGCTGGCCGTCGATCACAAGACCGTGGCGAAGGTGCGCAAGAGCCTCGTCGCTGGTGGGGAAATTCCCCACCATGAGGAAGTCGAGGGGCGCGACGGCGTCGTGCAGCCGGCGCGAAAGCCGATCCGCACGGCTTTCCTGCCCGAGCCGGACAACGCCCGCGAGCTGATGGCGACCGCCAAGTCGATTCGCGATCGCCAACGTGAGCATGGGCGGCGGGTTCGAACCGACCTGATCAACGAAATCGCCGCGCGCGGAACCGTCCAGGCCGGCACGATGCCGGTCGCGGCTTATCCGATCCTGTATGCCGACCCGGCCTGGGAACAGGAAGCGTGGTCGGATGAGACCGGGCAGGACCGGGGGCTGATGTACCCGGCCATGGATCTCGACGCGATCAAGGAGCTCTGCGTCGGAAAGACCTCGCCGGCGACGCGCGATGCGGTGTGCTTTCTCTGGGTAACGGCGAACCGAACCGATGACGGGGTCGACGTTCTGCGCGCATGGGGCTTCGACTTCGTCACCTGCATGATCTGGGACAAGATCGACATCGGCATGGGGCGGTGGGTGCGGGACCGGCACGAGCTGCTGCTGATCGGCAAGCGCGGCGATTTTCCGGCGCCGCTGCCGGGCACGCAGGCGGCTTCCGTCCATGCGGAAAAGACGGGCCGGCACTCGGCCAAGCCGCGCTTCTTCGCGGAGATGATCGAGCGGCTCTATCCCGACATGCGCAAGCTGGAGCTTTTCCAGCGTGAGGCATCGCTCGCGCCGGACGACGTGCGCCGCAATGGCAGCTGGTCGTTCTGGGGCTTCGAGGCAGGCGAGGGCGGTTCCGATGGATGACCTTCTGCCGATCATCGAAGGCCTGCGCGACGCTGCCAGCGACGGGGCACGGGCGGACATGCTGCTTCGGATGCCGCTGGAGATCCTGCTCAAGCGCGAGCTGCAGATCCGCGCGGAGCTGGAGCGCCTGAAGTTTCAGCCCGGCCTCGACTGGCTCGCAGTCGAGATCTCCGCGCTTCGCCGGACGCGCAGCGAATATGGCGAACTCGGCTTTTCAACAGACAGAGCACTTCTCGGCGCGCGGCTTTCGCTCGCCGCGGTGCGGGACAAGCGGGACCGGGCGCCCGCGACGACAGGGGGCGCGGTTTCATGCAGCCAATGATTATCAAAGGAGCTTCGAGGGCCGCCTTTTCCTCTCGTGCACCATTAAGGCTCAATCTGCGGCATACGCTTCAGAAGCGCCGCATTGTAGATCGCGCCGTCTTCGCCGTGATGCGTTCGAGTATGGCAATTCGGGCAAAGAGCGATCACGAAACGAGGATGGTCGGGACCACCATCACTTGCTCTTCTCAGATGGTGTGGCTCCAAGTACGGCGAGCCGTCTCGGCGCATGAATGGGGCGGGTTGGCTACAGCCCTCACAGTCGCCGTTTGCGCGTGCGAGCACGTAGGCTCGAACATCGGCGGATCGCTGATAAATTGTACGCATGCTTTGCCCGCGAACTCCGGACAGGCTCGCTGCCTCGAACGCGCGGCGACGAAGCTCGTCCATGTTGCCAATTGGCAGCTCTATCGTCTCCGCCGCTTCGACAACGTTTTCGATTGGGTGCAATTCAAAGATAATCGCCGAGCGCTTAGCGTCGTCGCGGTCCTTCGACTGACCTCGGCGCCAGCCCGCGCAGATGTATTGCCCCATGTAAGTGATCGAGCGCTCGGGATAGGCCTTTTCGAACCAGAGAAGATCTTTGCCATTTGCGACGTGCTCAGCCAGCGCCAAGTTTCCGCGGACCATCTGCATTTCGCCTACCTGTCCCTCGCCGAAATAGTCGATCCGGCCGTCATCATAATGGATGTCGTCGTAGCCGTACTCGGCGCCGCGCTTTCCTGTCATGATGAAGATGACGTTGTGATTGGCGGGTGTAATGATGCCGCCCTGCTGCTGGCCGCCAAAGCGAGCATGGATATCCTGTCGGCGGTTGTATTTCTGACCGCGCACAAAGCCCCAAGCCATAAAGCTCTCTCCCCCGTTACCGGCCGAGATTGCCGTCTTTCTCTCAGATTGCAACCTCCGGGTGGCGGCAAGTCGCTTCCTCATGCGGAGCGGCGAGAGGGGGTGCCGTTGTGACGACTGTTTTCGAGCTTTCATCACCCAAGCCGGCAAAGCTCCCACGGGTCCGCCGCGGCGGCTGGTCTTGGGGGCCAGTCGATGGTGTGAAACTTCGGGTACTTTCGAACGGCGGCGGCATCCAGTCGACGACGCTCATCCTGATGATGTGCGTTGGCGAGCTTCCGTGGGTTGATCACATCATTCATGCCGATGTCGGCGACGAAAGCGATGCGACCTACGCGCAGCTCGATTGGCTCGATGGACAGATCAAGCGCTACAGCAATGGGCGCGTGGGCACACATCGGGTCAGCCGGGGTGGCAGCCTCTCAGACCGAATTCGCAACCGATCTGCTGGTCGCGGGGTCATCAATAATGATCGATTTGTCAGCGCGCCTTTCTTCACTTCTGGCGGCAAAAGCGGTCGCGGCGGCCAGGGGAAGAGGCAGTGCACCCGAGAGTTCAAGATCGAGCCGCTGGAGAAGAAGCAGCGGGAACTGCTCGGCTTTAGACCTCGGCAGCGAATACCCTCCGGTTCCTGTGAGGTGTGGATTGGGATCTCGACCGACGAGGTTGTTCGTGCGGGCGCTGCATTCACGTCGTGGACAGTGAACCGCTATCCGCTTCTCGAAAAACGCATGTCCCGACGTGACTGTGTTGCTTGGCTGCAAGCACACGATTTTCCCGTCCCTCCCAAGAGCGCCTGCATCTTTTGCCCCTACAAGACGAATGCGGAGTGGCGATGGCTTCGGGACAACGATCCGAAAGCTTGGGCTGACGCTGTCGAAATCGACCGGCTCATCCGCGAGACACCTGGGATGCGCGAGCGCGAGTATCTCCACCGAGATCGTGTTCCACTGGATCAGGTTGATTTGTCGACTGATGAAGAACGTGGGCAGGGGATGCTCATGATCTGTGAAGCCGGGTGCGGGCTGTGAGTGCGCGTCTCCTCGGGCTCGGCTTTGGCTGCGACATGGGCACGCCGTGCCGCAAGCTGATCCTGCTCAAGCTGATTGACGCCTGCGATGACGATGGCAGCCGGATATTCCCGGCGGTCGCCACGATCGCGCGCGCGGCGCAATGCTCCACAAGGCAGGTGCAGCGCGAGCTTTCCACGATGGTCGATATCGGCCTGCTGGCGATCGTGCGCGCCGGCGGCTGCGGCCCGAAATCTACTCGCGAATATGCCATGGACCTGACCGTGCTGCGGCGGATTGAGGCGGACGGCTGGAATGCGGTCTCCGCACAGACGCCTGCAAATAAGGGTGACACGGTGTCACCCTTAGCGGATGACGACGATGCGCCTAAGGGTGACACCGGCGACACGCTAAGGGTGACACCGGCGAAAGATAAGGGTGACTCCCATTGTCACCCAACCCCTCCTTACCCCTCCAAAGACCCCTCAGAGAGAGAGGCGCGCGAGCGCGGGATCGATTCCGATCTGGAAGGGCAGGACGAAGGCGAGACCGTCCAGGCCGACAGATCGAAGGCCGATGAGCCGAAAACATGCGATCGACCGGGAACGGCCGATTTCGAGAAGCGCGTCATGCGGCTCTGCAACGGTCGGGGCTTCGACGCTGGTCCGTGGAAGAACTGGGACACCTCGTCGCCTGGGCATGTGGCGCGGCAATACGCCAAGCTGACGGCCGACGAGCGTCTTGAGGCCGAGCGGTGGCGGGACGCCTATCTGCGGGACGTCGAGCGGCGCAAGAAACAGCCAATTCCGATCGCGAACTATCTGCGCGACAAGCTCTGGAACGGGCTGGACCCGAAGATCCTGGAGCGCGCGGAGAAGGCGGCGATGGCGGCGAAGGGCCATGCGCCAAGCGATCAGGCGGCACCCTTTGGCAAGGCATGGGGCGCGTTTCGCTTCATCGATCTTCTGAAGCCGCATGGGCCGCTGCCGAAGCCTTCGCTGTTCATCCAGACGATGATCGAGCGAGGCGGAGACGAGGGCGAGCGCTACCGGCTTCAGCACCTCGCAACGCATGGCTGGCCGCTGGTGAACCGGATGCACTCTCAAGCAACGCAGGGGCGCGGATGGCAGGTGGGCGCGGCGGCGCTGGCGCTATCGGACAGCTTCGAAAAGGTGCGCAGCGGCTCGGCAGAGTGGGACGCCTGGCGCACGCTCCATGAGCGGCGGGGCTGGCCATGGCTGCCGGATGGACCGGACTGGATCTGGATGCCGGCGGGCGAGGACCCGGATGCGGCGATGGCGGAATTCGAGAAGGCAGTGAAGACGAGGGATGCGGACGATGATGATGAAGCGGCTTGAGACCGGATTCGCCGATGCCGAGGCAGCGCTGCGCAGGATGCAAAAGACGGCCAACCTTCGCTCGATCGAGGCCAGCTTCCTCACGATGGCCAACCGGCACCAGCCCGGCGAGCGGCGCTGGTACGCACTCGTGGTGCAGAACGGGCATGAGAAGGACGTGGCGGAGCGGCTCGACAAGGCGGATATCCACAGCTGGATTCCTATGCGGAAGCGGAAGATGGTGCGCTGTCGTGGTCGGAAAAAGCCGTCTGTCGATGCACCTGTCATCACCGGATTCGTGTTCGTGCATGTGGTGCCTGGCGCTGCCTGTTTTGCTGGTCTTCGCGGCGTCAAAGACGTGATCTGGATCGTCGGTGCGGGTGAGCAGCCGATGCCCATTCGGTTGAAAGAGATGGAGGCTTTCAAGGACTTGGCAGCCGGAGGAGCGTTCGACTATGGCCGCGTTCCTATAGATGCGAAGGCCTTCAAGATCGGCGTGACGGTGGCCATCAAGGATGGGCCATTCGGTTCGTTCAAGGGGCGTATCGAGGCGTTGGGCGCTGGCTCGAACAAGGATGCGGCACTGGTGCTGATCGACGTGCTCGGACGTGCGTGTCCTTCATGGCTGCCTCTTGCGTTGATCAAGCGACTCGATTAGCGAATCTCAATCAGGACGACCATCGATCTGCGTGCAGCGACTGAGGGCATCGGCTAGACCGATCCCGACCGAGGCCAAACCTCATCGCCGAGCACCTGGTGCGCCCAGCCAACCCAAACGCGGTTGGCGCCAATGGCGGCTTGTGTCTCTTCATGAATTTGCGGCTAGATCACTCATGTTTTTCGCCATACATCAGTTGCGAATTACCCGATGAAGGCGATAGCGCTTAATATAACCTGCACTGTCAGTGACTTCCGATACGAGCAGCTTCGTAGGTGCAAATATACCACGCGCAACTTGCCCCAGATTGTCTGCCAACGCGGTATTCTGTGTAGGGGGAAGTCGGTCTATCGGCATAAAAGGAACGGAGACGGCGTCGAGGCTTTTTATAAGTCGACCAGTACCAGTACGCGCGTTAAATCGGCTGATAGCGCAGTCGACGATCTGCGTTTCGTCGCTTATTAATTCAGTTTCTAAATAGTTGAGCGTTGACTCGTTGAACGTGACAAGAGTCGTTCTGCCAGACATGACGTGTACATTGAGGCCTTGATGCTTGACGGGCGAATGTGCCCGCCTTAGCGCCTCGTCGAGTTTTTCTTGTAGGTCGTCATTTTCTCGCTCAAGCTCCCGTGCTCTCTTTATAGATTTTCGGTACTTCAGAGCGTACCGGCCTCCGACGCCGGTCAGGAGCACCCATTTAAGCAAGTCGTAAAGTGCATTTTTTCCTAGATCGTTCGCGACCTGCATCACGGTTTGGTCGGTGATCACTAGCTGGATTGCTTGCTCCCAGCTTCCCGTCTTCGATTTTCCTAGCACCAAGCGGAAACCTTTGGCTGAAGGGGCTTGGGTAAGGATGTCTTTGTTGAAGAAGGCGTGAAAGCCAATCAGAAGGATTTGGGAAATACCGAATAGGGATTGCGCTCCGTAGTAATGATCTAAGCCGTCAAACTCCTTCGCGCCACTGTCGTATTTAATCGTGAAATTGAATTCGCCCATCTCATGCCCCCCACTGACGGAGAAACATTAGTCAGTGGATGTAAACCATCCATGAATAGCACCGTAAGTTGTATCGATATCAGCTTCAATGTCCTCGCACGGGTTGTCATGATGCAGGGAGCATCCGTTAAATTCGACACGCGCCAGCTGGTAAGGCGCATAGGGACAATCGAACGGCAGCAACTGCCTTACGCAACGATGCTGGCGCTAAACGAGACGGTGAAGGGTGCGCGGGTCGCCGTTCAACAGGAGATGGATCGCGTCTTCGACCGCCCGACACCTTTTTCCAAGCGCGGTGTGGTCTATGAGCGGGCACAGAAGACAGATCTCCGAGCGTCGGTTGTTCTTTATGGAAGCCGATCGCGGGGCGGGCTGCCTCCTGCGGCTTTTCTGGGCCCACAAATCGAAGGCGGCATGCGATCGCTGAAGAGTTTCGAGAAGCAACTCCTTTCACGCGGCATGATGCCTCAAGGCCGTGTCACTGTGCCTGCGGGAAAGACGCCGCTGAATCGCTACGGCAACGTCACGCAGGGTTTTCTCAACCGGGTCATGGCCGATCTTCAGGTCGGCTATCGCGGGGCCGGTGCGACCCGGGCTCGCACCGATCAATCTCTGAAGCGCAACAGGAACTACAAGCAGGCGCGGTTCTTTGTGCCGAAGCGCGGCTCCCAGCTCTATCCGGGCGTCTATCAGCGAGATCCACGCAACCAGAAAATCTTCCCAGTGCTGCTGTTCGTGCCGGCTCGGGCTTATCGCAAGCTGCTGCAGTTCCACGAAGTGGTCGCACGTTATGCCGAGGCAAACCTTGCCGAGCATTTCGCACGGGCTTTCGATCGGGCAATGGCGACAGCAAGGCGGTAGGCCTGATGGCAGGCAGCCGCTCGGCCCAAGTGACTGACACAAGACGAAAACCGCGGTGCACAAAGCGGCGGGTCCTTCCTGGCCAAACTCGCCGCGCGGGGATTTCGGACGGCTTGGTGTCAGCAGTCTGAGGCGAAATCAAAAGCCTAAAGTCAGAGCCTAAAGACCAATCCTAAAGAGTTGGGTTCGCTAAAGTCATGACCGCCCTGGAGACGGCTGAGATAGTGACGAAGGGCGAGTTCGCGGCGGCGATCGGCGTTTCGCCAGGTCGCGTCTCGCAGTACATCGCGGAGCGCAAGATCTTCGGCTCGGCTCTCAGGGGTGAGGGACGCGCAGCGCGCATCCATCTGCCGACAGCGCGGGCACAACTTCAGAAGACGCTTGAACCGTCGCAGCATCTCGGCGGCAACGGTCAAGCATTCCGCGGGACGCTTTTCGAACCAGCAAGTTCAGCGGGTGAGCGATTGGCGCAGGCTGAGCTTCCTGCGCGGCGTCCAGTCGCCGCGTCGCCGTCGCTGATCGTTGAGCCGCCCCTCGACGACATCGCGGCCGAGCGGCTGAAACAGATGCGCATCAAGACTGCGCAGGCCGAGCGGCAGGAAGCACTTGAGCGCGGCCGTTACATGCTGGCCGAAGCAGCGCGCCGCGAGATGGGCAAGGCGGTCGGCGAGGCCTTCAAGGTCATGGAGCGGGGACTGCAAGACATGGCGGCTGAGCTCGCAGAGCAGTTCTCGCTGCCGCAACGCGATGTCCATCACGCTCTGCAGAAAGCTTTTCGCTCCGTGCGCGTCGAGGCAGCCTCAAGGTTTCGTGCACAGGCCGACAGCGAACCGGAGCTGGTCGCAGATCCCGCATCGACCGATGCCGACGATGAAGCCGCTGCATGACCGCGCTCTTCAATCCCGCCCGGATCGCTTACGAGGCGCTCGCGGCCGCAACCCAACCGCCGCCGCCCGTTGACTATCTGACCTGGGCAAAAGCCAACATCGTGTTTTCAGAGCGCATATCTGCGTTTCCCGGACCCTACAATGAGGCGCTCTTCCCGTTCTTCTCGGAGATCCTGAAGGCGCTAGCACCGGACGACCCATGCTCGATCGTAACACTGCGCAAGTCGGCACAGGTCGGTGGCACGATCCTCGCCAACATCTTCACGCTCGGCACGATCGACATGGATCCGTGCGATTTCCTGTACGTCCACCCGACTGAAGAGAACGCCTCGCGCTGGTCGAAGACGAAGCTGATGCCGCTGGTGCGCGAAACCGATGCGATTCGGGCGCTCTTCAGCGAGACGAGCCGCGATGGCGGCAATTCGATCCTCTATAAAGAACGCGTCGATGGGCGCGGCGCCATCCAGGCCGCCGGTGCCAACTCGCCAGCCGGCCTGTCGATGATTTCGCCCCGAAAGCAAGTCCAGGACGATCTGGCCAAGTGGGCGATGAACGAGGCCGGGGATCCGGAGACCCAAGCCGACAGCCGCTCCAAGGCATTCTTCAACCGCAAGGTCTTCAAGATCTCGACGCCGTTGATCGCCCCTGGCTGTCGTGTGAGCAGCAATTTCAGCACGGGATCGGAAGAGGCGTATCACGTCCCTTGTCCGCATTGCTCGGAGCTACAGGAACTTCGCTGGGAAAACATGCGGGATCACCTCGATCCCGATCGACCTGAGACCGCGCACTTCGTCTGCATCCATTGCGGCTGCGAGATTCACGAGCGCCATCGAGTCTGGATGGTGGACCCGGCCAACGGCGCGCACTGGGTGGCGAAGTATCCGGAACGGGCGCGATATCACCGGTCTTTCCACATCTGGGTCGCCTATTCGCCGCTCGAATCCTGGGACGCGCTCGCTCGCGCCTGGGTGAAAGTGCAAAGCGGAGGGCCCGACGACCGGGAGAAGTCGGCCGGTGCCGAACAGGTTTTCTGGAACGACTGGCTCGGTCTGCCTTTCGAGGTCGACAATCGTGCCGTCGCCTGGGAAGATCTGCGGGACCGAGCCGAACGGATGGGAACGCCGCGCGGAACGGTGCCAGCCGATATGCTGGTGCTCACGCTCGGGATTGACGTCCAGGGCGATCGCGTCGAATGGCTTCTCCGCGGCTGGGGCCGCAACCGGACAAGCGCGATCGTCGATTTTGGTGTGATCGATAGCCGAGCAGGCAGCCACCTCGCGGAGCGGCGCGAACACAGCGGTCACATCTCCGAGCCCGAAGTGAGGGCCGCCCTCGATCAGCTCCTGAAGCGGACATGGCTCGACGAGAACGGCATCGCGCGGTCCGTCGACCTGACTGCGATCGACGGCAACGCCTACACCGAAGACGTCTGGCAATGGGTGCGGCGCCATCCGATCACGCGAGTGATCATGGTGCGTGGTGACAATCGCGACACGGCCCCCATGCTGTCGCAGGTTCGCGAATTCGACCGCAAGGGCGCTCCTAAAAAGAACAAGTGGGCGCGGCGCTTTTTCAACTTCAATGCCTCCGTGATGAAGATGGGGCTCTATCGCAGTTACCGGAAGGACGATCCGACCCAGGCAGGCTTCATCGGGTTTGCAGCCGGTCTAGGCGACGACTTTTTCGAACAGGCGACATCCGAGATACGCATCGCCGAAAAGACGCGGAGCGGCCATGCCCGCTACATCTGGAAGCTGCCATCCGGCCGGCGCAACGAGGCGCTCGATATGATGAACCAGGCGCAGGCGGCGGCGATCCGGCTCGGCGTTAATTACTGGACCGACGATCAGTGGGACGCGATCGCAGAGCGGATCGCTGCCATGGAGCCGCCGGTGCAGCCGGACCTCGAAGATCTGATCAGCCCGGTCGGGGCGCCAGTCCGGGCGCAGAGTGACGGAAGGGCAAAAAGCGGCGCCCTCGTGGCGGCTGCTCTCGCTCGGGCCGAACGCGCGGCCCAGCGCAACAGAAAGCGATGACAATGTCGATCAATCAGGTTCTCACGGTGGAGGAGCGCGCCGTCGTCGTCTCCCAACTCGCTGAGGCACAGGCAGCTCTGCATCGCGTCGAGATCGGCGGCCAGACCGCGAGTGTCGCCTATGATGGCGAGAGCGTCAGCTACAGCCCGGCCAATGTCGGTCAGTTGCGGCACTATGTGCGGACCCTGGAGGCAAAGCTCGGTCTGCGGGCATCCGCGCGGGCGCGTTCGCGAGGGGTGCGCTTCTGATGGCTGACACCCGTCCCGTCATTTACGGCGCCGATGGCGAGCCCGTCCCAGCCCATCTTCGCCGCGCAGCTCGCGTTCGCAACGCTCGCTCCGGCCTTCAGGGCAGCTATCAGGGTGCCTCACACGATCACCCGTCCTTCGCAAACTGGAACGCCGGAACCTATTCCGGACAGTCCGCGCTTTCGTATTCCCGTCCCGCGCTGGCCGACCGTCTGAACGATCTTGCCCGCAACGATGGCTGGGGCGCAGCCGGTACGTCGCGCCTCGTCGACAACATCGTCGGCTCGGGTTGGACGCTCTCGGCTAAACCGAATTATCGGTCGCTCAACATGAGCTACGAGCAGGCCGAGGACTGTGCCGACAGGATCGAGGCGCTGTGGCGCGATTACACCCAAGACGTCGACAAATGGTGCGACGCCGAGCGCTCCAAGTCGATGGCGGGGCTTCTCGGTCTTGCAGCACGGAACCGCTTCGGCCCTGAAGGCGAGGCCTTTGGGCTCCTTGTCTGGCACGAGAATGCTCCGCATTTCCAGACCGCGATCCAGATCGTCGATCCCGCCCGCTGCTCGAATCCCATGGGCAGGCTCGATGAAGAATTTCTGCGCGACGGCGTCGCGATCGATATTTACGGAGCGCCGACCGGCTATCATTTCCGCCGGTCTCACCCGGGCGACTATTTCCATGGCCGCGCCAATCTCTGGCAGTGGGACTATATCGAACGCCAGACCGAGTGGGGCCGTCCGGTCGTCATCCATGCCTTCGAGCAGAAGCGGGCGGGCATGACACGCGGCGTCTCCGACTGGGCGCCGGTGATGCGTTCGATCAAACAGTCGACCGACTACGAGGACTATGAAAGCCAGGCGGCACTTCTGAATGCCGTAATGGCCGCATTTATTGAAACGCCCTTCGACCCGGAGGAATTGCTCGACGCGCTCGGCAGCGACGGAAGCCAGTCGGCGGTGGCCGGTATGTTCGGTGAGATCGCCAACGCGCAGAAGGCGTTCTATGGCGCGGCTCCGATCGATCTTCCAGGTGTGCGTATCAACACGCTTCAGCCCGGCGAAAAGGCCACGCTGACGAGGCCCGAGCATCCGAACGCGAACTTCGAAGTCTTCGTCAATGCAGCGCTGCGCAAGATCGCGAGTGCGATCGGCCTGACCTATGAGCAGCTCACCATGGACTGGTCGCAGGTCAACTATTCATCCGCGCGCGCGGCACTTCTCGAAATCTGGCGCGGCCTTACGGCCAAGAAGGGCGGCTTCGCCTCCCAATTCATGGCGCCGATCTATCGCGCGTTCCTCGAGGAGATCTTCGACAAGGGTCTGGTTGAGCTTCCGTCGGGTGCCGTCTCCTTCGAAGAAAACCCGGCTGCCTGGTGCCATGCGGAATGGATCGGGCCCGGCCGTGGCTGGATCGATCCGCTTCGCGAAGCACAGGCTGCGAGCCAGCGGCTGGAAAGCCATCTGACCACGCGTCAGCAGGAAGCGGCCGAACAAGGGCGCGACTGGAAAATGGACGCGGAACAGCGGGCGCGCGAAGAGCGCTATTACAGCGAACTCGGTCTGACGATACCAGAGGCTGGCGGACAGCCGCGGCCGACGTCGCAAAATGCCGATGTCGATCAGGATGAAGAGATCGAAGACGACGTCAACGGTCGCCGTAAAGCCCATGGCATTCCGACGATCCGGAGGAACTCTGCCCGATGATTGCCATGCCGGAAATCGCTGCGCGGATGTTCAATACACCACTGATGCTTGACGTCGCCAAGGCCGATGTCATCGCGCGCGCCTTCGGACCCCGTATCCTTGGCGGGGCGGTCGACATCGACCTTCAGGGCGTCGGCGACATGGGCATCCTGCCACAGCGGCTCAACCGCTGGCGCGCGTCGGACGGGACCAGCGCCGCCACGCCTCACCGGATCGGCGCGGTCGCACTGATCGAGGTCGAAGGATCCCTTGCCAACAAGGGAACCCACATAGGCCAATCCTCCGGCGTCACGAGCTATGAGGGGATCGCGGCGCAGCTGGAGGAAGTGGCGAGCGATGACAGCATCAAGGGGCTAGTCGTCGAGGTCGACAGTTTCGGGGGTATGGTCGACGGCTGTTTTGCCTGCGCCGAGAAGCTGCATCGTCTGTCGCTTCAGAAGCCGACGATCGCCATCCTGACCGACCACGCCTGTTCGGCTGCCTACCTCATCGCTTCAGCCTGCCGCTCGATCATCATTCCGTCCACCGGTTTTGCCGGCTCGATCGGCGTCATCTCCATGCATGTCGACATGAGCGGCGCGGCTGCCAAGCAAGGAATGACCGTCACGATCCTGCGTGCTGGCGCCAAGAAGGCGAAACCGGGACCGTTCGAAGCGATGAGCGAGGAGGAATACGCCGAGAGCATCGCCGAGATGGAGGCCATGCGCGTCGAATTCGCAGACGCTGTCGGCCGATATCGGGGATCGCGTCTGACACGAGACGACGCGCTTGCGACCGAGGCGGCCGTCTATCGCGGTGCCAAAGCCGTTGCTGTCGGCCTGGTCGACGCCGTAGCGCTGCCGGAAGACGCGCTCGCCGCGTTCATTGCAGAGATGGACGCCGCCGGCGTCTGAGACTGAACCACCCACAAAGAAACTTCCCCAAAACCCAGGAGACTTGGATGTCGCTCATGAGCGCTATCCGGGCCGCAACGCGCGGTACCGGCCGAAACCGTCTGTCCGAAGAGGAAGACAACGACGTCATGCAGGATGACGAGCAGGAGGCTCGGGCCAACGAGGACGAAGATCCCGCAGCCGAAGAGGACGACGACACCTCGGGTGAAGATGAGGAGGAGACATCCGCCGAGGATGATGAGGACGATCCCTCTGCCGAGGGTGACGAGACCGACGAGAAGTCGATGTCGGCGCGCGATCGCCGGCTCATTGCGGCGGAGCAGAAGCGGATCGCTACGATCCTGACGCATCCAGGCGCGGAGACCTTTCCGAAGCTTGCGGCAAAGCTCGCCTTCAGTGCCGACCACCGCATGCCAGCAAAAAAGGCCTGCGCGCTGCTCAGTCTCGACGGTCAGTCGAAAGGCAAGGACGGGAGAGGTCGTCTTGGCGATCGCATGCAAGGCAAAAGCCCGAAGATCGGCGCCGGCAATGGCGGGCGCCAACCCAACGACCGGCAGCTTCTGATTGCCGGTGTTCGCAACACCATCTCGGCCATGCACGGCCGGAAGTCCCAGGAGGGCTAATCCAATGGCTGAAGCCACCTTCGCTCCGAACGATCTTCTCGTTTCCGATGTCCAGGTCGTGACCCGCAACATCACGATCGCCCAGGGTCAGGACCTGCCGCGTGGCGCGGTCCTCGGCCGCGTCACCGCGACCGACAGCTACGTGCTCTCCGCATCGGCGGCGGTCGACGGTTCGGAAGATCCTGCACTGGTTCTCGCGTTCGACGTCGATGCCACCGCCGCACCGGTCGTCGCAGCCGCTTATGCCGGTGGAGCGTTCGATAGCACCAAGTTGACGCTCGGCGCCGGCCACACGCCTGCAACCGTCGAGACCGCCTTCCGGGCTGCCGGAACGGCGCTCTTCGTCCGCGTCCTGAAATAGCAGCATCGGCACCCGCGTCGCCGCATCAACCTTCTTACAGGGGAACACCACCCATGCCCGATATCCTTCTCAATACGGCCGAACTGATCCAGGTTCTGCCGCCACGCGACCGGCCGGAGGCGTTTCTTCGCGATACGCTTTTCGGCACGACCGTGCTCTCCGACAGCGAGGAGATCATCTTCGACCGCATCCTGCCCGACCGCGAGCTCGCGCCCTTCGTCCATCCGGATGTACCGGGCAAGGATTCCGCCAATCGGGGCTTCAAAGCGACCAGCTTCACGCCCGCCTATGTCAAGCCTCAGAACACGCTTCGCCCTCGCCAGAACATGATCCGCATGCCCGGCGAACGGCCTGCCGGCGATATGACGCCGGCGCAGCGCTATGCCTACAATCTCGCCGTCATGGTCGACGACCAGGATCTGCGCATCACGCGCCGCGAAGAGGCCATGTGCTCCCAGGTCATCCGCACCGGCCAGGTGATCGTGCAGGGCGAGGACTATCCGACCCAGACCGTGAATTTCGGGCGGGATCCTGCTCTCAGCATCGCTTTGGCGGGTGCCGCCCGTTGGGGCGAGGAGAACGTCGATCCGTTCGACGACATCGAGCTTTGGGTTCAGCTTCTCGGTGACACCGATGGCTTCACGGCCCGCGAAGTCCTCCTCGGTCCCGGTGCGGCCGGCTACCTGAAGCGCAGCCCGCGATTCCTCGAAGCGCTCGACAATCGCCGCGCCGATGGCGGTCTTTTCCAGCTCGGCCCGGTCTCGACCGGTGCTGAGGGGCGCTATCATACAGTGCTTGGCACGATCGGACAGCTCACCTTCGTCCAGTATTCGCAGCCCTACACCGAGGCCGGCGTGAAGAAGAACTTCTGGCCGAGCTACGGCGTCGGCGTCCTTGATCCGTTCGGCTTCATGGGCCACTTCGCCTATGGCGCGATCCTCGACAACGAGGTGCTTGTCTCGATCGAGCGTTATCCTGACATGTGGACCGAGAAGAACCCCTCGCGCACGATCGTCCAGACCCAGTCGGCACCGTTGCCGATCGCGCCTGAACCCAACGCGTCGCTCTTCGCCCTGGTTCGCTAAGGCGCCCCGACAGAGAGCTTCCCCATCATTCCAGTGCAATCCTTGGCGTGCGAGGTCTCCCCCGCTCGCCGAGGCTGCGCATAGCAAGGACGAGCCAGACAATGTCGAAAAAAACAGTGAAGCTGAACGTGCAGGTGAAACTCGCCAAGAAAACCTACCAGCCGGGCGAACCTGTCCCGGTGGGCGGAAAGGACGGCCTGTCCGATGAGGATGTCAGCCGTCTGACTGAGAGTTTTGGCCTCTATGCCGGCGACTCCGTCATCGGTACCCCAGCCGAAACCTCCGATGCAGATATCGCCGAGCGCGATCGCCGCATCGCGGTGCTCGAGGCTGAGAAGGCCGAAGCATTGGAAGAGCTGAAGACGGCGAGGGATGAGACGGAAGCCCTCAAGGGGCAGCTCGCTGAAGCTGAGGCGGATACCGGCGTGCTTGCCGCACGCGTCAAGGAACTGGAAGCCGCCGCGAAATGATTCCGCCGCGGCCGACGGTGTTCGACGGCATGGGGGCGGCCATCACGGCCGCCTTCGGCAATGTCGACGCCGTGTTCACGATCGACGGCGTCAGCCAGCCAGCGGTCAGGGCTAGGTTGCGGCAACGTCGTGACATCGATCTGGGCGACGAAGGCGGGCAGGCGATCGAAGGAACGCGTCACGCCCTGGCGGTCGATGCTCGGCTGCTTGCCGTTCCGCCCGTCACCGGCCGCGACAGCGTCACGATTTCCGGCACCTCCTATCGCATCGGCAACCGCCTCGACGATGGCCGCGCCATGCTGCGCTTCATCCTCGATGGCGACATCTGACAAAGGACCAAACCATGAGTGACAATGATAGCAAATCGGTCTTGGTTGCGGCACTGCCAGCTGGCACCACCGCGAGCACCAGCACACCGGTAGCCGAGCTGGCCCAGGCTCTTGCGTCGGATGGCGAGGGCCCGGCCAAGAAGAAAGCTCGGCATAACTTCTCCGAGATCGTCGGCGCGCGGATCTGGGAACAGCTTCCGACGCAGTTGAAGACGGCAGCCCGCCTCGATGCTCGCCGTCTGGTCGGCAACGAGCGCGGTCTGTCCGACAAGCTCATTGGCGCTGGCTATTCCCGCCGCGCGGCCGATCAACTTCTGTCGGACATCGGCCGGAGCTGATGCATCGTCGCTCACAGATATTCGGTGCTGTGAAGGGGAAGCTATCGGCAATCCCGGACTTCGCCGCCGCCGGCAAGGTTGAACGCGGGCGGGTGCGGGCAATCCCGCAGGAGATGCTGCCTGCGATCACGCTGACCTGGGCCGATGCTGGCGAGCGCTCCGAGATCCGACCCATGGCCAATGCTGCCGGGGCTGACGGATATGATCGCCGCCTCGCTTTGTCGATCATCGTCCACCTGCGCGATCTCGATCCGGAGTCCGAGTTCGACCGGATCTGCGTCGAAGTCGAAAAAGCGATGGGCGAGGCCATCGCGCTCGACGGCATCGCAATCGAAGCTCTCCTCCAGGCAACGGAATTCTTCGTCGATCGCGAAACTGGCCTGCCGCTCGGCGTCGGTCGCCTGGTCTACGCCACACATTACACGACACTCGCTGCGGATCCGGAAGTCGCTGCGCTTTAGGCGCCGTCGACTGTGCAGCGACCACCCTCATTCCATCACCCGTCTCACAAGGAGCCACCCATGCCGCTTCTCGGCCGAAATCTGACTATTTCCCGTTCCGATGGCGCCGGCGCCTTCGTCCTCGTCTGCATTACCGAGCAGCGTTCGCTTGAGATCAACAATGAGGAGATCGACATCACGAAACCGTCCTGCACAAATCCGGGCGGGCCGCTGCATGCCGCTTTCATGTATGGGATCCAGACGATCCGCTTTACCGGCAACGGCGCCTTTGTCGACGACGCGACCTTGCGACAGCTCGTCGCCGACAGCGTCAACCAGGTCACCGAGACCTACCAGGTGTCGGCACCGGGCGTCGGAACCTTCGAAGGGGACGCGCTCTTCTCGATCACGCTTTCCGGCGAAAAGACGGGCGAGCTGCAAGGCGATTTTCGCTTCGTCATGTCGGGTGACGTCGCCTTCGAGGCGTTGGTGCCCTGATGGACGCGAACATCCTGAGAGGCGAGGCGCCGCTTCGGATCGGCACCACCGACATCGTCATCGCAGTCGAATTCGGGCGGCTGGCCAAACTCTCCCGGGCGCTCGCCTGCGATTCCATGGATGAGCTCTATCGTCGGCTTCTCGGTTTCGAGCCTTACACGGTTGCCTGCGCAATCCGTATCCTGACGATCCACGCCGATCGGGACGAAGCCGACCGACTGGCGCTTGCCGCGATTCAGCAATTGTCGTCCGCCGACCAGGAAGCGTGGCGCGTTGCCATCGAAGCCGCGCTAACCGCACATCTGGAAAAGGGCAGAAGCGTGCGCGATTCCGTGCCGCTCGTCGAAGACGTCGAGATGATGTTGCGCCAGGCCGAAAAGGCGATGGACGAGAGGGGCGGCGGCAACGCAAAGGCAAAAAAGCCCTGAGCTCGAGCGACGTCTCGATCGCAAATCGCTTGGGCGTGATGTTTCGCGTCGCCACCTCGCCGAAGGGCTTTGCCTGGTCGCCTGCCACGTTCTGGGCGGCCACGTTCACCGAATATGCTCTCGCCATGGACGGTGCTTCCGGTCGCTTCGATCCCGCACCGATCGTCTCGCGTCAGGACATCGCGTTTCTCGCTCGCGTCCACGGCAAGCGACCCTCCATCCGCAATCCGAAAAATTGAAGGCGACCTGCGATGCCTCGTCCCGATATCACGGCTCACATTGATGCCAATGCCCGCGGGTTCCACGATGCACTGCGGCGCGTGCGATCCGATTCCGACAAGACCGGGCAGGCCGCTGCGCGATCCTTCGCCAACATTGCAGCCAAGATCCGGACCGGGGCAGCGGGCATCGCTGGTGCGGCTGGTCTTCCTGTGGCCCTCAGCGCGGCATCGCTTGGAGCCGCCGCGGTTGGTGTTCGTCAGGTTGCGCTGAGCATCGCGCTCGTCGGCGATGAAGCACGCCGTGCAGGTGTCGACGTGCGTTCCTTCCAGGAACTTAAATATGTTGCCGAGCAAAACCGGATCGGCGTCGACAGCCTGACGGACGGCATCAAGGAACTGAACCTTCGTGCCGATGAATTCATCACGACCGGCAAAGGATCGGCCGCGGAAGCCTTCCAGCGTCTCGGCTATGACGCCGAGGAACTAAGAACAAAGCTTCAACGACCGAATGAGTTGTTCATCGAGATCATTGGTCGTTTGGAACAGCTTGACCGATCTGCCCAGATCCGGCTTGCCGATGAAATTTTCGGGGGGACGGGCGGCGAACGCTTCGTTCAGCTGATCGAGCAAGGTGAAGACGGCATCCGCGCGACGGTTGACGAAGCCCATCGGCTCGGACTGGTGATGAGCGAGGAGCTGATCGACCGGGCTGACGAACTCGATCGGAAGTTTGGGGCGCTTGCCACCACTGTCAGCACGGGATTGAAGGTCGCCATTATCGAAGCGGCGAGCGCACTTGGAAGGTTTATCGACGAGTTTCGCGCCTTTGAAGACAGGACGACCGAGAACCTGCGCTCGCGTTTGAACTTCGCGGAACGCAATCTTGCCGAAGCGGAGGAACGGCGTACCAGACTGCCGGGCTTCCTCGGCCGACCGCTTGATCTGCAGATCGAGAAAAGCCGCGGGGAAGTCGACCAGATCACCGAGGAATTGCGCAAACGCGCTGAAGCGGATCTTCGCCTTGGGTTGGCCCGGCAACGCTCGCAGCTGGAGAACCCTGTCGTTCCGGCAGCACCCGTCAGCAATTCGGGCGGTGGAGGGAGTTCGAGAAATGCCAGCTCGATGGAGCGTGAGCGAGATGCAGTTCGCAAGCTCATCGCAGATCTGCAGGAAGAACTCACGCTTGTCCACGCCACGGAGGAAGCCAAGCGGGCCGCAGCGTCTTCGCGTCAGGCAGGCGCGGCGGCGACCGATGAAGAGCGCCGCCAAGTCGTTGCCCTCAACGAACAGATCTATCGCGAGACCGAAGCGCTGGAGGCCGTCGAGGCGGCACGCAAGGATTTTGCCGATGGCATGGATCAGTTGTCGACCGATGCGGTTGACGCCCTCGGCAACGTGATCGCTGGCACGGAAGACGCTGCCGATGCGTTCAAGAAGCTCGCCATCGAAATCGTGAAATCGGCCCTCACGGGGAAGGGTGCTTATTCAGACCTGTTCGCCGCCCTCGGTAAGGGCAACGGCGGCGGTGGAGGTGTTGGCGGTCTTCTCTCGGCAATCTTTGGCGGGGCTCCCGCCTTCAAAGCGAACACGACCTACGGCAGCTTCATCGGTGCGCCGGGCTTTGCCAATGGAACCGACAGTGCTCCGGGTGGCCTGGCCTGGGTGGGTGAGCGCGGCAAGGAACTCGTCAACCTGCCGCGCGGCTCACAGGTGATTCCGAACCATGATCTTTCGGGGCTGGATGGTTCGTCCATCAGCGCGCCCGTGTCGATCTCGATCGATGCCCGCGGTGCGGACAGAGAAGGGCTGGCGCGCGTCCAGGGGCAACTGGCCCGGCTGGAATCGGAGCTGCCTGCGCGCATCACGCGGCAAGTGCAGCAGATGCCGCGCGACCGGATCAAGGGGTACTGATCGTGGCGATCAGCTATCCCATGGATCTTCTGGCGGAGTTTCCCGGCTGGACGCCGGACTTTGACCTCTTCTGGCGACGCGAGCAGAGCCGCACCGCTGGCGGCCGAACGATCGTCAAGGATTTCGGCGGGCCCCTTTGGCGGCTGTCGGCAGTGTCGCGCGCCCTCACGATCAATGAGCTCGACGCTTGGCGGGCCCGCCTCGACGCGCTCGAAGACGGGCTTCAGACGTTTCGCGGCTATTCCATGTCGCGCTCCTATCCGATTGCGCACCCGAATGGCGCGTGGCCAACGGGGGAGGCATTCTCGGGCGCCGGCACGATCGGCAGCGTCGGCGTCAACCGCAAAGCCGTTTCTCTCTCCGGCTTCCCTGAGGGTTTCCAAGTCTCGGTCGGCGATATGCTGCGGATCGGCAACCAGGATCTCCACCGTGTGATAGAGGCGCGGACCGTTACCGCGCTGGGTAACACGTCGCTGCTGGAGATCCGGCCCCATCTCTGGCCCGGCGTCGCTGCCGGCGCCCCGGTGTCCGTGCTTCGGCCTTACTGCATCATGGCGATCGAGCCAGGGTCGATCGTTTCGCCGGCCGATCCGTCGACGAGCTGGGGCGCCATCAGCTTCCGCGCGATGGAGGCACGCTGATGCGGTCCGTCTCTCCCGAGGTTCAAGCCGCTTTGCAGGCGCGCCGGCTGGTCGCCCGTGATTTTCTCTGGATCGTGGCACGTGATCGGCAAACCGGAGAGCTTGTCCCAGATGGCAACTGGTCGGGTGTCGGCAACGTGTCGGCCGAGATCATCCATCCACTGACCGGCCTCGTGGAAAGCCGGGACTGGTACGGCTCCGGCACATTGATCCAGATTAGCGACATTCCGGCCGTCAACACTCTCTCGGTTCAAGCCGTCACCATCCGCATGAGCCAGGTCGTTGATCGCGTCCAGGATCTGGTGCGCGGCTACGATATCAAGCAGGCACCGGTCGAGATCTATCGCGGGCTGTTCAACCCGGACACCCGCCAGCTGGTAGCGCCGGCCTTCTGCCGCTTCATCGGTTTTGTCGATGTGGTCGAGATCAACACGCCCGCCGAAAACGCGGAAGGCAGCGTGGATCTGCGCTGTGTCTCGCACACACAGGAACTAACACGGGCTTCGACCGAGACGCGCAGCCATGAAAGCCAGAAGCTGCGCGATCCTGAAGACGAGTTCTGCCTCGATGCCTCGACGGCCGGTGAGTTCGAGATCTTCTGGGGCACAGTCAAGGGACGCGTGCCGTCGGCGCCGAAGCGCAAGAAGTTCCTCGGCATCTTCTGATGATCCGAGAAGCAAGGATTGAGGATCGGCTGGCGGTCGTTGCCATGCTGAAGCGGTTTCACGCGGCCGCCGATCTGCCGTTCCATTTCAGTCCGGCTCACGCTGAGCGACAGTTCCTGGCCTATCAGGCGGCGCCGGATCGGCTCTGCCTGGTAACCGAGGGTGATGATCGTCCTGTCGGCGTTCTGATGGCGCACGCTGTCGAGCACCCATTCTCTGGCATCCGCATGGCAGGCGAGCTCTGCTGGTGGATCGATCCTGCCCATCGCGGCCACTCGGCGCGATCGATGGTCGCCGCCTATGAACGATGGGCGGTGGAGCAGGGGTGCGCGATCATTTCGCTTGCAGGGCTGGGGTCTGACCCTAAGCCGACCGCACTGTATCAGAGGCTCGGCTACCAGCCGGCCGAACTGCATTTCTCGAAGACGCTTTAGTCTCGGCACCCAGGACAATTCATGGCCATTTTCTCGGGCATCGCTGCGGCGATCGGCACGGCGTTCAAAGCTGTCTCGGCCTTTATCGGCGGCCTCGGCACTATCGGCTCGTTCGTGCTCAAGACGGCCGTGGGCGTCGGCACGAGCCTGCTTGGCCAGGCACTCGCGGGCAAGCCTGCAGAGCAGAAGTTCTCCGTCACGACCGAACTACAGGCAGGCGGTGATCTGCCGCGCTCGATCATCTTTGGCTACACGGCAACGGCTGGCTCGCTCCAGTATGCGAACACTTGGGGCAGACTTGGTGAGACCGACAACGCCTTCCTGACGCAGGTGATCCAGCTTGCCGACTATCCGGTGCAGGACCTGGTCGAGCTTTGGGTGAATGGCGAGCTCTGCACGATCAGCGAGACGCCGCACCCCGAGTATGGCTTTCCGGTCACCGAGTATTTCAAGGACGGCCACGACAATCTGTGGATCCGGTTCTACGACGGCACCCAGACCGCAGCCGATCCGTTCCTCGTGTCGCGCGTTTCTTCGGCCAACCGGCCCTACAGCGACAAGCGCATCGGACGCGGCATCCCCTATGTCGTCGTCACTTCGCTGGTTACGAAGAACCTCTTCTCCGGCATTCCGTCCTTCCGCTTCGGCCTGCATGGAGCAAAACTCTATGATCCGTCACGCGACAGCACGGTCGGCGGCGTGGGTTCGCATCGCCGGGGCGATTCATCAACCTGGGGCGGGGACGGGGATTTTCTGCCGGCGGTGCAGCTCTACGCACTTCAGAGCGGTATCACCTATGGTGGCGAGTGGCTCTATGGCTTGCAGAACATGGCCGCTGCGCAGCTGCCGGTCGCTCACTGGATTGGCCAGATCGAGAAATGCCGCGCAGGCATCGAAAGCGCCGACGGGACCGTCCCGACCTATCTGTCCGGCGGTGAGATCGAGGTCAACGTCGCACTCGGTGATGCGATCGACGCCTTCCTGACGGCTTGCCAAGGCAAGGTCTCGGAGATCGGCGGCGTCTACAAGTTGCACCTCGGCGCGCCCGACGCGCCGGTCATGTCGTTCACCGATGATGACATCCTGTCTACGGAAGAGCAGAGCTTCACGCCGTTCTTTGGCCTCGCCGACACGATCAACGGCGTCTCCGCGCGCTATCCATCGCCGGCCGATGGCTGGAACACGAAAGTCGCGCCGCCGCTCTATCGCGTGGACCTGGAGGCGCTGGCTGGCAATCGCCGCCTGATGGCCGATGTCTCGCTCGATTTCGTGCCCTATGCCGAGCAGGTACAGCGGTTGATGAAGTCGGCGCTGGAGGAAGCGCAGCGCGCCCGCCGGCACACCTTTGTGCTGCCACCGCAGTTCTGGCCGCTCGAGCCGGGCGATATCGTCGCCTGGACAAGCGCGCGCAACGGCTATGTGGCCAAGCTCTTCCGGGTCGACGGTGTTGTCGATCGCGCTAACCTCGACGTCATGGTCGATCTGACGGAAGTCGATCCGGCCGACTATGACTGGAACAGCGGTGTCGAGTTCAAGCCGCCGGTCTCGGGCTCTCTCGGGCCGGTCCGCCCGATGCCGCAAGTCATCGTCGACTGGTTCGCGCAGGCTTGGCAGATCGAGGACGCGAGCGGCACGGGCCGGCGGCCGGCGATCCGCCTCTCATGGGACGGCGACCAGCCCGACGTCGATGCCGTCGCCTTCGAAGTCGCGCTCACTGAGACGCTGGAGGTCATCTATCGCGGCCGGACCGACGAACCGGAAGCCGGCGCGATCGTCATCTCACAAGGGTTGCTGCCGAACGAGGATTATCTCGTCCGTGGGCGCTACGTGCCGCGATCGGATCGCGACACGGCCTGGTCGGGCTGGCTGCCCGTTCGCACGCTCAACATCGCCTTCACCGGCAGCGACATTCTCGATGCTACGATCACCGAGCTGAAGCTTGCCGATCGCGCCGTTTCCTCGGCGAAGATCCAGGTGGCGGCCGTGATCCAGGAGCTGATCGCCTCGAATGCGGTGGTGGCGTCGAAGATCGCGGATCTCGCCATCACGCAGCAGAAAGTCGCAGACAACGCGATCAGCGTGAACAAGATCCTGAACGGTGCGGTGACCGCTGCGAAGATCCAGGACGCCGCGATCACGCTGACGAAGTTCGCGTCGGGGCTCCGCCCGGTCGAGAATTTCTCCGGAAGCCTGCCCGCGACCGGCAACAGTGAAGGCCGCGTCGGGACGCTTGATGGGCAGCTCTACCGCTTTACCGACGGCGCATGGACGAAGGAAGTTGAAGCCGTCGACATCAGCGGCGAACTGGTCAGCGCCCAGATCGCCAACAGCGCGGTCACCCAGGCGAAGATCGCGGCATCGGCCATCGATGCCAGCCGTCTGCAGAACAATGCCGTCACCGAGCTGAAGCTCGCCGCCGACGCTGTCACGGCTGCGAAGCTCGCCGTCAACGCTGTGACGAATGGCGCTCTCGCGAACAACGCCGTCACGACCGCGAAGATCGCGGCTGCAGCGGTCACAGCCAACGAGCTCGCCGTCGGCTCGGTCATTGCGGGCAAGATCGCAGCCAACGCCGTGACGACTGCGTCGATCGCGGCGGGTGCGGTGACCGCGAATGAGATCGCTGCCAATGCTGTCGTGGCGGGCAAAATCGCGGCCGACAGCGTTTCGACCCGCGAAATCGTCGTGTCGGACACGGAAAACCTCGTTCCCGACAGTTCGCTGGAAAACACGTCGTCCTGGTCGTTCAGCGCCGAGATCAACTTCACTCAGAATTCAAACGTCTCGAACTTCAAGAACCCGTGGGTCGCTCGTTTCAATCCGGCCGGCGGAACGGGCTATGCGGCCTTCATCTCCAAGCGCTTTCCTGTCGAGAGCGGCAAGGAGTACCAGCAGATTTGCGACCTGTGGCGCGCGGCTGCTGGCACCTCGACGGCGTGGATCCGGTTCAACTGGTATGACGCCTATGGTGCTCAAGTCGGGGCAGGCTACTCGACGACATTCAGCGGGTCGGTGCCGGCCGGCGTCACACGCTACGAATCGACGCTCACGCCGCCTGCCACGGCAGCTTATGCGGCTTTCGCAGTCTACTTCCTCCGACAGGACACGACGGCTCAGACCAACATCGTCTACATCGGCGCCTTCCGCCGCAAGGAAGGCAACCTGATCGTCGACGGTGCGATCATCGCGGACAAGCTTGCGGCCAACGCCGTCGTCGCCTCGAAGATCGCCGCCAATGCGGTCACCGCCGACAAGATTGCCGCCAATGCGATCGTCGCGGGCAAGATCGCCGCGAACGCTGTGACGACGGCCACGATCGCCGCTGGAGCGGTAACGGCAACCGAGATTGCTGCCAGTGCCATCACCGCAGCCAAGATGGCGGTCGGGTTCGGTGGGAACTTCTATTACAACACCGACTTCTCGCAGGGTGCGGACCACTGGCTGCTCAATGCCGCGAGCAGCGTCGGTGCTCAAAGCAGTTTGTCCAAAAGGTCACCCGCCGCAGACTGGGGCCGCCCGACCGGCACGCTTCAGGTCTTCCAGAACGGCACCGCGACAGACGGGTATGCCGACATCACGACGAACCGGCCGAACGATGGCAACGGTACGTCGGGGTCGGCCAATCAACGGTTCCCGGTAAAGCCTGGAGCAACCTACGAGCTATCCGCTTACGTCTCGCTTCATCGCTGCAACGCGCAGTTCTATCTGCAATGGTACGACGCTGCGGGAAACTCCTTGAGCGCACCGAATACTGGATTGCTGCCTGAAGGTTCGTCCGACAGCAACGCGCCTGATGCCTGGCCTCGCTATGGGGTTCGTGCCGTTGCGCCGGCGAACGCCGTGTCGGTGCGTCCGCTGCTGCGCAAATGGGGGACGCTGTCGTCGACGAACAGCTTCATGTTCCTTCACAAGCCGATGATCTCGGAAGTACCGGCCGGTGTCACCGAGCTGACGCCTTACACGCCCGGCGGCGGCACGATGGTCGACAGCAACGGCATCGTCACCAATGCGGTCACGGCCGACAAGATCCTCGCAGCATCGATCATTGCCGGCAAGATCGCCACCAATGCCGTGACAACGACGACGATCGCGGCTGGCGCCGTCTCGGCCAATGAACTGGCGGCGAGCTCAGTCATCGCCGCCAAGGTAGCTGCCGGGGCGATCCTGGCGGCGAGCATTGGGGCGAATGCCGTCACTGCCGACAAGATCGCTGCCAATGCCGTGACGGCCGACAAGATCCTTGCGGGGTCGGTCACGGCGGCCAAGATTAGCGTCGGAAGCCTGGCGGCCATCAGCGCCGTTCTCGGCAATGTCGATATCTCAAACGCGAACATCGGCTCGCTGATCGTCGGTGAGAGCAATATCGGCTTCAAGTCGATGACCGAGCCGGCTGCGATATCGAATGCGGGTTCTTACTCGGGTCTGAGCCGCAACTATACAACTGTCGCGACATTGAACACGCCGAAGCTCGTCGGTGGCTTCGTCCAGGTTGATGGGTCCTTCACACTCTCGACAAACGGCGCAACAAGCAGCCGCGCGAATATCCAGGCTCGAATTTTTCGTGTCGACACAGGGCAAGAGATTTGGGTGAGCCAGCTTTATTCGCTGCAAGGTCAGAACCAGGGACCGAACAGCGCCAACGTCTCGATAGTCCGCGATTTTGCGATGGACACAGGGGAGAGCCCTGGATCATCGGGTCAGTACGTCCTTCAAATCCTCAACTCCAACATGGGCGGCACAGCGACGGCAAGCTGGAGCCTCGTGGGCAAGCTGCTGCTCTGGAAGAAATGAGCCTTGCCGCTCGCCAACCATTCACCCTCGAAACACAAAGGACCTCCGATGTCTGACAAGGCAAAGCGGCCGGCTGCCGACACGGCCGTCGTCGACGAACTGCAGCGCGTGATCGCTGCCAAGGATCAGGAGCTGGCCACCACCTATGCGCTGATCAACCACTACAAGCGCCGCGTCGACGATCTCGACGTCAAGCTGATCGAGACCGCGATGCAGCTGCACCGCACGCAGCAGGCCATCGGCGCCGTCGACCAAGGCAATGAAGCGCCGGCCGAAACCACCACCCACTGACGCCACGCGTCCGCAACTGGAGACGAGACCATGGAAACGAAGACTTATCGCGTGAAGATGACGGACGGCAGCGAAGTCGAGCTGGCGAACGTCGTGAAGGCAAGGGCGGATGGCTCGGGCCGACACTTCGAGATGGCCGACGGCGATGTCATTTCGTTCAATGACGGGCAGACGCTCTGGGCGATCCCGACCTCCGCGACCGTGACGCAGCCGGCGCCGGTGACGGCGGATCCGGCCGCTGAAACCGAGCCCGATCAGCCCTGAGGAGCTTGCACTTGGCGCAGCAACTCTGCCCGGCCTCGGTCGAAGTTGTTGGTATCGGGCTTCATGTCCTGGGGATCGAAGGGGCCATAGAAGCCTTCGAGGCGCTCCTGATACTCGGCCAGATGCAGATTGAACCGGACGTCGTTCAACGTGCGAGACGCCATGATCAAGAACGCCACCCATTCTTTTGGTGGCCGGTCGCCTGGCAGGGCAGCGGCACGGCGGCATTCGATGGCCATTCGATGGGGAGTTCGTTCCTGAATGCGCCGATGCGCCTCAATGGCATCATCGCCCGGCATTACCGGATGCAGCTGATCGGCGATCTCGTTCAAGATCGAGCGGATCTCGGTGTTCGCATTCATCGTCTTTCCCCAGATCTCTGCGAAGCTGTCGGTGCCCACCGAACTTTGCCATCCAAATGCTCGAAATCATTTTCAATTTCGCCCCCCAGATAGCGCGCATGCGCCACCGTCTCGATGGACAGATCCTGGTTCGCTGCCAGATCGATTTCGGAGAAGGGGCCACAGTGGACTGCCAGGCGCTCCTGGAACCCGACCAAGTCAATCTTCAACTGGTCATCAGCTAAGGTGCGGGATGCTCCGAGTAGGAAAGCTACCCATTCCTTTATCAGTGGCTCATTGCCCATTCGACCAGCAGCACGTCGACATTCGAAAGCTATGTGGCGTGCGGATCGATCCTCGGCGCTGACGTGTGTTTGAAGTCGACCATCACCTCGCGCGGCTCGATCAAGTCGATCGGCCAACTCAGTCAAGATTGCGCGAATCTCGAAGTTCTCATTCATCCGAATTCCCCCGAAGCCCGGCGCAAGAGTAGCACCGGCTGAATTCCGCGCAACCCAGGCGCGTCACCGCTGGGCCATCCCCTATCTCTGGAGATCATCATGAGCGACTGGAATTCGTTCCGGGGCGCGGCTCGACGTCTGGATGACATCGACCTGCCGCGCATCGGTCATCGCATCGGCGTGGGCGAAGACGAGCTGCACGCCTTCATGGATGTGGAGGCGGCCGGCTCCGGCTTCGACCGGCAGGGCAGGCCGAAGATGCTATTCGAGCCGCATGTTTTCCATCGCAACCTGACGCCGGCGAGGCGCTCAAAGGCGGTTAAGGCTGGCCTCGCCTATGCCCGGTGGGGTGAGAAGCTTTATCCGAGCGACAGCTACCCGCGGCTGGTCGAGGCCATGGCGATTGATGAGACCGCGGCGCTCAAGGCCGCGTCCTGGGGTCTTGGCCAGATCCTCGGCGAAAACTTCGCCATGGTTGGCTACGAAAGCCCGCAGGACATGGTCTGGGCTTTCATGGAAGACGAGGAGCATCACCTCGAAGCCATCGTGGACTTCCTGATCGGGGCTAATCTCGATGATCACCTGCGCAATCATCGCTGGGAGGATCTGGCTCGGGGTTATAACGGGCCCGGCTATGCCAAGCATAATTACCACGGCCGGATGGCTGCGGCTTATGCCAAATGGGCGAAGATCGCGGACACGCCCTGGGCGCCGGCCGTCGACACGCTGCCGCCGATCGGCGTCAAGATGGTATCGCCGGGTATGCGCGGCGCACCGGTGCGCGCGATTCAGATGCGCCTGCAGCTCCTCGGGCATTATGCCGGCGCGGTCGATGGCATCTTCGGGCCGGTCACCGATGCCGCTCTCCGGTCCTTCCAGCGCGCCGCGAGCATCGTCGTCGACGGCTATGCCGGTCCGCAGACCTTCGCCGCGATCGACGCGACGCTCTCACCCGAACCCATAATCGTTAAAGAGGAGGCTGCCATGCCGATGCCGACGCCTGCTATTCTCAGTGGAAGCGAAACTGCAAAGCCAGCAATCCAGGTGCCTCGACCTGCGTCGCCTGTCGAGCAGTCTGCCAAGGCAGTTGGCGCCGCAAAGTGGGCAGCGATCGCTGGCGCACTTTGGACAGCCGTCGTCGCCGCCGATGTGCTGCCGCCGGCGTTCACGACGCCAGAGTTTATCGCAGCCGTTACGGCAGCGATCGGGGCCGTTGCCGGCGCTGTCGGCAGCTACAGAGCGCCGAAAAACGCGGAGCCGGGCTGATGGACGGCCAGAAGGTGAGGCATCATTCGATCCGAGCGTCGATCGAGGGGCTCTGGATCGAGTATCTCTATGGCGATGGCTGGCGTCTGGTCGAGATTGTACTCGGCCTGCAGATCGTGTCGCGCGCGTTTTCGATCCTTTTCCTAGGCGGTATGGCGGTCGGCTATTACCGGACCTTTCCCTTCGTTGATCACGCGCTTGCCTGGGGACTGCTAACGCTCGGCATCGGGGTCGCGCGCATCGCCGGCACCGTCATCAACGGCCGCTGGAAGCGATCGCCTCGGCTTCGCTGGTCCACCGGCGTGCTCGCGTTCGCCTATCAGGGCCTGCACTGCTTTTTCTTCTGGCAGCTCGGCCTCACCATCATCGCAAGCGGCTACCTGCTTTGGACCATCTTCGAGGCCATGGCGATCATTCGCTCCACGATCGACATCGCACGAAAAAGGAACGAGGGATGCCGCGCTGGCTGATCGAACTGCTGAACAATCCGGCCGCGGTCACAGCGTTGGGCAGTGCGCTAGTCGTGCCGCTTCTTACGCTGATCGGACTGGTGATCACCAAGCGTGGGCACGCGCCACCACCTCCTGCTTATGACGTTCGGGATCTACCAGACCATCCGCTTCTGGTCTCAACGAAGGTGCATCTCGGAGAGCCTGAGCTGGAGCTTCTGAAGGATGCGGCGGCACGATCCCGCCGGATGGAGCGACAGCTCGATCGTCTGATCGAGAAGGTCGATCATGTGAACGATCGGCTGGATTGATCATGGAGCCGGTCGACTGAGCGCCTACAGATCCATTGGAATATTCAAGCCCAAGGCATCAGACGCGCGATCGTTTACTCAATTCGCACAGCGCACCCAAAGCGATAGCTATCGCAATATACATCAACGTCTGGTCAATTGCTTCGCCGGTGGAGGCTGTAGCGAGGTACCGTTCAGCGAACGCTCGGCCTGTCTCCAGGTCAGGAGAAAAGAAGGCGATCGCTACCGCTGCAGCCAATCTCAGTGAACTCAGCCAGAAGAGGGCGTGAGCGACGAGTATCCCGATACGCGTAAAAAACATTCTGCTTTCACTTTCGAACGTCCCAAGTCGCCTTCATTGGCGGCTTAGGATTTCTCATTTCTACCGGCCGCACCAGATATTGCCCTCATTGGGCCAGCGTTGCGCAAGGCCATCAGCGATCAGTACTTCGCCAGCATCTCGCCCGTCAGCCAAGCGGATCGTGGCAAGCTCGCGCCCATAGCGCCCGGATCGATCCAGCCACTCGATCTCGTAGCCGCCGGCCATCAACTCCCGCAGCCGATCGGTGGCCATGTGGCCCAGCACCTTCTCCCGCTCGCATTCCGGCCGGCTAATCTCCGGTGCATCAATTCCCTCGTACCTCCAATTGCGACCACTTTCCCATCCGGTGTCGCCGTCGACAAGACAAGTCAGCCCGCGCTCGGCCCGGTTCGGCCCGGTGCAGTCGGGCAAGGTCATCAGCATGGTGATCATCAGCGCTTCAATCATGTTGCTTTCTGCACTCTCTCCAACCGCAGTCGGCCGTGTGAATTGCCGGCTGGATTGAGGCATTGCGAATGATGTGAGAGCAAGCCTCGAATCAGCCGAAAGATGGTCGGACGATATGACAGGCAGTCCGGCAGCGCTAACTCCAACCCGCGCTCAACGCGGGTCTCATGTCGCACTACTAGTCAAAGCAATTAAAAAGTAGGGGTAATCTACAGAGCTAAAGTGCGTTTCAACAGATTGCATCGGCCGATGTGCAAGACAGGCTTGCAAGCAAGCAAAATATTCGCAAATCTCGGATGTTTTCGAGATGGAGCAACCCATGCAGACGTCCAATGTGACGCGAGAGTACATGGCTTCTATGTTGGCCGAACTTAAGTTGATGGCAAAGCGAGAAGGGCTGGACTATCTGGCTTACGTAGTGGCGATGGCTGAGGAGGAAGCCAGGTCACATGCCTCGACAGAGGCGCCAACGATTCAGGAAACATCGAGGAAAGCTGGAGCTTAACTTGCATTTACATTGAAAATCGTCTGCACTGCGCACCGGGGGACGCGTAGACCGGTGGCGCACTGCGACAATGAATTTCAATGATGTTTCCGACTACCTGATGACGGTGGAAAATCCTGATGCTGAGCGCGGGGTAAGAGTTCACCGGTTGATCTTCGATCTCTTGAAGCATCCGACAGCCGCGCAAAGCGCTGCCGAGTTCGGGAGGTCATTCCAGGAATTCGAACGGGCAACGATAGAACGTTCGGGCGACGTCGAAACCGTAAGGTTCCGCGCGCTTGAGGATCTCAGCCGCCTGCGACAAGCCGTGTCGGCCGGTGCAGAGGGCTAGAAGAAGCCGAACACCGAACAACAGCAGCTTCCAAGCAGCATGACTGCAGCAATCAGCAGTATCAGATCGGTGAAACTGTAAAGGCGCTCCTCCGCACTTAGCCTAGATCTGTGTCGCCGTCGGCGGTTCAACACTTGCATGCACTTCCTGTGTATTGAGAACCGTATGTCTCACACAGGTGCTGACAGAGCGTTGCTGGAAAACTCCTGATTTTAACGGGTTGTCAGCCGTCCAAGCCATCTTTGCGCTCACCGCGAGCCACGATCTTTAGAGCATCGTCGGGCAGGGGGCGTTGGAGTGCGACCGCCTCTGACCACTCCGCGCGCAACCAGACATCCGCTTCTTCTGCAGTCGTGAGAATGACCGGCATGGCTTTCGGATGCACGGCGCCAACGACGGCGTTCGGCTCGCAGGTGAGGAAGCCATACAGATCAGAGTTGATCTCGCCCTCCTTGACCTTCCTCGTGCTCGTCCAATTCGTCCAGATTCCTGCGAACATCATGAGCGGTCGGCTCTCGTCGGCCGCAAACCAGACAGGCACTTTCTTACCATCGATCGTGTCGTATTCGGAGAAGCTGGTGAACGGCACAAGGCAACGGTTTGCAGGGCCGAGCCAGCGGCGCCAGTGGGGGCTCTTCACGTTGCGTATATTCGTGACGCCGCTGTCGACCTTCTTGCCCTTCAGCACGAACTGCGGCGACGGCATGCCCCATCGCGCCATGACGAGCTCTCGCACTTCATCGGCTCCATTGCGGACGATCGGCGCCGGATAGTCCGGGAAGATGCCGGGCAGGGGCGGGAGGTTGCCTGTGTGGTCGCGCATGGCCCGGGCAAGCTCGATGATTGCCGCCTGGCCCTTGGTGAGGGAATAAAGATTGCACATAGAGGCGAGGATGCCACGATGCCAGCTCACCGTCGATATGGAAGCCTCGAACAGCTCGGGACCTCAGAACGCCGCGCCGGCGGTCAGGTCTAACCGCCTCACGCGTTCGCATCATTGATCGGGTTCCAGGTAGGTGCCAATCGTTCTCTCGGCAAAGCGGAGCGCCTCCTCGCGGTCACCGAACCTGAAATCGAGATACTCGACGCCATCAATGAACACCGCGGCTTTGAAGCGATAGAGCGTGGCAAAATCGGTTTCGCCCAGGCTTGCGCTGCAACGAAGAACCTCCGCCTCGATCCTGACGCGGTGCGGATAGGTCTTTTTCACCATTGTCTTGGACGGGGCGCCACGAGAGCTACTCATCGTCAGGCGCCTGCCATTCGATCGCGCGCCATCCGCGCGCGAAGCCGAATGACATGCAAGCATCGGCCTTAGCCAGTCTTCTGTAGAGTGCGTTGAGATCGGCAACGAGATCGCAGATGGCAGCGCGGGCGTCGTGGCCATAGGCCAGCAGGATGGCCTCGACCTGATCAGGCGGTCCGATCTTTTCATTTCGCATAGGCACAGCTCCGCCGCTTCCGCTGGCATAGCCGGCGGATCGATGTTTATCAGTAGGGATTTGTTCCTATAATGTTCTCGCTCGCGACTGGAGTCAATCGGCTGCGCGAGCTGTAAGCAAATCGATCAGGCGAGCAGCCAGTGGAAGCCGGTGAAGGTGGCGACGAGCAGGACGATCGCGATGAGGCTGGCTCTGCCACGCGACATCCCGCCATTGTCGTTGGTCCCGACATATTCCAGATCAGCAAAGGTGATCTCGTCCGCGCCGTCTCCTTGGCGCGCAGCTGGGTCGTATTTCATCTTCACGGTCTTGAGCTTTGGCGGCGTCATAAGTCGATGATGCCGCGTCTCGATCCACAAAACCAGATGGATCGGTTCCGGAAGGCGAGCAGAGCACACCAAAAGGACGGAGGCGCGCCGACTGGCAGCCGCACGATGTCCGATCAGCTCCGGCCTGATCGTTGAGCCAAACTTGAACAGGAATTGCCGTCCCGCCAGGAAGCTGACGGGCGGCTGCAGCGCGCTAACGCTGCACGCGACGGTCAGACTGCAATCAGCCCGTCCAGCAACCAGCAAGGCTTCGTTGCCGCGCCCGACGCCCCGAGGGGCGCATCGGGACCGTGGCGTCTACAAGGTTAAGAAACATGGAATCTCTCTTCTCTTTTGAAGAGGTGCGGCCGGTCGCTCCCGTGGCCGGCTATATCGGAGGAAAGAGGCAGCTCGCGCAGCGGCTCGCCGCTATCATCGAACAGATCCCGCACACGCTTTATGCCGAGCCCTTCGTCGGCATGGGCGGCGTCTTCTTCCGCCGGCGCCTGATCCCCAAGGCCGAAGTGATCAATGACGTGTCCGGCGACGTCGCCACGTTCTTCCGGATCCTTCAGCGGCACTATCCGCAGTTTATGGAGACTTTGCGCTTCCAGATCTCGTCGCGTCGCGAATTCGATCGCCTCCTGAAATGCCGGCCGGAGACGCTCACGGACCTGGAGCGAGCAGGGCGGTTCCTCTACCTTCAGCGGCTGGCCTTCGGCGGAAAAGTGGTCGGCCGGTCATTCGGCGTGGCCACGACGGGTGGATCCCGGTTCAACATGACCCGCCTGGGACCGCTGTTAGAAGACGTCCATGAGCGTCTCTCCGGCGTGGTGATCGAGAACCTGGACTGGAGTGACTTTCTCAATCGCTATGATCGACCGGACACCCTGTTCTTTCTCGATCCGCCTTACTTTGGGTGCGAGCGGGACTACGGCGACGACGTATTCACTCGATCCGACTTCGAGCGGCTCGCGGACCGGCTTGATGTCCTGAAGGGGCGCTTCATTCTCACGCTGAATGATTGCCCTGACGTCCGAAGCATCTTCGCTCGCTTCGCAATGACGAACGTGGAGCTGACTTACACCATCGCCGGTGGTGAGGGGCGCCGGGTCGGCGAAGTTGTCATCTGGGACGGGCGGGATCCGCGACCGGCGAACTTGCCCAGCGGATGACTGCAGCTTGGGCCCTAAATCCGTTCCAAGTTTCACGGAATGTTCACGCTGCGGGCGCACAGGGAAAGTCGGAATTGTCTTTGTTCCGGCAACTTTCCTATGCGCCTTCTAAGCCGATGGTCGCAGGTTCGAATCCTGCAGGGGTCGCCATTGGGCGTTCTGCTCATATCCGTCAGATCGACGACATCCCAAAGGCTGTTCTTACACTCGCGCCTCGGTCGGCAAGAACGACGAGCGACTCTTTCAGAGACTAGGCTGGCATCGTGCGGCTCATGAAGGTCCGCCGACGTGCAGGTCTGTCACACGCCATTCAAAGGCGTTGCGATACCAGCCGAGCTCATGCTCGATCTCAATTGTCTGCGGAGATCGAGGATATGCTGCGCCTCTTGTGCGCGTTGTACAATCGATATTTGCGCAAGAAGAGAAGGTTGCGCTGGCGTAGGCAAACCGCGTCTGAACAATGCCATGATCGGACACATCGTCGCTGTGCGCGAAAAGGTGACTGGCCTTTCACGGCCGCAATCCGGTAAGGCAGGGCATTCGAAGAGCCGGCGGACCCGAAAATAGCGTGACCATAGCCGATATCTCCATCTTCACGGCCATCCTGGCGGGCGCGATCTCGTTTCTGTCGCCCTGCGTGCTTCCGCTCGTGCCGCCATATCTCTGTTACATGGCCGGCGTGAGTGTCGAAGATTTCCGCGCGGAGCCGGCAGGCGTCGGCGGAGCCGTGGTGGCGATGCGCACGCGGCGGGCGGTGTTGCCGGCTGCGGTCATCTTCACGCTTGGTTTCGCGACCGTCTTTGTGGCGCTCGGCGCCGGTGCGTCGCAGATCGGGGCGCTCCTTCGCTCCAACATCATGCTGCTGTCGCAGGTCGGCGGCATCGTCATCATCGCCATGGGCCTGCATTTCCTCGGCGCTTTCCGGATAGGCATTCTCAACCGGGAAATGCGTTTCCAGGGTGCAGGCAAACCGGCGACGCTGACCGGCGCCTATGTGATGGGTCTCGCCTTCGCGTTCGGCTGGACGCCCTGTATCGGGCCGGTTCTCGGGGCGATCCTTGGTGTTGCGGCCTCGCGCCAGACCGTGGGCGATGGCGCGCTTTTGCTTTCGGCCTATTCTCTGGGGCTCGCCATTCCGTTTTGGATCGCCGCCGCGTTCTCCGGCCATTTCATGCGGTTCCTCACGCGCTTTCGGCGTCACCTCGGCGCCGTGGAGAAGATCATGGGCGCGCTGCTGGTCTTCACCGGCATCATGTTCCTGACCGGCGGCATGGCGCGCTTTGCGTTTTGGCTGCTGGAGACATTCCCGGTTCTCGGCACGATCGGCTGACGGTGAAATCGTGTGCATTGCGTGCGCTCTGTCACATGCTTGCCGCATGGCGCACGCATAGGCCATAGTTCGCGTCGCTAGACGGACAGCTTCGACCATGGCCGAAAAACCGAAACGCCTGCCGCCAACCATGCGCATCAGGAACTACTTCCTGACGGGCCTGATCATCTGTGCGCCGCTTGCCATCACCGCCTATCTCACATGGTCGTTCATCATGTGGGTCGATGGCTGGGTGAAGCCCTATGTGCCGCGGGTCTATAACCCCGACACGTACCTGCCGTTTTCGGTTCCGGGCTTCGGGCTCGTCGCGGCGCTGATCTTTATCACGATCGTCGGCTTCCTCACCGCCAACATCATCGGGCGCACGCTGATCGATGTCGGCGAAAGCCTGCTCGATCGCATGCCGATCGTGCGCAGCATCTACAAGGGCCTGAAGCAGATCTTCCAGACCGTGCTGGCCGAACAGTCGAATTCCTTCAAGCAGGCGGGCCTGATCGAGTATCCGCGTACCGGCCTCTGGTCGATCGTGTTCCTGGCGACCGACACAAAGGGCGAGATCGGTCATAGGCTGGAAGAGCGCGGCGAGGACACCGTGTCGGTGTTCTTGCCGACGACGCCGAACCCGACCTCCGGCTACCTGCTCTTCGTCGAGCGAAAGGACGTCATCATTCTGGATATGACGGTGGAGGAAGCGGCCAAGATGATCATCTCCGCAGGCCTCGTCGCGCCGGATTATCAGCCGAAGCTGAAGGCGTTGGCTGAGGCCCACCGCAAGGACGAGCCACGCCCGGCTGCTTGATCATCCGGCGCGCAGAAGCCGGATCGCCTCGTCACGGCGGAAAAGATAGAGCAGGGCACGCAACGCCTGTCCCCGCGGGCTTGCAAGCTCGGGATCGGTCTCCAGGATATATCGCGCATCGTTGCGGGCCGTTTCGAGCAGATCCCCATGTGTCTCCAGGCTCGCGAAACGGAAGCCCGGCGTGCCCGATTGACGCGTGCCGAGAAGCTCGCCTTCACCGCGCAGCTTCAGATCTTCCTCGGCAATGACGAACCCGTCCTCGGTGTCGCGCATCACGCCGAGGCGCGCCCGGCCGGTCTCGGAGAGCGGCGATTTATAGAGGAGGATGCATGACGATGCCTCGTCGCCCCGGCCGACCCGCCCGCGCAGCTGGTGCAACTGGGCAAGCCCGAAGCGTTCGGCATGTTCGATCACGATAATGGTCGCGTCCGGCACGTCGACGCCGACTTCGATGACGGTGGTCGCCACAAGGAGCCGCGTCTCGCCGTTCTTGAACGCCATCATCGCGGCGTCCTTCTCCGGCCCGCTCATGCGGCCGTGCACGAGCCCGACCTTGGGCCCGAGGACGGAGGCCAGGAGCTTGTGCCGCTCGTCGGCCGACATGAGGTCGGACACCTCCGATTCCTCGACCAGCGGGCAGATCCAGTAGGCCTTCTTGCCTTCCGCCACCGCCGCGCTCAGCCGATCGACCATCTCGCCGATCCGCTCGTCCGGCACGGTGACGGTTTGGATCGGCTTGCGGCCGGCTGGCTTCTCGGTAAGGCGCGACACGTCCATATCGCCGAAGGCGGCCAGCACGAGCGTGCGCGGGATCGGCGTTGCGGTCATGACCAGCATGTGCGGTGCGGTGCCCTTGGCTGTCAGCCGCAACCTTTGGTGAACGCCGAAGCGATGTTGTTCGTCGACGACTGCCAGCATCAGATCCTTGAACGTTACCGTGTCCTGGAAAAGCGCATGGGTACCGACGACGATCTGCGCGTCACCGCTTTCGATCCGCCCAAGCACGGCGGCCCGCTCGCGGCTGCCGGCGCGGCCCGTGAGGATGTCGACGCCGATCTCGAGCCCGGCCGTCAGTTTCTCGATGGTCGCCAGATGCTGCCGGGCGAGGATTTCCGTCGGAGCCATGAGCACCGCCTGGCCGCCGGCTTCGACCGCCGCGAGCATCGCCATCAGCGCGACGACCGTCTTGCCGGAGCCCACGTCGCCCTGCAGCAGCCGCAGCATGCGCTCGTCGGCACGCATGTCGGCGAGGATGACGTCCACGGCTTTGAGTTGTCCGCCGGTCAGTTTGAACGGTAAGTTCGCGCTGACCTTTCCGCTGAGCCTGCCCGTGCCGATGACGGGACGGCCCGAAAGCTTGCGGATGCGCTGCCGCACCATGGCAAGCGACAGCTGTCCCGCCAGCAATTCGTCATAGGCGAGCCGGCTGCGGAAACTGTTGCGCGGCTCAAGATCGGCGGCGGACTGGGGCGTATGCAGGTCCCGTAGCGCTTCGTGGAAATCCGGAAAGCCGTGCCGCGTGACGATGCCGGGATCGATCCATTCGTTGATCACCGGAAGCGTCTCGAGCGCCCCGTCGATCGCACGGCGCAGCACCTTCGGCGAAAGCCCGGCCGTCAATGGATAGACCGGCTCGACGAACGGCATCGAGGCCGCATCCGCCTCGCGCACCATGTGATCCGGGTGAACCATGGAAGGCCGCCCGTTGAACCAGTCGACCTTGCCCGAGACGAGCACGGTCTCGCCGATCGGCAGCGCATGTTTCAGCCAGTCGGTTTTCGCGCGAAAGAAGGTCAGCGCGATCTCGCCCGTCTCGTCGGAGGCAAAGACGCGATACGGCACGTTGGGTTTGCCGCGCGGGCCGGGCTGGTGACGGTCGATCGTCACCTTGAGCGTCACGATCAGTCCTTCGGGCGCAGACGCGATGCCCGGCTGCTGGCTGCGGTCGATGATCGAGTGCGGCGCGAGAAACATGAGATCGACGACGCGCGTCTCCTCCGCCCCGTCACGGCCGGTCAGGCGCGCAATCAGGTCTGCGAGCTTCGGCCCGATACCGGGTCGGCTCGCAACGGGAACAAAGAAGGGGTCGAGTTCGCTGGGACGCATGGCCGCATACTGATGCCCCTCCGCAGGCGCGCGAGCAAGGCTGACAAGAGATGCAGGCTTGGCTATAGAGGCGCGATCAACAGGAAGCTTTCTCATATGACCGGTACGACAGTGACGAGCGCCGACCTCGATCCGCGCCGCAGGCGAATTCTCTTTCGCGCCTGGCACCGCGGCATTCGCGAGATGGACCTGATGCTCGGATCGTTCTGCGATCGCGAAATCGCGACCATGAGCGAGGCCGAGATTGCGGAATTCGAGGGTATTCTGGCGCTCGACGACCGCGAACTGGTTAAATGGGTGACGGGGGAGACCCCGATCCCGGCCAATTACGACACGCCGCTCTTCACCCGCATCCGCGCATTCGACCCCGAGATATTCGGCACGAACAGGACCTGACGATGATCGAAGGCCTGTCGCTCGATCTGCTGACGAAGAACCGCACGCCCGTCACGCTGGCCCATGTGCCGGCTGGCGCAGAACCGCTCGTCATCGCCGAGATGGCGCGGGCAGGGCAGGCGGTCGCCTATGTGGTTTCAGACGGGCAGCGCATGGGCGATATCGCGCAGGCGCTTGCCTTTGTCGTGCCGGAAATTCCGGTGCTGCAATTGTCGGCCTGGGACTGCCTGCCTTACGACCGCGTTTCGCCGAGCACCGAAGCTGCCGCGCGCCGCATTTCCGCGCTGACATCCCTCATCGGCTACCAGGCCAAGCCACATCCCGCGATCGCGCTCGTGTCCGTCAATGCGATGCTGTTGAAGGCACCGCCGGTCTCCGTCATCGACGGGCTTGGTTTCACGGCGAAGGCCGGCAGCCAGGTCGGCATGGATGCCATCATCACCCGGCTTGCCGCAAATGGCTTCGAGCGTGTTTCGACCGTTCGCGAAGTCGGCGAATTTGCCGTGCGTGGTGGCATTCTCGACGTCTATGTCCCGGGTGCACAGGAGCCGCTTCGCCTCGATTTCTTCGGCAATACGCTCGAAAGCGTGCGAAGCTTCGACCCGGCGACGCAGCGCACGACCGGGCAAGCAAAGACGCTCGACCTGAACCCGATGAGCGAGGTGACGCTGACGCCGGAAACGATCAGCCGCTTCCGCACGAATTACCTGGCGCTCTTCGGCGCGGCCACTCGCGACGATGCGCTATACCAGGCGATCAGCGAAGGCCGCCGCTATGCGGGCATGGAGCATTGGCTCCCGCTCTTCTACGACAAGCTCGATACGGCCTTCGATTATCTGAAGGGCTTTTCCTTCATCACCGACCATCTCGTGGCAGAGGCAGCAGCCGAACGCTCGGCCCAGATCAAGGACCATTACGAGGCACGGCGCCACGCCGGCGAGCAGTCGGGCAAGGGGCAGGGCACGCCCTATAAGCCCGTGGCCCCTGATAGCCTTTATCTCGACGCATCGGAAGTCATGGCGCGCATCGATGCGCTGCACGGCATTCGCATGACGCCTTTTGACGAACCTGAAACATCCGATCGGCGTGTCGTGACGCTTCAGGCCAAGCCCGGCCCGCGCTGGGCGCGCAGGGTTGAGGAAGCCCGCCAGGCCGGCAGCGCCGACGACGAGCGCGAGAACCTCTTCGCCACCGCCTCGCGCCACATCGCCAACAAGCGCGCCGACGGCAAGCGCGTGCTCGTGACCGGCTGGTCCGAAGGGTCGCTCGATCGTCTATTGCAGGTGCTGAGCGAACACGGCCTTGCCCGCATCAAGCGAATCGAGAAGCTCGACGATATTCTGAAGCTCGCCAAGGGCGAGGCTGCGGCTGCGATCCTGCCGCTGGAGCAGGGCTTCGAGACGGGCGATCTCGTCGTCATCGGCGAGCAGGACATTCTGGGCGACCGGCTCGTTCGCCGCGCGCGGCGCAAGAAGCGCGGCTCGGACTATATCTCCGAAGTGGCCGGGCTGGAGGAAGGGGCGATCGTCGTCCATGCCGAGCATGGCATCGGCCGCTTCGTCGGCTTGAAGATCATCGAGGCGATGGGCGCGCCCCACGACTGCCTCGAGCTGCACTATGCCGGCGACGCCAAGCTCTATCTGCCGGTCGAGAACATCGAGCTTCTGTCGCGCTATGGTTCCGAGGGCACCGAGGTCACGCTCGACAAGCTCGGTGGCGTTGCCTGGCAGGCGCGCAAGGCCAAGCTGAAGAAGCGCCTGCTCGACATGGCGGGTGGCTTGATCCGCATCGCGGCCGAGCGCCGAATGCGCTCGGCCCCGGTCCTCACGACGCCGGAAGGCCTCTACGACGAGTTCGCGGCCCGTTTCCCGTACGACGAGACGGAAGACCAGATGAACGCCATCGAGGCCGTACGTGGCGATCTTGGCGAAGGCCAGCCGATGGATCGTCTCGTCTGCGGCGATGTCGGCTTCGGCAAGACGGAAGTTGCCCTTCGCGCCGCTTTCGTTGCGGCGATGAACGGCGTCCAGGTAGCGCTGGTCGTGCCGACAACGCTGCTTGCACGCCAGCACTACAAGACCTTTGCCGAGCGCTTCCGTGGCCTGCCGATCCGGGTCGCCCAGGCGTCCCGCCTCGTCGGAGCGAAGGAACTCGCGCTCACCAAGGGCGAGATCGCCAGCGGCAAGTGCGACATCGTCATCGGCACGCACGCACTGCTTGGCTCGTCGATCAAATTCGCCAATCTCGGCCTGCTGATCATCGACGAGGAGCAGCATTTCGGCGTCAAGCACAAGGAGCGGCTGAAGGAACTGAAGTCGGACATTCACGTGCTGACCTTGTCGGCAACGCCCATTCCGCGCACGCTGCAACTGGCCATGACCGGTGTGCGCGAACTGTCGCTGATCACGACGCCGCCGGTCGACCGCCTCGCGGTACGCACCTTCATCTCGCCCTTCGACGCGCTAACGATCCGTGAAACGCTGCTGCGCGAGCACTATCGTGGCGGCCAGAGTTTCTATGTCTGCCCGCGCATCGCCGATCTGGAGGATGTGTCAGCGTTCCTGCAGTCGGAAGTGCCGGAGCTGAAGGTCGCGACCGCGCACGGCCAGATGCCGCCAGGCCAGCTCGACGACATCATGAACGCCTTCTATGACGGCCAGTACGACGTGCTCTTGTCGACGACGATCGTCGAATCGGGCCTCGACGTACCGCGGGCCAATACCCTGATCGTTCACCGCGCCGACATGTTCGGCCTTGCCCAGCTCTACCAGCTGCGCGGTCGCGTCGGCCGCTCAAAGGTCCGTGCCTTTGCGCTCTTTACGCTTCCGGCGAACCGGATGATCGCGCCGATGGCCGAGCGCCGGCTCAAGGTGTTGCAGTCGCTCGACGAACTCGGTGCCGGCTTCCAGCTGGCCAGCCACGACCTTGATCTGCGCGGCGCAGGCAATCTGCTCGGCGAAGAACAGTCGGGCCACATCAAGGAGGTCGGCTTCGAACTCTACCAGCAGATGCTGGAAGAGGCCGTGGCCGAACTGAAGGGCGAGGACGAGGTGCGCGACACCGGCTGGTCGCCGCAGATCTTCGTCGGCACCCCGGTCATGATCCCGGAAGACTATGTGCCGGACCTGCATCTGCGTCTCGGCCTCTACCGGCGCCTGGGCGAAATCACCGATCTTTCCGAGATCGACGATTTTGGTGCCGAACTCATCGACCGCTTCGGGCCGATGCCGACGGAAGTGCAGCACCTCCTGAAGATCGTGTACATCAAGGCGCTCTGTCGCACGGCGAATGTCGAAAAGCTGGATGCGGGGCCGAAGGGCGTCGTCGTGCAGTTCCGGGACAAGCAGTTCCCGAACCCCGCCGGCCTCGTCCAGCACATCGCGCGGCTCGGCAACCAGGCGAAGATCCGCCCGGACCACAGCGTCGTCTTCATTCGCGAACTGCCGACCCCGGAAAAACGCCTCGGCGGCGCTGCCGTGATCATGAACAAGCTCGCGGAGATCGTGAAGGCGGCTTGATCAGGTTTGCTCTCCCCTGCAGAGGGGGAGAGCAAGTCTCTAGACTACAATGTGATCCGGTAGCGGGCGAAGCCGTTTTCGCCGGCCCCGGCTTCCTCGATCGCCACGCCTTCCACATCGGCGATTACGTCAGCGGCTGCTGGGCCCGTGTCGAAGACGACGGTCGTATCGGGCAGTGGGCTGAAGCGCCAGTTGCCGTCGGCAGCAGGATCGATCTCGCCCTGTTCGATGATGTAGCGGACGATGATGTCGCGGTTGGTGTCCGGTCCGACGAAGATGATCTTGTCGGAGGTGATGCCCGGAAAGCTGCCCCCGCCGCCGGCGCGGTAGTTGTTGGTGGCGACCGCAAAGCGTTGGGCCGGATCGACCGGTGCGCCCTCGAAGGCGAGGTTCTTGATCCGGCTGGCGCCTTCATCGACGAGCACGCCTTCGGAATCGTAGCGCGATGGCTGCGACAGGTCGATTTCATAGGTGACGCCGTCAATCACGTCAAAATTGTAGGATGGGAAATCCGGATTGATCAGCGCGGCATCGGTCGCGCCCGGCTCGATCTGGTTGAAGATCCCGGCCGAGCGCTCCAGCCACTCCTTGAGGTCGGCGCCGGTGATGGCGACCGCATGGATCGTATTCGGATAGAGATAGAGGTCGGCGACGTTCCTGATCGCGATCTCGCCGACCGGCACGTCGGTATAGTAGTCTGGCCCGCCACGCCCACCGGCCTTGAACGGTGCGGCTGCGGAGAGAACCGGAAGATCGGCGTAATCCGGATCGCGCGAGAGGATGTCGGCGATGTACCAGGTCTGTGCCTGGCTGACGATCTGCACCGATGGATCATCGGCGACGAGCGCGAAATAGGAATGAAGCCGGGCCGCCGTGCGACCCACGGGCGTGCGGACATAGGCGATGGTCGCCTCGTGCTCCGCTTCGACGGAAGCGAGCACCTCGGCGTCGCTCTCCACCAGTGGCGTGACGGTTGAGTCCACACGCTCGAAGATCGGCCGCGCCTCGGATGTGTGCGTAACGACCCGCCAGCTGTTGCCGTCACGCTCCAGCAACAGGTCGATCAGCCCCAGATGGGAGCCCCAGAAGCCAGGCATCACGCCGGGTTTGCCGGCAATTGTGCCTTCGGCATTGTCGACGCCGGCCACACCTTCGAATTCTTCGCCTGGAAAGACGCGATGCAGATGGCCGGTGACGATCGCATCGATGCCATTGATGGCGGCAAGCGGAATGGCCGCATTCTCCATGCCGTCGCTATGGGCTTCTTCGCCGATGCCCGAATGGGCGAGCGCGATGACGATGTCACAGCCTTCCTCGCGCATTTGCGGCACGAACGCGCGGGCGGCCTCCACCATGTCGCGCGCCGCCGCATTGCCCGCAAGGTGGGCGGCGTCCCAGGTCATGATCTGCGGCGGCACGAAACCGATGATGCCGATGCGGATGGGGTGTGTTTCCCCCGCGCCGTCGGTCAGCTCTCGGTTCAGAATGACGTAAGGCTCGATATAAAGCTCGTCCTGCACCGGATTTCCAGCGAGTGCGCCGCGTGTGACATTGGCACCGACGAAGGGGAATTCCGCGCCATCGAGCGCCTTGAAGAGAAAGTCGAGGCCGTAGTTGAATTCGTGGTTCCCGAGCGTGGAAGCGTCGAAGCCGAGCGCGTTCATCGCCTTGATGACAGGATGCACGTCGCCGTCATTCAGCCCGCGCTCATAGGCGATGTAGTCGCCCATCGGATTGCCCTGCAGGAAATCGCCATTGTCGACGAGGATCGCGTTCGTCGCCTCCGCGCGGATCGAATTGACGATCGCCGCCGTACGGGCGAGCCCCATCGTGTCGTTCTCGCGGTCGGCGTAATAATCGTAGGGGTAGACATGCACATGCAGGTCGCTCGTGCCCATGATCCGGAGATGCGCCTGGTTCGCCTGCGCCCGTGCCGAGAACGGGTGCAGCAGGATGAGGGTAGAGAGAGCGGCGGAGCCGGCGAGCAGATGGCGTCGGGTCAGGGCAAGCGGCCTTTTATGCATGATCACGGGTACGGTTCCTCTCGATGTCGATGTGGCCTGATCCCCAGCGCCGCGCAATCGAGCATCTGCCTGTGACGCATTGATGACGGCTGGGCGGATCGGCATGAATGGTGGCCTGAAATGGCTGGCCAAGCGACATGCGCGTGCTAGAAAGCCTGAGAACCTGACCATGGGAGACCGGCAATGTCATTTTTTTCCAAGCTGTTCGGCCTTGGCGGCGAGAAGGCCGCGCCCAAGCCCATGGCAGCCGCTCCCATCGAGCATCAGGGTTGCGAAATCATCGCCCAGCCGATGAGCGAAGGCGGCCAGTGGCGGGTCGCCGGCGTCATCGCGAAGACCGTGGACGGCCAGCGTGTCGAGCGTCAGTTCATCCGCGCCGATCTCTGCATGACGGAAGAAGAAGCCGTCGAGGTCTCGCAGCGCAAGGGTCGCCAGATCATCGAGCAGAACCCGCGGCTCTTTTCCGATCCGAGCGATACCGGCCCGGTCTGATCGCCCGTCGGTCTCGGACACGGCTTCAGTGAATATCCAGCATGTCCTTGGGCGTGACGTGCTGGTTGGCGCTCCAGTCCGTTGAGCGCTCGATCATCCGGTGGATGACCGGCTTGCCCGGTCCCTTGTGCATGGCGCGGATGGCTTCCGCAATCACGGCATCGGCTTCCGTCGTGCGCTGGTGGTAGCGCTGATATTCCGTCCATGTCGGCAGGTGGTAGGTCTCTTGCCAGAGCTCGGGATCTTCCAGATCGCGCATCAAGGTCCAGTGGCGCGCGCCATTCCGGAACCTGAGGCGCCGGCGTTCCGCCATGGCCTTCAGGAACTCCGGCATGTCGTCATTGCCGATCCGATACTCGACCATGATGACGATCGGGCCGCTCTGCGGCTTGATGTCAAGCGCGAGATGCGGCTCTTTCCAGCGGTTCAGCGGATCGAGTTTCAGCCGCGGCGGGGCCGGCAGCGGCAGGACGAGGCCGATCGCAGCGCCTGCCACCATGAGGACCGATGCCGCAAGAAGCGCGTTCGAAGCGCCATAGCTTTCCGTTACCAGGCCCCAGATCCAAGACCCGAGCGCCATGCCCGTGAAGGTCGCCATCTGGTAGAGCGACAGCAGCCGCCCGACGACCCAGCGCGGCGTCGACAGCTGCACGGTCGTGTTGAAGAGCGACAGCGTCAGTACCCAGCAGGCGCCGCCAAGCGTCATCGCGACCATGGTCAGCGGTGCGGAGCGGCTGAACGAAGCGATGAAGGCGCAGGCGGCGAAGCCGAGGAAGCCGGTGCGGATCAGCGTTTCACCGGCAAATCGTGCCCGCAGCGCCGAATTGGAAAGCGCCACGGCCACCGCACCAAGCCCGAACGCGCCAAGCAGCAGGCCGAAGAGCTGTGGGCCGCCTGCCAGGATGTCGCGCGCGATCAGCGGCATCAGCGCCATCACGGCACTTGCCGAAATGCCGAACATGGCGCTGCGCAGCATGACGATCTCGATCTTCGGCGACATGACGAGATAGCGGAGACCCGTCATGATCGCACTGCCGAGGCTCTCGCGCGGCAGCGTGCTCGCCGGAAGCGATGGTTTCCAGCGCACGAGCACGAAGATCAGTCCGAGATAGCTCGCGGCGTTGATGGCGAAGGCCGCGGCGGCACCGGCCGCAGCGACGATGGCGCCCCCGATAGCTGGGCCGACGCTGCGTGACAGGTTGAAGCCCATGGAGTTCAACGTGACGGCTTGTGGAAGATTGTCCCGGCCCACCATGTCACCGACGGAAGCTTGCCAGGACGGATTGTTGAGCGCCATGCCCGAACCGATCAGGAAGGTCAGGCCGAGCAGTGTCCATGGCGTCAACGCGTCGTACCATGCGGCGATCGCAAGCACGGTCGCGACGACCAGCATGAAGCATTGGGCAAGCAGCATGACCTTGCGCCGATCGTAGCTGTCGGCGATCGCCCCCGAGATCAGCGCGAGAAAGGCGATGGGCAGCGCGTTCGATGCCTGGACAAGCGCCACCATGTCAGCCGAAGCCGCCAGCTGCGTCATCAACCAGGCGGCGCCCACCGTCTGGATCAGCATGCCGAAATTCGATGCCATGGCGCCGAGCCAGATTGCGCGGAATGTCGGATGCCTCAGCGGTGCGAGCGCGGCAAACGTCGCAGGCTTGGAAACGTCTTCCTTCATGATCGGCTTTCGGTGAGGCGGCTTGCAGGCAGTTTGAACGATGCGGGTAAGAGCGAGACTAAACCTCTGTCTCCGCTTCCGGAACCCCTGTTGCCTCAAAGACCGGCGGTCAGAAATGTTCCGCGTCGATGCCTATATTCGGCCTGTCGATCACGTCGCGCAGCGCAAACGAGGAGTTGATGCGCACCACATGGGGCAGGGCCGACAACCAGTCCCGATGCAGCCGCTCGTAATCCTGGAGATCCTTGACGGCGACCCGCAGCACGTAATCGTACTCGCCTGACATCAGGTAGCAGGACAAGACGTTGGGGCAGAGCTTCACGGCCTTCTCGAATTCGGAGAGCGTGCGCGCAAATTGGCCCGACAGCGAGATGTGAACGATAGCCGTCATGCCGTAGCCCAGCGCCTTGTCGGACAGTCGCGCGTGATACCCCCGGATGACGCCGGACTTTTCAAGCAGATCGAGGCGGCGGGAGCAGGCAGAAGGCGAGAGCCCCACAGCTTCCGCGAGATTGGCGTTCGAGATTCGCCCTTCTTCCTGCAACCGCTTCAGCATCGCACGATCGATAGCATCGAACTCCATAGGCGGCGAAATCCCCGAATAACCTCGCATGACGCGCAAGAATATTCGAAATTCCGTGATCTGTGAATTCATCTTCGCAAGGACATTGCAGGCATCCAATGTTGAAATCTGGTCTCGTCGCCCGCCCTCCCGTCGCGGGCCGCCATGGAGGATCGCAATGCGCGTAGGCTGCCCGAAGGAAATCAAGAACCACGAATACCGCGTCGGCCTGACGCCGGGCGCCGTGCGCGAATATGTTGCCCATGGCCACGAAGTGATCGTCGAAACCGGCGCGGGCACCGGCATTGGTGCCGATGACGGTGCCTACCAGGCGGCCGGCGCCAAGATCGTCGCGACCGCTGCGGAAATCTTCCAGCGCGCCGACATGGTGGTGAAGGTCAAGGAGCCGCAGCCATCTGAATGGGCTCAGCTGCGCGAAGGCCAGCTGCTGTACACCTATCTGCACCTCGCTCCGGATCCCGAGCAGACCAAGGGTCTCGTCGAATCCGGCGTAACGGCCGTCGCCTACGAGACCGTGACCGACGACCATGGCGGCCTGCCGCTTCTCGCTCCGATGTCGGAAGTTGCCGGACGCCTCGCCATCCAGGCCGGCGCAACCGCGCTGCAGAAAGCCAATGGCGGCCGCGGCATCCTGCTCGGTGGCGTTCCGGGCGTGCTGCCTGCGCGTGTCGCGATCATCGGTGGCGGCGTGGTTGGTCTCAATGCTGCAAAAATGGCGGCAGGCCTCGGCGCGGAGGTGACGATTCTCGATCGGTCGTTGCCGCGCCTTCGTCAGCTCGACGATATCTTCAATGGCCGCGTCCGCACGCGCTTCTCCACGATCGAGGCGCTGGAAGACGAAGTCTTCACCGCCGATCTGGTCATCGGCGCTGTTCTGATCCCGGGCGCTGCGGCACCGAAGCTCGTCACCCGCGAGATGCTTTCAGGCATGAAACGCGGTGCCGTCATCGTCGATGTCGCGATCGACCAGGGCGGATGCTTCGAGACCAGCCACGCGACGACGCATTCCGAGCCAACCTACGAGGTCGATGGCATCGTGCATTACTGCGTTGCCAACATGCCGGGTGCCGTGCCGATCACATCGGCCCACGCGCTGAACAACGCGACTCTGCAGCACGGCCTGAAGCTTGCCGATCGTGGCCTGAAGGCGATTGCCGAAGACAAGCATCTGCGCGCCGGCCTCAACGTCCATGCCGGCCGCATCACCAACCGCGCCGTTGCCGAAGCGCTTGGCTACGAAGCCGTGGAACCGCAGGCGGTCCTCAAGGTCGCTTGATCGCCTGGAGGGTAGGCGCTCGGCCTCTGGCCGGGCGCTGTTTTGTCAATCGAGCCGGGCAAGCCGCAGGTGGTCTGCGTCGGTCATCGGATGGATGAAGGTTTCCGTCTGACCGATCGGGTTGAAGCCCATTTTCTGATAAAGCGGCAAAGCCGCCTTGTGGTCGAGCGTGCAGGTATTCACCGTCACGCGCTCCGGTCCCAGAGCCCAGGCCGAATCGATTGCTTGGCGCAGGAACCAGCGCCCGATCCCGCGACCATGCGCGTGCTTCATCAGCCCGAAATAGGCGAGATCGACGACCTCGTCGCTCTCCCGCTTCAGCTCGAAGAACCCTGCAGGTGCGCCATCCAGGTAGAGCACGTCGATCGTGGTGGCCGGATCGTGCACGACGCCTGACAGCGTTTCGTCATCCATGCGCAGCCGGTAGACCCAGTGGTAGTCGCGCCCGATCCGATACTGCAGGTAGCGGTAGAAGTGCAGCGGTATGTCTCGGGCACGCATCAGCGCTGCCTGCACATTCACCGGCAGCGGGTGATGACCCGATGGCGGTTTCACCATTTCCAGATAGGTGACAGTCGTCGTCAGCGGTGCGGGCGTTTTGCCTTTGGCCAAGCCGTCACTCCTTCAGCGACGACGCGGCATCGTCGATGATGCCGGCACCTTGCTTCACCGGCGTATCGTCGCGCGAACCCCATTCCGACCACGAACCGTCATAGAGCCTGTTGTCCGTATAGCCGAGCGAGTGGAGCGCGAGCGTAATCGTCGCTGCCGTGACGCCCGAGCCGCAGGTGGTAACGACGGGTTTGGAAGGATCGACGCCGGCATGCTTCAGCGTCTCGGCGAGTGCTTCGAGATCCTTGAGACTTCCGTTCGCGCCGAGCGAGGCTGCCGGAACGTTGAACGCACCCGGCATATGGCCCGAGCGCATGCCGGCGCGAGGCTCGGGCTCTTCGCCGGTGAAGCGACCATGGGGGCGCGCATCTGCGATCTGGGCGGAGCCATCGTCGATCACGCCGCGCACATCGTCGATCGTGGCAACCCGGCTCGCATCGAAGGCAGGGGTGAAGACAGCTGGCTCAGGCGCGGACGTCTCGGCCGTCACGGGGCGGCCTTCGGCTTTCCAGCGGTCGAGTCCGCCATCGAGCAGAAGCACCGAACCTGCGCCCATGGTGCGGAACATCCACCAGACGCGGGGAGCGGAAAAAAGCCCCGGACCGTCGTAAACAACGATCGTGTCGTTCTCGGAGATGCCTAGGGCGCCGACTTTCTCGGCGAAGATCTCAGGCGAGGGCAGGGCGTGCGGCAGCGAAGAATTCGGATCGACGATGGCGTCCTGATCGAAGAACACCGCGCCCGGGATATGGCCGCTCGCATAGTCCGCACGCTGATCGCGGTTCTGTGCAGGCAGGTACCAGGACGCATCGACGATCTGCAGGTGGGCTTCACCGAGCCGCGCCTGAAGCGTTTCGCCGTCGATGATGAATGGGCTTTTGGTCATGGCGTCATCCTCCCTGGTAGGCTTGGCAATACTAGTCCGGCGCGGGTCCGAAGCGAATGCGGAAACGCCGGTTTTCCTTGCCCTTTTTCTCGATCTTGGCGATGTGGATCGCGCCAACCTCCTGCGTTTCGGACACATGAGTGCCGCCGCAGGGCTGGCTGTCCACGCTCGAACCTTCGCCGATGCATACGAGACGGATGCGCCCGGTACCACGGGGTGGCCGGACGTTCTTGGATTTGACGATGCCCGGATTGGCGTCGAGCTCCGCCTCGTCGATCCACTGGGTGAAGATCGGGTGATTGGCCTCGACAAGTTCCATCAGCCGCGCGGTCACCTCGGCACGATCGATCGTCTCGCTCATGTCGAAATCGACCCGGCTGTCGTCTTCTGAAACCGAGGCACCGGTAATCGGGTAGGGGCAGACGACGGAGAGCAGGTGGCAGGCCGTATGCATGCGCATCAGCCGGTATCGCCGCGCCCAGTCGACATGAAGCACCAGCTTCTCGCCGAGCTCCGGCTGGGCCGCCCCGTCCTGCGGCAGGTGTATGATCTGGCCCGGCGCCCCGCCCTTTATGGTCGCAGCGATCGGAATGAGCGAGCCGTCGGCGCGCTCGAACTGTCCTACATCACCCGGCTGGCCGCCTGACGTGGCATAAAAACAGGTCTGGTCGAGCACGATTCCGCCGGCCGCATTGACGGACAGGACGGTCGCCTCGGCAGTCGAGAGATAGGCGTCTTCGATGAAGAGCGGACGCGTCGCCTCGCTCACGCCTGCACATCCTCGAATGGCACGTCGAACTTGGCAGGGTTCTCGATCCAGCCAGGCACGGGGAGATCCTTGGAACGCAGGAACTCCGGATTGAAGAGCTTGGACTGGTAGCGGTTGCCGTAATCGCAGAGGATCGTCACGATCGTCTTGCCGGGGCCCATGTCGCGCGCCATGCGCATCGCACCGGCAATGTTTATGCCGCTGGAGCCGCCGAGGCAGAGGCCTTCTTCCTGCACGAGATCGAAGACGAGCGGCAGGGCTTCGGCATCGGGAACACGATAGGCGAAATCCGGCGTGAAGCCCTCGAGATTGGCCGTGATACGGCCCTGGCCGATGCCCTCCGTGATCGAGGTGCCGGGCGAGGCGAACTCGCCGCTGGTGTAATATGAGAAGAGCGCGGCACCCTCCGGATCGGCGAGACCGATCTTGATATCCGGGTTCTTGTCCTTCAGCCCCATGGAAACGCCGGCAAGCGTCCCGCCCGATCCGACGGCGCAGATGAAGCCGTCGACCTTTCCGTCGGTCTGCTCCCAGATTTCGGGCGCTGTCGTTGCGATATGCGCATCCCGGTTCGCGGTGTTGTCGAACTGGTTTGCCCAGATCGCACCGTTTGGCTCGGTCTTCGCCAACTGCTCGGCGAGACGGCCCGAGACCTTCACGTAATTGTTCGGGTTCTTGTAGGGCACGGCCGGAACTTCGACGAGCTCGGCGCCAAGGAGGCGAATCGCGTCCTTCTTTTCCTGGCTTTGCGTCTCGGGAATGACGATCACGGCACGGTAGCCGAGCGCGCGGGCAACGAGTGCCAGCCCGATTCCCGTGTTGCCCGCCGTGCCTTCGACGATCACGCCGCCTTTGCGCAGGAGGCCTTGCCGCTCCGCCTCGCGGATGATGAAGAGCGCAGCCCGGTCCTTCACCGATTGACCTGGGTTGAGAAACTCCGCCTTGCCGAGAATGGTGCAGCCGGTCTCCTCCGAGGCTCGTTTCAGCTTGATCAGCGGCGTATTGCCGATGGCGTCGAGAACGGAAGGAAGAAAGGACATGAAAATCCGCCTTTTGGGATTGTTTTTCGTAGAGTAAGAACGAGGTTGTGCGTTCTCAAGCCTTCTTTGGCAAGAAATGCCGTTCGCCTTTTAAGCTCCTGGGCGGAATGCAACATGCGTCTGGCGCACGCATGCGGAGGCGTGAATGCCCGACTATTTTGACCACTGATCCGAGTTGCCAAATTGACCGTATTCTCGATAGTGGTGGTGTTGAAGAATCCTGGAAGCGGTGCTTGGGTGGAAGTGCCGCGTCAGAATAGGGCGACGAATGGTTCGTGAGCATATTGATACGATCGACTCGCTAATGGCGCGTTATGTTGCAGGCACGCTTCCGCTGCCTGCACAGGTGCTGGTGCAGTCGCATCTCGAACTCCGCGAGGGTGCGCGCACCTTCGTCTCCGATCTAGAGGCAATGGCGGGCGACACGCTCGAAAGCCTTGCGCCGGCACCGATTGCTGCGCGCGACGACCTTCTGGATCGAATTTTTCAGTCGAAGCCGGATAGTATTCGTCTGACGCCGATGGACTTCGCAACGGATATGCCGCGGACAGCGCCGAGCGAGGGCATGCCTTTGGCGCTGCGGGATTTCGTCGGCTTCGACATCGCCGACGTGCCGTGGCGTACCAAGATGCCGGGCTTCAAGGAATACGACATGGGCGAGATCGATGGCTGCCATGTCAGCATGTTCTGGCTGCGCCCCGGCCGTGCCGTTCCTGCCCACACGCATCACGGCTGCGAGATCTCTCTCGTGTTGAAGGGCGCCTTCTCCGATGGCATGGGCCGCTATGGCCCTGGCGACATCTCCGTTGCCGACGATGATATCGACCATCGCCCCGTTGCCGAGAGCCATGGCCCCTGCATCGGCTTTGCCGTCACGGATGCGCCGCTGCGCCTCACGGGTTCTTTCCGTCAATTGATCGGCGACCTGATCGGCTGACGGGCTTCCTGCGTACCAGTTTCGAGCGGAACGAAAACCGCGCCGGCCAATTTCGGGCTGGCGCGTTTTCATTTCTGAAACGCAAGCAGGAGCCAAGCAATGCGCCATTATTTCGCCGAACCATCCCATGGAGCCGTCTGGGTCACGGGCGCAAGCTCCGGGATTGGTGCTGCGCTGACGCTGAAGCTCGCGCAGGCTGGATACACGGTCGTCGCGACCGCCCGCGGCGAGGACAAGCTTAACGAACTGGCCGCAAAGGCGTCCAGCGCGAAGGGGCGCATCCACCCGATGCCGGGTGATGTCACCGATGAAGCCGACATGGCCCGGATCGTCGATTCGATCATCAGCCAGCACGGCAAGCTCGCACTCGCGATCTTCAATGCGGGCGTCTACATTCCGGTTCATGGCAACGAACTGAAGGTCGAGGACTTCCACAAGACGTTCGCGGTCAATCTGAACGGCGTCGTAAATGGGCTGGTGCCCACTGTGAATGCGATGCAGCGCGCGGGCAGGGGCCACATCGCCATCGTCTCCTCGGTCACGGGATATGGTGGTCTGCCGACGAGCGCTGCCTACGGCGCCACAAAGGCCGCGCTGACCAACATGGCGGAAAGCCTGAAATTCGATCTCGACAAGATGAACATCCGCATCCAGGTCGTTCACCCTGGATTCGTCGACACGCCGGCAACGGAAAAGAACGAATTTGCGATGCCGGCGCTGATGAAGGTGGACGATGCGGTGGACCGGATCATCGAAGGGCTGAAGCGCCCCGGGTTCGAGATCACGTTCCCCAAGCGATTTACCTACGCCCTCAAGTTTCTCGGGCTCTTTCCGTATCCGGTCTATTTCGCCGCGATCAACCGCATGACGGGATGGTCGAAGCGCCCGTTGGAAAGCCGCGGAAGCGACTGAGCACGCGCCCTAGCTGCTTGTTTCGCCATCGATTGAGGCTCGCAGCTTGGCATGCTCGGCCTCGTCCAGCGGGAAGTTCCACATCAGAAGTACGGCGATCAGCTTCAGTGCGATCGGCACCCAGGCGTAAATGACGGCAAGCGCGAGCAGAGATGTGTCGGTGTTGTTGCCGCTCGCCTGCGGATCAAAGCCGAAGAACGCCAGCGCCGGAAAGATCGTCCCGCCGGCAAGCGCCAGTGACAGCTTGGTGGCGAGGCTCCAGGCCGCGAAGTAGATACCAGACCGCTGCTCGCCCGAGCTTGCCGTATCGACATCGACGACGTCGGCCTGGATAGACGCGGGAATCGTGAGGTCAAAGCCGAGAAAAATCCCCGTTGCGATGCACATCGCGCCAAAGCCGTAGAGTGCCCCTTCCGGTAGCATCGGCGCTACGGCGAAGATCGCGCAATTGATCAGCATCGCCCAGCACCAGGCCCGGTGCTTACCGATTGTGTCGGCGATCTTGAGCGCGATCGGCACCCCGATGACGCCGGAGAGAAAATACAGAAACAGCAACGGGCCGCGTGCCTCGGGCAGACCAAGCCGTTCCGAGACGAAATAGAGGAAGAGCGTTGCCGGAATCCCGTTCGCCAGCCCGTTGATCAGATAGGCGAAGATCAAGCGCAGAAAGGGTTTGTTGTTGCGCAGATGGCCGAGCCCTTTTCGGAAATCGACACGCTGCTTCGTATGTTCTTTCGGCTCCGGAACGATGACAACGGCGATCAAGCCAAAGACCGGCAGCGCAACCGCGATGCCGATGGCGAGAAGCGCGAGCCCATGGACACCTTCGGCAGTGTCGAAGCCGATCGTGAACGGCACCGCGATCGCAATCAGCGTGCCGATCAGAATGAACCCCTCGCGCCACCCGGCAAGACGTGACCTGCCGCGATATCCGCTTGACAGTTCGGCACCCCAGGCTGTCAGGGGAATGACGGATGCGGTGTAGCCGAGCGAGAGCATCATGCCCCAGCCAAGCAGGTAACCCGTGGTGGCGTCGACCGGCGGCCAGAAAAGCATGAAGCCCGACAGTGCCGTCAGCGGCAGGCTGGCCGCAAAAAGCGTGCGCCGCCGGCCGAAACGCGGCCGAAACCGATCCGCCACGAACCCGACCAGCGGATCGTTGACCGCATCGAACAGCCGCATGACGAGGAGGGCGAAGCCGACGCCCGCCAGCGAGAGCCCCAGCGTCTCGGTGTAGAACGTCGGCAGCAGGATATAGAGCGGCAACGTCATGGCCGCGAGGGGAAGCGCCGGCAGCGCATAGGCCGCCAGAATGCGCGCAGGCACCTGGTCGCCATAGGAAGCCGTGCGCGCTGCGCTGGAGGGTTCAGGCTGGCTGCGCTTAGTCATGCGCGCGTCGAAGGGGCAGAGGATCGAAGGCTCATGCCGCTTCTACGTGCTGATCACCGTGCATAGACCACTTGGCGGACATTGATATTTTCCGCCCGGAACCCAGCCTCGCAGTAGAACAGATAGAATTCCCAGAGACGCTTGAACCGCTCGTCGAACCCGAGCGGCCGGATCGTTTCCCAGCGCGCCCAGAATCGCTCGCGCCATTCGGCCAGCGTGCGGGCGTAATCGGCTGCAAAGGCCCGGTTGCCGACGATGGTGAGACCTGCCTCGTCCCCATATGTCCGCAAATGATCGTTGGTCGGCAGCATGCCGCCTGGGAAGACGTAGCGCTGGATGAAATCCGGCTGGCTGCGATACATGGGGAATACCGCGCTCGCGATGGTGATTGCCTGGATGCCGGCCCGACCGCCTTCACGCAGGCAGTCGCGCAGCTTGCCGAAATAGGTCGCCCAGAACTTCTCACCAACGGCTTCAAGCATCTCGATGGAGATGATCCGGTCGTAAACGCCGGTTTCGTCGCGGTAATCCTGAAATTTGAACGTGGCGCGGTCGGAGAGACCGGCCTTCTGGATGCGTTCTTCGGCATAGGCCAGTTGCTCGCGGCTGATCGTCAGGCCCGTGACCTTGCACCCGATCTCACTTGCGGCAAACTCGGCAAACCCGCCCCAGCCGCAACCGATTTCCAGCACATGGTCGTTCGGCCCGATGCCCGTCGCCTCTGCGAGCGCCCGATATTTGGCGGTCTGCGCAGACTGCAGGTCGTTCGCGCCGGTTTGGTAGAGCGCCGACGAGTAGGTCATCGTCGTGTCGAGCCATTCCTTGTAGAAGGCGTTTCCTAGATCGTAGTGGGCGGCAATGTTGCGCTTGGACTGGCTGCGCGTGTTGATGTTCAGCCAATGGCGCAGCTTGTCGAAGAGTTGGAGGATGCCGCGTCCGCCGGTCGCGTATTTCTCGCCAAGATCCATGTTGACGAGGAAGAGCTCGAGGAACGCCGTAACGTCGGGGCTGTCCCAATCATGGTCCATGTAGGATTCGCCAACGCCGATCGTGCCGCGCATGAAGGCGCGCTGCGGAAGGTTCCAGTTGTGCAGGACGACGGTCGCTTCCGGTCCGGGCTTTGCGCCCTCCACACGAAAGGTCCGTGCATCGGGCATGCGGACATTCAGCGCGCCGTAGTTCATGTTGACCAGCGCCTTCAGCGTCACCTGCGCACGCGCCGGCAGCCCTCGCATGAAGGCCGCGACATTGTCGGCCGTCAGCCGCTCGGCGGCTGCGAAGTGATCGTTGGAGAATGTCGCATCCATACTCATGCACGTCCGTCCCAGTGATAGCCGGCTCTTTGAAGCATGACCGGCTTAAAATTGCCCCAACGGGTTCGAGTCTTGATCGTCACGGCGCTGGCAGCCGGTCTTACAAGCATGCGCCGATGAAAAGCCAATCTGTCCTTGCGTTCAAGCGGCGTCATCATCGAAGCTTACGGCGACCGGAGCCGGCCCGCGCGACCGATAGCGGGCGCCTTTCAGCCAGAGCCGAAGCGCCTCGAAATGGATGCCGGCCACGATCTTCAATGTCTGGAACGGCACCCGCAGCAGGCACTCGAGAATCGCTCTCGATGTGAATTCGGTGCGCTCACCGTCGAAGGTTGCGGAGAGAAAAGGACCTTCGCTGTCCGTTTCCAGAATGCGCCACCGCATGGCCTCAGCCGGCGGAAGCATGCGGAAATGGTAGCGCATCTCCATGTCGATGAAAGGCGATACGAAAAATCGCTTGTTCCGCTCCTGACGGATACCGGCGGGGCTCACGTCTCCCGGTTTGCACACGCAGACATAGCTGTGACGCTCGCCGAACGTATTGCGCACTTCATAAATCAGCGCCTTCAATACATCGTACCGGTCGTAGGCGTAGTAGACAGCGAGCGGATTGAACACGCGCCCGAAAACGCGCGGATAGCAGGCAAGCAGAACGCGGTCGGCCTTCTCGGTCAAGCCGGCCTGGCTCAGTAGATGATCGACATAGCTGCGCGCGCTGTCATGCGGGCCGTCGATGTGATCGCTTTCATGAAAGGATGTGATGGCGGCACGGTTCACGCCGAACAGCTTGCTTTGCCGATCGGCGTCGTTCAGCCGGTCGAGATCGATCAGGATGTTGAAGACGCGGTAGGTGAAGCGATGCGGCTTCGGGCGCATGCGTTGATGCATCACGTCGCCCACATAGAGACTGATAGCCGCAGCCGGCGCCGGAAAGGCGATGGCGGCTGAGGCTTGGCTCGTCTCGAAATTGGGTGCGTGCACGGTCATGGCGAAAGCCTATTCCGCAGCTTCGACAAAGTCGACAGAGGGATCCGTTCCCCATGACCGCCAGGGAATTGTCGCGCCCAGCGCTTCGGCCGCCGCAAGCCCCGAAGACAGGCCGTCCTCGTGGAAGCCGTAGCCCGTCCAGGCACCGGCAAACCACGTGTTGGACTGCCCCTGAAGCCCAGCCAACTGCTTCTGGATCTTGACCGCGTCCGCGCCGAACTGTGGGTGGTCATAGGAGAACTCGCCGAAGACCTTTGTCGGATCCGGTTCGCGATCGGGATTGAGCGTCACGAAGAGCGGGCAGGCGGAATCGATGCCTTGAAGGCGGTTCATCCAGTAGGTGACGGCCACGTCGCCTTCGCCGCCATCGACCGACGAGCGCAGATAATTCCAGGATGCCCAGACCTTGCGGCGCTTCGGCATAAGAGCCGGATCGCGATGCAGAACGACGCGGTTTGGCCGATAGGGAATACCCTTGAGCACCTGTCTCTCTGCTTCGCTCGCATCTTGAAGCAACGCGAGCGCCTGGTCGGAGTGCGCCGCGATCACGATGGCATCGAAAACGTCTTCATGGCCCGCAGAATCGCGAACGAAGACCTTGCCACCGGAGCGCCGGACACTGACGGCACCGCAGCCCACGCGCGTCTTGTCCCTCAGTGGAGCGAGCAGGCGCTCGAGATAAGTGCGCGATCCACCCGTGACGGTCCGCCACGGCAGCTGCTGGCTGTATACGAGACGATGATTGTCGAAGAAATTGACGAAATGCTCCGCCGGGAATTCCATCATCTGCTTGGCCGGCGTCGACCAGATCGCGGCCGCCATAGGCACCAGGTAGTTGTTGGTGAAGCCCGGCGAGAAGCGGCGCCAGTTGAGATAATCGCCGATCGAAATGTTGCGCAGATGGCCGTCGGCGCGATCGCGCAGGCACATCTTGTTGAAGCGCAGGATTTCCCGCAGCATCACGAGGAAGGTCGGGCGAAAGAAATTCCGCTTCTGAGCAAAGAGCGTGCGAAAGCTGTCACCGCTCCATTCCAGCTTGCCGTGGTCGAGCGACAGCGAAAAGCTCATATTGCTCTTATGGGTCTCGACGCCGAGATGCTCGAAAAGCGCCTTGAGGTTCGGATAGTTCACCTCGTTATAGACAATGAACCCCGTATCGACGGCGATGGCCTTGCCATCATAGTCGACGTCGACAGTGGCCGTATGTCCGCCGAGACGCGATTCCTTTTCGTAAAGCGTAACGTCGTTGTCGGCGTGTAATGCCCAGGCAGCGGACGATCCGGAGATGCCGGACCCGATCACGGCGATCCGGCGGCGCTGGCCGTTCTCACGGTCGATCGGGACGGCGCCGCGTTCCGGATGAGGCAAGTGAACGGTCATGCTGCTTCCTTGAGTTTCTTGTAGGCGTCGAGAGCGCGCTGGCGCGCTTTCTGATGGTCCACGATCGGGCGCGGGTAATCCTTGCCAAGCGTGATACCCGCGCGGCTCAATACCTCGGTCGGCGCTTCCCAGGGCGTCTGGATGTACTTGTCTGACAGCTTGGCCAGTTCCGGCACGAAGCGGCGCACATAGTCGCCCTTTTGATCGAATTTCGAGCCCTGGAGCATTGGGTTGAAGATGCGAAAATAAGGGGAAGCGTCGGCGCCGGATCCGGCGACCCACTGCCATTGCGCCGCGTTCGAAGCCGGGTCGGCATCGACGAGCGTATCCCAGAACCAGTCCTCGCCAATGCGCCAGTCGATCAGGAGATGCTTGGTCAGGAACGATGCCACGATCATCCGGACCCGATTGTGCATCCAGCCGGTCTGCCAAAGCTGACGCATTCCTGCATCCACGATCGGATAACCCGTCATCCCGCGCTGCCAGGCGCGAAGCGCATCCTTGTCCTGCCGCCACGGCATCGCGTCGAAGGCGGCATTGTAGTTCGCTTCGGCAAGATCCGGCTTGTGAAAGAGCAGGTGGTAGGAAAACTCGCGCCAGACGATTTCCTTGCGATAGGTGGTGCGATCCTCGCTTGCCACTTCCTTCGGGCGGCGGCTCGTCTCGGCCCAGATCTGATAGGGTGTGATTTCGCCGAAGGCGAGGTGCGGCGACATGCGTGACGTTCCGGCACGGTCGGGCAGGTCGCGCCCCTCGGCGTAGGCATCGAAGGGACCTGCGATAAAATCGTCCAGGCATTTCCATGCGCCGGCTTCACCCGGCGTCCAGCTGTCCGCGATTCCCCCCGACCAGTCGGGCTTGGTCGGCAACAGCTTCCAATCGTCGAGCTTGTCTGACGAAAGATCCTTGGCGTTATTTGTGACCTTGCGCGGTGCGCCGATCGGATCGCGCGGCGGCGTTCCGGCATCCAGCGCGCGCCAGAACGGCGTGTAGACCTTGTAATGACCACCGCTGCCCGTCGTCGTTTTGGACGGTTCGTGCAGGAGCTGCCCGTCGAAGCTCTCCACGTGGATGCCGTCATCCTTCAGGGCAGCCTTGAGTTCCGTGTCGATCGCAATGCCCGGAGGGTCGTAGCGGCGGTTCCAGAAGACGCTGTCTGCTTTCGATTCGTCGACGACGGCGCGCACGAGCTTTTCCGACTCGCCGCTTTTCAGGATCAAGGGGATGTTCAGCGCGGCGAGAGATGCCTCCAGCGCGACCAGCGAGTGATGCAGCCACCAGCGGCGGGCGCCACCGAGCTTGCGCGGCGCTCGAGCCGTTTCGTCCAGAATGAAGAGTGCAATGACCGGCGCATCACTGTCCACGGCCTTGGAGAGAGCGAGATTGTCTTTGACGCGCAGATCGTTGCGGAACCACACCACAACAGGTCCGCCGGCATGCGCTCCATCCGTCGCGCCACCATCCTTCTCCCGCGCTTTAGGTGCCATGAAAACGCTTTTCTGTCTGAAACGTCAGAAGGGGAGATCGGACCATCCCCGTGTTGGTGTCGTTACGTCGATACGAACGGAATGGATCAAAGGTTTCAGAGACAAAGCAAGGAGGGCTGCACATGAAAAAGGCCGCTGCCCCGTGAAACGGATGGCAAGCGGCCTTTGACGTGATTGGCTCCCCGGGCCGGATTCGAACCAGCGACCGATCGATTAACAGTCGAGTGCTCTACCACTGAGCTACCGGGGAAAAAACTCGTCTTTTCGTCGAGTTGGCGAGCCTATAACAAATGCCTTTCCCACTTGCAAAGCCGTTTCCAGAAAAAAGTGCTCCGTCTTGCACATTCATCGCAGAGTGCCCACTTCTCAACACCGAGGCGCCTGGGGGCGACCGTTGCGAGGTGGCGTTGCCAGCCGTGTCCGAAACCAATCCTGAAAGCAAAATGGCATCCGAAAGCCGTTTCCGGTTCGATCCCGTGACTCGCACGATCCACATCCTCGGGCGCCGGATCAGCCTGCCGCAATCGCGTGGTGCACGCATAGCGCTCGGTATTGCCCTGATTTTCGGAGGGATCTTTAGCTTCCTGCCGATTCTCGGCATCTGGATGCTGCCGCTCGGCCTGTTGGTCCTGTCGCAGGATTTTGCCTTCGTGCGCCGCTGGCGCCGGTCGGGCTCGGTCTACTACGGCCGGCGCTGGGGCCGGAAGCCCAAGGCGCCAGCTGGTCAGGACCATCCCGAGCATTGAGCGTGTTGGCGTGCGCCAAAGCGTCGTTGGTGATGAACGCCATTGCCACGTTCCAGCCAAATCGCGCTGCTTGATGTGGGGTGAACGAATCGAAAGATGACGCCTCCAGCAAGGGCACGCGCACTTCCCAATGACTGTTTCGACCGACCGCTCCGGCACGGGGATGATGCGCAAGATGGCAATCGGGCTTGTATTGGCTTCCACGCTGTTGGCCGCGACGTTCGGCGTCGCCACGACCATTCCCGAGCACATCCTTTTTCGCCAGCGGACGCTCTTCAACTTGCTGGAACTCGACAGCCGGCTTGCCGTCCAGCCGCTCGATTACGAGACCCATGACGGCCTGACGATCCGCGCCTGGTATCTGCCTGCCGTCCCGGGCAAACCCACCATCGTCTACTTCGCCGGCCGGGAAGGCGACCTGGTTCGAAAGCCGCGGCATCTCTATGAGCTCGCGGAGGAAGGCTACGGCCTGATTCTCGCGGGATACAGGGGGTATGGCGGCAATCCGGGCCGGCCGCGCGAGGGCAACATGTATCGCGATGCTGCCGCGATGCTCGATCAGGCGGAGCAGGCGGGCCTCGCCCGGGACGGCTTCGTGCTCTACGGCTACTCGATGGGTTCGGGGATCGCTACCAACGCGGCGGTGCAGATCGAGCCCCGCGCGCTGATCCTGGAAGCGCCGATGACCAGTTTTCCGGAAGCTGTTCGCCAGCAGGTTGCCCGCGTGCCGAATTGGGTGGTGCGCACCAAGTTCGACAATGTTGCGCGGCTTGCGGAACTCAAGGTTCCGGTTCTGATCGTTGCCGGTGAACAGGATCCGGTGACGCCGGCTAGGTTTGCGACCATGCTGGCATCTGCAAACGATCAGTTTGCGACGGCTGTCATCGTGCCGACTGCAAACCACGTGAACATCATCCGGCTGGGCGGACGGCAGGCGATCGCTGCTTTCATGGAGCAGTTTGACGGGAGCGGCATCCTCGCCTCGTTGTCGGCGCTCGGTGATCAAGCGAGCGACATCGCCGACCAGATTCTGCCGACCATGGACGACTGACCAGCGCTGCTTGAAGGCATTCGCTGGCTCGAAACGTCAGATCGACGATCGCGATGGTCAGCCGGCCTGGCTGACCACTCGCTCATGCACGCCGGCCACTTCTTCGCATACGCGCACATGTTCGATGAGTGCATCCATGGTCAGGCAGGCGCTGATCGTACGGATGTCACGGTTTTGAAACTTCGGCAGCCGCTGAAGCTCTTTCAAACGTTCGAGAAGGGCCACTCGTGTCATGTTGGGTCTCCTTATCGTCTGGAGCCGGCGGCCGAGATCAGCCACCGGAGCTTTCGATGCCGGCATTTGCACCGGCCAGGTCGTCAGGCAGCGCGAACGCCAGCCGACAGCGGTATTTCGATGTCCACCTCGAGCGTCGAGACCGAGTCGCCCCGGTCCATCTTCACGAGAACCTTGTCGCGATCGACCTGTACGTGCTTCGCGATCACCGCCAGGATTTCCTCGCGAAGGACCGCCACCAGATCGGAATGGCCGACCGTGGTGCGCTCATGGGCCAGGAGGACCTGCAGACGCTCGCGCGCTTTCGGCGCCGAGGTCGTTTGTCGATTGAAGAAGCTGAAGAGGCTCATGCGGCCCTCCTTCCGAAAATCTTCTCGAACAGCCCGCGCTTTTCGCCCGGGATGGTCATCGCCACCTGTTCGCCGGCAAGACGACGAGCCGCATCGTGATAGGCAATAGCGGCAGCACCACGGCCTTCGGCAAGCGTCACCGGCGAACCGATGTTGGAGGCACGAAGCACATCCATGCTTTCGGGAATGATGCCGAGAAGCGGGATAGAGAGAATCTCCAGAACATCGTCGACCTTCAGCATGTCGCCACGCTCGGCGCGAACCGCATCGTAACGCGTGAGAAGCAGATGTTTCTCGACCCGCTCGCCGCGTTCGGCTTTCGCCGTCTTGGCGTCGAGAAGGCCGATGATGCGATCCGAATCGCGCACCGACGACACTTCCGGATTGGTGACGACGACGGCGATGTCGGCATGACGCATGGCGAGCGTCGCGCCACGTTCGATGCCTGCGGGGCTGTCGCAGATGATCCAGTCGAACTGCTGACGAAGCTCGGCCATGACCTTCTCCACGCCCTCGGACGTGAGATTGTCCTTGTCGCGCGTCTGCGAGGCAGGCAGCAGGTGAAGGGTATCCAGGCGCTTGTCGCGGATGAGTGCCTGCGACAGCTTCGCATCGCCCTGGATCACGTTGATCAGGTCATAGACGACGCGTCGCTCGGCGCCCATCACCAGATCGAGGTTGCGCAGGCCGACGTCGAAATCGACGACGACGGTCTTCTCATTCCTTTGCGCAAGTGCTGCGCCGAGCGCGGCGGTCGAAGTCGTCTTGCCGACCCCGCCTTTGCCCGATGTCACCACGATAACTTTAGCCATATCTCTCTCCTGTCCTGGCCGCCCCCGGCTCAAATGAGTTTTTCTGCCATGATCGCGTCGCCTTCCAGCCAGAGCTGAACGGCCTCGCCACGCAATCCAGGCTGCATGTCTTCCGCTGTCTTGTACAAACCGTCGATTGCCAGAAGCTCGGCTTCGAGCTTGCGGCAGAAGATGCGCGCCGATGCATTGCCGATCGAACCGGCAAGCGCACGGCCGCGCAGTGTTCCGTAGACGTGGATCGAACCACCCGCGACGACTTCCGCGCCGGAGGCGACCGATCCGATGATGGTCACGTCGCCTTCCGGGAAGATCACCGACTGGCCCGAGCGCACCGGCTCGTGAATGATGATCGACGGCATGGCACGCATGACTTGCGGCGCGCTGACCGGCTGCGGCTTGCTGCTCGCCGCGGATTTTTCCGGCGCCGCGGTATCGGCTTCCGGCTCGTCGAAATCGGGAGCAGGGCGTCCGCCGCGCATTGCCGGTGGCATGCCGCTCGTCAGTTGAGACGGACGCGCGCCCTCGATGCCCATGACCCGTACATTGCGCTCGGAAAGCGCGTCGATCAGCGATTTCAGTTCGTGCTTGTCGACGTCGAGATCCTCGACATCCAGCACAACCGGGCGACCGAGAAAGAAACCCGCCGAGCGGTGCGCAAGGTCGTCCAGGCGGGCAAGCCAGCCGTCCAAAGGCAGTTCCGGCGACAGGACGAGCGCCAGAAAGGAACGGCCTTTGAGCCTGATGGGACGGGTGTCGGTTAGCACTTTGGTCATCTACGTTAAAAATCCATTGCCAATCGATAGGCGTGCGTTGGTTAACCAACCGTTAACCGAGCTTGCCTGTGCGAAGCTGGAGCGAGGCTGGTGGCCTGTTCCAAATCGGCACGGCGCTCGGACCTGGTCGTCCGGCGAAGCGATGCCGAGACTGTCCTTCACGGCAGGGGCTCGCGAGACGACGAATCGCGACTCACTGAAGCCCCAGTCGACCTGCAAAGCTGGGCAAAGACGTGTCCGTTGGTGCTTGCGGCCAGTGGATCCCCCGTTTCTTCTCGGCACCATGACGGACGCAGCGTGTGCGCCTGCGATGGAATTCGCGGTGGCAGCCAAAAAACGCACCATTGCCGTACGCCCTGCTTGAACTGTGGGGGAATTCATTCTAATGCCCTCAGCCGTCGGCAGCGCTTGCCGATACGAGGCCTCGTGGCGGAGTGGTTACGCAGAGGACTGCAAATCCTTGTATCCCGGTTCGATTCCGGGCGAGGCCTCCAATCTTTCGATCCCAGCAAGAGCAGTCCTGCCGAATGCAGCGCTTGTGCGTGTACAGGCGAGGGCGGTTCTTTGTCTTTGCCATTCGCGCAGCGACGGTTTATCGAAGCGACGGGCAGCGCTTGCAGCGGTGCCGACGGGGATATGCAGGAGTTTTCCAGTCCGATGACGATCGATTACGCTCAGGCTCGTGCCAAGATGGTCGACTGCCAAATCCGCACCATGGATGTCACGCAACATGCGGTGCTTGCGGCCTTCTCGGAGGTGCCGCGCGAGGCTTTCGTGCCGGCCAAGTTCGTGCAGCTTGCCTATATCGATGACGATCTGCTCGTAAAGGAAGGCAAGGACGGTGCGCCCGATCGCTTCATGATGGAGGCCGGCCAGCACGCCCGTCTCGTTCAGCTTGCGGAAATCACGCCGAACGACGTCGTCCTGGAGATCGGATGTGCGACCGGCTACGGCGCTGCGATCCTATCGCGTCTTGCCGGTTCGGTCGTCGCACTGGAATCGGATCCTGAACTTGCCGAGGAAGCCAGCGCGAAGCTCGCCGAGCTTGGCTTCGACAATGTTGCGGTCGTGCAGGGTGACCTAGCAGCCGGTTATCAGGACGAAGCGCCTTACGACGCCATCATCTTTTCCGGCGCCGTGGAGGTTTTTCCTCAGGCGATTTTGACTCAGTTGCGCGATGGTGGTCGGCTCGTCGTGGTCGAGGGAACGGGCAACGCCGCGCGCGCCAAACTCTATATACGCGAAGGCGAATTTACGGCGCAGCGGACCGTCTTCAACTCGGCCGTGAAGCCGCTGCCCGGTTTCTCCAAGGCGCCTGAATTCGTGTTTTGATCGGTTGAATGGCGCTGTTGCGATCCGGCAACGCGCCGCCGCATACTTGGCGTAAGCTTGCCTGTGTACTTGTCTCTAATAGACGGCGGCGCGATAAGCGTCGAACGGACACGATTCATCATCGTGATCGCGATGTATTTTGACTAAGGAGTTCGTCATGGCGCGTTACCGCAAATGGCTTTCGACATTCGCGCTTGCGTCTATCATGGCCTTCTCCCCTACGATCTCCATGGCCGAAACGATCCTCGGCGCCATGGCCAAGGCCTACGAGAACAATCCTGATCTGAACGCGGCCCGTGCCGGCCTCAGGGCGACCGACGAGGGCGTCGCGATTGCCCGGTCGGGATATCGCCCCCGCATCGCCGCGCAACTCGATGTGTCGGCCACCGAGACCTCGTCCAGTTTTGGCGATGGCACCGATGCGGCACTCGGACTGTCCGTTTCGCAGACCCTTTTTGACGGTTTCCAGACGCGCAATGCCGTTCTCGGCGCGCAGTCGGATGTGTTCGCGGGCCAGGAAGGGCTTCGCAGCACCGAGCAGGATATCCTGCTGTCGGCGGCGCAGGCATTCATGAACGTCGTGCGTGACCGCCAGATCGTTCAAATCCGTCGCCAGAACCTCGAATTCCTCAACGAGCAGCTGAATGCTGCCCAGGCGCGTTTCGATGTGGGTGAAGGCACCCGCACCGATGTCAGTCAGGCGCAGGCCTCGCTCGCTGCAGCGGAAGCCGGCCTGGTGGCTGCGCGGGCGCAGGTGAGCTCGTCCGAAGCCGTCTACGTGCAGATCGTCGGCGCGGCACCGCCTGCCTCCATGACGCCCGCTCCTGCCTCTGGCGGCCTGCTGCCGCCCTCGCTCGATACGGCGGTTACATCCGGTCTTGCCGAACACCCGCTGGTCAAGTCCGCTCAATTTCAGATGAACGCTGCCGACTTCTCGGTCAAGCAGGCCGAAGGCGCGCTCCTCCCTGGCGTCAATCTAAGCGGATCGGTCGGCCAGGATCTTCAGAGCGGCGATACGCAGGCGACGATCGGCGCAACGCTCTCGGTGCCGATCTACCAGGGCGGCTTGACGTCGGCCCAGGTGCGCCAGAGCAAGGAACTGCTCGGCCAGGCGCGCATCAATGTCGATGTTGCCCGCAACCAGCTTCGTCAGGCGATCGTCACGTCCTGGACCCAGCTCGAGGCCTCCCGCGCGGCGATCGCCGCGAACCGCGCCCAGCTGAACGCCTCCGACCTCGCTCTCTCGGGCGTCATCGAAGAACGCGATGTTGGACAGCGCACCACGCTCGACGTGCTAAATGCGCAGCAGGACGTGCTTACTGCGCGCGAAACACTGGCTCAGGCCGAGCGCGATGCCATCGTGGCCAGCTATTCGGTGCTGTCCACCACCGGCCGGCTGCTTGTCGGTCGCCTTGGCCTCCAGGTAGCCGAATATCGTCCGGAAGTGCATTACGAGGCTGTCCAAGACAAGTGGTACGGCCTGCGGACCATCGACGGACGCTAGTCCACGCTTCAGTCTCGAAGTTTCTTCTCAGACAAAGTTGTGCATCCCCGGTGGCCCACGGTCACCGGGGATTCTTTTCGTCGCATCAATCGCTTATGATCAAACCGAACGAATCGGGCCCATCAGGCCCGGCAGGCGGCGGTAAGAGGGCAACGATGGTACAGACGAGCGCGGCGCGAGAGCCTTCCATGGAGGAAATTCTGGCCTCCATCCGCCGGATCATCGAGACCAACGATGCGGCGTCGCCGGACCGCGGCGATAGCCGGCCCCAACTCGCTGCCGTGCGCGAGGTGCCTGCTGCGGCGCAGCCTCAGAACATCCAAGCCGACAATCACTCCCAGCCCCAGGCTGCACAATCGGCTGCGGCGGCCCGAACCATTTCGCTTGCCGATGTTGCCGCGCGTCTTCGGTCGGCGCCGGATGCGCAACCGACACCGGCCGCCGCAGCGCCTGCCGTGGAGGAAGAGGTCGCAAGGGCCATGACGGCGGATGGCCTCGAGCGCTTCGACAGCGAAGAGCTGGACGTCGCCGAGGACGATGTCTCGAACGACCACTGGAACCGCTTGGCCGATGAGGATGATTTCGAAGAGCCGGCCGATGGAAGCGACTGGCCGGACCTCGACGCGATCGAGCAGTCTGCCTCCGTTCTTCACCTGCACGAGCATGCTGCAGAAAAGGCGCACGACACGCGCACATCCACGGAGCAGAAGGGCGGCGAGCTCATCTCGAGCGCTGCCGGCGCCAAGGTCGCAGCGGCCTTCGAAGATCTGAACGAAGCGGTCGTGCGCGGCCAGATGCGGTCTTTCGACGACATCGCGGAGGACATGCTGCGTCCGATGCTCAAGGACTGGCTCGACGATAATCTGCCGACGCTCGTGGAGCGCCTCGTGCGCGAAGAGATCGAGCGCGTCGCGAGGGGTGGTCGGCGCTAACTCCCGACGCCGCCTCGAACGCCAACTGACATCGCAAACTGCATCTGCAAGCGGGCAGGCCTGTAGAGCCTCGCTCGGTTGCGCATTTGGTTGACTCGGCGTTGGCCATCCGGTTTACACCGCACCACCAGTTCTCCCCGAAAGCCGCGTTGATGCTTGAAAAAACCTATGATGCACGGGCGATCGAGCCTGAAATTTCCAAGCGTTGGGAAGAGGCCGATGCCTTCCGCGCCGGTGCCGGTGCCAAGGAAGGGGCGGATCCCTACACCATCGTCATCCCGCCGCCGAACGTCACCGGCTCGCTCCATATGGGCCATGCGCTCAACAACACGCTTCAGGATGCGCTGATCCGTTTCGAGCGCATGCGCGGGAAAAACGTGCTGTGGCAGCCGGGCATGGACCATGCGGGCATCGCCACGCAGATGGTCGTCGAGCGCCAGCTGGCCGAGCGCCAGGAGCCGAACCGCCGCGCCATGGGCCGCGACGCGTTCGTCGACCGCGTCTGGCAGTGGAAGGACGAGTCCGGCGGGATGATCATGAACCAGCTGAAGCGCCTCGGCGCATCGGCGGATTTCTCGCGCGAACGGTTCACCATGGACGAGGGCCTGTCCAAGGCAGTCCTGGAAGTGTTCGTCACGCTCTACAAGGAAGGCCTGATCTATCGCGGCAAGCGGCTGGTCAATTGGGACCCGAAATTCGAAACTGCGATTTCGGATCTAGAAGTCGAGAATCGCGAAGTCGAAGGCCACATGTGGCACTTCAAGTATCCGCTGGCCGGCGGAGAAACCTACGAATATGTCGAGCGCGATGCCGACGGAAACGTCGTGCTCAGCGAGACCCGCGATTATATCGCAATCGCGACAACGCGCCCGGAAACGATGCTCGGCGACGGTGCCGTCGCTGTTCATCCATCGGATGAACGTTACGCGCCGATCGTCGGAAAGCTTTGCGAAATTCCCGTCGGGCCCAAAGAGCACCGCCGCCTGATCCCGATCATCACCGACGAGTATCCCGACAAGGATTTCGGTTCCGGTGCAGTCAAGATCACCGGTGCGCACGACTTCAACGACTACGCTGTCGCCAAGCGCAACGACATCCCGCTCTACCGCCTCATGGACCTGACGGCTTCGCTGCGCACCGACGGCGAGGACTACGCGACCTGCGCCGCTCAGGCTGCTGCAATCGTCCGTTCGGGCGAACTGCCTGACGAAGCGGCCATCGACGAGATCAATCTCGTTCCCGACGAATACCGAGGTCTCGATCGCTACGCTGCGCGTGAAAAGATCGTTCAGGCGATCAAAGCGGAAGGCCTTGCGGTCATGACGACCGATGTCGAGGGCAACACCGTGCCCTTGGTCGAGACCAAGATGATCATGCAGCCCTTCGGCGATCGCTCCGGCGTCGTCATCGAGCCGATGCTCACCGACCAGTGGTTTGCCGATGCCGCGACATTGGCAAAGCCCGCCATTGCCTCTGTCCGCGAAGGCCGCACCAAGTTCGTTCCGAAGAACTGGGAAAAGACCTATTTCGAATGGATGGAAAACATCCAGCCCTGGTGCATCTCGCGCCAGCTGTGGTGGGGTCACCAGATCCCGGCCTGGTATGGGCCTGATGGCACCGTTTTCGTCGAAAAGACGGAAGAAGAGGCGCTCCACGCCGCCATCCAGCACTACATTTCGCATGAAGGCCCGTGGAAGGCCTGGATCGAGGAGAAGCTTGAAACCTACAAGCCCGGCGAGATCTTGACTCGCGACGAGGACGTGCTCGACACGTGGTTCTCCTCCGCGCTGTGGCCGTTCTCCACGCTCGGCTGGCCCGACAAGACGAAGGAACTCGACACCTATTACCAGACCGACGTCCTCGTCACCGGGTTCGACATCATCTTCTTCTGGGTCGCCCGCATGATGATGATGGGTCTGCATTTCATGGACGAAGAGCCGTTCCACACGGTCTATGTCCATGCGCTCGTTCGCGACAAGAACGGCGCGAAGATGTCGAAGTCGAAGGGCAACGTCATCGATCCGCTCGAACTCATCGACGAATATGGCGCCGACGCGCTGCGCTTCACGCTGGCGATCATGGCGGCTCAGGGCCGCGATGTGAAACTCGATCCGGCCCGTATCGCCGGCTACCGGAACTTCGGCACCAAGCTCTGGAATGCCACCCGCTTTGCCGAAATGAACGGCGCCATTCATGGCGGGGATTTTGATCCGGAATCGGCAAAGCTTCCGGTCAATCGCTGGATCCTGACCGAACTCACCCGGACCGCGCGTGAGATGACGCGCGCGATGGAAGAATACCGCTTCAACGAAGCCGCCGCGAGCGCCTACCGGTTCGTCTGGAACCAGGTTTGCGATTGGTATCTGGAGCTTCTGAAGCCTGTCTTCATGGCCGGCAGCGCGGACGAACAGGCCGAGGCGCGCGCCTGTGCCGGCTTCGTGCTCGATTCCATCTACCGCCTGCTGCACCCGTTCATGCCGTTCATGACGGAAGAGCTGTGGCGGGTAACGGCCACGGGCGAGGGCCGTGCAACGCTTTTGTGCCACGCCGAATGGCCGAATCCGGACTTCGCCGACGAAGCGGCAGCCGGCGAACTCAACTGGCTGGTCGATCTCGTCACCGGCATCCGATCGGCTCGTTCCGAGATGAACGTTCCGCCTTCGGCAACGGCGCCGCTCGTCGTAGTCGGTGCCTCCGCCGACACCGTTTCGCGGCTGGAACGTCAGCGCGACGCCATCGGCCGTCTGGCGCGTGCCACGTCGATCGATCACGCAGAGGCCCCACCTCGCGGTGCCGCCCAGATTGTCGTGGGTGAAGCGACCTATTGCCTGCCGCTCGGCCAGTTGATCGACGTGGAGGCTGAAAAGGCCCGCCTCGACAAGGCGATCGGCAAGGTCGATGCGGATCTCGCCAAGATCGGCGGCAAGCTGTCGAACGAGAAGTTCGTTGCCAATGCCAAGCCCGAAGTGGTCGAAGCCGAGCGCGAGAAGCTTGCCGAACTCGAAGCCCAGCGTGCCGGGCTGGTCGCGGCCCGCGAGCGGATCGCAGCGGCCGACTGAGGATTCGGAAGGCGCGGACCGCAAGGAACCGCGCCTCCACGTCGCAGAGCGTGATCACTGCACCGCTCTGCCCATTGGCCTGGATGGCCTGGTTCATTCAATGTGAATCACTCGGGACCGTTGCCGGGAACCGGCGGCATCCGCTTCTTGCAGGACCTTACGTAAGGGCAGATCACGTCAGGAACGACGGATGGATTGCTTTGCGGCGGAATGTTGCGCAACAGCAACAAATCGCGGTGCAAGGCCGAAATTTGTCTCAAATCGGGCCGTTCGTGCCTCAATCCGGTTGAAATCCCGTCGCGATCACCCAATGGAGCGCGAAAAGCGAGCGCTTTTGAACCGCGTGTGTGCGCTTAGAAGAAATCGCCCAAATCGTACATATTGCCATTCCGCCGCGAACAAGTACCCATTCCAGCACGCTCGTTTGACTAGACTGATCGGGGAGGGGTTACCATGAAGCGTGCACTACTTATTTCGACGGCTCTTGGCGTCGCATTGTCAGCCAGCCAGGCTTTCGCCGGCGGCCTGGAACGCGGCGGCTACAACATCGATCTCCTGTTCGATCCGAGCGACTACGCAGCCGACGCCAGCGTGACCTACGTCATGCCGAAGCGCGATCTCGAAAACGTCCGCGACATCAATCCGGCCAACGGCGTTGGCTCGAACGGCATCGGTGGCGGTCGGAGCAGCGGCGTTCGTGACACCGAAAGCTATGCCGTCCCGCGCGTCGGCTTCAAGGCCGGTTTCGCCGAAGCGGCAGACTGCCTCGTGCAGTACTCCCAGCCATGGGGTGCCCACTCGAACCCGGGTGCTGACTGGGTTGGCGCGAACTCGAACATCGAGACCAAGATCGACAGCCACAGCGCCGACTTTACCTGTTCCTATCGCTTCGCGGTCGGTCCCGGCCAGTTCCGCATCATCGGCGGTGGCTACTACCAGGAAGTCGAAGGCTTCAAGGAGCGTCTCGTCGCTCCGGTTCCTCTGCTCGCACCTGGTGCCGGCAGCGGCGTCGGTCGTCTGGATCTCGAAGGCAATGGCTGGGGCTATCGCGTCGGCGCCGCCTATGAGATGCCTGAGATCGCCCTTCGCGCGAGCCTCGTCTACAACTCCGAAGTCGATCTCGGCGACGTCACCGGCACGCTCGATCTGCGTCAGGTCCCCGGTGCCATCAATCCGGCAAACCCATTTCTCGGTCGCGTAACGGACGTGTTCGGCACGGCCACCATGCCTCAGAGCGTCGAGCTCAAGGTACAATCGGGCATCGCGCCAGGCTGGCTCGCCTTCGGTAGTGTGAAGTGGGTCGACTGGAGCGTTCTTCAGACGCTGCCGTTCTGCCCCACCGCTTTCAGCGCTGTCCCCTGCACCGCGGGTGGCCCGACGCAGGCGACCTCGCTTGAGCTGCTCTACCAGGATGGCTGGACGGTGTCGGCCGGCATAGGTCACAAGTTCTCCGAGACGATCAGCGGTGCTGCGTCGCTCACCTGGGATCGTGGCACGGCAACGACGCTCGGCACCCAGACGGACACTTGGACGGTGTCCGGCGGCCTGTCCTACACGCCAAGCGAGATGGTGGAACTGCGCTTCGGCGGCGCGCTGGGCGTGCTGACCTCCGGATCGTCCATCGACGACGATGTCGCCTACGATTTCGGCAATGATTTCGTTGGTGCGATCCAGGCCGGCGCCCGCATCCGGTTCTGATACGACCTTCAAGTGTTGACTGCGAAACCCGGCGCATGCGCCGGGTTTTTTTGTGCTTTGCTCTAAGTCTATTGCGCGCCGCTACTCTCACTTTGTTGCAATGTGGCGCTTTGGTCACAGTCGTGGGCAGACAAGTTTGCTAACCATTCCTCGGGCATAATCTGCCCCTGTGCCGCCACAAACCGGCGGCAGTTGGAGGGGGCTCGAAGGGGGACCGCAATGATCGCGGAGTTCGAGCGAGAGAGAGTGCCGGGGTCGGGTCATTCATGGACGTCAAGTCGTTCGACAAATCGAAACTTCCGAGCCGTCATACGACGGTAGGTCCGGCGCGGGCTCCGCACCGGTCATATCTTTACGCCATGGGTCTCTCGGCTGAAGAGATCAACCAGCCGCTCGTGGGCGTCGCCAGCTGCTGGAACGAGGCAGCGCCGTGCAACATCTCGCTGATGCGCCAGGCGCAAGTTGTGAAGAAGGGCGTTGCCGCCGCCCGGGGTACCCCGCGAGAATTCTGCACCATCACCGTCACCGATGGCATCGCCATGGGCCACCAGGGCATGAAGGCGTCGCTGGTTTCCCGCGACGTCATCGCCGACAGCGTCGAGCTGACCATGCGCGGCCATTGTTACGATGCCATCGTCGGTCTTGCCGGTTGCGACAAGTCGCTGCCCGGTATGATGATGGCGATGGTCCGTCTCAACGTGCCCTCGATCTTCATTTATGGCGGATCGATCCTCCCTGGCTCGTTCCGCGGCCGCCAGATCACCGTTCAGGACGTCTTCGAGGCCGTGGGCCAGCACTCAGTCGGTGCCATGTCCGACGAAGACCTGCTCGAGATCGAACAGGTCGCCTGTCCCTCAGCCGGTTCCTGCGGCGCGCAGTTCACGGCCAACACGATGGCCACCGTCGCCGAGGCGATCGGTCTGGCGCTGCCCTATAGCTGCGGCGCACCGGCGCCATACGAAATCCGCGACCGCTTCTGCTACGCCTCGGGCGAGAAGGTGATGGAACTCATCGCCCGCAACATCCGTCCGCGCGACATCGTGACGAAGAAGGCGCTGGAGAATGCTGCAGCCGTGGTTGCCGCAACTGGCGGGTCCACCAACGCCGCACTGCATCTGCCAGCCATTGCGCATGAATGCGGCATCGAGTTCGATCTCTTCGACGTCGCCGAGATCTTCCGTAAGACGCCTTATATCGCCGATCTGAAGCCCGGCGGGCGCTATGTGGCCAAGGACATGTTCGAGGCCGGCGGTATCCCGCTCTTGATGAAGACCATGCTCGAGCACGGCTATCTTCATGGCGATTGCATGACCGTGACAGGCCGCACTATCGCCGAAAACATGGATTATGTCCGCTGGAATGAGCAGCAGGATGTCGTTCGCCCAGCCGACAAGCCCATTACGGCAACGGGCGGTGTCGTGGGGCTACGGGGCAACCTCGCGCCGGAAGGCGCGATCGTGAAGGTTGCCGGCATGACGAACCAGAAATTCTCCGGACCCGCACGCTGCTTCGACAGCGAGGAGGCCTGCTTCGAGGCCGTCGGCCAGCGCGCCTATAACGAAGGCGACGTGATCGTCATTCGCTACGAGGGCCCGAAAGGCGGCCCCGGCATGCGCGAGATGCTGGCAACGACCGCGGCGATCTATGGTCAGGGCATGGGTGACAAGGTCGCGCTTATCACCGATGGCCGTTTCTCGGGTGCGACCCGCGGTTTCTGCATCGGCCATGTCGGACCTGAAGCGGCCGAAGGTGGTCCGATCGGCCTGCTGCGCGATGGCGACATCATCGAGATCGATGCGGTCGCCGGCACGCTGAACGTCCAGCTGACGGACGAAGAACTGAAGGCCCGCGCTGCGGATTGGAGCCCTCGGGAAACGGACTACGCCTCGGGCGTGCTCTGGAAATACGCGCAGACGGTCGGATCGGCGCGCTATGGCGCTGTGACCCATCCCGGCGGCGCAAAAGAAAAACACTGCTATGCGGATATTTGACACCATGCTGCGTCGGTCGCGCCTTTGTCGGTTGATGGGTTTTGTCGCGAGCGTGGCGACGGTCTGCATCGCGGCGACCCCGTCGCGCGCTTTCGACCCCGATGCCGGCGTGACGCGCGAATCCGGTCCGTTCGATCTCTTCCGCTTCGGCTTTTCCGCCTACAAGAACGGCGACAAGGACGACGCCGTCGAAGCGTATCGCTATGCGGCCGAAAAGGGCCATCCCGGTGCCCGTTGGGCGCTCGCCAACATGTACGCCTATGGCGATGGCGTGGAAGAAAACGACTACGAAGCCTTCAAGATCTATAACGAGATCGCAAGGCAGGGCGTCGAGCCGGGGTCGGAAGATCTCGGCTACTTCGTCAACGCCCTCATGTCCCTTGCCGGCTACTACAAGCGCGGCATTCCGGGCAGCCCGGTGGCCGTCGATATGGTGCAGGCCCGCCAGCTCTATTTCCACGCTGCTTCGGCATTCGGCCTCGCCGACGCGCAGTTCGAGCTCGCTCGGCTGATGATGGACGGCTTGGGCGGCGACGACGATGTCCACCAGGCGAAGAAATGGCTGAACCGAGCGGCTCAGACGGGGCACGCGGGCGCTACAGCGCTTTTGGGCCATCAGCTCTTCACCGAAGGGCAGGTCGTCCGTGGCCTGGCTTACATGACGAGCGGCTTGGAACGGGCAGGCGACGCCGAAAAGATCTGGATCCGCACGTTGCAGGAGCAGGCGTTTTCGATCGCAGACGAAAACGACCGTCGCACTGCGATCGCACTGGCTCAGGATCTCATCGCAAGGCAGTAGCCGCTCAGTTGCTCCCGATCAGCACGAGCCGGGCTGGCGCAGCCACGACGTGTTGTTGAGCTCCATGCCGCACAGCGCGTTGTAGCGCTCTCCATTGACCTCCAGGCAAATCGTGCCGCCCTGAGCCACACGCTCACCCTGATGCCGGCATCGCCCGCCACGGCCCATCGCAGGGTCGTCGCCGCGGTCCTGGACCTCGCCCATGGCGCTTTGGCTGGGCCATTCCCGTGATGGCTCCTGCGCGGCTGATCCGGTTGCCATCAGTGCCGATAGTAGAAGAACTCGTCCCAGCGTTTGCATTGCGACACCTCCCGCGCTCCCATCCACAGGATGCGCCGGGTTTGCCCGACAAGCAATGTCGCCGAGCTACAGGTGTTCAGAACGCCAGAACGGCCGCTGCGGGCACGTGGTCCGATGGCTTTTCCCAGCTACGCACCTGCCGGTCGATGTCGGCGGATACGAGCTTTGACGCCGCTTCCGGCGACAGCAGCAGATGGTCGATGCGGATGCCGTTGTTCTTTTGCCATGCGCCTGCCTGGTAGTCCCAGAAGGTGTAGAGGCCCGGCGCATCGCTGACCGCGCGAATTGCGTCGGTCATGCCGAGGTTTTCGAGCATGCGGTAGGCGTTGCGCGTCTCAGGCTGGAAAAGAGCATCGCCGAGCCATGCATCCGCATTGTAGCAGTCGTAGGGCTCCGGAATGACGTTGTAGTCGCCGGCGATCACGATTGGCTCCTCGAGCGCGAGCCGCCCCTCCAGCCAGATGTGAAGCCGTTTCATCCAGGCGAGCTTGTAAGGAAATTTCGGCGTGTCGATCGGATTTCCGTTGGGCAAATAGATGCAAGCGACCCGCACGACGCCGGAGGCGGTGGAAAAGACCGCTTCCATGAAACGCGCGTGGTCGTCCTCGTCGTCACCCGGAAGTCCGCGAAGCACCTCATCGGGTGAAGTGCGCGACAGGATGGCCACACCGTTGAAGCCCTTCTGGCCGTGTGTCTCCACATGGAAGCCGAGCGTCTCGATCTCCAGTCTCGGAAAGTTCTCGTCGACGGATTTGATCTCCTGAAGGCAGATCACGTCCGCATCCGTCTCCTTCAGCCAGGTGAGAAGATTGTCGAGCCGCGCCTTGATTCCATTGATGTTCCAGGTGACGATTTTCATGCCGATGATCTCGCTCGGGTGGAAAGGCGCCGCGAGGCGACGATCGAAGAAATGGCGGCTGTCACCACGGGAAGGAGAACGAGGCTGACGCCGAATGCGAGCAGGGATAGATCATGTGGCTCGTCCGTCAAGGCATGGCGCAGTTCCGTGCCGATGATCACGAGCAATCCCGCTGAGATCATTGCGCCGAGGACGAAGCGCCGCGCGAGCAGCCCAGGCGAATAGCCGACAAGCGCCGGCGGCTGAAACCGGTGCCTCAGCCGTTCAGATCGAGAAGCTGGTGCCGCAGCCACAGGACGCGATCGCGTTCGGATTGCGGATCTGGAAGCTCTGGCCCATCAGATCATCGACAAAATCGATCTCCGAGCCGGCCATGTAGACGAGTGACATGGAATCGATCAGCACTTTGCCGCTCTCGCCGCCAAGAACCAGGTCGTCGTCCTGCTGGTCGTCCACCAGATCGAACTTGTAGGAAAAGCCCGAGCAGCCGCCACCTTCCACCGAGACGCGCAGAGCCGTCTTGGACGGCTCGGCCGCAACGATTTCCGCGACACGCCGGGCGGCAGCCTCCGACAATGTCACTTTCTGGATATCTTGGATGGTCATGATCACTCCGTCGACAGGGCAGCGCGAGAGGCAGCAGAAATTCCTGTAACTATATATCTATAGGTATGAAGCGGGCGAGGGGGCGTCAATGGCGCGCGTCTCGTGCTTCAAACGTGAATGCGGCTTCAAGGGATGGGCGGAGATGCTGGACAAGAGCCTTTTAGGCTACGGATTTTGCGAGCGGGCACCGTATGCGGCAGACCCGGCGGGCACGCGCGGCCGGCTGGTTCCCGAAGAGCAAAGCCGCACCCGCTCCGATTTCCAGCGGGACCGCGACCGCATCATCCATTCCACCGCCTTCAGGCGGCTTGCACACAAGACGCAGGTTTTCGTGGCGCTTGAAGGCGACCACTACCGCACGCGCCTCACACACACGATGGAAGTGGCCCAGATCGCTCGCGGTCTCGCCCGGGCGTTGCGGCTGGACGAGGATCTCGCAGAGGCCGTCGCACTCGTGCATGATTTCGGCCATACGCCCTTTGGCCACACGGGCGAGGATGTGCTCGACGAGGTGCTGGATCACTGCGGCGGCTTCGACCATAACGCGCAGTCGTTGCGCATCGTCACCGCGCTGGAGCGCCGCTACGCAAATTTCGATGGCCTGAACCTCACCTGGGAGACGCTCGACGGCCTGGTCAAGCACAACGGCCCTTTGATTGGCCCGCATGCAAACGGGAAACCGGTGCCGAAGCCGATCCTCGATTTCGACGCCCGCCTCAATCTGGAACTCGACAGTTTCGCATGCCTGGAAGCACAGGTGGCGGCGATCGCCGATGACATCGCCTACAACACCCACGACATCGATGACGGCCTGCGCGCCGGCCTGCTGACACTGGAGATGCTGGAGGAGGTGCCTTTTCTGGCCGACATGCTTGCATCGATGCGGGCGCAGCACCCGAAGCTCGAGGCCGACCGTATCGCCCATGAGATCATGCGCCGGCAGATCACTTCCATGGTCGAGGATGTCATCACCGTCGCCCAAGCCCGCATTGCGGAAGTCAATCCGCAATCGTCCGCCGATGTCCGCGCCGCGGGCCAGGCATTTGCCGTCTTCTCTGATGAAATGGCCGCGACAGACAAGGCTTTGAAACGCTTCCTGTTCGCCAATCTCTATCGCCATCCGGACGTCATGCGGGTCCGCAAGGCGGCGGCGAAGGTGCTGCATGATTTGTTCGACGCCTTGATGGACGATCCGAGCCTGATGAAAGGTCATTTCTGGCAGGACGGCGTCGTCGGGGCATCGGGCGACGACAAGGCGCGCCACGTTGCCGACTATCTGGCCGGGATGACGGACACCTACGCGCTGTCGATGCACCGGCGATTGTTTGACCATACGCCTGAATTGCGTTAGCGCAGGCCCGACTTCCCGCTTCCCCGTCGTGACCGCGTGCGCGCTCTTCAACGCCGTGAACGACCCGTATTTCGGACTGAAACGATGAATCTGTTCAAAGACTTCGAAGGCCGCATCAAGAGTGGGCTTCAAACCCTTGAAGACATTGCAGCTGCCGAAGGTCTGCCGCTCGATCGCATTGCCGTGGAGCCGCCACGCGACACCTCGCATGGCGACGTTGCGACGAATGCGGCGCTGGTTCTCGCCAAGCCGCTGGGCATGAACCCGCGAGCGCTTGCCGAACGCATCGTACCGGTTCTGGAAGCCGACCCCGACATCGCTGCCGTCTCGATCGCGGGGCCTGGCTTCATCAACATGAAGCTGTCGCCGGCCTATTGGCAGAAGCTTCTTGCCTATGTCCTGAAGCAGGGCACCGATTTCGGCCGCTCCGAGCTCGGCGCCGGCAAGGCCGTCAACGTCGAATATGTTTCGGCCAACCCGACGGGCCCGATGCATGTTGGCCACTGCCGCGGCGCCGTCGTCGGCGACACGCTCGCCAACCTGCTTGGCTTTGCTGGCTACGAAGTCACCAAGGAATATTACATCAACGATGCCGGCGCGCAGATCCAGGTGCTCGCCCGTTCCGCCTATCTCCGTTACCTCGAAGCGCTCGGCGAAACGATCGGCGAGATCCCGTCCGGCCTCTATCCGGGCGACTATCTCGTGCCGGTAGGCGAGGCGCTGAAGGCCGAATTCGGCGATGATCTGAAGCATATGCCGGAAGAGGAATGGCTGCCGCTCGTCTCAGATCGCGCGATCGATGCCATGATGGTGATGATCCGCGCCGATCTCGCCCAGCTCAATGTCGTGCACGACGTTTTCTATTCCGAGCGCTCGCTTCATGCCGGGAGTGGCGGCGCGATTCTGTCGGCGATCAACGATCTGACGTTCAAGGGCCACGTCTACAAAGGCACGCTGCCGCCGCCAAAGGGCCAGCTGCCGGAAGACTGGGAAGATCGCGAGCAGACCTTGTTCCGCTCGACCGCTGTCGGCGATGACATCGATCGGCCGCTGGTCAAATCCGACGGAACCTTCACGTATTTCGCCGCCGACGTCGCTTATTTCCGCGACAAGTTCGAGCGCCATTTCGACGAGATGATCTATGTGCTCGGGGCCGACCATGGCGGTTATGTGAAGCGGCTTGAAGCCGTTGCGCGCGCGGTTTCGGAAGGCAAGTCCAAACTGACCGTGCTTTTGTGCCAGCTCGTCAAGCTCTACCGCAACGGCGAGCCCGTCCGCATGTCGAAGCGCTCCGGCGATTTCGTGACGCTGCGTGAGGTGGTCGACGAGGTCGGCCGCGACGCCGTGCGTTTCATGATGATCTATCGCAAGAGCAGCGAGCCGCTCGATTTCGATTTCGCCAAGGTCACCGAGCAGTCGAAGGATAACCCGGTTTTCTATGTGCAGTATGCCCATGCGCGCTGCGCCAGCGTGATGCGGCAGGCGGCGGAGGCCTTTCCCGATGCAGCACTCGACGATGCCGCATTCGCCGAAAATCTCGACCTGTTGACCGACCCAAGCGAATTGCAGCTGATCGGCAAACTCGCCGAATATCCGCGTATGGTGGAAAGCGCCGCCATCGCACAGGAGCCGCACAAGATCGCATTCTACCTCTACGATCTGGCCAGCGAATTTCACGGCCACTGGAACAAGGGGAAGGATTTCCCTGAATTACGCTTTGTTAACGATAAAAATCGAGAATTAAGCTTCGCCAGACTGGGTCTGGTGCGCGCAGTCGCCGCAGTCCTTCGTTCCGGACTGACCTTGACCGGCACTGAAGCACCAGAAGAAATGCGGTAGCAAAGCCACCATTTCCCCACAATAGTCTGGCATCCGAAACTGGTTTTGCGGGCGAGTGAGTGGTTATGGCTGACAATCAAAGGACGCGTTACACGGGTAGAGACGCGCCGTTCCTGTCGGATGGCGATCCTCTCGCGGAGCTCGCACGTATTGCGGGCTTCGACCAGCCCGAGGAGCAAGTGGTCGAACAGCACTCGACTTCGGCCGAGGACGCCGATGCATCCGCATTCGACCTCGAAGCCGAACTCATGCGCTCGATCGGCCTCGAAGACGCACCTGAGATCACGCCGGAGACGGTCGAGGATCAGCATTCAGAAAGCCACGAGCCTGTCGAGCTGAGCGAAGAGGAAATTCCAGCCTTCCTCAAAGCGCGCCCGGCGCCGGTCGAATCGGATGCGCCGCCTGCTACTGAAAATACTCCGCCGGTCCTCGTCGAAGAGCCAGTCATGGCCTCGGCCGCCGACGAAGCATTGCCGGACCAGACCGAGCTTGCTGATGAATTGCTGATGGCCGAACCTTTCGTACCGGAAGTCGATCCTCAGTCTGCCGCCAACGCTGAACTTGCTATCGATCAGCGCCTGGAAGCCTTTGGCGAAAGCGCGCCTGCCGGCGAGACCGATGATGCTGTCGCGGCAGAGGCAGAACTCGAGGCGGGCCCGTCCGCGCCAATCGAGCTTGTGGAAGAAGCAACCGTTGAGGCGGAGTTTGGTGGGGTCGAGGAGTTCGATGCCACTGAGGAGGCGCAACTCAGCGACGAAATCCTGCGTTCGTTCGACGAGGACCTCGAAACGGCTTCGTTCGATGAGCCGGCCGTCGAGGCTTGGGAGCCGGCCACGGCGTCAAGCCCGCTACCGGCGCTGGCCGCCTACGCTCAACCGGCCGACACCAGTGCTCTGACTGATTTTTCAGCTCTCGACACTTCGGATGAAGATGCCGTTTGGCGCGAGATGGTGCAATACGCGCTTCCCGGTAACGAAGCGCAGGCCGTCGCAGCCGCTCCTGCGGTGATGGCGGCCGAGCAAGTTGAAACTGCGCCTGTTGAGCCTGAGTATCAGGATGCCGGGATCGTGGCCGAAGAAGCCCCGTTCGAGCCTGTAGCGGCGGAGCCGATCGCGGTCGCCGCGGTTCCCGCTCCCCTTATCGACGACGGTCATTGGGACATCGCAGACGAGCTTGAGGCCGCATTTGCCGACTACGGCTCGCCAAAGGCCGCGCCGGCCGCTGAAGTAACGGTCCCTGAGGCCGAGATTGAACCTCGGGCCTCGACGGTTGAGTACTCGGAAGACCTGTCGCATCCCATCGAAGAGGACCTTGCCGAGGCATTTGAAGCTCTTCCGCTCCAGGCCGAAGAGAAAAGCACTGGGCCCTATGTTGAGCCCGTTGCCCTGGAAGCGGAGGCCTTCGAGCCAGTTGTTGGCGCCGAAGATGCTTATCACGAAAGCTCCGACGAGCCTGCCGTAGCTTTCGCGCCGGAGCCTCAGCCAGAGCCAGAGCCAGAAATCGAGCTCGATTTCTCGGCACTTGAGAATTTCGAGTTCGACGAACCCGAGGACCTGTCCCGGGAGGAGCCGGTGTACGAACCGGCTTTCGAGGCGCTGTCCTTCACGCCCGAAGCACCTGAAGCTCCGCAACCGGATCCATTTATAGAAGAACTCACGATCACAGATCTGGAACTCGATGAGCCGGCGCCGGGTGAGAGCGCTGCGGACCACGCATTCGTGGATATCGAGCCGGTGTCATCTGCGGATCCGTCGTCGGTCAGCGACGGACAGGACATCAATTTCGATTTCTCGGATTTCGAATTCGAACTGCAGGATGTCGGGCCAGCCGATCCCGTGCCGGCGGAACACGCTGCTGCACCCGAGCCATTGACCGAGGCACCGGTTGCCGAGGACACTACCTGGCAGGATCAGCCGTCTGAACCGATCATCCAGCCTGCACCGATTGCCGCCGCGGCAGCAGCGGTCGCCGCTGCGCCGACCTTGGCATCGCTTCTAGGTCGGCGGGCGAGCGACCCTGCGCCAGCCCGCGCCGAACCTGTGCGGAACGATGATTCCCGCGTGGAATCGCAGCGGAGCGAGCCAGCCCGTCCCGAGCCCACCCGCATCGAGCCGGCCCGCACCGAGCCGGCACGTCAGGAAGCATTGTCGTTCGAAGCGGCCATTGCCTCGCGGTCAAAACCCGTCCGACAGGAACCGGCCGCGCCGGCGGTGCTGCCTTTCGAATTTCATGATGTTGCCGACACAAGTGACGTGATCGAGCCTGTTCGTGAAATCGAAGTGCCCGACCTGCCGGAAGACGAAGAGGTTCCCCGCGCAGACACGAGCGACGATTTCGATCTGTCGGGTCTGGAAGCGGAATTCGCTGACATTTTGGCACGCAACGAACCGAGCGACACTGCCGAACCGTCGACAGCACAAAACAATGCCGCGTCGGCTGTCGTCATTCCGCTGGCAGCCGCAAGACCCGAAGCTGCGCGGCCGCTGCCTGACCAGATCGATTTCACCGATTTCGATTTCGGCCAGGCCACTCGCCCATCCAGTTCTGCTCCCGACCATGACAACGAACGGGATGTCGACGATATTTCGTTCGCCGATCTGGAGCGCGGCGAGATCGCCCAAAGCGCGGTTGCTCCAGGAGCCGCTGCTCGGCGTCCTGCGTGGAAAACGGGTGCTGCGGCGCTCGCCATTATCGCGGCTGCAGGTCTTGCCGCCTACGCCTTCATGGGCAGCTCCGGCGGCGGCAGCGGCGAGCCTCGCATCATCGCGGCGAGCGAAGAGCCGATCAAAGTCGCTCCCGAAGATCCGGGCGGCCGCACCGTTCCGAACCAGGATCAGGCCGTTTATGGGCAGGTCGATGGCAGCAGCGCCAATGGCGACGACATCAATCTGATTTCCCGTGCCGAAGAACCCGTCGACGTGGTTCAGCGCACGGTTGATCCCAATGTCCTGCCGCTCGAGGGTCGCCCGTTCTCCGGCGGAGCGCCCGAAGACGACATGGACGTGATGGATGAGGATGTGGCGGGCCTCAGCGAAGGCAATCTCGCCATGCGCGGCGCCGTCAGCGATGAAGATCCGCTGGGTGTCGCACCCCGCATGGTTCGCACATCCGTTGTCCGTGCCGATGGAACGCTCGTTCCCGCCGCGCCGGTCGATCTTTCGGCGGCAGCCGATGTGCCGGTCGTTGGTGAGGATGCGCAACTCCCTGGCGACGAGGCTGCGGGAATTGCCTCGATCAGTGACCAGGCGGCTCTGGACGCTACGCAGCTGATTGCAGCCGCCGACGCGGGCGCAGGTCTTACCGATGGAACGGCTCAGGTGCCGGCTGATCAGGCTGCTGCGGCGTCACCAGCGCCGGGTGTCCCGCTGCCGCAACCTCGCCCCGACGCTGCTTCCGCGCCCGCTGTAGCCAGCGAGCGGCTCCAGGCAGAAGTGCCGCCGGCTTCTGCGGAATCGGTGGCGCCCGTGAGAACGGTTCAGACGACGACCTTCAGCAATCCGGCTCAGCCGACGCCTGGCGACCGGCCGGCCGACCAGCCGGTGACGATCGTCGGCCAGACATCGCCAGCTGCCGTGCAAGCGCCGCAGCCGGCGGCACCTGCCGAGCAGCCTGTGCAAACGGCTGCCGTCACGCAGTCCGGCGCGCTCGACAATCCAGGCGGCTATGTCGTGCAGATCGCCTCGCAGCCGACGCAGGAATCGGCACAGTCGACCTATAACAGCCTGGCCTCGCGCTATGGCTCGATCATCGGCGGACGGCAGGTTCAGATCCAGGCCGCCGAAATCCCTGATCGCGGAACGTTCTACCGTGTTCGCGTCGCAGGCGGTTCACGCGAAGAGGCTGTGGCACTGTGCGAGCGGTACCAGGCGGCTGGTGGCAGCTGCTTCGTCGCCCGCTGAGGCGAAGTTCTGACCACGAGGCTTTGGGGGCGGAGCGTCTAAAGATGTTGATGGCCGGGTGGCGTGCTACCCGGTCTCTGCCTCGGTCGCTATCATGGCGAAATGACCGAATCAAAAGCGATGATCTTGGGCCTCAAAGGTCCTGAAATTCTTCCGGAAGAGCGCAGCTTCTTCGAAGCAGAGCGCCCCTGGGGCTTCATTCTTTTCTCCCGAAACATCGTTGATGCCGACCAGCTTCGTGCGTTGACTGCCGACCTTAGGTCGTTCGCAGGCGACCGGCCCCTGCCGATTTTCATCGATCAGGAAGGCGGACGGGTTCAGCGTTTGCGGCAGCCATTCGCGCCCAACTATCCACCGGGCGCCCGCCTGGGCGACATCTATCGCCAGGACCGCCAGAGCGGCCTCCGCGCTGCCTGGCTACTGTCACGCATCCACGCCTTCGACCTCAACCGTTTCGGGATCAATGCCGATTGCCTTCCGGTTCTCGACATTCCCGTTCCCGGCAGCCACGACGTGATTGGTGATCGTGCCTATGGCACCGATCCGGTCACGGTCGCGGAGATGGGCGAGGCGGCAATGCAGGGTCTTCTCGCGGGTGGCGTTCTGCCGGTCATCAAGCACATCCCCGGCCATGGCCGGTCACGGGGAGATTCGCACCTCGAACTGCCGGTGGTGGATGAATCCCTCGAAGAACTGGAAGCAACGGATTTCAAGCCGTTCGCCGCACTGAACAGGGCGCCGATGGCGATGACCGCGCATGTCGTCTACCGGGCGATCGATCCTGATCATCCGGCGACGACGTCCAAAAAGGTCATCGCCGACATCATCCGCGGCCAGATGGGCTTCGACGGGTTATTGATGTCGGACGATGTGTCCATGAAGGCGCTGGCCGGCTCTTTTGCTGACCGGACACGGGCGATCTTTGCTGCCGGTTGCGATGTGGCCCTGCACTGCAATGGCGACATGGACGAGATGGCCGCCGTTGCGGCTGAGACGCCCCTCCTTGAAGGCCGTCCGCTCGAACGTGCCAAAGCCGCGCTTGAAGGCTTGTCATACAGGGACGATGCGGACGAGCGCGCCATTCGCGACGAATTCGAAGGACTGACCCAAGCCGTGGCTTGAGAGGGCTGTTCAGATGCTGCCGAAGCCTGTCGAAAGCGCAAGCCAGACAACCGTCAGCCCGGCGGAGTCGACGCCCTGGGATGCGCCCGAGCGCCGACCCGAAGAAGCTCTGCATATCGACGTGGATGGTTTCGAAGGCCCGCTCGATCTGCTGCTGCATCTCGCGCGGCACCAGCGTGTCGATCTGTCACGGATCTCGATCCTTGCGCTTGCCGAGCAATATCTGGATTTCATCGACCAGGCGCGAAAGGTTCGGCTCGAACTCGCGGCCGATTACCTCGTCATGGCGGCCTGGCTTGCCTTCTTGAAATCGCGCCTGCTTTTGCCAAAGCCCGCCAAGGACGATGGGCCAAGCGGCGAGGAACTGACAGCTCAGCTGGCCTTCCGACTGAAGCGGCTCGAAGCCATGCGCGAGGCTGCAGCCCGCCTCGTCAACCGCAACCGGCTTGGCCGCGACGTCTTCGCGCGTGGGGCGCCGGAGGAGATCGAGGCCGAGCGCGGCTCGAAGTTTCAGGCCTCGCTCTATGATCTCCTGATCGCCTATGCCTCTCAGCGCCAGCGGCTCGCCGTCACAACGGTGACGATCGCCTCGCGGGCGGTGTGGTCGCTTGCCGATGCCCGCGCGATCCTCACCCGCATGGTTGGCACGATTGAGGAGTGGACGGCGCTCGACCAGTTCCTCGTGCGCTACCTGTCGCGGCCCGAGGAGCGCGCCAGTGCCATGGCCAGCGCTTTCGCGGCATCGCTGGAACTGGTGCGGGAAGGGCACCTGGACATCCGCCAGGCCGAGCCCTTCGCCCCTATCTACCTGCGCCGGGGCCCCAAGGCGGGTGCACAACCCAATGGCTGATATCGTTCCTCTGAAGCCTGGTCAGAACGGCACGTCGTCCGGGCTCGACGCCGAAATCGATGAAGCTGCGCGCATCGCGGAAGCGCTGATTTTTGCTTCGGCCGAACCGGTCGACGAAGCGCTGATCGTCCGCAAGCTGCCACAGGGCATCAACGTGCGCGTCGTCATGGATCGGCTCATGCACCACTATGCCGACCGCGGCGTGAACCTGGTCAGGGTCGGCGATGCCTGGGCGTTTCGCACTGCCGCCGATCTTGCCTTCCTGATCCGGGACGAGAAGACCGAGATACGCAAATTGTCGCGGGCAGGTCTCGAAGTGCTCGCCATCATCGCCTATCACCAGCCGGTAACAAGGGCCGAAATCGAAGAAATCCGAGGTGTGGCGACGTCGAAAGGCACGCTGGACGTGTTGCTGGAATCCGGCTGGGTCCGCATGCGCGGCCGGCGCCGGTCGCCGGGCCGCCCTGTGACCTATGGAACCACGAACGGCTTCCTCGACCATTTCGGCCTGGCCGAGCTCGGGGATCTGCCGGGAGTGGAAGAATTGAAGGGCGCCGGTCTCCTTTCCGGGCGCGTTCCGGCCAATTTCAGCTTCCCCATGCCGGGTGAGGGCGAGGAACTCGCCGAGGACGAAGATCCGATCACACAGATGGACCTCGAAGAGCTCGGCCTGCTTGCGCCACGCGGCGAAGAGAATTGAATTCACCGCGGAATAGATCGAGCGGCCAGCCGTTTATCAGCTTGAAGACTGATGCCCAATCGATTGCACGTGCGCAATGATTGGGCTAACCACTGGCAGGATTGAATTTGAAAGGGGCTGCCTCGTATCCCACATGAGGGAAGCGGGCGTGCCGCATGGGAGAATGTGATGGGTAGCTTTAGCATCTGGCACTGGCTGATCGTTCTGGTCGTCGTTCTGCTTCTTTTCGGCCGTGGCAAGATCCCCGAGCTGATGGGCGACGTCGCAAAAGGCATCAAGAGTTTCAAGCGGGGCATGAGCGACGACGAGACTGCGGCAACGCCGGACAGCTCCAAGACGGTCGAGCACCAGGCTGAAGAGCGCAAGGATCGGGTGAGCTAAGTCGGTCCGACCGTCTTTAGAGCTCAGCGCGAGGAGCGTTCACTTCCATGTTGGACTTAGGTTGGGGAGAAATCCTCGTCATCGCGATCGTGCTGATCCTCGTCGTCGGCCCGAAGGACTTGCCGCGCGTGTTGCGGACATTCGGGCGGACGATGACGAAGCTCAGATCCATGGCCGGCGAATTCCGCAGCCAATTCGACGAGGCTCTGAAGGAAGCGGAGCTCGATGACGTTCGAAAGACTGTCAACGACGCTCGTAGTCTCAATCCCGCCCGCGAATTGCGCGATGCGCTGAACCCGCTGAAGCAGGCGGGTGACGACCTTCGCTCCGACATCAACAAAGCGATGCGCGACAAGCCGACCGTCGCGCAGAAGGACCCGTCGGCTCCGGCACCTGGTTCGGACGCCGCAAATCCCGCGCCTGCATCTACGCCGCCAGCCGTTGTAGCTGCGTCGTCGTCTTCCGCGGCCTCCGGCGCTGCAGCGTCGACTTCATCCACTTCGGCCTCATCTGCAGCCGCTGTTGCAAAGCCGGACGCAGTTGCCAAGCCAGTAGCGGCCGCCAAGCAAGTTGCTCCAGCCAAGTCGACCACATCCGCCAAGCCGGCTGCGTCCGCCAGCGCCGCGCCGAAAAGCACGGCAGGTATCGCCAAGCCTGAAGCCGTGAGTGCGACAACGGTTGGTGCGCCGCCGAGCAGTGTGCGCAAGCCAGCTGCAACAAAAACCCCAAGAGCGAAGCCGGCGTCGTCGGCCGGTGCCGTCAATCCGAAGCCGAACCAGGCGTCTGCCGATAAGCCTGCTGCCGCGCCAAGAGCCCGTCAGGCAGCAAAAAAGACAGGTGAAGCGTGAGCGCGGACATTGAGGACAAGCCCCAGCCACTGATCGAGCATCTCATCGAGCTTCGTTCGAGGCTGATGTGGGCTGTCGGCGCCTTCTTCCTCGCCTTCCTCGTCTGCTTTTTCTTTGCTCAGCCGCTGTTCAACATCCTCGTCTATCCATTCCAGTGGGCCGTCATCTGGGCCGGGCTGGACGGCCGCGAGGTCGAGCTGATCTACACGGCGCCGCAGGAATTCTTCTTCACGCAGATCAAGATCGGCATGTTCGGCGGCCTGGTGCTCGCCTTTCCGGTGATCGCGGCGCAGATCTACAAATTCGTGGCTCCAGGCCTCTACAAGAACGAGAAGCAGGCATTTCTGCCGTTCCTTGTGGCTTCACCGATCCTGTTCCTGCTCGGTGGCGCGCTCGTTTATTTCTTCTTCACTCCCATGGTCATGTGGTTCTTCCTGGCCATGGAGCAGACCGGCGCAGGCGGCGAGGTCGCGATCCAGTTGCTCCCGCGCGTCTCGGAATATCTCGGTCTGGTCATGACCTTGATCTTCGCGTTCGGCCTGGTGTTCCAGCTGCCGGTCGTCACGACGCTGATGGTCAAGTCCGGCTTGATCACCGTTCAGTCGTTGATCGACAAACGCAAATTCGCGATCGTGATCGCCTTCGTGGCCGCCGCCATCCTGACCCCGCCGGATCCGGTCAGCCAGATCGGTCTCGCGCTGCCCACGATCCTTCTTTACGAGATCTCCATCTGGATCGGTCGTCGCATCGAACGCCAGCGCAAGGAAGATGAGGCGAAAGCCGAGGCCGCAGAGCAAGCAACGGTGCCGGTCAAGGACTGATCGTCCGAGCGGGAGTGCGTGTCGCGAGGGGCGGGGCTTCCGCTTGCCTCTCAAATCGCGTAGAGCGCGCACACGGTCATTGAACCCAATTCCACGCAGCTCGAAGACTTCTGGACGTGCCATGCTCGACATCAAATGGATCCGTGACAATCCCGGCCTCATGGACCAGGCGCTGAAGAAGCGTGGTGCCGAGCCCATCGCCGAGCGCCTGATCGCACTGGATGAGGCGCGCCGCGCGGAGATTGGCCGGCTTCAGGACATGCAGTCGCGCCGCAACGCCGCCTCGAAAGAGATCGGCACTGCCATGGCGGCCGGTGACAAAGAACGCGCCGAAGCCCTGAAGGCCGAGGTTGCTGGCCTTAGGCAGGCGATGCAGGACAGCGAAGAGGCTGCGCGTCGCAATGACGAGGACCTGTCGGCAGCGCTCAGCGTGCTGCCGAACATCCCGGCAGACGACGTGCCCGAGGGCGCCGACGAAGGCGACAACGTCGAAATCCGCACCCATGGTAACAAGTCAACCTGGACCCATCCGGCCAAGGAGCACTTCGAGATCGGCGAAGCGCTCGGCGGCATGGATTTCGAGGGTGCTTCAAAGATCTCCGGCGCACGTTTCACGGTCCTTAAGGGCGATCTCGCCCGGCTGGAACGCGCGCTTGGTCAGTTCATGCTGGACCTGCACACGACCAAACATGGCTATCAGGAAGTCTCGCCGCCCTTGCTGGTGCGTGACCCGGCCCTGTTCGGCACAGGTCAGCTGCCGAAGTTCGAAGAAGATCTCTTCAAGACAGGCGACGGCCGCTATCTGATCCCGACCGCCGAAGTGCCTCTGACGAACTTGGTGCGCGATGAGATCGTGGACATGGCCAATTTGCCGCTGCGCTTCACGGCACTGACGCCGAGCTTCCGCTCCGAAGCGGGTTCTGCCGGCCGCGACACGCGCGGAATGCTGCGTCAGCATCAGTTCATGAAATGCGAGCTCGTCTCCATCACCGATGCGGAGAGTTCGGTGGCGGAGCATGAGCGGATGACAGCCTGTGCTGAGGAGGTCCTGAAACGCCTCGGCCTGCATTACCGCGTCGTGACGCTCTGCACCGGCGACATGGGCTTCAGCGCCCGCAAGACCTACGACATCGAAGTCTGGCTGCCTGGCCAGAACGCCTATCGCGAAATTTCATCCTGCTCCGTCTGCGGCGACTTTCAGGCGCGGCGGATGAACGCTCGTTACCGCGTTGCCGGCGAGAAGACGATGCGCTTCGTGCACACGCTGAACGGGTCGGGCATAGCGGTCGGGCGCGCACTCATCGCCGTGTTGGAGAACTATTTGAACGCGGATGGGTCCGTCACCGTCCCCGAGGCTTTGGTTCCTTACATGGGTAGCAAGACGCGGATCGAGGCAGTTCGCTAAGACGGACGGACAAACGAGGGAGCGAGGCGCTTGCGCATTCTTCTGACCAATGACGACGGCATCCATGCCGAAGGCCTGAAGGTGCTGGAGCGCATCGCGGCAACGCTATCCGATGACGTGTGGGTCGTCGCGCCGGAAACCGATCAGAGCGGTCTTGCTCATTCGCTGACCCTGTCGGAGCCCTTGCGCTTGCGCAAAGAGGGCGACCGGCGTTTCGCGCTGCGCGGCACGCCAACCGATTGCGTCATCATGGGCGTGCGCGAAGTGATGGACAATCCGCCTGATCTCGTTCTGTCCGGCGTCAATGCTGGCCAGAACATCGCCGAAGACGTGTCCTATTCCGGCACCGTTGCCGGTGCGATCGAAGGCACGCTGCTCGGCATCAGGTCGATCGCACTCAGCCAGGCGTTTCTGTCCCATCGGGAACGCCGCATCGACTGGGAGACGGTCGGTCGTCACGCACCGGCGCTGTTGAAGCGTCTCATCGGCCTGGACATCCCGCGCGACACCTTCCTCAACGTCAACTTCCCGCCTTGCGGCCCGGAAGATGTCGCCGGCGTCAAAGTCGCGTCCCAGGCGCGCCGCCTGCATGGCCTGTCGATGGAAAAGCGCGCGGACGGCCGCGGCTTTCCCTATTACTGGCTGCGGTTCTCACGCGATGCTGCCGAAGACATTGCACCCGGCACCGATGTCGAGGCGATGACCGAGAACCGCATCTCGGTAACGCCGCTTAAACTGGATATGACCGATTATAAATTTCAGGCGCACCTGGCAGAGGTGCTGCAAGACGCAGCAGAGTGATCGTCGTCCTTGATTGACAGCCGAAATCCTCTTGGAGAGATCGAAGGCTTTGCGAGCCTGCTCCTGCGTTTGCGGCGGGAAGGCATCGCGGACGCGACCCTGCTTGCCGCCTTGGAAGAGACGCCCCGCTCGCAATTCGTGCCCCCGATCCATGCGGATCTGGCGTACTCGTCGCGGATGATTCCGATCGAGTGCGGCACCTTCATGGAAGGCGCGGACCTGATGGCGCGTCTTCTTTACCAGCTCGATCTGAAGGCGGGGCAGCGGGTGCTGGAAGTCGGCACCGGCTCCGGTTTCGCCGCAGCCGTCATGGCGCGCATCGTCGACCGAGTGGTCAGCGTCGAGCGCTACCGTACGCTGCATGCCATTGCGCAGCAGCGGCTGGAGCATTTCGGCCTGCGCAATGTCGCGCTCAAGCTCGCCGATGGCCGGCAGGGTGTCGCCGGCGAGGGGACATTCGATCGCATCTTCGTCGCGGGCGCCTTCGAGCAGATGCCGCGAAGCTTCGTCGATCATCTTGCACCGGAAGGGCAGATGCTGACGGGCATCATCAAGGAGAACGGCAGGGTCGTCCTGTCGCGATTGACGCGCATCGGCAACCGCTTCGAACGCACCGATGGGCCTGAGCTGCCCTATCTGCCGCTGGTCCCCGGCGTCGCAGCGCGCATCTAATAGCGGAAATCACGAAATCGATCGGCTTTTCTGCGGGTTATTCGCATCTTGTGCGGGACAATGCGTGGCGCATTAACCGGCGGGTAACATTAACAGGGCTTAATGACGGTCATGCGTATCTGCGTCGTCTTGGGGCTCTACATGCGAAAGACTGGTCCATCTAAATCCGCCAAATCCGCCGGCGTCATCGGCGCGGCACTGCTGGCCGTTCTTCTCGCCGGCTGCAGTTCTGAATCCCTGAGGCTCGGCGGTCTCGACAATTTCACCACCGCCACGGTGCCGACCCCGCAGGAAAACGTTGGCCAGGGTGGCATGGGGCAGGGCATGGCGGCGCCTCAGCAGGCAGCGGCTTCCCAGCCTTACCCCGGCGATCAAAGCTATTCTTCCGGCCAGTATGCGCTCGCTCCGACCGGTGGCGTGCAGCGTTCGCAGTTGGCGCCGACGTCGGCCGCCCCCATGACGCCGGACACGATGACGACGGCAACGACCCCGGTGGCCACGGCGCCGGTCATTCCTCCGGCAACGGCGAGCGCCAACCGGCCCCGTGGCTGGTCGACCGAAGGTGCGCCGCGCGTCACCGTGCAGCCGAATGAAACACTCTTCAGCATCTCGCAGCGCTACAGCGTGCCCGTCGAGCAGATCATGCAGGCAAACGGCATCAGCGACGCATCCCAGATCAGAAGCGGTCAGCAGATCGTCATACCGGGCTATAGCCGCGGCGGCACCGTCGCTTCGGCAGCACCTGCCCAGCCGGCGCCTGCCCAGCTTGCGGCTCCCGCAGGACAGCAGATGGCAGCCGCTTCGTCGGCAGTGGACCCGCGTCTTGCCGAACGGTCGCTCAACGAGCAGGCCGCGCAGCTGACAGCGCCTGCTGCCTCGGCTCCTTCGGCGGGTGGTTCGACCTACACCGTCAAGGCAGGCGATACGCTGAGCCGCATTTCGCGTGAGACCGGTGTTTCCGTTGCGGCTCTTCGCCAGGCGAACAACATTTCGGGCGACAACATCCGTCTTGGCCAGACGCTGAATTTGGGTGGTGCAGCCGCTCCGCAGCCGGCAACGACGGCTGTCGCACAGGCCCCCGCTCAGCAGCCGCGGGTCGACCCGCAGCAGACTGCCGCCGTCACCACTGCTGCCGCCGCACCCGCCGCCCAGCCGCAGCAGCCTGCGGCGCCGCAGCAGAGCTACACGCCCCCGGCAGCCAGCGAGCCAGCTGCACGCATCGACGACGCCGTCGGCAACGATGTCGCCGCGATCGCTCCGGAAGCAACGGGCATCGGCAAGCTTCGCTGGCCGGTACGCGGTCAGGTCGTAACGGCGTTCGGTGCTCAGGATGGCAGCGTGCGCAATGACGGCATCGACATTTCGGTGCCGGAAGGCTCCGAGATCAAGGCAGCCGAGAACGGCGTCGTCATTTATGCAGGCTCCGGCCTCAAGGAATACGGCAACACCGTTCTGGTGCGTCACGACAACGGCTTGGTAACGGTCTACGGCCATGCAAGCGAGCTGAAAGTCAATCGAGGCGACAATGTCACGCGCGGTCAGGTCATCGCGGCATCGGGCATGACGGGCACGGCAACACAGCCGAAAGTCCATTTCGAGGTGCGCGAAAACGCCACGCCGGTGGACCCGACCCGCTTCCTCGACTGACAGTCGATCACAAGTTTCAAAAATCGCGGCGCCCATGTGGCGCCGCTTTCGTTTGCGCCGTCAGGCGCGCCGGGCTGTGAGCGCCTTACCGCTTCGGCCGGCGAGATCCTGAATGTACTGCCAGGCGACGCGGCCGGACCGATCGCCCCGCGTCGTCGCCCATTCAAGCGATTCTCGCCTGAGCGTGTCCGCATCGGCATCGAGGCCGTAATGGCTGGCATAGGACGTCACCATGGCAAGGTAGTCGTCCTGGCTGCATTTGTGAAAGCCGAGCCAGAGCCCGAACCTGTCCGACAGAGAGACTTTTTCCTCAACTGCCTCGGAGGGATTAATCGCCGTCGAGCGCTCGTTCTCCATCATGTCGCGCGGCAGCAGGTGGCGGCGGTTGGACGTCGCGTAAAACAACACGTTCTCCGGACGCCCCTCGATCCCGCCATCGAGCGCGGCCTTGAGCGATTTGTAGTCCGTATCGTCGTGATCGAAGGACAGATCGTCGCAAAATAGGAGGACCCGGTAGGCGGTCTCCAGGCGCAGAACAGCCATCAGACGCGGTAGAAGAGCGATGTCTTCGCGGTGAATTTCCACGAGCTTCAGCGGCGGCCGTGCTGGATCGGCGCTTGCCGTCAGCGTCGCATGCGTCGCCTTGATCAGGGAAGATTTGCCCATGCCGCGCGCGCCCCAGAGCAGCACGTTGTTGGCCGGGAGGCCATCGGCAAACCGTTGCGTGTTTTCAACGAAGATGTCGCGGACGCGATCGACGCCTTTGATGAGGCTGAGGTCGATACGGTTCGGCTGAGGCACAGGCTTCAGCGTTCCAGTCTCACCTTCGAAGAGGAAGCACTGCGCCGCGGCGAGGTCCGGTTTTGGCCACTGACGACCGCCTCGCTCGACGGCCAGGCGCAGCAGGCGCACCTCCTCGATCAACTCGCTCAACACTGCCTTCGTCATCCGCCTCTACCCAGCCTCCACCAACGTTGAGGGCGCGGTTAGCATGTCATGCCACCGGGCGAAAGACGACGGCTTGGATGACGCGCCCAGTTCGGTTGCATTCCAAGGCGTCGTGGCTATATTCCGCGCACGCCAAGGGGGGCAAAAAGCCGCCGCAACGAGTTTTCCGAAGGAGCCTATTCATGTTCGTCACTCCGGCCTATGCGCAGTCCGCGGGCGGCGGCGCCGAGATCGTCATGTCGATCCTGCCGTTCATCCTGATCTTCGTCATCATGTACTTCCTCATCATCCGGCCTCAGCGCCAGCAGATGAAGAAGCGCGAGGAAATGCTGAAGGGCATTCGTCGTGGCGACCAGATCGTGACGGGCGGTGGCATCCTGGCGCGTGTTACCAAGGTGATCGACGACACTGAACTGGAAGCGGAAATTGCCGAGGGCACCAAGGTGCGGATTGCCCGCGCGCTGATTGCCGACGTCCGCGTCAAGGGCGAGCCGGTCAAGGAATAGCCCTTCGCCGTAGAAAGACCATCCTGCGCTCCTAGAGGGGGCGCATAGACCGCGGACCGATGGAGCCATCGGTCCGCAATCCAATTGGAAGCACCTCGCCATGCTGTATTTCGCCCGCTGGAAAACCATCCTGATCTGGCTCGTGGTTCTCGCCGGCGTCGTCGTCGCGGCACCGAACCTGGTCTCGCAGGAACGGCTGGCGGGTCTCCCCGATTGGCTGCCCAAGCGGCAGATGACACTGGGCCTCGATCTGCAGGGTGGCGTCCATCTCCTTCTCGAGATCGATCGCGACGACATCGTCGAAGAGCGTCTGCGCACCGTCGAGAGCGACGTCAGGCAGTATCTGCGCGAAGCCGGCATCGGCTATACCGGTCTCGTGCGCTCCGACACGTCGGTCCGCGTTCGCATCCGTGATGCCGAGCAACTGGCTGCAGCACGCACGGCTCTGCAGCCGCTGACGGCGCCGGTCAATTCCGGCCTGTTTGGCGGCGGAACGGTGAGCGAAGTCGCGATCAACGAGCCGGAAACGGGCGTCCTCAACATCGGGCTCACTGATTCCGGGATCGACTACCGCATGTCGTCGGCAGTCGCGCAGTCGGTCGAAGTGGTTCGCCGCCGTATCGACGAACTCGGCACGACTGAGCCGACCATCCAGCGCCAGGGCTCCAACCGAGTGCTCGTGCAGGTTCCGGGCGAGGCCGATCCGCAGCGCGTCAAGGATCTGATCGGTCAGACCGCTCGACTGTCGTTCCGCATGGTCGATACGTCCATCCCCGTGCAGGAAGCGATCAACGGGCGGCCGCCGGCCACATCGGAAGTGCTCCAGTCCGTCGAAGGCGATCAGCCTTATCTCGTCGAGATCCGCGAGCTCGTTTCGGGCGAAAGCCTGACCGACTCACAGGCCGGTTTCGATCAGCGCACCAATGAGCCGATCGTGACGTTCCGCTTCGATTCGCGCGGCGCGCAGGCATTCGGCGCGGCGACGCAGCAGAATGTCGGCCGTCCTTTCGCGATCGTGCTCGACAACCAGGTCATCTCCGCACCTGTCATCAACGAACCTATCCTCGGTGGTTCTGGCCAGATTTCCGGCAGCTTCACACCGCAGACGGCCAATGACCTCGCCATCCTCCTGCGCGCCGGTGCGTTGCCGGCGGATCTGACCGTCGTTGAAGAACGCGCAGTCGGTCCGGGTCTCGGTGCCGATTCCATCGCGGCTGGTCAGTTCGCCTCGATCATCGGCGGACTGCTGGTCGTGGTGTTCATGATCGTTGCCTACGGCCAGCTCGGCATCATCGCCAACATCGCGCTTGTCGCCAACGTCGCACTCATCATCGCGATCCTGACATTCCTCGGTGCGACGCTCACCTTGCCGGGCATCGCCGGCATCATCCTCACCATGGGCATGGCGGTCGATTCCAACGTCATCATCTATGAGCGCGTCAAGGAAGAGCGCAGACAGGGACGCAGCCTTGTTCAGTCGCTCGATGCGGGCTTTTCCCGCGCCATGGCTACGGTTCTCGACGCCAATATGACCACGCTGATCGCCGCCGTGATCCTGTTCTATCTCGGCTCCGGCCCGGTTCGCGGCTTCGCCATCACGCTTGCGATCGGCATCGTGACCACCGTCTTCACCGCCTTCACGCTCACCCGCTGGCTGATCGCGTTCTGGCTGCGTCGTGCTAAGCCGAAGGAAATGCCGAAGGGCATGGTCACGCTGGTGCCGCCGGATACGAAGATCGGCTTCATGCGCTGGCGCAAGGCTGCTTTCGGCTTCTCGATCGTCTCGTCGATCGCCGCGATCGCCATGTTCTTCGCCATGGGCCTGAACTACGGCATCGACTTTCTTGGCGGGTCGAGCATCGAAGTGCGCGCCCAGTCGGGTGTCGCCGATGTCGCCGATGTCCGCAACAGGCTCGGCAGCCTGCAGATCGGCGAGGTCCAGGTTCAGGAATTCGGTTCCGAAAGCGATCTGCTCGTCCGCATCGGCTCTGCCGAGGACGACGTGACGACGCAGGCCAACGTCACTGCCGCACAGCAGGAACTGGCATCCGACTACGAGATCCGGCGTGTTGAAGTGGTCGGGCCAACGGTTTCGTCGGAACTGGCACTGGCCGGCACGATCGGCGTTCTTGCCGCGATGGCGGCGATGCTCGTCTATATCTGGCTGCGGTTTGAATGGCACTTTGGCCTGGGCGCCATCGCCTCGACCCTGCATGACGTGATCCTGATGATCGGGTTCTTCGTGCTCTTCGGCATCGAATTCAATCTGACGAGTATCGCGGCCATCCTCACGATCGTTGGCTATTCGATCAACGATACCGTGGTCGTCTACGACCGCGTGCGTGAGAATCTGCGGCGCTACAAGAAGATGCCGTTGATCGAGCTTCTGGATCTGTCGATGAACCAGACGCTTTCGCGAACTGTGCTCACCGGCATCACGACGCTGCTGGCCTTGACGGCGCTCTACCTGTTCGGCGGTGAAGTCATTGCCTCGTTCACGCTGGCAATGATCATCGGTATCGTCGTCGGTACTTACTCGTCGATCTTCATCGCCGGTCCGATGCTCGTGCTTTTCAACCTTCGTCCGGGCGCGCTGTCGCTCGACGATGGCAATGAGCGTGGCAGCACGACCGAGGGTGCGATCGATCAGCGTCCTGGAACGGCCTGAGCCCATGGCGAAAGGCATCGTCATTCGCGAAGCGCACTTTCCGGGACGCGCGCCCATCGACGCATATGGGGACGGGGGCTTCCGGTTTGCCGACATGTCGCATCGCGGATCGCTGCTGTGCCTGCCGTCGGGCATTCACGGCTGGTCGGCGGAGGAGGGCGCGGCACTGGATGTCGAGCTCTTCGAGCGGGTGCTGGCGGAAGCCGGCGACATCGAGGTGTTGCTGGTCGGCACGGGCCGCGAAATCCGACCTCTCCCCAAGGAGCTGAAGGCCGCGTTTCGGGCAGCCGGCATGACGTCCGACCCCATGAGCACAGGTGCGGCCGTGCGGACCTACAATGTCATGCTGGCCGAATCGCGCGCTGTCGCCGCTGCCTTGATCGTCGTTTGATCCCCCATGGATCGCGAGGCCGACGGCACGCTGACGCAACACGAAGCATACTGCCTCGCTGAGCTGCGCGAGCTCGATCGGGATCGCTATCTCGCCTGCCTGCTTTCACCGGCTTCGGTCCGCGGTGCGCTCGCTTCGCTCTACCTGTTCAACGCGGAGATCGCGCGCGTTCGCGACCTCGTACGTGAGCCATTGGCCGGCGAAGTGCGTCTGCAGTGGTGGCGCGATGTGATCACCGGTTCGGGTACGAGCGCCGCAGCAGGCCACCCGGGTGCCGAGGCGCTGCTGGCTACGATCGACCGACACCGCCTGCCACGCGGTGCCTTCGATCGTTTCATCGAAGCCCGCCTCTTCGATCTTTACGATGATCCCATGCCGGACCGCGCAGGCTTCGAAGCCTATGCCGGTGAGACGGCAGCGACGGTCATCCAACTCGTGGCGGTGATTTTGGGTGGAGAGCGGGCAACGAGTGCTGCGGAAGCAGCAGGCCATGCAGGCGTTGCACAGGTGGTCGCCGGCACGCTGCTCCTGCTGCCCATCCACCATGCACGCGGCCAGCTGCTGGTGCCGGGCGATATTCTCTCGGCATGCGGCACCGATGCCGAATCGTTTCTGGGTGAGCGGCACCACGAAGGATCGGTGATTGCAGCCCTCGTCGCCTATGGACGCGATCATCTCGAGCGGGCACGCAGCGCCGCGAAACGGATGGACAGGGACCTGTTCGCCGCCTTCCTGCCGATTGCGCTCGTGGCTCCGATCCTTGATCGTGCGGCGCGATCCGGCAAGACGATCGAGGACCTTTCGAGCATACAGCCACCCCAGTGGCGGCGACAGCTCAGGTTGCTCCGGGCTGCCGCCACAAGTCGTTTCTAACCACGACAAAGCGGCCGCAACGAACGTGCTTGATCATCGGGCCGTTCATTGACAGCTTGACCGGCAGGGGGAGCTGGTTGCAAGGCTGGTGCGTATTCACGCTCTTGGGAGGCGGTTGCAGTGAGTCTCGGTCTGCTCGTTGCCATTGTGATAGGCGGTATCGTGCTCGTGGTCCTGACGGTTCATCGCTCAGGCGGCTCCGCACAGGCATTGCTGGATGATGCCGGCGCCGCGATCGTCGAATTCGGCAAGGCGTACCCGGCTCTTCCTATCCGCGACGTCGTGCTGACCGCGGATCGACGCGCTGCGTTCCTGCGCCTTGCCGACCAGCAGACGGGCTTCGTTCAGGCACACGGACGTCACACGATTGCACGCCTGCTGCAGGGAGGCGCCGTGCATGTGTCGGCAGGGCCGGAAGCGCGCTCGCTCGCGATCGATTTCAAGGAAACCACCTTCAAGGGCGGCGTTTTCGTGTTCGCAACGGCGGAAGACGCCGCCGAAGTGTCGCTATGGCTCATCGGAGCCCTGATTGCTGCCAGGGATGAAGAGCGGCCGTCCCGCGGAGAGAATGGCGATGCCTGATTTTCCGGATGTCACGCAACTCGCCATCCCGCTGTTCATCGGCGCGATGCTCATCGAAATCGTGCTGATCCGTCGGTTCAAGCGGCGCGGTGCCTTCGAAACGCGCGATACGCTGGCGAGCCTGCTGCTCGGCACCGGCAATGTCGTCTCCGGTCTGCTGCTCGGTTTCGTGTCTTTCGGCGTTCTGATCTGGGCGTGGGACTATCGCATCTTCGATTTCGGCACGTCCTGGTGGGCCATCGCGCTCTGCTTCGTGCTCGATGATCTGCGCTACTACTCGTATCACCGCATCGCCCATCGTTCCCGCTGGGTCTGGGCGGAGCACGTGATCCACCATTCCTCGCAGCACTACAATCTCTCTACCGCGCTTCGCCAGAGTTGGACCGGCACCTTCACGGGCATGTTCATCCTGCGGCTGCCGCTGGTGCTGATCGGCTTCCATCCGCTCGTCATCCTGTTCGTCGGCGGGCTGAACCTCGTCTATCAGTTCTGGATCCACACCGAGACGATCGGGAAGATGTGGCGGCCGATCGAATGGATCTTCAACACGCCATCTCATCATCGCGTGCACCACGCGACCAATCCGCGGTACCTGGACGCCAACTATGCCGGTTGCCTGATTATCTGGGATCGCATGTTCGGCACGTTTGTGCCGGAACTGGATAGCGACCAGCCGCGCTATGGGATCGTCCGCAATGTCGGCACCTTCAATCCGATCCGGCTCGCATTTCACGAATGGATCGACATGTTCAAGGATGCCGCACGCCCCGGGCTGACCTTGCGCCAGAGGCTCGGATACCTGTTCGCGCCGCCAGGCTGGAGCCACGACTGCTCGCGTCAGGGGTCGCTCGAACTGAAGGAAGAGTATTTGCGCCGAAACCCTGATCACATCGGAACGCCGGGCCTGCCGGGGCAGGGCGTAGCTCCGTGACATCAGTCGAACAGAACCAGTCTTCGACCGGCCCGCGCAAGGGCTGGGGCAGCGTGATCGGCGAGATGTTCGATGGCACGCTCAAAGCGCTGCGGCGTTTTCCAGTCGTGGCGCTGCTTCTGGTGCTCATCACCATCGAGGCGAATGGCCGTGTTGGCGAATGGTGGCCGCTGTTCTGGGGCGACCGCGGTTTCGCCTATCCGCTGACGGTCGCTACCATAGCGGCGCTGGCTGTCTGTCTCTCGCTACAGTCGCGGCGATTGGGGCGACTACCCGAACTGCTGCTCACCGGCTCGGCCGCGCTTCTCGCCTTCTGTCTGATCGAGTGGAAAGAAGCCGTTCGTCTGTACGAGCAGACATTCGTCGTCGCACTCGCGGGGCTGGTCCTTGTCGGCCCATTCCTGCAGCGCGGGAGCAGCGAAAGCTTCTGGCTGTTCGTGGTGCGTTTCCTGTTCGCCGGCTTGCTGGGGCTTCTCGCCCTGCTCCTCTTTGCCGGCGGCTTCTCCGCAATCCTCGCGAGCCTTACCTACCTCTTCGGCATCGCGGTCCCGGAGCAGGTCTATGGCCATGTCTGGGCGACAGTCGGCTGCTTTGCAGCGCCCTTGTTTGCGCTTGGCCAATTGCCCGCGGCGACTGATTTCGACACACCGGAAGACGCTCCAATTCCCGTTCGGCGCGGCATGCAGGTGCTCGGCGATTACGTGGCCGCACCACTGCTGATCATCTACGCCGTGCTCCTGCACATCTATGCCGCGACCATCATCCTGTCGGGTGACTGGCCGGCAGGCCAGGTAGGCTGGCTCGTGCTCACCTTCGGCGTCTGTCTGTTTGCAGCGCTGATGGTCATCCACCCGTTCCTCTCCAGCGCCCGGCCGCCGACGCGACTGCTCCTGCGCTGGTGGCCCGTCATGCTGCCCGTGCCGCTGCTCCTTCTGCTGCTGGCAACCTGGCAGCGCATCTCGGTCTATGGCGTAACGCCGGATCGTTATCTGCTGGTGCTTTTCGGAGTGGTGACGGCGGCCACCCTTCTCGCTCAACTGCGTCCGAGCCTGCGCGGCGACATCCGGGTCATCGCGGCACTTCCCGTTCTGGCGCTTCTCGTCACGTCCTTCGGGCCCCAGGGTGCGGTCAGCATCTCGATCGAAAGCCAGAGCGAGCGGTTTCGTGCGATGGTCGCCGATCCGCCCTTCACGCCGGAAGAGAACGCCGAAGCACTCGACATTCTCGGTTATCTCGAAGTCGCAGGCGGGCTCGGCGCGGTCGAGCCCGAGGCTCTGCCGAGTTCTGCCGAGGCGGGCACGGGCCTTTCACGCCGTATCGCGGTCGCCTATGGCCTTGACCCGACACTCCGAACCACGGGCGAAGCAGGCCAGTTCAGCCGATCGTTCCAGACATCGGGTGTCATCGCCACGGATGACTACGACATCCTGATCGTCGATTTCTCTGCATACCGCGGAACGACCGCGCGCAACTGGTCCGTGCCGGGGCTGTCGCAGCCGCTGTCGATCAGCCTGCGGGACAACTCCCTGACGCTCAGCATCGGAGGCGAAACGGTCGTCTTCGACGTCCCGGTCGACACCCTGTTGGAGATGGAAGACGGGACCCCGTCCGAAGCAGCCGAGATCAAGCTGTCGAGCCAAGCGCGCCAGATCAGCATTCAGCCGAACTACGTCACCTTCGATCGGTTCGACGAGCCGTCGCTCGTAACCATCGGCGGCGTTCTCTTGTTCAGGCTGTCTGACTGGAGCAGCGACGGCCCTGCCCAGCGCTGAGCGAAGGGCCAGGTTCCGCAGCTACTCGGCGGCTTGACGAAAATCGCTGTCGCCAAGCCAGGCGGCACAATCGGCGAGCGCGCGATGCGCCATGGCGCGCTTTTTGGCGATCGTCTTGTCCTTGCCGCGAAAGCGCTTCACGCCCTCCGGCCGCACGATCGCTCCCGGGTCGAGTGGCGGGAACAGACCGAAATTGACGTTCATCGGCTGGAACGACCGCTTGCCCGGCTCATCGTCGGAAACGATATGGCCACCCGTAATGTGACCCAGCAGCGAGCCGAACGCGGACGTCGCAGGCGGCACGGCGGGCGCAAGGCCCTTGGCCTCCGCTGCAGCGAAGCGGCCGGCCAGGAGACCGATTGCGGCCGATTCGACATAGCCTTCGCAGCCCGTGATCTGTCCGGCGAAGCGGATGTCCGAACGCGCCTTCAGGCGCAGCGTCGCGTCGAGCAACACCGGCGAGTTGAGATAGGTGTTGCGATGCAGGCCACCGAGACGGGCGAATTCGGCATTCTGCAGCCCGGGTATCATCCGGAAGATCTCGGTCTGTGCGCCATATTTCAGCTTTGTCTGGAAGCCGACCATGTTGAAGAGCGTACCGAGAGCATTGTCCTGGCGCAGCTGGACGACAGCATAAGCCTTTTCGGTCGGCTTGTGCGCGTTGGTCAGGCCCATCGGCTTCATCGGCCCATGGCGAAGCGTTTCGCGGCCGCGCTCGGCCATCACTTCGATCGGCAGGCAGCCATCGAAATAGGGCGTGCCTTCCCAATCCTTGAAGCTCGTCTTGTCGCCGGCAAGCAATGCGTCGACGAAGGCGTTGTATTCCGCTTCCGTCATCGGGCAGTTGATATAGTCCTTGCCCGTGCCGCCGGGGCCGACCTTGTCGTAGCGTGACTGATACCAGCAGATGTCCATGTCGATCGAATCGGCGTGGACGATGGGCGCGATCGCATCGAAGAAGGCGAGCGCATCCGCGCCTGTCACGGCTCCGATCGATTCGGCAAGCGAGGGCGCCGTCAGCGGGCCCGTGGCGATGATCGTCCGTCCCCACTCGGCGGGCGGCAGGCCGGTCACTTCCTCGCGCTCGATGGTGACGAGGGGATGTTCTTTGAGTGCCTTCGTGACGGCGTCGGAAAAGCCGACGCGGTCGACGGCGAGCGCGCCGCCCGCGGGCACCTGATTGCGGTCGCCGCATGCCATGATGAGCGAACCGGCAAGCCGCATTTCGGCATGCAGGACGCCGACGGCGTTCGTCTCCGCATCGTCCGATCGAAACGAGTTCGAGCAGACGAGCTCGGCGAGACCGTCGGTGAGGTGGGCATCGGTTCCGCGGATCGGCCGCATCTCGTGGAGGACGACGGGAATGCCTGCCTGCGCTATTTGCCAGGCGGCTTCCGAGCCGGCGAGTCCCCCGCCGATCACGTGAACGGGCTGTGTGTGACCTGCTGTATCTGTCATGCGCGCGTCATATCATTCCGGCGCGGCAAGGCCAACGGGGCGTTTTAGCGCGCCTGGCGTGCGCTGCGAGCAACGTCGAAACGCGTCAGACCGATGTCTTCGAGCGTCTCGTTGGAAAGGCCGCGAAGCGTGTTCATGGTGCGGCGGCGGCTGAGCCACGACCGGGCATTGTTGAGCGTAAGCATGGAACTGAACCTGACTGGGATGTGGCGGCGAATGGGCCGTCTCTTGGTGCTGCTTCTACTGCCGATCGGCGATCTCTAGTAGCGCCAATGTCCAAGGCCAGCCATGCGGGCCGAACACCGCTGAGATCGATCCGAAGCGGCTGCATTCGAATGCCGATTTTTGAGGCATTTGCCAGCCGCTTGAGCGCTACTTGACGGCGGTCCGCGCCACGATCGGAATATCGCGGCGGGTGAGGCCGAGATCTTCGAGCTCACGGCTCGTCATCTGCTGCAGATCGGTGCAGGCGATGCGGTATTGGCGCCAGCGTCGAAAGGACTCCGTAAGGCTCATGATGCTCGCTCTGTTCGGTCCGGGACCGCAATTTGGATCACGTCGCTCAAAACAAGAGCGCCCGCCGGGGGAGGAGATCCGGCGGGCGCACTTTGTTTGATCGGCAGCTGGGAGGAGGAGGGCCGCCGATCGCTCGGCCTGACACTGGGAGGAGGAGTGTGTCCGGCCGAATTTCTTGATTAGATCGCCTGGCGAGCGATGCGCGCGATGTCAGCGCGGTTTACACCGATGTCGCTGAGTTCGCGATCCGACATACGGGCCAGTTCGTTGCGGGTCTGACGGTACTTGCGCCAGTTGTTGAAAGTGCGTGCTACGTTCATCTTCATGTCCTTCGTATTTCCCAGGCATGCTCTTGAGCGGCCCGATCTCGTTGGACTGAAGATAGGTGCGATAGGCCAATTTGTGCAGTGCGAAATAAGCATCATGGCTATGCGCTGGCTGCAGACCGGATCAGATCGTTAAGATTTGATTCATTTGCACGTGCATCCGCGCCCAGGCCGATGGAGCACCGGATGACGCACGACATTGCCCGCCGCCGCCAACTGGCGAAAGCGAGGCGAAGCACATCAGATGATTTATATGAGAGAGTCGGAAAAAATAACGCCCGCTGGGGGAGGAGGATCCAGCGGGCGTCATTTGTGGCGATGAATGGTTGGGAGGAGGAGAACCATCCATCATATCGGAGAGGCAATGGGAGGAGGAGTTTGCCGCTCCGAATTCTTTGCCGCCTTACGGGCGACCCTCGACCGAGGCGCTCAATTGCGCCGTTCGATGACTTCAACATAAGGCGGCCGATCCGATTTGTGCAGTGCAATATCTGCATGGAAGCCATGCACCTTACGCAACTCTATCACACGTCAGCTTTTGGCCGGCCTTGCGTCCGCAATGTGAGGAGGCGATCCCAGCGTTTCAAGAGCGGGCCGCTCGCTCGCCGAGGCGAACACGGTGCATGAACGCGCTCGTTGGGCGAAGGTTCCATTCGATCTTGCGTCGATGCTAAAAGAGCGGAATGGCGGCGCCAAATACCCCATTTTTCCTTTGAACCCTCCAGAACGGGTGATATAGAGACGCGCGTTCAAGGCTGGCCCGCTATGCCTTGAGTGTTGATCTGGCGAGCAGAGCGGGTGTGGTGGAATTGGTAGACACGCCAGATTTAGGTTCTGGTGGCGAAAGCCGTGGGGGTTCAAGTCCCTCCACCCGCACCAGACAGAATTGAACGCCGCTTCCGGCAATTTGAATTCCGGTTCAGCGCTCCTCGACGACGTCGCGAGAGCGCTGCCAAGAACTATCAAGAAGGTGAACGATGCAGGTAACCGAGACCCTGGCCGAAGGCCTGAAGCGCGAGATCAAAGTCGTCGTGCCCGCGCAGGAGATGGAGCAGAAGCTCAATGAGCGCCTGGCCGATGCCAAGAACAAGGTCCGTCTGAACGGCTTCCGCCCCGGCAAGGTGCCGATGTCGCATCTCAAGAAGATGTACGGCAAGTCGTTCATGGCCGATCTCGTCAACGAGATCATCCGCGACAAGCCGGGCGCGATTCTGACCGAGCGCGGCGAGCGCTCCGCCACGCAGCCTGAAATCAAGATGACCGAGGACGAGGCGGAAGCCAACGAGATCCTCGATGCCAAGAAGGACTTCGAGTTCTCGCTGGCCTACGAAGTCATCCCGGCGATCGAACTCAAGGGCGATTCCAAGCTCACGGTCACGCGCGAAGTCGTCGACATTCCGGATGAGGAAGTCGAGGAGCAAGTGCTCCGCATCGCCGAGAACGCCAAGACCTACGAGACCAAGAAGGGCAAGGCTGCCGACGGCGATCGCGTGACGATCGACTATCTCGGCAAGATCGACGGCGAGCCCTTCGATGGCGGCAAGGACGACGATGCCGAACTGGTCATCGGCTCTAAGCGCTTCATTCCCGGCTTCGAAGAGCAGCTGATCGGCGTGAAGGCCGGCGACGAGAAGACGATCACCGTATCGTTCCCGGATGATTACCCGGCCGCAAACCTCGCCGGCAAGGAAGCCACCTTCGACATCAAGGTCAAGGACGTCGCCGCTGCCGCCGAACTGACGATCGATGACGAACTGGCCAAGAAGCTGGGCCTCGAATCGGCCGAGAAGCTGCGCGAAGTCGTTCGCGGTCAGATCGAGAGCCAGTACGGCCAGATGACCCGCCAGAAGGTGAAGCGTCAGATCCTCGACCAGCTCGACGAACTCTACCAGTTCGACACACCCGAGACGCTGGTCGATGCCGAGTTCAACAACATCTGGACGCAGATCACCCGTGATCTCGAACAATCCGGCAAGAGCTTCGAAGACGAGGATACGACTGAGGAAGCAGCACGCGAAGAGTATCGCAAGCTTGCCGAACGCCGCGTACGCCTTGGTCTGGTTCTTTCCGAGATCGGCGAAAAGGCCGGCGTGAAGGTTGCCGACGAGGAAATGCAGCGGGCCCTCTATGAGCAGGTTCGCCAGTTCCCCGGCCAGGAACGCCAGATCATGGAATACTTCCAGAAGACCCCGGGTGCAGCCGCATCGCTGCGCGCGCCGATTTTCGAGGAAAAGGTCATAGATCACCTGCTTTCCGAAGCCGACGTCACCGATAAGACCGTCAGCAAGGAAGAGCTGATGGCTGAAGAAGAGGACGAGAAGGGCAGCAAGGCCGAAGCTTCCGAAAAGAAGCCGGCCAAGAAGAAGGCTGCCAAGAAGGACGAGACGGCTGCCGCCGACGAGGGCGAGAAGAAGCCCGCCAAGAAGAAGGCAGCCAAAAAGGACGACGCCGAAGAGGCCTGATCCTCTCTTCGGATCTCTAAGTTCGACAAGAGGCCGTCCGCAAAACGCGGGCGGCCTTTTTCAATGCTTGCAGCGCGCTATGTGCCGGACATCGAACGGATGAAGGGCTGAGACCACAGTGGCGCAAACGAAAGACCGCACGGGCGGAACGCTCAGATTTGTCCTTGGCGATCAACTGAGCCGCGACCTGTCTGCGCTGGACGGAGCCGACAAGGATCGCGACGTCATCTTGATTGCGGAAGTGGGCGCCGAGGCAAGCTATGTGCGCCATCACAAGAAGAAGATCGCCTTTCTATTCTCCGCCATGCGCCATTTCGCACGCGATCTGGAGGGCGCCGGCTTCACCGTCCACTACATGCGATTCGACGAGGGCGTCGCGTCGCTAGAGGATGCGCTGAAGCGCGCGATCGACGAGCATGCACCTGAAGCGGTCGTGATGACCGAGGCCGCGGAGCACCGCGTGCTGATGATGCAGAAAGAGTGGCGCGATGGGGTAGGCTTGCCTTTAACGGTGCTTCCCGACGCGCGCTTCTTCTGCTCTCACAAGCGGTTCAAGGAATGGGCGGGCGAGAACCCGAAATCGCTGCGGATGGAGTATTTTTACCGCGAGATGCGCCGCTTGACCGGCTATCTGATGGACGGCGACGCACCGGAAGGTGGGAAGTGGAACTTCGACCACGACAACCGGGAGAAGCTGCCAGCCGATCTGAAGGCGCCGAAGCGGCCGACCTACGCAGTCGATGACGAGACGAGGAAAGTTCTGGCGCTCGTCGCGGAGCAGTTCGAAGACAATTTTGGTGATCTCGAGCCGTTCGACTATCCCGTCACGCGCCGGCAGGCGCTTCACTATCTCGACTGGTTCATCGAAACAGCATTGCCGAATTTCGGCACCTATCAGGACGCCATGCGCCAGGGCGAGCCGTTGCTCTTTCATTCGAACCTGTCAGGTCTCATCAATTGCGGGTTGCTTTCACCACGTGAATGCTGCGACCGCGTGGAAGAAGCCTGGCGCGACGGGGCTGTGCCGATCAACGCGGCGGAAGGCTTCATCCGCCAAGTCATCGGATGGCGCGAATTCATCCGCGGGATCTACTGGCTGAAGATGCCGGACTATGCCGGCTCAAACGCCTTGTCGGCTGACAAGAAGCTGCCCGACTTCTTCTGGACGGCGAAAACCGAGATGAACTGCCTGAAGCAGTCGATCGGCGAGACCAAGGCCAATGCCTATGCCCATCACATTCAGCGCCTGATGGTCATCGGCAATTTCTGCCTGCTCGCGGGCCTCGACCCGAAGGAAGTGCAGGAATGGTACCTGCTCGTCTACCACGACGCCTATGAATGGGTGGAGATGCCGAACGTCGTCGGCATGATCCTCTATGCCGATGGCGGCTTCTTTGCCTCCAAGCCCTATGCTGCCTCCGGCGCCTATATCGACCGGATGTCGGACTATTGCGGCAACTGCCGCTACGATGTGAAGAAGAAGAACGGCGAGAAGGCCTGTCCCTTCAACTATCTCTATTGGGATTTCCTGCTGCGCAACCGTGCCGCGTTCCAGAAGAATCACCGCATGGGCGTGATCATGAAAAGTCTCGACCAAATGGGCGAGGACAAGATCGATGCCATCAGGCGCGACAGCCGGCGCTTCCTCGATCAGCTGAGCTGAAAGGGAAGCCGGCCTCTTACATCAGCTGCAGGCCCCGCAGGCTCGCATGGCCCTGTCGACCGATGATGATGTGGTCATGTACGACGATGCCGAGCGGCTTTCCGGTCTCCACGATGGTGTGCGTCATGTCGATATCGGCCCGCGATGGTGTCGGATCGCCCGATGGATGATTGTGGACGAGGATCAACGCACTGGCCGAAAGCTCCAGCGCCCGGCGCATCACTTCGCGGGGATAGACAGGCGTGTGATCGACCGTGCCGGTCTGCTGCACTTCGTCTGCTATCAGGACGTTCTTCTTGTCGAGGAACAGGATTCGAAACTGCTCCCGCGTCTCGAACGCCATGGCGGCATGGCAATAGTCGATGACCTGCTGCCAGGAAGCCAGCACCTGGCGCGCCGCGATCTCGCCTTTCAACATGCGCTGACCGACCGCCGCCACCACTTTCAGATCGAGCGCCGCCGCCTCGCCGATACCGTCGATCTCGCTGAGCAGATGCGGCGGTGCGCCGAGGACCTCCGACAAGGACCCGAACCGCGCGATAAGCGCCTTTGCGATTGGTTTTGTGTCGCGTCTGGGCAGTATTCGAAAGAGCAGAAGCTCCAGAAGCTCGTAATCTGCAAGCCCCTGGACACCATTGTCTCGAAAGCGGTCGCGCAGCCGGTCTCGGTGCCCATGGTAGTGCGCCGGCGACGCCTTCGTGGCACGGGGCGGCTGGACCGGGCCTACCGCGAAAAAGGCGCGTTCGTCGGCGTGCTGCTCATCGTCCGGCTCTGTGATCGATGCCATGACGAACGTCCCCGCCGTGCCGCGTCAGCCAGGCAGGCCGGGGCGGTCGAGACCGCCAGGCGAGAGCGTGAAGATCTCGCAGCCTGTCTCGGTTACACCGACCGTGTGTTCGTATTGGGCTGAAAGCGAGCGGTCGCGCGTTACTGCTGTCCAGCCATCGGCCAGCACCTTCACATGCGGCTTGCCCAGATTGATCATCGGTTCGATCGTGAAGATCATGCCGGGCCGCATTTCCGGGCCTTCATTCGCGCGGCCATAGTGCAGAATGTTGGGCGCATCGTGAAAAAGACGACCGAGCCCGTGGCCGCAGAAATCGCGAACGACCGAGCAGCGCTCGGCCTCTGCGTAGGTCTGGATCGCTTCGCCGATCGCCCCGGTGCGTGCGCCGGGCTTCACCGCCGCGATGCCGCGCATCATCGATTCGTGCGTGACTTCGAGCAGTCGCTCGGCGGCCCGCTTGATCTGGCCGACCGGGTACATGCGGCTTGAATCGCCATGCCATCCATCGACGACGAGCGTCACGTCGATATTGACGATGTCACCGTCGCGCAGCGGCTTGTCGTTCGGAATGCCGTGACAGACGACGTGATTGATCGAGGTGCAGGACGATTTGGTATAGCCGCGATAATTCATTGTGGCGGGCAGGGCGCCGTGATCGCGGCCGAATTCGAAGACGAACTTGTCGATCGCATCGGTGGTGACACCGGGCACGACCATCGGCGCCAGTGCGTCCAGGCACTGTGCGGTCAGCTGGCAGGCCTTGCGCATCCCTTCGAAGCCATCTTCTCCGTAGAGGCGGATCTGTCCGTTGTTTTTTTGTGGCGCCAATTCTGCGGCGATGTAGCTGACCATCTATGGATGTCCGGTTTTCAGGAGCCGGTCCTCGCGGACCATCATCCCGGGCTCGTCGATCACGATGAGATCCACAGGACGAATTTCTTCTGAAGTGATGTCGCATCGAACGGCAAAAGCTTCAACCCCGCGCCCCACGGCGCGGTCGAAAGCCGCAGCATAATTGGGATCGAGATCGCGACAAAGCTTCAATCGGAATCCATCGCTGCGCTGGACGAGAAACAGCATGACCGCACGGTGCCCCGCTTCGACCATGTCGCCAAGCTCGTCCAGATGCTTGGCGCCGCGAGCGGTCACGCTGTCGGGAAACTCAAACAGTCCGTTCACGCGCGTCATGTGCACGTTCTTGACTTCGACATAGGCCCGGCCGAGCTGCGGGTCCTCGAGCAGAATGTCGATGCGCGAGGCTTGGCCGTATTTCTGTTCGCGCTTCAGCAGGGCGTAGTCGCCAAGGTTCGAGATCAGCCCTGCACCGATCGCTTCTTCTGCAAGCCGGTTGGGCAGGCCCGTATTGATGCCGACGATGGTGCCGTCGGCTTCGACCAGTTCCAGGCAGTGACGATATTTGCGGGTGGGGCTGTTGTGCTCGGAAAGCCAGATCCGCGAGCCCGGCGTCGTGAGGCCCCACATCGACCCCGTATTGGGGCAGGAGCCCGTGATTTTCGTGCCGTCATCGAGGACGGCGTCGAACAGAAAGCGCTTGTATCGGCTGACCAGCGTCGCCGGCACGAGGGGCGTCTTGAACTTCATCGAGACGTCAGGCTCTGGCGCGAACGTAGGAGCCCGGTGCATCCTCGATAGGCTTAAGCTTCCTGCCCCCGGGTTTGCGCGACTTGGCGTCCACGGTGGCGTCCATACCGTCGAGCGCCGTGAGCCATTGTTGCCAGTGCGGCCACCACGATCCCGGATGCTCCTCCGCAGTTTGAACCCAATCCTCGAAGGCGCCGACCGGCGGTCCACCGGTCCAGAACTGGTACTTCTTCTTGTCGGGCGGATTGACCACGCCGGCAATGTGGCCGGAGCCCGACAGCACGTAGTGGACGTCGCCGCCGAAGAACTGGCTGCCGATGAAGACGGATTTCGCTGGCGCAATGTGGTCTTCCTTCGTCGCCAAATTGTAGACCGGTATCCGAACGTCCTTCAGCGACAGACGATGCCCTGCTAGCTCCATCTTCCCCATGGAAAGCTTGTTCTCGAGATAGCAGTTGCGCAAGTAGAACGAATGGTTGGCGCAGGGCATTCGCGTCGAATCGGAATTCCAGTAGAGCAGGTCGAAGGGCATCGGATCCTTGCCCTTCAGGTAGTTGTTGACGACGTAAGGCCAGATCAAATCCGAAGAGCGGAGCATGTTGAAGGCAGTCGACATCTTGGAGCCCTCGAGGAAACCGGATTTCTCCATGCCGGCTTCGATCGCCTCGATCTGGTCTTCGTCGACGAACACCTTGAGGTCGCCCGCATGGGTGAAATCGACCTGCGTCGTCAGGAAGGTCACCGATTTGATCCGCGTGTCCTTTTCCTTGGCATGGAGTGCCAGTGTGGCCGCCAGAAGCGTGCCGCCGACACAGTAGCCGATGGCGTTGACGCCGGTTTCGCCCGTCGCCTGCTCGGCAGCGTCGATCGCAAATCCGATGCCGTCGCGCGCATAGGACTCCCAGTCCATGTCGCGATGGCGTTCGTCCGGGTTCACCCAGGAAATCACGAAGACCGTGTGACCCTGCGCCACCGCCCAGGCGATGAAGGACTTCTGCGGGTTGAGGTCGAGGATGTAGAACTTGTTGATCCACGGCGGGCAGATGAGAAGAGGGCGCTTCAGCACCTTCTCCGTCGTCGGCTCGTATTGGATGACTTGGCAGACATCGCTTTGCGCGATCACCTTGCCGGGCGTCGTTGCCAGGTTTTCGCCAACCTTAAACTTCGACGCATCCGATTGGCGGAGCTTCAGGTCGCCCTTGCCGGCGGCGATGTCCTCGGCCAGCATCCGCATGCCGCGCACGAGGTTCTCCCCGTTCTCTGCCACGGTCTCGCGGTAGAGCTCCGGATTGGTCAGAAGGAAATTGCTCGGCGAAAGCGCATCGATGATCTGGCGCGTGTAGAACTGCGCCTTGTGCTTGAGGTGCGGGTCAAGACCTTCGGCATCGACGATCAGCTTCTCGGCCCAGTCAGATGTCACCCAATAGGCACCGCGCAGGAAATCGAAGAAGGCGTTGTCGTTCCAATCCTTGTCGGCAAAGCGTTTGTCGCCGACATGTGCAGCCGGCGTGGCCGGTGGCGCGTCTGCGCCCGAGAGGCGCTGGATCGACGCATTCCAGATCGAGAAATAGGACGTGAGAAGATGCGTCTGCGCTTCGATCGCGCGCGAGGGATCGGAAAGCCAATACTCGGAAACCTTCGCAAAGGTTTTCACCATGTCGGCATAAGGCTCTGAAATGGTGTCGGTTTTCTCGCCGCTCTCCCGCGGCGCGACCCAGGCTGCGGCAGCACGACCCAGTTCTTCGAGCATGCGCGCGAGGTTGCGCGCGAACGCCTCGGGATCCTTGACGATATAAGGCTCTATTGCGTTCGCGTCGCCGGTCGACGGCTTGTCGCTGCCAGACGCCTTTGTCATGGCCATCCTCCCTCATGCTGCGCTTGGATTGCGCGTCGCCTTAACGGCTTGTTCCCAAAGCCTACTATACCGAAGCGCTTCATTGTAAGAGAAATAAGACGATGGGATTCGATGTGTCGGCCCGTCATGCGACCGGTGCGGTCAGCATGCGGCGGAGTGTGGCGGCAGGATGGACGTATGACGAAACATTTGCGGTGGATCCCTCTGGTCCTCTGTGCGGGGCTTGCAGCGTGCACATCGAGCGACCCGAGTGCGCCGAACTACAACCCGAGCTTTGCGGCCATCAATGACACGCTGAACCGTCCGGAGCCCCGCACGCCTGCGCCCTTCGTTGACGCCGGTGCGCGGCGTAGCGGCGTGTTTCCGACCTTTGCCACTCCGCCCGCGCGAAGCACGGTCCAGATGACCGAGCTGCAGCGCGAGATGCAGCGTGCAGAACTGGCCGCGGCACTCGCTTCGCAGCGCAACGACCGCAGCGCCGCCAATCGCTATCGCGCGCGCGTAGCCGAACTGCAGGCGCTGGCGCGAAACCATGGCCCGGAGCAGCTGGCGAGGATCGAGAACTGATCCGCCGGCCCGTTGGGATTTCGCGCGGCAACGGGCACGGGATGGGTATCGGATTGGCGCCGCCTATGGACTTCGCAACGCGTTGACGCCATAACGCGCCTGTTGAAATTAGCCGGGCGCTCGGCGTTTATCGAGGTTTCTCATGAAGAAATTTTTGCTGCAGTTCTTCACCTGGTGGAACGGCGCAACGCTCAACACGCGCTTCCACACGTGGCGACACGGCGCCGAGGTGGGAACGGATGAGTTCGGCAATGTCTACTATCAGGGCGGCACCGATTCCGAGGGCCGGACGCGGCGCTGGGTCATGTATAATGGGCTTGCGGATGCATCGCGCATTCCTGCCGCGTGGCATGGCTGGATGCACCACCGGACCGACATCGCGCCGAACGACGAAAACTATCAGCCGCGGGCATGGCAAAAGCCGCACAAGCCGAACCTGACCGGCTCGTCGGCCGCTTACCGTCCGAAGGGGTCGATCCTGACCGGCACGGAGCGTCCGCGCGTCACCGGCGATTACGACGCCTGGACGCCGAAGTCCTGAGCGATCGACCAGCCGAAACCTTTTGGCCACAATGCGCAGTTAGGTCACCGATGAATCGGCTCGCCGCTCGTCAGGCGCAGAGCTGAGCTGAAAGCGGCTTCAAGGCAGGCGAGCATGATATCTTCGATCAGGAAACATCTTATCGTTTGCGGCGCGACCGCTTTGCTCGGCGTCGCAGGTCTTGCGCAGTTCGCGATTCCTGAAGCTCAGGCTGCGCGCATCGAGAATCGCGTCGCCGTGTTCTCGGGCATCGACAAGATCACCGGGCGGATCACTACCTTCGACGTCTACATCAACGAGACGGTCCAGTTCGGTGCGCTGCAGGTGACGCCGCGCGTCTGTTATACCCGCGATGAAACCGAAGCGCCGAAGACGACGACCTTCGTCGAGGTCGACGAGATCACCCTCGACCGCAAGATCAGACGTATTTTCACCGGTTGGATGTTTGCCGATTCACCGGCGTTGAACGCCGTCGAGCATGCCGTCTACGACGTCTGGCTGGACACCTGCAAAATGGAATCGGACGTGCCTGCACCACAGGAAAGCTGATCGGCCTTCAGGACATCGAATCAAAAAGGGCCGCCGGATGCAAATCCGGCGGCCCTTTGCGTCATTGCTTTTTAGAGGCCCATTTACTGAGCCTGGGCGCTCTGAACCAGAGGCGTGATGCGGCGGACCGTCACGCGACGGTTCAGCTGCTCAGGCTCTTGCGTGTTCACCTTCAGGAAGCGCTCGCCATAGCCCTGCGTCTGCAGGTTTTCCGGCGGGATCCCAAAGACATTGGTCAGGGCAACAGCGATCGATTCGGCGCGCTGGTCTGAAAGCAGAAGGTTTGCCTGATCGCTGCCGACAGCATCGGTGTGACCTTCGAGCAAGAAGATCTCGCTCTCGTTGGTCTCCAGCATGTCGATCATCGCATTCGCGATTTCTTCGAGAGCGGGAACCTGGCTCTCGCTGATCGATGCGCTGCCGAAGTCGAACGTGATGTTGTCGAGGTCGACGCGGGGCATGATGTCACGAACGCGAGCCGAGCGCTTCACTTCCTCGACCGAATAGATCTCGGTCACGGGTTCGATCGGCGGCTGCTCGAAGAACGTGACGTAGTCGGTGTAGTCATCCGCCCGGGTCGAGTCGTAGATGTACTCATCGACCGGAATGGTGAGCTGCAGCGGCGGCAGGTATGTGCCCGGATCGACGTAGACGTACTGTTCTTCCTGGTCGTACTCAGGAGCATAGAACAGAACGACTTCCTGGCCGTTCGGCCGGACGCGCGAACGCTGGACGATGTCGCCGTAACGGTTGCGGATCGTGATGATCTGCGAACCGTTTTCGCGGAGAACGACTTCACGAACACGGCCACGCGGTAGTTCTTCGTAATACACATCCTGAGAATTGATGGCGATACGCTCGCGGTCGTTGTTCTCGACGATGTAGCGGTTGTTCACCTCGTAGACGTAACGATTTTCCGTTTGGTTGATGATCGTGATGTTGTTCGGCCGCTCATAGGTCGGAACCACGTCGATACGCTGGCCTTGCTCGGCAATGACCGACTGAACTTCGATCTGCGGTGCAAACTCCCGTGCGATGGCCTGAGCTTCGGCGTCCGACGTCGGGCGCTGGCTGCGCTGCGCTTCGAGAGCTTCGATGCGCTGACGAAGACGCTCGACTTCCTCGGGATCCTGAGCTGGAACAGGTTGGGCCTGAACGGCAGCATCCGCACCGGCAGCGTTCGGATCCGCATTCGGATCGACCGTTGCCTCGGCCGGGAGCGGCTCTTCCTTGGCGCTGTCGAGGATCGGTGCACCGTCTTCGACCTGCAGCATTTCCGGAGCGGGCTGTTCGACCGCGCCTTGTTCGCCGCCGGTCGCATCGAGCGTGCCGTCGACGGGAGCTTCCGCGCCGGCAGGAACGTCGCCAGGCAGCGGTTGTGCCGGAGCAGCAGCGGGATCTTCGACAGGCGCGCCATCAACAGGCGGCTGTTCGACAGTAGGCGCTTCAGGGGCTGCATCGACCGGTGCTTCGGTCTGCGGCGCTGCATCGACCGGGGCTTCTTGCGGAACCGGCACATCTTCGGCAGCAGGGGCTTCGCCTTCTACCGGTGCTTCTTCGGCAGCGGGTGCTTCTTCAACGGCCGGAGCTTCTTCCTGCATCGTCTCGACAGGAGCTTCTTCAGCCGCAGGCGCTTCTTCGGCCGGAGTCTCTTCTACGGCAGGGGCTTCTTCAACCGCCGGTTCTTCCTCGACCGGAGCTTCTTCTGCCGGCACTTCCTCGACAGGAGCTTCCTCTACGGGAGCTTCTTCAACAGCCGGAGCTTCTTCGACGGGAGCTGCCTCGGGCGCGGGTGCTTCTTCGACGGCTGGCTCTTCCATCACCGGCGCTTCTTCCGGCACGGGTGCTGGCTCTGGAGCGGGTTCTGGCGCCGGAGCAGGTTCCGGGGCGGGCTCAGGTTGAGGAGCCGGCTCTGGAGCGGGTTCCGGGGCTGGCGCGGGCTCGGGCTCGGGAGCAGGCTCGGCGGGAATTTCCGGTGGTGCTTCCTGAACCGGCGGCTGCTCTTGCGGCGCTTCCTCTACCGGTGGTTCAGCTTGCGGGGCAGGAGCCTCGCCGCCGACACAAGCGCCATCCATGGGCACCGTACCGGGAGGGCACTCTGCCTGAGCGAGCAGCATCGAGGTGCCAGCCGCGTTGGCAGCCTGCTTCGGCGCGGCAATGGCGCCGCCAGCGGCAATGCTGGCCGCCAATAGGGGAAGAGCCGCTGTCGCCAGCAGCCTCTTTCGAATGACTGACATATCGTGTTCCTTTTTGTTGTCCGTCCCTGCGGTCAAAAACGTGTGAACAGGTCCCTGGTTCCAACAAGGATCGGTCGGAACACAATGAAAGCACCAAGCTGAACCGCCCATGAAAGCGTTGTTCATCAAATGCTGATAACGCAATAGTTTCAGAAGGATATATTTGGGTAGGAGAGCGCGTCGGCAAGAAGCCCGTCATAGGTCGAACGAGGTACGTCGACAGCGCCGAAGCGCTTCAGATGGTCGGTTGTGAACTGCGTGTCGAGCAGCTGAAACCCGCGCCGCTTGAGTCGGTCGACAAGATGCACCAGGCAGATTTTCGACGCATCGGTCGCGGTCGAGAACATGCTCTCGCCGAAGAACGCGGCGCCGAGCGATACACCATAGAGCCCACCCACGAGCTCATCGCCCCGCCAGGCCTCGACGGAATGCGCATGGCCGAGCCTATGGAGATCGTTGTACAGCGCGCGGATCGTTGCGTTGATCCAGGTGGATTTACGGCCGGGCGCAGGTTCGGCGCACCCGGCGATGACCGCCGGGAAAGCGGTATTCACGCGGATGTCAAAGGGGGCAGCCCGCAGGGTGCGGGCCAGGCGCCGGGGCAGATGGAAGTCGTCGAGCGGTATGATGCCGCGCACCTCCGGCTCGACCCAGAAGATTGTCGGGTCATCTGCGGATTCGGCCATGGGAAACAGGCCGCAGCTATAGGCCTTCAGAAGCAGCTCCGGCGTCAGTTCCAGCCGACTGTCCCGTCCGCGCGCCATCGCCGTCTTGCTCTCCAGAGAATGCCGTGCGTCTCAAAAAGCCGCACGGCGCTGTTTGCTCAGGACCTGAGAAGAGCCTCAGTTCACTCAGGCTCTTTCAGAAACTTTTCCAGCCAATGGATATCATAGTCCCCATTCGCGATGTCGGGATTGTTGAGCAGTTCCCGGAAGAGGGGGATCGTCGTCTTGATTCCATCGACCACGAACTCGTCGAGCGCGCGGCGCAGACGCATCATGCACTCAACGCGCGTGCGCCCATGCACGATCAGCTTTCCGATGAGGCTGTCGTAATAGGGCGGGATCGCGTAGCCCTGGTAGACAGCTGAATCGACACGCACGCCGAGGCCGCCGGGCGTGTGATAATGGGTCACGGTACCCGGCGACGGCACGAAAGTGCGTGGATCTTCAGCGTTGATGCGGCACTCGATGGCATGGCCGTGGAAGCGAACGTCTTCCTGACGCACCGAGAGACCACCGCCCGAGGCGACGCGGATCTGTTCATGCACCAGATCGATGCCGGTGATCGCTTCCGTGACCGGATGCTCCACCTGCAGGCGCGTGTTCATCTCGATGAAATAGAACTCGCCATTCTCGTAAAGAAACTCGATCGTGCCGGCGCCGCGATATTTCAGCTTCGACATCGCCTCGGCGCAGATCTGGCCGATGCGGGCACGCTGTTCTTCATTGAGAGCCGGCGAATTGGCCTCTTCCCAAACCTTCTGGTGACGACGCTGCAACGAGCAGTCACGTTCGCCGAGATGGATCGCGTTGCCCTGGCCATCGCCCAGAACCTGGATCTCGATGTGCCGCGGCTTGCCGAGGTACTTTTCCAGATAGACGGAATCGTTGCCAAACGCAGAGCCGGCCTCCGAGCGTGCCGTCGACAGCGCCTCGGAGAGATCGGCGGGCGTGCGCGCGACCTTCATGCCTCGGCCGCCGCCACCTGCCGTCGCCTTGATCAAGACCGGGTAGCCGATCTCTTCGGCGATGCGGGCGGCTTCGGCATCATCCTGCACTTCGCCTTCAGAGCCAGGCACGACCGGAATGCCGAGCGCTTCGGCCGTCTTCTTCGCGGTGATCTTGTCACCCATGATCCGGATGTGTTCGGAGGTCGGGCCGATGAAGGTGAGGCCGTGCGCCTCCAGGATCTCCGCAAATTTCGCGTTCTCGGACAGGAAGCCGTAGCCTGGATGGACGGCATCCGCACCGGTGATTTCGCAGGCGGCGACGATCTGATGGATGTTCAGGTAGCTGTCGCGCGATGGCGGCGGGCCGATGCAGACGCTTTCGTCGGCAAGACGCACATGCATCGCGTTCTGGTCGGCCGTCGAATGCACGGCAACCGTTTGAATGCCGAGTTCCTTGCAGGCGCGCAGCACGCGAAGGGCGATTTCGCCGCGATTGGCTATGAGGACCTTTGAAAACATCGCGGGCGGCCTACTGGATCGTCACGAGCGGCTCGCCGAACTCGACGGGCTGGCCATCTTCGATCAGAATCGCCGTCACGGTGCCGGACTTAGGCGCCGGGATCTGGTTCATCGTCTTCATCGCCTCGATGATCAGGATCGTCTGGCCTTCTTTCACCGTCTGGCCGACTTCGGCGAAGGGGCGCGCGCCGGGCGAGGGCGCCAAATAGGCGGTGCCGACCATCGGCGAAGACACGATGTCCTTCGGGTTGTGTTCGGGCTTGGCCGGTGCAGCAGGCTCGGCAGGCGCCGCGGCAGCGACAGGCGCCGGTGCGGCAGCATGCTGGGCAGCCGGTGCCTGAACATACTGGGGAGCGGGACTGCGCGAAACGCGGATCCGAAGATCGTCCTGCTCGACCTCGATTTCGGTCAGATTCGTTTCGGTCAGGATGTTCGCGAGATCGCGGATGAGCCCCTGATCGATGCCCGGCTTCTTGTCTGCCATCGGCTTGTCGCCCTTCTTCATGATCTTGTCAGTTCTTTTGCTGGTTCACGATGCCCACGAGCGCCTGAAGCGCAAGCGGGTAGCCTGCGGGCCCGAAGCCACAGATGACGCCTTTGACGACAGGCGCAATCATCGTGCGGTGGCGGAAGGCCTCGCGGGCGTGGATGTTGGAAAGATGCAGTTCGACGACGGGAATGCCGATCGCACGGATCGCGTCGTGGAGCGCGATCGACGTGTGGCCGTAGGCTCCGGGATTGATGACGACGCCTTCAGCCTTTTCACCGGCCTCATGCAGCCAGTCGACCAGCACGCCTTCATGGTTCGTCTGTCGGAACTCGAGCACACAGCCAAGCTCGTCGGCCTGCTGCCGGCAGGTCGTCTCGATATCGGCCAGCGTTACGGCGCCATAAATGCCAGGCTCGCGCTTACCGAGCGCATTGAGATTGGGGCCGTTGAGGACGAACAGGGTACCTGGCACGTTCAGCTTCACTCACGATGGGCAGGCCGATGTGTGTCACGCATCCGGCGAGACTTCTGTCATCGTCGGTGGGGTCGTCCATCGGCGCGCAATCAAATTTGTGCGGGTGGTATAACGGTCCAAGTGACGCAACGGAAGGCTTTTGACACAGACAAAGCCACCATTTGCACGGTTTCGGATAGTCAATCGGCGCTCGTGGTGCGCTTCAGCAGGTCGCGCTGTCGCAGCTGCGCACGTTCTCGATCTTCTGGATCAGGAAATCGGCTCCCATCGCACCGTAAACCGCCTCGTCGCCGATGACATAGGAGGGCGTTCCCGAGATGCCGAGCGCATCGGCAAGCTCATAGGATTGCCGGATCTGGGCATCGATCTGGGGATCGGCCAGCTTCTCGCGAAGAGCCGCTTCCTCGACACCCAACTCAGCCGCAACAGCAATGGCCGACGCTTCGTCGGCGCGCTCGCCGGTCATCAGCGCATCCTGGAACTCCCCGTATTGCTCGGGCGACACCGCGCGAAATGCCATGCTGATGCGGTGCGCGCCTATGGAGTCCGGACCGAGGATCGGGAACTCCTTCAGGATCACGCGCACATTGTCGTCGCTCGCGATGATCGCCTTCATGTCCGCATGTGCGCGCTTGCAGTACCCGCAATTGTAATCGAAGAACTCGACGATGGTGACGTCGCCGTCGGGATTGCCGAGTGCGACATCGCCCGGCGCTTCGAACAGCGCTGACGCCGAAGCTGCGATCGCCGCGCCGGCGCGCTCCTGTAGGCTGGCCTGCTGACGCGTTTCCAGCGCCTGCTGCACTTCGATCATGATCTCCGGGTTGGCGATCAGATATTCGCGAATGAACGCGCCCATCTCTTCCTTCTCCGCATCGTCAAGCGCCAGGGCAGGGCTTGCGACGGTGAGAGCGGCACCGAGGAAAATAGCGCCGCTATGGCGACGCAGGGTGCGGAGCAGGCTGTTCATCTGGATCCTGTTCTTTCTCGGCAGTGTCACGGTTTCGCCGAGCTTATTGGCCGACGGTGACGATGTCATTGGCACGTGTCCATGCCGGAGTGCCCGGCTGCAGCTTCTGCTGCGCCCGGGCTGCGAAAATGCGCGCTTCCTGCACGTTGCCGGCGCGGAAATAGCCCTCTGCCATGGTCAGTTCGGCATTGGCAACATCGCCGCGCTGGCCATAGGCCTGCGAAAGCTGGCGATAAGCGCTGAGATTGGTGGGGTCGGCGCCGATCGCCTCACGCAGATCGCTGATCGCCTGCTCGATGAGCGCCGGCTGGCCGGTCCGCATCAGTGCGAAACCGCGCTGCGCACGGATCAGGCCGGAATTGTTCGGGTCGAGCTGAGCCGCGCGCTGGAATGAACTGGCGGCTGCTTCAGCCTGGTTGCCGCTGAGCAGGATCTCGCCCTTGGCCTCATGGAAATACGGATTGTTCGGCTGCTCCGCGAGAAGAGCGTCGATCTTCTGCAACGCCAAGCCGACATTGCCCGACAACCGCGTCGCGATCGCGTCGCCGTAGCGATAGCCGACATTGGCCGTATTTCCGTTGAAGGCGCGCTGGAGAGCCGGATGGCCGCCGACATTGGCAGCGATCTTTCCACGCATGAGGTCGTGGCGCCGCTGCAGCGAGGCATCGACCGGGCTGTTGAAATAGGGGCTGGAACGGGCGAGGTCTTCGAGAAGCGCGATGCGCTCGCGCGGAAGAGGGTGGCTCTGCTGGTAGGGATCGACCTGCACGCCTGCGAGCGCCAAGCCCTGCGAGAAGCGGTTGAAGGTCGCGAGCATGCCGGCCGCCGACTGGCCAGTCGCATTGAGATAGGTGATCGCCGACTGGTCGGCGTTGATCTCCTCGGTGCGGCGATAACTGAGCAGGCTGCGCTGCGCGATGCCGCCCGATGCTGCCGCAACGCCCATGCCGGCAGAGGCCGTGCCGTCATTGCCCGAGAGTGATCCGGCAGCGACAGCGCCGACGCCGAGCAGACTGCCGACCACGCCGAAAATCTGGGAGCGTGCAATCTGCTCCCGAAGCCGTGCCTGGTGACCGCCTGCGATATGGCCGGCCTCGTGAGCAAGAACGCCGATAATTTCGCCCGGCGATTCGGCCAGCAACAGCGCGCCCGTGTTGATGAAGATGCGGCGTCCATCGACGAAAGCGTTGAAGGAGCGGTTGTTGACCAGAACGATCTCGATGTTGCGCTGCGTAAGTCCCGCCGCACCGAAGATCGGGCGGGCATAATCCTTCAGCAATGCTTCGATCTCGGCGTCGCGAACGATGGCAATCGATTGCGCGCTCGCCGTTGGCACATTTGTCAGAATGGACGAACAGGCGATGGCGGCCGTAGCCGCGAAGGTCAGTGCCTTGCGCACGAGCTTGTGCATGACGTCTCCTATCCCACCGAACGCCAAAGCCTAGCGGGTTCCTGAGCAGAATTGAACCCGCGGCATTTGGCGCTTGCCGGCCATCGCGCCATTGTGATCGCCGCACCAATCCGGCATTTGTGAGGCCGTAACGCCAGACCCCCGATGATGAGGTAATCGTGTTCGAAGTTTCCACGCGCAGCGCCGTAGAACCATTTCACGCAATGGATGTGTTGGCCGAAGCCAACCGCCGCCGCGCTGCCGGCCGCAGTGTCGTTTCGCTTGCCGTCGGCCAACCATCCCATCCGGCACCGGCCGTCGCGCTCGAAGCGGCACGACAGGCACTCGAGACCGGCCGGCTCGGCTATACCGACGCTCTTGGAACGCAATCACTGCGCCAGGCGATTGCCCAGCACTATGCGGAATATTACGGAACGACCATCGCGCCGGAGCGAATCGCAGTGATGACCGGCTCGTCTGCGGCGTTCAATGTTGCGTTTCTCACGCTCTTCGATGCCGGGGACCGGGTCGCGATCACGCGCCCCGGATATCCTGCATACCGCAACATTCTCGCAGCGCTTGGCCTGCAGCCGGTGGAGATTGCCGTCGGTGAGGAGACGGGCCACACACTGACACCCGACGCCCTGAAGGCCGCGGAAGCGGAATTCGGCCCGATCAAGGGCGTCTTGCTCGCAAGTCCGGCCAATCCGACCGGCACCGTGACGGGGCGCGCCGCGTTGTCGGCGCTCGCCGACCATTGCGCCCGAACCGGAACGGCGTTCATCTCCGACGAGATCTATCACGGCCTCACATTCTCGGGAGAGGAGACCACCGCGATTGCGTTCAGCGATGAGGCGATCGTGATCAACTCCTTCTCGAAGTACTACTGCATGACGGGCTGGCGCATCGGCTGGATGGTTCTGCCGCAGCATCTGGTGCGCGCGGTCGAGCGGGTCACGCAGAGCCTCTATATCTCGGCACCCGAACTGTCGCAGATCGCCGCCACGGCTGCATTTCGTGGGAAGGCGGAGCTTGACGGGGTGCGCGAGCATTATCGCACGAACCGTCAGATTTTGGCGGATCGTCTCCCGGGCCTCGGCTTTCAGATCGCATCGCCCATGGATGGCGCCTTCTACGCGTATGCCGACGTCTCGCGCATGACCAACGACACGATGGATTTCGCCTGGAAGATGCTGCGCGAGATCGACGTGGCGATCACTCCTGGGATCGATTTCGATCCGGTCAACGGTCACCGCACCGTTCGACTGTCCTATGCGGGCGCGACGGAAGACATTGTCGAGGCACTGGACCGTATCGCGGCCTGGGTCTGAGCAGAAACGAAAAGACCCGCCTCGATGAAGAGGCGGGTCTTTGATTATTCAGAAGGGGTGGGTGCCCGCGCGGTCAAAAGAAACCGCGGCGCTGCCACCAGCCGCCCTTTTTGGGCTTGGCTTCCCCTTCCGGCTCGGCCTTCTGTCCATTGGACACAAGTTGCGGCTCGGCAGGCTTCGTTGGCTCGACGGGTGCTTCCGCTTCCGGTTCGGCGACGACGGGCGCGCTCTCCTGGACGGCCTCCGCAGCGACCTCCTCGGCGACGGCCGGTGCAGCTTCCTGCGTTTCCGGCTCAGCAGCGACAGCGCTCACATCCTCGGCCGGCTCGGCCTTGGCAGCTTTCTTCGCACGCGGCTTACGCGCAGGCTTGGCCGGCTCCGCGTCAGCGTCGGCCTCGACGGCATCGGCCTTTTTGCGCGTGGCCCGGCGCCGCTTCGGCTTCTCTTCTGACGCCGCTGCCTCGTCTTCTGCCGGCGCCGCTACGGCCTCTTCGGAAACGACAGGTGCAGGCTCCGCGTCAGCCTTCGCAGCAGTAAGCTCCACCGTTTCCACCACTGCACCCTCGACGGCGTCTGCTGCGTCCTGATCGGCCTGCGCCGGCTCGTTGTCGCCGACTTCGTGCCCAGCCGATGTCTCTTCGCCGGACGCATCGCCTTCGGAAGCATTTAGCTCCTGGCCATCCTCGCCCTGACGGTTGCGACGACCGCCACGCTTGCCGCGGCGGCGGCGCTTGCGCGGCCGTCCGTCATCGTCCGTCGCCTGGACTTCGGAACCCGATTCCACGTTATCCGCTGCATCGTCGTCGTCTTCGTCGGTTTCGGTCGAACCGGTTTCGGCTGCGACGGCACCGTTTTCGTCGTCGCGGTCACGGCCGCCACGACGGCGCCTGCGACGACGCTTCTTCCGGTCTCCGTTTTCGCCGTTCTCCACTCGTGTCTCGCTGCGCGTCTCCGCGCGTGCCTCGACAGGCGCTTCGACAACGTCTGCGTCTTCCTCTTCCTCGTCCCAGACAGGACCGGCGACGCCATCGTCGTCATCGTCGTAATTGGCCAGAGGCATGATCGTTTCGATGCGCACCGGGTTCTCGACGGGGGCGCCGCGATCGATGGCGAGATGTGCCGAACCGATGGAAGCATCCGCATCGATGGTGATCGAAACGCCGAAGCGGCGTTCCATCTCCACAATGCTCTGGCGCTTCTGGTTGAGCACGTAGATCGCCGTCGCTGGCATGGTGCGCACGATCAGGTCGTGCGTCGTGCTCTTCAGCAGGAACTCCTCGATGGAGCGGATGACATGGAGCGCGACCGACGACTGCGAGCGAACATGGCCCGTGCCGCCGCAATGATCGCAGACCTGCGTGGTCGATTCCAGAACCGAGGCGCGGATGCGCTGGCGCGACATTTCCAGAAGGCCGAAATGCGAAATGCGGCCGACCTGGATGCGTGCGCGATCGTTCTTGAGCGCATCCTTGAGGCGCTTTTCCACCGACCGGTTGTTGCGCTTCTCTTCCATGTCGATGAAGTCGACGACGATCAGGCCGGCGAGGTCGCGCAGTCGGAGTTGGCGGGCCACTTCATCGGCTGCTTCCAGGTTCGTCTGGAGTGCAGTGTCCTCGATGGAATGCTCGCGTGTGGAGCGGCCCGAGTTCACGTCGATCGCAACCAGCGCTTCGGTCTGGTTGATGATGATGTAGCCGCCAGACTTCAGCGTCACCTGCGGCTGCAGCATGCGATCGAGCTGCGCTTCGATGCCGGAGCGCGAGAAAATCGGGTGCACTTCGCGGTAGGGCTGAACCACCTTTGCGTGGCTCGGCATCAGCATCTTCATGAAGTCTTTCGCTTCACGATAGCCGTCCTCGCCCGAGACGATGATCTCGCTGATGTCCTTGTTGTAGAGATCGCGGATCGAACGCTTGATCAAGCTACCTTCCTCGTAGACGAGGCAGGGGGCCGTGGAAGCAAGCGTCAGATTGCGCACGTTCTCCCACAGACGCATCAGGTATTCGAAATCGCGCTTCACTTCGGCCTTGGTGCGGTTGGCACCAGCTGTGCGCAGAATGACGCCCATGCCCTGAGGCACTTCGAGGCCGCGGGCCACTTCCTTCAGGCGCTTGCGGTCCTGCGCATTGGTGATCTTGCGCGAAATGCCGCCACCGCGCGCCGTGTTCGGCATCAGGACCGAATAGCGGCCGGCCAGCGACAGATAGGTCGTGAGAGCGGCGCCCTTGTTGCCGCGCTCTTCCTTGACCACCTGAACGAGAAGGATCTGACGGCGCTTGATGACTTCCTGGATGCGGTACTGCTTGCGCGGCTTGCGCACGGAGCGATCCGGCAGCTCTTCGAGCGCATCTTCCGCACCGACCGATTCGACACGGCCGCCGGCTTCTTCTTCTTGATCGTCGCCGCCGCGTCGGGCCTGGTTGCGGCGTCCGCGGCGGCGCTTGCCGTCCCGCTCGCCATTGCCATCGCCTTCGCTTTCGTCGTCGCTGCCTGCCTGGTCGTCCTCTTCATCCTCGTCGTCGTCGCTCTCGGTGACGGCGTTGCGGAGATCGAGGTTGCTGTCGGCAGCCTTGCCCTCGACGAACTTTGCGGCTTCGAAATCCACCTCGCCCGGGTCGCGCTCACCGTCGTCGTCGTTTTCGACAGCCTCGGAAACCGATTCGGTTTCAACGATCGCAGCCATCGAGCGACCGTCGCTCTCGCCGTCATCGCTGTCGTCATCACCGGAAATGGCAGACGAGCCGCCATCCAGATCCTCGACCGCGTCTTCCACGGCGTCTGTCTCGGCATCCGCCTTGCGACCGCGGCGGCGTCCACGCTTCGACTTGCGCGCCGGTGCGGCATCGTCGTCGCCGTCGCTGTCGCCGATGTCTTCGCTCGCGTCGTCGGCCGTCGCCGATGCTGCTGCGCGGTCGGCTGCCTCGTCGGCTTCGTTCTCATGCCGAGCACGCTCGGCTTCGGCTTCGGCCTCGGCAGCAAGCAGGGCCTGCCGGTCGGCGAGCGGGATCTGGTAGTAGTCGGGATGAATTTCGGAGAAGGCGAGGAAGCCGTGGCGGTTGCCGCCGTAGTCGACGAAGGCGGCCTGGAGTGACGGCTCTACGCGGGTGACCTTCGCGAGGTAGATATTGCCCCGCAGCTGCTTCTTATGCTGCGATTCAAAATCGAATTCTTCTATGCGGCTGCCGCGAACGACAACGACGCGCGTCTCTTCCTTGTGAGACGCGTCGATAAGCATTTTGTCTGCCATTGAACTTCTGCTCCTCGGCAGCCGCGCAGCCGCGCGCCCGCCGCACCGTCAGGACACAAGGTCCGACGAAGAGGCGGGGCGACAGATTGCAGGGTGCCGGATGTCGATATTCTCGATCGATGACGCGGGGCGGAAGATTGGGTGTCGGCCAAAGCGCCGGTCAATGACCGCCTGCCTGTCCGCTCCACCGTTCCGAACCCGAATGTCATAAAGAAACCACGAGAATAATTGTTTCCTGAAAGGCCTCGTCGAGGCCGATGAAAATGCCCGATGCACGGGCGATGGGGTGGCCGATGGCCATTAACGAGACCCGGCGCAGCCGGGCGAACGCGATTCATGGTGAGGGAAATCGGGGCGGAAGGACGTCGGATGTACCCGGGTCGGCGCTACTGCGTTTTCGCCACAGTGTCAGCCGCTGTCACGCCGGTCACTATCCCGTCATCGTCCCAATTCCTCTCTTTGCTTTTATGAATTCAAAGTTGATTAGGCAAGGAAATAAAAATGGGCGGCAGGACGGGTTGAAGCGTCGGCTACCCCGAACAGCAAAGGTTCGGCGGTGGGAGCAGAGCGGCAGAAACGGGCCGTCAACCCTTCATTAACCATGTCGGCGCAGTGTCGCAGCGCATCTGGGCAGACGTTCCGGACTTGTGGTCCAGGCTCGCATCCTGCTAGCCCCATTGAAGCCACTGACATCCGCGACACGGCATCGTCTACGCCATGACCTGAGGAGGCAGACCGAGATGGACAGGACCCGAATGACCCGGTCTTTCTTGCGTGTGATGGCCGCGATTTTGGCGTGTCTGACCATCCTGTCGCTGCCAGCCGCTGCTCAAGAGCGCGCCGCAGGGAGCCGTCATCTGGCTTTCGGCGCGCGTATCGCCGGCGACGAGTTGCGCACCCGCGTCGTCGTGGATTTCGAGACCGAGCCTCAGTTCGAGGTGCATTACCTGAACGATCCGAAGCGGGTGATCATCGATCTGCCTGAGACGGTCTTCGCGTTCGACGAGGATGCTCTGCCGCCGCGCGGCCTCTTCGAAATGATTCGCTATGGCGCCATGGGGCCTGGCCGGTCGCGCATGGTGTTCACGGCCATCGGCCCCGTGGAGCTGGAGAACGCGATGGTCGAACCGCGCGAGGATGGCCGCGGCCATCGTTTCGTGTTCGACGCCGTCGCTACCAGCGATGAGGCATTCGCGTCGAATGTGCGCGGCCAGCAATGGCGCCAGGCAGGTGGCCCAACCGGAGCACAGTCAGGCATGCAGGGTGTGACAGTCGGCGAGGGCGCCGGTGAGGCGCGCCCGTTCACTATCGTTCTCGATCCCGGACATGGCGGCATCGATGCCGGTGCGAAGGGCCGAGCCGGTACGGACGAAAAGGACGTCACGCTTGCATTTGCCAAGGCGGTCGCGGCCGCTCTGGAGACGAGCGATGACATTCGGGTGGTGCTGACCCGTGACGACGACCGCTTCATCGCGCTTGGTGAACGTGTGCGCATCGCGCGCCAGCACAGTGCGGACCTGATGATGTCGATCCACGCCGATTCGATCAGGCTGCCCGAAATCCGCGGCGCGACAGTCTACACCCTGTCTGACCGCGCCTCCGACGCCATGGCGGCCGATCTCGCCCGTCGCGAAAACCGCGTGGACGAACTCGCCGGTGTCGCGACCGGCAGCGAAGATGAAGACGTGGTGGATATCCTGCTCGATCTGACCCGGCGCGAAACCCAGGTCTTCTCGGTCGGTCTTGCCCGATCGGTCCTCGACAGGATGCGCGGGGAAATCCGGTTGATCAACAATCCCCATCGATTCGCGGGTTTCTCCGTCCTGAGAGCCCCTGATGTGCCATCGCTGTTGGTCGAACTTGGCTATCTGTCCAATGCAGAGGACGAGAAACTGCTGATCGACGAGGAGTGGCGCGCCAAAACAGCGGGCCTTCTGGCAGATGCGATCAAATCCTTTCGAGCGCAGGTGTTCGCGGCCGCAAAAGATTTGTGAATGAGACTAGGCCGCGATATGCTGTGGCCAACTGGAAACACGTTCCATCCATTCGGTTCGATAGCGACGTCTGAGGGGCCATGAGCCCTATTTTGCGCACATTCCGCGGGGTAGGTCGGGACAACGACATGCGCCGTTCGAATGGCAGCAGTCGAATGAGAAACGAACAGGCTCGGCAGACGCGATATGATCAGACTGATTGGCTATTTCTTCGGGATCGGCACCATCTTCGCCCTTATCGCCGCAGCCGCCGTCGCCTGGTACGTCGTCAACGTGACCGAGGACCTTCCGGACTACGAAGTTCTGGCGAACTACGAGCCGCCCGTGACGACGCGGTTTCATGCCGCTTCGGGCGAGCTCATGGCAGAATATGCGCGTGAACGTCGGCTCTTCCTGCCGATTCAGGCCATTCCGGATCGGGTAAAGGCAGCGTTTTTGTCCGCAGAAGACAAGAATTTCTACTCGCATCCCGGCATCGACCCCATCGGTCTTGCCCGCGCCATCGTGGTCAACGTGCAGAACCTCGGTTCCGGTCGGCGCCCGGTGGGTGCATCCACGATCACGCAGCAGGTCGCCAAGAACTTCCTCCTGAGCGCCGATCAGACGATCGACCGCAAGGTGAAGGAAGCGATTCTCTCGTTTCGCATCGAGCAGGCCTATTCGAAGGACCGCATCCTCGAACTCTATCTGAACGAGATCTTCTTCGGCTACGGCGCCTACGGCATCGCCGGTGCCGCGCTGTCCTATTTCGACAAATCCGTGAATGAGCTGACCATCGCCGAAGCTGCCTACCTCGCGGCACTTCCGAAGGCGCCCTCCAACTATCATCCCTTCCGCCAGACCGAGCGCGCCATCGAGCGCCGCGATTGGGTCGTCGATCGGATGCTCGAGAACGGCTATATCAGCGTGGAGGAGGCGCGCGAGGCGAAGGCATCTCCACTGGGCGTCGAGCCGTCTACCGGCAACTCTACGCTCTTTGCGTCCGATTACTTCGCCGAGGAAGTCCGTCGCCAGATCATCTCACGCTATGGTCAGAATGCCCTTTACGAAGGTGGTCTTTCGGTCCGCACGACGCTCAACCCGCAGATGCACATTGCCGCCCGCCAGGCGCTGCACGACGGCCTGATTGCCTATGACGAAAGCCGCGGCTTCCGCGGCCCGGTCGATACGGTCGATATCTCGGCCGACTGGGGCGTCGCCATGGCGGAAATCAACGAGCTGAGCGATGTTCCGGAATGGAAGCTCGGCGTCGTGCTCGAAGCGAATGACGCGGGTGCCACGATCGGTCTCAAGCCGCGCCCCACGGGCTCCGGCGAAGTCGGTGAGGATCGCGAGACGATCACGCTGCCAGCTGCTGGCATGGAGTGGGCCTACCGCATGAACATCGACGGACAGTCGTCCACCGCGCGCAGCCCGGCAGGCGTCCTCAATCCCGGCGACGTGGTGTTCGTCGAGGAGATGGGTGGCGAGAATGCTGGCTGGCGTCTGCGTCAGCCGCCGGAAGTGCAGGGCGCGCTCGTCGCGATGGACCCGCATACCGGCCGCGTGCTGGCTCTCGCCGGTGGCTTTTCCTACGCCCAGTCGGAGTTCAACCGCGCCACGCAGGCGATGCGCCAGCCCGGCTCGGCCTTCAAGCCGTTCGTATACGCTGCAGCGCTCGACAATGGCTACACGCCGGCGTCGGTGGTGATGGATGCGCCGATCGAAGTGGTGTCCGGCAACGAAGTCTGGCGTCCGAAGAACTACGGTGGCGATGCGGCCGGACCGTCGACACTCCGCCTCGGGATCGAGCGCTCTCGCAATCTGATGACCGTGCGTCTTGCCCAGGATATGGGCATGGACCTTGTTGCCGAGTATTCGGAGCGCTTCGGCATCTATGACAACCTCATGCCCTATCTGCCGATGTCGCTTGGCGCCGGCGAAACCACGGTTCTGAGGCTCGTCAGCGCCTATTCGGTCATCGCGAATGGCGGCAAGGCCATCGAGCCTTCGCTGATCGACCGCGTGCAGGATCGCTACGGTCGGACCGTGTTCCGTCACGAGGAGCGCGTTTGTGAAACCTGCGCTGCCAACGAATGGCAGGGCCAGGAAGAGCCGGTGATCGCCGATAACCGCCAGCAGGTGCTCGACCCGATGACGGCCTATCAGATGACCTCGATGCTGGAAGGCGTCGTGACCCGCGGAACAGCGGCGAGCGCCGTCAATCTCGGCCGTCCGACCGCCGGCAAGACAGGCACGACCAACGAAGAGCGCGATGCGTGGTTCGTAGGCTACACGCCCGACCTCGTGACCGGCGTCTACATGGGCTTCGACAATCCGCGTCCGATGGGCCGTGGGTCGACAGGGGGTGGGCTTGCTGCTCCCATCTTCAACGCTTTCATGAACGACGTGCTCGAAGGCGTCCCACCGGCTGACTTCCGTATCCCCGAAGGCTTGAACCTCATTGCCATCGATCGCCGCACTGGCATGGCATCGAACGGGCAGGGCGGCGACGTGATCATGGAAGCCTTCAAGCCGGGCACTGGCCCTGCTCAGGACTTCTTCGTCATCGGCAATCTGGACAGCTATCAGTCGAGCGAGGAAATCATCCAGTCCTCGCCACAGGCCAATCGTGCCGTCACCTCCGGTGCCGGCGGCCTCTACTGATCCGTGACACGCAGTCCGGGTCAGACTGTTGACCTGAAGACCTTTACAGGCCGGAGCCTCGTGACTAGGTTCCGGCCACGAAACGACAAATCCCAATCGACACGCAGGAAGAAGCACGCCAATGCGCTCCGAAACCGCATCCGTCGTCGACGACATCAAGCAGGGGTTGGCCCTGCTGAGGAGGCATCTTTGACTGGGATCAATCCGTCAAACGCCTAGACTACCTCAATCACAAATCCGAAGACGCGGCCCTCTGGAACGACCCGATGGAAGCCCAGAAGCTGATGCGCGAGCGTCAGTCTCTCGAAGATTCCATCACCGGCATCCGGGCACTCGAAACGTCGCTGGAAGACAATCTCGGCCTCATCGAACTCGGTGAGGAAGAGGGCGACGATGGCGTCGTGCGCGAGGCCGAGCAACTCCTGAAGGAGATGCGTGCCGAACTCGATCGACGCCAGATCGAAGCGCTTCTCGCCGGCGAGGCCGACAGCAACGATAGCTATCTTGAAATTCACTCCGGCGCCGGCGGCACGGAGAGCCAGGACTGGGCGAACATGCTTTTGCGCATGTACACGCGCTGGGCCGAGCGACGGAAGTTCAAGGTCGAGGTCATGGAAGTGCATGACGGCGAAGAAGCGGGCATCAAGTCCGCGACGCTGCTGATCAAGGGCCACAATGCCTATGGCTGGCTGAAGACCGAGTCTGGCGTGCATCGCCTCGTCCGCATATCGCCGTTCGACAGCCAGGCACGCCGTCACACGTCGTTTTCGAGCGTCTGGGTCTATCCCGTCATCGACGATACGATCCAGATCGAGATCAACGAAAGCGACTGTCGCATCGACACCTATCGCTCGTCGGGCGCCGGCGGCCAGCACGTCAACACGACCGACTCGGCTGTGCGTATCACCCATATACCGAGTGGCATCGTGGTACAGTGCCAGCAGGAGCGCTCGCAGCACAAGAACCGTGAAAAAGCATGGAACATGCTGCGCGCTCGTCTTTACGAAGCTGAATTAAAGCGTCGGGAAGAAGCGGCAAGCGCCACCGAAGCGACGAAGACGGAGATCGGCTGGGGCCACCAGATCCGTTCTTACGTGCTGCAGCCCTATCAGCTGGTCAAGGATCTGCGGACCGGCGTGGAGAGCACCAACCCGCAGGAAGTGCTAGACGGCTCCGTCGACGCTTTCATGGAAGCCGCGCTCGCGCACCGGGTCCATGGCGGCGACGAGACGATCGAAGACGTCGACTGAATATATTCTACTTGAACGGCGTCAGTTGCTGGCGCCGTTCAGCGTCAACTCGCCAAACTCGTCGACGAAAAGTTCGAGCATATCCGGCTCCGGCGCATCCGGCGCGTCCTTGATATAGATGAAGGCGGCAAATCCCTGCGATGCAGAGACGCCTGCCGAATTTTCCGGTCGGATGTCGGTGATGTAGCCCGAGCGCTCGGTGACTTCAGTGATTTCGGTGGTTTCCAGAAGCTCGGGACCGTTTTCGGTCAATGCAACACGCTGGAGATAGAGGCGCGAGCTGTTGTCTTCACTGCGGATTGCCAAAGCCCGATAATAGCCGCGCTGATCCGGTTCGGCGTCTGCCGGGTCTTCGGCCTCTCCTTCAGTCGTTTCCCCTGCTGCTTCAATTGTCTGCCAGAATCCACCGCTGACCACGAACAGGAGGCGAGGTGAAAGACCTTCCGCCAGATCCGAGGGTTCCTGCGCATACGCAGCGGTGGGTGCGGCAACTGCAAGAGCAACTGCCAGTGCCAGAGCATGGATTGGTCGTTTCAACATCACTGCTGGCATCTCCTGAAGCATCCAGTTTCCGGAAGATATGCTGCAATGATGACAGTTCTCAAGTCGCACGTCGTCAGCAGCCATCAAACGTATTTCCAAAATACTGTTAAATCGGGGTCGCATCTTCGCTGAGGTCTGGGCAATAATTGTTTCTCGATTTGGCTGAACGTGACGTTCTGGGCACTATTTGTGGAAGCCAACGGGTGGTTAAGCCACCCTCCGATCAATAGATTGTTCAGTGTCGCTGTCGCTTCGCGCTTTGTGCGTGCGGCACAATTCTATCAAGTTGCTGATACGCGACGAGATGAAAGGGAACGACCTTATGATGATCAAAAAATATTCGATCATGGCGCTCGCGGCCGTGAGCTTAGCATTGCCGGCCACGGGCCTAGCCGTCGCACAAGAAGCGGCCCCAGCGCAGCCTCAGGCCGAGCAGCCCATGGCGGAGCAATATTCCGACGACACGCTTCGTTCCTTCGCCACGGCGTTCCTGCAGGTTGACGAGGTCAATCGCGAATACACCCCGCGTCTGCAGGAGGCGACGACGCCCGAGGAGCAGGAGCAGATCCAGGCGGAAGCCAGCCAGCAGATGGTGAGCATCGTCGAGGAGTCAGACGTCACGGTGCAGGAATACACGTCCATCATGCAGGCAGCGCAGGCTGATCCGGCATTGGCAGAAAAGCTTACCCAGTATATCGGCGAAGCATCGGGCGGCGCCCCGGCACCGGCGCAATAACAAGGCCGGCCTCAAACAGGTCGGGTTTCGGTCCGAGGACTTCTCCCACTCGGGTCGTCGAGCGGCTGCCGGACACGTCCGGCGGCCGTTTTTTATGATCGAAGCGGGATGTCGATCGAGCCCACCCCGTCGATCACAAACTGCACCGCCAGCGCTGCGAGAATGACGCCCAGCAGCCGTGTCAGGATCATGCGGCCCGTGGCGCCCAGAAAGCGATCCAGCCTTTCGGCGACGACCAGCGTTCCGAATAGGATCAAAATGCAGAAGAGGATCACGCCCACGAGTTCTGCGCGCTCGATCGGTCCCTGGAAAGAGCCTGAAAGCAGTATGATCGCTGAAATTGCTCCTGGTCCCGCGACGAGTGGAATCGCCAGCGGAAAGACGGCGATGTTGGAGATATGGTCCTGCGTGATGGCGCGTTCCGCGGTTGTCTCGTGCCGCTCCTGCCGCTTCTCGAAAATCATCTCGAACGCGATCCAGAAAAGAAGCAGCCCGCCAGCGATCCGGAATGCCCCAAGCGTGATGCCGAGCAGCGAGAGAATGGCGGAACCGGTGACGGCGAACAGGCTGAGGAGGACCGCAGCGATGATGCAGCCACGCAGAGCAACCTGAAAGCGCTGCGCCCTGTTCATGCCGTTGGTCAGGCCAAGAAAGATCGGCGCGAGCCCTGGCGGATCGATGAGGACGATGATGGTCGCCAGCGCATTGAGGAGAAGATCGTAGTTCATCGCGTGGCTCTCAGGAAAAAAGAAGACGGCGGAAGCGCTGGATGCGCTCCCGCCGCCAATGGCAGTATCTTGGACGACTTAGTTGCGCTTGGAAACCGGCACGTACTCGCGCTGCGGCTCGCCCGTATAGAGCTGACGCGGACGACCGATGCGCTGGGACGGATCCTCGATCATCTCGTTCCACTGGGCGATCCAGCCGACGGTGCGCGCCAGTGCGAACAGCACCGTGAACATGGTGGTGGGGAAGCCGAGCGCCTTCAGGGTGATGCCCGAATAGAAGTCGATGTTCGGATAGAGCTTCTTCTCGACAAAATAGTCGTCGGTGAGCGCGATGCGCTCCAGCTCCATGGCAACGTCGAGCAGCGGATCGTCCTTGATGCCAAGCTCGCCGAGAACCTCATGCGTCGTCTTCTGCATGATCTTGGCACGCGGGTCATAGTTCTTGTAGACGCGGTGGCCAAAGCCCATCAAACGGAACGGATCGTTCTTGTCCTTGGCGCGGGCGATGAATTCCGGAATGCGATCGACCGAGCCGATTTCGCCGAGCATGTTGAGCGCAGCTTCGTTCGCGCCGCCATGTGCGGGGCCCCAGAGGCAGGCAATGCCAGCCGCGATGCAGGCGAATGGATTTGCACCCGACGAGCCGGCGAGGCGAACCGTGGAGGTCGATGCGTTCTGCTCGTGATCGGCATGCAGGATGAAGATGCGGTCCATGGCGCGCGACAGCACTGGATTGACCACATATTCCTCGCAGGGAACGGCAAAGCACATGCGCAGGAAGTTCGACGTGTAGTCGAGGTCGTTCTTCGGATACACGAAGGGCTGGCCGACGTGATACTTGAACGCCATCGCAGCGATCGTCGGCATCTTCGCGATCATGCGGAGGCTCGCGACCATGCGCTGGTGCGGATCGGTGATGTCGGTGGAGTCGTGGTAGAAGGCGGACAGAGCACCAACGACGCCGCACATGATGGCCATGGGATGCGCGTCGCGGCGGAAGCCGGTGAAGAAGCGCGACATCTGCTCATGGATCATCGTGTGATGGGTCACGCGATAATCGAAGTCTTCCTTTTGCGCCTTCGTCGGCAGTTCCCCGTAGAGAAGCAGGTAGCAGACTTCGAGGAAGTCGCCATGCTCGGCAAGCTGCTCGATCGGGTAACCGCGGTGCAGCAGGACACCTTCGTCGCCGTCGATATAGGTGATCTTGGATTCGCAAGAGGCGGTCGAGGTGAAGCCCGGATCGTAGGTAAAGGCGCCGGTGTGCTTGTAGAGCGCGGCGATATCGTAGACTTCAGGGCCGATCGTCCCCTTGCGGACCGGAAAATCCACTTCCTTGCCATCCACGGTCAGTTTGGCGCTTTCAGTCATGTCGAACCCTTCCCAATCTCTCCGAAACATGAGCGCATTCGTCAGAAAGGCGCCCATGGCTGGCGAATTGCTATATGATTTCGCTGCACCTGCCAAGTTGTCGACAATCGAATTGTGCAGCGCCGCAATCTGTGCTTAGGCCAGCACCGGCGATGACAATGCTCTTGTCGATCAAGCAAGACGTTTCAATCGGTTAGCCGAGCTGATCGGCAATTCGACCGAGTGACTCTTCGCGGCCCAAAACCTTCAGAACATCGAACACGCCGGGCGAAACGGCCCGCCCCGTGAGTGCAGCGCGAAGAGGCTGGGCGACCTTGCCGAGCTTGAGTCCTTCGCGCTCCGCATAGGCGCGGACGATCGGATCCAGCGACTCGATTTCCCAGGACTGAAGCGCCTGCAGCTCAGGAAGAAGACCCTCGAGAACCGGGCGACCTTCGGCGAGAATCGTCGCCGCCTTCTCGTCGTTCTGCAGCGGGCGCTCGTCGAACAGGAAGCGCGCGCCATCGGCGAGCTCGACGAGAGTCTTTGCGCGCTCCTTTAGCCCCGGCATCGCCGCTAGCAGTTGAGCGCGGCGCTCGTCCGTCATGCGGTCAATGAAATAGGCGCCGCCTTCCATCTCGGGAAGGATGGCGATAAGGCTGTCGACGAGCCGCGCGTCATCGGCCTGGCGGATATAGTGCCCGTTCAAGGCTTCCAGCTTCTTGATGTCGAAGCGGGCCGCACCCTTGTTGATATCGGAGACGTCGAACCATTCGATCATCTGCTCGGTCGACATGATCTCGTCATCGCCATGGCTCCAGCCGAGGCGCACGAGATAGTTGGTGAGCGCTTCGGGCAGGAAACCCATCGCGCGGTAGGCTTCGGCACCGAGAGCGCCGTGGCGCTTGGAGAGCTTCGCGCCATCGGCGCCGTGGATCAGCGGAATATGGGCCATGGAGGGAATGTCCCAGTCCATCGCCTTATAAATGATCGACTGGCGCGCGGCATTCGTCAGGTGGTCGTCGCCGCGGATGATGTCGGTCACGCCCATGTCGTGGTCGTCGACGACGACGGCAAGCATATAGGTCGGATTGCCGTCGGAGCGCAGGATGATGAAATCGTCCAGATCGGCATTCGGGAAGCGCACATCGCCTTGAACCTTGTCGCGAACAAGCGTTTCGCCGTCGCGCGGTGCCTTGATGCGGATGGCCGGCTTCACGCCTTTCGGTGCTTCGGAGGCATCGCGGTCGCGCCAGCGCCCGTCGTAGCGGGGCGGCTTGCCTGCAGCCCGCTGCGCCTCGCGCATGGCATCCAGTTCCTCAGCCGAGGCATAGCAATAATAGGCCTCTCCACGCTTCACCAGTTCCTCGGCAATCTCACGGTGGCGCTCGGCCCGTTCGAATTGCGAGATCGGCTCGCCGTCCCAGGAGAGCCCCAGCCAGCTCAGCCCATCCAGAATGGCGTCGACGGCAGCATCGGTCGAGCGTGCGCGATCGGTGTCCTCGATGCGCAGCAGCATCTTGCCGCCCCGGTTCTGGGCATAGAGCCAGTTGAACAGCGCCGTGCGCGCACCGCCGATGTGGAGGTATCCAGTGGGCGAAGGCGCGAAGCGGGTGACAATCCCTTCGGACATGATCTTGAACCTGTGAGTGATGCTAATTGAGTGACGATCGGGCCCCTTGAAGGCCGCATCGTCCTGTTGGCGGTGATCTAACACACGAGGGCGACAGCGCAAGGCTTGCGGTGTATCCTGGGGCCGGGCGAGGGGGCCCGACCAGGATGGCGCATGCCGATGCTGAACGCGAGCCAGTGAATGGCTCCGCTTGCGAGCGGACTGCGTTTACGTTCGACCCCGCCGATCCTCATGCCGATCATGATCCGAACAAAGATCCTCGCCTGATCCCGACCGCGTCTCGATCGTGGCGCCGACGCTGGTCGCATTTGAGTGTCAGGCAGGCACTTGATGAGGAGCGAGGCCACGGCGCGCTGTTTCTCTGGGCCTCCGCCTTCTTCGCGACAGGTGCCGCGCTCTGGCGCATTCTGCCAAGCGATCCGCCGTTTGTTGCAACGCTTGGGCTCACCATCGCTGTGGGATTGGCCGCGGCACTCACGGCCAGCCGACTGAGGAACGTGCTCGCCGCGCTGTGCATGATCCTGGCGGGGTTGGCCTCCGCAGCAGCGGAGGCGGATCGCCGCTCCATCACCGTTCTGGATAGTCCCGTGGTCACCACGATCTCCGGCCGGGTGCTGTCGCGGGAAATCGATGAAGAGGGTCGCTGGCGTTACCTGGTCGAAGTCAAGTCCACGCATGACCCCACGCTACGCCGGCCGCCCGAACGGGTGCGACTTTTGGCGCGCAGCGACCATCCCGATATCGAAATCGGTGCGTCGATCATCGGCCTGGCGCGACTTGCGCCACCGTCCGGTCCCGCGATGCCCGGCACGTTCGATTTTGCCTTCAACTCCTATTTCGCCGGCATCGGTGCTTTCGGCTTTTTCTACGGCCCGCCCGGGATCATGCCCGGTGATCAGGTCGAAGAAGGCTACGCCGACCGGATCGCCCGATGGACGACCGAACTCCGCGAAACGATCGCGTTTCGGATCAAGGAGGTGATCCCGGGAGACGCGGGCGCCGTTGCAGCCGCAATGACCGTATCCGACCGTCGGGCGATCTCCGAGGAGACCAACGAAGCCTTCCGCATCACCGGGCTTGCCCACATCCTGTCCATTTCCGGCCTGCACATGTCGCTGGCCGCAGCCCTGATGTTCACCGGGTTGCGGCTCGGCTTCGCACTCGTGCCGGGCGTCGCCCAGACCTGGCCGGTGAAGAAATTCGCAGCGCTCGGCGCCATTGGCACCTCCACCTTCTACCTGCTGATTTCCGGAGCCGTCATATCCGCACAGCGCGCCTGGATCATGGTCGTCGTCATGCTGGTCGCGATATTGCTCGACCGGGCTGCGCTGACCATGCGCAATGTCGCGATCGCCGCATTTCTCATCCTCCTGATCACACCGTCGGCGGTGACATCGCCCGGCTTCCAGATGTCTTTTGCGGCAACTGCCGCACTCATTGCCGCCTATGGCGGCTGGGCCGCGCGCAACAGGAACAAGACGCCTGATTTCACGACCTCGAAACCCAGCTTCGTCTGGCGCTGGACGCTGCTGATCCTCGGTCTGGCCGTGACGTCGCTGATTGCCGGCGCGGCGACGGGGATCTTCTCGGCGCATCATTTCCACCGCATGTCGAGCTACGGAATGATCGCCAATGTGGTCGCGATGCCGGTCATCTCGGTCATCGTCATGCCATTCGGTACTCTTGCGCTGCTGACGATGCCACTCGGTCTCGACGCGATTTTCCTGATGATCATGGGACTTGGCCTGGAGGCCGTCATCGCCATCGGCCATCATGTTGCCGCCTATGGCGATGGTTTCGCCACGGGGAAGATCCCCGGAGCCGTTACGGCGCTTCTGTCGCTGGCGCTGCTCATCCTGGTCTTCACACGAACATGGCTGCGGAGCACCGCTTTGATACCCGTGCTGGCCGCTGCCCTCATTATGGCGGCCGACCTGCGCGCCGATCCACCCTTGCTGCTGATTGCCGAGGACGCTCGGCTGGCCGCGATCCTGCGCGAGGACGGCCTGGCAACCAACCGAGCGCGTCCGAGCAGCTTCATCTTCGATCAATGGGCAACGGCAACCCGGCTTGCGACCCACATTCCGCCAGCCGTCGTCTTAGATGAGCAGACTGAGCTTCCGGCAGAGGAAACGACGACCGAGCCGGTTCTGCCAGATGCCGAGATAGACCCCGCCATCGCCTATGGGACGATGCGCCGGGCTGTCCTCGAATTGGAAGACGGGCAAATGGAAGGCGTGTTCCGATGCCGCCGCGGCGCGTTCTGCATCGCCCGTCTCGGGAACGGAACCATCGTCGCGTGGCTGGAGGAGCCGGCCTATGTCGGTCCCGCATGCGACATGACCGATATCGCCATCATTCCGATACCGCTGTCGATGCGCCAATGCCGCTCCGGCGCGAAGCTCTTCACCGCCCGTACACTGCGTGAAACCGGCGCGATCGCCGTCTACGCGGCGTCGACGGGAGAAGGCTTCGCGGCGAACGAGGCGCGAGCGGCGGGCACGGGGTCGGGTGCACAATTCGACCCGCAGCCGACGTTCCGCTTCGAGCAGTCTGCCGGCCGAATGCGCGCCTGGACGCGGCACCGTTATTATGACTGGAGAACTGGCAGTTTTACCGAGCCTGGCGGGGATGCCTCTTCCGTCAACACACACATGAGCGAAGACAGAAGAGCTGCCGACAGCATCGATCAGTGATAGCGCCGGATGAGCCCGACGAGCTTGCCCTGGATCTTGACGCGATCCGGTCCGAAAATCCGCGTTTCATAGGCCGGGTTGGCGGCCTCGAGCGCCACCGACGCACCTTTGCGACGGAAACGCTTCAATGTCGCTTCCTCGTCGTCGACCAGAGCCACGACGATGTCGCCGGGATTGGCCGTCGACGAATTCTTGATGATGACCGTGTCGCCGTCGAAGATGCCGGCTTCGATCATCGAGTCGCCCTTGACCTCGAGCGCGTAATGCTCGCCGCCGCCCAGCATATCCGGTGGCACGGCAATCGAATGAGTGTTGTTCTGGATGGCAGAGATCGGCACGCCCGCCGCGATGCGACCCATGACGGGCACGCTGATGGCGCGATTGTCGTTGTCGCGCGGCATCTCGCTCTGGCGGCGCTCGGCTGCAATCTCGGGCTTCGGCGTCTTGCCTAGCGATCCTTCGATGACACTCGGCGAAAAGCCGCGACGCTGAGGCACTGCCGCGTTGTAGCTATCCGGCAGCTTGATGACTTCCAGCGCACGCGCACGGTTCGGCAGGCGGCGAATGAAGCCGCGTTCCTCCAGCGCGATGATAAGGCGATGGATCCCCGACTTGGACGCGAGATCGAGGGCTTCTTTCATCTCGTCGAAGGATGGCGGCACGCCGCTTTCCTTCAGGCGCTCATGGATGAAAAGAAGCAGTTCCTGCTGCTTACGCGTCAACATCGGCTGCTTAGGCCCCCGCTTGATCGGATGGAAACAAATGTGGAACACACTTTATCTGTTCCTTTTGTGTTCCGCAAGTCCATCAGGAAGCGAGGCTAAATATGCCTCAATAGGATTGCCCGCACCGCGTCGCCCGCTTTGGCTTCTGGCGCGAATGGCGGTCGGACGACGAGGCCATCGGCCTCGGCAAACACGCGCATCATGGACGAGTCCTGTCGGGTGGCAGGCGTGGCGACGAGCGTTCCGTCGGGCCGCCGGTGCATCGCCGCGCGCAGATAATCCTGGCGCAAGTCGTTTTCGGCCAGGTCTACGTCGAGGATCGCGTCGACCGCCTGCACATGATGGGTGCGGCCGACGAGCTTTGCGATCAGAGGCGTCAGGAAGACGTGCGAGCAGACAAGGCTTGAGACAGGGTTGCCCGGAAGCCCGAGAACATGCATCGGGCCGATGCGGCCGCTCATCAGCGGCTTGCCCGGCCGCATGGCGATCTTCCAGAAGGCAAGCTCGAGACCGCGCGATTCCAGCACTTTGCGAACCAGGTCGTGATCACCAACCGAGGCGCCACCAAGTGTCACCAAGATATCGGCGCCTGCCGCCTGAGCGGCGTCGATCGATCGGTTCAGGGCAGCAAGCGTATCGGCGGCAATGCCGAGGTCGATCGGTTCTCCGCCGGCTTCCTTGACGATGGCGGCGACGCCAAAACTGTTCGACGCGATGATTTGATCGTCGCGTGGATCGGCACCCGGCGGCACGAGCTCGTCGCCGGTCGCCAGAATGGCGACGCGCGGGCGCCGATGCATGGGCAGGGCGGGGAGGTTCATGGCTGCTGCCAGCGTCAGCCGGCCGGCATCGAGCATCGCGCCCTTGGCGATCACCGTCTCGCCACGATGGAAGTCGAGACCTGCACGCCGCACGAACCGCCCGGCCTGCACCGGCTCGACAACCCCGATCATGGTCGTTTCAAGCGGCCGCGCGTTTTCCTGAATGAGAATCGCGTCGGCCCCTTGCGGAACCGGCGCGCCGGTGAAGATACGGACGGTCTCGCCGCGTCCAATGGCGCCCGTGAACCCGTGCCCGGCAGCCGATTCGCCGACGACCCTCAGCGTCGCACCTGGCTCTGCCGTATCCGCCGCGACCACGGCGTACCCATCCATGGCCGAGGCAGCAAACGGAGGCTGGTCGCGCATGGCGATCAGCGGCTCGGCAACGATCCGGCCCCATGCTTCATGGAGCGGGACGTGTTCGATATCGGCAATCGGACGGGCATCGGCGAGGATCAGTTGGAGCGCATCGTCGACGGGAAGCAGCGCCATGATCAGCGGGCCCCGTCGCTGCCCGGATGGTTCCAGTCGCCAGATTTGCCACCGGTCTTGGAGAGCAGCCGGACGCTGGTTATTTCCATCGCCTTGTCGACGGCTTTTGCCATGTCGTAGAGGGTGAGGCAGGCGATTGAGACCGCCGTCAGCGCTTCCATCTCGACCCCCGTTTGACCCTTGAGGCGCGCCATGGCCTCGACGCGCAGGCCGGGTAGGGTGTCGACCGCCTCGATGGTGACCGCAACCTTGGTCAGCATCAGCGGATGGCAAAGCGGAATGAGGTCGGACGTCCGCTTTGCCGCCATAATGCCGGCGATGCGCGCCGTGGCGACCACGTCGCCTTTCGCTGCGCCGCCGGACTGGATGAGCGCGAGCGTTTCCGGAGCCATCTTCACAAAGCCTTCGGCGATCGCGACGCGCTCGGTCTCTACCTTGCCGCCGACATCCACCATCGTGGCGCGACCCTGTTCGTCGAGATGCGTGAGTCGCGCTTCGTCGCTCATTGCGCTGCTGCCTGATGCTTGCCCGTGAGCAGCGTCTCTGTCGCGCTGGTGACATCGTCGATGCGCATCAGGCTTTCGCCGACAAGGAACGTGCCGATGCCGGCGCGCTCGAGCCGCAGGCAATCCTCATGGGTAAAGATGCCGCTTTCGCCGACAAGGTGGCGGCCAGCTGCCATGGGTGCAAGCCGCTCGCTGTTATCCAGCGACACCTCGAAGGTGCGCAGATTCCGATTGTTGACGCCGATGAGCGGGGAACTCAGCGAAAGCGCGCGCTCCATTTCCGCCTCGTCATGCGCTTCGACCAGCACGTCCATCCCGAGATCGACCGCCGTATCGTGAAGCTCCAGCGCCATCGCATCATCGAGGCAGGCCATGATGACGAGGATGGCATCGGCGCCCATCGCGCGGGCTTCGTACACCTGGTACGGATCGAACAGAAAGTCCTTGCGGATGACTGGCAGCGCCGTTGCGGAACGCGCAGCGACGAGAAATTCCGGTGCACCCATGAATGAGGGCGTGTCTGTCAGGATCGAGAGGCAAGCGGCGCCGCCTGCCTCATAGGCGCGCGCCAGTGCCGGCGGGTCGAAATCGGCACGAATGAGCCCCTTGGACGGGCTGGCCTTCTTGATCTCGGCGATCAGAGCGAAGTGCCCACGGGCACGTTTCGCCTCGAGCGCGGCCCGGAATCCGCGCGGCGCGTCTGCGTCCGAAGCCGCTGCCTTCACCTCAGCGAGCGGCCGAGCGGCCTTGGCGGCGGCGATCTCCTCGCGCTTATAGGCTTCGATGCGGGTCAGAATATCGCTCAACGCCCCGATTCCTTCATGTCTTGCCAGTTCATCATCATGCCGCGGCCGCGTGCCGCTGTGAAACCGCCACGAGGCGCTCCAGCACTGCAAGTGCCGCACCGTCGTCGATCGATCTCGCCGCAAGCTCCAGTCCTTCTGCCACCGTCTCGGCGCGGCCGGCCACCACCAGCGAGGCGCCGGCATTCAGAAGCGCGATCTCGCGATAGGCATCTTTCGAGCCGCGAAGCACCGCCTGCAAGGCTTTTGCATTGTGGGCGCCGTCAGCACCTTTCAACTCGTCGATGGCTACGCGCTTCAGGCCGAGCTCCTCGGGCTCGATCGAGAAACGCCGGATCGAACCGTCCTCCAGCGCAACGATATCCGTTCGTCCAGTCGTCGTCATCTCGTCGAGACCGGCGCCATGGACGACCCAGACTCGCTCCGAGCCGAGATCCTTCAGCACCTCGGCAAGCGGCTCCAGCCATTCCGGGGCGAAGACGCCGAGCAACTGACGCTTGGCGCCAGCGGGATTGGAGAGCGGGCCGAGCAGATTGAAGATCGTGCGGGTTCCAAGCTCCACGCGCGTCGGGCCCACGTGACGCATCGCTGAATGGTGGGCAGGGGCGAACATGAAGCCGATGCCGGCTTCATCGATACAGGCAGCAATGGCCGGCGACTTGAGATCGATCGCTACGCCGAGCGCCATCAGCGCGTCCGCAGCGCCGGATTTCGACGAGAGCGCGCGGTTGCCGTGCTTGGCGACCGGCACTCCGCATCCCGCGACGATGAAGGCCGCGCAGGTGGAGACATTGTAGGTGCCGGTGCCGTCACCCCCGGTGCCGACGATATCGATCGCATCGGCCGGCGCCTCGACGGTCACCATCTTGCTGCGCATGGTCGTCACGGCGCCGACGATCTCGTCCACCGTTTCGCCGCGCACTCTGAGTGCCATCAGGAAACCACCGATCTGGCTCGGCGTGGCATCGCCCGACATCATGATGTCGAACGCGGCCTTTGCGTCCTCACGCGACAGCGGGACACCGGACGCGGCCTTGGCGAGGTAGCTCTTCATGTCTGCCATTACGGCACCCCCGATGTCCCGTCTTTAGAAACCGAGCGCCTGCGTGCCGAGCTGCTGGTTGATCCGCACCGGATATTCCGCCTGCAGGCGGGTCACGAGCTGATCGAGCAGGTCATCGCCGCCGCTGCGGGCGATGGCGGCGCGCTCCTGATCGGAGATCGCGTTCGATGCGGAGATCGCCACTTCGTTGACGCGCATGACGATCTCGCCGGCGCCATTCGCGGCCGGCGCGGTTGCCACGTGCCCACCGGGGCCCGCAAAGGCTGCCGCGATGGCCTCTGGCCCGAAGGTGGCGTTCTCGCTGTCGCGCTGCAGATTGTATTCGGTGCGCACAGTCGCCCCAAGTTCCGTTGCGATCTCGGCAAGAGGCGTGCCGTCGGCTGCAGAAGCGCGAAGCTCTTCGGCGCGTGCAGCGAGCGCTGCGGCGCGTTGATCCGCTTGCCAGTCGGCGACCACGTCGTCACGCACTTCGTCCAGCGTGCGGTCGCGTGCCTCTTCGATGTCCAGGACCTCGAAGAAGAGATAGCCGTCGGAGCCGAGATTGATCGGCTGTGTCTCGATACCGATGTCGGTGTCGAAGGCCTGGGCCAAAAGATCGCGCGACTGTGGCAGGTCGCTCAGCACGTCGCCTTCGGGTGTGCGACCCGAGCGGTCGACCGCTTCGATCACAACCGGTGTCAGCTGTTGCTCGCGCGCGGCATCCTGCACCGACAGGCCGCCGGCGCGGGCGTCTTCATAGGCGTTGAAGACATCGAACAGCGTCTGCGCCGCTTCCGCCATGGCGAGATCCTCGCGGATCTGCGCTTCGACGTCTTCGAATGCCGTCTCCTCGCCACCCTCGATCGCGGCAACGCGCATAATGACCGGGCCAAAGGGACCGTCCACGACGTCGGTAACACCACCCGCTTCGTCCACGGCGAATGCCGCTTCCGCCAGCGCCGCGTTCGTCATCTGGTTCCGCGCGAACGTGCCGATGCGCACATCGGCAGCAGTGCGGCCGGCTTCGGCGACCACGTCATCGAATGAAGTCCCTTCTGCCAGCGCCACGGCTGCGGCTTCCGCTGCCTCGCGGTTCGGGAAGACGAGCTGATCCAGCGTGCGCCGCTCAACGCTCGTGTAGCGGTCGGCATTGTTGTCGAACTCGGCACGGACCACTTCGGCATCGATGCCGTCCGGGTCGGCGATGTCGCTCGCCGTCAGCGTCACATAGGCAATGCTGCGATATTCCGGCGCGGTAAACCGGCTGCCATTGTCTTCGAAATAGGCGGCAAGCTCTTCATCCGACGGTTCACCGATCGGATCGATCATGCTCTCGTCGACGATCAGGTAATCGACGGTACGAGTCTCGGCGCGATGGCGGCCGAAGGCGTCGAGCAATGTATCGGGCAGTTCGAAACCGTCCGCCAGGGCTTCAACGACCTGCGTGCGGACGGCGACCTGCTGTCGATTGCGGATATAGTCGTCCTCGCTCATGCCGACATTGCGCAGCACGGCGGCAAAGTTCTGGCGGCTGAACTGACCATTGATGCCCTGAAAGGCCGGATCCGCCGCGATGAGACCAGCCAGTCGGTCCTCCGACAGCCCGAGCTGCATGTTGCGCGCCTGCTCGTCGAGCGCGGCGCCGGCGACCAGCTGCGAATAGACCTGATTCTCGATGCCGAAGGCGCGTGCCTGTTCCGTCGTGATGCGGGTGCCGAACTGCTGCGAGAGCAGGGAGAGCTGGCGATCATAGGCAAGCCGGAATTCAAGCGCCGACACTTCGGTTTCGCCGACCGAAACGACGGTGTCGCCACCGCCCGAGAACATCGATCCGCTGACGCCCCAGACCGCGAAGGACGCGACGAGCAGGAAGAACAGGCCTTTGGCGACCCAGGTCTGGGCGCCCCTTCGCAGCATTGTCAGCATGTCTTACCCGTTCGTCCTCTTGCTTTCACGCGGATGCGCGCTGTTCTAACCGCGTTGATGCGGCACGTAAATGCCGGATCGTGGGCGCTTCTGCCCATGCCTTCGTTTGATTTTCGAGGCCAGTCTGGTAGCTACGGCCACCGAATAAAGTTGAAGAAGGTGGACGCGCACAATGACACCCGGCATCAGGCCACTCGTGGCCGGCAATTGGAAGATGAACGGCCTTCGCGACAATCTCGGCGAGCTGAAGGCGATCATCGACGGCGTGGTTACCCCTTCGCTGGAGATGATCGATACCCTCATCTGCCCGCCGGCGACGCTCGTCTACGTGGCCACTGCGCTTGCCGAAGACAGCGAACTTGCCATCGGCGCACAGGATTGCCACTGGAATGCTGCCGGTGCGCACACCGGCGACATCTCCGCCGAAATGATTGCCGATTGCCTGGCGACGCATGTGATCGTCGGCCATTCGGAACGCCGTGCGGACCACGGCGAGGACGATGCAACGGTGGCGCGCAAGGCAGAAGCCGCTTGGGACGCCGGCCTGGTGGCCATCATCTGCATCGGTGAGACGGAAGCGGAGCGGAAGTCGGGCGAGACGCTGGCCGTGCTTGGCCGTCAACTGGTCGGTTCGGTGCCGGATGGGGCCGAGGCGGAGATGACGATCATCGCCTATGAGCCCGTCTGGGCCATCGGAACCGGCCTGACGCCGACGGCCGATGATGTGGCCGAGGCGCACGCTTTCATTCGTGAGACGCTCGTCGGCCGCTTCGACGACGAGGGCGCCGCGATGCGCATTCTCTATGGCGGCTCGGTCAAGCCATCGAATGCGCGTGAACTGATGGCCGTTCACAATGTCGATGGCGCGCTGGTCGGCGGCGCGAGCTTGAAAGCCGATGATTTCCTCGCCATCTGTGCCGCGTACAACGATATCTGACCGCGCATCATTCCCATGCGCTCGAAATGATGGCTTCGGGGTTGGAAATGCAGCAGCTCTCGTGTAGAGGGGCCGCTGATTTTCCGACCATTGCCGCCTTTTGGCAGGACCCCCAATATGCAGACCGTCTTGATCGTCATCCATCTCATGATCGTGCTCGCGCTCGTCGCGGTCGTGCTTGTCCAACGTTCCGAAGGGGGCGGCCTGGGGATTGGCGGCGGTGGCGGCAACATGATGGCGTCGCGGTCTTCGGGCAATGCGCTGACGCGGATCACCGGCATCCTTGCTTTGGCTTTCTTCGTCACGTCGCTGACGCTCGGCATCCTTGCCCGCTACGAGCAGGGACCCTCGAGCATTCTCGATCGAATCGAAGGCCAGACGGAAGGCGCCGGCGCCGGCATCCTGGACCAATTGGGCGGCCCGGCTCCTGAAACTGAAACCGCGCCGGATGGCGAGAGCGATATCCCGTCCTTGCCGTCGAGCGAGCCCGCACCGCAGACCGACGTGCCCGCGGCGGATGCGCCGGTTGACGACGCACCGTCGTCCGATGCACCGGATGTTGACGCACCTGCCGCGATCGACGACGCGCCCACAACAGGCGAAGACGCCCCGGCTGCGCCGTCAAACACCGACGCTGCGCCAGCCGCAGGAGACGCACCGGCACCAAATTCGGTCCCGACCGGCCAGTAAGAACGGCCACGATATGCAGGATGCGGCGCCCGGTCTGGCGCCGCATTTTTTTGTGCGGAATGGTGCCCGACGCAGGCAGCAGTCCACAGAAATTGGTTCCCGGTCTGCACTTTCGGCTGGTGGAATCGCAGGTGAGAGACTAACGAGGTAAGCCCATGGCGCGATATGTTTTCATCACAGGCGGCGTGGTCTCCTCCCTCGGCAAGGGCATCGCATCCGCAGCTCTCGGTGCACTCCTCCAGGCACGCGGTTACCGCGTGCGGCTGAAGAAGCTCGATCCCTATCTCAACGTCGATCCGGGCACGATGAGCCCGACGCAGCACGGCGAAGTGTTCGTGACGGACGATGGCGCCGAGACTGATCTCGATCTTGGGCACTACGAGCGCTTCACGGGCCGCTCCGCCATGCAGTCGGACAACATCACGACCGGGCGCATCTACAAGAACATCATCGATAAGGAACGGCGCGGCGACTATCTGGGCGCAACCGTCCAGGTCATTCCTCACGTCACAAACGAGATCAAGAATTTCGTGCTGGAAGGCAACGAAGACTATGATTTCGTGCTCTGCGAAATCGGCGGCACCGTCGGCGATATCGAGGCGATGCCCTTCGTCGAGGCGATCCGTCAGCTCGGTAATGACCTGCCGCGCAGCAATGCCATCTATGTCCACCTGACCTTGATGCCGTTCATCGCGGCCGCCGGCGAACTCAAAACAAAGCCGACGCAGCATTCGGTCAAGGAACTGCAGGCGCTCGGCATCGCGCCGGACATCCTTCTCGTGCGCGCCGACCGTGATATTCCGGTCGATGAGCGCCGCAAGCTGTCGCTCTTTTGCAATGTCCGGCCATCCGCCGTCATCCAGGCACTCGACGTTGCCTCGATCTACGACGTGCCGATGGCTTACCACAAGGAAGGCCTCGACAGCGAAGTGCTGGCGGCCTTCGGAATCGAGCCGGCTCCGAAGCCGCGCCTGGAGCGCTGGGAAGACGTCGCCCACCGCATCCGCACGCCGGAAGGCGAAGTGACGATCGCGGTGGTCGGCAAATACACCGGCCTGAAGGATGCCTATAAGTCGCTGATCGAAGCGCTTTATCACGGCGGCATCGCCAACCGCGTCAAGGTCAATCTCGAATGGATCGAATCGGAGATCTTCGAGAAGGAAGACCCGTCGCCCTGGCTTGAGAAAGTACACGGCATCCTCGTGCCCGGCGGTTTCGGCGAGCGCGGTTCGGAAGGCAAGATCTTCGCGGCGCGCTTCGCCCGCGAGCGCAAGGTGCCCTATTTCGGCATCTGCTTCGGCATGCAGATGGCTGTCCTCGAAGCAGCCCGGTCGCTGGCCGGTATAGACAAGGCATCCTCGACCGAATTCGGACCTGCAAAAGAGCCGGTCATCGGCCTGATGACCGAATGGCTGAAGGGCAACATGCTGGAGAAACGCTCTGCGGCCGGCGATCTCGGCGGCACGATGCGTCTCGGCGCCTACGTCGCGCATCTGAAGCCCGGCACGAAGATTGCCGAAATTTACGGCGCGAACGAAATTTCGGAGCGTCACCGTCACCGTTACGAGGTCAATGTCGACTACAAGGACCAGCTCGAAAATTGCGGCCTGACATTCTCCGGCATGTCTCCGGACGGTGTTCTGCCGGAAACGATCGAATATGCGGATCATCCGTGGTTCATCGGCGTGCAGTACCATCCGGAGCTGAAGAGCCGCCCGCTGGAACCGCATCCGCTTTTCGCCAGCTTCATCGAAGCGGCCGTCGAGCAGAGCCGGCTGTTCTAGACGCGTGTGGGCGACGGCGGGACGCGCTGTCTTGACCGTTGCCACGATCGGGTCCGGGCGCTAGAAGCCCGGCCATGATCGCATCTTCGCAAACCACCCGTCCGCTCGACCATCTGGTCCTTCCCGTTTCCGATCTCGCAACGGCGCGCAGCCGCTACGAGGCGCTTGGCTTCACGGTCGCGCCGCGTGGTGAGCACCCTTTCGGCACCGAAAACGCCTGCGTCTTTTTCAAGGGCGGCACATTCCTCGAGCCTCTGGGCGTCGCCGACCGCGAGATCGCCGAGCGTGAGGCGCGCGTCGGCAACGTCTTTGTCGGCCGCGACCAGGCCTACAGGTTCCGCCGCGGACAGGACGGCTTCTCCGCCATCGTGATGGGCAGCGAAGACGCCGATCGCGACGATGCCGCGTTTGCCGAAGCCGGGCTGTCTGCCGGGCGGATGCTCAGCTTCTCGCGCAAGTTCAAGACACCGGCCGGTGAGGAAGGCGAGGCGGCGTTCAAGCTTGCCTTCGCGGCCGATCCGCGTGCGCCGGATGCCTATTTCTTCACCTGCCAGCGCATCAACGTGCCAGCTGTGGACCGCACGGCGCTGGAGACCCATGCCAACGGCGTGGTCGGCATACGCGAGATTATCGCGGTCGAGGAAAATCCCTCCGATTTTCAGTATCTGCTGCAGGAAATCGCCGGCACGCGCGACGTCGATGCGCATTCCTTTGGAATTTCCGCCGATGCCGCCAATGCACGGCTTACCATTCTGACGCCGGCGGGGCTCGAAGCCTATTTCGGCGCAAAAGTCGAAGGCCGCGAGCGCGGCATCCACCTCACCGCGATCATTTTCACCGTTGCGGATCTCTCCGCATGCCAGGCGCATGTCGCCCGGTCCGGCATCGCAACCCGCACATCCGGCAACCGGCTGATCGTCGACCGCGCGGCCGGGCAGGGTGCGATCTTCATCTTCGAGGAGGCGTAAGCCATGGCAAGTCCCGCGAACATCGTGAACGCCGGCAAGGTCGCGTTCGACAATGCTGGCCCGCTCAGCCTTATCGCAGGCCCATGCCAGATGGAAAGCCGCGACCATGCCTTCGAACTGGCTGGGCAGCTGAAGACGCTCTGCACGGAACTGGGCATCGGCCTCGTCTATAAGTCATCCTTCGACAAGGCCAACCGCACGTCGCTCAGCGGCAAGCGCGGCATCGGGCTGGAAAAGAGCCTCGAAGTGTTTGCCGACATCAAGCGTGAATTCGATCTTCCCGTTTTGACCGACGTTCACACCGAAGAGCAGTGCGCCGTCGTCGGCGAAGTGGTCGATATCCTGCAGATCCCGGCCTTCCTGTGCCGCCAGACGGACCTGCTAATCGCGGCTGCCAACACCGGCCGTGTCGTCAACATCAAGAAGGGCCAGTTCCTCGCGCCCTGGGACATGAAGAATGTGCTCGCCAAGGTGACGGAGAGCGGCAATCCGAACGTCCTATTGACCGAGCGCGGCGCTTCCTTCGGCTACAACACGCTTGTTTCCGATATGCGTTCATTGCCCATCATGGCCTCGCTCGGCGCGCCGGTCGTCTTTGACGCAACGCATTCGGTGCAGCAGCCGGGCGGGCAGGGTGGCTCATCGGGTGGCCAGCGCGAATTCGTGGAAACGCTGGCACGCGCCGCCGTCGCAGTCGGCGTCGCCGGCGTCTTCATCGAGACGCATGAGGACCCGGACAACGCTCCGTCTGACGGCCCGAACATGGTGCCGATCAAGGACATGCGGCGCCTTCTTGAAACCTTGATGGCCTTCGATGCCGTGGCCAAACGGGCACAGCATTAGAGCGTTTCCAGGTGAAGTGGATACCGGTTCACCGTTCGGAAACGCCACCAATCAAAAACCTGAACGGATTGAGCGTCGCAGATAAGCGAAATCACTTTAGACGATCAAAATATTGCCGGGATCATAATCGTTAATTGTGCGTTTCGTGGTCAGGTGCCGGCCGGGAACTTCCCATTCCCTTGGCCGGCGCTTCCCATAAAGGAGACGTCAATGAAAAAAATAATCGCCAGCGCAGTGCTGGGATCAGTCGCGCTCGCAGGCGGCTCGATCGCTCATGCGGCCGACATCGCCCCGGTCTATCAGCCAGCTCCGGTCGTTTATCAGGATGCCGGCCCGCGTGATGGCGTCCGCGTCGGCTACCTCGATTGCGGCATCGGCAGCGGTGTGGGCTACGTGCTCGGTTCGGCCAAGTCGGTCGATTGCGTATTCCGCCCGGCTGCCGGTGCAGCCCCGACGGATGCCTATACAGGAACGATCCGCAAGCTCGGCGTAGATCTCGGCTTCACGACCAACCAGCGCATGATCTGGGCCGTCGTGGCCCCGACTGCCGGCTATCACCAGGGTTCGCTCGGTGGGCTCTATAAGGGTCTCACGGCCGAGGCCACGGTCGGCGCAGGCGTCGGCACCAACGTGCTCGTCGGCGGGACCTCCGGTTCCGTCCAGCTGCAGACCGTCAGCGTTACCGGCCAGCTCGGCCTCAACGTCGCCGCTGCTGGCACGTCGATGACGCTCAACCCGGTCAACTGACCAGATCACTGATAGGCCTTCGCGAGCACTGTTCGCGAAGGCCCGTCTCCATTGCCTTTTTCAACCCATCCATTAAGACGGCGCGCGGACACCCTCCTTTGGTCTTCCCTCTGAAAGGACGCCGCAATGACCGCCATCGTCGACATCATCGGACGTGAAATTCTCGACAGCCGGGGCAATCCCACCGTCGAGGTGGATGTGATCCTCGAAGATGGTTCGATGGGCCGGGCGGCGGTTCCCTCCGGCGCTTCCACAGGTGCCCATGAGGCCGTCGAATTGCGTGACGGCGGTGAGCGCTACCTCGGCAAGGGCGTGGAGCAGGCGGTCGAATCGGTCAATGGCGAGGTCTTCGACGCGTTGTCCGGTCTTGAAGCCGAAAACCAGATTCACATCGACGAACTGATGATCGAGCTCGACGGCACGCCGAACAAGTCGCGCCTCGGCGCCAACGCGATTCTCGGTGTCTCGCTCGCCGTCGCCAAGGCCGCGGCAGAAGCCAACACGCTGCCGCTCTACCGCTATGTCGGCGGCGTTCATGCCCATGTGCTGCCGGTGCCGATGATGAACATCATCAATGGCGGCGAACACGCCGACAACCCGATCGACTTCCAGGAATTCATGATCATGCCCGTCGGCGCCGAATCGCTGCGCGACGCGGTGCGCATGGGCGCCGAAGTCTTCCACACGCTGAAGAAAGAGCTGTCCGCGAACGGCCACAACACCAATGTCGGTGACGAGGGTGGCTTTGCCCCGAACATCGAAAGCGCCCCGGCTGCCCTCGATTTCATCATGAAGTCGATTGAGAAGGCCGGTTATCGCCCAGGCGAGGACATGTACCTCGCGCTCGATTGCGCCTCGACCGAGTTCTTCAAGGACGGAAAATACGTGCTGGAAGGCGAAGGCCGGACACTCGAGCCCGAGGCGATGGCCGATTATCTCGCGGAACTCGTCGGCAAATACCCGATCGCCTCGATCGAGGACGGCATGGCGGAAGACGACTGGGACGGCTGGAAGGCCCTGACCGACAAGGTCGGCAGCAAGTGTCAGCTCGTCGGCGACGATCTCTTCGTCACCAATTCGGCGCGCTTGCGCGACGGCATCAAGATGGGCGTCGCAAACTCCATCCTCGTCAAGGTCAACCAGATCGGTACGCTGACGGAAACCCTCAACGCCGTGTCGATGGCGCATCGTGCCAACTACACGGCCGTCATGTCCCACCGGTCAGGCGAAACGGAAGATTCGACCATCGCCGACTTGGCCGTTGCCACAAACTGCGGACAGATCAAGACGGGCTCGCTTGCCCGTTCCGACCGGCTTGCGAAATACAACCAGCTGATCCGCATCGAGGAAGAGCTGGGCGCGCAGGCGATTTATGCGGGCCGCGATATCCTGCGCGGCTGAGCCTCTGAAGCACATGCTTAAGGGCGGTGCTAACCGTCTCTTAAGCATGATCGTGCCAAGACTATGAACGTCGTCAGTTGCCCTGCGGGGCTATGGGTAGCGCGTTCATGTCGACACGACAGAAGAGAAATTCGAAGCTTTCACGGCTGATCATTCCAGCCGTTGCGGTCTCGTTCTTTGCCTATTTCGGCTTCCATGCGGTTCATGGTGCTTATGGCCTCAATGCCAAGATGCATCTGGAGCACCGCGCCATGGAGTTGCGGGCGCAGTTGACCGAGATCGTTGCCGAACGCGAGGCGCTGGAAAAGCGCGTCGCACTCCTCGACAACACGACGCTCGAGCGCGACATGCTCGACGAGCGCGCGCGGGATCTCCTGAACGTCGCGCGCCCGGACGAAATCGTCATCTACCGCTGATCGTCAGAGGCTCATCCGCATGAAAGAAAAGGGCGCTCCATGAGCGCCCTTTTTTGTGCCGGTTATTTGGGATGGCGTCACGCGCGACCGCAGGCGCGCATCTGGTTGGCGTAGGTCTGTGCCATTTCCGCTGCACGGTCCGCACCGCGCAAAGCGATCGAACTGTTGCGCCATGAGCCGCGGGAGTAGCCGCCATGGCCGGAATAATAGGCGAGATAGAGGTTACGCATGTCGTTGAGCGCGATGCCGTTCCGCTGGTGGCTCTGATGGTGGTACCAGGCAACGAACGTCACGGCGTCGCCGAAATTCGTCCGCCGTGCCGACCAGCGGCCGGTCTTGGCCTGATATTCCGCCCACGTGCCGTCAAGCGCCTGCGAATAGCCATAGGCGGTGGAGGCGCGTTTTCCTGGAATAATACCGAGATGCCATTTGCGCGGCGGGCGAGCACGGGCTCTGAAGCTTGATTCTGTGTTGATGGTGGCCATCAGGATAGGGACGGGGACACCATATTGCCGCTCGGCGGCCTTGGCCTGCCGATACCAGTTTCCGACCAAACCGTCGCGCTGGTCGAATACCGCACAAACATTGTTCGTCTGCGTTGGAGGGCTCGCGCAGCCGGCAAGAACCAGCATGGCGATGAGTAGCATGGCACGCATAACAATAACCTCATGCAATCAAGCACGAGTCATTGCTTAAAATTGTAAGGATCCCGTTAACGATGCCTGTTGAAGACGATTCACGCTACGACCGGGGACCCGGCCGCGCGCGCTTGCGCCGAAAATACTCGAGCGCCTTCTTGAAGATGAATGCGTAGATCAGTTTTTTCATAGGCCCGCTCCTTCAGCGCTCTGGTTGTCGCCGCTTAATGCAGGAAGGGCGCATGCAGTTCCGCTGAACAGAGGGCTTATTTGCGGTGAATTTCGCACAGAATCATGCGCTAGCCGCTGCCGCCAAGCCCCGCTCGATGTCAGCCATCAAATCTGCGGTGTCCTCTAGGCCGATCTGCAGACGGATGACAGGCCCCTCCTTAGGCGCCTTCGCCACGGTGCGGTCGGACAGATTGGCGATGACGGCAAGGCTTTCATAGCCACCCCAGGAATAGCCGAGGCCGAAGATCCGAAGCGCATCGAGAAATGCATGCGCCTTTGCTTTGTGCTGATGTGCGTCGGGGCAATCGAGCACAATTGAGAAGAGCCCGCTGGCCCCACAGAAATCGCGCTTCCAGAGATCATGTCCGGGAAAACTCGGAAGCGCCGGGTGGAGCACACGCGCGACGCCGGCCTTGCCCTCCAGGCCTTCCGCGAGGGCAAGGGCGGTTTTCTGGTGACGCTCGAGGCGCACGCCCATCGTGCGCAAGCCGCGCAGGATGGTGTAGCAATCGTCCGGAGCGGCGCAGACGCCCATGGCGAACAGCGTGTCCTTCAGTTGCGGGAAGCAGCGCTCATTGGCGGAAACTGTACCGAGCAGCACGTCGGAATGTCCGCTCGGATATTTGGTCGCCGCATGGATCGAGATGTCGACGCCGAAATCCAGCGGACGGAAGAAGAGGGGCGTTGCCCATGTGTTGTCCATCATTACGATGGCGCCAGCCGCATGCGCCGCTTTGGCGATCGCCGGAATGTCCTGCATTTCGAAGGTGTTCGAACCGGGCGATTCCGTCAGCACCACTTTGGTGTTCGACTTCATGACGGTCGCGATATCTGCGCCGAGCGCCGGATCGTAATACTCCACCTCGACGCCGAGCCGCCTGAGCATCGTGTCGGCGAAATGCCGGGTCGGGAAATAGACGGAATCGACGATCAGAACGTGGTCGCCCGCCGAAAGGAATCCGAGCAGTGGAATGCTGACCGCGGCGAGGCCGGACGGCACAAGAATGGTACCCGCCGACCCTTCAAGCTCATCGATAGCAGCTGCCAACGCGTCCGTGGTCGGCGTGCCCTTGGTTCCGTAGGTATATTGCTGGTCGCGGCGCTCCATGCGATCCGCGTTTGGGAACAGCACGGTGGACGCGCGAACAACCGGTGGATTGACGAAACCGAAGAAGTCTCTTGGGTCGTTGCCCATATGCGCGAGCCGGGTGTTGATGCCGTGGCTTTTGTCGTTGGTTGTCACGTCTTTATCCCTGTCGCCGGTTTGCCAGCCCAAATCGGGCGCCACACTATTCAGGCCGTGGCGGAAAACCAATGGCGAACTGGCATTTGCACACATTCGCGCGAGTTGCTCCTAAAACAGGCGCCTAAAGAAAATCACTGCCTCCTATTTCTGCACAACAGGTCTTGACCCCTCCGCTGTTTCGGAATGTGATGGCATTCCCAAATTCGATCTGTGGCTGGGGTTAGCGATCAAAGCGCTTCGAATGGTCGGCAGTCGGGGTTGGGGAGTGCAGAGGGCAACAATCAAAAGGTATAACGATGACAAAGATCATTCTGTCGGCCGTGGCTGGCGCAGCCGCCCTGACCTTGGGCGCGCATGCAGCTTCGGCGCAGACGCTGGAGGCCGTGAAAGCCAAGGGCTACATCCAGTGCGGCGTTTCCACGGGTCTGGCTGGTTTTTCCAACACCGACGACGCTGGTGAATGGACCGGCCTCGACGTCGACTTCTGCCGCGCAATGGCCGCTGCGATTTTCGATGACCCGGCAGCTGTCCGCTTCTCGCCGCTGTCCGCCGTCGAGCGCTTCACGGCGCTGCAGTCGGGCGAAATCGACGTGCTTTCGCGCAACACGACCTGGACCATGAGCCGCGACACGGCTCTCGGCCTGAACTTCGTCGGCGTGACCTTCTACGATGGTCAGGGCTTCATGGTTCCTGCCGAACTCAACGTCGATTCCGCCCTGCAGCTGTCGGGCGCATCTGTCTGCGTTCAGTCCGGTACCACGACCGAGCTCAACCTGACCGACTACTTCAGCGCCAACAACATGGAATACAATCCGGTTGTCTTCGAAGGCCTGGAAGAGGTCAACGCCGCCTACAATGCAGGCCGTTGCGATGTCTACACGACCGACAGCTCGGGCCTCTATGCGATCCGTCTGACGCTCGACAATCCGGATGACCACGTCGTTCTGCCAGAGCTGATCTCGAAAGAGCCGCTCGGACCTGCCGTTCGTCGCGGTGACGACCAGTGGTTCGGTATTGCCAAGTGGGTCTATTACGGCCTGGTCTACGCTGAAGAGCTCGGCATCTCCTCCGAAAATCTCGAGGAAATGCTTGCTTCGGAAAACCCAGACGTTCGTCGCGCGCTTGGTGGTGACGGCACGTTCGGCGCCGACATGGGCCTCGAGAACGATTGGCTCGTCAAGATTGTCCGCCACGTCGGCAATTACGGCGAAGTCTTCGAGCGCAACGTCGGTGCGGACTCCCCGCTCCAGATCGAGCGTGGTCTGAACGCGCTCTACACGGATGGCGGCCTGCAGTACGGCATGCCGATCCGCTAAGACCGGAACCAGCTCAGCGGTTCCGCGGTATCAAAGCCGCGGAACCGCTTTTGGCATCAGGATAGGGTTGTGGGTCTGTACGATGAGAGTGCAGCCTGCTTCACGTCCTGTGTTTGTATTGGTGGATCAACCTGGCGACGATTGCGTCGAGCAAGGTCGAAACGCTGAAGAGTCGGTCTTCGGACAAACCTGTTGCCTCCGGCAAGCAGCGGGAAGCGAGACACAATGACAATTGCGACGATTGATTCCAGCGCATCGCAGCCTGCACGCGCATCTCTGTTCTACGATCCTGTCATTCGCGGGGTCGTCTTTCAGGTGCTTTTGGCGCTGTTCATTATTTATCTGGTCTATTCTGGTGTCACCAACGCAGCCAACAACCTGGCGCGGGCTGGCATCGCCACGGGATTCGGATTTCTCAACAATCGTGCGGGTTTCGATATCGGCCAGTCGCTGATTCCCTACACGGCAAATTCCACCTATCGACAGGCTTTCTTCGTCGGCTTGACGAATACGATCTTCGTCGCCGCGATCGGCATTTTCTTCGCCACCATCCTCGGTTTCATCGTTGGCATTGCGCGGCTTTCCAAGAACTTCCTCGTCCGCAAGGTCGCTGAAGTCTATGTCGAGACGCTGCGCAACATACCGCTGCTGTTGCAACTGTTGTTCTGGTACAAGGCTGTCCTGTCGGCGCTGCCGGCGCCGCGTGGCTCGATCGAGATGTTCAACAGCTCGGTCTTCCTGAACAATCGCGGCTTGATCATGCCGCACTATCTCGCGGAGGCTGGCGCCTCAATCTTCTACGCCTCGATCGCCATCGGCATTGCGGTCGCAGTCGTGATCGCGCGCTGGGCCAAGAAGCGCCAGATGGCCACCGGCCAGATTTTCCCGACGATCCGCGTTGCGCTGGGCCTGATCATCGGTGTGCCGCTCGTCGTGCTCTTCGTCTTGGGTGTTCCTTTCACGGCAGAATATCCCGAGCTGTCGGGCTTCAACTTCAGCGGCGGCACCACGATCCGTCCGGAATTCATGGCACTTCTTCTTGGTCTCTCGCTCTATACGGCGGCATTTATCGCCGAAATCGTGCGTGCTGGTATTCTCGCCGTGTCCAAGGGCCAGACCGAGGCGGCGTTTTCGCTGGGCCTGCGTCCCAACACCACGATGCGGCTCGTCATCATTCCGCAGGCGCTGCGCGTCATCATCCCACCGCTGACCAGCCAGTATCTCAACCTGACGAAGAATTCGTCGCTGGCCATTGCCGTCGGCTATCCCGACCTCGTCTCGGTCTTCTCGGGTACGGTCGCGAACCAGACGGGGCAGGCGGTGGAAGTGATTTCGATCACCATGATCGTCTACCTGACGCTGTCGTTGCTGACATCGGCCTTCATGAACTGGTTCAACTCGCGCGTCGCGCTGGTCGAACGCTGATTGGCGAGCGGGAAAAATCATGTCTGACACCCACGCAGAAACCGATGTCGCCACCACGAGGCTGGCTTTTGTTCGCAACGATTTTCTGAAGAGCGAGGCACCTCCGGTACGCGAAGGCGGGCTTGGCCACTGGCTCAAGGTCAATCTCTTCGCGACTCCGAAGGACACCATCCTGACGATCCTGATGGCCCTGTTCCTGGCCTGGATCCTGCCGCCGCTCCTCAACTGGGCTTTCTTCAGCGCGGTCTGGGATGGCTCGAACCGTGAGGCTTGCCTTGGCGAAGGACGGGGCGCCTGCTGGGCCTTCGTCGATGCCAAATTCGCGCAATTCATGTATGGCCGCTACCCGATCGACGAGCGCTGGCGCGTGGACCTGACGGCGATCCTCTTGATTGTCTCGCTCGTTCCGTTGGCCATTCCGTCCGTTCCGTACAAGAAGTTCAATGCGATCTTCCTGCTGGTCGTCTTTCCGATCATCGCGTTCATCCTGCTCACCGGCCAGTTCGGTCTGCGGCCGGTTCGCACCGATCTCTGGGGCGGCCTCCTGGTGACGCTCGTCGTTGCCATCGTCGGCATCGTCGTGTCGCTGCCGCTCGGCGTGTTGCTCGCTCTTGGGCGCCGGTCGCATCTGCCATTCGTCAAATATGCGTCGATCGTCTTCATCGAGTTCTGGCGCGGCGTGCCGCTCATCACCATCCTGTTCATGTCGTCGGTGATGCTACCGCTGTTCCTGCCGGATGGCGTGACATTCGATAAGCTGTTGCGTGCCCTGGTGGGCGTAGCCTTCTTCGCATCCGCCTATATGGCCGAAGTCATTCGCGGCGGACTTCAGGCAATTCCCAAGGGTCAGTATGAGGCGGCCGATGCAATGGGCCTGTCCTATTGGCAGAAGATGCGCCTCATCATTCTGCCGCAGGCGTTGACCATGGTCATTCCAGGCATCGTCAACACGTTCATCGGCCTGTTCAAGGATACAAGCCTCGTTCTGATCATCGGTATCTTCGATCTGCTCGGCATCGTGCAGTTGAATTTCGCCGATCCCAATTGGGCAGCACCGCAAACCGCGATCACAGGCTTCGCCTTTGCCGCACTGGTCTATTTCGTTTTCTGTTTCGGCATGTCGAAATATTCGCTCTACATGGAGCGCCGTCTCGACACGAGCCACCGGTAACCTCGAAGGGCATTCATCATGGCTGAACCAGCTACCCAGGAATTCGACGCGAGCAAGTTGAAAGTCTCCGACACCGATGTCGCCATCGATATCGTCGGCATGAACAAGTGGTACGGCGATTTCCATGTCCTGCGCGATATCAATTTGCGCGTCATGCGTGGCGAGCGGATCGTCGTCGCCGGTCCTTCAGGATCGGGCAAGTCTACGATGATCCGCTGCATCAACCGTCTGGAAGAGCACCAGAAGGGCAAGATCGTCGTCGACGGCATCGAACTCACGAACGATTTGAAGAAGATCGACGAAGTTCGCCGCGAAGTCGGCATGGTGTTCCAGCACTTCAATCTCTTCCCGCACCTGACGATACTAGAAAACTGCACGCTCGCGCCGATCTGGGTTCGCAAGATGCCGAAGAAGAAGGCCGAGGAGATCGCGATGCACTATCTCGAGCGCGTCAAGATCCCCGAGCAGGCAAACAAATATCCGGGCCAGTTGTCGGGCGGCCAGCAGCAGCGCGTTGCCATCGCACGGTCACTCTGCATGAACCCGCGCATCATGCTGTTCGATGAGCCCACTTCCGCGCTCGATCCGGAGATGATCAAGGAAGTGCTCGACACGATGGTGAGCCTTGCCGAAGAAGGCATGACCATGATCTGCGTCACGCACGAAATGGGCTTCGCCCGCCAGGTCGCCAACCGCGTGATCTTCATGGACCAGGGACAGATCGTCGAGCAGAACGCGCCGGCGGAGTTCTTCGACAATCCGCAGCACGAACGCACCAAGCTCTTCCTGAGCCAGATCCTGCACTAGTGAAAGTTGGCGCGCATTGTCCTTCGACGATGCGCGCCGCTTACCGAGCCGAAAATCGCTGCCGTCACTCGATGGAGCGGTCGCCGTAGAGCCAGTCGAAATCGCCCGCCAGATCGTCGGGCTTGCGCAGGGCCAGCACGATATCTCGCCCGAGCCTGATCGGGCCTCGCGCATGGTAGGCGAAGCGATTGAAGGCGGCGCGTCGGGCAACCTTGTCGATGCGTGGACGCCGGGCGGCGATGAAAGCAGCGATCCCCGCATCGAGATCATCGCCCGCCACATGGGAGGCCAGGGCATAGGCATCCTCGATCGCCATTGCTGCCCCTTGCGCGGCATATGGTGGCATCGCATGTGCGGCATCGCCGATCAGCACCAGGCGCCCGGCGCCCCAGTATTGGCCAGACAATCCATGGATCGGCCAGCGGCCGTTCATTTCGGCACGATCGAAGAGCCCGGTCAGCCGTGAGGACCAGCGGCTGAAAGCCTGGCTCAACTCGTGACGCGCAGCGTCGTTGCCGGACCAATTCGCTTCCATCGCCGCGCCGTGGGTGATGGCCACGAGATTGACCGTGCCGCGCGACTTCAGCGGGTAGGCGACGAGATGCGTCTGCGGAGCGATGAAGGCGCTGAGCCTGTCCGGATCGAAGAGAGAGCCGATCGACTCGCGCGGCAGGGTCATGCGCCAGGCGATCTGCCCGGTGAACGGGGCCTTTGCTGGACCACCAGCACTTGCGCGCATTCTGGACCAGACACCGTCGGCGCCGACCACCAGATCGGGCAAGCGCCCGCTTCGCGCCTCGATGTCACGACGTACCGCCTCGACACCGGCACCCTCGATCCGCACACCCAGCTGCAACTCGATCGAGGGGTGATCCAGAACAGCCTGATGCAGAACCGATTGCAGGTCCGCCCGGTGAATGACCGCATAGGGCGCACCCCACCGTTTACGCGCCTTCGCGCCGGCCGGTACTTGCGCCACATGGCGGCCGGACAGGCCGGAGACGAGGTCGATCGAAGGTGGCTCGTGCCATTTGTCAGTGAGCTTTTCGACAAGGCCGAGCCGGTCCAAAAGCCTGGTCGCGTTCGGCGAGAGCTGAAGACCGGCGCCAACTTCAGCCAGTTCGACAGCCTGCTCGTAGATGGAGACGGTAAAGCCTTTGCGGGCGAGCGCCAGCGCTGAGGTCAGCCCGGCAATGCCGGCTCCGACAATGGCTGCATGGCGCTGGGTCACGAAGCCGCGGCCGCCTCAGGCGGCCTGGCGGTCGTAGCTGCAGCCCGCAGGCTGTGTTTCGGTGGCGCCGAGAGCCGGGTTGTAGCGGTAGAGCGTCGAGCAGTACGGGCAGACCTTTTCGTTGTCGTCGCCCATGTCCAGGAACTCGTGCGGATGGTCGAAAGGCGGCGTTGCGCCCACGCACATGAATTCCTTCACCCCGATTTCCACGACGGCATGTCCATCGTCGTTCTGAAAGTGGGGAATGCCGTGGCCAGCCATGTTCTACTCCGTTTGTCGGTTCTTGCGCGCGCCGGACCATACAAAGGGCGGCGGCGAAAGTGTAGCCGTTTCTCACGCGAAAGCCGCGGCTGTCGTCTCGCAAGGTCTTCCGGTCGGCCGGGTCTACCTCTAGTGTGCCGCGCAACAAAGAGGACCCGCATGAATCTCGACAAGAAGCAGATGCATCGCTTTCGATCTGGCGATCTCACCTTAGCCTATCTGGACGAAGGGCCGCGCGAGGGTGCGCCCATTCTCCTCATTCATGGTTTCGCATCGACTGCCCATGTCAATTGGGTCTATCCGGGATGGGTGAAGACGCTGACCGAGGCCGGCTATCGCGCCATTGCGCTGGACAATCGCGGGCATGGGGAAAGCGACAAGCCGCATGATCCAAGCGCCTATACGGCCTCGATCATGGCGGGTGATGGGCTGGCTCTGCTCGATCACCTGGAGATCGAAAAAGCGCATGTGTTCGGCTATTCCATGGGTGCGCGCAATTCCGCGTTTTTTGCGCACCACGCGCCGGAGCGGGTGAAACGGCTCGTTCTCGGCGGCCTTGCGGCGGGGTTGGTCAAGGGCGTTGGCGACTGGACGCCGATTGCCGACGCGCTCCTGGCCGACAGCATCGACGACGTGACACACGCGCGCGGGCGCATGTTCAGGGCGTTTGCCGAACAGACGAAAAGCGATCGAAAGGCCCTGGCCGCCTGCATCACGTCGCGCGAGGAACTAAAGCCCGAGCAGCTGTCACGCCTGACGATGCCGGTGCTCGTCGGCGTCGGCACCAAGGACGATATCGCAGGCTCGCCGGAGGAGCTTGTCGCCATGCTTCCCAATGCACGCGGCGTCGATATTCCGAACCGCGACCATATGCTCGCGGTGGGCGACAAGGTGTTCAAAGCCGCCGTTCTGAAATTCCTCGCGGAAGAAGGCTCGGTTTGAAGACGATCGCGTTTGAAGGCGTCGAAGGCAATCGCATCGTCGCCGACCTTTACGAGCCCAGTGCCAAATCTGCTCATCCGCCCGTCCTCCTCGTTCATGGCGGCGGACAGACGCGGCACGCCTGGCGCGGCACGGCGCGTGCATTGGCCAACGCCGGCTTCACCGCTATCGCGATGGACCAGCGCGGCCATGGCGACAGCGCCTGGGTCGGCTCCAAGGCTTACGCCTTCTATGATTTCGCCGCCGACCTTGCGGCCGTCTGCCGGGACATGGAACGACAGTCTGGTCGGCGTCCGATCGTGGTCGGGGCATCGCTTGGCGGGCTTGCTTCGCTGCTGGCGGAGGGCAGGGCGGATCATGATCTGCTCGGTGGCCTCGTCCTCGTCGACGTGACCCCGCGCATGGATCCCGACGGAATTCGACGCATCCACGGCTTCATGGGCGAGCGCATGGGCGAAGGGTTTGCGACGCTCGAGGAGGCAGCCGCCGCCATCAGCGCTTATCTGCCCGCGCGACGCAAACCGGCCTCCATGTCCGGGCTCGCAAAGAACCTGCGACGCAGCGACGACGGACGATATCGCTGGCACTGGGACCCGGCCTTCATGGCTGGTCCGCGCCCGGTGAATTTCGAGCGCGCATCGGTCGAGGCCGAACTGGATTTGATCGTTGCGAAGCTCAAGGTGCCGACGCTGCTCGTTCGCGGCCGACAATCGGAGCTGGTCACGGAGGACGCGGTCGCGGAGTTTCTGACGGCCGTGCCGCATGCGCGCTATGTCGACGTTCTGGGAGCGGGACACATGGTTGCCGGCGACAGAAACGATGCGTTCACCGACGCGGTGATCGGCTTTTTGCTGGAAGAAACGGCGGTTGCGTCGTAACCTGCATCCAAGCGGGCTATGCGATAAGCGACATCTCCGAACTGCGTGCGCAGCTTTCAGCGAACGCGAAAATTTCATCTTGAATCTGCATAGTACCAACACCCCATTTAAGTCAGGCGTTCAGTCCACTATGTTTGCGGCTGGAGCCACTTTGCGAGAGGAGCCGTCCATGGCTGCGCGCAGCGATGCGAAACTGACCGACAACCTCAAGGTCATGGACCCGATCTGGAACGCGATCCGCCAGGAAGCCGAAGAGGCCTCCGTCAATGAGCCCGTTCTTTCGGGCTTTCTCTACAGCACCATCCTCAATGCCCGCAGCCTCGAGGAGGCGGTGATCCATCGGATTTCCGAGCGCCTCGACCATGCGGACGTGCCAGCGAGCGTGATCCGGCAGGCATTTCTCGAAATGCGCGACGATTGGCGGGAGTGGGAATCCTGGCTGCGGGTCGACATCCAGGCCGTGTATGATCGCGATCCCGCCTGCGACCGGTTCATCGAACCCGTTCTTTACTTCAAAGGCTTCCATGCGATCCAGACGCACCGGCTGGCTCATTGGCTCTGGACCAAAGGACGCCGTGATTTTGCGCTTTATCTGCAAAGCCGCTCGTCCGCTGTCTTCCAGACTGACATCAATCCGGCTGCTCCGTTCGGCAAGGGCATCTTCTTGGATCATGCGACCGGTCTCGTCGTTGGCGCTACGGCTCGCGTCGGCGACAACGTCTCTATCCTGCAGGGCGTGACGCTTGGCGGTACCGGTAAGCAGGGCGGCGATCGCCACCCGAAGATCGAAAACGGCGTGCTCATCGGCGCCGGCGCGAAAATCCTCGGCAACATCGTCATCGGCCATTGCTCGCGCATCGCCGCCGGCTCGGTGGTGTTGAAGCCGGTTCCGGCAAACTCGACCGTCGCCGGCGTTCCGGCCCGCGTCATTGGAAGTGCTGGATGCGACGAGCCGTCGCGCGCGATGGACCAGCTGCTCGGCTCCATCTAAGAATGCTTTTCGGCCATCCGGGTTTACAGCCCGGCTTGCAGCATGCGACAAGCGCTCCGGTTCACGACCGGCACTGCAATGACGTGATTTGCAGCCGGTTCCATCATCTGTAAACTCCGGTCCGTATTGCGCCGCGCTTATTTGCGGGCGACGATATTGCACCGACCGCAAGCCACGGAGCCTCCATTGAAGCCCGACGAAATCCGCAAGCTAGAGGCCTATTTCAAGCGCACCTTCAACGACCGCATGCAGGTCAAGGCGCGTCCACGAAAAGACGACTCCGCCGAGGTCTATATCGGTGACGAGTTCCTGGGCGTCGTTTTCCGCGACGACGAAGACGGCGATCTTTCCTTCAATTTCTCGATGGCGATCCTCGACGTCGATCTGTGATCAAGAAGTGAGCCGTGCCGGCCGGTCTGAGGACCGAACGCGCGGCTGATGCGATCTCAATCCTGCAGTGCGACATCCAGATATTGGCGCACTGCCACCTCCACCGAATGCCATTCCGGCAGGAGTGTCGCTGGGAATCGGTAGAGCACCGACGTGTCGCCGCCGATCAGGATATCGCGCTGGCAAGCCGTCGTGGTAAGACCGAAGCTGGACGCATCGGTGTCGTCCAGGCACCGAACGACATAGGGGTCCCCAGTCGCCCCACTCTCCACGTACAAGAGCTCCCCGGCATAGCCCGTCACATGCGTCAGCTTGTGGACGGAAAGTCCCGACGGGCCGGGTTCCGCTGCTCCTTCGACGAGGTGGCTGTAGATCGGCGCATAGCGGCCGGACATGTCCTTGGACATGATCTGCGGTGTGAGCGACACGAAGATGACCGCGCTGGTTCCGTCAACGGCGTTAAAGTCATCGCGCGTATCTGCTGAATAGCCCTGCATGTCCGGCCAGCGGAAGTAGAGATCAAGGCTCGCTTTGGGTCCTGCGTGGCGCTGGTTTTCGAAACGGATGACGTTGGCCGGCAGATCGAAGACGTCTTCGCCGATCGTTGAGCGAAACAGCTCGGTCGATGTGGAGTGGCCGGCCATGGCGATGCGTTCGCCCACCCACCGCCCGCCGATAGCCGCCGCGGCCGACAGCGCCGCAAAAGCGGCGACGCCGAGCATCAACCGTGTCACGAGGCGCGAGGTGATGATCGGCTCGAAGCGTTCGCCTTCATGTCTGGTCTGATCGTATGCCATGATGCCTCTCTGGCGCATCTGATCGCCGCAACGAATCGACGAAGAGAGATGCGAAGCTGCTTCAAGGCTTGCGCCAACAGGGTTAACCCGTTCTTAACGTGAAGAGCTGATTTGGGAGGATGATGGATTGGCGCTTTATCGACTGGACGACAGAGAACCAGAACTGCCCGGTGGCTTTCATTGGATCGCGGCTTCAGCGGAAGTCATCGGCGCCGTGGAGATCTGTGAGGATGTCGGCATATGGTTCAACGCTGTTCTGCGCGGCGACAACGAGTTCATTCGCGTCGGCCGGGGCTCCAACATTCAGGAAAATTGCGTCCTCCACACCGACATGGGCTTTCCCCTGAGCATCGGGGAAGGTTGCACCATCGGCCATAAGGCGATGCTGCATGGCTGCACCATCGGCGACAACAGCCTGATCGGCATGGGCGCCACGGTCCTGAACGGCGCGGTAATCGGCAAGAACTGCCTCATCGGCGCCGGGGCACTCGTGACGGAACGCAAGATCATCCCGGACAATTCCATGGTGCTAGGCTCGCCGGGGAAGGTCGTGCGCGAACTGGATGACACCGCGACCACGATGCTTCGGCTTTCGGCTGCCCACTATATCGACAATGCCAAGCGCTTTGCTGCCGGTCTCGTGCGCATCGACTGAAAAGAAAAAAGCCGGCACTCCTTGTTGGAGCGCCGGCCAGAGAGACCCGTCCACGGGGAAGCGGGACGGATCTTAGGGATTTAAATTAGCGCACGGCGCCGACAGCCATCGGATTGCGGTTGTCGTCGATCTTGTTCCAGCGGCCGGCATGGTTGCCCGCCTGGCGCTTGAGATAGGTGTATTCCGTGTCGGACCAGAGCATGACGCGCTCACGCATATTGTCGAGAATGAAGTCGCCATGGTCGGTGGTGACCGTCAGCACGGCATGACCTGAACCGTCCGGCTGCAGGACGACGGTGATTAGCAGGTGTTCGGCGGAAAAGCCGCGCTCGATCAGCATGCGGCGCTTGAGCAGGGCGTAGTCCTCGCAGTCGCCAACGCTGGTCGGGAAGTCCCAGTACTCCTCGACGCCGTAGATCTCCTGGTCCGTCAGCGGAATGATTGTCCGGTTCACTGTCGCGTTGACATGCAGCATGTCGGCCCAGGCCTGGCGGGTCAGCTGCGCCGGTGCGCCGGTGACGCCAGAAGTCGCCTGGCATTCGTGCGGCAGGCGCAGGCAGAATTCGTGATGGCCGATCGGCTGGCTCGTGGCGCCGGTGGTGACCATGTTGAGCGAGGCGGCGCCGGCACTGTTCTGTCCCAGAATGGCGCCCGTCAGAGCGATTGCCGCGAAGATTGCTTTTTGCATTTTGTTCATTGGTTGCTTCCCCGTGTTGGGAAGACATTGCCACGAACAATTTTAGATCACGCAAAATAGCATAGTAGAGTTAAGTACAAATGCGATGTTACGCGGCAAGAAATTCGAAACTATACTATACCGCATTTTATCGATTGGCGAATAACTTTCTTAACCATCGAAATCCCGGAGTTCTCGCGTTTGCAGAACGAAAAAGGCCGCCTGGCGTCGAGCGAGGCGGCCTTGTCTTGATTTGGTACAGCGACTGTTTTGGCCGAAAATCGGCTTCTTTTGAGCCAGCGGCTGGAAAATTATCCGAGATAATTTCGCAATGCTTCGGGCGGTTGAACGCGCACGAACTCCATGGCGACGCCTTCCTGGAAGTGGCGCACCACGCGGCCGCGCATCGTACCAAGTGTCAGCGGCGTGCCGAGGGCAGGGCGCACGTCGATCTCGATTGCGGCGCCGGAAAGCGACAAATCGATCACGCGGCATGCATAGCGCCGGCCGTCTTCCAGAAGGATTTCGGAACGCGCGCTGCGCGGCGTGTAGCGCTCATGGCGACGATCTTCCGGCAGGGCTAGCTCGTGCTTGTTGGCAAGCCATGTCAGCTGCGCCGCCAGCTTCTCCCGCTTGCGCTGCGTCGCGTTGAGCGTGATGGAAAATCCGCGCCCATCCGCCTCTACGACGCGGCCTTCGATACGGCCGATGTGATCGAGGTAGGCCACGATCCGCTCGTTGGTTTTCGGACGCGCGGTGCATTGAAACACCACATCACCTGGCGACATTTCCGCCGCAACGCAATCGAACTCGGAAAAATCCGCGCACATGAGGCGACCGGGCAGGTTGACGGTCACGCTTTGGAAGCGTCGATCGCCGGATGCAGTCGGGGCGCTTGGCGCCTTTTCGAGGACGAATGACATGGTGCCCCTTGGCATAAGCAGGATCTTGTCCCCAAGGTTAGGCCATATCTGTTAACAACCGGTAATATTCGCCAGTCGTCGTCGTGTAAAAATGGCGCATTGCGCGTCCGACGCGGGCTTTGTGCACGCTGTGCGTGCGAGGTGCCGTGGCCTCATTCGATTGACTTTGAGCCTCCACCGTCCCACCTCTGATCCGACGCCGATGCCGCAAAAGCGGCTCTGGCCGGACGCGGCGCAGGAGTAGTTCATCCATGACCAACGACAATGGCAGTGTGGCGCCCGGAGAACCGTTTGGCGCAGCGCCCGAGCCTGAGCGGCGTTCCGAACCGGTCTTCAATCTGCCCCGTGTCGTGGTGGTGGCACTCGGCCTGCTTTGGGCAATTCATCTGATCCGCGTCGGACTTCTGGGCCGCATTCAGGATCTGGGTCTGCTGCTGGAAACGGCGTTCATTCCGCTGCGTTATGCCGTTCCTTTGACGGATCAGTCGCCCGCATGGCTGTGGTCACCCGTCACCTATTCGCTTCTCCATGGCAGCTTTGCCCATATCATCGTGAACTCTCTCTGGCTGGTGGCGTTCGGAGCGATCGTGGCGCGCCGGATAGGCACGACGCGCTTCGTCCTGTTCTGGGTCGCGTCGGCTGTGGCTGCCGTCGCGCTGCATCTCGCCCTTCATTGGGGAGACGACGTGCCCGTCATCGGCGCGTCCGGCGTCGTTTCCGGCCTCATGGGTGCGGCCGCACGATTTGCCTTTCCGCAGAGCGGCCGCTTCAGGCGTGAAAAGGCGCACTTCCTGCCGCGACTGTCGGTGGTGGAATCGCTGAGCAACCGGACTGTCCTCGTCTATGTGGGGCTCTGGTTCGGCATCAACGCCTTGGCCGCCTTCGGCTTCGGGTCGGACCCGACCGGCACGACCCAGATCGCTTGGGAGGCGCATATCGGCGGATTCCTGTTCGGCTTCCTCGGCTTCGCCTTCTTCGATCGTCGATCCTGGGCCTGACCGTCGGCACCCCAAGGTCCTGCTTGAAAAACTTCCGCCGCCGCCGCACGATGCGCCGCGAGGGTGCTCGGACGGGTGGGGAAATTGCGTCGAGCCGCGGCATTTGGAGGAAGTGATGACAGTCAGAATCATATTGGATGAAAAGGGACGCAACGTGACCACGGTCGGTCGCGAAACGACCCTCATGGAAGCCGCGCGCGTGCTGACGCAGCAGAAGATCGGCGCGGTCGTCGTCGTCGATCCGGATCGTCACATTCTCGGCATTCTGTCCGAACGCGATATCGTGCGCGCCATCGCCGAACGTGGCAGAGACGTCATGGATCAGGACGTTGCAAGCGTCATGACGCGCAAAGTCGTCCAATGCCGCGAAGACAGTTCCATCAACGATGTGATGGAGATCATGACCAATGGCCGCTTCCGCCATCTGCCGGTCGCAGTCGACGGCAGGCTGGCCGGCATCATATCCATCGGCGACGTGGTGCGCCGGCGCATTCAGGATGTCGAGCGTGAGGCGGAAGACATGAAGGCCTATATCGCCAGCTGATAGCTCACGCCTCGCTGGCCGGAAGCTCCAGCGTGGCCAGAAGGCCGGTTCCGGCGGCGCGTTCAAGCGTGAGCGTGCCGCCATAAAGACGTGCCAGATCGTCAACGATCGAAAGGCCGAGGCCGCTGCCGGGCTTGCTTTCGTCGAAGCGCACGCCACGCGACGTCGCAGCTTGAAGAGCATCTTCCGCAAGCCCCGGACCGTCATCCCGGATCGATATGGTGATGCGACCGCCATCTATCGGTCTGGCCGTCACCAAAACCGATTTCGATGCCCACTTGCAGGCATTGTCGATCAGGTTTCCGAGCATCTCGTCGAGATCCTGTCGCTCGCCGGCAAAGGTCGGTTGGCCGTCGATGTCCACCTGCAGGGTAAGATGACGATCGGCGTGGATGCCGCGAAATACCGGAAAAAGATCGGAGATCGCTTCGCTGACCGAGACCCGCGCACCGAGCACGCCATGCGACGCCGCCGAACGCGCACGGCGAAGATGGTGGCCGATAAGCCGGTTCATCTGCTCCGTCGCATCGCGCAGGAGTGCACCGTCGGCATTGCTTGCCGTCTGGAGCCGGTTGCTCAAGACCGACAGCGGTGTCTTCAGGCCATGGGCGAGATTGCCCACATGGGTGCGCGCGCGGTCGATCACCGTCTTGTTGTGAGCGAGCAGCGCGTTGATCTCGGACGCGACCGGCGCGATCTCGACATAGGGCTGATCGGGCAAACGTTCCTTGTCGCCACGCCGCACGGCCGCAAGGTCGCGCCCGAGCTTGGCGAGCGGCTGCAATCCGAAGTGCACCTGGAGCCCGATCGCGATCGCGATTCCGGCGGCAAGCAAAGCAAGCGACAGGACGAGCGGCTGAACGATGGTCGCCACTTCGTCCTCGATCAGGTCGGCAGGCATGGCGACCACGACCCTCAGCCGGCGCGTGCCACCGGGCGCCGTGAAATCGCGTTCCTGTTTGCGGATGATCGCCCCGTTGGGCCCTGGTTCCGTGCGGGTCGTGATCGTGCCATCCGGTTCGGCGACCGCGACGCCGAGCTCGACATCCCAGAGAGAACGGGAGCGCGACAGGACACCGTTTTCGTCATTGACCTGCCAGTACCAGCCGGAAAGCGGTCGATCGAAGCGCGGATCGACGACGGAATTGGCGATGACCACATTGCCCTGCTCGTCGAACTCGGTGCCGGACATGACGGCGATCATCGTCGCCTGCAACTGCGCGTCCGCATTGCGTTCGACGAACTGGCGCAGAAGTGCCGAAATGAAAAGCCCCGCGATCAGGATCGCGACAGTCGTCCAGACCAGCGCCAGGCCAACAAGACGAAGTTTCAACGACCGTCGCGCCATATCAGGCGTTCGTAGGTGCGGAGAGGCGATATCCCTGGCCGCGGATCGTCTCGATCATGTTGCGACCGATCTTGCGCCGCAGCCGACCGATGATCACTTCGATCGAATTGAAGTCGCGATCCGTATCGCGCTCATAGAGATGTTCGCTCAGTTCGGTGCGTGTGATCGGGCGTTCAGCGTGGTGGATCAGGTAAGACAGCATCCGCGTCTCAAATGCGGTGAGCTTCAGCGGCAGGCCATCGAGCGTGATGATGGCGAGCTGCGTGTCGAGCACCAGCGGACCGCAGGTCAGTTCGCTCGTGGCATGGCCGGCCGCGCGCCGCACAAGGCTGCGGCAGCGCACGACGACCTCTTCCATGCGGAAGGGTTTGACGATGTAGTCGTCGGCACCGGCGCGAAAACCGCGCACCTTCTCCGACCAGTCGTCGCGCGCCGTCAGGATTAGAACCGGCATCAACCGCTTGCCCCGCCGCCAGCTCGTCAGGACCGAGATGCCATCCATCTTGGGCAGTCCGAGATCCAGCACGACCACATCATAGGTTTCGGTCATACCGAGGAATTCGGCCGCTTCGCCATCATGCGACGTATCGACCGCAAAGCCGGCTGCGGTCAGCGCCTCGGCGAGCTGGGCAGCGATGCGCTCATCGTCTTCCACCACAAGCGCTCTCATGGGCGTCGCCTCGCATCCACCAAACCGCGGCCGTCGGCCTCCAATATGGCACCGTCGCGTCCGTCGACACGGATCCGCAGAATGTCGCCGCGTGGCGTCAGCATGCGCAAGGCATAGACGATATCGGTGCGCTCATGCGGCCTTCCGGTATCGAGCACGGCTTCGATGACCGTTCCCTCGAACCGCTCCTGGGCGCGCTCCATAGCTTCAGCGATGGATATGGTCGCGCCTTGAGACTGGGCGAGGATCGTCGGCGCGATCGGGTTTGCCGCTACGGACGTGGTGCCCATGATCGCGATACCTGAGGCAACGACAAGTGCGAGCAAGACAGGTCGCTTGAGCCCTTTTGGAGAAGAAGGAATAACATCGGTCATCATGACCGCATGTATAGCGCTGCATCTTGAATGGAAGTTGAACCATGCGGTTGCGGTCTCGTTCAGGCCAGATGACCTAAAAGAAGGGCAAGTCGAAACGCAGTCTTTCAAACCGTTTGCGGCATCAGCAAAGGAACTGACCATGAAACGCATGCCGAACCCCATTCTTCCAATGCTCGTCGCAGCCGCGTCCCTCCCGTTCGCTGGCACTGTCGCGTTCGCGCAGACGGTGTCGATCGATCAGCTCGGCAACTCCGCTGGCATGAACATCCAAGGCGAGGTCAGCGACGTGTTCGGCAATCGTTTCGTGCTCGATGACGGCACGGGACGGGTCCTCGTCGAGATGGGGCCGGAGCGCGGTCAGGAATACGACATTCGTGCCGGCGAACGGCTTACTGTCTTTGGCGAACCGGATGGCGATGGTTTCGACGCGTTCCGAATCGTGCGCGAAGACGGTAGCGAGATCGAGGTACGCAGCGCCGATGGTCCGCCGCCATGGGGCAATGCTGAGCGTCGTCCTGCGTCAGACGGCGCGCCTGCAGGCCAGGAAGATGTTCAGCAGATTGTTTCCATGCTCGAGGCCGCGGGTCTGACAGACGTCCGTCTCGACGAGCGCAAAGGCCGCCACTATGAATTCGAGACCCGCGACGCGGACGGCCGGGAGGTCGACATCGATGTTTTCTTCGACGGGCAGATCAAGAAGATCGATGTCGAAAGCGACAGGGCGGCGCCAACCGTGGACCTGACGACGTTCTTGCCGGAGGCCATCCGCGCCGCAGTTGCCGAGCGCGGCATCGTCGACCTTCGGGAGTATGACGTGAAGCGCAACCATGCCGAAGTGGATGGTTATGATGCCGAAGGACGCGAGATCGAAATGGAGATCGCCGCCGACGGACGCATTCTCAAAGTCGAGATCGACGATGATCAGGTGCGCGCTCCACAACCAAGCGTCGATGAAAGCACTCTGCGGACGGCTGTCGAGGCCGGCGGCTATGCATGGGGCGGCGACGTTGAGCGCAAGCCGCGCCATTTCGAGGTGAGCGCCGTGAACCCGGAGGGTGAAACGGTCATGCTGCACGTGGATCTGAACGGCGAAATCTACAAGGAACAGCTTCGGCGCTGAACGTGGCATCCGGAAGATCGAAGATCGAAGCCGGCGGTTCGTGATGGACCGCCGGCTTCTTTCGTTTGGGACGCAACCCGGGAAACGTCCCCGCTGGGCGCTGTGCAACTTGCCTGATGGGGAGGTGCCGTGTAGCTTTCGCGCCGTCGGGTGGCGCTTGCCCGTTCAAGAGAGCGCGATCAATCACGGCCCAAGCGGTCGCTGGCAGTCGGTTCGGCGCGGGGAGCGCGCTTGAGAGCGGCGGCATATGGAGGAATCGGGCGGCGGCGCGTCGCCTGTGTTTGCAGCAGAAAAACGCGGGCGAGAGACCCGTCATGTGGAGGAGATAAAACGATGTCGAAACTGATGAAGAAGGCTGTCCTTGGCGGGATGGTCCTGGCAATCGGTGCATTTCCGGGCGCCGCAAGCGCGCAGCAGTTCATCAACGTGCTGACCGGCGGCACGTCGGGGGTCTATTATCCCCTGGGCGTTGCGATGTCCGAGATCTACGGCGACAACATCGAAGGCGTTCGGACCCAGGTCCAGGCCACCAAGGCATCGGTCGAGAACCTCAATCTCCTTGAACAGGGCAGAGGCGAGATCGGTTTCTCGCTCGGCGATTCCCTCGTCATGGGCTGGGAAGGCAACGAGGAGGCCGGCTTCCGTGCACCTCTGCAGAAGCTGCGCCGTGTTGCAGCGATCTACCCGAACTATCTCCAGCTCGTCGCGACGGCTGATTCCGGCATCACGACGCTCGCCGATCTGGAAGGCCGTACCCTGTCGGTCGGCGCACCGGCTTCAGGCACGGAGTTGAACACCCGCGCCATTCTTGGCGCCGCCGACATGACCTACGAGGATCTCGGTCAGGTCCAGTATCTGCCTTTCGCCGAATCCGTCGAACTGATGAAGAACCGTCAGCTGGATGCGACCCTGCAGTCTGCTGGTCTCGGTGTCGCATCGATCCAGGATCTTTCTACGACCAACCCGACGACCATCGTCGAAATCCCTTCGGAACTGGTGGAATCGATCGGCGCGCCTTACGCGCCTGCGATCATTCCTGCCGGCACCTATGAGGGCCAGGATGAGGACGTGGAGACCGCATCGGTCATCAATTACCTCGTGACCCACGAAGATGTGGACGAGGAGACCGTCTACCAGATGACCAAGCTGCTCTACGAAAACCTCGATCGGATGGCGTCTGCGCATTCGGCAGCCGCGGAGATCGACATTCAGAATGCCGTCGATGAAAACCCCGTACCGCTCCATCCGGGCGCCGAGCGCTACTATCGCGAGCAGGGCCTTATCGACTGACATGTCGGCCAAATAGCGATGACTGACATCCAGCGTCCCGGGCTTCCCGGGGCGCTGATTGCGTATCGCCCCACAGAATCAAACGGCGCGCGGCGCCACATTTGCCGCCTGCAAGTTGCTCAGCGAGTGAAAGACCATGACATCCACCGATCGCGATTTGCCTTTGCAGGCCGAACTGCAGGCACCGGCTGAAGCATCGGAGGCCGAACACGGCCTGCCTGGAGGGTTCGGACAGGGGCTGGAGGGGCGCATTGTCTTCCTGATCGCCATTGCATTCTCGGTCTTCCAACTGTGGTTTGCCGCTTACCATTCGCTGCCCAGCCAGACGGTTCGCGCGCTGCATGTCGGCTTCGTGCTGCTTCTCGGCTTCTCCCTCATTGCCAGCCTCAAGGGTGGCCCACTACCGCTGCGCATCGCGCTGTGGAGTGCCGGCATCGTGGGCTTTCTGACCGGCGTCTATCACTACGTCTTCTACGAGGATCTCATTCTGCGCGAGGGCGGCTGGCTCATCACGCAGGACCTCGTGGTCGGCTCGGTCATGATTGCGCTCGTCTTCGAAGCGACGCGCCGCCTGATGGGGATCGCGTTGCCGATCATTGCCGGCATCTTTCTGATTTACGGCATGTTCGGCGAATATTTCCCCGGGGTGCTGGCCCATCGCGGCTACGGCTTCGACCAAATCATCGGCCATCTCGGCTTCGGCACCGAAGGCATCTACGGCACGCCGGTCTACGTCTCGGCAACCTACATCTTCCTGTTCATCCTCTTCGGCTCATTCCTCGAGCGGGCAGGGATGATCAAACTTTTCACCGATGTTTCGCTCGGCATGGTTGGCCACACGCGCGGCGGACCGGCGAAAGTGGCCGTCGTCTCGTCGGGCTTCATGGGCACGATTTCGGGTTCCGGTGTCGCGAACGTCGTCACCACCGGCCAGTTCACCATCCCGTTGATGAAACGCTTTGGCTACAAGCCGGCCTTCGCCGGCGGCGTCGAGGCCGTGTCGTCCATGGGCGGGCAGATCATGCCCCCGGTCATGGGTGCGGTCGCCTTCATCATGGCCGAAACGCTGAACATTCCCTACCGCGAAGTGGTGATCGCCGCGATCATCCCGGCGGTCCTCTATTTCTTCTCGGCCTTCTGGATGGTGCATCTGGAAGCCGGCAAACGCGGTCTGGTCGGCATGCGCCGCGACCAGCTGCCGAGCGCTATCGGTGCGCTGCGGGCAGGTTGGTACCTGATCATTCCTCTGGCGGCGCTCGTCTATCTGCTGTTCACGGGCTACACGCCGCTCTTTGCCGGCACGATGGGTCTTGCCCTTACGGCTGTCCTCATCCTCGGCGGCGCCATCGCGCGCGGGCTGCCCGGCCAGGCGATCCGCTTTCTGTTCTGGATCCTGCTCGGACTGCTCTGCGCCGCGTTCTTTCAGTATGGCGTCAACGTCATCATCACCACGATCGCGGTGCTTATCGCCGTCAATGCCTTCGTCAAGGGCGGTCGGCAGACGCTCGCCGATTGCCGCGACGCCCTGGCGGACGGTGCCAAGAATGCCCTTCCGGTCGCGATCGCCTGCGCCATGGTCGGCGTCATCATCGGCATCCTCACCCTGACCGGTTCGGCCTCGACATTCGCTTCCTTCATCGTCCGCATCGGTGAAACGAACCTCTTTCTGTCGCTCGTTTTGACGATGATCACCTGTCTCATCCTCGGCATGGGCATCCCGACGATCCCGAACTACATCATCACGTCGTCGATCGCCGGCCCGGCGCTGCTAGAGCTCGGCGTACCGCTGCTCGTCAGCCACATGTTCGTGTTCTATTTCGGCATCCTTGCCGATCTGACGCCGCCGGTCGCACTCGCCGCCTTCGCCGCAGCTCCGATCGCAAAGGAGTCAGGCATGAAGATCGGCATGCAGGCGGTAAAGATCGCGCTCGCGGGCTTCGTCATCCCCTTCATGGCGGTCTATACCCCAGCGCTCATGATGCAGGACGGCGGCCCGCTCGCCGATGCGATCGGCTTCTGGCCGGCCGTCGCCTACATCGTCTTCAAGACCGTGATCTCGATTTCGCTCTGGGGGGCTGCCGCGATCGGCTTCATGTTTGCACCGCTTGCCTGGTGGGAACGGCTGCTGGCGACAGCCGCTGCCTTCTCACTCGTTCTGGCTATGCCGATCACCGATGAAGTGGGCTTCGCGCTTGCTGCCCTGTTCCTGGCTCTGCAATGGTGGCGCGGCCGCAGGAGCCGCGAGCAGGCCACGGTCGCCGGCGAATGAGCCTCTGCCTGAGCGCGGCGGGCAAAACCGTCGCGCTCGCGCTTGAAGCGTTTTCCCTCGTCTGGACGCACTCGGTGGAAAAGACCGAATGGCGCGAGGAGTGGCGCATCGCCGATGGTCTGTTGGTCATCGAGCGCGCGCATGTTCAGGGCACTGGTGCCGGAATGGAAATTCCAGCCGGTGCGCAGTTGATCGATAGGGCATGGGTCTACGAGCCCGACCTTTCACCCCGGCCGTCCGTGATCTTCTCGGATGCAGGGCAAGGCAGCGACTGGCAGATATGCGCCATGCACCGTTGCCGCGCGATGGGCACGCTTCTGCCTGTCTCCGGCACAATCCTGGAAATGAAGGCCTGCAATGGACCTGGTCAGCCGCTGTTTGAGGACTGACAGCCGACCCCGCGTTCGAGCGCCACGGCGCGTAGAACCTTCCTCAAGCGAAACCGCTCGAACGGCACCGGCGCACTGCGATAGCGTGCGGTGAGAAGGTCCTCGTCGAGCTCATCGATCGCGGCTCGAATATCGTCGTTGCTCACTGCCTGATCATCAACCAGAAAGCGCACCATCTTATCGAAGCTGTCCGACGTCATGTCGATCTCCAAAGGCATGAGGTTATGCCCCCGAACTCGCTAAAATGGCAGAACTCCAGCGCTTATAAAGCCGGCTTCCCCAACGCCCTCGCGAGACGGCTAACGAGTGCTTTTCGTCTGTACCATTTTCGGCCACCGGCAAGCCCGGGTAACGGCCTGGAATGCTCCCCGCATAGTGCGTCGCATCATTCCCTTGTGCGCCGCAATGACCGCAATGCAGCAATTAACACGAAACAGGTTAACGTACAAAAATCTTCGTCTTTTCAGTCACTTCCGCTGCATTGAAGCTATGCATTTGCGCTGTTGCTGGTCGTTTCGCTTTGGCATAGGTTCGGTGTAACGAAATGCGTCTCAGGGAGGAAATGCATGGCCACGCGCAAGCCCGCGTCAACGGCTGCACGCCGTACGTCATCTGCCCGCACATCCGCATCCGTTCGCCAGCAGACGAAGAAGTCGTCACCTGTCGGACAGATCATCGCGCCTCCGGCGCCGGAGGAGTTCACCAAGGAGCGTGAACTGCAGGCCTACAACGACATGCTGCTGATCCGGCGTTTCGAAGAGAAGGCCGGCCAGCTCTACGGCATGGGCTTCATCGGCGGTTTCTGCCACCTCTACATCGGTCAGGAAGCTGTCGTCATCGGCATGCAGATGGCGCTGAAAGAGGGCGATCAGGTCATCACGGGCTACCGTGACCATGGCCACATGCTCGCCACCGGCATGAGCCCGCGCGGCGTCATGGCCGAACTGACCGGCCGCAGGGATGGCTATTCCCGCGGCAAGGGCGGCTCCATGCACATGTTCTCCAAGGAGAAGGGCTTCTACGGCGGTCACGGCATCGTCGGTGGCCAGGTCTCGCTCGGCACCGGGCTTGCCTTTGCCAACAGCTACCGCGGCAACGACAACATCTCGCTAACCTATTTCGGTGATGGCGCGGCCAACCAGGGCCAAGTCTACGAGAGCTTCAACATGGCGGCGCTCTGGAAACTGCCCGTCGTCTACATCGTCGAAAACAACCGCTACGCCATGGGCACATCGGTGTCGCGTGCTTCGGCCCAGACCGATTTCTCGCAGCGCGGCGCATCGTTCAACATCCCAGGCATTCAGGTGGACGGCATGGACGTGCGCGCGGTCAAGGCCGCCGGCGACCTCGCCGCCGAGCACTGCCGTTCGGGCAAGGGCCCGATCATTCTGGAAATGCTGACCTACCGGTACCGCGGCCACTCCATGTCGGACCCTGCGAAATACCGCACCAAGGACGAAGTGCAGAAAATGCGCTCCGAGCAGGACCCGATCGAGCAGGTGCGCAAGCGGATCCTCGACAATGCATGGGCGAGCGAAGACGAACTGAAGGCGATGGATAAGAAGATCCGCGACATCGTGGCCGATAGCGCCGATTTCGCGCAGTCAAATCCAGAGCCGGATCCGTCCGAGCTTTACACCGACATCCTCATCTAAGGTTGGGAGCCGCCCATGTCTGTTGAAATTCTGATGCCGGCGCTGTCCCCGACGATGGAAGAGGGCACGCTGTCGAAATGGTTGAAAAAGGAAGGCGATACGGTCACCGCCGGTGACGTCATCGCCGAGATCGAGACCGATAAGGCGACGATGGAAGTCGAAGCCGTCGATGAAGGTACGATCGCCAAGATCGTGGTTCCGGAGGGCACCGAGAACGTCAAGGTGAATGCCGTCATCGCGATCCTTGCCGAAGAGGGCGAAGACGCATCGGCCGCTGCGTCCGGTGGTGACAAGAAGGCAGAAGCCGAAGCGCCTGCCGAAGCGGAAGCTCCCAAGACGGAGTCGAAAGGCGAGGCCGAAGGCGCCAAGGAAAGCGGCAAGGTCCCGGCGCAGCCCAAGGTCGAAGCGCAGTCCGATCCGGATATTCCGGAAGGCACCGAAATGGTATCGACGACGGTGCGAGAAGCGCTCCGCGACGCCATGGCCGAGGAGATGCGCCGCGACAAGGACGTCTTCATCATGGGTGAAGAAGTCGCCGAATATCAGGGCGCCTACAAGATCACACAGGGGCTGCTGGACGAGTTTGGCGCCAAGCGCGTGGTCGATACGCCGATCACCGAGCACGGCTTTGCCGGCGTAGGCGTCGGTGCCGCCATGTCTGGACTGAAGCCGATCGTCGAATTCATGACGTTCAACTTCGCCATGCAGGCGATCGACCACATCGTCAATTCGGCTGCCAAGACCCTTTACATGGCCGGTGGCCAGATGGGTGCGCCGATCGTCTTCCGTGGACCGAATGGCGCCGCAGCTCGCGTCGGTGCACAGCACTCGCAGTGCTATGCCGCATGGTACGGCCACATCCCGGGCCTCAAGGTTGTCATGCCTTATACGGCAGCCGACGCCAAGGGCCTGCTCAAGGCTGCTATTCGCGATCCCAACCCGATCATCTTCCTCGAAAACGAAATCCTCTACGGCCAGAGCTTCGACGTCCCGAAGATGGACGATTTCGTCCTGCCGATCGGCAAGGCCCGCATCCACAAAAAGGGTACGGACGTCACGATCGTCTCTTTCGGCATCGGCATGACCTATGCGGTCAAGGCCATGGACGAACTGGCCGGACTGGGCATCGATGTCGAGTTGATCGACCTGCGCACCATCCGCCCGATGGATCTGCCGACCGTCATCGAATCGGTGAAGAAGACGGGTCGTTTGGTCACCGTGGAAGAAGGTTTCCCGCAATCGTCCGTCGGCACCGAGATCGCCACGCGCGTGATGCAGCAGGCGTTCGATTATCTGGACGCGCCGATCATCACGATAGCAGGCAAGGACGTGCCGATGCCTTACGCCGCCAACCTGGAAAAGCTCGCTCTGCCGAACGTCCAGGAAGTCGTCGATGCTGTGAAAGCCGTGACTTACAAAGCCTGAGGGAGGGCAAGAGATGCCGATCAACATCACGATGCCCGCGCTCTCTCCCACGATGGAAGAGGGCAATCTCGCAAAATGGCTGGTCAAGGAGGGAGACAAGGTCTCCTCCGGTGACGTCATCGCTGAGATCGAGACCGACAAGGCGACGATGGAAGTCGAAGCCGTCGACGAAGGCACGGTCGCAAAGCTCGTTGTGCCGGCCGGCACCGAAGGCGTGAAGGTCAACGCCGTCATCGCCATTCTGGCCGAAGAGGGCGAAGACGCCGCTGCGGCCGCCAAGGGCGACGGTTCTGAGGTGAAAACCGAGGCGAAATCGGCACAGCCCGAGCAAAAGCCGGAACAACCGAAATCCGAGGAAAAGGCGGAGAAGCCAGCAGAAGCGGCAAAGCCGGTGGCCGACCAGGCGCCCGTCGCGGCTACTCCGGCACCGAAGAAAGACGGCGAACGCATTTTCGCCTCGCCGCTCGCCCGTCGCCTCGCCAAGGAAAGCGGCCTCGACCTCACCGCTGTCTCGGGCTCCGGTCCGAAAGGCCGCATCGTGAAGGCCGATATCGAGGCAGCCGCCAAAGGTGGCGCGCCGAAGGCAGCGGCAAGCGCGACGCAGGCCCCGTCTATATCGGCCGCAGCACCGGCTCCGATGGCGAAAGGCGCCAGCGACGAACAGGTTCTCAAGAACTTCGCCGAAGGCTCCTACGAGCTCGTCCCGCATGACGGCATGCGCAAGACCATCGCCAAGCGGCTGGTCGAGTCCAAGCAGACCGTTCCGCACTTCTATGTATCGGTCGATTGCGAGCTTGACGCGCTTCTGGCGCTGCGCAAGCAGTTGAACGACGCCGCTCCCGTGCGCGACGACAAGCCCGCCTACAAGCTTTCGGTCAACGATCTGGTGATTAAGGCACTCGCCTTGGCCCTGAGGGACGTGCCGGACGCGAATGTGTCCTGGACCGAAAGCGCGATGGTCAAGCACAAGCACGCCGATGTCGGCGTTGCCGTGTCGATCCCGGGCGGCTTGATCACGCCGATCATCCGCAAGGCCGAGGAGAAGTCGCTGTCTGCGATTTCGAACGAGATGAAGGATCTCGGCAAGCGCGCCCGCGACCGCAAGCTGAAGCCCGAGGAGTATCAGGGCGGAACGTCCGCGGTCTCCAACATGGGCATGATGGGCGTCAAGAACTTCTCCGCCGTCATCAACCCGCCGCACGCCACCATCCTTGCGGTTGGCGCTGGTGAGAAGCGGCCGGTCGTGAAGAATGGCGAGCTGGCGATTGCGGAGGTCATGACCGTCACGCTCTCGACCGACCATCGCTGCGTCGACGGCGCGCTCGGAGCCGAACTGATCGGCGCCTTCAAGCGCTACATCGAAAACCCGATGGGAATGCTGGTCTAGGGGTATCAATGATACGAGAAGTCTGGGACAGACTGAGCGCAGATCCAGCGAAGTACTTGGGGCTCGCATCTACCTCAGGGCTTCTCGTATCAACTATTTATTATGCAGGTTATTTTTCGGCTACAGATTATCGGTACATTCTACTGCTAGGTGCGAAGGATCTAATTATAAGCTCCATTTTTTTTGGAGGATTTTTGTTTGGCATAGTATGTGGTGTCGTTTCCGCGTATGCCGACCGAGTGTTGGATAGGACACCGGAGCATGTAATTCGCGACTTTCGCTCAGATCCAATAAACGGATCGTTGAGCATCTTGGAAAGAATTATATCCCATGCCATTAATAAGGTAGGATATTTTGGAATTCTATTGCCAGTTTTGCCTTTGATGATATTGGTATACACGTTCCCATCACAGCTGATAATAGTATACGTTGGTCTAGTGACGTTCATTGCGTTAGTTCTTTTAAAAAGGACAGCCGAGCATAATATTTATTTTGGAATTGTAGTTAGTTTGCTGGCTGCCGTCTCTGTCGTGTTTTTTGCTGGCCGCGCCAGTGGCGCGGTGAATTCACGGACGTCAGATAATTCGTTTATGACAGTTAATGGTGGCTCGACGGAAAGCTGCACGATGTATTTTATAAGTTCAAGCATCGTCCTTTGTGCTGGCGACAACGCAATGTATATCACGTCTCCAGAAGGCTTGAAATTCTGGGCTCAGCCTCAATGAAAACCATCCTCTGCTTCGGCGATTCCCTCACCTGGGGCACCGATGCCGCCACGGGCGGTCGGCACAGCTATGCCGATCGCTGGCCGTCCTCGTTGAAGGCGCATCTCGGTGGTGAGGTCGACGTCATCGCCGAAGGTCTTGGCGGCCGCACGACGGCCTATGACGATCCGACGGCTCTTGCCGAACGGGCCGGGACCAAGATCCTGCCGACGCTTCTTTCGAGCCATGAACCGATCGATCTCGTCATCATCATGCTCGGCACCAACGATCTGAAAGCGAAGGTCGCCGGCCGCGCCATCGATGCGATGCTCGGCATGGAGCGCCTGGTGGAGCAGGTGAAGCATCACACCTGGCGCCCACTCTACGATGCGCCGGAAGTCCTGATCGTCGCGCCGCCGATCATTTGCGAGACCGCCGATCCGATCTTCTCGGCGATGTACAGCGGCGCGATTGAACAGTCCGAGATGCTTGGGTCTTTCTACGCCGATCTCGCAGACGAAATGGGCTGCGGCTTTTTCGATGCATCGTCGGTCGCCGTGACGACCCCGATCGACGGCGTGCATCTCGATGCAGACAACACACGCGCCATAGGCAAGGGCATAGCGCCGATCGTTCGGGTCATGCTCGGGATCTAGAGCGTTTCCAGGTGAAGTGAAAAGGATAGGGACATGGCCGAAAGCTACGACGTCATCATCATCGGTTCGGGCCCCGGCGGCTACGTCACCGCGATCCGCGCTGCCCAGCTGGGCTTCAAGACGGCGATCGTCGAGCGCGAGCATCTGGGCGGCATCTGCCTGAACTGGGGCTGCATCCCGACCAAGGCGCTTCTGCGCTCGGCCGAAATCCTCGATCACGCCAACCATGCCAAGGATTACGGCCTGACGCTGGAAGGCAAGATGACCGCCAAGGTGGAGGATGTGGTCAAGCGCTCCCGTGGCGTCTCGCTGCGTCTCAATGGCGGCGTCGGCTTCCTGATGAAGAAGAACAAGATCGACGTCATCTGGGGCGAAGCCGAACTGACAAAGCCCGGCGAGATCAAGGTCTCGGCGATGAAGAAGAAGCCAGTCGAGCCTCAGCCGCCGGTGCCCAAGGGCACGAAGGATGAGGGGACCTACACCGCCAAGCACATCATCCTGGCGACCGGCGCACGGCCCCGCACGCTGCCCGGCATCGAGCCTGACGGCAAGCTGATCTGGACCTATTTCGAAGCCATGGTGCCGCAGGAGATGCCGAAATCGTTGTTGGTCATGGGCTCTGGCGCCATCGGCATCGAATTCGCATCATTCTACCGGTCGATGGGCGTCGACGTCACTGTCGTCGAATTGATGCCGAATATCATGCCGGTCGAGGATGCGGAGATTTCGGCCATCGCCCGCAAGGCGCTCGAAAAGCGCGGCATGAAGATCATCACAGAGGCGAAGGTCAGCAAGGTTGACAAGGCAGCCAACTCGGTCACGGCCCATATCGAGACCAAGGATGGCAAAACCCAGACGATCACCGCCGACCGTCTGATCTCGGCCGTTGGTGTTCAGGGCAACATCGAAAATCTCGGGCTCGAAAAGCTTGGCGTGAAGACCGACCGCGGCTGCGTGGTCACCGACGGCTACGGCAAGACCAATGTCGCCGGGCTATATGCGATCGGAGACGTTGCAGGGCCGCCGATGCTCGCCCACAAGGCCGAGCATGAAGGCGTGATCTGCATCGAGAAGATCGCGGGCGTCCCAGGCGTGCATGCCATGGACAAGAACAAGATCCCGGGCTGCACCTATTGCCACCCGCAGGTTGCGTCGGTCGGCCTGACGGAAGCCAAGGCAAAGGAAGCCGGTCGCGATGTCCGTGTCGGACGCTTCCAATTTGCCGCAAACGGCAAGGCGATCGCGCTCGGTGAAGACAACGGGCTGATCAAGACGATCTTCGACAAGAAGACCGGCGAACTTCTCGGTGCCCATATGGTCGGTGCAGAAGTGACGGAGCTCATCCAGGGTTTTGTGGTCGCCATGAACCTTGAGACCACCGAAGAGGATCTCATGCACACGATCTTCCCGCATCCGACGCTGTCGGAAATGATGAAGGAAAGCGTGCTCGACGCCTATGGCCGTGTTTTAAACGCCTGATCCACGTCTGCCGGTCCATCAGCAAATTCGAAGACACCGGGAACCGCGAGGGCCTTTGTAACGTTTTAAGCCCGACTTCTAATTGATGGAAAAGGAGATGGGGTCATGGATCTGAACGGCATGGGACTGCTGGGCGCAATTATCGTCGGCGGCATCGCGGGTTGGCTCGCGGAAAAGTTCATGAAGAGCAATCACGGCGTCTTCATGAATATCATTCTCGGCATCATCGGTGCCGCGCTGCTGAACTTCCTGCTGAGCGTACTCGGCATCTACACCGGCACCGGCGTTCTGATCTACTTGATCGTTGGCTTCATCGGCGCTTGCATCCTGATCGCTCTCGGTCGCGCCATCAGGCGATAATCGATCCAAGCAATGCTTTGAGACAAGGCCGCCATGCAGATGGCGGCCTTACTTTTTTCTCGTCTACCGACTATAACCGCTCCATCTAATTCATCGCGCGCCAAACCGCGTTCTGGAGCATTCATGGTTACAGTGCTGGACACCATCGCCGAAGCAAAGCAGCGTTTGCGACACCCGGAAAAGGCGCATCGGCCGGATACGGAAATCGCCCGCAAGCCGGAATGGATCCGCGTCAAGGCGCCCACATCCCAAGGCTATCGCGACACGCGCGAACTGGTGAAGTCGCACAACCTCGTCACGGTTTGCGAAGAGGCCAGCTGCCCCAATATCGGCGAGTGCTGGGAAAAGAAGCACGCCACTTTCATGATCATGGGCGAGATCTGCACCCGTGCCTGCGCGTTCTGCAACGTCGCGACCGGGATGCCCAATGCGCTCGATCCCCATGAGCCGGAAAATGTCGGTCTCGCTGTTGCGAAGATGGGCCTGAACCACGTGGTGATCACGTCGGTCGACCGCGACGATCTTGCCGATGGCGGCGCCCAGCATTTCGTCGAGGTGATTCATGCGATCCGGCGCCACGCGCCCGGGACGACGATCGAGATTCTAACCCCGGATTTCCTGCGCAAGCCGGGTGCCCTTGAAGCCGTGGTCGCGGCGAGGCCGGATGTCTTCAACCACAATCTGGAGACCGTTGCATCGAACTATCTGACGGTTAGACCCGGTGCCCGCTATTTCCATTCCATCCGCCTGCTGCAACGGGTCAAGGAACTCGATCCAACGATCTTCACCAAGTCCGGCATCATGGTGGGTCTCGGCGAAGAACGGAACGAAGTGCTGCAGCTGATGGACGATCTGCGCACCGCCGATGTCGATTTCATCACCATTGGCCAGTATCTGCAGCCGAGCCGGAAGCATCACCGCGTCGTTAGCTTCGTGACGCCGGACGAGTTCAAGTCCTATGAGACCGTCGCCTATTCAAAGGGCTTCCTGATGGTGTCGGCCAGCCCGCTGACCCGTTCCTCGCATCATGCGGGCGACGATTTTGACCGGCTCCGCGCAGCGCGCGAAAAGAAGCTCGCGCTGGCCTCCTGAACGCGTTGTCGCGCCATGTCGGCCTTTCCAGGTCGACATGGCGCGATCAGCTCTTATCTATGGGAAAATCGTCTTTCCTGAAGCGGCACTGCCGCCAACCGCCGTGATTCATGCCTCAGTTCGAAACAACCCGCCACGTGAACCACTCCGCAAGCGACATGTTTGCACTCGTTGCCGATGTGGAGCGCTATCCCGAATTCCTGCCGCTTTGCGAAAGCCTCACGGTGCGCTCGCGCAAGGAGGGCGAGGACGGGAAAGAGCTTCTCGTTGCCGACATGGCGGTTGGCTACAAGGCCATACGCGAGACGTTTGCGAGCCAGGTCGTCTTGCGCCCGGCCGAAAATCGCATCGATGTAAAGTATATCGACGGCCCGTTCCGATATCTCGACAACCGCTGGACGTTTGAGGACAAGGGCAAGGACAGCTGCGCCGTGCACTTCTTCATCGACTACCAGTTCCGCAACCGCATGCTGGGCATGCTGATGGGAACGATGTTCGATCGCGCCTTCCGCACATTTGCAGAAGCATTCGAGCGCCGGGCCGACGAGATCTACGGCCGGCGCAAGCAGACGGGCTGATCTTTCGAGAGATCAGAGCGCTGCGCGGATTTTCTCCGCATTGGCTTTCAGGACGTCCGGATCTTCCATGGTGCCCGTGTGCGGCTTCAGTGCAAGGCCGTCGAAGCGTGGGATCACGTGAACATGCAGATGGAAAACCACCTGGCCGCCCGCGCTCTCGTTGAACTGCTGAATGGTCACGCCATCCGCATTGAAGGCCGCCTTCACGGCGCGGGCCAGCTTCTGAACGGTGACCATCACATGCGCGAGATCGTCGGGCTCGACATCCAGTATGTTGCGTGACGGAGCCTTGGGCAGGACGAGGCAGTGGCCGTCACCGCGCGGCATGATGTCCATGAAGGCGAGCGTGTGCTCGTCCTCGTAGACGCGATGGGCCGGCAGTTCGCCGCGCAGGATCTTGGCGAAAATGTTGGCGTCGTCATAAGCCGCAGGCGTGGTCATTGTCAGGTCTCCATAAGTTGCGTCCATGTGCGGAATTGTCGACCGGCCCGTCAAGTCTTAGCCTTTGCAGCGCCCGGAAATGCCAATCTTGACCTCAGTGCCCGACCGTCCGCGAAAAGAGATTGACGATCAGAACGCCGGCGATGATCAGCGCGAGGCCGATGACGGCCGGAAGATCGAGCCGCTGCCCGAACGCGAAATAGCCGATCGCTGCGATGAGCACGATGCCTGTGCCTGACCAGAGCGCATAGACGATCCCGACGGGCATCGTCTTCAGCGTCAGCGACAGGAAGAAGAACGCGATGCTGTAACCGCCGATGGTCACGAGCGAAGGCCACAGCCGGGTGAAGCCTTCCGACAGTTTGAGCGCAGACGTGGCGATCACCTCGAAGATGACGGCGACGACGAGGTAGACGTAAACCATGGGGCTGCTTTCGGGCGCGTGGGGCGACGGGTCTCCCATCTAGCCCGTCGGGCGGGCGAAAGCGAGCGTCATGCCTTCTTGAACGGCCCGTGTTCGGTGAGGATTGCGCCGATCTGGTCGACTTCGCGGCGTTCCCGCTCGAGATAGTCAGCAACCGCGCGCTTCAGCCCCGGATGAGCAATGTAATGGGCGGAGTGGGTCGTGACCGGCAGATAGCCGCGCGCGAGCTTGTGTTCGCCTTGAGCGCCGGCCTCGACGCGGGGCAGGCCACGCTCGATCGCGAAATCGATGGCCTGATGGTAGCAAACCTCGAAATGCAGAAAGGCATGATCTTCGATGCAACCCCAGTGCCTGCCGAAGACGCAGTCGCCGCCGATGAAGTTGATCGCACCGGCGATGTAGCGTCCTTCCCGCTTGGCCATGACTAGCAGGATGTCGTCTGCCATCGTCTGGCCGATCAGACTGAAGAAGGCACGGTTGAGATAGGGCCGGCCCCATTTGCGCGCGCCGGTATCGATATAGAATGCGTAGAACGCGTCCCAGTGCTCTTCGGTGATCGATGCGCCCGTCAGGCGCTCGATGGAAATACCGTTTTCCACCGCCTGCTGCCGTTCGCGTTTGAGCGCTTTGCGTTTGCGTGACGCCAGCGTGGCGAGGAAATCGTCGTAGCTGGCATAGGATTCGTTGTGGAAATGAAACTGCTGGTCGGTCCGATGAAGAAAGCCGGTCTCTTCGAAGGTGGGCATCTCGCCCTCTGGGATGAAGGTGATGTGCGCCGACGAGATGCCGAGCCGGTCCGTTAGCGCAATGAGGCCTTGCGCCAGCGCAGTCTGCACGACGGGCCGACGTGTATCAGCAGGCGCCAGAAGACGAGGACCTGTCGCCGGCGTGAAGGGGATCGATGCCTGCAGCTTGGGATAATATTCGCCGCCGGCTCGCTCGAATGCATCCGCCCAGCCGTGATCGAAGACATATTCGCCCTGGCTGTGGCTCTTGAGGTAAGCCGGCACGGCGCCGCAAAGTGTGCCGTCCGGCTCCTTCAGCAACAGATGGCGCGGCAGCCAACCTGTCTTGGCGGCGACCGAGCCGGATTGTTCGAGCGCGGACAGAAAGTCGTAAGATAGAAACGGATTGTAGGGGATGTCCGCTGTTGCGCTCGCCCGCGTCGTTCCAGCCAGCTTGTCCCAGTCGGATCGCTCAACATCAGCCATCGACGACGCGACTTCAATCGTGAACTCGATCTGGCCGCGATCTTCAGCAGCTTCTCCGGCAGTCATCGCGTTCCCCATATTCGCATGTGCGAGAAAGGTAGTGCGCCGCCTGGCGATTTTAAGGCCCGCCTAGCTTGCGGATGAAGCCACGCTGCGCGGATCGAAGCCCTCGAAGGTGATCTGATCCGCATGGCGCATGCTGTGATGAAGCGCCTCCTCGTCGCGGACCGTCCACGTGATGACCGGCTTACCGCTTTCCCGCACGCCATCGATGAACGGGTTCGGCAGATGGAACGCGCAATAGGATACGAAATCGAGCCCGAGCCGCATCGCATCTTCGTGCCGCTGCAGGTCTTCGGTTCGCTGACCTTCAGCCGTCAGGCCGAGCGGGTAGGGGCATTCGAGTGCCTTCAGATCGCGGAGGAGCCAGTGGTCGAACGACATCAGGGCAATTGGTCCTTCGTAGCCTTCGAGGTCTTCGAGAACCGCGCCGGCGAAATCGTCGTCGTCACCTTCGCAGCCTTTCAGCTCCACGACGAGCGGAACACGCCCGGCGACCAGCGCAAGCAGCTGCTTGAACGTCGGGATCCGCTCCCTGGTGCCACCCACGGTCAAGAGCGCCAGCTCCGTCGAAAGCCTGTCGCGGGTCCGCCCGGGCAGGCTGCAAAGCCGCTCCAGCGTATCGTCATGAAAAACGACCGGAACGCCGTCTGCTGCAAGATGGAGGTCGCACTCGATGGCGAAGCCGGCCTCCACCGCCCGCTCGAATGCGGCAAGCGTATTTTCCCAGATGGTGCGGTTGAGGTCGTGATAGCCGCGATGGGCGATGGGATGTTCAGTCAGCCAGGCAAGCGTCTGCATAGGTGTTCTGCGGCTCGTCGTTGAGAGAAATCAGGCGATCTGGAAGATGGCGTCAACCTCGACGGCCGCATTGAGCGGCAGCGAGGCCGTGCCGACCGCGGCACGCGCATGCTTGCCCTTGTCTCCGAGGATTGCCGCAAAAAGATCGGACGCGCCGTTGACGACGAGGTGCTGCTCGACGAAGTCCGGCATCGACGCGACATAGCCCGTGATCCGAACCAGCTGCACGATCCGCTCCAGATCACCACCAAGCGCCGAATTTGCCTGTGCCAGAACGTTGATGGCGCAAAGCTCGGCTGCCGCCTGGCCCGCCAGCACCTTGTGATCGTGGCCGAGATGGCCCGTATAGGCGAGATGCCCGTTCTCCAGGGGCAGCTGGCCGGAAATGTACAGCATGTCTCCAGCGATCACCCAAGCAACATAATTGGCAGCTGGAGCAGCCGCCTGCGGAAGATCGATCCCGCGTTCTGTAAGTCGTTCGGCAATCGTGTTGGCCATGAAGATACACCCGTTTTTCTGCGCCTAAGATGTCTTATGGGGGCACGGCGTCAAGCGCCTCGCTTTTGCCCCGAGGCATCCTGTAACATGTGTCAGGTTTTGCTAGGAGAAATGAATGTTGGGATTTGCCGGTCGTATGGCATTTGGATCAGCTGCGGCACTGGCGGGGCTGCTTTCGACCACTGCGCTCAGCATTGCGCAGCCGGCAGGTGCCGCAGCGCTCGTTCCGCATCGCGCCGTCTATGATCTGGAACTGGCCAACTCGGAAGAGAGATCCGGCATTTCAGGCGTCTATGGCCGCATGGTCTACGAAATGAACGGTTCGGCCTGCGATGGCTTCACCGTGAACTTTCGATTCGTGACGCGAATCGACACCGATGAATTTTCCCGGGTCACCGACCAGCAGACGACGACCTACGAGGATCTGCGCGCCGGCACCTTCGAATTCGTCAATCGCTCCTTCGTGGACGATACGCTCGACAGCGAGACGCGAGGTTCGGCCCGCCGCACGGATGATGCCATCGATGTCGAGATGGAAGCTCCCCAGCAGATATCGCTGGCGCTCGATCGTGCGCTGTTTCCGACCGATCACATGATCGAGCTGATCGCAAAAGCGAAAGCCGGCGAGCGCTTCTACCAGTCGCACATCTATGATGGGTCGGACGATGGCGACAAGATCATGTTGACGACGACGGTCATCGGCGAACCACGGGAGCCGAGCGCCCAGGATGCCGAAGCGAAGCAGGCTGGCCCCTTCGCCAACGACACCGCCTGGCCAGTAACGATCGCCTATTTCAACGAAGCGGAAAGCGGTGATGAAGTGCCGGAGTATCAGATCTCGTTCAAGCTTTACGAGAACGGACTGACCCGCGACCTGGAAATGGACTACGGCGACTTCGCGCTGCGCGGTACGCTCGCCGGCCTGGAAGTGTTCGACGCCAAGGAATGCGCCGAACAACCCTAGTCGTCAGATGCCCGCATACCACTCGTAAGCGCCGGCATCTTCCCAGAAACCGCCACGACCCTGGCCGATCCGTTCGAGGCTCTCCACGGCTTCGATGCGCATGACGAACTTCGCGTGCTTGTAACCGAGTTGACGTTCCACCCGCAGACGCAGCGGCGCACCGTGGCCCATGGGTAAGTCGCCGTCATTCATGTCGTAGGCAAGGATCGTCTGCGGATGAAAGGCTTCGACGAGGTCGATGCTCTCGTAATAGGGCGTCCCGCGAAAGTCATCCGCACAGTGGAAGACGATGTAGCGGGCGTTGGGCGCGAGCCCCGCACGCTCGAGCAACGGACCAAGCTGCGCGCCCGTCCATTTGCCGATCGCGCTCCAGCCTTCCACGCAGTCATGTCGGGTGATCTGGGTGCGGGCGGGCAGGGCGCGAAGCTCGGTGAGCGAAATGGATTGCGGCCGCGCCACGAGCCCATCGATGCGGAGGCGATAGTCTGAAAAACCCGAAGCTGCGTAGCGCTCCCATTCCGCGCTTTCCGGCCGCGTATTGCCGTTCATGCGGAATGTCGGCGACAGCGCCTCGGGCGGATACTCACGCGCCAGGGCGTCACCGACGATGAACCTCTGAATGCGGTAGCTCAGCCATTCGCCGCCCGAGAGAAACTGGCGGAACGCCGGGCTTTGGCCGAGTGCATCGCAGCCTGACAACGCCATTGCAGAGCCGGTGAGCGCAGCACCCGTGATAAGCCGGCGCCTGGAAAGAAGAGTGGTCATCGTGTTTTCTCCTGGGGCAGGCGATAGCGACCGGTGATCATGGAGCGGACCTCGTTGATAGGCCCTGCCAGCACGACCATGGCGAGATGGACGAAGATGAACGCCACCATGGCGAATGCGGCAATGAAATGGATGGAGCGTGCGGATTGTCGGCCGCCGAAAAGATCGATCAGCCAGGGCCACGCGGCAACCATTGTTGGCGACATCGTCAGGCCTGTGAGCACGAGAACGGGCAAGAGCACGGCCAGTACAGACAGATAGGCGAGCTTCTGCAGCACGTTGTAGTGGCGCGCGGCCTCGCCCGTCGGAAACTTGAGCCGTGCATGGGCTGCGATGTCACCAAGAAGATGCGAGGGCGCCAGTTCGGCACGCTTGGGCAGCAGATCGCGCCGCAAATGGCCGTTCACGAGACTGATCAGCGCGTAAAGCGCAAGACCGCCTGCGAAAAGCCAGCCGAAGGTCAGATGCCAGCGCCGTGAAAGCGCGAGATTGTAGCTGGACGGGATCGTGACCCAATGCGGGAAGGCCCGGTTCTGCCAGGCGCCTTCGGCATTCTGCCAGCGACCCAGAACGCCCGTCGTGTCGACCTGAAGGGTGCCGACGCGCAGATAGCCGCGCTCCTGCTCCGCGCCGATCTGCAGCCATGCGGGGTCGGGATTCGCACCGTAATCGCCCCAGTAGAGGCGGGGATGAGCGTTGAAGATCATCAATCCGCTCATCAGCATGACAAGAAAGACGACCACATTCGTCCAATGCCACAGCCGCGTCGAAAGTCGGTGACGGCGAACGACGATCGGCCCATCTGCGATCGGCGGTGAAAACTCGTTTGCAGACATGGCGGCGCTCCGGGCGGGTTGCGCCGGGTGACGCCTGTCGCGGGTCACCCGGCTCCAATGCATGCGGCGATGCTTACATCGTGTCCGAAATCATGCTGTCGGGTGCGTCGGCGCAGGCGGTCGTGACACTGGCAACGGTTGCGTCTGCAGCCATGTCATCAGCGGCCATATCGTCGGACGCCATGTCATCGGACGCCATGTCATCGGCAGCCATGTCATCGGCAGCCATGTCGTCAGCAGCCATGTCATCTGCGGCCATGTCGTCGGCAGCCATATCGTCAGCGGCCATGTCATCAGAAGCCATGTCGTCGGCCATCATGTCGTCGCTGTGAAGCGCCTCGACGGCAGCCATCTGTCCCGCCTCGTCGAGCGCAAGGAAATCGGCGCAGGTGAGATCCGAACCGCTCTGTGCGAAGGCCGGCATGGCAAGCATGAGGGTGAGGGCAGTCGTTGTCAGGATCGTCTTCATGGTGGTGGCTCCCAGGGGTTGCCGCCTCAGCGGGCGGTGAGGGCCAATCCACACGAGTTGCCGATCACTGTCGAAACAACACTGCGCGCGTTTTTGTCGCGCACAACTCACGCCAATGAGGTCTCTGCGTGAGATCAGCGTGATCGTTTCTGGCAAAGTTGAGGTAGACGGGGCTAAATCCCCAAAGTCACCTTGGCGCGGGTGCCGGGATGCTGCAGCTCGTAAGTCAGCGTCGCACCGAGATTGGCGGCCATGGAATTGACCAGGCGCGTGCCGAGCCCTGTGCCCTTGGTGCTCTGGCTGGTCCCGTCCCAGCCCACGCCGTCGTCTTCTACGACGAGCACGGCGCCATCCGGGATGGCGTCGAGGAACACGCGCACTTCGCCCTTCACGCCCTCGGCATAGGCATATTTCAGCGCGTTGGTCACGAGCTCTGCAGTCATGATGCCGATGGAGATCGCCATGTCGGTCGGCACCCGCACTGCATCCATACGGATCCTGAGCCGGGCGCTCGAGGCGAGCGACATGTCCAGTTCCTTGACGAGTGTCGTCAGATACTCGCCGATATCGACGAAGCGCACGTCGTCGGATGTGTAGAGGCGCTTGTGCACGCCGGCGATGGCGGAGATGCGGGCCTGGGTCTCGATCAACGCATTCTTGGCGGCGGGCTCGCTCAGGCTGTTGGCCTGCATGCGGATCAGCGCCCCGACGATTGCGAGACTGTTCGCCACGCGGTGGTTCACTTCGCTGAGCAGCAGCTCCGCGCGCTCCTTGGCCTCGCGCAGTTCAGCTTCGACGCGCTCCTTGGCGCGCATCAGCCGTGCGCGCTCGACCGCCTGATCGATCGCGCTTGCAAGGAGCTCGGGGAAGTCTTCCGACACGCTTTTGGTGACGTAGTCGAAAGCGCCTGCCTTCAGCGCCGCGACGGCGATAGCAGTTTCCGCCGAGCCCGTGACGTAGACGACCGGCGGCGCGTGTTCGATGCTGGCGAGTTCGGCGAGCACGTCCAGACCCGTTCCACTATCGAGATAGTGGTCGAGACCGATGACATCGATGCCGCCGGCACGGATCCGCTCCAGGCCGGCACTGGCCTTGTCGGCACGCTCCACCTCATAGCCTCGCCGCTCCAGATTCTTCTGGATCAGACGCGCCAGTCCGGGATCGTCATCGATGTAGAGAACGCGCGTCGGCCGGGAAGCCATCATCAGGCACTTTCGGGGATCTGCATCACCGAGAAGAACAACCCAAGCTGGCGGATCGCATTGGCGAAGCCTTCATAGTTCACGGGTTTGGTAATGTAGACGTTGGCACCGAGATCGTAGCAGCGCTGAATCTCGCGCTCGTCGTCGGTCGTCGTCAACACCACGACCGGTGCGCGCTTGGTGTTCGGGTTTGCCTTGACCTTCTCGAGGATCGAGACGCCGCTCATGTCCGGCAGATTGAGATCGAGCAGAATGAGGAGATGGCGGCTTGCGCTGACGTCGCCAGAGCCATCGGATCCAAAGAGGTGGGCAAGCGCGCTCGTGCCGTCGGTGAATGGAATGATCTCGTTGCTGACGCCGGCGCGCCGGATGTTCTTCTCGATGAGTCTGGCATGGCCTTCGTCGTCTTCGATCATCACGATCGTGACGGGCTTCGCTTCACTGCTCATTGCATGCTCCCGATAAATCTACGCATATCGCGGGCCAGAACGACCCTGAATGTCGATCCCTTGCCGAGCTCGGACGTGACGGTGATGTCGCCGCCGAGATTTCGGACGAGGGTCCTCACATGGGCGAGGCCGATGCCTTCACCCGGTTTGCTTTGCTCTCCGGACCGCCGGAACAGTTCGAAGACGCGTTCGTGATCGTCGGCCGCGATCCCCCGGCCATTGTCTGCGACATCGATCGCGATACGGTTTCCGATCAGCTTCTCGCCCGAGATCTTTATGCGCAACGGCCGGCTCGCGTCTGCGTACTTTACCGCATTGTCGAGCAGATTGCCGAATATCTGATCGAGCGACATGCGGTCTGACAAGATCGTCGGCAAATCGTCGGCAACTTCGATGACGCCGTCGAGTTCGCCGACCTGATGCTGGATGGCGTCGGCGCTGGCCTGGAGCATGGCCGTCAGCGCAATCGATTCTGCCCTGATCGGTCGGCGCCCGTCGCGGGAAATCTTGAGGATAGCGTTGATCAGACCATCCATCTTCCGCGTCGATGAGCGGATGAACCCGACGGCTTCCGGCAAATCCTCCGTCGCTGCGAGATGCGCTTCGTTGGCGAGCTGGTCGTCACCGGCAACCTCGCCGCGCTCCATGTAGTCCCGGATCGGCTTGATGCTGGCTTCGAGCTCGCTCGTGAACCCCATGATGTTGACGAGCGGGGCTCTGAGGTCGTGCGTCACGATATAGGCGAAGCGCTGAACCTCTTCGTTCGCCCGCGCAAGTTCCGCGGTGCGCTCGGAAACGCGCTCTTCAAGCGTGATGTTCGTCGACGACAGAAGCCTTCGCGCCTCCGTGATTTCCCGGGTGTAGCTGATGACGGCCCATGCGCTACCGCCGACGACGGCTATGATGACGAGCGCGCCGATCAGGCTGACCCAATAGAGAGCGGACGCGCTGCCCCGCTGTTGCTCGACGCTTTCAGCAAGACGCCGGTCTGCGTCCTCAACGATGCCGGTGAACAGCTCCCGCAGTTCGCTCATCGCCGTCTGGCCGGTATCGGACTGGACGAGTTCCAGGGCTGTCTCACGGTCGCCGGTGCGGGCGAGGCGGACCGTCTCCTCAAGTTCATCCAGTTTGACGGCGGCCGCATCGTTGATTGCTGCCGAGATCGCGTCGCCGTTTGGGCGAGACTGAAGAAGGGTCGTCAATCGCTGCCGGTGCGATTCCAGCTCTTGCCGAGCTTCGTTGTAAGGGGCCAGATAGCTGTCGTCCTGGGTCAGCAGATAGCCGCGCTGACCGGTCTCCGCATCCTGCAGTGTCGTGCGGAAATCGAGTGTCGCTGCACGCAGATCGCGAGCGGCCAGAACCTCATTGAAATGGTCCTGGCTTCGATTGCCGAGCCAAAGGCTCATGCCGACGATGACGAGCAACGCGGCAAGTCCGGCCAGCATAAGAGCTGCCGTCGTACGGACGAGGGTCGAACTTGAAATGGGCATGGGGCGCGATCTTGTGGAAACGATGTTTGATGACCGAAAAGCAGGCCTTGTGCAAGCGAGTTGTCAAATGACGGAAACTCTTCCCGACACCGTGCATATTCGGCATCAGGCGCGCCGAGGTACGGCTCGAGCTGTGGCTGGAGGAGCCCATGACAGGCTTGCGGAGGGCAGTGGGTTGCCATTCTTCGACGAGTTCTATATGGCAGCGACCATTCCACACGCGCGGTTTGGGATTGGCCGGGAGAAATCCGGTCCGTTCCGCCGGTGGCCGAAAGGCTGTTGCTGCGCGGAGGTTCAACCGGAAAGGATACACAAGGCATGTCACTGCCCGATTTTTCCATGCGCCAATTGCTTGAAGCTGGCGTTCACTTTGGTCACCAGACCCACCGTTGGAACCCCAAGATGAAGCCTTTCATCTTCGGTGACCGCAACAACGTCCACATCATCGATCTCGCTCAGACCGTTCCGCTCCTGCATCAGGCGCTGAAGGTCGTGTCTGACACCGTCGCCGGTGGCGGCCGCGTGCTCTTCGTCGGCACCAAGCGCCAGGCGTCCGAGATCATCGCCGATGCCGCAAAGCGTTCGGCTCAGTATTACGTCAACGCCCGCTGGCTCGGCGGCATGCTGACGAACTGGAAGACGATCTCCAACTCGATCCAGCGCCTGCGTAAGCTCGACGAGCTGCTCGCCGGCGACGCCCAGGGTCTGACCAAGAAAGAGCGTCTCAACCTCGATCGCGAGCGCGAGAAGCTTGAGCGTGCGCTTGGCGGTATCCGCGACATGGGCGGCACACCGGACCTGATCTTCATCATCGACACCAACAAGGAAGCGATCGCGATCGACGAAGCCAAGCGCCTCGGCATCCCGGTTGTCGCCGTCGTCGATTCGAACTGCGATCCCGACCGCGTCGACTACCCGATCCCGGGCAATGACGATGCCGCCCGTGCGATCTCGCTCTATTGCGAACTGATCTCGCGTGCCGCTCTCGATGGCATTGCACGCCAGCAGGGCGCTTCGGGCGTCGATGTCGGCGCATCCGCCGAGACGCCTGTCGAGCCTGCGCTTGACGACGCCGGCAGTGTCGAGGGCGAAGGCGCCACCGCCTAAGCTCCGATCGTCCTGCATTCAGACGGCCGGCGCCGCGAACAATCGCTTCGCCGGCCGTCATGCTTATGAAGACGATGTCGGCTTATTTTGTCGCGTTTTCCAGGCGGTGAACCGGTATCCACTTCACCTGGAAACGCTCTAACGTGCCGAAGAATTCGACAGGGCGCGGTCTCCACGCCCCAACCAGGTCCCGCCCAAGCCGGCCGGACCATGACAGACGACAAGAGGCTAGAATGAACATTACCGCTCAGATGGTGAAAGAACTGCGCGAAAAGTCCGGCGCAGGCATGATGGACTGCAAGAAGGCGCTGGCCGAAACCAATGGCGACATGGAAGCAGCGATCGACTGGCTGCGCGCCAAGGGCATCGCCAAGGCTGACAAGAAGGCCAGCCGCACGGCTGCCGAAGGCCTGGTCGGCGTAGCCAGCGAAGGCACGAAGGCTGTCGTCGTCGAGCTGAACTCGGAAACCGACTTCGTTGCGCGCAACGACAAGTTCCAGGATCTCGTCGCAGGTGTCGCCAAGGTCGCGCTCACCACGGACGGTTCCGTCGAGGCCGTTTCGGCAGCAACCTACCCGGCAACGTCCAAGCCCGTCGGCGACACCATCAAGGATGCAGTCGCGACGATCGGCGAGAACATGGCGCTGCGCCGCACCGCTCTTCTGACCGTGTCGGACGGCGTCGTCGCAACGTACATGCACAACGCCGTTGCCACCGATCTCGGCAAGCTCGGCGTGCTCGTTGCCCTGGAATCGACGGGTGACAAGGACAAGCTCAACGCCATCGGTCGCCAGGTTGCCATGCATGTGGCAGCGACCAACCCGCTCGCTCTGACCTCGCAGGACGTGGATGCGACTGTCGCCGAGCGCGAGCGTCAGATCTTCATCGAGCAGGCGCGCGAGTCCGGCAAGCCGGAGAACATCATCGAGAAGATGGTGGAAGGCCGCATGCGCAAGTTCTACGAAGAAGTTGCTCTGCTGTCGCAGGCCTTCGTCATGAACCCCGACCACACGGTCGGCGACGCCGTGAAGGCAGCCGAAGCTGAAGTCGGCGCACCGATCAAGGTCACGGGCTTCGTCCGCTTTGCTCTCGGTGAGGGCATCGAGCGCGAAGAAACCGACTTCGCAGCCGAAGTCGCGGCGGTCGCCAAGGGCTGATTGCCCGATCGATTGTCCACGGCCGTGAACACCGCAAGGGCACTGCGTGACAACGTGGTGCCCTTCGTGTATGCGGCTTGTCCAGCTTCAGAAAAAGACGAGTGAACGCATGAAAACCGATGCCCCGCGCTACAAGCGCATCCTGCTGAAGGCCTCGGGTGAGGCGTTGATGGGCAGTCAGGGCTTCGGGATCGACGTCGAAGTGGCCGACCGCATCGCCAGTGACATCGCCGAAGTGCGCGCCATGGGCGTCGAGGTCGGCGTGGTTGTCGGAGGCGGCAACATCTTCCGCGGCGTGGCCGTTGCCTCCAAGGGCGGCGATCGCGTGACGGGCGACCACATGGGCATGCTCGCAACGGTCATCAACGCCCTGGCGCTGGCAACTTCGCTGCGCAAGCTCGGCATCGACACCGAGGTTCTCTCGGCCATTGCCATGCCGGAGATCTGCCAGAGCTTCTCGCAGCGCGCAGCCCTGCATCACCTCGACAAGGGCCGGGTCGTGATCTTCGCCGGTGGGACGGGCAACCCGTTCTTCACGACCGATTCCGCCGCTGCGCTCCGCGCTGCCGAAATGGGCGCCGAAGCGATCCTCAAGGGCACACAGGTCGACGGGATCTATTCCGCCGATCCGAAGAAGGACCCGACGGCGACCCGCTTCGACAGCCTGACCCACGCCGAAGTGCTCGACAAGGGCCTGGCGGTCATGGATGTCGCCGCCGTTTCGCTCGCGCGCGAAAACGCGATCCCGATCATCGTATTCTCAATCCACGAAAAAGGCGGCCTGGCCGCCATCGTAACAGGCGGCGGCCGCGGTACGGTTGTCACCGACAGATAGAATGAGGTGGCTGGCGAGCGTTGTCGCGCCGCCGCTCACTCACGCATGGGAGCATGAATCATGGCTGATGGAACAAACTTTTCCGAGCTGAAGCGGCGCATGGAAGGTGCCGTCACGGCATTCAAGAACGACGTTAACGGTCTGCGCACGGGCCGCGCGTCGGCAAACGTGCTGGATCCGGTGATGGTCGAGGCCTATGGCTCGCGCATGCCGCTCAACCAGGTCGCGAATGTCGGCGTCGCGGAAGCGCGCATGCTGTCCGTTCAGGTTTGGGACAAGCAGATGGTTGGCGCTGTCGATCGCGGCATCCGTGAAGCCAATCTCGGCCTCAACCCGATCGTCGACGGCCAGACGCTGCGTATTCCGCTGCCGGACCTCAACGAGGAGCGCCGCCGCGAGCTGGTCAAAGTGGCACATAACTATGCAGAGACCGCGCGAGTCGCTGCGCGCCACGTGCGTCGCGACGGCATGGACGAGTTGAAGAAGAACGAAAAGGCGGGCGTCATCAGCCAGGACGACAGCCGCCAGCAGTCCGATCGGGTTCAAAAGATGACCGATGAGACCATTGCCGAGATCGACCGCTTGCTCGTCGATAAGGAAAAGGAAATCATGCAGGTCTAGATTGGCGCCTGCATGACCGGCCGACCAAGTCGTTCTCGGTGCGAAGCCTTAGCGGAGTTTTGCCTTTGACCACGCCGCATCACGTCGCGATCATCATGGACGGCAATGGCCGGTGGGCCAAGCGGCGCGGCCTTCCACGGACCATGGGACACCGCAAGGGTGTCGAAGCCGTGCGCGAAACGGTGCAGGCAGCAGGCGAGGCGGGTGTCCGCTATCTCACGCTGTTTGCATTCTCGTCGGAGAACTGGAACCGCCCGGAAGAAGAGATCACCGATCTCATGGGGCTGCTGAAGCTCTTCATCCGGCGCGACCTGGCGGAACTCCACAAGGAGAACATTCGCATCCGTGTGATCGGAGGTCGGGCGCGGCTGGATCGCGAGATCCTGGGCCTCCTGGTCGAAGCGGAAGAGCTCACCCGCAACAACAGCGCGATGCACCTTGTGATCGCGTTCAACTATGGCGGGCGGGACGAGATCGTGCGTGCCGCCAAGCGTCTGGCCGAAGCGGTCGGGCGAGGCGAGTTGTCGCCGGCCAACGTCAACGAGCACACGCTGTCGGCGTTTCTGGATACGGCGGGAATTCCTGATCCGGACGTCATCATCCGCACGAGCGGCGAGCAGCGTTTGTCGAATTTTCTTCTGTGGCAGGCGGCCTACACGGAATTCGTCTTCGTGCCGGTGCTCTGGCCGGACTTCGACAAATCGGCCTTTCACCGCGCGCTGGATGAATACGCTTCGCGGGAGCGCCGCTTCGGGGCCGTTCCCGAACGCGATGTCGCGCTCGGTTCGTGATGCAGCTGGAATTGAAGCAGCGGGTCGTTTCCGCAGTCATCCTCGGCATCGCAGTCCTGCTTCTGGCCTGGTTCGGCGGCCTTCCGTTCCGCATCTTCTGCGCCATCCTCGCCGCGCTGATCTACTATGAGTGGACCACGATGGTGCAGGCCGAACGCCGGTCCCGCCCAGCCTTTCTCGTCGGCTGGGCGAGCATGGGCGCCATCATGTGGTTCATTGTCGGCAATGCCTTTGCCTATTCCACCGGCGCAATCCTGATCGGTGCGGGCGCGGTTGCTCTCGCCGCCCGGACAAGTGGCCGTGGCCCGTGGATGGGCCTCGGCGTTCTCTATGCCGGCTTTTCCGGCTTGGCCCTTGCGGCGTTACGCGATGACACAACACTGGGTCTCATCGGAATGGCGTTCGTCTTCGCCGTCGTCTGGGCGACCGACATTCTCGCTTATTTCTGTGGCCGGGCTTTGGGCGGACGCAAGCTCGCCCCGAAAATTTCGCCCGGCAAAACCTGGTCCGGCGCGATTTTCGGCATGTTCGGCGGGATCGCCGCAGGCACGGCGGTTGCGCTTTTGACACTGGACAGGGGAGGGATCTGGATCCCGATCCTCTGCGCGGTCCTGTCGGTCGCCAGCCAGGTGGGCGATCTGTTCGAATCCTGGATGAAGCGGCGTTACGCGGTCAAGGATTCCGGCAGGCTCATTCCGGGCCACGGCGGCGTCATGGACAGGGTCGACGGTCTCGTATTTGCCGCTTTTGCAGCCTTTCTCATAGCGCTGGTGATCGCGGGCGGGATTCCCAGCTCGTCCAGCGGTTCACCGATTGCCTGGGCGCTGTTGGGCGGATAGGACCCAGCAGTCGTCACTCACATGAATTTCAGGCGCATCTCAAGGTGCGCCGCTCTTGAGCAGGGACACGTCCGATGGATGCGCTGGCATCGACCTTCGCCTTTCTGACCGGCTACATTCTGCCATTCCTCGTGGTTTTGACGATCGTCGTCTTTGTCCATGAAATGGGCCACTACCTCGTCGGACGGTGGTGCGGCATTCGCGTGATGGCATTTTCGGTTGGCTTTGGACCTGAAATCTTCGGGTTCAATGACAAGCACGGCACCCGCTGGAAGCTCTCCGCCATCCCGCTCGGCGGCTATGTAAAGTTCTTCGGCGATGAAAACGCCGCGAGCGTGCCCGACAATGACGGCTACGCGGCCATGAGCGAGGCCGATCGCCGGAGCTCTTTCCAGGGCGCAGCTCTATGGCGCCGCGCTTTGACCGTCGCAGCAGGACCGATCGCCAACTTCATCCTGGCGATCGCGATCTTCGCCACTGTCTTCACGCTGTATGGTCGACCGGTCTCCGATCCAGTCGTCGCCGAAGTGCAACCGGGCAGTGCGGCAGAAACCGCTGGCATCGCTCCTGGCGACATCTTCGTCGCCATCGACGGCAACCCGATCGAGACCTTCGATGATGTGCGCCGTTACGTATCGAGCCGCCCCGAGGTTCCGATCACTGTCACCATGCAGCGCGATGGCGTCGAGCGTGACTTCACGCTGGTTCCAGCCCGCGAGCAGATCGAGGACAATTTCGGCAATCGCCTGGAAGTCGGCCTGATCGGCGTCGTCACCAACCAGGACACCGGCAATTTCCGAACAGTCGAGATGGGGCCGTTGGAAGCGACGGGGCAGGCGGTTGCCGAGACGAGCTATATCGTCACCCGCACTTTCGGCTACATCCGCAACATTATCATTGGCCAGGAGAAGGCTGATCAGCTCGGCGGGCCGATCCGGGTGGCTCAGGTTTCCGGCCAGATGGCGACGCTTGGCATCCTTGCGGTGATCCAGCTCGCCGCGGTGCTGTCGGTTTCCATTGGACTGTTGAACCTTATGCCGGTACCGATGCTGGACGGCGGCCATCTGGTCTTCTATGCGATTGAGGCGATCCGTGGGCGACCTCTTGGCGAGAATGCGCAGGAGATGGCATTCAGGATCGGTTTGGGGATGGTGCTGGCACTGATGGTCTTTGCGACCTGGAACGATGTCAACATGCTGTTGGGTTAGTCGCTGAAACGCTGCTATCCACCCGAAAATAAAGGGATTGTTTACGACGTTTGAAGGCTGGAGTGGCCTTTGGGCCACGCCTTGAAATGAAGTAAACAGAAATTAACCGCCAGCCTTGCTTGTAGGGCAAAAGCGGGTAAAAAACGACGGACTATTCGGAATCGGGGCATCCGTCTGGTGTGGTGGTTCGGGCAAAAAGGTTAGAGTTCATAATGAGAGCCGGTTCGAAGTTCATGGGTGCGGTGTCTGCCGTCGCCCTAGCCACGGGAATTGCATCCAGCGGAGCGGGTATTGCTTTCCTGAGTGCAACGACCGCCGCACAGGCGGCAGTCGTCAACAGCATCCAGGTGCAGGGCAACAGCCGCATCGATGCCGAGACCGTTCGCGGCAACATCACCATTCGCCCAGGTCAGGACTTCACGAACGCCGATATCGACGAATCCGTCCGTCGCCTGTTCGCCACCGGCCTGTTCTCCGACATCCGCATTGCCCAGCAGGGTGGGGCGCTCGTCGTTACGGTTTCCGAAAACCAGATCCTCAATCAGGTGGTCTTCAACGGCAACAGCCGCATCCGCGACCGCCAGCTTGAGGGCATCGTCCAGACCAAGCCGCTCGGACCCTACAGCGAGCCGCTCGTTCAGGCCGACATTCAGGCGATCCGCGATGCTTACGCTGCGATCGGCCGAAATGATGCCACGGTGACGACCAACACCGTCACGCTTGCCGATGGCCGCATCAACCTCGCATTCGAAGTCAACGAAGGTGATCGTACGCGAATCTCGACGGTCAATTTCGTCGGCAACCAGGCGTTCAACGATGGCCGCCTGCGCGAAGTGATCACGACGAAGCGCTCGAACTTCCTGTCGTTCTTGACGCGCCGCGATGTCTACGCCGAAGACAAGCTGCGCGCGGACGAGGAACTGCTGCGCCGCTTTTATTACAACCGTGGCTACGCGGACTTCCAGGTCGTATCGTCCTTCGCTGAGCTCGATCCCGCCACGAACGAATACACGGTCACGATCACCGTCCAGGAAGGCGAGCGTTACAACTTCGGCGCAGTCAATGTCGAAAGCTCCGTTGCCGACGTGAACACCGAAGAGCTTCAGGCACTCGTTCAAAGCCGTTCCGGCGCGACCTACAGCGCGGAAGACGTCGAAGACACGATCGTTGCGATTTCCGAGCGCGTTGCCGATTCCGGCTTCCCGTTCGCTCAGGTCACGCCGCGCGGCGATCGCGATTTCGCAAACCGCACGATCTCGGTCAGCTACCTGATCGACCAGGGTCCGCGCGCTTATGTCGAGCGCATCGAGATCCGCGGCAACACCCGGACGCGCGACTACGTCATCCGCCGCGAATTCGACCTGTCGGAAGGCGATGCCTTCAACCAGGCCATGGTTCGCCGTGCACGTGAGCGCCTCCAGCGTCTCGGCTATTTCGGCTCGGTCGAAATTTCGACGGCGCCCGGTTCGCAGCCCGACCGCATCATCATCATCGTCGACGTTCAGGATCAGCCGACCGGCGAGTTCTCGATCGGTGCCGGTTACTCGACGGGCAGCGATGGCGGTGCATCGATCGAAGCCTCTGTAACGGAGCGCAACTTCCTCGGTCGTGGCCAGTTCATCCGCGTTGCCGCCGGTGGTGGCGAGAATTCGCGCAGCTACCGCGTCAGCTTCACCGAGCCCTATTTCCTCGGCTATCGTCTTGCCGCAGGCTTCGACGTGTTCCGCGTCGAAGACGACCGTCCGGACAACTACAGCTACGAGCAGACCGGTGTGACGTTGCGCGTCGCAGCACCCATCACCAACAATCTGACGGCTGGCCTTGCCTACAACTTCTCCGAGACCCGTTACACGGGAACGGATTCGTCTTTGTCGCTGGCCTATCAGCAGGGCATTGCCAGCAGCCCGTGGATCAAGTCGTCGATCTCGCCGACACTGACCTTCAACACGCTGGATGACCGCCAGCTGCCACGTGACGGCATCTTCGCCGAAGCCGGCATGGAAGTCGCTGGCCTCGGTGGTGATGCGGAGTTCATCAAGTTCACGGGTCGGGCAAACTACTTCCAGCTGCTGTCTGAGTCTCAGGACATCATCGGCTCGGTCGCAGTTGGTGCGGGCCACATGGTTTCGCTTGGCGACAATGCGCGCGTGTTCGACCAGTTCCTGCAGGGCGGCGAGACCATTCGTGGTTTCGATGCGCGTGGCTTCGGTCCGCGGTCTGAGCTTCTGGCCGATGGCGATCGTGATGCGCTGGGCGGCACGACCTACTTCAACGCGTCCGCTGAAGCATCCATGCCAATGCCGGTCGTCCCGCGTGACTTCGGTCTTCGTGTCGCAGCCTTTGCCGATGCCGGAACGCTCTATGGGACTGATCTTGATCCGTCCGTCACCGTCGGTGGCGTCGGCTTCGACCAGACCTGGCGCGCCTCGGTTGGTGCATCGCTCATCTGGGCTTCTCCCTTCGGTCCGCTGCGGCTCGACTACGCGGTGCCGGTCGCCAAGGAAGAGTTCGACGATGTTCAGGAATTCCGCTTCGGCGCATCGTCGCGGTTCTAACCGCTTCTCGACGCGAGCACGCAATCCTAAGCCGGGCATGATGCCCGGCTCATTCATTCTGTAAGCTGCCGATGGATCGTCCAATTTTCTTCCCGCCGCACACCGGCATCCCGCTTGGGCAGCTCGCGGCGGAGATCGGCGCAGAATTGCACGATCCGCGTCTCTCGGACCGTCTGATCACGTCGGTCGCACCTCTTTCTCGCGCGGCCGTCCAGGACCTAACGTTCATCACGTCGCGGCGTCATGCCGAGATGCTGGTCGGGCTGAAGGCCGGAGCCATCGTCTGCCACAAGGACATGGCGCCCTCCGTTCCGGATAACGTCGCCGCGCTGCTTGCGCCGGCACCCCAGTCAGCCTTTGCGCGCGCTGCAGCGCTGCTTTACCCCTCATCCATGCGTCCGCTGACGCTGACGAACGAAAGCGGCATTTCGCCTAAAGCCTTTGTGCATCCGGGTGCACAGCTTGAGCCAGGCGTGGTCGTGGATGTCAGCGCCGTCGTCGGCGATGGGGCTGAGATTGGCGCCGGCACCATCATCGGCGCTGCTGCCGTGATTGGACCCGGCTGCAAGATCGGTCGCAACTGCTCCATCGGCCCCAACAGCACCGTGCAATGCTCGCTCATCGGCAATGATGTGATCATCCATCCGGGCGCACGGATCGGGCAGGACGGTTTCGGCTATGCGCCGTCGCCTGCCGGCATGCTCAAGATCCCGCAGCTCGGCCGCGTCATCATCCAGGATCGCGTCGAGATCGGCGCGAACACGGCCGTCGACCGCGGCGCCATGGACGACACGGTGATCGGCGAGGGCACGAAGATCGATAATCTCGTCCAAGTTGGTCACAATGTCCGCGTTGGTCGCCACTGCGTGATCGTAGGTCAGGTTGCGATCGCCGGCAGCGTGACGATCGGCGATCAGGTCATGATCGGCGGCGGCACCACCATCGCGGGACACCTTCAGATCGGCGCAGGCGCGCAGATTGCCGGTATGAGCGCCGTTGCCGCCGATGTGCCCGGCGCGGCCCGCTGGGGCGGCATTCCGGCTCGACCCATGCGTGCCTTTCTGCGCGACATGGCCGAAATCCGCGCCCGCGCATTTAACAGAAGCTCGAAGAACGTAGGAGTTGAGCCGGATGAATGACATGACCGGCACCGAGACCATGGATGAGCTGGATGTGCGGGCCATCATGCGTCTGCTGCCCCATCGCTATCCATTTCTGCTGATCGACCGGATCATCGGCATCGTGCGGGATGAACGGGCGATCGGCATCAAGAACGTGACGGCCAACGAGCCTCATTTCACCGGGCATTTTCCTGAAAATCCCATCATGCCTGGCGTTCTCATCGTCGAAGGCATGGCGCAGACTGCCGGCGCGATTTGCGCACGCCATCAGGCGAAAAGCTCGACGCTCGTCTACTTCATGACCATCGACAATGCCCGCTTCCGCAAGCCGGTTGTTCCTGGCGACCGGGTGGAGTATCACGTCGCCAAGATCAAACAGCGCGGCAATGTCTGGAAGTTCCACTGCGAAGCGCTCGTCGGCGGCATCAAGGTGGCCGAAGCCGATATCGGTGCCATGCTTGCGCAGCAGGAAAGCGAGAACGAATGACCTCTGCCTCAGCGCGGGTTCACCCTTCCTCGGTCATCGAGGAAGGTGCAGTCATTGGCGAGAATGTTTCGATTGGCCCTTTCTGCCATATCGGCCCGAATGTCGTGCTGGGCGATGATTGCCAGATCCTTAGTCATGTCGCGATTACCGGCTTCACTGTTCTCGGCAAAGGCTGCCGCGTATTTCCCGGCGCCATGCTGGGGTTCGAACCGCAAAACCTGGCCTATAAGGGCGAGCAGACGCGTCTCGAAATCGGCGAAGGCTGCACGATGCGCGAAGGCGTCACCATGCATCCGGGCATGCCGAACGCCGGTGGGCTGACTTCGGTCGGCAAGAACTGCCTGTTCCTCGCTTATAGCCACGTCGCCCATGACTGCCATGTCGGCGATAACGTCGTTCTCTCCAACAACGTCATGTTGGCCGGTCACGTGACGGTCGGCGACCGGGTCATCATCGGCGGCGGCGCTGCCGTCCACCAGTTTGCCCGTATCGGCCATCGCGCCTTCATCGGCGGTCTGTCGGCCGTCAATTTCGACGTCATCCCCTACGGCATGCTCAACGGCAATCCGGGCGTGCTCGGCGGCCTCAATATCATCGGTATGCAGCGCGCCGGTATGGACAAGGCCAGCATCCACGAAGTGCGTCGCGCTTTCCGTCACATCTTCCAGGGTCCGGGCTCCGTGCGCCAGAACGCAGCGGAAGCACGTGCGCTCTATTCGAGCAACGAGACCGTCGGGCAAATCATCGATTTCATCGAGGCCGAGAGCGAACGCGCGCTGTCGTCGCCGGCCCGGGCTCATCGGTAAGCCTCCCATGGCTGCGTTCAGCCGAGAACCGGGCAGGGGCCGCGTCGCGATCCTGGCCGGTGCCGGCAATCTGCCGACCCATGTCGCCCGTGCCATCCGATCCGCAGGCGAAGATCCCTTCATCATTGCCTTGAGCGCAGAGGCCGATGGTGACTGGACCAGCTTTCAGCACGAACGCATCGGCACAGGCGATTTTGCCGCCGTGGAGCGTATCGTCAGGGTCAACGGCATCGACCGCCTGATCCTGTCGGGAAGCGTCAAGCGGCGCCCAGAATGGCGCGAGATCCGTCCGACCTGGAAGACGCTCGCACGCATGCCGGGTGTCGTCCGAACATTGTTGCGCGGCGGAGACGACCAGGTCCTGCGCATGGTCATCGCCTTGATCGAAGGTGCTGGTGCCCGTGTCATCGGCGCCCATGAAGTGGCACCCGATCTGGTCGCAACTCTTGGTACTCTGACCTCGATCGAGCCTGATGCCGCCAGCAAACGTGACATCGTCGCCGGCAGAGAAGCCGCTTTGGCCCTCGGCCTGCTCGATGTCGGTCAGGCTGCTGTTGCAATCGGCGGCCGGGTCATTGCGCTAGAGGGCGTCGAGGGCACCGACGAAATGCTCGCACGTGTCGCCGATCTGCGCCGCCGCGGCCGGCTTTCCACCTCGCGCAAAGGCGTACTGGTCAAATTCTGCAAGCCCGGTCAAGATGAACGCGCAGACCTGCCGACGATCGGTGCCGGCACGGTGAGGGGTCTGATCGAGGCTGGCCTTGCCGGCGTTGCCGTCGAAGCCGGACGATCCTTGCTGCTGGAACGCGAAGCCGCAATCTCGGCTGCCAATGAAGCAGGCATATTCATCGCCGGCGTGACGCGGGAGGATTGATGATCGACCGGGCCATGACATCGCGCCGCGTCAAAGTCGCGATTATCGCCGGCGAACCATCTGGCGATCGCTTGGGGGCGGATTTGATCGCCGCCATGAAGATGCAGGCGGGCGACCGTTCGATCGACCTCGTCGGCATTGGCGGCGAGGAAATGCAGGGCGAGGGTCTGGTCTCGCTCTTCGACTACTCGGAGCTCTCCATCGTCGGGGTGAGCGCCGTCGTCGCGAAGCTCCCCAAGCTCTTGTGGCGCATCCGTCAGGCAGCCGATGCGATCGTCGAGGCCAAGCCCGACGTCCTGATCATCATCGATAGCCCGGATTTCACGCACCGCGTCGCCCGTCGCGTGAAGGCGCGGCTTCCCGATCTGCCGGTCATCGACTATGTGTGCCCGACCGTCTGGGCGTGGAAGCCGGAGCGCGCGCCTGCGATGCGCGGCTATGTCGACCACGTGCTGTCGGTTTTTCCTTTCGAGCCCCAAGTTGTCGCGGCTCTTGGTGGCCCACCAACCACCTATGTCGGCCACCGATTGGTGTTCGACATGGGACTGCTGTCCGCGCGGGCCGAGCAGCTGGACCGCCGGCGCAAACAGCAGCTGACCGGTCTCTGCATGCTGCTTCCCGGTTCGCGCAAATCGGAACTCACACGCCTGCTACCCGTCTTCGCCGAGGCCGCAGCCGAGCTCTCGGCTTTGCGTCCGGGCGTGCGGTTCGTCCTTCCGACGATTGCGCGCCACCAAGCATTTGTTGCCGAGCAGGTCGCGACCTGGCCAGTCAAGGTTGAGGTTGTCGTGGGTGAGGGCGCGAAATGGGGCGCTTTCGCGCAATCCGACGCCGCGCTTGCCGCCTCCGGCACCGTGCTTTTGGAACTGGCACTGGCCGGCGTTCCTTGCGTCTCGGCCTATAAGCTCGACCCTCTGGCGAAATTGCTGATCTCGAAGATCACCGGCTGGAGCGCCGCGCTGCCGAACCTGATCGCCGATTATCCCGTCATACGCGAGTTCTTCAACGATCAGGCCCGTGGCAACCGGCTGGCACGCGAGACCTTGCGTCTGATGGATCACACGATCGAGCGCAAGGCCATGCTGGAAGGCTTCGATACCGTTCGCAAGGCCATGTCGGTGACCCGGACACCGGGCGAGCACGCCGCCGAAATCGTGCTCCGTTTCATCGATCGTCCAAACGTGAACGGCGATCTGCCCGCAATTGCGCATTGAATGCGCAATTCCTACATAAAGGCCGGGAAAAGCACCGTTCGAGAGCCCTCGAAATTGGCTTTGACCGCACCGTTTCGCTATAAACGGCAAGCCGAATCTGACCTTAGAGAACGTGATCCATTTTGACTGAGATAGTTCCCCCCGGCGGGCCGCAGGGCCCATCTGGCATAGAGCCGGTTTCGATCGTCGATGAGATGCAGCGCTCCTATCTCGATTACGCCATGAGCGTGATCGTGTCGCGTGCGCTGCCCGACGTGCGCGACGGCCTGAAGCCGGTGCATCGGCGCATCCTCTATGCGATGCACGAGAGCGGTTATCACTGGAACAGGAAATACGTGAAGTCGTCGCGCATCGTCGGCGACGTCATGGGTAAGTATCACCCGCACGGCGACAGCGCGATCTACGACGCCATGGTGCGCATGGCGCAGCCCTGGTCGCTGCGCGCGATGCTCATCGACGGGCAGGGCAATTTCGGCTCGATCGACGGCGATCCGCCGGCGGCCATGCGCTACACCGAAGCGCGGCTGGCCAAGCTTGCGCATGAGCTTCTTGAAGACATCGACAAGGATACGATCGATTTTCAGGAAACCTACGACAGCTCCGGCTCCGAGCCGAAGGTGCTGCCGGCACGGTTTCCGAACCTGCTCGCCAACGGCGCGGGCGGCATCGCCGTCGGCATGGCGACGAACATTCCGCCGCACAATCTCGGTGAACTGGTCGATGGCTGCATCGCGCTGATCGACGATCCGTCGCTCGACCTGATCCAGCTCATGGAATTCATTCCCGGTCCCGATTTCCCCACGGGCGGCATCATCCTTGGACGCTCCGGCATCCGCAGCGCGTTCGAAACCGGCCGTGGCTCGGTCGTCATGCGCGGCAAAGTGCATTTCGAGCAGATCCGAGGCGACCGCGAAGCCATCATCATCACCGAAGTTCCCTATCAGGTGAACAAGGCGACGATGATCGAGAAGATGGCCGAGCTGGTGCGCGACAAGCGCATCGAGGGCATCTCGGACCTTCGCGACGAGTCGGACCGGCAGGGTTACCGCGTCGTCGTCGAGCTCAAGCGCGACGCCAATGCCGACGTGATCCTCAACCAGCTTTATCGCTACACGCCCCTGCAGACCTCGTTCGGCTGCAACATGGTGGCGCTCAACGGCGGCAAGCCGGAGCTGATGAACCTGATGGACATGCTGAGGGCGTTCATCGCCTTCCGCGAGACCGTCATCTCCCGGCGCACCAAGTTTCTGCTGCGCAAGGCGCGCGACCGCGCCCACGTGCTTGTCGGCATGGCGATCGCCGTCGCCAACATCGATGAAGTCATCCACCTGATCCGCAATGCGCCGGACCCGCAGGCTGCACGCGAGCAGTTGATGGAGCGCCGCTGGCCGTCAAAGGACGTTGCGCCGCTCATCCGGCTCATCGACGATCCGCGCCATCGCATCAACGAGGACGGCACCTACAATCTTTCCGAGGAACAGGCGCGCGCCATCCTCGAGCTGCGTCTGCAGCGCCTCACTGCGCTCGGTCGCGAGGAAATCGACGACGAGCTCAACAAGATCGGCGAGGAGATCAAGGATTACCTCGATATCCTTTCTTCGCGCGTCCGCATTCGTGAGATCATCAAGCAGGAATTGCGCGACGTCAAAGACGAATTCGGCACGCCGCGGCGGACCGAGCTCGGCGATGGCGGCCCCGACATGGACGATGAGGACCTCATCGCCCGCGAGGACATGGTCGTTACCGTCTCGCACTCCGGCTACATCAAGCGCGTGCCGCTTGCCACCTATCGGGCGCAGCGCCGTGGCGGCAAGGGTCGTTCAGGCATGGCGACGCGCGATGAGGATTTCGTCACGCGCCTGTTCGTCGCCAACACGCACACGCCGGTGCTGTTCTTCTCCTCGCGGGGCATCGTCTACAAGGAAAAGGTCTGGCGCCTGCCGATCGGCACGCCCCAGTCTCGCGGCAAGGCGCTGATCAACCTTCTGCCCATAGAGCACGGCGACCGCATCACCGCGATCATGCCGCTGCCCGAGGATGAGGAAAGCTGGGCCAATCTCGACGTCATGTTCTCCACTACGCGGGGAACGGTGCGTCGCAACAAGCTTTCGGATTTCGTCCAGGTGAACCGCAATGGCAAGATCGCCATGAAGTTCGACGACGAGAGCGATCAGATCCTGAACGTCGAGACCTGCACCGAGCACGACGACGTCGTTTTAACGACCGCGCTCGGGCAGTCGATCCGCTTCCCGACGACGGATGTGCGTGTCTTCGCAGGCCGCAATTCGATCGGCGTTCGCGGCATCTCGCTGGCTGACAGCGATCACGTGATCTCCATGGCGATCCTGTCGCATGTGGATGCCGACCCGGCCGAGCGCGCTGCCTTCCTGAAGCGGGCAACGGCGGAACGGCGCTCGGCGAACGGTGACGAGGAAGAAGTCACGCTGGTGGGAGAAGACGTCGTCGAAGCCGTCGATCTCAACAATGAACGGTTCGAGGAGTTGAAGGCCCGCGAACAGTTCGTTCTGACCGTCAGCGCCAAGGGCTATGGCAAACTGTCATCGTCCTATGATTTCCGCATCTCCGGACGTGGCGGCAAGGGCATCCGGGCAACCGACATCGCCAAAATCGGCGAGATCGGTGAACTTGTGGCCTTCTTCCCGGTCGAGCGCGGCGACCAGATCATGCTCGTCTCCAATGGCGGCCAGTTGATCCGTGTGCCGGTCGGTGGGATTCGTATTGCCAGCCGTGCGACCAAGGGCGTCACGATCTTCTCCACCTCGAAGGACGAACGTGTGGTATCGGTCGAGCGCATCAGCGAACCGGAGCCGGATGCCGTCGACGAGGTGCTCGAGGAAGCGGCAGAGGCGGAAGCGCTGGAGGAAATTGCGCGCGAGAGCGAAGGCGACGACGAGAGCGGCGACCGCGGAGAGACGGGCAGCAGCGAAGAATAAGCTGCTGTATCCGTCATCGGAATACAAAAAACCGGTCGCGGAGGGAACGCGACCGGTTTTTGATGTGTCCTGGTTGGGGCAGGGAAACCCAAACTTCGGACTGGAGGTCAGTCAGTCGTTTCGCCCTAGGGCAAAGTCTAAAAACGGCGCGTGGTCCGCGCTCTTGCTCTTGCTTGTTTTGCTTCTCGTCTCATCTGCGACAGCATGGCCGCCACATCTGTAATCAATACGCACGCAATAAAAGCGGCAAAGATGGTCAGGGTCGTCAGCATGGCGTGCTCTTTTAAGCTTGAGCTCAATAGTATTGGTGACGAACCGGGTTACGCACTGACTTGGACTGCCGGTTTTCGCTGCTGAGCGCCACCGCAGTGGCAACTGTCATAGCGATGAACATGACGATAGCGAGGATCAGAAGAGGCATTGTTCCAGTCTCCGTTATGCCCAATGAACGCAGGCGTCCGAAAAAGGTTTCATTCGATACTTGGATTTTAATCAGTGTATCGCTGAGCCGGACTTGAACAGGCCATTCATTTCGCGTTCATCGACTGCTGACGGTCATGGCTCCGTTGCTTGCGCGATGGCCGATGGCGTGACACAAGGCAGCCCATGCCAGGGAACCAGCAATGACCACTGCCTTCTATCCCGGGTCCTTCGACCCAATGACCAACGGCCATCTCGATGTGCTGCTGCAGGCTTTGGCACTCGGCGAAAAGCTGGTCGTCGGAATCGGTATCCACCCGGGCAAGCAGCCGCTCTTCAGTTTCGAAGAACGCGCCGATCTCATTCGCGCTTCCCTGAAGGAAGTCCTGCCGGACGCTCTGTCCCGTGTCACGGTCGTCGATTTTGGAAATCTCGTTGTGGATGCTGCGCGCGATAACGGCGCATCGATCCTGATCCGCGGTCTGCGCGACGGGACTGACCTCGATTACGAGATGCAGATGGCAGGTATGAATCGCCAGATGGCGCCCGATATCCAGACTGTGTTTCTGCCGGCCGGCGCTTCTTCCCGGCCGATTACGGCCACATTGGTGCGCCAGATCGCTTCGATGGGTGGCGATGTCAGTGCCTTCGTTCCGGGTTCGGTCCGATCGGCTTTGGCGGCGCGTTTCCCGGCTAAAGATCAAGATTGACCCGATTGGAGATTGCCTGATGAAATTCGTGCTGGCCGCGACAACCGCACTCATGTTGGGAGGCCTCTCGGCCATGGCACAAGAGGCGGGTGGCGACCTCGTCATCGAACTGAAGGATGGCGTCGTGCGCGTTGACCTGCTCGACGATGTGGCGCCCCAGCATACCCAGCGCATTCGAGAGCTCGCCGCCGCCGGCGAGTACGACAATGTTGCGTTTCACCGTGTGATCGACGGCTTCATGGCCCAGACCGGCGATGTGGAGTTCGGTGACCTGACCGATGGATACATGGCACCTCGTGCCGGCACCGGCGGCTCCGACCTGCCGGACCTTCCCGCTGAATTTTCCGATGTGCCTTTCGAGCGTGGGGTTGTCGGCATGGCGCGCTCGCAGGATCCGAATTCCGCAAATTCCCAGTTCTTCATCATGTTCGACGAGGGGTCGTTCCTGAACGGCCAGTACACGGTCGTCGGCCGCGTGACGGAAGGTATGGAATATGTGGACGCGATCAAGAAGGGCGATCAGGCGGCCAACGGCTCCGTCGACAGCCCGGACCGCATGATCAGCGTGCGCGTCGAATAATCAACGCTATAAATCAAAAACAGGAGAGACCCATGGCCGAGATCAAGGATCCGGAAAACGCACTCGTGATGGAAACGACCAAGGGCAGGGTCGTCATCGAACTCATGCCGGACCTCGCGCCCGAGCATGTCAAGCGCATCAAGGAACTCGCGCGCGAAACCGCCTATGACGGCGTCGTCTTCCACCGCGTCATCGATGGCTTCATGGCACAGACCGGCGACGTGAAATTCGGAAAGAGCGGCGGCAAGGACTTCAACCCGGGCCGTGCCGGCATGGGTGGTTCCGACAAGCCGGACCTGAAGGCGGAATTCTCCAACGTCAGCCATGTGCGCGGCACCTGCTCGATGGCCCGCTCGCAGAGCCCGAATTCGGCCAACTCGCAGTTCTTCATCTGCCTGGCCGACGCTCCTTGGCTCAACAAGCAGTATTCCGTCTGGGGTCAGGTGCTGGAAGGTATGGATGTCATCGACCTGATCAAGAAGGGCGAACCCGTTCGCGACCCCGACCAGATCGTTTCGCTGCGGGTTGCCGCAGACGCATGATGCTTCCGCGCTTCGCTCTTCTGGTCCTCGCATTCTCGGCGATGGCGCCGGCCGCCCACGCGACCGGCACGATCACCTGCGTCGATCAGGACGACCGCGTGGCGCTGGAGCTTTCGATCGGCACCTTGCCGGTCCTCAAGGTGGTCGGCGGCTCCATTGCCGTCGACGACCGGATGATTTCGATCGGCGATGAAGGGGCGGACGCCTTTGCCGTCGGTCAGGCCTTCCGCGCTGACGGGCGGCTGATGGTGGATTTCACCGACTCGAATATCGAGGCCGTGACGGCGCGATTGCGCCTCGAAGAGACTGGAGAGGCACGCGATTTCGTGACAGCCGGGACGTTCCAGCTTGTCGGTACGGGTGCCTACGCTGTGACCTGCGTCGGACCTTGATCCATGCGCGTCGATCTCTTCGATTTCGATCTGCCCGATGAGCGGATCGCCCTTCGCCCGGCCGTACCGCGCGACAGCGCCAGGCTTCTGGGCGTCGATCCGAATGCTCAGACACCGCTGAGCGACCATATCGTCAGCGATCTTCCAGCGTTGCTCGAGCCGGGCGATGCGCTCGTCTTCAACGACACCAAGGTCATCCCCGCGCAATTCGAGGGTCTGCGCCGCCGTCCGGGTCCGGATGGCGCTGATGTCACCGTCGGCGTTTCGGCGACCCTGCACATGCGCGCGGCTTCAGACCGCTGGTGGGCATTCGTGAAGCCCGGAAAGCGCGTGAAGCACGGCGACCGCATCGAATTCGGTGGCTCCACCGATACCTGCCTGGTCGGCCGCCTCGATGCGACGGTGATTGAGAAGGGCGAGGGCGGCGAAGTCCTGCTCGCTTTCGATCTCGACGGTCCGGCGCTTGATGAAGCGATCATGTCCGTCGGACACGTGCCGTTGCCGCCCTATATCGCCTCCAAGCGACCGGAAGACGCGCAGGATCGCGCCGATTATCAGACGATCTATGCCCGCGAAGACGGAGCCGTCGCCGCGCCGACCGCTGGTCTGCACTTTACCGACGAATTACTGAGCGCTCTGGAAGAGCGGGGGGTCGAACGCCACTTTGTGACCCTACATGTCGGGGCAGGGACCTTCCTTCCCGTAAAGGCCGACACGACGGAAGATCATCGCATGCATGCCGAGATCGGCCATGTGTCTGCGGCGACCGCCGATGCGCTGAACGCGGTGCGCGCCCGCGGCGGGCGAATCGTCTCGGTGGGCACGACCTCGCTGCGGCTTCTGGAAAGCGCGGCCAGCGAAGACGGGAAGATCGAGCCATGGTCGGGTGCGACCGACATCTTCATCACGCCCGGCTATCGCTTCCGCGCCGTCGACATGCTGATGACGAATTTCCACCTGCCGCGTTCGACGCTCTTCATGCTGGTTTCCGCCTTTGCCGGGCTGGAAACGATGCGGGCGGCCTACGCGCACGCAATCGCCAACGAATACCGCTTCTATTCCTACGGCGATTCCTCGCTGCTCAAGAAAGCCGACCATGAGTGACGTCTTCCGCTTCGATATCGCCGCGACCGACGGGGCGGCGCGCACCGGCGCGATATCGATGCCGCGCGGCACCGTCCGCACGCCGGCCTTCATGCCTGTCGGCACCGCCGGCACCGTCAAGGCGATGTATCTCGACCAGGTGCGCGATCTCGGCGCAGACATTATTCTTGGCAACACCTACCATTTGATGCTGCGGCCGGGGGCCGAGCGCGTCGCGCGGCTCGGCGGCCTGCACGACCTGATCCGATGGCCGCACCCGATCCTGACGGATTCGGGCGGGTTCCAGGTGATGTCGCTCTCCGGCCTGCGCAAGCTGGATGAACAGGGTGTCACGTTCCAATCGCATGTGGATGGCAGCCGCCACCACATGAGCCCGGAGCGATCGATCGAGATCCAGGGTCTGCTCGGATCGGATATCCAGATGCAGCTCGACGAATGTGTGGCTCTTCCTGCCAAGCGTTCCGAGGTCGAGCGCGCCATGGACATGTCCGTGCGTTGGGCGGAGCGCTGCAAGACGGCATTCGGCGACCAACCCGGCAAGGCGATGTTCGGCATCGTGCAGGGCGGCGACCAGCCCGATCTGCGCGTCAAATCGGCGGAGGCGCTGAAGGCGCTCGACCTCAAGGGTTATGCCGTCGGCGGTCTAGCTGTGGGTGAACCGCAAGACGTGATGCTGGCCATGCTGGAAACGACGTGCCCCGTGTTGCCCAGCGAGAAGCCGCGTTATCTCATGGGCGTCGGCACGCCCGACGACATCATAAAGTCGGTTGCCCGCGGCATCGACATGTTCGACTGCGTGATGCCGACGCGCGCCGGCCGTCATGGCTTGGCGTTCACTAGAAGGGGCCGGATCAATCTGCGCAACGCCCGCCATGCGGAAGACACGCGGCCGCTGGACGAGGAGTCGGCATGCCCGGCGAGCCGAGACTACTCGCGGGCCTATCTGCACCATCTCGTGCGCGCCAACGAAGCACTGGGCGGCATGCTGCTCACCTGGAACAACCTTGCTTATTACCAGGACCTGATGCGCGGAATTCGCCAGGCGATCGCCGAGGGCCGTTTCGCGGACTTCATGGCCGAGACGCAGGACGAATGGGCGCGCGGAGATATCGCGCCCCGCTGATCAAGCGTCAGGTCTGCGGCGCGGCGGACTTCACCATCTGCACGCCGTTGATTTTGAAGACGCCATCCTCCTGCTTCTTGAGGATGTAAAGCGCCGTCCAGTCATCCCCGTCGGGCCCGGCAATCAGCACCTCCTGCGCGATGCGATCGCCTGCGAGCGGACGTGAGCGGCCAAAGGCGAAATTGTTGGGTCGATAAACCGGCGCATAGCTGCTCTGGACCATCTGGAAGAAGCGATCCTTGTCGACAAACATCGTCTGGATCTCGGGCGCAGCGTGGAAATAGGCGGCATCGGCGTCGTCGTTGAGGAATGCCGTAATCTGGCTTTCGATGACCGCTTGAGCCTCCTCGACATCGTCCGCCAAAGCCGGAAGAGGAGCGAAAGGCAAGGCGGCAAGCAGCAGGCCAATAAATGCAGTCTTGATGCGCATGGTGACCTCCAGCATGGGCTGATGATGGAAGGATAGGCGAGTCTCAGCGCGGGGGAAGTGCCCGGCAGACATATTCGAGCGCACCGTATGGCCAACGTGCAGCGGCTCTCCGAAACCTCTTTGATTTCCCGGTGGTTTTGCGGCGTGTGCGGTTCGGGAAGAAATCGTTCGCTTTTCCCGACGGAGATGAAAAGCGCATCCGGCAAGACTTTTGCGAACGCATTCCTGTTTCTTCTTTGCAGCGCGGCTCTCCGGCACAATGCACACTAGATCAACAGGAGTGCATCGTGGCCGACCGCGAACAACAGCTCAGCGTCTTTCCGGCCTTTTTCAAGGTCGAGGACCGCGTTGTTGCGATCTTCGGTAACGGCGCCGAAGCTTTCGCCAAGACGCGCCTGCTTCTGAACACGCGCGCCGACATCCGCGTATACGCAGACGCTCCGGCAGATGATTTCGCGCGTTTCATCCGCGAAAACGGAATCTCCCACATCCCCGCCGGCTTTTCGCGCGACGCGATCGAGAGCGCGGTTCTCGTCTTTGCTGCGACAGGGGATGCTGCCGAGGATCGGCGGATCGTCGCGGAAGCGCGCGCGTTGCGCATCCCGGCAAACGCCGTGGACCAGCCGGACGAATGTGATTTCTATACGCCGGCTTTGGTCAATCGCGCGCCGGTGGCTGTGGCGATCGGCACCGAAGGGGCCGGACCGGTTCTCGGCCAGATGATCCGCTCGCGCATCGATCAGATGCTGTCACCGTCTTTGGGGTCTCTGGCACGTCTTGCAGCGAGCTACCGTATCGCGGTCGACCGGCTGATGCCTCGTGGTGTCGCCCGCCGCATTTTCTGGCGCCGTTTCTTCGAAGGCGGCGTCGCCGACCACGTCTCTCGTGGTGATCTTTCCCAAGCCCGACGCGAGGCGACACGCATGCTGCGCCAGCGCGAGGATGTCGAAGGCCATGTCTGGCTGGTTGGCGCAGGTCCGGGCGCGGTCGATCTTCTGACCCTGCGCGCGCAGCGGGTGATGATGGAAGCCGACGCCATTGTTTACGACGCGCTTGTGCCTCAGGCGATCGTCGACATGGGCCGTCGCGATGCCGACAGGTTTTCCGTGGGCAAGCGCAAGGGCTGCCATTCCAAGTCGCAGAACGAGATCAATGCGCTTCTGGTCGAACTCGCTTCCACCGGCAAGCGCGTGGTTCGGCTGAAATCCGGCGATCCGCTGGTCTACGGGCGCGCTGCTGAGGAAATGGCCGCATTGCGTGATGCCGGGATCGGTTATGAAATCGTTCCGGGCATCACATCCGCATTCGCTGCAGCGGCAGACTTTGAACTTCCGCTGACGCTGCGTGGCGTCGCATCCTCAATGGTTTTCACGACCGGCCATGATCTTCAGGGTGAGACGCTGCCCGACTGGGCGAGCCTGGCATGCTCGGGTGCGACGATTGCCGTCTATATGGGCCGGACCGTGGCCGCCGACGTGGCGCGCCGCCTGGTCGCAGCCGGCATGTCGCCCGATACGACGGTCGCCGTGATCGAGAATGCCAGCCGCTCGGATCGGCGGCTCTTCCACGGCGTCCTGGCCGATCTCCCGGCGATCCAGGATCGCAGCGATCTGACCGGTCCTGTCATGGTCATCATCGGCGACGCTGTTGCCGGCGCCAATTTTGCAAATTCAACGCTGCTGGAGCCGCTCATGGCGGCCAGCGAAGCGGCTTAAAGATAAGAAAAGGAGTTCACGCATGGCTCTCAAGGTTCTCACCGCCAATCGGCTCAGCGACGGCATCGCCGTCTGGCTCGGTGCCGATGGTTCCTGGCAGGAAACGATCGACGAGGCTTTCGTCGCGCGCCACGAGGCAGCGCTGACGGGCCTTCAGGATGCCGAGAAAGTGGCGGCATTCGACATCCAGGTCGTCGATGTGACGCTGGTTGATGTCGAGGAGCGTGACGGACACCTTTATCCGCTTCGCTTGCGTGAGCGCATTCGCGCGACAGGCCCGACCGTACGCCTCGATCTTGGCAAGCAGGCCGAAACGCTTGCAGATGATGCCGCTGCAATCGCAGCCTGAAGGACGCTTCGCATGTATCGTTACGATGAATTCGACCACGCCTTCGTGCGCGAGCGGGTCGAGCAGTATCGCGACCAGGTCGACCGTCGCGTCTCCGGCGAGATCACCGAGGATCAATTCAAGCCGCTGCGGCTGATGAACGGCGTCTATCTGCAACTGCATGCCTACATGCTGCGCGTGGCGGTTCCTTACGGAACCCTCTCGTCGACGCAGATGCGCAGGCTCGCCCATATCGCGCGCGTGTACGACCGTGGTTACGGCCATTTCACCACGCGCCAGAACATCCAGTACAACTGGCCGAAATTGGTCGACACGCCCAAGATTCTGGAAGAGCTGGCCGAAGTTGAGATGCACGCCATCCAGACCTCGGGCAACTGCATCCGCAATGTCACGGCCGATCACTTCGCCGGCGTCGCCGCCGACGAGGTCGCCGATCCGCGGCCCTACGCAGAGATTCTACGGCAGTGGTCGTCGGTCCATCCGGAATTTTCGTTCCTGCCGCGCAAGTTCAAGATCGCGGTCACGGGCGCCGAGCGCGATCGCGCTGCGATCCAGACACACGATATCGGCCTGCACCTGAAGAAGAACGATGCAGGCGAGCTCGGTTTTGCGGTCTATATCGGCGGCGGTCAGGGCCGTACGCCCATGGTTGCGAAGCTGATCCGCGAATTCCTGCCGGAGAGCGAATTGCTGTCCTACACGACGGCGATCCTGCGCGTTTACAACCTCTTCGGTCGCCGCGACAACAAGTACAAGGCGCGCATCAAGATCCTCGTCCACGAGACCGGGACCGAGGAACTGACGGCGCAGATCGAAGCGGAGTGGGAGAAGTTGCGCGCTGGCGAGCTTGCCTTGCCGGATGCCGATATCGCGGCGATCACAAGCTATTTTGCCATACCCGATCTGCCGGAGCGTTCCGAAGGGTGGGCTCTGCTGGCAGCCGAGAAGAAGCGTGACGCACAATTTGCCGCCTGGGTGCAGCAGAACGTGACGGCGCACAAGAACCCGGATTACGGCGTCGTGACCATTTCGCTGAAGCCGATCGGTGGCATTCCTGGCGATGCGTCCGACGTGCAGATGGACCTGATCGCCGATATCGCCGAAGCCTACAGCCAGGATGAGATCCGCGTGACGCACGAGCAGAACCTCGTTCTGCCTCACGTTGCGCTCGCCGATCTGAAGGCCGTCTACGACCAGCTGGCCGGTGCGGAGCTTGCGACCGCCAACAACAACCTGATCACCGACATCATTGCGTGCCCGGGCCTCGACTATTGCGCGCTGGCGAACGCCCGCTCGATCCCTGTCGCCCAGGAAATCTCCAACCGATTCGGCAGTGCCGAGCGGCAGCTGGAGATCGGCGAGCTGAAGATCAAGATTTCGGGCTGCATCAACGCCTGCGGCCACCACCATGTGGGCCACATCGGTATTCTCGGCGTCGAGAAAAAGGGCGCTGAGCTCTACCAGATCACGCTTGGCGGCTCGGCAGACAACGAGACGTCGATCGGTGAGATCGTCGGTCGCGGCTTTGAGCCAGAAAAGATCACCGATGCGATCGAGACGGTTGTCGACACCTATCTCGGCCTGCGCACCTCGCCGGAGGAGACCTTCATCCAGGCTTACCGCCGCGTCGGCGCTCAGCCCTTCAAGACAGCGCTCTATGGCGAGCCGGCCAAGGCGGCGTGAGGACAGTTGATGACTGAAGTAAAAGTCTGGACGGAGCAGGGCTTCGTCGCCAACGATCCCTGGCAGATCGTCGAGTTTCAGGACGAATTGCCGGAGGGCGACGTGATCGTTCCTCTGGAAGCATTCGTTGCGCTGTCCGACGAGCAGCGACACGGCGTTGGCTTGGAACCCGGGCGCAACACGCGCCGCATTGGCGTGTTGATTTCGCCCGATGACGAGCCGGAGACGATCGCCGACATGCTCGGCCAGATCGCTCTGGTCGCGATCGATTTTCCAAAGTTCTCCGATGGCCGCGGCTTCTCGCATGCTGCGATGCTGCGCGAGCAGTTGGGCTATGGCGGCGAAATCCGCGCCGTGGGTGACGTGCTCATCGATCAGATACCGCTCATGCGTCGGGTTGGCTTCGACAGCTTCTCGGTCAAGAGCGCAACGACGCTGAAGCGTCTTGAGGAAGGCCGTCCCGGCGGTATATCTCTCCACTATCAACCGACTGCGAAGGATGCGCAGGCCGGACAAGGCTATAGCTGGCGGCGTCGCTCCGCCTGATTCCCGTTCCGTTCCGTAAAGGCGATCCGATGCACATCAATGTCACCGATCAGGACGGCGTCCAGCACCGTCTCGAGGCTCTCGAAGGCTTCCGGGTGATGGAAATCATCCGCGACTGGGGCTTGAACATCAACGCCGAATGCGGCGGCGCCTGCGCTTGCGCGACCTGCCACGTCTATGTCGCCGATGAATGGCTCGATCGTCTCCACCCGCAGGAAGACGAGGAAGTCGACATGCTCGACGCCGCCTTCATGGTTGAAAACAACTCGCGCCTGTCCTGTCAAATCATCATGAGCGAAGACCTCGACGGGCTCGAGGTTACGCTCGCCCCCGGCACCGAGAAGGAAAGGGCGGCGGCCTGATTCAGTGCGCGGCGGTCGCGCCTAGCCATTGCTGGCAATTGTCATTCCATCGCGATAGTGCAACCTTCCGGCAACGATCGGGAGGGTCAGGCGATGGATTTTGCGCTAAGCGAGGAACAGCTCGCGATATTCGAAATGGCGCGCGATTTCGGCTCCGAGCGGATCGCGCCCCATGCCTCCGCCTGGGAAGAGGCGGGCACCATCCCCAAGGATGTGCTGAAGGATGCTGCCGCCCTTGGGCTTGCTGGCATTTATGTCCGTGAAGAAAACGGTGGCTCCGGCCTTACGCGGCTCGACGCAGCGTTGATCTTCGAGGCGCTGTCGATGGCCTGTCCGTCCGTCGCCGCCTTTTTGTCCATCCACAACATGTGCGCCTGGATGATCGATCGATTCGGCGACGAGGCGACGCAGGATCGTTGGCTGGCGCCGCTCGCCCGCATGGACGTGATCGCGTCATACTGCCTGACCGAACCGAATTCCGGCTCCGATGCCGCCGCACTCGCCACGCGCGCCGAGCGCATGGGCGACACATTGCGCCTGAACGGCACCAAGTCTTTCATCTCGGGCGGCTCCTATTCCGATCTCTACATCGTCATGGCACGCACCGGCCAAACGGGACCTTCGGGCATCTCCGCTGTTATTGTGGAGGATGGAACGCCTGGGCTTTCCTTCGGCGCTCTGGAAAAGAAGATGGGATGGCGTGCGCAGCCGACGAGCGAAGTGCGATTCGACGATTGTGATGTGCCGGCTAATCATCTTCTGGGCAAAGAAGGCGAGGGCTTCAAATATGCGATGGCCGGTCTGGACGGCGGGCGGCTGAACATCGCAGCCTGTGCCTTGGGAGCGGCCCAGACGGCGCTCGACAAGGCGCTGTCCTATACCGGCGAACGCAAGGCTTTCGGCCAGACGCTGGATCAATTCCAGGGGTTGCAGTTCCGCCTGGCGGATATGGAAACTGAGTTGCAGGCCGCGCGAATCTTTTTGCGCCAGGCTGCCTGGAAACTGGATCAGGGTGCGCCGGACGCAACCAAATTCTGCGCCATGGCCAAGCGATTCGTGACGGACACGGCATTCGAGGTCGCCAACCAGGCGCTGCAGCTGCACGGCGGCTATGGCTATTTAGCCGACTATGGAATCGAGAAGATCGTCCGCGATCTCCGGGTCCACCAGATCCTGGAGGGCACCAACGAAATCATGCGCCTCATCACCGCTCGTGCGCTTTTGAAGGAACGCGGACATTGAGCGAAGCGCCTGAAGTCATCATCCGCAAGCAGGGGCGGGCAGGGCGCATCACGCTCAATCGCCCGCATGCTCTCAATGCGCTGACCCATGCCATGGCGCTCGCCATCGAACATGCGCTGCTGATCTGGCGGGACGACCCGGATGTGGCGCTGGTCATCGTCGATGCTGCCGGTGAGAAGGCCTTCTGCGCCGGTGGCGACATCCAGGATCTGTATCGATCCGGCATGGCAGGGGACTTCGAGCATGGGCGACGCTTCTGGAGCGACGAATACCGCCTCAATGCGCTGATCGCCCACTATTCAAAGCCATATGTCGCGTTGATGGACGGCATCACGCTCGGCGGTGGCGTCGGTATCGGCGCCCATGGCTCGCATCGGATCGTGACCGAACGCACGATGCTCGCCATGCCCGAATGCGGCATCGGGCTCGTGCCGGATGTTGGCGGCTCGTTCATTCTCGGCCATGCGCCTGGACGGATGGGCCTCTATCTCGGGCTCACCGGCATGCGACTGAAGGCCGATGGCGCGATCTACACGGGCTTTGCCGATCATCTGGTCCCGCACGAGCGTTTGAGCGACATGGTGGCTGCATTCTGTGAGAGCGGGGACGCATCCGCGATCAGCGATTATCGCGCCGACCCGTATGCCGGCAATCTGCGCTCCATTGCGCATGAGGTCGACGAAGCATTCGAGGGCACCGATCCAGTCGTGCATCTGCAGCGCCTGGACGCAGCATCGGCGGACGGCAACTGGCAGCAGGACGCTGCGAAAGCGATCAGAAGAGCGAGCCCGCTTTCGGTCCAGTGCACGACCCTGATCATTGCAGCAGCAGCCGGCTTTGCGGACGTCGGTGATGCTCTGCGCCAGGAATACCGGTTCGTGTGGCGCTGCATGGATCAGGGAGACTTTCTCGAAGGCGTGCGCGCCCAACTGATCGACAAGGATCGCAATCCGCAATGGCGCCATGCGAGCCTTGAGGAAGCGGCCGGCGACGCTGCCGCGATGTTGGCGCCGCTCGGCAACGAAGAACTGGTAATTTGACTGCAGAAGATGAGGGAGGGTCGATCATGCGCGTCGGTTTTATAGGACTTGGTAACATGGGTGCGCCGATGGCCACCAATCTGGTCAAGGCTGGCCACGAAGTCACCGGCTTCGACGTGGCCGGCGTTCAGATCGATGGCGTGCGATCAGCTGCAAGCGCTGCGGAGGCTGCGCGTGACCAGGACGTGGTGATCACGATGCTGCCGAGCGGCAGCATCCTTCAGTCCGTCTACGGTGAAATCGTTCCGGCTGCCCGCAAGGGGGCGTGTCTCATCGACTGCTCGACGGTGGATGTGGAGAGCGCGCGGGCAGCTCACGCCGCCGCCGAGGCTGCCGGGCTCCTCAGCGTCGACGCGCCCGTCTCAGGCGGTGTGGGCGGTGCCGCGGCGGGCACGCTCACTTTCATGGCAGGCGGAACGGACGAAGCGTTTGCCGTGGCACAGCCGCTCTTCGAGATCATGGGCAAGAAGGCGGTGCATTGTGGTGCAGCCGGGGCCGGCCAGGCCGCGAAGATCTGCAACAACATGATCCTCGGCATCTCGATGATCGGCGTATGCGAAGCCTTTGTGTTGGCAGACAAGCTTGGCCTGTCGCGCCAAAGCGTGTTTGACGTGGTGTCCACCTCGTCCGGCTCCTGCTGGTCGATGAACACCTATTGCCCGGCACCGGGCATAGGCCCGCAAAGTCCTGCCGATAATGAGTACCGACCCGGCTTCGCGGCAGAACTCATGCTGAAGGATCTGAAATTGTCCCAGGCGGCGGCAGAGGGCGTCGATGCGGCAACGCCCATGGGCGAACGGGCAACGGAGCTGTATGAGGCCTTCGTTGCCGAAGGCGGCAAGGGCCGGGATTTTTCAGCGATGATCGAAGCGTTGGCGGGCCAATCCCGCCGTTGATCGGCGAGATTGAAGTTGGATGTATTGGCTTTGCGGCAATCAGGCCGCGCGCAGCACCGCATTCAGGGCGTCCAGGTCGACGACGGCCTCACGCACGACGAGCCGGTGAATTTCGTCGGGTTCGCACCCGTCCTGTCTCAGGCGCTGGACAATGGCCTGCAGGGTCTTGTCATCCGTAACGCGTGGTTTGTGGCCAATCGGCTTGCTGCGCATTCCTGATCATCCTCATCCATTTCGAGTGGTCACGGGGGTAGGAATCAATCGAGTCCGAACTGTGTCGAGATTCTCATCATCCACAGGTCAGTTGAACCTGTGGATTCTTGAGCTAGACAACCGGAGGAGAAGGCGCGCGATGTCGTGAATCAGACATGGCGTGTCCATGTGAAGCAGTGCAGCGGGCTTGTGCTCGGCTAAAGGCCATGAACAAGCACTTTTTCTTGGCAAAGAGCCCGACAACAAACGAGATTGCGATGACTCATCCTTACGTCCTGACCCTTTCCTGCACCGATCGCCCCGGCATCGTGGCGGCCGTGACGACGGAACTCGCGGCGAGCGGCTCGAACATCGCGGAAAGCGCTCAGTTTTGGGATCGTGTGACCGGCAGGTTCTTCATGCGCATTGCCTTCCATGCGCCGGATGCCATGACGAAGGACGAGATCGAGCGCGCTCTGAAGCCGGCTGTCGATCGCTTCGATATGAAAACCACGATCAGCGACCAGGCGCGCCGACCGAAGATGATCGTGATGGTCTCGAAATTCGACCATGCGCTTTTGCATCTGCTCTACCAGATCCGCGTCGGTTGGCTGGATGCGGAAGTGGTAGCCGTCGTGTCGAACCACGAAACCTCACGTCGCACCGCGGAGCTCGAAAATATCCCCTATCACCACTGGCCGGTGAACAAAGAGAACAAGACCGAGCAGGAAGAGAAGCTGATTGCGCTGGTGAAGGAATCGGGCGCCGACCTCGTCGTGCTTGCCCGCTACATGCAGGTGCTGTCGGACAATCTCTCAAAGCGGCTGTTCGGCAAGGTCATCAACATTCACCACTCTTTCCTGCCGTCCTTCAAGGGTGCCAAGCCCTATCACCAGGCGCATGAGCGCGGCGTGAAGCTGATCGGCGCGACGGCGCATTATGTGACACCGGATCTGGATGAGGGCCCGATCATCGAGCAGGAAACCGAGCGCGTCACCCATGCGATGAGCGCCGATGATTTCGTGGCGACAGGGCGGGATATCGAAAGCCGCGTGCTCGCCCGCGCGGTCAAGATGCATCTGGAAAACCGTGTCATGCTGAACGGGCACAAGACGGTCGTCTTCGGTTGAAGTGAGAAGAACGCCGGACGAGCTGCCCGGCGTTCTTCTTGAGGTCTGTCAGCCCATCGTCGGGATGACGAATTCAGCGCCATCCTTGATGCCTGAGGGCCAGCGCTGCGTCACCGTCTTGGTGCGCGTATAGAAGCGGAACGCGTCCGGTCCGTGCTGGTTGAGATCGCCGAAGCCCGAACGTTTCCAGCCACCGAAGGTGTGGTAGGCGAGCGGCACGGGGATCGGAACGTTGACACCCACCATGCCCACATTGATGCGGCTGACGAAATCGCGCGCCGCATCGCCGTCGCGGGTGAAGATCGCAACGCCGTTGCCATATTCATGCTCCATGGGCAGACGGATCGCGTCCTCGTAGTTCTTGGCGCGGACGACCGAGAGCACGGGACCGAAGATTTCCTGGCGATAAATGTCCATGTCCGTCGTGACATGGTCGAACAGGCAGCCGCCGATGAAATTGCCGTTCTCATAGCCTTGAAGCTTGAAGTCGCGGCCATCGACGACGAGCTTTGCACCCGCGTCCACGCCCGAATTGACGAGGCCGAGCACGCGTTCGCGCGCTTCCTTGGTCACGAGCGGCCCGAAATCGACATCGTCGCCACCGGTGTAGGGACCGATCTTCAGCGCTTCGACCATCGGCGTGAGCTTCTCGATCAGACGATCCGCCGTTTCCTGGCCGACGGGAACGGCCACCGAGACGGCCATGCAGCGCTCGCCCGCCGCACCGTATCCCGCCCCGATAAGGGCGTTTGCCGCCTGGTCGAGATCGGCATCGGGCATGATGATCATGTGGTTCTTGGCGCCGCCGAAGCACTGGACGCGTTTGCCGTTGGAGCAGCCGCGGCCATAGATGTATTCGGCGATTGGCGTGGAGCCGACGAAGCCGATCGCCATGATGTCCGGATGATCGAGAATCGCGTCGACAGCTTCCTTGTCGCCATTGACGACGTTGAGGATGCCGGCGGGGAGACCGGCTTCCAGCATGAGTTCGGCAAGCATCATCGGAACAGACGGATCGCGCTCGGAGGGCTTGAGAATGAAAGCGTTGCCTGCTGCGATGGCCGGGCAGAACTTCCACATCGGAATCATTGCGGGAAAATTGAACGGTGTGATGCCGGCCACAACGCCGAGCGGCTGGCGCATCGAATAGAGATCAATGCCCGGACCGGCGCCTTCGGTGTACTCGCCCTTCAGAAGATGCGGCGCGCCGATGCAGAATTCAGCCACTTCCAGCCCGCGGATGATATCGCCCTTGGCATCCGGGATCGTCTTGCCATGCTCGCGCGACAGCATTTCAGCAAGCTTGTCCATGTCGCGGTGGAGCAGGTCGACGAACTTCATCAGAACGCGGGCGCGCCGTTGTGGGTTTGTCGCAGCCCAGGCCGGCTGCGCCTTCTTGGCGTTCTCGACCGCGCTTGCGAGATCCTCTTTTGAGGCGAGCGCCACAGTCGCATCGACTTCGCCCGTTGCCGGGTTGAAGACCTGACCGCTGCGGCCGGCGGATGCGCCGACGTGCTCGCCGCCGATGAAATGACCGATTTCCCGCATGTGTTCCTCCACTATCGCCATTGCACTGGTGAATTCTGCGCGCATTAGTGCACTATAAATTCGGCATAACAACAGCGCTGAAACCGGATCGGTTGTGCAATATTCGAAGGAGGCTTCCCGTGAACTGGGACGACGTGCGTATATTCCTGGCGGTCGCGCGCCGCGGCCAGATCTTGTCGGCCGCCCGCACGCTCGGAATCAATCACGCCACCGTCAGCCGCCGGTTGACGGCGCTTGAGAAGGCGCTGGGAGCACGGTTGGTCCTGCGCCGAACCAATGGCTGTGAACTCACGGGCGAGGGCGAAGCCTTCGTCGAAGCCGCGGAACGCATGGAGGCCGCCATGCTCACCGCCCAGGCGGGCTTCTTGGGCCAGGATGCAGCCTTGTCTGGAACCGTCCGCATCGGAGCGCCGGATGGCTTCGGCATTTCATTCCTGGCGCCGCGCCTCGGTCGGCTGTTGACGCGCTATCCGGGACTGCATCTGCAACTCGTGCCAGTGCCCCGCGTGTTCTCCTTGTCCCGCCGTGAAGCCGATATCGCGATCACCGTCGAGCGACCCGACCAGGGCAGGGTCGTCGCGCGCAAGCTCGTCGATTATTCCCTCGGCTTCTACGCCTCCCGCGGATACGTCGCCGAGCACGGCATACCCCAAGCGATCGAGGAGCTGAGACAGCATCGGCTGATCGGATATGTTGAGGACCTGGTCTTTTCGCGTGTGCTGAACTTTGCCGAAGAGCTGCCGCGCGACGTGCGGGCGACTTTCGAGATATCGAGCGCCGTCGGTCAGGCGGAAGCGGTGCGCTCGGGCGCCGGCATCGGCATCCTGCATGATTTCACCGCCAGGCATGATCCCGATTTTGTTCACGTCTTGCGCGGGCACATCTTCAAGCGAGCCTACTGGATCGTCTACCATGAGAACGCGCGCGGCGTGGCGCGCGTCAAGGCCGTCAGCGATTTCGTCATGGAGGAGGTGGCAGCCGCCAGAGATGGCTTCCTGCCTGATCCGGACATGGCGAACGGCGATGTGCTGTCCGCGACGGGTTGATGTCATGGCCTCGTCTGGTAGAACCTGACCCGTGGAGCGCTTCGGGCAGCGCAGATGAACCGTCGAACCAAGGATTGCGCGTGGGGTGATCCGTGGTGAGCGCCGGACAACAAGAATAAGAGCGACGTCTCGATGTTTGAGCCTAGAACCACTGTCTTCCAATCCTTCCGATTTCTGAAAACCTGCCTTTCTGTTCTTCTTCTCGTCGTGACATTCGGCGCGGCGGGTCTGTTGCCCGTTGCCGCGCAGGATGCCGAGCCCGCGACTGAGGAAACGACGCAGGGTGCGTCTCCCGAACTCCTGCTTCTGATCGAAGCGCTGCGCAACGACGAGAGCCGAAATCGACTTCTGGAAGAACTGGAAGCGGTCGCCGGAGAAATCGAACCCGGTCCGGTCGAAACGATCGACGAAGCCCTGTTCGGCACATCGGAAACGTCGCTCGGGCGGCGAATCGCGGAGACAACGCGGTTCTTTGCAGAAAGCGCTGCCGGCTCTGCCGCGGCCTTTGCCAATCAATTGTCCGCGGCACCGCGCATGTTCTCCGCGCTCGATCCCGATCAGATCGACGTTTTGTGGCAGGCGCTGCGCGACCTCGCTCTGGTGATCATCGCAACCTACGCGCTCTTCGTCGCGCTGCGCAGCTTCGCTAAGGGCTACTATCGATCCATGGGGATGAAATCGACCTCTGCGACGTTGTTGCAGCGGATCGTGTTCATCGTCGTGTCGGCCTTGCTGGATGCGTTTGTCGTCATCGTCGCCTGGGCGGCAGGCTACATCATCGCGCTCACCTTCTTCGGGGAAATGGGCACGATCGGTCTTCGTCAGACGCTCTATCTCAACGCGTTCCTGATCGTCGAACTCGCGAAAGTGATCCTGCGCATCGTGCTGTCCCCATCCGCACCGCAATTGCGGCTGCTGCCGGTTTCCGACGATGCCGCAAAGCGTATGAACCGCGGATTCACATGGATCATCTCGATCCTCGGCTACGGACAGCTGTTGCTCTTGCCGATCTTCAACCAGAGTGTCTCCCTGGCGGCCGGCCAGGCGATTTCCGCGCTGGTGGCGCTGATCGCGGTGCTCATCGCCATCGGCATGACCCTGTCGAACCGTCTGCGCGTGTCCCGCTGGCTGCTTGATACGCCAGAGGATCAGCCGCGTAGCCGACACGTGCGTTTCCTGGCGCATCGCTGGCACTGGCCGGTGCTGCTCTATCTAGCGTTCCTGTTCGTCATCGTGCTGGCAAGTCCAGCCGGGGTGTTGCTGAGCATTCTTGCCGCCAGCGGTCAGATCCTGATTGCCGTCATCATCGGCTTCATGGTCTCCAACTGGATTGCACGGGCGATCGCGCGCGGCATCAGTCTGCCGGAGCGCCTCAATCAGCGCCTGCCGCTCCTCGAGCGCCGCCTCAACGCCTTTGTTCCGAAGCTGCTGACGGTGATCCGCGGCCTGATTTTCCTTGCGGTCCTGCTGTTCGTCCTCGACACGATCAATTTCTTCGATCTGCAGGGATGGATGCAAAGCCAGGTGGGCGTGCGCACCACGGCCGCGATCATTTCCGTGTTCTTCATCCTGATCTTCGCGTTTGCTGCTTGGCTCGCGTTGAACTCCTGGGTCGATTATCGCCTCAACCCCGACTTCGGTCGGCCGGCGACGTCACGCGAGCAGACGCTGCTCAGCCTGCTGCGCAACGCAGCGACAATCGCAATTCTTGTGATCGGCGTGATGTTCGCGCTCTCGGAGATCGGCATCAATATCGCGCCGTTGATCGCGTCGGCCGGTGTTCTGGGCCTCGCCATCGGTTTCGGCGCGCAAAAGCTGGTGCAGGACATCATCACCGGCGTCTTCATCCAGCTTGAGAACGCCATCAACGTCGGCGACGTCATCACGGTCGGCGGCACTACGGGCACCGTGGAACGCTTGACGATCCGCTCTGTCAGCCTGCGCGACCTGGAGGCCGGGTACCATATCATCCCGTTCTCCTCGGTCGACATGGTCACCAACTTCGTTCGTGACTACGGCTATCATGTTGCCAATATCGGCATCGCCTACCGCGAGGATGTCGAGGATGCACACCGGGCGATGGAAGAGGCGTTTGCGCTCATCAAGCAAGATCCTGCCATCGCCGCCAACATCATCGGTGATCTGGAATGGTTCGGCGTGACGCTGCTGGGCGACAGCGCCGTTACGGTGCGTGCCCGCATCAAGACGAAGCCCGGCACGCAGTGGGGTGTCGGCCGCGCCTACAATGCAGCCGTCAAGCGCGTCTTCGACGAACACGACATCGAAATCCCGTTCCCCCATCAGACACTCTTCTTCGGCGTCGACAAACACGGCAAGGCGCCGGCGGCGCACATTCAGGTCGATGCAGCAGCCTCGACAGGGCAGGAAGTGCTCGCCGCGGCGGCGCAGCCGGCAGAAGAGCGCATCGTCGATCCGGGGAGCGAGGCGGCATTGCCTGCGTCAACCACCTCCGCGCCCGCGAAACGTCGACGCCGTCGGGTTATCCGCGACGACGTCCCTGATGATGACGAGGAAACTTGACGGTGCGAATGCAGGCAATCGGCGTTGCGGCTAGAAAGCCTTGAAGGTCAGCACCGTGTGGGTGCGCTGCACCCCCTCGATCGTGTGCAGGTTCTCAGCCACGAAGTGGCCGATGTCGACTGCGTCCTCGACATAGAATTTGACGAGAAGATCGTACTGGCCGCTGACGGAATAGATCTCGGACGCGATTTCGCGCGCGGCGATTTCCGCCGCCACCTGATAGGCCTTGCCGAGCTGGCATTGGAATTCAACGAAAAAACAGCGCATGACAGGTCTCCGCTCGATCAGTCCACGCGATGAGGCCTAGCCGGTTTGCGACGGCATTTGAAGCGCCGTTTGCCAACAGCTCGGTCCATCATGACAAGTCCGCACGAAGCGGCTAGGGTCCGGCATTCGAAACGGGAAAGGCTGAAATGGGCATGACTGGCATCGTCATCGGCGTGATTGTCGTCGCGCTGATCCTCTACGGCATCGCCGTCTATAACGGGTTGGTGCGGGCAAGACAACTCGTTCAGGAGGCATGGAGCGGCATCGACGTGCAGCTTAAGCGCCGGGCCGATCTCATTCCGAACCTGGTCGAAACGGTCCGTGGCTACACCGATCACGAAGCCAACACGCTGCGCGAAGTCACTGAAATGCGTGCGCGCGCCCAGGCGGTGCCCGCCGACGACGTCAAGGGCAGGGCGGCTGCCGAAGGATTGCTGAGCCAGGCACTCGGTCGCCTGATCGCCGTTGCCGAATCCTATCCGGACCTGAAGGCCAGCACGAATTTCAGCCAGTTGCAGACCTCGCTCGAAACACTCGAAGGCGAGATCCAGATGTCCCGGCGCTATTACAATGGTGCTGCGCGGGACTTGAACATCAAGGTCGAAAGCGTGCCGTCCAACATCGTGGCGAACATGTTCGGCTTTGAAAAGGCCGAATATTTCGAGATCGACGATCCGGCCGATCGGATCGTTCCGAAAGTCGCCTTTTCCTGAAATAGCCAGCGAGCCGTCGACAGCATGATCGCGAAGCCCTTCCATCTGCATCGGCTGGTTGCCGCTTTCTGCGTAGCGTTCACGCTGGCCTTGATGCCGCTTGCCGCCAGTGCGCGCGAGGAGATCATCGCCTTCGTTGCTGAAATCGACGTGGCGGCGGATGGCGTTCTGTCCGTCGTCGAAACCATTCGGGTCCGCGCGGAAGGCGATCTGATCCGCCGGGGCATCTACCGGGATTTTCCCCTGCGTATGGAAGATGCTTCCGGCCGTCTCCGGGACGTCGGCTTCGATGTTTCAAGCGTCACGCGCGACGGCGCCGACGAGCCATTCCGGGTGGAAGAAAGCAGCGGCATCGCCCGCGTTTATATCGGCGACGCCGATAGCATGGTGCCTCCCGGCATCCACACCTATGAAATCCGGTACGAGACCGACCGCCAGATCCGCTATTTCGACACGCATGACGAGGTCTATTGGAACGTCACTGGCAATGGCTGGCTGTTTCCGATCCTGTCGGCATCCGCCGAGGTCAGTTTGCCGAGCGGCGCCACAATTGAAGACCTTGCGGTCTTTACCGGCCGCTATGGTGAGACGGGCAGCGCGGCAACGTCGCAACAGCTGGCTGACAACCGGGCGGTCTTCGCCACCACAGAGGTTCTGCAGCCGCAAGAGGGACTGACAATTGCGGTCAAGATCTCCAAGGGAGCCATAGCAGCACCAAGGAGCGCTCAGGAGCGCGCCTGGTTCTGGCGTGACAATGCGGGTAGCATCCTCGCAGTCATCTTTCTCATTCTGATCGGCGCCTACTATCTGTGGGCATGGAACCGCGTTGGCCGCGATCCGCCAGCCGGCGTCGTGGTGCCGCGCTGGGATCCGCCCGAGAACGCGTCGCCGGCGATGGTCAACTACATTGCCAATCGCGGCCTGTCGGGTGGCGGCTTCACCGCCATTGCCGCTGCCATCCTCAACCTCGCCGTCAAGGGCTTCGTCACGCTGCGTGATCTCGACGGAGATCTCATCGTCACGCGCACCGAGCAGCGCGACGATGGCAGGCTCCCGGTCGGGGAAAGAGCGGTTCTGGTCGGCCTGGGCGAGCCGGGAAGTTTTCTCCCCATGAACCGCGCCAATGGACCCGCCGTTCAAAGCCTTTCGCGCAAGTTTGTCAGCGCCATCGAAAGCGAACACCGCGGCAAGTTTTATCGCCACAACTGGCCCCATGCCGCGGGCGGCATCGCGCTGACCGTGCTCGGCCTGCTCACCATCCTCCTGTTCGGTGGGATGAATCAGGAAGCCATTGTTGCGCTCGTCATGGCGTCCATTCCCGGCATCATCCTTGCCAGCGTCATGGTGCGCATGGGCAAGGCTTTCCGTTCGTCGCGCAGTCTCGCACAGCGCATCCTGTCCATCATCGTCCTCGGCTTCATAGCATCGACGGCGCTGACGATCGGAAGCGGGCTTGTCGGGGCGCTCTTCTTCACCGAGTTCAACGGTTTTCTCGTTGGGGCAATTGTCGCGATCTTTCTCCTGAATGGCGTGTTCTTTTTCCTGATGGGCGCTCCCACCGCCATCGGCGCGCGCATGCAGGATGGCATCGCGGGTCTGAAGCAATATCTTACCCTGGCCGAAGCCGAGCGCATGAACATGCAGGGTGCGCCCACCATGTCGCCGCGCCATTTTGAGACGCTCTTGCCCTATGCGGTGGCGCTCGGCGTGGAGAAGCCCTGGAGTCAGGCGTTCGAGCGCTGGCTGGCAACGGCTGCCGGTGCAGCCGCCGCGAGCCAGGCAGTGCCTTACTGGTTCTCCGGGCGGGATTTCTCCCCCGGCTCATTCGCCGATTCCATCGGCGATGTCGGGCATGACATTTCGCGCAGCCTTTCCGCAGCAATACCGCCGGCCAAGTCATCGTCCTCGGGATTTTCCGGTGGCGGCGGCTTTTCGGGCGGCGGTGGCGGCGGTGGTGGCGGGGGCGGCTGGTAGAAGCTTGTGGATGGCTGACCTCTGCGTTGACTTGACCGGCTTGGCGGGTTTGTCTCCGCTCGCGTGATTTGCCCGCCGGATCAATCCAGAGGTTCCAGAGTGTACGACAGCCCGAACTCCGTGCTGCGTGAAGTCTTCGGCTATCGAGATTTCAGGCCCGGCCAGCGCGACGTCATCGACCGGATCATGGCCGGTCGCAACGTGCTGGCCGTGATGCCGACGGGGGCGGGCAAGTCGATCTGCTTTCAGGTGCCGGCACTGATGAGCCCACGTCTGACGATCGTGATCTCGCCACTGGTCGCCCTGATGGACGATCAGACCGCGGCGCTGCGCGCGAACGGCGTTGCCGTTGCGGCGATCCACTCCGGCCATGACCGCCAGGTGAATGTCGATGCCTGGCGCGACGTTTCCTCAGGCCGTGCGAAGCTTCTCTATCTGTCGCCGGAACGGCTGATGACCGACCGGATGCTGGACGCGATCGGACGGCTCGACCCGGGACTGTTCGTCATCGATGAAGCGCACTGCATCTCCAAATGGGGAGCGAACTTCCGCCCGGAATACGAGCGTCTCTCGGAGCTGAAGACACGCTTTCCGAAGGCTCGGATCGCGGCGTTCACGGCGACGGCGGACAGTGCCACGCAGGGAGACATCGCCGAGAAGCTGTTCGGTGGAAACGGCGAGATCGCACTCCAGGGGTTCGATCGGCCCAACCTTTTCCTTGCGGTTGAACCCAAGCGCGACTGGAAGAGCCAGCTCGTCGCGTTTCTCGAAGAGCGGGCCGACCAGTCCGGTGTTGTCTATTGCCTCTCCCGGCAGTCGACCGACGATGTCGCGGCCTATCTGGTGGAGAAAGGTTTCAACGCGATTGCCTACCACGCCGGCCATCCGCCGGAGGTGCGCCGGGAGCGACAAGGGCGCTTCATGCGCGAATCCGCCATCATGGTGGCGACCATCGCTTTCGGCATGGGCATCGACAAGCCGGATATCCGCTTCGTCTGCCACATGAACCTTCCAAGCAGCATGGAGGCATACTACCAGGAGATCGGCCGCGCAGGCCGTGACGGTCTGCCCGCAGATACGCAGCTCTTCTTCGGCCTGGACGATGTGCGCATGCGGCGTCAGTTCATCGAGAATGATGGCGAGGACCGCGACCACATTCTGCGCGAGCACAAGCGGCTCGATGCGCTGCTTGCCTATGCCGAAACCGCCGGCTGCCGTCGCGTCGCGCTGCTCGCCTATTTCGACGAGGAAGGCCAGCCTTGCGGCAACTGCGACAACTGCACCGATCCGCCGGAGGTGATCGACGGCACCGGCGAAGCCATGAAGCTTTTCGGTGTCATTGCCGCCACAGGCCAGAGTTTCGGCGCGTCACACCTCATCGACGTGTTGCGTGGCGGGCGCACGGCTAAGATCGAGGAACGCCAACACCACGATTTGGCGCTCTTCGGCAGCGGCGCAACGCGTTCCAAGGCCTACTGGCAGGCCTTCGTGCGCCAGGCCGTGGCGAACCGCTATCTGTCCATCAATATCCAGCGTTACGGAGCCCTGGAGCTCACACCGCTGGCTGACCAGACCCTGGTTGGCAAGGCTCGCTTCGAGCTTCGCGAGATCGTCGAGCAGGCTCAGTCGACCCGTCCCGCTCCTCGCAAGACCGTCACGATCGATCCGGACGCCGAACCATTGTTTGCGCGTCTCAAGGCACTGCGGCTGGAATTCGCACGCGAGCGGTCCGTACCTGCCTATGTGGTCTTCCCGGATGCCACACTGATCGACATGGCCCAGCTTCGCCCGCGCACCATGGATGAACTCGCCATGGTCAATGGCGTCGGGCCGAAAAAGCTCGGTGACTATGGGGAAGCATTCCTGAAAGTCATGCGCGAGGCCTGAGCCGCTCCGCAGAGGACCGCTCGATCAGGTGACGATCGCCACGATCGAGAGCGCGATCAGCACGATCGAGCAGAAGAGAAGCGAGCCGAAGATGCGGGGACGATCGAACACCACCGCGAAGGACGATCCCCACACGACGACGGCGGAGCCGAGGGCGTACATGAAGGCGGGCTTATCCTGCGAAGCGATTCCGAACGCCATCAGACCGCAGATGACGATCGCACCGAAGATCACCATGATGGCGAAGCCAAGCTGCTCGAAGTGATCCATTCGGCTCGTCCGTTCCGTCCGTTACGCTACAGGTTTCCAGGGCACTACGCCTTGCAAACCGGAGGCAGGTGATCAGCGCCCACCACTCGGTGTTGCGGTTGAATCGGCCTCTGGTCCGTGCGGCGCCATCATATCCATCCGCATTCGCGACGCTAGACCGCAAACGACTTTTTCAGTTGCCCAGGATTCAGCCCACAACGAAAAACCCCCGCGGCATGCCGCGGGGGTTCGAAGGTCGCCGATCGTCCGGATCGCCCGGACGGAATGGGCTTAGACCGAGTAGTACATGTCGAATTCGACTGGGTGCGGCGTCATTTCGAAACGCATCACTTCAGCCATCTTCAGGTCGATGAAGGCATCGATCTGGTCGTCGTCGAACACGCCGCCGGCCGTCAGGAACTTACGGTCGCGGTCGAGGCTCTGGAGCGCTTCACGCAGGCTGCCGCAGACGGTCGGGATCTTCTTCAGTTCCTTCGGCGGCAGGTCGTAAAGGTCCTTGTCCATGGCCTTGCCCGGGTGGATCTTGTTCTTGATGCCGTCGAGGCCTGCCATCAGCATGGCTGCGAAGGCGAGGTACGGGTTCGCCGTCGGATCCGGGAAGCGGACTTCGACGCGCTTCGACTTCGGCGAGGAGCCGAACGGAATGCGGCACGATGCCGAACGGTTACGGGCCGAGTAGGCGAGCAGAACCGGGGCTTCATAGCCCGGAACCAGACGCTTGTAGGAGTTGGTCGACGGGTTGGTGAAGGCGTTCAGTGCCTTGGCGTGACGGATGATACCGCCGATGTAGTAGAGGCAGTTTTCCGAAAGGCCGGCATACTCATCACCAGCAAACGTTGGCTTGCCGTCTTTCCAGATCGACTGGTGCACGTGCATGCCCGAGCCGTTGTCGCCATAGATCGGCTTCGGCATGAAGGTAGCCGTCTTGCCGTAGGCGTTTGCGACCTGATGGATCACGTACTTGTAGATCTGCATCTTGTCGGCGTTGCGGGTCAGCGTGTCGAACATGATGCCGAGCTCGTGCTGGGCAGCAGCCACTTCGTGGTGGTGCTTCTCGACCTTCACGCCCATTTCGGCCATGACCGTCAGCATTTCAGAACGCATGTCCTGGCAGCTGTCGATCGGGGGAACCGGGAAATAGCCGCCCTTGACGCGCGGACGGTGACCGAGGTTGCCCGTGTCGTAATCGGAATCGTCGTTCGACGGCAGTTCGGTCGAATCGAGCTTGAAGCCCGTGTTGTACGGGTCGGCCTTGTACTTGACGTCGTCGAAGACGAAGAACTCTGCTTCCGGGCCGACGAAGCAGGTATCGCCGATGCCGGATGCCTTCATGTAGGCTTCAGCCTTTTTGGCCGTGCCGCGCGGGTCGCGGTTGTAGGGCTCGCCCGTGACCGGATCGAGAATGTCGCAGATCACGACCATCGTGGACTGGGCAAAGAACGGATCGACGTGGGCCGTTTCGGTGTCCGGCATCAGCACCATGTCGGACTCGTTGATGGCTTTCCAGCCAGCGATCGAAGAGCCGTCGAACATCACGCCGTCGGCGAACATGTCGTCGTCGACCATCGACGCATCCATCGTGACGTGCTGCATCTTGCCCTTGGGGTCGGTAAAGCGCAGGTCGACGAACTTAACGTCGTTGTCCTTGATCTGTTTCAGGATGTCCTTGGCACTCATCAGCAAATTTCCCTGTTTGAGATATTAAAATAAACGATGGAGCGCCGGAAAGCCGGCGCGCCGGGCAACTCAGATGGCGTCGACGCCGGTCTCACCGGTGCGGATGCGGATCACCTCTTCCACATTCGACACGAAGATCTTGCCGTCTCCGATACGTCCGGTCTGAGCCGCGTTGCGGATGGCTTCGATGGCGGCATCCGCCGTCTCGTCCGACAAGACGATCTCCACCTTTACCTTCGGCAGGAAGTCGACCACATATTCGGCGCCGCGGTAGAGTTCGGTGTGACCCTTCTGGCGTCCGAAGCCCTTTGCCTCGGTGACCGTAATGCCCTGCAAGCCGACTTCCTGAAGCGCTTCTTTCACTTCGTCGAGCTTGAAGGGTTTGATGATCGCCTCGATCTTTTTCATGAGAAAACCTGCTCTCCGCTTTTCCCGGAACGCGTGGTATCGCGCCCGCTCCCAGACGTATGCACGGTCCGTGCCACATCGCGCGAATTCGAGCCGTATTTCATCGAATACGCAAGGGCACACCTCGATTATGCTGCAAGATCAGACGAAACGTCGCATCGAGGACGGGTATCTCGTGAAAATCCCATCATTTCGACGAAAATTCTCACACGCAATCATTGGCGTGATAGCGGCAGATGTCGCCTAAATAGTAGGCAGACAGAGCATTATTTCATCAGAGTTAGATCGATAGCGCCTACTGGGCGGCCCCAGTTCGCTCAGCAAGCGCCATCGCACCCTGAGGTGCCCGAATTTTCCCCTCATGAATGATGTAGAGAAAGACATCGCGGGCCTGCTTTTCTGGCGCAGCGCTTGGATCCGCCAGCGGCAGGTCTGATGGCTGGCCACCTTTCGACCAGATCGCCGCCCGCTTCGCCCAGGCATCCAGCTCATCGCCAGGGTAGGCGGTCTCGACGTCGTCGCTGCCGCGTTGCAGGCGGGCATAGATGAAGTCAGCCGTCACGTCGGCGATTTCGGGATAGTCGTGATGGTGTGCGTAGCAGATGGCGACCGCGTGCTTGCGTGCGAGCGCGACGAACGCTGGATCGATGAAACTTGCATGACGCACCTCCAGCACATGCCGAAATGCCATGCTGCCATCCTTCTTCGGCAGCAACTGCAGAAAGGCCTCGAAATCGTCGGGCTCGAACTTCTTGGTCGGCGCAAACTGCCACACGATCGGTCCAAGCCGGTCGCCCAGTTCGACGACGCCCGTGTCGAAGAACTTTCGCATCGACTCGCCGGCTTCGGCGAGCACCTTCTTGTTTGTGACAAAGCGGTTGCCCTTGACCGAGAAGACAAACCCCTCAGGCGTATCGGCTGCCCATTTGGCAAACGTCTCGGGCGTCTGCCCCCGATAGTAGGTGCCGTTGATCTCGATCGTCCGCAATTGCCGTGACGCGAAATGCAACTGCTGCTTCTTCGGCAGCTTGTCCGGGTAAAACGTGCCCTCCCAAGGCGCAAAGGTCCATCCGCCGATGCCGCATCGAATGGTTCCAGCGTCTGCCATGGGCGCTCCTCAAGCCGGTGGGATGAATGGTTGGTAGATCGACTGGAAAACCGGCATGGCCCGCAGCGTCTCGCCGTGGCGCTGCAGTGCAGGATAGTCGTCCAGATCAACAAGATCGGGATGGGAGGCGATCAAATGGTCGAGCATGGCGCCGATGGCGATATCCGCATGACCGATCCGCTCGCCGTTCCAGAACGCCGTGGTGCGGTGGGATCCCTCCAATTCCAGCGCAGACAGCGCTGCCACAATCTGCCGTTTGCAGCGCTCGATCCACTGGGCGGAGGGGTGATCATGCAGCACATTTTCATAGAAGAGGCTGACCGCCTTGTCGGAGATGCCCGTGGCGAGCGACACGGACTTCATCGCGCGACGACGCTCAGGCTCATTCACCGGTAACAGTCGCGCCTCGGGAGAAGCGAGGCCATCCACATGGTCGATGATGCTGTGACTGTCGAGCAGGGTATCCCCGTCATCGGTGACGAGCGCTGGGACACGCAGCAGCGGATTGTAGGCGATGAGCCGATCCGCATCGCCAAACGTCGACCACGGCCAGTGCTCGAAGGGCAGATCGTAGAGCGTCAGCGCAATACCGACGCGACGCACGAAGGGAGAATCATACTGACCGATCAGGATCATGTCCGCCTCCAGTGATACGATGAGGCCACGTTAGCCGAATGCCTACTCCGCCGCTTGAGATTTTGCCTGTGGGCGTCGCTCCAGAAGTTCCTTCAGGAACCGCCCCGTGTGCGACCGCTCGACCTTGACCACATCCTCCGGCGTTCCGCTTGCGACGATCTCGCCACCGCCATCGCCGCCCTCCGGGCCAACATCGATCAGCCAGTCGGCTGTCTTGATGACCTCGAGATTGTGCTCGATCACCACGACCGAATTGCCCTGATCGACCAGTTCGTGCAGCACCTCGAGCAGTTTCGCGACGTCGTGGAAATGCAAGCCGGTCGTCGGCTCGTCGAGAATGTAAAGCGTGCGTCCGGTCGAACGCTTGGCGAGTTCCTTGGCCAGTTTGACGCGCTGCGCCTCGCCACCCGAAAGCGTCGTCGCCTGCTGACCAATCTTGACGTAACCGAGACCGACGCGGTTGAGCGTGATCAGTTTGTCGCGCACCGCTGGCACGGCTGCGAAGAATTCGACGCCTTCCTCGACGGTCGTGTCGAGCACGTCGGCGATCGACTTGCCCTTGAAGGTGACGTCCAGCGTTTCGCGATTGTAGCGCTTGCCGTGACAGACGTCGCAGGTGACGTAGACATCCGGCAGGAAATGCATCTCGATCTTGATGACGCCGTCGCCCTGGCAGGCTTCGCAGCGGCCACCCTTCACGTTGAAGGAGAACCGCCCGGGCTGATAACCGCGCGCCTTGGACTCCGGCAAGCCCGCGAACCAGTCGCGGATGGGGGTGAAGGCGCCGGTATAGGTGGCGGGGTTCGAGCGCGGTGTCCGGCCAATCGGCGACTGGTCGATATCGATGACCTTGTCGATGAATTCCAGCCCGTCGATCCGATCGTGATCGGCAGGATTTTCGCGAGCGCCCATGATGCGGCGTGACGCCGCCTTGTAGAGCGTTTCGATGAGGAAGGTGGATTTCCCGCCGCCCGAGACGCCGGTGACCGCCGTAAACAAACCGAGCGGAATCGACGCTGTCACGTTCTTCAAATTGTTGCCGCGGGCTCCCACGACTTTCAGTTCCTTCCGCTTCACCGGCTTGCGGCGCTGCGCCGGCACCGCGACGGAGAGGGCACCCGACAGATATTTCCCCGTCAGCGACTTCGGATTGGCCATGATGTCGGCTGGCGTTCCCTCGGCGATGACTTCGCCGCCATGGATCCCCGCCGCCGGTCCGATATCCACGACGTGATCCGCCGTCAGGATCGCATCCTCGTCGTGCTCGACGACGATCACCGTGTTGCCGATGTCGCGCAGGTGCTTCAGCGTGTCCAGAAGCCGGGCGTTGTCGCGCTGGTGTAGGCCAATCGAGGGCTCGTCGAGGACGTAGAGCACGCCTGTCAGGCCCGAACCGATCTGTGAGGCAAGGCGAATGCGCTGGCTTTCGCCACCGGACAAGCTGCCCGAGTTGCGCGACAGCGTCAGGTAGTCGAGCCCGACATCGTTCAGGAAGTTCAACCGGTCGCGGATTTCCTTCAGGATGCGAACGGCGATCTCGTTCTGCTTGTCGTTCATCGCGGTCGGCAGATCCTGGAACCAGGTACCCCCCTGCCGGATCGACATCTGCGAGACTTCGCCGATGTGGCGTCCATCGATTTTGACGGCGAGCGCCTCGGGCTTCAGGCGATAGCCGTTGCAAGCCGGGCAGGGGGCCGCCGACATGTAGCGCTCGATCTCCTCGCGGGCCCAGGCGCTGTCGGTTTCTTTCCAGCGCCTCTCCAGATTCGGCACGATGCCTTCGAAGGTCTTCGCCGTTTTGTAGGAGCGCAGGCCGTCGTCATAGTTGAAGACGATCTTGTCCTCCGTACCGTGCAGGATTGCGTTCTGCGCATCTGCCGACAGGTCGGTCCATTTATCCGAAATCTTGAAGCCGAAATGCTTGCCGAGCGCCTCGAGCGTCTGGCGATAATAGGGCGACGAGGATTTCGCCCATGGCGCAATGGCGCCGTCACGCAGCGTGCGCGCCGTCTCCGGAACGATTAGTGCTGGATCGATCTTCTGCTGGGTGCCCAGGCCGTCGCAGGTGGGGCATGCGCCTGATGGGTTGTTGAACGAAAAGAGCCGCGGCTCGACCTCCGAAATCGTGAAACCCGAGACGGGGCAGGCGAACTTCTCCGAAAAGAGGATTCGCTCATGGGTCTCGTTCTTGGACTTGTTCGCGCCGCCGCCTTCCGCCGTTTCGCCCGCCGGCAATGGCTTGTCAGCAAACTCGGCAACCGCCAGGCCGTCTGCCAGTCGAAGGCAAGTCTCAAGGCTGTCGGCAAGCCGCGCGCCGATGTCATCACGAACGACGATGCGGTCCACCACGATATCAATGTCGTGCTTGTATTTCTTGTCGAGGGTCGGCGCTTCGGCAATCTCATAGAATTCGCCGTCGATCTTGACGCGCTGAAATCCCTTCTTCAGCAACTCAGCAAGTTCCTTGCGGTACTCGCCCTTGCGTCCGCGCACGATCGGCGCAAGCACGTAAAGCCGCGTCCCTTCCTCGAGCGCCATAACCCGGTCGACCATCTGGCTGACCGTCTGGCTCTCGATCGGCAAGCCCGTGGCCGGCGAATAGGGCACGCCGACGCGGGCAAACAGAAGCCGCATATAATCGTAGATTTCGGTGACGGTACCGACCGTCGAGCGCGGGTTCTTCGACGTGGTCTTCTGCTCGATGGAGATCGCCGGGCTTAGGCCGTCGATCTGGTCGACATCCGGCTTCTGCATCATTTCCAGGAACTGGCGCGCATAGGCCGAGAGGCTTTCGACATAGCGCCTCTGGCCCTCCGCATAAATCGTATCGAAGGCGAGCGATGATTTGCCCGATCCGGAAAGCCCGGTCATGACGATCAGGCTGTTGCGCGGCAGATCGAGATCGATCCCCTTGAGATTGTGCTCACGTGCACCGCGAATGGAAATGGTCTTGAGTTCGCTCATGAGATCGCCAGATGACACGTCGGTAAGATGGGGAGGTTCGAGGCTGCGCATCCACCCTCGTCGAACAGCGCAGTTGCCGTCAAATCATGTAGGTTCTCGCAAGACAATGTCGAGGGCAACTTGCCCACCGCCGACCGACTCGGTTGACAAGCAAGCAAGAGGCTTTTAGAACAAAAAAAGAACAAAACATAGCCTGCCTTGCAAACGCCCAACTGCCCTGTGGAAATGCGGCGTATGGGGCGCAGGTTCCTGCGAGTTCCGATAAGATGCCGCCTTTCAACAATGATCGCGCGGCAGCGGCTTAAAGGCTGTTTGGCCGGAGATCATTCAACCGGCGACTACAAGAAGGCAATCACCATGGCAGGAAGCGTCAACAAGGTCATTCTCGTCGGAAATCTGGGTGCCGACCCGGAAATCCGTCGCACACAGGACGGCCGCCCGATTGCCAATCTGTCCGTTGCGACTTCGGAAACCTGGCGCGATCGTAACTCCGGCGAACGCAAGGAGAAGACCGAGTGGCACCGCGTCGTCATTTTCAATGAGGGCCTGTGCAAGGTTGCGGAAAGCTACCTGAAGAAGGGCGCCAAGGTGTATATCGAGGGCCAGCTCCAGACCCGCAAATGGCAGGATCAGAGCGGCCAGGACAAATACTCCACCGAGATCGTTCTGCAGGGGTTCAACTCGACACTGACCATGCTCGACGGACGCGGCGAGGGCGGTGGCATGGGGCAGGGTGGCGGCGGCGGTGGTCGCGGCGGCTCCGATTATTCGGGCGGGGGCGGTGGCGGCAACGACTACAACCGACAGTCGCCGGCATCGCGCAACGACGATTTCTCCCGCGACATGGACGACGAAATCCCGTTCTGATTGGCGCGGACCAAGAGCTATGAAAGCGAGGCGGGGAAACCCGTATCGCAGATCGCATCAATAAAGAAACTGCTCGGCCAGGATGCGGTCATCCCAGGAATGATCGGGATCCGACAAGAGGCGCGCGGTCGTCTGTTTTGACTGAACGATGCGGACGAGCCGAATAGATTTGACCTCCGTGTTGTCGGCGACTGCGTTGACCGGCCGTTTTTCGCGCTCCAGCACCTCGATCGTCACCTCCGCCTTGTTGGAGAGCAGCGCACCTCTCCACCGCCGCGGGCGGAATGCGCTGACCGGCGTCAGTGCGAGCAATGGCGCGACGAGCGGCAGGATCGGGCCGTGGGCAGAAAGATTATAGGCCGTCGAGCCCGCAGGCGTCGCCACCATCAGCCCGTCACAGACGAGCTCTTCGAGCCTGACCTTGCCATCGACGCTGACGCGCAGCTTGGCGGCCTGATACGACTGGCGAAGAACCGACACTTCATTGATCGCAAAGGCGTGCGTTTCAGCGCCATCCTCGTCGGTCGCGACCATTTCCAGCGGATTGATCTCGCTTTCCACCGCCCGCTCGATGCGCTCGCGCAGTCCATCGGTGGCGTACTCGTTCATCAGGAAGCCGATCGAGCCCCGGTTCATGCCGTAAAGCACTTTGTTGGAATTCATCATGCGATGCAGCGTTTGCAGCATGAAGCCGTCGCCACCGAGTGCAATGATGACGTCGGCATCTTCTGGGGCATGCGCACCGTAAAGCGCTTCCAGTTCGAGTCGCGCCGCTTGCGCGTCCGGAGCGTTGCTCGAAATGAAACTCAATTTTTCCGTAGCACGCGCCATCCAGTCTCATCTCCCATTGCTGCGGCACATTGGCGAGGGATGGCGGATCGGGCAAGCGCGAAGCGGCCGGTCGCCGCGCTAATTTTTACCGCGACGCCGCCCTGTGCATTTCTCGTTTTACAGCGCCGGCAATTATGCTAATCACCCGCCCGTGCCCTTGTAGCTCAGTTGGTAGAGCATCTGATTTGTAATCAGAGGGTCGGGAGTTCGAGTCTCTCCGGGGGCACCAGTTCAGGCGCAAAGATCGGCCTGGCCACCAATTTTCCTGACATTTTGTCATTTCGAGCGCCGTAATCTACGGCTGCAAGCTCCAAAAAGTGACATTCTGGCATCACTACACGCACCACCGACATCGCGCCGCAATCTCAGCTTGCGGATGCATCGCACGCGACCAATAGTGTTCGTGGCCGGACAGCCTCATACGTTTCTGGAGAATCGGAACATGAAGAGACTGATCTTGACCGCGTCCATCTTGGCCGCGGCCGCACCGGCTATGGCAGCCGACGCGGTAATGTACAACGAGCCGACGCCTGCGGCGGCCCCAATGATGGCTGCTGCCGATTGGTCGGGCTTATATGTCGGCGGCCAGCTCGGCGGCGTTTTCGGCGAAACGGGCACATTCGGCCTGTCACCCTTTACGCCGGCACTGCAGGGCGCTTTCGCACCCGGCTTCTCGGGCGATTTCGATTCCGGCCTGATCGGCGGCGTCCATGCCGGTTACGACATCCAGTCCGGCAACTTCGTCTTCGGCGGCATTATCGATATTTCGGCCACGGACGTTTCGGACACGCAGAACGGCTTCTCCGTCACGCCTGCGCGCTACACGGTCACCCGTGAACTCGACTACCTCGCGACGCTGCGCGGCCGAATCGGCTATGCGATCGGCAGCAGCTTCCTCGTCTACGGAACGGCCGGTCTCGCCTATGGCCAGGTCGACTTCTCCTACGAGCAGCCAGGTTCGGGTGCCACGACCACGACGTCCGGCGGTCAGGACGACGACTTCGGCTACACCGTCGGTGCAGGCGTGGAAGCCATGGTCACGTCGAACATCTCGGTCGGTCTCGAGTACCTCTACACCGATCTCGGCGACAACGATTTCAATGCCAACCTCGTAGGCGGCCCGTTCGGCGCCGGCACGACTGGATTTGGAACGGATCGTTCGTTCGACTTCCACACCGTTCAGGCGAAGGTCTCCTTCCGCTTCTAAACTGAGCAGGAGGGTGGTTCTTTCGGCCCGCCCTCCAACTCGCCGAACACACCTATAGCTCTGCCCGACGCGGCGCATTATGGTGCGGCGCATTGAAGCGAATCCTCGCGACCGAACGGGCAGGGCATGCGGATCATTATTTGTGGGGCGGGGCGCGTCGGCTTCGGCATCGCCGAAAAGCTGGCCCAGGAACAAAACGACGTTTCCGTCATCGATACCTCAGCCACGCTCATCAACGCGATACGCGACACGCTCGACGTGCGCGGCTATGTCGGCCATGGCGCCCATCCCGAAGTGCTGGCGCAGGCCGGGGCGGAGGAGGCGGACATGATTATCGCCGTCACGCTTTCGGATGAAGTGAACATGGTCGCCTGCCAGGTGGCGCATTCTCTCTTCAACGTCCCGACCAAGATTGCCCGTATCCGCGCACAGAATTATCTGGCCCCGCATTATCTCGATCTTTTCTCGCGCGAGCACATGCCGATCGACGTCATCATCTCGCCTGAGGTTGAAGTCGGCAAGATGGTGCTGCGCCGCATCGCTTTGCCAGGCGCGACCGATGCCGTCCGCTTCGCCAATGACGCGATCGTGCTCGTCGCAATCGAGTGCCTGGAAGACTGCCCGGTCGTCAATACGCCGCTGGAGCAGCTTTCGGAACTCTTCCCGGACCTGACAGCGACGGTCGTCGGCGTCGTGCGCGATGGCGAGTTGATGGTGCCCCATTCGACCGATCAGCTCAGCACTGGGGATCTGGCCTATGTGATCTGCGACAAGGATCACGTCCGCCGCACGCTCGGCCTTTTCGGGCATGAAGAGCCAGAGGCCATCCGAATCGTCATCGCCGGCGGCGGCAATGTCGGCTATTTCGTCGCCAAGGCGATCGAGGAACGGCAGCCGAACATCAAGGTCAAGATCATCGAACACGATCGCAGCCGCGCCATTGCCATCGCGGATCAGCTGCGCCGCGCGGTGGTGCTGAACGGCTCTTCGCTCGACCAGTCGATTCTGACGGAAGCCGATATCCACGATGCCGATCTGATCGTATCGCTGACCAACGACGACCAGGTGAACATTCTCACCAGCGTCATGGCCAAGCGTCTGGGCTGCAAGGCAAGCCTTGCATTGATCAACGAGCCATCGTTCCAGGAATTCACCAAGCCGATGGGGATCGACGCCTACATCAATCCCCGCGCCGTCACCATTTCGCGCATCCTGCAGCATGTGCGCCGCGGTCGCATCCGCGCTGTCTACAGCGTGGAGAAGGGCCAGGCCGAGGTGATCGAGGCGGAAGCGATGGACACGTCGCCACTCGTCGGCAAGCCATTGCGGGATCTCGATCTGCCGGACGGCGTGCGCATCGGTGCCATCTACCGCGATAAGCAGGTGGTGCAGCCGACCGGCTCGACCAAGATCAAGTCGAAGGACCGGGTCGTGATGTTCGCGCGCTCACGCGATGTCCGCCATGTCGAACAGATGTTCCGCGTCAGCCTCGAATTCTTCTGACCGCCGATGCTCGGCGCGATCTATCTCCTTACCCTTGCCTCCGGTGGCGTTCTCGCACTTCTCGTCCCTGCAGTGTTGATTGCGCTTGCCGGTGGCGATTTCGCGCTGGCGGAGGACATGGCGCTCGTCACCGCGTTCGGTGCCTGCATCTGCACCATGGTGCTCGCCTCGCTGTCGCAGCGCATCGGACCGCTCGAGCGCGAGTTGAATTTCGTTTCGTTGGTCCTGGTCTGGCTCGTCACCCCCATCACGGCCGCACTTTGCCTGATGGCATTGGTCGGCCTCGGTCCCATGCAGGCGTGGTTCGAAGGTGTGTCGGCGCTCACAACCGCCGGGGCGACCGTGCTGCAGCGGCAAACCGTACCGACCGCGCTGCTTTTCTGGCGCTCGGCCTTGGAATGGTACGGCGGCTTTCTGATTCTCGTCTCCATCATCCACGTCCTCGCTCCCGCAGGCTTCGGCGGGCTGAAGGCGAGCGGGAGGCGGCGCGGAACCGGTGGCAAAGCCGATGGACATTGGGGCGCCATCGGCGCGTATTCCTCGATTTTTTGGCAGTACGGCGCGTTGACGATTGCCATCGCGCTGCTGCTCATCATTGCGCGAGTCGATCCTGCCAACGCCGTTATGCTCGCCATGATGAGCATTTCAACTGGGGGATTTCTTCCCTTCGAAGGCACGCTCGACGAGCATATCGGTCTCGGGGCGATCTTCGTTCTTGCGATCGGCCTCTGTTTCGGCACGCTCAGCGTCTTCTGGCGGCGCAATATCCTGCGCAATCCAAGGCGGGTGCTGGCTGAAAATCGGGAGGCACGGATCGTGATCCTTGCGATCCTTGGGCTTGGCATCATCTACGCGGCGCGCATCTCCGAAGCGTCCGGCTCCTTCTCGGCGGTGGGGGTTCTGACAGCACTCGTGGAAGGCTTTTTCACCGCATCATCGCTCATCGCCACCAGCGGCGCCGAAACGCGACCCGGCGTTTTCGGGCTTTTGCCTTCCTTCCTCGTTTTGTGCGTCGTGTTCGTGGGTGCGAGCGTCTATTCCACTTCAGGCGGCATCAAGGTCTATCGCCTCGCGACCATGTGGATCTTTGCCAAGGCTGAACTCAACCGCCTGATCTATCCGAGCGCGGTCGCGCCATCGAAATTCGGCCGCGACCAGATCGATGATGACGCCATTCGCGCCGTCTGGTCCTATTTCGTGCTGGCGCTGCTATGCGTTGCCACCGGAACCGTCCTGATCACCGCAACGGCGGCGAATTTCGAAGGTGGGCTGGCCATGGCGGTGACCTTTTTCGCCGGCGCGAGCCCGGCCTATGAATCACTCATCCCGATCGAGGCGCAAGGGTCACAGGCAATCGCCGAAGCGTGGCCCGCCTTCGAGGCGCTGCCGACGACGGCGCTTCTTCCGGCAATCGTGCTCATGACGATCGGCAGGCTTGAAGTGCTCATCGTCTTCGCCGTAATCAACATCAAATACTGGCTGCAGCGCTGAACCATCTGCAACGACTGGAAAAAGGACGTCGATCATGTCGCGCATTGCCTATGTGAATGGACGCTATCTGCCCCATGGCGCGGCGGCCGTGCATGTGGAAGATCGCGGCTACCAGTTTGCCGACGGCGTCTATGAGGTCTGCGAGGTTCGCCAAGGCTTTATCGTCGACATGACGCGTCATCTCGATCGCCTAGCGCGCTCTCTGAGCGAGTTGCAGATGGGCTGGCCGCTGAGCCGGGACGCGTTCAAGATGGTGCTGCGTGAAGTGGTGCGTCGCAACCGCGTGCGCAACGGGCTCGTCTACCTGCAGGTTACCCGCGGCGTCGCCCGTCGCGACCATGTGTTTCCAAACGCTGCCACCATGCCGTCGCTCGTGGTGACGGCGAAAAAGACTGATCCGCGCGTCGTGCGCGCCAAGGTCGAGAAGGGGATCAGCGTCATCACGGTGCCCGAGAACCGTTGGGACCGCGTCGACATCAAGACTGTCGGCCTCCTGCCCAACGTGCTGGCCCGTCAGAAAGCCAAAGCCGAGGGCGCGCAGGAGGCGATATTCGTGGATGTCGACGGTACCATCAAGGAAGGTGCGGCCACCAATGTCTGGATTGTCAGCGAAGACGGTGTGCTCATGACCCGGCCGGCCGACCATGGGATCTTGCGCGGCATCACCCGGGCCACAGTCATGGATGTGGCAGCAAAGCTCGGCCTAAAGGTGGAAGAGCGCGCCTTTACTGTCGAGGAAGCCAAGCGTGCGCGCGAAATGTTCCTGACGGCTGCAACCTCCGTCGTTATACCGATCGTGTCGCTGGATGGCACCACCATTGCCAATGGCCACCCCGGCACCATGTCTGCTGAAATGCGGGACGCCTTTTTTGACGTTGCAGAAAAGACACCAACCTGATACCACCAAGGGAATAGGGGACCTTCACACTTCTCTTTTTTAGCATATTTTCAAAGGGTTACAGTGTGACGATTATCCGGCCCGGTCGAGGTCGGCAAAAAAGAAAGATGCGACGCCATGGCGGAACGTTCTCAAAATTTGCAGGACCTGTTTCTCAACACCGTCCGCAAGCAGAAGATTTCCCTGACGATCTTTTTGATCAATGGGGTCAAGCTAACCGGTGTCGTGACGTCATTCGATAATTTCTGCGTACTCTTGCGCCGAGACGGGCATTCGCAGCTCGTTTACAAACATGCGATTTCAACGATCATGCCGGGCCAGCCGCTTCAGATGTTCGAGAGCGACGACAGTGCCGGCAGTGGATCGTGACCAAGGCTGATTGATCATCAGACAGCGTGATAAAGACGAGAAGGCCGACGATACGCCGAAGCGGAAGCTTCGTGACGATAAGCGCGCCTTCGTGCTCGTACCAATCCTGAAACGTGACACGCGGGGCGATAAGTCCGGCTCGGTCGAACGCTCTGACGAGGCGCGTCTCGAAGAAGCCGTGGGTCTTGCCCGCGCGATCGATCTCGAGATCGTGCATTCCGCCGTGGTGTCGGTTGCCAAGCCGCAGCCGGCGACGCTGCTCGGCAGCGGCAAGGTCGAAGAGATCGGCGGCATGCTCGACAGCCTCGATGCTGGCCTTGTCATCGTCGATCACCCGCTGACACCCGTCCAGCAGCGCAATCTCGAGCGCGAATGGCATGCGAAGGTCATCGATCGCACAGGCCTCATTCTTGAAATCTTCGGCAGCCGCGCTTCGACGCGGGAAGGCGTGCTGCAGGTCGAGCTCGCACATCTGAATTATCAGAAGGGCCGTTTGGTTCGCAGCTGGACCCACCTTGAGCGCCAGCGTGGATCGACGAGCTTCATCGGCGGTCCTGGCGAGACGCAGATCGAAGCCGATCGCCGCATCCTTCAGGACAAGATCATCAAGCTCGAGCGCGAGCTGGAGCAAGTGCGCCGCACCCGCCAGCTGCACCGTGCCAAGCGCAAGAAGGTGCCGCATCCGATCGTTGCGCTTGTCGGCTATACCAATGCCGGCAAATCGACGCTCTTCAACAGCATCACGGGCGCCTCGGTGATGGCGCAGGACATGTTGTTCGCGACGCTGGACCCGACGCTTCGGCGCATGAAGCTGCCCAAGGGCAGGGCGGTGATCCTGTCCGATACGGTGGGCTTCATCTCCAACCTGCCGACGCATCTCGTGGCCGCCTTCCGTGCGACGCTGGAAGAGGTGCTGGAAGCCGATCTCGTTCTTCACGTGCGCGACATCGCCGACCCGGATACGGGCGCCCAGGCAGAAGACGTGCGCGCTATCCTCGAACAGCTCGGCCTCGGTGGCGAAGACGCGATCTCTCGCGCACCGATCATCGAGGTCTGGAACAAGATCGACCGGCTCGCACCCGAAGCGGCAACGGCCATCACCGAGAAAGCCGCCACCATGGCCGATACGGTGGTCGTGTCCGCCATCACGGGCGAGGGCGTCGATCGCCTGCTGTCGAAGGTGGAAGAGGCGTTGTCGGGCCAGACAGTCGAACGCCAGGTGGTCATCGGAACCGACGATCAGGCGACGCTTTCTTGGCTCTACGAGCACGCAAACATCCGCAATCGCGTGGATAACGACGACGGCACGGTCTCACTCGACGTCGAGATCACCGAACACGATTTTCGCGATTTCGAGATTCGCCTCGGCAACCATTCGGAAGAATGACGTCCTGATCGGCATCAGCTGAGCGGCGAGCGCATTCGCCGTCAGCTGCGCTCGATCTGTTTTGCCTGCTGCCAAAGCGCTTCCATGCGTTCCAGCCCGGCGTCTTCAAGCGGAACGCCATCGGCCCTGAGCGTCCGTTCGATATGGCCGAAACGGCGCCGGAACTTCCCATTGGTGTTACGCAATGCCTGCTCGGGATCCACATCGAGCTGGCGTGCGAGATTGGCCATCGCAAAGATCAGGTCGCCGATTTCGTCCTTCACGGCTTCAACGCGTCCGCCGGCAAGTGCCTCACGCAGCTCGGCGATTTCTTCCTCGATCTTGTCGAGCACAGGTGCAGGATCGGCCCAGTCGAATCCGACCTTCGAGGCTTTCTGCTGGAGCTTCAGGCCTTCGGTCAATGCGGGCAGGGCGCGGGGCACACCATCCAGCAGCCCTTCCCGGTCCGTCGCCGGCAGTCCTCGGGCTGCCCGATTTTGCGCCTTCGCAGCCTGTTCGGCAGCCTTGATTTCATCCCAGTTTACCTTGACGGCCGCAGCGTCGGAAGCCTCACGATCTGCGAAGATATGAGGATGGCGTCGGATCATCTTCGCCGTGATGGCGCGCACGACTTCGCCGAAATCGAAGGATTGCTCTTCCTCGGCCATTCGGGCGTGGAAGACCACCTGCAGAAGAAGATCGCCCAGTTCGTCACAGAGATCGTCACGATCGCCACGCTCGATGGCATCGGCGACCTCGTAAGCTTCCTCGATCGTATAGGGCTTGATCGTCTCGAAGGACTGCTTGATGTCCCAGGGACAGCCCGTCTCCGGATCCCGAAGCCTGGCCATGATGTCGAGAAGGGTGGCGATGTCACGTGAGGGCTGCATGAGATATGTTTAGCGCAGCATCTCTGCCGGAGCACGGCACGATCTTCACCGGTCGCAAATTTCCACAGGCGCACGATGCCAACGACCGACAGATCAAAATCGCATAAGATATATTATGGAACTATGCGATGTGGCATGCTCAAGGAGATTGCGGTAAAATTAGATTTCCCGATCAACGTGATACGGCGCTTTCCTGATTCACGTCGAGAACTTCTGCACCGATGGCCTGCCGTAGCTTGGCCGGATCGACGGCAAAGACGCTGTCCGGCCTGCCTGCCGCCGCATAGACAATCTCGAAGCCATCCAGCACGCGATCCATCCAGATGGTCGGCTTCGCCAGATGACCTATCGGCGCGACGCCTCCGATCGCAAATCCCGTCTCGTCACGCACCCGGCGCGGATCGCAGCGACGCAGGTCGAGGCCGTGATGGTGACGTAGGAAATCGAGATCCACATTGTGACGACCGGACACGAGCAGCAGGACGATCTTGCAGGTGCCGCTGTCTTCGAAGACGAGCGATTTGACGATCTGAGCGACGTCACAGCCGCATGCCGAAGCGGCTTCTTCCGCCGTGCGGGTCGAAGCGTCGAGCGTGCGGATTTCGATTTCCAGCCCCAGATTGGCAGCGTCTGCCGCAACCCGGTCGATGCTTGCCATCTTGGTCGAGAAAGCTTCGCTGCTCACTTGGTCCGATCCTCCAAAATGATGTCCCGTTCAAATCGCAGCAGATCGAAAGCCGGTGTCACATTGTCCGGCGTCTCTCTGTCCACCGTCGCGTAGTCCATCGGAATATGCATGTGGGTCAGATAGGTCTGACGAGGCTTTAGCCGCTCGATCCAGGACATCGCTTGGCCCAGCGACAGATGGCTCGGGTGCTCGCGGTACTGAAGTGCATCGATGATCAGAACATCAAGGCCTTGAAGTTTCGCAACGGTGTCATCCGGAAAGTCACTGATATCACAGCAATATGCGATATCACCGATCCGAAACCCCAGGGACTGTATCGACCCGTGGACCTGCCTCAACGGCTGGAACTCGATCTCCCCACCGGCGCCTGAAATGACGATCGGACGGTCATCATTCTCGATCAGAACAGGCATGACGATCGGCGGATAATCGCTGCCTTCCGGCGTCTCTATGCAGTAGGCAAAGCCTTCCTGAATGCGCTGGAGGGTAAACGCGTCGGCATGGATCGGCATGCGGCGCCGTGCCGACAGCGCGAAGATGCGCAGGTCGTCGATGCCATGGATGTGATCGGCATGCGGGTGCGTGTAGACGACGGCGTCAAGCGATCGCACCTCCGCTGCGATCATCTGCGCCCGGAAATCTGGACCGGTATCGATGACCACGGTCGTGCGGCCGCCATCCTCTGCGATCTGTTCGATCAGGAATGACGCACGTGTGCGCCGGTTCTTCTGCTCGCTGGGATCGCATGCGCCCCAGTCGCCATCGATGCGCGGCGTTCCTGGCGAAGAGCCGCATCCGAGAATGGTGAACCGCCTGCGCACCATGCGGTCTGTCATTCGCTGTTAGCGGCAATGGCGGGCATGCGGGAAAACACTTTCAACACGTTATCCGTCGTCTGTTTGGCCAGGGCTTCGGCGCTGATGCCCTTCACCTCTGCGAGCACGCGCGCTGTCTCGACGACATAGGCCGGCTCATTGCGTTTTCCACGATAAGGTTGAGGCGCAAGATAAGGTGCGTCCGTTTCGACGAGCAACCGGTCGAGCGGCACGGTTTCAGCGATTGCACGCAGCGCGTCCGACTTCTTGAAGGTGAGAATGCCCGAGAACGACACGTAGCCGCCAAGCGCCACGCCGACTTCCGCCAGGCGCGCGCCGGACGAGAAGCAATGCAGGATGAACGGGAAGGCGCCCTTCCCGCTTTCTTCCTCGAGGATCGCGATCATGTCGTCGTCGGCATCGCGGGAATGGATCACGAGCGGCAGCCCGGTGTCGCGCGACGCGGCGATGTGTCGGCGAAAGCCTTGGGCCTGAAGGCCCCGTGGCGCCTTGTCGTAGAAATAGTCGAGGCCGGCTTCGCCGATCGCGACGACCTTGGGATGCCGCGACAGTTCGATCAGTTCTTTGGTCGTGACATCCTGTTCTTCGGCCGCATTGTGCGGGTGGGTGCCGACAGAACAAAACACGGTGTCATAGGCTTCCGCCAGCGCGAGGATGCCGTCGAAGCGCCGCACACGCGTCGAGATCGTGACGAGCCGACCGACGCCGGCCGCCCGTGCACGCTCCACGATCGCGTCGCGCTCCTCGGCGAAATCGGGAAAGTCGAGATGGCAATGGCTATCGATGAGCATTCCCACGCCTCATGCTGATTTCGAACGATCCGGCGCTCAGACGCCTTCGGGCGCGACGTAACGCGGGAAGACACCCGATGGCGCTGGCAAGGCCGTGCCGCTCACCAGACGTCCGGCATCGCCGAGCTGCGCGAAATCCCGCGAATCTTCGCCCACCGCCAGGAGATCCAGAAGCTTCGCGGCCGATTGCGGCATGAACGGCTGGCAGAGGATCGCCACCTGCCGGATGACTTCGATCGTCACATACAGCACCGTTTCCATGCGTGCCGGATCGGTCTTGCGCAGTGCCCAGGGTTCTTCACCTGCAAAATAGCGGTTGGCATCTGAAACGACCGTGAATACGCGGCCGAGCGCCTTGTGGATGGCCTGGGTGTTCATGTCCTCGCGCACCGGCTCCAGAAGCCCATCGGCAGCCGAAAGGATCTCGCGGTCGTTGGCCGAGAGTTCGCCGCATACCGGCACCCTGCCCTCGCAGTTCTTGGCGATCATCGACAGCGACCGCTGGGCCAGATTGCCGAGATCGTTGGCGAGATCGGCATTGGTGCGCGTCGCGATCGCCTCTTCGCTATAATTGCCGTCCTGCCCGAACGGCACCTCGCGCAGCAGGAAATATCGGACCTGATCCAACCCGAAATGCGTGACGAGATCGACCGGATCGACGACGTTGCCTACCGATTTCGACATCTTCTCCCCGCGATTGAAGACGAAGCCGTGCGCATAGACGCGCTTCGGCAAAGGCAGGCCTGCCGACATCAGGAATGCCGGCCAGTAGACGGCGTGGAAGCGGATGATATCCTTGCCGATGATGTGGAGGTCGGCCGGCCAGAAGCCCGCTCTCTCACTGTTTTCATCGGGATAGCCGGTTGCAGTGATGTAGTTTGTGAGGGCGTCCACCCACACATACATGACGTGCCGCTCGTCGCCGGGGACCTTGATGCCCCAGTCGAACGTCGTGCGCGACATGGACAGGTCCTTGAGCCCGCCCTTCACGAAGGAGATCACCTCGTTGCGACGCTCGGCCGGGCCAATGAAGTCTGGGTTCTGCTCATAGTGCTGCAGCAACGGTTCGGCGAAGGCTGAAAGCTTGAAGAAGTAGCTCTCCTCCTCGACCCACTCGACGATCGTCCCCTGCGGTCCGTAGCGCTGGCCGTCGGCGCGCAACTCGGTTTCGCTTTCCTGGTAGTAGGCTTCGTCGCGCACCGAGTACCATCCGGAATACACGTCCTTGTAGAGGTGGCCAGCCGCCTCCATCCGTTTCCAGATGTCTCTGCAGGCGGCGTGGTGACGCTCTTCGCTCGTGCGGATGAAGTCATCATTCGACGCATTGAGAAGTTCACCCATCCTCTTGAATTCGGACGAGTTTCGGTCTGCAAGCTCCTGCACCTCCATGTCGAGCTTGCGCGCGGTCTGCAGCATCTTCTGGCCATGCTCGTCCGTACCGGTAAGGAACAGCACGTCCTTTCCGTCATGGCGCTGAAAGCGCGCCAGCGCATCGGTTGCGATCAGCTCGTAGGCATGGCCGATATGCGGCTTCGCATTCGGATAGGAAATGGCAGTCGTGATGTAGAAGCGATTGTTCTTGTTCATGGCGTCGGGATCGAGCGGTTCCATTGCGTTTGTGGCGTCTTAGGGCAAAAGGCCCGTCATGGCCATGGCTGAGCGGCCTCGATCAGCACGCCCAGCAGTGAAAGCATCGTTTGCTTGCGGTCGAGATTGTAGGCCTGCGCCGTCTGCAAATCGCGCGCCGCTCTCTCTGCCGCCTCTGCCTGCCGCGCGGCACGAGCGGTCATACCCTGAACGCCGGAGTCGTGCGCCATGTCGCCGAGGCGTACGAGCGCATAGTCGCAAAAGAAACCGTAGGCCTCCTCGCGCTCCTTTGCGGCCAGCGTGGCTGCCAGCACATGCATCTCGCGACGTGATGCATCTTTGCCCGCTTGCAGAAGCTTTTCGAGGGCGTCGATCAGATCCAGCCCTCCATAGTTCAGCATCATGATCGCGCGGCGCAGACTGCCTTCGGACCGCTGGGCGACCTTTTCGAGCTTCCCAGGGTCGAGACCGGCGCCGACAGGTAGCCGACGCAGTCCTGCCACGACGTCGTCTGGAGGAAGCTGTGTCAGGCGCAGCGTCAGGCATCGCGACCGGATGGTGGGCAGGAGCCTGCCGGGCGCATGAGACACCACGAGGAACATCGCCCGTGCCGGTGGCTCCTCCAGCATCTTGAGGATGGCGTTCGCCGCCGACCGGTGCAGGTCGTCGGCCGGATCGACGATCACGATGCGCCAGCCGCCGGTTCCGGATGTCTGCTGAAGAAAGCGCCCTGCCCGACGAACCTCGTCGACCGTGATCGCGCTTTTCACACGCCCAGTCTTTTCGTCCACCGGACGTGTGAGATGCATCAGATCGTGTGAGGCGCCCGCCGCCACCTGGCGAAAGACTGCAGATGCGGGATCCGGCACGGCAAGCCGCTCGGGAGCTTTCGCCGCATCGGGATAGGTGAGCACATGCTGCGCGAAGTGAAAGGCAAGCGTTGCCTTGCCGATCCCCTCGGGACCTTCGATCAGCACCGCATGATGGATGCGGCCGCTGCGATAGGCCTTTGCAAGAAACGCCGCTGCATCATGATGCCCGACGAGATGGGTATTTTCACGCGGGCTGATCCCGCCATCAAGCCCGTCAGCGTCTGAACTCAAGATCGGGCACTCCCCAGGAAGCGGTCCATCTGATCCAATCGCAGATCGACCAGCGCGAGGATGTCTGCCGTCACCTCGGCAAGTGGCCGCGTTCCATCGACGATCTTGCAGCGGTCCGGTTCGGCGCGCGCGATATCGAGGAAAGCCTGACGTCGCATCTCATGCGTCGCGACCGTCTCCTTCTCAAAGCGGTCCGGTGCGGCCTCGCTCCCTGCTCTCAGCGCCGCACGTTCGAGGCCGGTCGCTGCGGGAACGTCTATGACGATGGTGAGGTCAGGGATCATGCCGTTGACCGCGATCCGCTCGAGCGCCTTGACGAATTGCGGCTCGAGATTGCCTGTCACGCCCTGGTAGACCCGCGTCGAATCCATGAAGCGATCGCAAAGGACGATCATCCCATTTGTGACAGCCGGCCGGATGATCTCTTCAACATGGTCGCTGCGGGCCGCGGCGAAGAGTGTCGCCTCCATGCGTATGCCGAATTCCTCGGCGGCGCCGGACAGGAGCACATGCCGAACGGCTTCTGCCCCGGGAGACCCGCCCGGTTCGCGCGTCGCGAGCACGTCATAGCCGCGCTCAGTCAACGTCTCCTTCAAAGCTCGGACTTGTGTCGACTTGCCGGTGCCCTCGCCGCCTTCGAACGTGATGAATATGCCGCGGCGTTCGGACAAGATGGGCGTTACCTGCAGAAGTTCATGTGGCAAACCCGGAAGACCGAGCCGATGCCGGGTGTCTTAAAGGAATTCCACACGTCGGTGAACCGCCTTTAAACACGCCTCGTCGCGTTGATGCCGCTACATCCAGCCGAGCAGCAATTCCTGCAGCGCGTCGAGAGCCTGCCGGTGAATGGGCCCCTTGCCGACCGCAGCGGCCGCATAGAGCGGCGTTTCCTGGCTCAGTGTCTCGCCGATCCAGACGCGGAGGTGACCGACTTGCGCGCCCTCTTCCAGCGGCGCTTGAAGCGGCCAGTCATAGACGATCCGCGCAGAGAGCCGGTCAGCATTGGCCGCCGGCACGAAAATGTCGATCGGCCCTTTGGCCTTCAGCGGCACGGAGCCGCCTTCTCCGCCATAGACACTCGCCCAGCCGACGACTTCGTCGGCTGCAAAGACCGGGCGGCGCTCGAAGGCGCGCATGCCCCATTCAAGGATCTTGCGCGCTTCTTCAGCCCGCTCGCGCTCGGTCGCCATGCCGCTCATTGCGAGAAACAGCCGCCGGCCATCGCGGTCGATCGAGGAGACGATGGCGTAACCCGATTCTTCCGTATACCCGGTCTTCAACCCGTCGACGCCGATATTGGCGTTGAGCAGCGGGTTGCGGTTCGACTGGCGAATGTTGTTCCAAGTGAAATCGGGCTGCGAATAGAAGCGATAATATTCCGGATAAGCCGCCTGAATGTGGCGCGCCAAAATGACAAGCTCGCGCATCGTCACGCGTGCATCGGGATGGGGCAGACCGGTCGAATTGCCGAAGACCGACGTTTCCATCCCCAATTGCCGGGCGCGCTCGGTCATCAGCCCCGCAAAGTTTGGCTCCGAACCCGCCATGCCTTCGGCAATCACGATGCAGGCATCGTTGCCGGATTGGACGATCACGCCCTGGATGAGGTCTTCCAGCCGAATGGAGGAGCCAAGTTCCGCGAACATCGTCGATGTCCCGGAAATGGCCCCACCCGTTCGCCAAGCGTTTTCGGAGACGACGAACTCGTCGTTCATCGTGAGCCGGCCCGACTTGATGGCGCTGAAGACCAGTTCCATGGTCATGAGCTTGGCGAGGGATGCGGGTGGAACGGCTTCGTTTTCGTTTTTGGCGTAGAGAACCGTGCCCGTTTCCGCCTCGACCAGATAGGCCTGCTTTGCGCGCGTTTCGAAAAGCTGCGCATGCGCAAAGCCCATGCATGCCACCAGCAAGATGACGCTGAAACCGATCAAACGTGCGAAATCATTGGTCGAACGAACCATGCCGCCACCCCAGTCCAAAGGCATCCCTACCGAGGAAGAGCGTAGCAAGCGCAACGACCCCGATCAATGAATCCTCGGGATACGTTTCCGATTTGTGGGTAACAACTGGACCAGCGAGCCTCAGCGGCCGCTGGTCACCCGGTTTTTCCAGGCGCCGATGATCGTTTCCACGGAAAGCACTGCGTCATCGTCCACCAGAACCGTCTCGAAGGCACCGGAAGCAGCCTGCAGGCGATTCTCCGCATAGGCCGATACCGAGACGCGCTCCGTCTTCGCAGTTTCGAAGGAAGGACGCTCGGGCAGAACCGGTCCGATCTCCGGCAAGGACAGGACGACGGCAATCGCTTCGCTGCCGACGGCTGCCGCGGCAGGCACAGCCGTTGCTTCGAGAGCTTGCGCCGGCGCGGGAGCCGCAACGGCAACGACTGTCTCTTCGGCCTGCTGCGCGACAGGCGCTGCAGTCGTGGCGTCAGATGCGGCAGGTGCCGACGCGGGCTGAAGCAGCTGCTGCTGCGCCATCTGGGCATCGCTCATGACGCCGGGCACGCCGCTCGCAGCGCCGCTGTTCATCGCCAGCATGACGCCAGAAGCGATCTGGCCTTCCGGAGCGATAGTCGGGCCACTCTCGCCTGGACGGCGATAGGAGGCCATCAGGAATGGCATGTCGTGTCCATCGAGCTCCGCAGGCCCGACATACTCGACATTGACGTTGGCGACGCCGTCATTCTTGAAACCAAGAAGATCGGCAGCCTTGCTGGAGACGTCGATGATCCGGCCGCGGGTGAAGGGGCCACGATCGTTGACACGAACCATGACGGAATGGCCGTTTTCCTCGTTCGTTACGCGTGCGTAGCTCGGCAGAGGAAACGTCGGATGTGCAGCCGACAGGTGGTACTGATCGTAGATCTCGCCATTCGCCGTGCGGCGACCATGGAAATTCGGGCCGTACCAGGATGCCAGGCCGGAGCGATTGTAATCGGGATCTTCGGCCGGCGTGTACCACTTACCGGCGATCTGGTAGGGCTTGCCGATCAACTCCCGACCGCCGCCTTTGGGAACAGCGAGCGCCGTGGTCACCCGCGTGCTGGCGGGCACACCATACTCAGCTTCGGTGAATGGCGGCGCCGTGTCGATTTCGGCCTGCTGGACGACCGGCTGTGTTGTGGCTGTGGTGTCACCCGTCGTGGTACACGCCGCCGTGGAAAGGCCGAGGAAGCAGAGGGTGACGACGCGGCTCGCGCCCAACGAACGAAACGGTGCTGCTTGCGCGCTGCCGTTGCTGTCCCGATGCGCCCCCGCACCAGCTGGTCTTTTTGAATAGGTCAAGCCGCCTCTCGTCCCGCAATCTCTGCCGCCGCGCGCCGTAAGATACAGCCACAGCCAGACAACACAACGTCCCCACGTTTTCGATCGCCTAAATCCTGGCCAATCATGGCAGAAATGAGAAGGGCGCGGCCACATTCGCGACCGCGCCCTTTGGGAAATCCACTGTGATGTGATCAGCCCTCTATGCGGGCGCTGCCGCTTTGTCCGTCATCGCGAACCCAGGTGATGGTCGTGTCACCCGTCTTCTCAATGGTGAAGCAGGAGACCTCACCGCGATACCATGTCGGGAATTGCTGGCAGAGATTTGCGCCCTCCACCCACCATTTTCCGGTCTCGCGCGGGGCAAAGAAGCGGGCGAGACCAAGCTCCGTACCATCACCGGTCACAGTGCCATCCGCATTGTAAATCAACGGAAATTCGCCTCCGTACGGCGTCGACAGGTAGACCCGCTTGCCGGAAATTAATGCCTCGAGACCACTGCCTTCGACCGCTTCCTGGGCCGAAGCGCCGCTCATGAGCACGACGCTCGATAGGGCCGCAAAGGCGGCCAGCTTGTTCAACGTGTTCATCATCGTCTCCGGATCAGGTTGAGCTGTCTGATCTTCAAAACGCAGTCTCAAGGCAAACGGTTCAGTGTGAGCGACATCGTTGCAGGCCAGACGGGTCACTTTTTCTTGCCTTTTGACATAAAGGCGATTTTAGGGATCACAAACCGGCTTCAAGCGCAGCACAGCTGCCATTGACGCAGCCATTGGCCCCGCGCTAGAAGCGCCGATGCTCGGACTGCGCAGGCGATCGTTCCACGTTCGCTAGCGACGCAGATGCAACCATCGCATCCCTCGGAGGGGTGGCCGAGCGGTTTAAGGCACCGGTCTTGAAAACCGGCGTGCGGGAGACCGTACCGTGGGTTCGAATCCCACCCCCTCCGCCACTTCTCAGCAATCGCTCTCACCACATCTGGCTTGGGCCGAATTTTTTCCGGGCCGCTGTCGAAATCTCGCATTGTCGCGTGTCATCCCGTCGAGAGCGTCCATCCCGGAGGCTCCGCGAAAAGGGAGTGATCCATGCGTGATATACATCCGAATGGCGCGGCCACCTTTGCCGCTCCGCAAAGTCACCGGTTGCCGATCTGGACGACAGTTATTGCTGTGGGCGGCGTAGCTTGGAACCTGTTCGGCGCCGTCCAGTTCCAGGCAGCAGTGACCGCCACCACCGAAAGCCTCGTCGCATCCGGTCTGACGCCAGAACAAGCTTCTGTCATGACAGGCTATCCGGGCTGGATGACGCTGGCCTTCGGCATCGGCGTCCTTGGTGGGCTTGTCGGAAGTGTCCTCCTGCTGCTGCGCCACCGGCTTGCTTCCTGGTTCCTTTCGATCTCCCTCATGGCCTATGTCGCCCTCTGGATTGGCGATGCCGTCCACGGCGTCTTTGCAGCCATGGGGGCGCCACAAATCATCATCCTGAGCGCCGTCGTGGTAATTGCCGCCCTGCTTTTCGCCGTCAGTCGCCACGCGGCTGTTCGGTCCTGATCCCCAATCTCCATTTCATGCTACGCTGTTTCAGAAGGAGCTAAGCCATGCAGTTCATGCTCATCCTGCGCGAAACCCACGATGATTTCGCGCGCCGTGCGGACCCCGCTCAATCTGCCGACTACTGGGGCGGCTGGAACGCTTTCATCGAGGCCATGGCGCAGTCCGGCATCGTCGTCAAAGGCGATGGCCTTCAGGCGCCGCACACTTCGACCACCGTCCGGGTGCGCGATGGCAACCGCACAGTCGAAGACGGGCCCTTCGCCGACACCAAGGAGCAGTTGGGCGGCTATTTCATCGTTGATGTGCCGGATCTCGACACCGCGATCGACTGGGCGGCTAAGGCGCCGTCGGCCAGGACGGCATCTGTCGAAGTGCGTCCGGTGCTGCCGCCGATGCCTTCATCGCAATAATGACCACCCCGTCTACTATCGAAGGCGTGGATCGGGCGGCCGAGCGGGTCGCCCGATCGAGTTATGGCAAGCTGATCGCGATCCTGACCCGCCGAGACAAGGATATTGCGGCCGCCGAAGATGCGCTGTCCGAAGCGCTCGTGGCGGCGCTCCAGCGCTGGCCAGTCGATGGCGTGCCGAACAATCCCGAAGCATGGCTGATCACCGCCGCGCGCAACCGGCTGAAAAACCGCGCCCGGGCCCACGGTATCCAAAGGGCGGCCGAGCCCGAAATTCAGCGGCGTCTCGATGAATTGGCGCCGCATGGAGATCAATTCGACGAGCGGCTGTCCCTGATGTTCCTCTGTGCGCATCCGGCGATCGACATCGCTGTGCGTACCCCTTTGATCCTGCAGGTGGTGCTCGGCATCGATGCTGGCCGCATCGCCCGCGCATTTCTCGTCGAACCGACTGCCATGTCGCAACGACTTGTCCGTGCAAAAGCGCGCATCCGGGATGCGGGCCTGCGCTATGCGTTGCCTGAGGCCGGGGACATGCCCGAACGCCTCGGCGCCGTGCTCGACGCGATCTATGCAGCCTTCGGCCAAGGCTGGGACAGGCTCGATGGCCTCGACACGCCGGATGCTTTGACCGGGGAAGCGATCTGGCTTGCGCGTCTCATTGTCCAGCTGATGCCTGATCAACCGGAGCCGAAGGGGCTGTTGGCTTTGATGCTCTATTGCGCGGCCCGGCAAACCGCACGGCGAGACGGCAAAGGCCGCTTCGTTCCACTGGACCAGCAGGATCCGCGCCTTTGGGATCGCAATCTCATCATCGAAGCGGAAGGGTTGTTGATGACGGCAGCCCGCGCCGGGACGTTCGGGCGGTTCCAATGCGAGGCAGCAATTCAATCGGTGCATATCCAGCGTCCGATCACCGGTGCGCTCAATCTGGCTGCGCTGCGGACGATCTATGATCTGCTGATCGATCGGGCCGACAGCATCGCGGCACGGATCGGGCGTGCTGTCGTTATTGCCGAAGCGGGCGATCCGACGGCAGCACTCGCCGAACTCGACACCCTGCCCTTAGCGCGTGTGCGCGCCCACCAACCCTGGTGGGTCGCCCGCAGCCATGTTTCTGCCCTGGCCGGTTTGCGGGACGACGCCGTCGCTTCGATCCAGGAAGCAATCGCGCTCACCGAGGACGAAGCCGTGCGCGCCCATCTCATCGAACGGCACGAGCGTCTTGCCGGGGCGGCCGGCTCACTGGACGCCAACCACCGCACCGACACCGCGATCTGACCTAGTGCTCCTGATCCCGGAATCGGTCCGCCAGAAGCGTGCAGAGATCGACGTCGCGGCGCTCCTTCATCGAGACATAGGTGAACATCATCACCTCGCGCTCGGTCACCATCTTTCCAGGGAACGGCAGATAGGCGAGTTCGCTGGTGCCGAAGCCGGGCGTCGCGGTGCCGATCTGCCAATTGGTTTCGATGCGGGTGTCCACCAGATGCATGGCCTTGCCGCCGCTGTCCGGCATCTGGAAAGGAATTCCGGCCAGCCTCAGATAGCTGGTTTTGTCGCCGGCAGCCCGGAAGCTCTCGACGAAACTCGCGGCGAGCTCCTGCAGGTCCTGGCGCACGCGCGACGACCCGTGCGGGTGCGAATGCAGATGGTCGGCATGGCTGTGGTTGTGGCCGAGAGCCGGGCCTGTCGCCTCATGGTGATGGCCGCGGTGGTCATGGGTACCATGGGTGCCATGGCCGTGATCGTCGAGGCCATGATGGTGGTGATGGTGATGGCCGTGCAGATGATGCGGTCGGGAGCCGTGCATGGTCGCTGATCCTTCACTCGACGTCGGGGCCGGCCGGGATCGTCACCGGCTTGTCGATGATGCCGCGGTGCGAGCCGATCTTGCCGTGCGAGACGAGCGTTCCGAGCACATCGACGATCACGCGGGTCGCAAGCAGGGCCGTGATGTCGGACGTGTCGTAAGGCGGTGAGACTTCCACGACCTCCAGCCCGCAGATCCCCTCCGCCGCCACACGTCCAACGAGTTCCAGTGCCTCGCGCGGCAGGAAGCCACCCGGCTCCGGCCAGCCCGTGCCGGGCACGAAGCCGCAATCGACGCTGTCGATGTCGAAGGAGATGTAGACTGCGTCGGCATCTTTCCACGCAAGCTCCAGAGCGCGCGTCGCCGTCTCGGCGAGACCGAGTTCCTCGATGTCGCGCATGGTGAAGATGTTGGTGTTGCGCTCCCTGGCGATCTCGACGCCTTCGCGCGGCACCTGCCAGCCGCCGATGCCGACCTGAACGAGATTGACCGCGGGTACATTGGCAAGGTTGGTCGCGTGGAACCAGGGCGTCGTGTGCATGCGCTCGTCGAGGTCGCGTTCCTGAATGTCGATGTGCCGGTCAAAATGCACGATCCCGATGCGCTTCGAGGTGCATTCGGCAATGCCGCGCACGCATGGAAAGCCGATCGAATGGTCGCCACCGATCATGATCGGCAAGGCACCGGAGGAGAACACGTGGCTGACGGCACGCGTGATCTGGTCGAAGGTCTTTTCGATGTTGGCGGGGATGGTGAAGACGTCGCCGACATCGCAGAGCGTCATCTGCTCGCGAAGGTCGACGCCCATTTCGTAATTGTAGGGCGTATAGAGCGCCGAAATCTTGCGCACGCCCTGCGGGCCGAAGCGCGTTCCGGGCCGGTAGGTCGTGCCGCCATCGAAGGGAATGCCGATCACGGCCGCATCGTAGGCGCCCACCTTGGTGACGTCTTCGATGTAAGGCGCTTTGAGGAACGTGTTGATGCCGGCATAATGGGGCAGCTCGCCGCGCGCAAATGTCGGGATGTTCTTGTCTGTCAGGCTGTCGGAGCCCGTGAGCCCCATCCGCAGCGCCCATTGGCGCTCCTTGTTCCAGGCAGCCGAAGGCAGCAGCGCTTCCTTTTCCGCCGCCTTCCACCCACGCAGGTTCAGCTTGTCGAAATCGGGATGATGCGAGCGGCTCGGCGCAGGCCGTGCCATTCGGCCGGCACCCATGGTGCGGCCCGCCCGGCCCGGCTCTGCAAAGAATGGATTACGCATGAACGTCAACTCCCTGATGCGACTGAGTTTTCAATAGATCTGGCGGCAAGGCCGCAGCCGCCTTCGCCTTGTGATCAAGCGGCAGATCGTAGGTGATGGTCGCTCCGAACCGTTCCGGCGCGTGCGGGTCATGGCGCACCTTGTCGAAGACGAGGATGCGCGTTCCGAGCTTGAAGGCTTCCTGGATGTCGTGCGTGACCATGAAGACCGTCATCCCGCAGGACCGCCACAACTCGGTGATGAGCACATGCATATCAGCGCGGATGCCCGGATCGAGCGCGCCGAAGGGTTCGTCGAGCAGAAGGATTCGCGGCTTCTTCAAGAGTGCCTGGCCGATTGCCAGGCGCTGCTGCATGCCGCCTGAAAGCTGCGCCGGATAGCGGTTGCGCGCATGGCTGAGCCCGATCTCGACCAGCATTTCCTCGGCCGCCTCCTCCGCGTGTCGCCGCGCCGCGCCGAAGAGCCGCGCGAGAAACGGCGAGCCGCCGATTTCAGCGGGCAGAAGCAGGTTCTGCCACACCGTCAAATGCGGAAAGACCGAGTATTTCTGAAAGACTACCCCACGGTCTGGATCAGGTTCCGCGGCAATCTGCTTGCCATCCACCAGGATCTCGCCCTTCTGCGGCGTCTCCTGCCCGAGCAGAAGCCGCAGAAAGGTCGATTTCCCGCATCCAGAAGCGCCGAGGATTGTGACGAAGGCACCGCGCTCTACCGACATGTGCACACGTTCGAGGATCGGGTTGCCGTCATAGCTGACATGGATGCCGCGGGCTTCGACGAAGGCTTTGCCTGCTCCGCTCATAGCGCATCCCCCTGCAAATGCGCCCAGCGGAAAGCCCGTCGGGACAAAAGCGCCAGCAGCCGGTCGGTGAGATAGGCAATCAGCGTGATCCAGGCGACATAAGGCACGATCACGTCCATCGCGAGATAGCGCCGAACGAGAAAGATCCGGTACCCAAGGCCTTCGGTAGACGCGATCGCTTCGGCGGAGATCAGAAATATCCACGCTGGGATCAGGCCCATGCGGATCGCCGTGATCAGCGCCGGCCAGATCTGCGGAAGCACGACGCGCAATGCGATCTGCCAGGAAGATGCGCCGAGCGTCTGCGCCTTCACCATCTCCTCGCGCGGGATCGACAGCACCGTCTGCGCAAGCGATCGGATCATCAAAGGTGCGGTGCCGACCACGATCAGCCCGATCTTCGACGCCTCCCCAAGCACGAGCACGATGAAGAGGATCGGCAGCACGGTGATGGGCGGGATCAGCGAGAACGCCGAGATGAATGGCGCCAGAAAAGCGCGTCCATAGGGCAGGAACCCGATGAAGATGCCGATGAAGAGGCTGAGCGTCGCCGAGATGGCAAGACCCAGCCCCAGGCGCCACAGGCTCGCCGCCGTATCGAGCCAAAGGAGCCGGTCACCGGAGCGAACGTCCTCCTCGAATGCCATGATGCGAAAGGTTTCGGCCATGGTCGACAGCGACGGCAGAAGCTTGTCGGCCGGATTGTCGGCAAGCCGTGCCGAACTGGCGAGAACGTAGACGATCGCCAACAACGCGAACGGCAAGAGGCCGAGAAACAGCGCCGTGGTGCGCGAGGGCTTGCGGTTCATCAGGCGCATCGGGCCACCTGGGCGATGACCGACGAGCCTGCTTCCTGTTCCAACCATGGATGCGTGGACAGAACCGCGCGGGTCTCCTCGAGAAGGGTGATTTCCAGCGACGCCCTCCACAACAGATGCGCCCGATCAAGCGTCTCGACCGGTGCGTAGCTGTCGGCATGAGCCGGCGCAGGAGGTCGCGGTCGAATGCGCATCGAGAACCGCCCGGCCTGAAGCATCAGTTCGCCAGCCGCGCTCGTCACGCCACAGGCGCCGTCCGATCCGGGGACCTTCCGCCAGTGTTCAAGATAATCGCTGGAAATGCCGGTCTCGATGATGAAGTTTGGCTCTGCAAAGGACATGCGACCGACATCGAGTGCCGTGCCGGGCCGCAGATCGTGGATGCGGAGCCACGTACAAACGCTCCCCTCGACTTTCGTCAGCCCGCAGAAGCCTTCCTGCCTGGTGATAAAGCCGAGCTGTGCGTCACTGCACCCATCGAGCGCTTCTACGCCTGCGAATGCGGGACGATCGAGGGGAATGCGCAGGTCCGCATGCCAGTTCTCCGTCTGCAGCCAAAAGACGCGCTCGTCCTGCTCATTGCCGGCTCCAGCCACGCCATCGCGTTCGATCAGCGTCCTTTCCCAGAGGCCCCGATAAGCCTGCGGTACCGGCGGCAGGTGATGCTCGATCATTTCACCCATGGCCGGCCTTGCCCGTCGGCGCATCGTGACGTGCCGCCTGTCCGAACGACGACAGCGCCTTTGCATTTTTGGGCAGCACAATCTCGCCTCGGGCAAGCCGCTCACGCAGATAGGTGAAGCTTTGCACGGTCTGGGCAAAAAGGTGCTCGCCCGCACGGATCGGCTCGAAACGCGGTGCGTCGCCGGGCGCAATCAACTCATCGAGCGGCGCGACGACCGTGTCGTAGTCGCAGGCGAAGAACAGCGGGAAGGAATAGCGTTCCTCCTGGACTTTGCGCACCCGGTGCGAGGTCGCCACGAACTGCCCGTTCGTCCAGACCTCCATCATGTCGCCAATATTGACGACGAACGCATCCGGCACGAGCGGCACGTCGACCCAGGCCCCCTCGCCGTTCATCACCTCAAGGCCAGGCGCCGTCGGCAGAAGAAGCGTAAAGCACTCGTAATCGGTGTGCGCGCCGAAGCCCTGAACGTCCTCCGCCGTCGCATCGAAGGGATAGTGCAGCAAGCGCAGCTGGCTTGGCGGACGGGTGACGAAGCGCTGGAAGAAGCCTTCCTCCTTGCCGAGTGCCAACGCAAATCCGGTGAGCAACCTTCGACCCAGCTCGAAAACCGCATCGTAATAGGCGGTGATGTCCTCGCGGAACCCATCGAGTTCCGGCCACTGGTTCGGCCCGATCATTGGCGTGCCGGCGACGACGTCTGCATGGTCGGCCGGAAGATCCCGGCCGAGATCGAGCGCTTCCTTCTTGTCGCGCTTGCCGCCGACCAGCACCTCCTCGCCCTCCGGCACATAGCCGCGATGGTTCGTCGAATTGCCGATATAGACGTCCATCTTCCGCTCGACCGGTTGAGCGAAGAAGCGTTTGGTCTGATCCAGCAGTCGCGCTCGCATCTCGCCATCGACGCGATGTCCGGTGACGTAGAAGAACCCGACCTCGCGTGCTGCCTTGCCGAGCCTGTCGGCGACCGCGATGCGGTCGCTCGATTTGTCGCTGTAAAGCCCGCTTACGTCGATCAGTGGCAGACTGGTGAAAGCCGTGGATGCGCTGGCCATGCCGCCGGCCCCTCAGAGTGCGCCGTCTGCGGCCATCTGAACGACGCTTGTGTCGAACCTCAGCTTGAGATTGGCCTGGTCGCCATAGGTGGCGCCGCCGGGAAACGAGACGCCGACGAATTCCGCGCTCGGTGCACCCTGCCCCAGGATGCCCTTCTCGAACAGGAACTCCGTTACGAACTGCGTCGTCTCCGCCAAATCCTCGTCATTCGCAAATGCGATGAGATCGGCCGGCGTGTAGAACAGTTCGGTGGCGGCGAGCTGCTCCTGGTAGCCTTCGAGATCCGTGCCGGCAGCAGCCGCCATCGCCTCGAGTGCCGCAGTTCCCTCCGGCGTGTCCGATTGCATCAGCGCAAGCACTTCGAACCACGCGCCGACGAGCGCCTTGCCGAAGTCGGGATTGGCGGCAAGCACCTCGGTGTTCACCACCATCAAGTCCAGGATTTCGCCGGGAATCTCAGCGGAGTCGTAAACCAGTTCACCTTCACCGGAGGCCAGGATCTCCGAAAGCATCGGGTTCCAGGTCGCCACCGCGGTGACATCGGGCGTGCCGTAGATGGAGACCATGTCCGCATCGGACGTGTTGACCACGGTAATGTCGCGCTCGGACAAGCCGACGCTCTCAAGAGCGCGCGCCAGGAAGTAGTGGGAAACGGAAAGCTCGACGAGGTTGACGCTCTGCCCGGCGATGGAGGCCAGGTCCCCGCCATCCTTCAGCACGAGGCCGTCATTGCCGTTCGAATAATCCCCGATGATCAACGCGGTCGTATCGACGCCGCCTGCTGCCGGGATCGACAGCGCATCCATATTGGTCATGGTGCAGCCGTCATACTGGCCGGCCGTGTATTGGTTGATGGATTCGACATAGTCGTTGATCTGCGTGATCTCGACGGAAATGCCGTATTTCTCCGCCCATTTGTCCATGATCCCGCTGTCGGCGAGGTAACCCCATGGCATCCAGCCGGCATAAATCGACCAGCAGACGTTGAACTCCGTCTTCTCCTGCGCAAAGACCGGCAGAGGCGCGATGAGCGTGGACGAGATCAGGGCGGCAATGGCAAGCGACTTCATGTCAATCGTCTCCAGTCAGGCTGTCGTCGGAAGGCGCTCGGCCGGCCGATCCTGTTGATGGAGATTTCCCACGCGCATCCGGGAGAGGTTTGCGCGCGACAAACCTGCGTGGTGCCTCCCGGGATTTTGTCCCGCCGTGTCACCGGGCAAAGAACCCCGGCTTGCACCTCTCGGACCAGCTCCTACCCCGCATTGGCGGGATCGGACGGAACCCTAGATGCCGTCACCACACTGACCCTGTCGAAGCAAACTTCGTGCCAGGCTTCAAAGGCCCGCATCTACGCAGATGACGGCAGCATCTGGCGCCACAGTGCGCAACCGATCGGCACCCTGCCCCTTAAATAAGCGGTTCTCAGAAGCCTTTGGCGACCTTCAGAATTCAGACCCAGAAGGATGTGATTGTCGCGACGTCGTCGCGCAACCCGAAGATGACCGGCTCCTCGGCCGGATCGAACCGGTCGGCCATCTGCTCGTAATAGGTCCGGATCCCGAGCGCCCCATCACCTTCGATGCTACCCGCGCCGGCTGCGCCACCCTGCTGTGTGAGGAGCGCAGATCCGATCGAGCCCGCAGCCTGAAGCGTCACCGGCGAGCGCGATGCTGCCACTGTTGGAGTGATCGCGTACGTGACCGAGGGACCCTTAGTCTGCGCCGGAGCCGCGCTGGCCGACCAGACCGTGCTGGTTTGAACAATCGGCGTCATCATGCCAGCCATCGCTCGACTCCTCGTGCGTTCAATAAGGCCAGATTCTCAAAGGTCTGACAGCGCGGATGCGATCCTTTCGACGGGAATTTTCAATCGCCAGAGTTAAGGAAGGATGAAGCCCGGTCTGTGGCAGTCCACTAAACGCCCAGCGATTTCAGCTTTCTGTGCAACGCCGAGCGCTCCATGCCGACGAACTCCGATGTCCGCGAGATGTTGCCACCGAACCGGTTGATCTGCGCGATCAGGTAGTCGCGTTCGAACATCTCGCGGGCTTCGCGCAGCGGCAGCGTCATGATGTGGCTGTCGCCGCGGCTGGCCGTCTTCGGCAGCATGTCGCCGATCTCGCCGGGCAGCATGTCAGCCGTGATCGGTTTGTCCGTGCCGTCGTTGCGCGCAAGGATCATCAGCCGCTCGATGTTGTTGCGCAACTGCCGGATATTGCCCGGCCAGTCATGCGCCTGCAGAACCGCCATGGCGTCATCGGCGATCGGTCGCGGCCGGATGCCGGCCTGCTCCGCAATCTGACGCATGAAGATGTCGACCAGAAACGGAATGTCCTCGCGCCGTTCGGCCAGCGACGGCACCTTGATCGGCACGACCGCCAGTCGATGGAATAGATCCTGTCGAAAAAGCCCTTCCGCAATCATCTGCTCGAGATTGAATGCGGTGGATGAGATGATGCGCACATCCACCTTCACCCGCTTGGAGCCGCCGACCCGCTCGAACTGCTGGTCGACGAGCACGCGCAGGATCTTGTTCTGCGTCTCGCGCGGCATGTCCGCCACTTCGTCGAGATAGAGGATGCCGCCATGGGCCTCCTCCAGCGCACCGACCTTGCGCTCATAGCCATTGTTGTTTTCGGTGCCGAACAGAGCCATTTCCATGCGCTCCGGCGTGATCGCTGCGGCGTTCATCGCAACGAACGGGCCATTCGCCCGGCTGGAATTGCGATGGATAAGACGCGCGACCAGTTCCTTTCCCGACCCCGACGGACCGAGGATCATCACGCGGCTGTTGGTGGGCGACACCTTGTCGATCGTATTCTTCAACTGCGAGATGGCGATCGACGTCCCGATCAGCTCGACCGGATCGCCGCTCCGGCGCTTCAGTTCGCTGACTTCGCGCTTGAGCTTCGATGTCTCCAGCGCACGTTCGGCGATGAGGATCAGGCGGTCGCTCTTGAACGGCTTTTCGATGAAATCATAGGCACCGCGCTTGATCGCCGAAACGGCAGTCTCGATGTTGCCGTGACCCGAGATCATCACCACCGGAAGGTCCGGATAGCGCGTCTTGATCTCGTCCAGCAGAGCCAGACCGTCCAATTTCGATCCTTGCAGCCAGATGTCTAGGAATACGAGCCGCGGCACGCGGTCGGAAATCGCCTGGATTGCGCTGTCGCTATCGAAAGCGGTGCGTGTTTCATGTCCTTCGTCGGAGAGGATACCTGCGACCAGTTCGCGGATGTCCTGCTCGTCGTCCACGACGAGAATGTCAGACGCCATGGTGATTGGCCTCCTCAAGCATTGTGCTGTCCCTATCGGTTTCTTTCGCACCCGTCGAAAGGCGCACCCGAACCATCGCGCCACGGCCGGAATCGAAGTCCGGCGGCGCGTCGTGCAGTTCGAGGGAGCCGTCATGGTCCTCGACGATCTTCTTGACGATCGCGAGACCAAGACCGGTGCCCTTCTCACGCATGGTGATGTAGGGCTCCAGGATGCGGTTCCTGTTTTCCATCGGCAGTCCGCGACCATTGTCGATCACATCGACGACGATCTGGTCGTCCTCGGTGCGCGCGCGCACCTCGATGCGCCGGCCATCGCGCTCGGCATCGGCGGGCACGGCATCAATCGCTTCGCTGGCATTCTTGATCAGGTTGGAAAATGCCTGGCCAAGCATCCGCGCATCGAAAAGCCCCTGGATCGGCCCGCTGTCGGCAACGAGCTTGAAGGAAATGTCGTTCCGGCTGACCTCACGCAGGAAAATCGCATCACGGAGGATGTTCTTGAGGTCCGCCGGCTCCTTGGTCGGCTTGGGCATGCGGGCGAATGCCGAGAACTCGTCGACCATGCGGCCGATATCTTCCACCTGCCGCACGATCGTGTCCGTGCACTGGTCGAACACGGTGCGGTCGTCCTGGTTGATCTGCTTTCCGTAGCGCCGCCGAATACGTTCGGCCGAAAGCTGGATCGGCGTCAGCGGGTTCTTGATCTCGTGCGCGATTCGGCGCGCAACGTCGGCCCAAGCGGTGGAACGCTGCGCAATGACGAGATCTGTGATGTCGTCCAGCGTCACCACATAGGAGTTCTCGTCGCTGAGTGATTCCTCGCGGGTCACCTGGACGTTCAAGGTGCGTTCCGTGCCGCTGCGGATGACCGTTACCTGCTCGCGCGCTTCCTGGCGCCTGCGCTGCACGGCCTGTGACAGCACGGCGTCGATCTCCGGCGCTATGTCCGCCAGCCGCCGTCCGACGAGGGCACCGGGCGGCGTATTCATCATGATTTCAGCGGACGAATTGGAGATCGCCACCCGACCGTCCCGGTCGATGCCCATCACCCCTGCCGAGACACCGGACAGCACCGCTTCGGTAAAGCGGCGGCGTTCGTCCATTTCGTCCTTCGCGGACAGGATCTGGTCGCGCTGCGTGCCGATCTGCACGATCATGTTGTTGAACGTGTCCGACAGATGCGCGACGTCGCCGTCCGATCCACGCACTGGCACCTGAACGGAAAGATCGCCCGCCGCCACCTGGTCGGCCGCGCCGATCAGCTGCCGGATCGGCCGCACGATACGGTCGGCAACGGCGATTGCAGTCCAGATCGCGGCGAGAAGCACGATCAGGGCGAAGCCGATATAGAGAATGCCGAAGGCAAGCTGCAGCGGCCCGCGATTGGCCTCCAGCGCCTGGTATTCGGCGATGTTGTCTTCCATCAGCCGCATGGACTGGATGACATCGGGATCGACGGCACGGATCGCGTAGAGAAACGTGTCCGGAATGTCCTGCAGGCGCATGATCGCACCGACGAGATTGGTGACACCCGGAGGAATGAGCGTCGGACGGCCCTCGCTCGCCGAGCGCAGCGCATCCGGTGGAATGGCCGGCAGCGGTCGCTCCGTTTCGATGTCCGCGCGCAAGATGACGGTGCCGTCGTTTCGAACGAGAAACGCACCCAGCAAGCCGCGCCCCGTCGCCTGCCGGGTGAGCAGCACCTGAAAGCCCGTCCGGTCCAGGGAATAGAGCTGTCGTGCATTGTCCAGATCGTTCGCCATCGAAACGGTCTGGCCCTGCAGGTAGCGCGCGTTCTCCATCACATAGGCTTCGGCAACATCCAGCGAGGAGCTGACGATCGATTGCGTGCGCATCGAGAACCAGCGGTCGAGCCCGATATCGAGCGTGATCGATGCGACGATCGCCACCAGGATGGCCGGCACGATGGCGACGATCGAGAAGAGCCCGATAATGCGCACATGAAGACGCGCGGCCGCCTTTCCGCGACGACGCGCCTGGAAAACGCGTCGGATCTCGTAGGCGATCAATCCGAGAAGCGCGAGGACGAAGACGAGGTTGACGATGACGGCCGTCATCACGACTTCATTGCGTGGCGCAATCGGTGTCAGGCCCATCAAGATCACGAACGAGCCGACGGCGCTGATCAGCGCAGTGACGACGACGATGAGACCCGGATTTGCCAAAATGCGGCGGCCTTCGCCCTGCTCGAGCGCCCCCGGTGGAGGAGCGCCGTGACTTTGGCTATCGACTGAAAAAGTGCTGATCGCCATGTCCGCCAGATGGTTGGATGTTCCCCCGCGGCGACTCGGCCGCCGTTGCCTTAGAGCAACGCTTTGTGGCGAAAATGCAACTATCCGGACGGCCGGTCAAGCGCTCCGCTGGCTGCGATAGACGCTGACACCGAGCTCGCGGATCTTCTTGCGCAGCGTGTTCCGGTTGAGGCCGAGAAGCTCTGCAGCGCGAATCTGGTTACCACGCGTGGCGGTGAGCGCAGCGAGGATGAGCGGAAATTCCATCTCGTGCAGCACGCGATGATAGAGGCCCGGCGGCGGCAGATCTTCGCCATATTGGGCGAAATAAGTGCGCATGTTCTCTTCGACGGCCTGGGCGATCGTGACCGGGCCGGACAACCCCTCAGTGCTGATCGCACTCGCCGGCGCATCGGTGCGCAACTCGTTGTCGATGATCTCGCGCGTGATCACTTCTTGTGGATAGAGCGCCGTCAGGCGCCGAACCACGTTCTCCAGTTCGCGCACATTGCCCGGCCAAGGATAGGATTTCATGAGCTCGAGCGCATCGCCGTCGAAGCGTTTGGCGTCCAGCCCCTCCTTCTGGCAGAGCTTGACGAAGTGGCGCACCAGATCGGGCACGTCCTCGGCCCGGTCTCGCAGTGCCGGCAGGCGCAGCGGCACGACGTTCAAGCGATAATAAAGGTCTTCTCTGAAGAGACCCTGGTTGATCGACGTCTTTAAATCCTTGTTGGTGGCGGCAACGATGCGCACGTCGGTCTTGATCGGCGTCCGGCCACCGACAGTCGTGTACTCGCCCTGCTGCAGCACGCGCAGAAGCCGCGTTTGCGCCTCCATCGGCATGTCGCCGATTTCATCGAGGAACAGAGTGCCGCCCTCGGCCTGCTCGAAGCGGCCCGTCGAGCGGTTCTGCGCCCCGGTGAACGCGCCCTTCTCGTGGCCGAACAGTTCCGATTCGATGAGATCGCGCGGGATCGCCGCCATGTTGATGGCCACGAAGGGGCCATTGCGACGCTTGCCGTAATCGTGCAGCGCGCGGGCGACCAGTTCCTTGCCAGTTCCGGATTCGCCCGTGATCATCAGCGTCAGGTCGGTCTGCATCAACCGCGCCAATACGCGGTAGATTTCCTGCATGGCAGCGGAGCGACCGACCAGCGGGATCCCATCATTCTGGTCGGCATCGGCACGATCGACGCGCTTTTTGGGTTCGGATAGCGCCCGCCCGATGATGCCGATCATCTCGGTCAGATCGAACGGCTTCGGCAGATAATCGTAGGCGCCCTTCTCGGAAGCCTTGATCGCCGTCATGAAGGTATTCTGCGCGCTCATCACGAGCACCGGCAACTCCGGCCGTGCCTTCTTGATCCGCGGTAGAAGGTCGAAGGCGTTTTCATCGGGCATCACGACGTCCGTGATGACGAGATCGCCCTCGCCTGCTGAAATCCACCGCCAGAGTGTCGACGCGTTCGACGTGATGCGAACATCATATCCCGCCCGCGTCAGAGCCTGATTGAGCACCGTGCGGATCGCGGCGTCGTCGTCGGCTACCAGAATTGTCGCTGATTTCATGCCTTGGCCTCGGCGTTGTCGTCCGGCCAGAGTGCGGTGCCCTTCGACACCGGCATCAATATGCGGAACACGGTCTTCTTGTTTTGGCTGTCGCACTCGACGATCCCGCCATGGGCGCCCACGATCTTTGCGACCAGTGCAAGGCCGAGCCCCGAGCCGTTGGTTTTTGTAGTGATGAACGGGTCGAAGAGATGCGGCAGCAGATCGTCGGGTACCCCCGGCCCATTGTCGATGACGCAAAATTCCAGCGGCAGCGACACCTTTTCCCTGGAACCGGGAACAGACAGACGGATCCCCGGACGGTAGGCAGTGGTGAGCATGATTTCGCCATCGGCCGCATCGCCGATCGCTTCGCTCGCGTTCTTCACCAGATTGAGGAAGACCTGGATCAGCTGATCGCGATTGGCAAAAACGAAGGGAAGCGACGGGTCGTATTGCTCGCTGATGCGGATGTCGCGGGCAAAGCCGGCCATGGCGACAGCCTTCACGTGATCGAGCACGGAGTGAATGTTGACCGGCTGGCGATCGACCGGGCGCTCGTCGGAGAACACTTCCATCCGATCGACGAGCGAGACGATCCGGTCCGTCTCGTCGCGGATGAGCCTAGTGAGCGCGCGGTCTTCGTCATTGACCGAGCTTTCCAGAAGCTGCGCTGCCCCGCGAATGCCCGACAGCGGATTCTTGATCTCATGCGCAAGCATCGAGGCAAGCCCGGTGACGGAGCGTGCCGCGGCCCGGTGCGTCAGCTGTCGGTCGATCTTGTCTGCCATGGTGCGAACCTGCAGCACGATGACGACCGAATCTTCGTCATCAGCTTCACCCGAAACCGGCGCGACGTAGAGATCGACGAGCTTCTCCCCGCCGAGCTTGGGCGAACTCAGATCCACACGGTATTCGTTGATGGGTCCGCGACGCTCACGCACATGGTCGATAAGCGCAAGAAGCGGACTGCCGAACGGAGTATACTGGTCGATCGTGTGGCGACGCAAAAGATCGGCGCTCACACCAAAAAAGTTCTCTGCGGCCCAGTTGGCGTAGGAAATGTTGCCTGCGCCGTTCACCATGATGACCGGGTGCTGGATGGTGTTCAAAACATGGGCCGTCACGCCGATGTCAGTAGGAAGATCGGTGGGACCAGCCGAGCTTGCGCTCATCTTTGCGCTCCTCATCAGGCGGCCTCGCCGTAAGCCGATGGCTTTGCCAAATTTTCGCAATTCAGAAACAGCTGCGACAGGGCCGCGATGACGGCTTTCGGATCACGACTGCCCATGACGATGGCCCGCATCTCCGCAGGAACATCGGTACAATGCAGGCCGAGATACCAGCCGAGATGCTTGCGCGCGCAGCGCAGCCCAAGCTCGGTGCCGTAGTGAGCGAGCATCGCCTCATAATGCTCGATGACCACATCGACGATCTCCGCGGCGCTGGATGGGCCAAGCCCGCGTCCCGCAAGCGCCCCCGGCAACCATGGCTGGCCCTGCGCGGCACGCCCCACCATCACGGCATCGGCGCCTGAAGCGACCCTGATCGCGTGGCAGTCGGCCTCCGTCGCCACATCGCCATTGGCAACCAGCGGTACCGAGATGGCATCCCGCACGGCCCGGATCGCATTCCAGTCGGCACGTCCTTCATAGAATTGTTCGCGGGTGCGTCCGTGAACCGTGATCATCGCCGCCCCGGCATCTTCTGCCCGCGCTGCGATCTCCGGCGCGTTGATGGAGTTCTCGTCCCAACCGAGGCGCATCTTGACGGTCACCGGCACGGACACGGCCGTGATCGTGGCGTCGACGAGCGACAGCGCATGATCTGGATCGCGCATCAGCGCCGAACCGGAGTAGCCGCCAATGACCTTCTTGGCAGGGCAGCCCATGTTAATGTCGATGACATCCGCGCCCTCGCCTTCCGCTATCCTGGCGGCCTCTGCCATCCAGGAGGCATCGCGGCCGGCAAGCTGAACGACATGCACGACGCCATCTTCCTGCGCCATGCGCCGGCGGGAGTCGCCGCTGTCGCCGACGAGTTCACGGCTTGCGATCATCTCGGTGACGACGAGCCCCGCACCGAAGCGATGCGCCAGCCGCCGAAACGGCAGGTCGGTCACGCCCGACATCGGCGCCAGCACGACGCGGTTGCGCACCGCGACGGAGCCGATCATCCAGGGATCAAAAAGATGGGAGTTCAGTTGAGGCTGCATGCGCAAAGGGCATCCTTTGTAGTTGCCTTATTTTTAGACAGGTTTCCGGCCGCTGCCAAGGGGCATGGGAAGCCTTCTTGGCTGATCGATGGCATTTCACATAGGCTCGCGATAGACCATTCGTATGTCGCACACGGCTCGTGTGCATCGCACGCAGAGGTGACTGAGTTGACGACTGAAATGGATCGCGTGGCAGCCGTGATCGTGGCGGCCGGCCGAGGGGAACGGGCCGGCGACCCGTCCGAGGGGCCGAAACAGTATCGGCAGATCGGCAACGCCCCAGTGCTCGCCCATGCCCTTTTGCCATTCATTGTTCATGAAAAGATCGACGACATCGTCGTGGTCATCCATCCGGATGACGAAGATGTGTTCACGCAAACCGTTCAGCCGCATCTTGGCGGCGCCGACATCAAGATCGTCTTCGGCGACAGGACGCGGCAGATGTCGGTGCGCCGCGGGCTCGAATCGCTGTCGGACCGCCGCCCAAGCCATGTTATGATCCATGACGGCGCACGGCCCTTCATCGAGCGACCTGTCATTGACCGGGTGCTTGCCGGGCTGAAGGAGGTCGGCGACGCGATCCTGCCGGGGATCGCCGTTGCCGACACGTTGAAGTCGACGACGCTCAGCCAGCGCGTGCTCAAGACTGTCCCGCGCGACGGGCTCTATGCGGCGCAGACCCCTCAAGGCTTCGCCTATTCAGCGATCCTGGACGCGCATCGGCGCGCGGCGATTTCCGCCGACGACGGTTTCACCGACGACGCATCCATCGCCGAATGGGCCGACATTCCTGTAGGAGTCGTCGAAGGCTCCACGCAGAACATCAAACTGACCGTACGTGAGGATATTGCCATGGCCGACCAGAAGCTCAGCGCCAAGGCCGCTTATCCCGACGTCCGCACCGGCAACGGTTACGATGTGCACCGGCTCGAACCCGGTGATGGCGTCACGCTCTGCGGCGTTTTCATCGCCCACGACCAACGCCTCAGCGGCCATTCCGATGCCGATGTCGGCTATCACGCATTGACCGATGCGCTTCTGGCCACGTGCGGCGCAGGAGACATCGGCGACCATTTCCCGCCATCGGACCCGCAGTGGAAAGGCGCACGCTCGAGCATCTTCCTGCAGTACGCGGCCGAAATCGTGCGCAGCCGCGGGGGAACAATCACCAATGCCGATGTTTCTCTCATCTGCGAGGCGCCGAGGATCGGGCCGCATCGGGAAGCGATGCGCGCCGCCATGGCAAAGGATCTCGCAATCGCGATGGAGCGTTGTTCGGTGAAGGCGACGACCAACGAGATGCTTGGCTTCATCGGCCGCGGTGAAGGCATTGCGGCCATCGCCACGGCGACGGTCATTTACGGAGGTTTGAGAGATGGACGCGACAATCGTTGAACTCGCCGCTTCGCTCGTCGAAAAGGCACGCAACGCCAAGGTGATGATCGCAACCGCCGAATCCTGCACCGGTGGACTGATCGCAGGCGCCATCACCGAAGTGCCCGGCTCATCCGATATTTTCGACCGTGGCTTCGTGACCTATTCGAACGACGCCAAGATGAAGATGCTGGGCGTCAAAGCAGAGACCTTGTCGACATACGGGGCTGTCTCGGCTGAAACTGCCCGGGAAATGGCCTTCGGCGCGCTCGCCAATTCCAACGCGGACTTCGCCGTTGCAGTGACCGGGATCGCCGGACCTGCGGGAGGGACACCAGAGAAGCCGGTGGGGCTCGTTTACATCGGGGTCGCCGAACTCGACGGGAAGACGCAGGTCGCCGAGCAGCGCTTCGGCGATGTTGGCCGAGGGGCCGTACGGCAGGCGACGCTGGAAGCGGCGCTGCGGGCTCTGACGCTCGAAATTCACTGACCGATCAGGCTGCGAGAAGTATCCCGAGCAGCAGAAGCGCCTCACCCACAAGGATTCCCACGAGGATCCGGTGGCCGGAAAGCAGGTACGCGACGAAACCAGCTGCCGCAGCCCCGACACGCAAGACCGCCGGAACATCTGCAAGTGCACCGGACGGAGAGACGACGAGGTTGGCGATCACGGCCGCCACCAGCGCGGTCGCAATGCACCGGACGAGAACAAGGATGTCGGCGTCATCGGAGAGTTGGCCCCCGAGATAGACGCCGAGAAAACGCCAGCTATCCGTTGCTAGCCAGCCCGCCACGAGAATGAAGAGATAAGGCCACCACCAGGCATCGATCGCGACGAAGCTCATGGGTTTACGCCCTTCTTCCGACGGCTGTAACGGTGAAACCCATAGGCCGCAAAGCCGCCCAACAAGCCGGTGGCGAGAAGCGCGAAATCGGGCGTCACCATCGCCATCAACGGGCCGAGCAAAAGGCCAAGCACCATGGCGACATGCCCAGCCCGCTCGCGCGCCGATCCCCAGAGCGAGGTAAGGAAATAGAGCGGCGTCAGAAAGAACAGGGCGGCAGAGACGCTCGGCGGCAGCACGTCCGCCACCATGTAGACGGCAGCCACCACCATCATGTTTAGAAGAATGAGCGACGCGCCGAGGCCGCCATACCAGGCGGTGCGGAAATCGCGCGGGATCGAGCGCACTTCCTGCATGGCGAGCACCCAGGACGTGACCGCGACAAAATGCGCGAGCATGTAGAGCACCCACCTTCGCGTGCGCGGCCCTCGGATCTCAGGCACCAGCGCAACAACCATCGGACCCAGCCGAATCGACGAGAGCGCCACGGCGAACGTCGCGGCAGCAATGCCATTGCCAGCCGCGATCGCGCCGACGAGCACGACCTTGGCGGGCAGCGCCCAGACGACGGCCGTCATGAAAACTGCATGGGCCATCGACAGCCCCGACTCGACCGCGAGAGCGGCAAAGCCGATGAAACTCGACATCAGGATCAATGCCGGGATGGAAAATGCAGCCCCGATCCCACGCAGCAACCACCGCAAATGGGTGTCATCGGGACCTGGGATAGGCTCTGCGGGGTCTTGTGAAGGATCGTTCTGCAGCATCGAAGCCGGCGATAGCACAGCCGTCCGCACGAAGAAATGAAAAGATCAGGCTGCCTTAGCGTTTGATCTCGCTGGCCGGACGAGAAAGGCCCGGCTGGAGACCAGCCGGGCCTTTGATGATCTGAGGCTACTTGCCGTCTACTTGCGGCGCGGAACCTTCGGCACGGAGCTGCCTGACTTGCGGCTTGCCTGATCGGAGCGCTCGGCGACCGCAACGCCGGAACCCGTGTCGGCTGCTGGATCGCCGTCTGGCATGGGCCCGTCGTCCGGCCGTTCGGCAGAGCGCTTTGGTGCCCGCGTCTTGGCTGCGGCAGGCTTCGGCTTCGCAGCCTTTTTCGCCGCCGGCTTGCGCTCTGGCTTGACCGGCACCTCGTCGGGGATTGCATCGAGCTTGAGGCCGGTCTTGCCGCCTTCCTTCGTCTCGACGGTCACCTTGACCGTGCCACCCTTCTTGAGCTTGCCGAAGAGAACCTCGTTGGCGAGTTCCTTCTTGATGTGCTCCTGGATGACGCGGCCGAGCGGACGGGCACCCATGTTCTCGTCGTAGCCCTTCTCGGCGAGCCAGGCGATTGCATCCTTGGACAGGTCGAAGGTCACGCCACGTTCGGCCAGCTGGGCCTCGAGCTGCATGACGAACTTCTGCACCACCTGGTGGATCACCGGCGTCGGCAGCGAGCCGAACGGAATGATCGCGTCGAGACGGTTGCGGAACTCCGGCGTGAAGAGCCGGTTGATCGCCTCCGTGTCCTCGCCGGTCCGCTTGGCGGAACCGAAGCCGATCGCAGCCTTTTGCATGTCCGAAGCGCCCGCATTGGTCGTCATGATCAAGATGACGTTGCGGAAGTCGATCTGCTTTCCGTTGTGATCGGTGAGCTTGCCGTGATCCATGACCTGCAACAGGATGTTGAACAGATCCGGATGGGCCTTCTCGATCTCGTCGAGCAGCAGCACGCAGTGCGGATGCTGGTCGATGCCGTCGGTCAGCAGACCACCCTGGTCGAAGCCGACATAGCCGGGAGGTGCACCGAGCAGACGCGAAACCGTGTGCCGCTCCATGTATTCCGACATGTCGAAGCGCAGAAGCTCGACGCCGAGCGACTTTGCCAGCTGCTTGGCCACTTCCGTCTTGCCGACGCCCGTCGGGCCGGAGAACAAATAGCTGCCGATCGGCTTGTCCGGTTCACGCAGGCCCGCACGTGCCAGCTTGATGGCCGATGACAGCGCGTCGATTGCAGTATCCTGGCCGTAAACGACCGTGCGCAGTTCCTTTTCGAGATTGGCCAGCACCTGCTCGTCGTTCTGGGACACATTCTTCGGAGGAATCCGGGCCATCGTTGCGATGGTGGCCTCGATCTCCTTCTCCGTCACGGTTTTCCGACGCTTGTTTGCCGGCAGCAGCATCTGCGACGCACCGGTCTCGTCGATCACGTCGATCGCCTTGTCCGGCAGCTTGCGGTCATTGATGTAGCGCGCCGACAGCTCAACTGCCGATTTGATCGCCTGATCGGTGAATTTGATCTTGTGATAGTCCTCGTAATAGGGCTTTAGGCCCTTGAGGATCTTCACCGCGTCTTCGACGGAGGGCTCCTTCACGTCGATCTTCTGGAAGCGCCGTACCAAGGCACGGTCCTTCTCGAAGAACTGACGATATTCCTTGTAGGTCGTCGAGCCGATGCACCGGATCAGGCCGGAAGACAGGGCCGGCTTCAGAAGGTTTGAAGCATCCATCGCGCCGCCGGAGGTCGCGCCGGCGCCGATCACCGTATGGATCTCGTCGATGAAGAGGACAGCTCCCGGCGTGTCCTCGAGCTCCTTGACGACCTGCTTCAGGCGCTCTTCGAAATCGCCACGGTACCGCGTGCCCGCAAGCAGCGTGCCCATGTCGAGCGAGAAGATGGTCGCGTCCAGAAGCACTTCCGGCACTTCCTTCTCGACGATGCGCTTGGCAAGCCCCTCGGCGATGGCGGTCTTGCCGACGCCCGGATCACCCACGTAAAGCGGGTTGTTCTTGGACCGGCGGCAAAGCACCTGGATCGTGCGGTTGACCTCGTCCTGCCTGCCGATCAGCGGATCGACTCGGCCCTTCTTGGCCTTCTCGTTCAGGTTGACGCAGTAAGCTGTGAGCGCGTCCTGCGCCTTCTTCTTGCCGTTCTCATCCTGGTCGGAACCGGCATTCGGACCGCCTTCCTCCTGCTCGTCCGCTCCGGAGACCGGACGTGCCTCGGAAGCGCCGGGACGCTTGGCGATGCCATGCGAGATGAAGTTCACCGCATCGTAGCGCGTCATCTCCTGCTCCTGCAGGAAATAGGCGGCGTGGCTTTCGCGCTCGGCAAAGATCGCGACCAGCACGTTGGCGCCGGTCACTTCCTCGCGACCGGACGATTGCACGTGAATGACCGCGCGCTGGATGACGCGCTGGAAGCCGGATGTCGGTTTGGAATCCTCGTCATATCCGGTGACGAGGTTCTGCAGCTCGTTGTCGACATATTGCGTCACGATCGAGCGCAGTTGGTCAAGATTGACGTTGCAGGCACCCATGACGGCGGCCGCATCGGCGTCGTCGATCAGGGCCAGCAACAGATGTTCGAGCGTCGCATATTCGTGGTGGCGCTCGTTTGCCAGTGTAAGTGCCTGGTGCAGTGCCTTTTCAAGGCTGGAAGAAAATGTCGGCACGCTATCGGTTCCTTATTTCTTTTCCATCACGCATTGCAGCGGGTGCTGGTTCTGACGTGCGAAATCCATAACCTGCGTCACCTTGGTCTCGGCCACCTCGTAGGTGAACACACCGCATTCGCCGACACCATGATTGTGAACATGCAGCATGATGATCGTGGCGGCTTCACGGTCCTTTTGAAAGAACCGCTCGAGCACGTGGATGACGAACTCCATGGGCGTGTAGTCGTCGTTGATCAGGAGGACCCGGTAGAGGCTCGGTTTTTTGACCTTGGGTTTGGTGCGCGTGATCACCGAAGTCCCGCGCCCGGGTCCATCGCCGTTCTTGTCGTTTCCGCCTTGCGAGCGAACAGGCCAAGCGTGCATCTTGAGAAGTCACCTCATTCATCGGATCGACGCACCCGCCGTGCGTCGCCCTCGATCATCCTAAGCGTAATCTAAGTCTTCGCCACTGCATTTTAAGCCCCCCGCACTGCCGTTTCATCACATTCGCTGCGATGGGCTCAGGATGTCGGGCACAAAAAAACCCGGCCGGGCCGCTGCGATCAGCGGTCTGGCCGGGTGCTTGCCGTCTCCCATCGCCCGTCGGACAGGGCAGCGTGGGTTTTTCAGCCTTTGGCGCTTAGTTGGCAGCCTTGCCCATGGAGCGTTCAAACGGCTTGTAAACGTCCTTGGCGAGATCGGCATAGATTTCACCCATCTTCGTTGCCTGTTGGACGAAGGCTTCGTAAGACGATTTGGCGTAGTCGGTCTGGATTTCGAAGACCTTTTCCATCGACTTGGCAGCCGACAGCTTCTCGACCATCGCAGCGCTGTGCTCAAAAGACTTCTTGGAGTAGTCGGCAGCTTCCGAAGCGATTGTCTGCATGCCTGTCGCCATGGTCGAATAGCTCTTCAGCATCGTGTCCATGGTGTCTTTACCGGCCTTGTTGGCATCATCGAAATTCAACATGTCGCACTCACCTTCTGGGTTGGTCGCGCAGGTATGATCTCACGCATCTTGCATGGCCGCATTCATAAGTGCACTGCAGCACGAGGTCAAGTTTTCTGGTGCATTGCAGCATGGCCGTCTCCAAATGGTCGGATTTGCCCGCTTTGGGTCAAATGCGAACCGGGGGATTCAGACTTTGTCCATCATAAACCAGTTGGTAACGATGCCGCCATTATGGTCTTGGTAACGGTGGCTGTTGTGGGGGCTCGGCTGCCGGAAGCAATTCAATACTGCGTCGCGTATCAAGAGTTAGCCCGTGATCTATATCGCAGAAGGCATCGCCGGCCGTAAAACGGGCGAAATCCTCGCTATCGCCACGAGACTCCTCTTCACCGCAATGATCGTCCTGATTGTTGCAGCCGCTTCACCGGCTGCCGCCAATCCCAAATATGCGGGCATCGTCATCGATGCGCGCACGGGCAAGACGCTCTATGCGGCCAATGCCGACGCGCCGCGCTATCCGGCGTCGCTCACCAAGATGATGACCATGTATCTCGCCTTCGAGGCGATCGATGCTGGCCGCGTCACCAAGGAGAGCCGCATCCCCGTTTCCCGAAAGGCTGCTGCCGAGCCGCCATCCAAGATCGGCATCCGTTCCGGCACAACGATTACCGTCGAGCAGGCGATGCGCGCCCTTGTCACCCGCTCTGCCAACGACGCGGCGACGGCGCTCGGCGAATTCCTTGGCGGCTCGGAATCGCGTTTTGCCGAACTGATGACCCAGAAGGCCCGCCAACTCGGCATGTCCAAGACGACTTTCCGCAATGCCCACGGCCTGCCGAACTCGCAGCAGGTGACGACGGCCCGCGACATGGCCCGTCTCGGCATCGCGCTGCGGGAACATTTCCCGCACCACTACCACTATTTCTCGACCCGCTCGTTCCAGTTCGGCGGCGCCACCTTCGGCAACCACAACCGTCTTCTTGGCAATGTGCGCGGCGTCGACGGCATCAAGACCGGCTTCATCAACGCTTCGGGCTTCAACCTCGTCTCTTCCGTCAACGACAATGACCGCCTTGTCGTCGCCGTCGTCTTGGGTGGACGCACCGGCGCAAGCCGCGACGCACAGATGCGCAAGCTGATCGCCGAATATCTGCCGCAGGCAACACGCGGCGGCGGTGGCAACCTGATCGCCCGCTCCGGCGCATCGCCCGTTCTCGCGGCGAGTGCATGGGCTTTGCCCGAGCGCGGCCCGGTACCGGTCTTCCGCGACCCGATCGACATGCGCGTGGCAACGGCCTATGCGGCACCTGCTCCGGCTTCGGCCCAGGCCGCCATCGCCGCAGCCTTCCCCGTGCCGAACGAGCGTCCGGTGGTCGGTCGCGAGGCGCTGGCTCAGGTTCTTCGTGAACAACAGGCATCTGTGCCCACCCCGCCTGCCCCCATCGTCGGCCAGGAAATGGGCTCCTCCGAAATCGACGCCGTCACGACCGCGAGCACTGCTGCAGAAGTCGCAACAGCCTCTGCCGCCATGCCGAGCGGCTGGGTCGTCCAAGTCGCAGCCATGCCCGATGCGTCCGAAGCGATGGCCTATCTTCAGAATGCGCAGCGCAAGGCGGGTGGGCAGATCTCTTCGGCGACGCCGTTCACCGTTGCCTTCCAGGATGGCGGCTCCACCCTGCATCGCGCCCGCTTCGGTGGCTTTGCCGGCAAGAACGATGCCTGGGCCGCCTGCGAGAGCCTGAAGCGCTCCGGCTACGGTTGCTGGGCCACGCAGCAGTAAGGCTGCCAACAATCAAGCCGCGCGGACGCATGTGTTTCAGGCCGCGCGGTCGAGTTTTCGAGATCCACCCCTGTTTGTATTGAGTTGATGGGGATCAGCGATGACGACGCAAGAGAATATCCTTGGCTTCATTGATGCGCGCAGCAAGAAAGACCGAGCCGCCCGTGTCCGGATGAACCCGCTTCATGAGGCTGCGATGCGCTTGGCGGATTTCGGCTTCACTCGCACCCGGACGAAGACCAAGGACCTCGTAGGCCTCCTTCTCTGTCATGGCGCCCGTGCCTGGCGCAGCTCCCAGCCCGTCGTCCGCGTCCGCCTCAGCGTCGCCTCGCCAGCGGGGTATGCGGCGGTCAAGATACGCCTCTAGCAGCTGCCGGCTTTCCTCGTCGCTGAGCAGAGCCTCGTGCAGGGTGAGCAATTCGGTTTCGTCGAGCGAAGCGAGATCGGCGCCTTCGAACGGGCCGGCAAGCACCAGGCCGTTCATGTCTCCGGTATCGAGATCGAGCTCCATCTCCAGCGCTGCGCTGCGCACGGTCGAATAGCGCCCCGGCTCCGACTGCACCGTTGTCGACCGGCCGAGCCTGCCGAACATGGCTGCCGACAAGCCGATCAGCGTCATCCCGACCCCTGCCCGACCAACCAGGGTCAGAACGAGACCGAAGAGCGCCAGAAGGCTGGGACCCGCGTATTTCAGTCCGAAAGCGAGATGCCTGGGGTTCGCTTTCGTGAAGGCGAAGCCGAGCGCCGACAGAACCAGCAGCGCCAGGACGATATAGAAAAGCACCGCCATCCTACGTGCCCTGCCGCCCGCCGGGCAGCTGCGACAACAGAAGCTGCGAACCTCGGCTCTTCGATGCCTTGAGCGCCTTCAGTCCGCCGGATGCATAGGTCGCCACGGCTTTCAGCAATTCGGCCAGTTCGCCGGCAGCGTTTTCGTCGAAGCGGATATGTGCGCCACCAGACAATCGCGCCATTTCCTTGAAGGCCGTCTCGGCTACGCTGTTGCGTCCTTCCTGAAACAGGAACAGCGGCACCTTGCGCAGCCCCAGTTCGCCGGCCTTGTGGCACAGCGCGTCGATATCCTCTTCCATCGCGTCGCCAATATAGACGGCGGCGCTGATGGGCTTCTTGACTGTCTCGTCGCGGATGTGGCTGAGCACCTTGCCAATCTGCGTCTGGCCGCCCCGGCAGTCGATCTTCGTCATCAGGTCGCGGAGGCTGCGCGTATCCGATACCCAGCGCGAGGCGCGGCATTCGTCATAGCCGCGGAAATAAACTAGCTGCACCGCCAGATTGCCCGCGGCTCCCACAGCGCCGAACATCTCGCCCTGAAGCTGACAGGCCGCATCCCAAGTCGGTTGCCGGCTCATGGTAGCGTCGAGGGCAAAGACGAGGCGTCCGCCACCCGCCTGCGGCTTGATGGCGCGTGCCGCGGCCAGGAAGCCGCTGATGGCGCTTTTGGCCGAAACGGCCACGTCGTCGCTGCCTTGGCGTGCCAGCGGCCGGTTCGCCGTGCGATCCTTATCCTTATCGGTCATGATGGTCGCATTTCCTTCTCATGAACCGAATCTGGCGTCTCGGGCCGCAAACGCAAGAGCGCCGTAGGCGCGCAGCGCTTAGAGAAGACCGAGCGAAGCGAGTTCCTGCCGCATTTCCATCGGCATATCGGCGATCTCCGCGCCGGTGGATCCCAAGTCGGCAGGCGCATCGGCAGAAACGAGATATCGCCAGCCCTGAAATGGTCGGCGCGGTTGCCAGTTGGTGGCGATCAGCTCGGGATGCAGCACGAGATTGCAGCGCGAAATGCCTTCGCCGTCGATGAAGGGCCGGATGTCCTTCAGGCGCTGGCGCACCTGCACGTTGCCCTTGATCACCCAGTAAAGCGACCCGCCATCCAGCAGTTCGTCCATCCGCTTGGGCAGCATGCGCGTGGTGTGAAACTGCTCGGGCTCGAGCCCCTGAGCACGCATGGTGGAGAAGCGCCACTCGATATGGGCTGCCAGATCCTCGATGCTTTCCGCACCGACGCACAGTTTCAGAAGATGGAGAGCCATTGCCCCCGGTTAGTTAAAAAGCATGGCCGATGGAAGGCCCACCGGTTTTTCCACAGCCGGCAGGCGTACCGCGATCAGCACTCCACGACATTGACCGCGAGACCGCCGGTGCTGGTTTCCTTGTAGCGCTCGTTCATGTCGAGACCGGTCTGGCGCATGGTTTCCACACACGCGTCGAGCGAGACGAAATGCGTGCCGTCCCCCTTCATCGCGAGCGATGCGGCGGTCACGGCCTTCACGGCGCCGAGCGCATTGCGTTCGATGCAGGGCACCTGCACCAGCCCGCCGACCGGGTCGCACGTCATGCCGAGATGATGTTCCAGCGCGATCTCGGCGGCGTTTTCCACCTGTGCTGGCGTTCCGCCCATGAGTGCTGCAAGGCCCGCCGCGGCCATCGCGGCCGCCGAACCGACTTCGCCCTGACAGCCCACTTCGGCCCCGGAGATGGAAGCGTTGTGCTTGATCAGCCCGCCGATCGCCGCTGCCGTTAGCAGGTAATCGCGAATGGAGCGAGGGTCCGCGTCGTTGTGGAACTTGAGATAGTAGCGAATGGTCGCAGGAATGACCCCGGCAGCGCCGTTGGTCGGTGCCGCGACGACGCGGCCGCCCGACGCGTTCTCCTCGTTGACGGCCATGGCGAAAACGGACAGCCAGTCATTGGCGAGCAGCGGGTTGACCGTGTTGCGTTGCCAGTCGTCCTCGAGCTTCTGGTGAATTGCCCGCGCTCGGCGCTTCACCTTCAGTCCACCCGGCATGATGCCGTCCTGACCGAGCCCGCGCTCGATACAGCCATCCATGGCCATCCAGATGCGATCCAGGCCTCGATCGAGCTCGGCTGCATCGACGAATATCTCTTCGTTGGCCCGCTTCATCTCCGCGATGCTGAGGCCCGAGCGGGACGCCATCTCCAGCATCTCGTTCGCCGTCGCGAATGGAAACGGTACCGGTCGATTCGACGTAGAAGGCCTCGCGCGATCCTTCGCCGCAAGTTCCTCTTCCGAAAGCACGAAACCGCCGCCGATCGAATAATAAACGCGCCGCAGCAGCACCCGGTCGTCGCGGTCGAGCGCCAGGAACGCCATCCCGTTCGCATGACCCGCCAAGGGCTGCTTGCGATCGAAGATCAGGTCCTGCGCGGGATCGAACGCATAGGTTGGATGCCCGGCCGGCTCGATTCTCATTTTCCGTTCGACACCGTCGATGATGGCGTCCATGCGGTCCGGATCGACCTGATCCGGTGTTTCACCGGTCAGACCAAGTATGACCGCCCGCCCTGTGCCGTGTCCGATACCCGTGAAGGCCAGCGATCCGTGCAGGCTTACTCTTATGCGCGCGACCTGCGCCGAACTGGGCCGCGGCCAATCGCCATGCAAGATTTCGTGGAGAAAGCGCACCGCTGCCGACATCGGTCCCATTGTGTGGGAGCTCGATGGGCCGACGCCGATCTTGAAGACGTCGAAGACGGAGAGAAACATGGGCGCGCGGTCCTTCATGAGACAAGCACCCTAACTTCATCGAAATCGGGCGCAACATCCAGGAGCGGCATCGCAGTCGCGGGTTCGCGGCATCCGGCACAATCGGCGGCCCTTTAACGCAAAAAAGCGCGGGATCACCCGCGCTTTTAGAAATCTTGGTCTTTCCTGGTGGCTCTTAGATGCCGCCGAACAGATAGGCCAACACCAGAATTCCGGCAAAACCGACCACTGCACGGGCCGTGAAGGCCCAGCAGGACTTTTGAGCGGTCTCTTCCATCATGACTCCACTTGATGCCCCGATATCGTAGGGAACGGTTGTTGTTCTTGTCTCGCTCCTGAAGGCCGTCATCTACAGAACCCTTTCAGACTTCGCAACTGCGAAATATGGCCACTTCTGGGCACAATTTCGCATGGCACCTGTGAACAATTCGCACCCCACGCTGCCATTCAAGGGGTCGCTTGGTTAACAAACGGTTAAATAGACCGTTAAACTTGGCCCCATTTTCACCGCATGCGTGAAGATTTGGTTGCCAGCTCCAACGCGGGCTGCCGCATTTGGTTGCGTCATGTGTCGAGCTCAAGGCATGGTGCCTCGACCTCTCCAACTCCATGGAATGCCTGCTGATGACCTACCTGGATGGCGCCGCCATCGTCCTGTTTCTCCTGTCCTGGGCGCTGTTTGCATGGCTGACGGACGGCGCGCGACGCTTTGGCCGGCAGAGTTTGACGCGATTGATGAACCGCAACCGGGCGCTGTGGATTCGCAACAGTCTGAAGCGGGATTTGCGGATGATCGACACGCAGATCATCGCTGGCTTGCAAAACGGCACGGCCTTTTTTGCCTCAACGGCAATAATCGCGATCGGTGGCTGCTTTGCCCTGCTCGGCGCAACCGATCAGGTGCTGCGCGTCTATGCGGACCTGCCTGTTGCGATTCCCGGTGGCAGAGCGGCGTTCGAACTGAAGGTCGTCGGCCTCATCACCATTTTCGGCCACGCCTTCTTCAAGTTCGGCTGGTCCTACCGTCTCTTCAATTACTCGTCGATTCTCTACGGCGCCTTGCCGATGCGGGATGAACTCGAACGCGCACCGGAGCGCTCGGAGAAGCTGGTCGAAAGCGCCATCATGATGAATGTGCTGGCAGGCCGGCATTTCAATGCCGGCCTGCGCTCTATCTTCCTGTCGATCGGCTATCTCGGCTGGTTCATCGGACCGGTAGTCTTCATGGCGAGCACGCTGCTCGTCCTGGCGGTCCTGGTGCACCGCCAGTTCTTCTCGGCGGCGCGCCAGGTTCTGGCCGACAATCAGGCTGCGACGGAATCCCAGTCAGGCGAGAAATCGTAGTCGCAGATCCGGTGGTTGGCGGATCGCAGCCCCGAGATCGCCGCCATCTCGGCATCGCTGAGCTCGAAGTCGAAGATATCCGAATTCTGAGGCAGCCGACCCGGCTTGGACGTGCGCGGTATCGCCACCACGCCATCCTGCTGAACGTGCCAACGCAGCACGATTTGCGCCGGCGATTTGCCATGCGCCTCCGCGGCCGCCGCCACGGGGGCTGCTTCGAACACGTCGCCGCCACGCCCGAGCGGGCAATACGATGTCATGGCCATGCCACGCGCTCTGCAGGCCGCATGCACCTTCGATTGGTCGAGCATCGGATGGTATTCGACCTGGTTACAGACGAGCGGCTCGTCCGTCAGCGCCCAGGCCTCGTCGAGCAACCGCGTGGTGAAATTCGATACACCGATGTGGCGCGTCAGCCCCTGCTTCTTGACCCGATTGAGGGCAGCGATCGAGTCGGCGAGCGGAATCTGCGGGTTCGGCCAGTGGATGAGGAGCAGGTCGAGATGATCCACGCCAAGCCGCTTCAGGCTCGCCTCTGCAGCACGCTCGAGCGCGCCGGCGCCGATATCGGTGTACCAGACCTTGCTGGTCAGGAAGATGTCGTCCCTTGCCACACCGCCTGCACGGATGCCCTCTCCGACTGCTTCCTCGTTGTCGTACATGATGGCGGTGTCGATATGGCGGTAACCTGCATCGAGCGCAGCACGCACCATCTCGACGCAATCATCGCCCTTCAAGGTCCAGGTGCCGAGCCCCAACACGGGAATGTTTGCGCCATGGGCGGATACGGTCTTCATCAAGGGTACTCCTTTGCTGTGTTCGGTTTCATTCGCATCTGAGTGTGAAACGATCTAGATCGGATCGAGTGCCGTCGTCGATTCGACGTAAGCGTCCGCCGCGGGGAGACAAGATGGTAGATCAGGCCGGTATGCCCCATCGAAGCCCCTCGACGCGTCTGATGCGCCTGGATGTGGCGCGTGGATTGGCGCTCGTGGCCATGGCCATCTATCATTTCACCTGGGACCTCGAGTTCTTTCGTTATGTCCCGCTCGGGCTGACGTCCGAAGGCGGCTGGAAGATATTTGCTCGCGGCATCGCCAGCACCTTCCTGATCCTGGCGGGCTTCAGCCTTGTGCTCGGCCACTACCCGACGATCCGCTGGCGCCCGTTCCTGCGGCGGCTGGCCATGATCGTCACGGCCGCGTTGGTGATCACGGTCGCCACCTATATCGCCTTTTCGCAAGCGTTCATCTTCTTCGGCATTTTGCACGCCATCGCAGCCGCAAGTCTGATCGGCCTCGCGTTCCTGAGATTGCCGCCGGCAATCACGGCGATCATCGCGGTGCTCATCATCATCACGCCGAATGTTTTCAGCTCGACGGCATTCGATTGGCCCGGCCTGTGGTGGGTCGGCCTCTCGGAAAACCGGCCCGTCTCGAACGACTACGTGCCGCTCTTTCCATGGCTCGGTGCAACGCTGCTCGGCATTGCCGCGGCACGGATCATGAAGGCGAATGGTTGGCTCGGTCACCTCGCGACCCGCTCCGAGCCTGGCCGCTTGACCCGTGGGCTGGCGTTTGCGGGCCGCCACAGCCTTGCTGTCTACCTGATCCACCAGCCGATCCTGCTCGGCCTTGTCTATCTGGCGAGCATCGTCGCGCCACCGCCTGCGGCCGATCCCGGCGTCGCCTATATGAACAGCTGCGTCCCAAGCTGCTCGGCTACACAGGGCGAGACATTTTGTCAGTCATTTTGCGGATGCACGCTGGACGCGTTGAACGCTGCCGACCTGTTTGACGATCTGATCGCGGGAACGCTCGACCCCGCCGGCGATCCACGCGCGGTCGAGATAGCAAATCAATGCACGGCGGATATCTTCGGCGGCCAGCGCTAGAATCCGAAGCTTTGAATCAGGTGCTGACGCCGATTTCGGCCAGACGTGTCAGGCAGGCCTCCTCGACATTGTCGAGCTCGTTCAGCGTCTCTTCGATGTCCTTGCGCTTTTGCCGCAACTCGTTGCGCTTCTCGTCGACGCGCTTCATCAGAAGCTTGAGCTGCCCCTCTTCGCCCGGAGGATCCTTGTAGACCTGAATGATCTCGCGAATCTCGGCGATCGTGAAACCGATGCGACGGCCGCGCAGGATTTCCTGGATCAGACGGCGGTCAGCCTGGCGGAAGAGACGGGTGCGGCCGCGACGCTCCGGCTGCACGAGGCCTTCGTCTTCGTAGAAGCGAAGCGTCCGGGTCGACACGCCAAACTCGCGCGTCAATTCCGTAATGGTGTAATATTTGTTCAACGCAGTCCGATCCCCGACAAGGAAAAGACGGTAGCGACTTTTACGTAAAAGTCAATTTTCTCGGATCATGACACGCCGAACCACCACGTGGCGATCCCGAGAAACGCGAAGAAGCCGATGATGTCGGTCGTGGTCGTCACGAAAACGGCCGAGCCGACTGCGGGATCCGCCCCAAATCGATCGAGGATCAGCGGCACTACAATACCGGCAAGCGCTGCCACGAACATGTTGATGAGCATCGCGGCCGCGATGATTCCTGCGATCTCGGCGCTCTGGAACCAGAAGCCGGCGACGGTGGCAATCAGCAGTCCGAAGATCAGTCCGTTGATCAGTCCGACCAGGCATTCGCGGCGGATGATGCGGGGTGCGTTGCGAAAGCTGAGATTGCGCGTCGCCAGGGCACGCACCGTCACGGTCATGGTCTGCGACCCGGCATTGCCGCCCATGCCGGCAACGATGGGCATGAGCACCGCAAGCGCGACGATCTCTTGAATGGTCGCTTCGAAGAGCGAAATCACGGAGGCCGCCATGAAGGCGGTGAAAAGGTTGGCAAGCAGCCACGGGACGCGCGAACGCGATGTCGCCCGAACGCTGTCGGAAAGTTCCTCGTCCCCGACGCCGCCCATGCGCATCAGGTCCTCCTCTGCCTCCTCCTGAATGACGTCCACGACATCATCGATGGTGAGCACGCCCACGAGCCGCCCGTTCTTGTCGACGACGGCTGCCGAGAGAAGATCGTACTGCTCGAAAAGCTGTGCCGCCTCCTCCTGGTCCATCTCGGCGGCGATGGGATAGTTGGTATCCCGCATGATGTCTTCGATCTTGACCTTGCGCTTGGTGCGCAGGATGCGGTCGAGATCAATGACGCCCATCAGCTTGAACGTCGGATCGACGACGAAGATCTGCGAGAAGCTCTCCGGCAGGTCCTCGTCTTCGCGCATGTAGTCGATCGTCTGGCCGACCGTCCAGAAGGGCGGGACTGCGACGAACTCCGTCTGCATGCGGCGGCCGGCGGTATCTTCCGGATAGTCCAGCGCCCGACGAAGCCGAATCCGCTCCGTGAACGGCAGCTTTGCCAGAATGTCGTCCTGGTCTTCCTGGTCGAGGTCTTCGAGAATGTAGACCGCATCGTCGGAATCGAGGTCGGCGAGCCCTTCCGCGATGCGCTCGTTGGGCATCGCGTCGATGATTTCGAGGCGAACGGCCTCGTCGACTTCGGTCAGCGCCGAGAAATCGAAGTCCGAGCCAAGCATCGTGACGAGCTGTCCGCGCTCGTCCGAATCGAGCGATTCGAGAAGGTCGCCAAGTTCGGATTCGTGCAGTTCGCCGACCTCGTCGGTCAGCGAGTCGCGGTCACCCTGTTCAAGCGCCGTGGTGACGCGCTCGACGAAGTCGCTGCGCAGGTCACCGTCTTCCGTATAAACGTCATCGTCGCTCACGGGCTGGGCGTCAGCATTGCGTGCTTCGCTCGTCTTATCTGCGTTATCTTCCATGAAGATCCTTCACCTTCGGAAAGCGATAGCGTTAGCCCGCTGCGACGACACGCAAGCGACAATCCACGAACTTCTGATCTGACGGAAGACGATCGGAGCATGGCGAAGACCAATCACTCCGCATCCCTGTTATCCCACCGCATCGTAAACGGCTTGGACCACAATTGGTTTCGAAGCAATCGCTCAAGAAGGCTTTGGATCGGATGGAGGAAGCGCAGAGCGCTGAGGGCTGTCGGCTGCTGCTTTGGACGCCTTTTTCTTTTTGACGGCGGAGCGAGCCGATGTCGGCAATGGCTGGCTGAGAAGCTCCATCTGCGTCTCCTGAATCTCGGTCAATCGTTCCCACTGACGCATCAGATGATGGTCGAACTTTTCGTGGAGATGCCGAATCTCGAGCTCCGCCTTGAGGTTCACGCGGTAATCGTTGAGCGAGCGCAGGCGGTCTTTCGCCTCCTGCCGCTTCTGGCTCATCATGATCAACGGCGCCTGAAATGCGGCGATCATCGAAAGCATCAGGTTGAGCAGGATGAAGGGATAGGGATCGAACGGTTGGCGCAGGAGCGGCACGAGATTGACGGCGACCCACAGCATGAGCACACCGACAAAGGTCAGGATGAAGGCCCAGGAACCTGCAAAGCCGGCGATACGATCGGCCGCGCGTTCGCCGAAGCTCAGCCGCTCGGCGTAATCCTCCTCGACGTTCTGGCTCAGCGTCTCGTCTCGCGACATGCTGGCAATGACCGACCGATCGAGCTCGGTCAGTTCGCCGCGCTCCCGCTCGATGACACTTTCCAGCGCCTGCCACCTGGCCATCTGCAGATCGGTCGAACAGATGAAGCGGCTCTCACGCCACTTGGGATGCGCATCATCGAGATAGCGCGCAATGTTCGGGCGCACCCATTCCACGGAGAGAAGTGCTGCCTCTCTCTCGCCGCGCCCGCAGATGCCGCAATAACTGGCAGCGATCGCCTTGCGTGCCATCGCCTATCCTCTCGAACCGAGAACCACCCTACACGATCGCCAAGTGCGACCCCAATGGCAAGATGACGTCCTGAAACGCAAAAAGCGCCGACATGCGGCGCTTTTGAAGTCTCCCGAAGGAGAATGGTGCGGTCGAGAAGCACCGACGCCATCAAGCGCGCGTTGATTTCATGACGCTTTCCGGTGCTTGAAGCCTCAAATGTGGCCCGTGGCGGATCACAATTTGAGGCGCAAAGTGCGCGACAATTCCCAACTCACATCGCTGCTTCGCTGCATTCTGGCCATGCACATCGAGCCACGGCATCATAGCCCAATGACTGATCTCATTCTTAAGTGGCGACGCTCATATCCGGATAGCGACCAGCACTTCCAAGCGCTGGATCCAGGCACCTTTGGAGAGGTGCCTGTCCTGAACATCATCCGGAACAATGACAGCACCGGGATACCGACGGACTGGCATTGGATCCTGATCGCTCCGGGCGTGATCGGCAATTACCCCGGAGCTAATCAGGGCGACGCGCCAGCGACGCGAGAGGCGGCCGAGGCGGGTGAAGCGGCCTATCAGGCCTTCCGGGCATGGATCACGCCTGAAGCGCTTGAGCGGGCCAACCAGCAGGCACAGGACGTAATCGCCGGGCAAAAGCAATGGGCAAGGCAGCACCGCAATGTTCCGAAAGGCTAACCGCATCCTCGCCATTGCGGCCGTCGTGGGCGTGCCGCTGATCATCGCGCAGCTGCTGGGCTGGCTGTAAGATAGCAATCACCGATTTCTGACCCCTCGACCGGCGAAGTCAGATGTCCTTTTCGGCCCAAAAAATCGATTGTGTACCCCGAACGCAAGAAAGAGCCCCGGCAGTCCGCAAGGAACCATCGGGGCTGATAAGTCTTCTCGAGCGAGAAGACTTATCCTACGCCGAAGGCGCTAAAACCTCCAGCGCAACTTTTGGCGACTTTACGATGATTTTCCAGCCAAGTTAGCCGTCTTAGCGTTCGCCCAGCGGCCGATCCTGTCGCTTTTCGCTGCTGCAGGTCTCAATGCCTGGGCCGCCTGGTTGGCAATCAGCAATATTCTCTGATCTGGCAGAATCCGAGAACTCCAACGAAACATTCGCCAGCCCTCCTTGTTGGTGTTCAGGAAGGATGAAACACATGAGCATTCCCATGCCACGGTATTTCTTTGACGTCATAGACGCGGCAGGCGTACATCGCGATCAGGAAGGCCAGTTGTTCCCCACCGCACAAGCTGCTGACGATGAAGCACTTATCGCCCTGCTGGATATCGCCCGCGAGGACATGCCTAAGCGCCGAGGCGGCAGCTTGCGCATTGATGTTCGCAATGATCAAGACAACTCGATCGCGCGGAAATTTCTCGAGGTGCATCAAGATGTGATCGAAGGCTAAAACGTCACGGGAGCTTTCTCCTTTTCTCTGCATTAATTTGCATGTCTGAAAGGAGGGAGTTGTGAGTAAGGCAAAACCGATCGATATTCTCATCGCTTCGCTGGAATGGCTCGAACCCCTAGATCAACGGGATCGAGACCTCCTTGCCGGATTGGACCTCCGGCTCAAGCAGTTTGGTGCCAATGATGATATTGTTCGATCCGGCACCCACCCTGGCGAAAGCTGCTTCATAGTCGGTGGCTTCGCCGCGCGGGCGCAGTACTTGGCGGATGGCGGCAGACAACTCGACCAGCTACATGTCACAGGCGATTTCGTAGATCTGCACTCGCTTCATCTGCGACAGATGGATCATAGCGTCATAGCTATCGGGCCATGTGGCGTTGCCTTTGTTCGCCATGATGAACTGGTCTCAACAATGGCGCATAGTCCGAGATTGACCTGGTTGCTGTGGCAGCTGACCGTTCTCGATGGTGCACTCGCTAGAACCTGGATGACATGCCTCGGCAGACGACGAGCGGATGCTGCAATGGCACACCTCGTTTGCGAACTGCTCACACGCCTTCGGCGATTGGGGGCAGCGCCAAATAATTGCTTTCAGTTTCCCGCGACACAGGCAGATATGGCCGATATGCTGGGAATATCCACAGTGCACATCAATCGGATTCTTGCCGAACTACGGTCGCGCCGCCTGCTCACTTGGTCGCGCCATGAAGTCCATGTGCTGGACTTCGAGAGACTCGCGCATATTGCCGATTTCGATGAGACCTATCTGGCGCCCGGCAACCCGATGCCGTCACGATTCCAGCAGTTCGTTGCCACATAGTTTCCACCTCCGACGCAGTCGTGACAGCGACACAGTCACCTGCAATACTACGAAGCTGGATGGACGCGACAAAGGAGGATGCTGCGATGGGCATGGCCGACGAACTTCTGGCGCTCGCCTCCTGTGAGGGCATACCGGAGCCTGCTGAACTGCAACACGCCAAAGAGTTGATGCACGAACTCTGCAGAGCAGAGCCTGCCCAGAGAGCGGAGCGCAACCTTCGCCTTATGCATAACGCGTATTTGAATATCCAGATGGCCAAAGTCTGTGAAGATTCGAGACTTATGGCTGGATCGATGAAAGATTTTCGACGGGTGATCTCTGATTTGTAAGGGAGACACCATCGACGGGAGGGTTCAGTTGCGTCGGAAGGCGCCTGTCCTTCAGCAGTGGTCTATTTTGCGTTCTCAGCTTCGGCCAGACGCTCCAGAAGAACCAGCAGCTGATCAGGAACGTCTGCCTCCGGCTTGAACTGAGGCAGCGCAGTGTTGGCACGTTTTACGTGCCCAGTTTGGCAACTCTCCGATATCGCTTGGACAAGCGGATCGACATAATCTTTGTTCACAAGCGCCTCAGCTCAATAACCCGTGGTTGCGCCGAGGAACCTAGGCTCCAGTTCTCGTCCGTCAATCCAACCGATCGTTCACATGGTCGACCTTCTCGATAAGCCGATCGAGCTGTCGTTCCATCCGGCGGGATCGTGCCGCCGCATCCTTCAATAGCTCAAGCTCCGGCTCGCCAAGATGCACCTTCGTCGAAACCAGCAGCGGGTGGTCAGGCAGATCGCGAACGTCATAGGCGGGAGGTGGTGGCTTCGGACCGCTGCGCATGAAGATGTCTGCAAGCATCTTGAAGAACGGAACGAATATGGCACCTCCGAGCGCGGTTACAGCGACAGGGTTGTTCAAGAGTGCAATCAACCAGTCTGGCATCCCTCATTCCTCTTCCGCGCGATGTCGATCGTGGAGCGAGTGATCGCCATGCCTTCGAAGACAGTCCAAAGCAGGTACCCAATCGCAATCACGGAAAGGCCGATCTGCCAGAAGAAAAAGCAATGCAGGCCCTGGTAGAGGAATGCAGCGACGCCACAGGCCCAGCGCAGACGGGGTGACCGCTTCCAGCGCCCGTTGATGATCGTGCCGGAGATCCGCGCGACGCCTATCCCGAAGGCGGTCAGACCCCATTCAAGAGCGTGATCAACAAAGGGGAACGTCTCGTAGTAACCGGCAGTCATGCCGCCGAAAAAGAGGATGGCGATCGCCCGGCCGATGATCTGCAGGCCGAGCACGATTTCCACCAGGCGCCAGCCGTCGCCATAAAGGTATTCGATCCAGAGCCCCTCGATCGAAGCACGGATAGAATGGTGCCTCACCTTCTGGCCGTCCATCAGCCCGGCTCCGCGTTCTTCGGTGCCCGGTAGGCGCCGACCATGGCGGCAACGGCGCCGATCAACGTCGTAACAGCGACGTTAAACTCCGCCGAGGCGAACTGCCCGGGCAGGATGTCGGCCGCAACGACGACAGTCCACAACGCACCGCCAAGAGCGGCCCACTTACCAGCGCCAACGGCCTTGGCCGACTGCTCGACAGGCGAAGGCATCGGCCGAGAGATCTGCGGTTCGAGGGTAGGACCACCATTGTGGCCGATAGGTGCAGGTGCAGGCATCGCAGCCTCCTCTTTGACGATGATGGGTTCGGGTGCGAGCGCCGCTTCGATGGCGGCAAAGGTCTGCGGTCCGGCATAGCTGTCGACCATGATGCCAGCGGCCCGCTGGAACGATCTGAGAGCCGCATCGGTGATCGGTCCGAAGATGCCGTCGATCGCGCCGGCATAGTGGCCGAGGCGCTGCAGGCGCATCTGGAGAGCTCGCACCGGCGCGCCCCGCATGCCGGGCGACACCATCTTGACTGTGATCGGCGGTAGCGCGTCGACGGCCGGCGCCCAGGGCGTGTCCGGGATCCTCGCCCACTTGGCATAAGCCGCCGCCATTCGGCCGTGATAATTATGCTTGGCATAGCCAGGCCCATTGTAGCCGCGCGCCAGATCCTCCCAGCGATGATTACGCAGGTGATCGTCGAGCTTCGCGTCGATCAGGAAGTCGACGATGGCTTCGAGGTGATGCTCTTCGTCTTCCATGAAGGCCCAGACCATGTCCTGCGGTGTTTCGTAGCCGACCATGGCGAAGTTCCCGCCAAGGATCTGGCCGAGGCCCCACGAAGCCGCTTTGAGCGCGGCCGTCTCGTCGATCGCCATCGCCTCAACCAACCGTGGATAGCTGTCGCTCGGATAGGGCTTCTCGCCCCAGCGGGTATAGGCGAGGCCAGCCTTGACCGCCTTTGTCCGCTTGGCCGGCGTCAGATTGCGATAGAAGACATGCGGCTCGAATAGCATCTTCGGCCTGCCCTGCCGATCGAAGCCCGATCCGGCCGCCTCTACATCCATGAAGGCGTGCAACTCGTCTTCGCCCACACCGATGCGATGACCGATGCGCGGCAGATCGATGTCATCCAGACGTCGAGCCGCGCCCCGGAACGAATTCCAGTCGCTCATGATGTTCTCCAGAAAATGAGTGTTTGGATGCCGCTGTCGGCACGCTGCGCGGTTCACAGATTGGTGATCGACGCTTCCGGATCGAACCTTGCAATCAGTGGTTTATGCGGTATTTCGCCCATCAAATTTGAGGGGAATTGCAGTTGAAGTTGATGATCTATAGCGCTGACCATCCTGACGGCATGGGTGTCGATTGGACTGCTATCCCGCGCGTGGGTGAATCGATCGTGTTGCCGCTCAACGACGTCGAGAAGACTTATGAGGTCGAGGTTGTGCGCTGGCTTCTCGACAACACAGGCACGCAGATTGGTCTCGAACTGCACATGGGCATCGGCTTCGGTTCCGATAGTCGTGGATAAGGCGAGAACTCGGCTGCATCCGGTAAGGACTCGTTAGCTTTCGCATCCTAGCTCTACGGTGCACCCGAGTGGTGCACGGGTCGCGGACGCTCATTTGCCCCCCAGCTCGACGCCGCGACCCACACTCCTCCAGCTCTGCTCCGCCCTTTTTCGGCTCGTATATTCGTTGCGGCCTACTGATTTGCTTGGCATCCTAGTGAAGGTCCCTTTCCCGAGGGACTAGGGTCGTGGCCGCTTTCCTGCCCCTGAGTATGGCCGCGACCCGCCTGTCACAACGGCCACACCATCTCCGGCAATTTGTCCATGAATGGATCGATAGACCGGGCAGTGGAGCGATTTAAGTCGACTGCTCTTGCTCTGGGTGGGTCTCGTCAGCCGCAGGTTCCGTTATTACCGGTGCCGGCTGCGTCACCGTCGCCGAGGTCGGGATCGCCCAGAGTGTTTGCCCGTCATTGAACGAAATGACGTCGCCATCGGCCATCTCAAAATGGCGGCCGGAGCCATCCGCCCTCGCCTTCACGACGTTCGCAAGTTCGACTTCGCTGCCGTCCGTCATCTTCACGCGGTAAGTCTTCGTTTCCATGGTCTCATCTCCTGTTGCGGACGCGTCGCGTCAGTGGGTGGTGGTTTCCGCCGGCGTATCGCCGCCCTGGTCGACCGTGCCGATGGCCTGCTGCGTGCGGTGCAGCTGCATCGCGGTCTCGATCAGCTTGACGTCGAGATCGTCGACCCGGCGCTTGTAGTGGTTGATCAGCGCATAGGTGGTCGCCAGCTCCTGATCCTTGGCCGCGATCACGCGCTGCAGTTCATCGACGACTGCCGTGTTGGCAGCCGGCTGCTTTGTCTTGTCAGACATCAGAGATCCTTTGATTTTCGAGGGTGAGTGGTTGGCGAGCGGCAGGGCTCACTTCTTCCAGAGCAGCAGCTTGCCCACGAGGCTCCAGCTTGCCGTCGCTGTGCCGCCCATGTTGGAGTTGAGGACTTGAAGGACGTACTGACCCGATGATCCAGGGCTCTCCCCTGTGTCCATCGCAAAATCGCGGACTATCGAGACGTTGGCGCTGTTCGGTCCTTGGTTCTGACCTTGCAGTGTATAAAGCTGGCTCACCCAAATCTCTTGCCCTGTGTCGACACGAAAAATTCGAGCCTGGATATTGGCGCGGCTGCTTGTTGCGCCGTTTGTCGAGAGTGTGAAGGACCCATCGACCTGGACGAAGCCACCGACGAGCTTCGGCGTGTTCAATGTTGCGACAGTTGTATAGTTGCGGCTCAGACCCGAGTAAGAACCCGCATTCGATATCGCAGCCGGCTCGGTCATCGACTTGAAGCCGATATTGCTCTCACCGACGATCAGCGAGCCGATGTTGGCATTCGAGATATCGACATTGCCGAGGACGGCGCTGATGGCCGCCAGGCTGCCGACACTGATCTTCGCAGCAGTGACCGACCCCGCGAGGATCTTGTCGGCCGTCACGGCATTGGCAGCGATCTTATCGGCGGTGACGGCATTGGCCCCGATGCTCGCTGCCAGGATCGCCCCGGCAGCCACCTTGGCGGCGATGACTGAGTTCGCCGCCAGCTCATTGGCCGAGACGGCACCAGCCGCGATCGTCGTCGTTGTCACGGCATTGGTGGCGATCTTGCCGGCAATGATCGAGGCCGCAAGGATCTTGTCGGCGGTGACGGCATTGGTGACGATGCCGTTGCTGTCGACCATCGTGCCGCCGCCGGGCGTGTAAGGCGTCAGCTCTGTGGCACCGGCTGGAACTTCCGAGATCATCGGCTTGTGAAGGAACATGAAGCTGTTCGTCGACGACAGCGTCCCCCATTTGCGCAGCAGCGGACGCACCGACACGGCGTTCGCCGGCGCAACAGCACGAACCCCATAGCGAGGCCAGGCATCAGGCGCGTTGCTGTCGGACGAACCTTCAGGCAGCAACCCAGTATTCGGTGCGCTCAAGGAGTTTCCCGCAGCGTCGTACCATTGCAGATAGAACTGCGCGTTGCAGCGATGAAGCGAGACGTAAGCGGATAGCTCGTAGGTTGCTCCAGGCTTTACCGGGAACCGTTGGTTGGCCGACCCCGACGTACCGTTGCCATCGTTGGGCCGGTTCGCCGTGATGTCGGCATACCCGTCTGTCGCGGTGCCGTTCTGGAAGACCTGAAGCGTGCCGGTCGGGCGGCCCCAGTCTGCGGCGGGTGACCTTTTTGACAAACTGCTTTGAGCACCGACGCTGCTTGCGGCATTGAGCAGCCAGTGGTCTGCACCCTGCGAGAAGTCGGTGTTGTAATAGAAGTTCCCACCGAACCCGATTGCCATCTTGGCTGCGGTGATGGCGCTTGCGGCAATCTCGGTTGCCGTTACCGCTCCAGCGGCGATCGTGGCCGTCGTCACAGCGTTCGCGGCGATCTTGCCCGCGACAATCGCATTGGCGGCAATCTTGTCGGCGGTGACCGCATTGGTGGCGATCTTCGAGGCGATAACGGCATTCGCCGCGAGCTTGTCCGCGATGATCGCACCGTCGACGATCAGGTTTCCTTCCTTGCGGCGGAAGGCGCCGATGTAGACGATGTTGGTCTGGGCCGTCGTATCCTGCCGGAGGAAGTAGACCGCGAAAGTCGCATACGCTGCCGTGGCCGGCGGCACGAGCGTCGACTCGTAACGTGTGACACCGGCCGGAACCGACCCGCTGAACGTCGTCGAGTAGCCTGCCCCGACTTGAGCACCATAGGCGTCATACCAGTTGAACCGGATCCACGCTGTCGAGGTGCCAGCAGCCGCGCGCCACAGGTCGCAAATCTGCTGATACTCCTTGCCGCTCTCGACAGGAAAGCGCTTGGAGATAAAGGCCGCATAGCCCGTTCCGCCGCCGGGATTGAAACGAGCGACCCACGGATTCTTGAAGTTCGAGACGTTTGAATTCTGAGTGAAGTTGATCTCGGCGCTGAACGACCAGGACGACGTGTTTTCCAGCGAACTGTCGGGAACCAGATTTTCCGTGTCAGACACCACGATTTCGCGGGTCGAAACGCTGTCGGCCGCGATTTTGCCCGCCACGACAGCATTGGCAGCGATCTCATTCGCGGTCACCGCACCCGCCGCGATCGACGCAGTCGTCACCGCGTTGGCTGCGATCTTGCCCGCAATGACCGAGCCGACGGCCAATTCATTCGCTGTGACCGCTGCAACCGCGATCTTCGCGGTCGTGATCGCATTGGCAGCAACGGCGTCGGCGGTCACTGCGCCGGCCACGATCGCGATCGCGGTCACTGCCCCGGCGGCGATCTTCCCGGCGACGACGGCATTGGTGGCGATCTCTGCCGATGTGACGGAGTTGGCCGCGATCTTGCCCGTCGTTACAGCATTCCCGGCGATCTTCGTTTCGATGATGGTGCCGTCGACGATCCGGTCCGAGTTGATCGAATTCAGCGCGATTTTCAGCTGTGTGACCGCGCCGTTGACCAGCTTGGCGGCATCTACGGAATTGGACGCGAGCTTGGCAAGCACGACGGCATTGTCGGCCAACTTGTCGGTCAGCACCGCGCCGGTCGCCAGTTTCGCAGCCGTCACGGCATCGGCTGCGAGCTTCAGCTCGGTGACGGCATTGTTCTGAAGCCGGCTCGCATCGATGGCCGCCGCCACGATCTTCGCTTGGGTGACGGCGCTGTTTGCGATCTGGGCGCTGACCAGTTCGCCGCTGATGTCGACGGCCTCGACTTCTTTCGTCCAGACACCGCCGGTGAAGCGGTAAAGCTGGCCATTGAGCGTCCCGACCCGGCCCTCACTGTTTCCGGTCGCAGGCAGGCTCCCAGTGAAGTTCTCGACCGGGCGAAGGCCGGACGCGAACTTCGTCAGTGTAATCGCGGCATCCTGGATCTTCGCGGCGGTCACCGCACCGTTCAGGATCTTGTTCACGCTGATCGCGTTGTCCGCGACCTTCTGCTGCGTGATGGCGAGATCCGCGATCTTCGATGCCACCACGGCATTCGAAGCGATCAGTTCCTGGATGACGGCCGCCACCTGGATCTTCGCCGAGGAAACCGCGCGATCGGCAAGCTTCAGCTCATTGATGGCGCCGTTGAGCACCGTCGCGATCCGATCGCTGGTCCGAGCCGCAGAAAGCTTCCACGGCGTGAATGTCTTGACGCGATCCGGAACCGTCGTGATCGTCGCGCGGGCCGAATAGATCTCGCTGGAGACGACATTCTTCGTCGTGCGGTAGTAGCCCGTCTCGGGCGCATCCATGGCGTCGCGCTGGATCTCGCCGACAGGATCAATCACGTATTCGAACCGCACCTGCGTGATCGAAGGATCTTCCGGCGGATCCCAGGTGAAGATCAGCGCCGGCACCCTCAGCCCATCCTCACCCGCTTCGAAGCCGGCAATGACATTGAAGTTCTGCACCGTCGAAACGAGCGACGGATTGACCGGTGGCACCGACGGCACCACGATCGGGCCGGGTTCGATACCGGCATCCGAATAGACCGAGGCGCTCGTCTCAGCGAGATCCAGCGTAAACCGAAACTGCGTGTCGCAGTTCCAGCCGACGATCAGCCATTCCAGCCCTTCGCTTTCGACCCACTGGCCTTCCTGCACCTTGAGGCCGACGCGACGCGATACCGGCACCGTGTACTTGCCGCCGAGGCGCTGCTGTCGATACCGGATGGAATTCACGCGCTGCGCGATATCCGGATCTGTGATCTGAAGCAGATCGTTGGCAGTTTGGCGCGACCGGCCATCGGCGGCGATGTCGGCATTCACATAGATTGGCTTGAGGCTGGCCGGGTTCCACTGATCCTCGATCGAGGTGAACTGCCCGGAGATGTGGTTGTAGAGCTCGAATGCCGACTTGCGGCGCTTGATCTGCTTGGCCCGACCCATGTCGATATCGTCGGCCGTGATCTCCAGCACCGGGATCTGTGGCGCGCCAGCGATTACACCAGATAGACCGCGACGGTTGAGGGCATAGCCTGCCATCGCGTCGTCGAACTCTTTCAGCACCTCGGTGTGATCGTCGTCGGCCGTCACGATGAGCGACGCCTGATAGGTCGGCTTGCCGTCGATCGGCGTGTCGCAGACGTTCATCGACGCGAAATAGGACGCGAGATCCAGCTGCCCGAGGCTCTTGCCCTCGCCGATGATCGTCCGATTGGAGACCCGGCCACGCACGCCGAGCTGATAGTTCAGGCGGTGAACGGCCGGGTTCTGCGTGTGGACCCATGTCGCGGGATCGTCGAGGCGCTGGGGACCCTCGCCGCCGGCGACCGTGCTGTCATGGCGTGGATCGTATTCGCGCAGACCGCGCAGAACGAATTCCCAGTCGGGTCGGCCATTCCCGAACTTTTCGTCATAGAAGCGCTCGACGACGACATAGGTGAGCCCCGTGCAGACCGATGTCGTTTTCCACGGGTTGCCGAGATTGGCCGTGAAGTCGACGAGGCGCTGATCGGCGAGCTGGCCGGGCCGACCGTCATAAAAGCGGATCGAAACGAGGTTCTCGAACCCGACGACGCCGAAGTTGCGCACTTCGTTGCCGATGATGGCATTGTCGAAAAGCGCGTGCTTCTGGCCGTAGAAATACACATAAGGCTCGAGCCCGTCGCACCAGCCATTGGCGAGAACGAACACGTCAGTGTTGGACTTATCGCCCGCTCCCCACTTGGCGTAGTAGATCCGGTGGCCCTTGACCTTACCGATACCGTAGACGGTAGATGCCGGCACGTTGCTGCCAAGCTCGACCTCGCCTTGGACGGCACTGTAGTTGCGCGACTTGCGACGGTTCAGATAGCCGTTGACGAGCGTCTTCGCCCCGAAAGCCAAAGCTCCGCCGATGGTGGCGGATGCGATCGCAAAGGCCGACGTGCCCGCAGCCAAGCCGAGGACGCTGGTGGCGATGACGCCACCAATCGCAGAAAAGATTGCCATTCAGATGTCCGCTTGGATCAGCCGGCCCGGTAGGCGGCGATGCAGGCCGAGACCGGGAAGTCCCGGCGGCCGCGTTCGGTCTTCACGATGAAAGCCTGGCCGGCGCAGACGGCGAGATGCTCGCCATCCTCAGCCAGCACGACGGCGATGTCACCGACACGGGCTTCGGCCGGCGCGCAGCGCTGGAAGTGCGTGTCGAGGAGTGGCACCAGGCTCGAATGCCCGAGGCGTTTGAGCAGCCGCCCTGCCCCCGTCTTCGTCCGGTAGCGGCCGCGATAAATCTTTGCGATCTCGGTTCCGCCGATGGCATCGGCCACGGCCAGTGCCGTGATGAAGCAATCGGCCGTCCCGTAGGCGTAGGGCTCCGCCAGCAGCGGTCGCAGCGTCTTGCTGACGATCTCGAACCGGCTAGCCACCCTGCTGCCCCCAGCGCTCCGGCCAGCGCGTGCTGGTGGCGACATATTCGAGCGACGTATCGTTCGGATCGTTGTCGAACTGCTGTTCGGCTGGACTGCGCTTCACGCTCGTCTGCCCGCGTGCCGAACGCCCGGGTGGCTCCAGCTCGATCGAGACCGTCAGGCTGCGCGCGCCGTCGGCCCCGGCAGCCCCCTGTTCGTAGCTGACCTCGTTGATCTCATAGATCGAGGACGCGAGAAGGCCGAGCACCTCGCCGCTTTCGATGTCGACGGCCAGATGCGAGATGATCACCGGTGCGTTCGTGTAGTCGTAGCTTTCCAGCGCCGCGATCGCGTCGTCCGCATTCTCTGTCGGAACGCCGGAGAAAACGATGGTACGCGACGTGACCGCGACGCCCAGTTCGCCCGACAGCTCGCCCATCTCCAGCCACTTGTTGGGCTGGTAGGTCACGCCGTTGAAGAGAAGCGGCCGGGCTCCACGATGATAGCCGACCGACTTGCCGGGCAGATCGAACCGGATCAGGTCGAACCGGCCCAACTGGCCACCCTCAAGCGCATCTTCGATGGCGGGATCGAGGCTCATGGGCGATTTCCGCCGCCCATCAGAACCTTGCGGTTTCTAACGTGGAAAGCGTCAAGAGCCGCATCTATGTCACCGATGGTCGCTGGACGGTCGGGGTCATACGGAGCCGACAGACTACGGCATGACGTTTCGAAGGTCTGGATCAGCGCCTTAACTTCTGCCACCGTGCCCAGTCGCTTCTTGTCGACCAAAAACAGCGGCTCCCCCGTTTTCTCATCGCGTCGAGTGCCGATTTCGTAGCTCGCGTGCTGCATTGCGCTCTCCTAGGCATTGTGGTTCGATCGCCCGATCCAAAGGAGGGCGACATGGCTGAGGAACAGATTTCAGTAAAAGACGGTTCGCGCGTTGTGATGCACAAGCAGCCCAATGGGTGGCGCGTCGAGGTGCTGCACGAAGGGGGCGGAATATCCGGACGCCTTGGACCTCATGATACGCTTGAGGACGTCGTCGCTTATCTCAAGGAACAGTACGGCCTGAAGTGACCTGCGATCATCCTGGAAATACCTCCTGCACCGAGAAGGACACACCGCGATCGCCACGGCGCCGCGCGGCTTGATAGCTCCCAGGATCGATCTGGCCGAGGAACGAGGGCTTCTCGAAGTTGATGAGAGCAGCCGTCGAAAAGTTCTGGAGATCGAGCGCGAACCGGATCTGCACGGTCACCAGACCGCCGGCGCTTGCCTTCGCATCAGCTGCCACGCGGTGAAGCGACAGAACCGTTGGCGATTGGCGCACCTCCAGGTAATCGCCTGCCCTCAGCTGCCAATTGGCCGGCAATCCGGTGATTGTCAGGGTACGGCTATTGACGATCGCGCTCAGCGTCGCCGTACCATTGAAAGCGCCACCTCCTGCACGGACGCCGGAAAGAGCGCCTCTCAGATATTCAAGCGGCCGAGGCCTCGTCATATCGAAACAGCGCGCGAATGCGCCGTCTTCAATCGCCATGAAGAAGGCGTCCAGCTCGCCGATATGCGCGAGCCGCGTGGTCGGCGAGACATAGTCCGCGACCCAGTACGGCGTTGCGAAAACGTCGCGCTCGGTAAAACGCCCCTCCATGCGGGCAACGTTCTGCGGGCGCACCGGATCGAAGCGCGGCGATGTGAGGCCGACGCCGCAGGGCACATCGATGATCGTCGCCATCAGCCGAAATCCCCGCCGGCCTGGTAAAGCTTCTTGCGCGCCCCGTCATACTGTCGAATACGCACATCGGCCGCTTCGCCGCCGGCCTGCCGCGCGATCGCACCGAGCGTCCCGTCATCCCTGACGAAGACTTCGACGTTCACCTGCGCCGGTGAAGGCCGATCGCCTTTGGCGGAGCCTGCCAACGCGCGCAGATCCGGCATCTGTGGAACAGAGGGCAGGATCCTGCCGCTCTGATCGGGCACGAACAGCTCTTCGCGCTTCTCGCCGACGATGTAGGGTCGACCCTTTTGCACGGGACCGCCGGCGGCACGACGTGGGATCGCGCCGATGAACTGGCCATAGGTCGTTGTCGATTGGAACGTCCGGCCACCGCCGCCAAAGCCACCGAGAATGCTGGAGAGCAGCCCGCCACCCGAACCTCCACCCGTACCGAAGAGCGCGTCGAGGCCCGAATCCAGAAGCTTCGTGGCCACCTTGTCGAGAGCGTTGGCCAGCGCCTCGGTGGCCGATGTGCCGCGCTGCATGTCGGAGATGAAACCGCCAAGCACATCCTTGCCGAGCTCGTTCATCTCTTCTGCCCGACGTCGCGCTTCATCCTGGCTTTCGGCCAGCCGGTTCGCGTCGGCCGAGGCGGCGGCATAGCTGGCCGCCAGTGCCTCGATAGTCCCAGCCAGCTCCGGCGTGATCTGAAGATTTTCACGCTTCGCCGCGGCCAGCAGCTCTTGCTTCGCCCGGGCATATTCCAGCGTGAAGCCATAATCGTCGATCAGCGGATTGAGGCCGCGCATCGCTTCGGTTTCAACGACGATCGCATCGCGGCGCTCGCGGATCTGTTCGATCTCACGCTGAAAATAGTCCGTGTCACTTTTGCCAGAGCCGCCGGCGCGGCCAGTCGCGTCGCTCGCGCCGTTGCCGAAGTTCACGTCGGCGCGCGTGGGTTTCGCTCGACCGCTCGCATAATCGTCCAGCTGCCGGTTCAAATCATCGAGCTCGCTCAGCTGCACCTCCAGCTGGTCGATATAGGCTTGCCGATCTTTCGTAATCGGATCGTCGGCCACGCCAGCCGCGGTATTCGCTGCTTGCTGCTCGGGCGATAGACCAGGGATGGGAACCACGCTGCCGACATTCCCAGCGGCGATCGATGCCGCCAACTCGCGTTCTGCCTTCGCGCGCGTCAAAGCCGTCTTGGCGGCCTCGATGTCGGCCGCAATCTTCGACCTGGTGGATGCGACGGCTTCCGCATTCGCGTAATCGAGATTTTCAATTTGGAACTTCAGCTCGTTGACGGTTCCCGCATGCGTTTTCGCGCTCCGGTCGGCGTCGGTCATGCTGTCGCTGAAGAGATAGACCGCAGCCGCCGCAGCGCCGGCAATGAGGCCGATCGGGCCGAGAGCTGCACGGAATGTGAGGGTCGCCGCCGTGCCAGTTCGCACGGCAGTGAGGAACGCCCCCAACGCGACAACGGCATTGCCCAGGCCAGCGACGACACCAACCAGCGCCCGGCCGGTGAGCGCACCGATCAGGATGCCGGCGAAGGTGACGACGGTGTCCGCAACGCCCTCGAAATTGTCGGCGAGCGTCTGGAATGCGGCGACGAGGCGCGCCGAGGCGCCGGCGCTCTCGTCGGCATTGCCGACATAGGCCAGGAACTCGTTGTTCACCTCGGTCAAGGCGTCGCGGATTGTCATGTTCGTTTGCTTGAACTGCGCTTCGATTTGACCCTGCGCATTGATGATCGCTCGGAACACGCGCGACGACACCAGTTCGCCCTCGGCGCCGAGATCCTTTAGCTGCGCGATCGTCACGCCGAATTCCGTCGCGATCGCCTGTGCGAGGATCGGAGCGTTCTCGCGCAGCGATCGCAGCTCGTCGCCCTGTAGAACGCCAGATCCAAGCGCCTGGCCAAGCTGCAGAATGCCCGATGCCTGCTCGCTGGCAGAAGCACCGCCCGCCTTGAAGGCTTTGGCGACGATGTTGGTCGCATCGGCAATTTCCTGCTCGCTTTTGGCGACGCCAGAGGCCGAGCGGATGAGCCGGGCATAAAGATCCACATAGGAGGAGAGCTCGGCGCGCGCGTCGTTTGCGCCTTCCTTCAACTGGTCAAGCGAGCGAGCTTGCACGCCGACCGACGTCGCCGCAGCGCGGATCTTGTTCCCAGCCTCGGTCCACTCATCGGCGTAAGCGGCAATCTGTTGTGTTCCGAGCGCAGCACCTATTCCCGCAAGCGGAGCGATGAAAGATTGGGCCGTCCGCAGAGCGATGCCATTGAGATTGCTGTTGAGCTTTCGGGCGCGACGCTCGATCGCGTTGAATTCGCGGTTCGTCACGCCCTGTGCCCGGGCCATCGCCCGCTCGTAAGACTTTACGTCAGCCGAAAGCTGCACCACGAGGCGTTCAAGGTCGGTTGCCATGTGTGAATTCTTCCGCTTGGATGAATTAGTGAGCGAGGGGACGGAAAATGAAACGGCGGTCTGGTCTTACGATAGCGGTGCTAATGATGGTCGGGTGCCAAGCCACGCCGCCAAACCCAGCGGAAACATCCAATTGGCAGCGTGAAAAATGGCAGACCGGCTGCCAAGATGACCAAGTCAATGCATATGGCGAGGAAACTTCCAGAGCTAAGTGCTGGGCGATGGTTTCGGATTTCAGCACCAGCGATCTGGGGATGTCGATCGGCGTCGCTACCATCTTCGAAATCGATCATAACGGGCCGCGAATGACCGAAAACAGGGCGCTAGATACGGAAATTTGCGATGAAGTACCGACTAAGATTGCTGTTGACGGTAGGCGAATAGACCAGCTTTCGATGCCGCAACGCATTGAGGCGGTGATCAACGGTCAACGACTGGTTCGTCAGAAAGACCGACCGTGGCCGTATTGTAACGTTTATAACGAGACGACCACTCTGTCTGGCGCTCGGAATGCCTATGACGAGATGGTCCGTCTTTGGGAACTTCGAAATTCAAGTAGCTAAGGCTCATCCTGCACCCATTCCCAAAGCTCATCCTTCTCACGGTCGCTCAGCGCCTTGTCGGCCTGACCGGTCGCTTTGATGAACCCGTCGAGCGCCGCCATGTACTCGAAAACCGACATGGCATTCACGTCCTGCGGCGAGAAGCCCATCACTTGCCCATTGCCGTAGATGGCGGAAAATCTCAGCTTGCCTCTTGGGAGAGCGTCGAGGTGCTGTCCGTCAGATTTCCCGCCCCGATCTCCCCCGGCGTTTCGTCCGACGACCCCATCAGGGCCGCTCCGAGGACACCCTGGGCAAAGGCGAGGTTTTCCATGGGCGGACGATCCTGCACCCAAGCCTTGACGAGCTTCGTCGCATCGGCGGGCGCCTTGCCGCCGCCGATCAGGCCGAGGCGAAGCGTTTCGGAGATGTCCTGCATCCGCCAGGTGCCGTCCTGCAGGCGGCCCAGCACGAAATACGGCCCAGCGTCGCAGGCTTCCTGAAGCCGTACCAGCTCGCCCCATCCGAGGCGGAAGGTGTAATCACCATCCGCCCAGGTGAGCTCGACAGTCGCGCTGCGGCTCATGGCGCCGCCGGCGTGACGGTGCGAACCATCTCGCCATCGCTCGACATTTCGACCTGATTGGTGACACGGCCCTGCGCGGTCGGGTGCCCCGTCGTCAGCGTCGCCACCTGCATGTAACCCGTCCAGGTGATGGTCTTGGCCGGAAACTCGATCTCGACCTTGACCGGAACCGAGTCGGTGCTTTCCCAGGCGTCGAGCCAGGTCTCGACTGATTCCGAGGCGAGGACGCCCTCGCCGGAGATCGTCATGCCAAGGCTGGTGGCATCGCGTCCGAGCCACGGCACCTTGTCGGGATCTTCGCAGTCCGGGAGTTGCACATCCTCCAGACCTTTTGTCATGGTCAGAGACTTGGAGAGAAAGCCGCATGGCGCGGCATAGACGATGGGTGCGCTGCCGGCACCGAGGAGCACGCGAAAGCGTCCCCCCTTTGTCGTGGTGGGTTGAGACATTGCCTGGATCTCCGTTGTGCTCAGGGTTGTTCCGCGAAGGCGGTGAACGTAATCGCCGCATGCGAAGTGAGGCCGTTGCGATCACGCATCACGCGCGTCTGACGATGCTCGAAAGTGACGAGTGCGTTCTCGGCAAGCGAGAGGTCGGAAGCCAGGAGCGCGCGCCGGACCGCGTCAGCCACGCGCCGCACTTCGGGAAAGCCGACCGCATCCGACCAGGCATCGATCTGGAACGCGATATCGAAGCCGGTGATGCAGTCGACATCGTCCGAGAGTGCGTCGCTCGGTCCCATGCTGACATAGGGATAGAAGGCACCCGCCGGCACATTGTCGAAGACGCGGTCCCCGACGAGACTGGTGACTGCAGGATCGGCCATGAGGCGGGCGACGATCGCACCCTGCAATTCCAGAACCGGGTCCGTCATGCTTTCGCTGCCTCTTTGCCAGCCTTGTTGACCGCGCGCCGGGTCCGACTGCGAACACGCCGGCGCAGAGCGCGATAGGCTGGATAGAAATAGGGTTGGGCCGCAGCCTTCTCCGTGCCGAACTCAACCCATCGGGCATAAAACGCCTCGCTGTTGCCGGCATATATCGTGATCGTGAGATCGGCGCCGAGGCTGTCAGCCGCAACGCGTCCAAGCGTCATGCTGCCCTTAGGCGCGCGGCCCCAAGTCCAGCCGATCGAATCGCGCAGCTCTCCGGTGTCGCCAACTGGAACAAGCGATTTTGCAAGCGCCACGATCTCGGCAGCACTCACTTCCAGCGCGGCGCGGATCTCGCGCTTGGCATTGGCCGACATGGCCCTTAGCTTCCGTTCCAGCCGCGCCCGGTTGAGGATCTTGACCGTCATGCCGGCGAGCCGCTCTCGACCGTCAGATAGACCCATTGGCGATCCGTCACAGCGTCCACGACGTCGATCGCGTAGACGACGCCCGTCCGCACGTCCCGCATCCGCCAGTCTGACCCGATATTTCGCGTGTTTTCGGATGAACGCACATAGACGCCGAGCACATGCCGCCCTTCAAGGCGCGCTGCCATAACCGTCTCGGAACCGCCACGATGCCGAAAAGCGGCCCGGCAGGAAAACTCCTCCTGGAAGGCAGCCTGCTTGTTCCCGAAGCCGTCATCGACCTGCGCCCGCTTGTCGAACGCCACCCGATGCTTCAGATCTCCGGCGCTGATGCTATTGCTCGGCATCGCCTGCATCCAAGGCCGAAGGCGCGCGAGACAAAACCTCGTCACCGCGACCGAGCGCGATCGCCTGGTCGGCACATTCTCGCCGCACCGTATACTCACGCCCGCCCCTGTAAGCGATCGTGACACTCGGCTGCGGCTTGTAGTCGAAATCCTTCGTGAACCTCACGCGTGCCATCGTGGCCTCCTATCGATAGATCCGGAAAGGCTGCAGTAGCGCGTCGACCGCGAAGGGCATCTCTGAAGGCGAACCACCAACAACGGTCGCCTCTCGTGTGTTGTACCACTGGGCCACAAGCATCATGATCGCGACCTTGATCGGCGCCGGCGCTGCTGAGACCCACTTGTCGGCATCGTCTGGGTCGCGGCTGCCATATCCCGCCCAATAGCGGATGCGGAGATCGCCATCCCTGCCGCGAAGTTTTGGCCGCGTCAGATTCTCCAACAGTTCCGACCCACCATTTCGCGTCACGCCTGCGGCGTCGACATATTCAATGCTCTCGACCTCAACCAGCGGCGGGCACGGAAGCAGTTCACCCTGGCAGGGCCACTCAGATAGTCGCGCCTCCAGCAATTGAACGCCGATTGCACGACCAACCCAACCCCCGGGACCGTCAATCCATGCCGTCGCCGCCGCGATCAGTGTCGCCGCATAGGGCACATCCTCAGCAGGAAGATCGCCGAGGTGTTTGGCGATCTCGTCGGTGGTGACGACTGGCGATGGCGGCGTGACGACATGGACAGACATGGATCAGGCGCCTACGCCGCGGGCTGCGCGGATTGCGGCGACGATGTCAGCTTTCTTTGTTGCTTCACCGAGGTCGATTTTTTCGTCGTCGGCCAGCTTCTTCAGTTCATCGACCGTACGATCGAAGAGCTCGTCATTATTGAGTTGATCGCGCGAAACTGCGGCACCCTCGATCTCCGCCTTTTCGGCAGCTTCGATGGCGCTTTCGGCGAGACAGCCAGCCGCCACGAGCCGCTTGGCCTGGGTCACACTTGGCGCCGGATCGAAGATTTCGGCGGCGCGATAACGTTTGCCAGAGCGGCGATCGACGCAAGCTTCCAGCACGGTGAACGGGTTTTTCATCTGTCAGTTTCTCCGTTTGCGGTTGCCTGGACGACCCGCCCAGGCTGGCGGGGCTTATGCGGCGGGCCAGTAGCGAGGTGTTCCAAGCAGCGCCACGGCGGAGACATTGGCCGCGCCGGCATTGTTCGCCGGAGTGATCGTCAGCCGAACAAACTGCTTTGGACCGACATAGCCGATCTTGCGGGTTTCGTTGTCGTCGTTGCCGTCAAAGCTGGCTTCGGCCTCGGAACCGGTCAGCTGACTGTCCGGCACGGCTTCGGCGTCAGTAAGCGCGGGATCGTCGCCATGCTCGACGAGCACGGTGAATGTTGCAGCAGCGGTGGCGAGCGCGCCGATCGCGATTACAAACATCGCCTGACCAAAGCCGGATAGATCGATGATTTCGGAAACCAGCGGCGTATTGTCAGTGACAGCGGCGGCTGGGGCAATGGCGCGGCGAGCGCTGATATGGCTTGCGAAGTCACGCATGGTGATCTCCTTGAAGAGAAATGGATGGGAAGGAGACCGGTCGCCTTTCAGGCGGCCGGTTTGGCAAGGTCAGGATCAGGCGGGAACGTCGAGGGCGACGAAGGGCGAGACCTCGTAGCCGTTCTCTTCCTTGAACGGTGCGTGCATCCATGGAGCGCCGTCGACGTTCCAGAAGATCTTGATGACCGTCTTATTCGAAGTGAACTTGACGTGCTCGGACGCGGCAACGAACGGGCCGGAACCATCCTTGATCAGGTAGTAGCTCCAATCCGCCAGCAGGATGTCGCCACGCTGACCGAGGCCGGGTGCTCGATTGTTCCAGCGCAGCGGATAGCCAAGCAGCGTGCCGGCAAAGCCTTCGCGTGCATTCGGGATGAAAATGTAATTGCCAGCAGGATCTTTGAGCTGCGCGATCTGAGGCAAGGCCGCCTGCGGGATCGACCAGACTGGATTGCCGCCACGCATCAGCAGCACCGCCACCATGTTGGCCAGATCGATGTAGGACACCTGGTTTGCGCCCTGTCGATTGACCAGTTTAAGCACCGGTGCGTTAAGCGCACCCAGCGGCTGCGTCGTTCCATTGCCACGCAAGAATGCGTAATCTTCAGCAGCTGAGACGCCGCCGCGCATCAATCCTTCGATGAAGGAGGCCGAGGCCTGCCAGTTGCGCAGAAGCTTGTCGGTAACCGTGACGAAGCCAGCGATTTCATGCGGCGTCAGCGTGACGCCCCGCAGCTCAGCGTCGGTTTCGGGCTTTTCACCGCCCTCTTCGATCCACTGAAACGTCATGCCCCCGTGCACGTTGCCGGGGTTATCGCCACTCTGATCAAGCGCCGGCATTGTGATACCAGCATCCGGAGGCGAGCCAGCCGGAATGACGTTGGCGCGCGGGCGAACCATTGCATCCTGCGGTTCAACGCTCATGATTGTCTGGCGCAGCTGCGGCGGCACCATGAACCCGCCCTGCCGGTCGTTGTCCATTCGGAATTCGGCCGCAAGGCCATTCTCATCGTGCTCGGCGCCGACGCCCTCGACGAAGTTGAGGCGCTGATCATTGGGATGGAAGCGAACCGCACTCAGGAACTCGCCGACGCTTTCGAATTCGCGGCGCGCTTCCGGCGCAGGGGGTCGAACGATGCCTGCCTGACGCGAGGCTGCCGGGACGATGGCGTCCAGCGCGGTCTCCGAAGCCTCCACGCCCTCAAGACGCAAGATGCGTGCGTCCAGACTGCTTTTTGCCGCCTCTGCCTCATCGAACGTTGCCTGTTCTTCGGCAGTGAGGTCGCGATCTTCGGCTTCAGCCGCCTGGATGATGGAGCGCATCTCGGCAACGAGCTTCGCGCGCTTTTCTCGGAGTAGCTTCAGCATGAATTTCTCCTTCTGTGCTGAATAGCCGGATACGACTTCGCATCGCCCGAGCCGGCCCCCGGAGCGCGAAACTAGCCGTCGATGGACGGATGGTTGGTCAGTCGAGAGCGAGCGCGCGCTTGGCGCGCTGTGGGGCAAAAGCCCGCTTAGCCGTCGCGGGCGCCTGATCGACGGCGCCGAGGCCGGCGAGCACTTCGTCGAGCGTGGCAATGCGGTCTGCCATGCCGATTGCGACAGCATCGGCCGCCGAGACCATGCGGCCTTCGCCGAAGCCTTCTCTTACAGCCGCAGCATCCACACCACGGTTACGAGCAACCGCCCCGACGAAGCTCTGATAATGCGCGTCAATGCGTTGCTGCTGATATGCCATTGCATCCTGAGAGAGAGGTTCAGATGGCGCCATTTCGGCCTTGTACCGGCCGGCCGTCATCATTGTCCGCTTGATTCCCGCCTTTTCCAGCGCCGCGCTGATGTCGTTGTGAACACCAAGTACGCCGATTGATCCGACTTCAGCTGATGGAGTGAGAACCATCTCGTCAGCTGCAGTGGCAATCCAATAGGCAGCACTGGCTGCCTGCGCATTGACGTGCGCAACGATAGGTTTCGTGCCGCGCGCAGCAAAAATGAGGCTAGAAAGCTCGTCTGTGCCGGACACAGCGCCGCCAGGGCTGTCCACATCGAGCACGATCGCACTGACCTTTGGATCGTTGACCGCGGCCGAGAACATCCGGCCGAACGCCTCGCTGCTGGTGCCACCTGAGATGTCGGACATCATATTCATGCGGTTGGCGATGACGCCGCGCAGCGGAAGGATAGCAACTGCCCCTTGGCGACGTTCGACGTCACGTTCTGACTGGCGCGCGACCCGAGCCCGCAGTTCCTCTGCCGACAGCTTCTCGCCGGATGCCTGAAGCGCCAGGAACGACACAATCTGGTCGAGTTTGAATTCGTCGATCGCCCAGATCTCCGAGGCGACCGCCAAGAGAATGTGTGCGTACCTCATGCTGCGTCCCTTTCTGCCCGGGCATCGGCTTCAATTTCGTCCGGGTCGTCTTCACGCAAGGCCGATGGCGCATTCGGATCTGGTTGGAAATTGGGATCAGAGGCACGGCGAAGCGTCGTCATGTTCGCCGGCACGAAATGCTCATCGCCTTCAGGTCCGATGGGATCTTCATCCTCGAGCTGCAGAATCCTGTTTGGCGAGAATCCACCGACGCTGAAGATCTTCTGATAGAAGTCGGCCCGCGTTTTCATGTCCCCTCGCAAAAGGGCGTTCATGTTGAACTTGACGTAGAACCCCTGCTCTTTCTCCTCATCGGTGAAGAGCTTCCAGTTGAGCTCCTGCTCCCAAGCATCGACCCATGGCTCGACGGTGCTGCGAATAAAGCCGATCATCAGTTGCTCGATGCCAGAACCCCACGATGTTGTCTTTTCGTGGCTCTGCAGCAGGATCAGCGGCACATCGAAGATGCGTGCGATCTCAGCGATCTGAAATTCCCGGCTTCCCAGAAACTGCGCATCCTCAGGCGGGATCGTCGTCTGGACGAACTTCATGCCCTCTTCCAGGACTTTGATGCGGTGCGCATTCTCCAGTCCACCCTGATCATCGAGGCGGCTCGCTGGATTTTCCGGATTGCTGACCTTCTCACCGTTGGGTTTGGTCAGATTTCGCTGAGCATTAGGGCCGAGCCGACCTGGATGCATGAGAAAGCCGCCGCTCTTGGCTTCGTTGGCAAAGAACTTTGCCCCGAACGTCTCCATAGCCAACCCCATGGCCACGGCCTCCCGGGCCATCGCAATCTGCGAGATCCCGACAAAGCCGTCTTGGCTCTGATCCATGATGTGAATGACGTTGTCGGGATCCAGATCGTGGCGTCGACCGTCTATCGTCGTGCGAAACCAGTGATCGCCATTTTCGCGTACCGGCGCAGTGCGATCCGGCAACAGCGGGTAAAGGCCAAGCCCCTGATTTCGCCCGTTCCGCTCGATCTCGACATAACCGTTGCCCCAGAGAAGGGCATGCGCCTGGCAAGTCTTGCGAACAGTTCGAGACGACATCAAGTCGTTCGGGCGCACCCCGATGCGGGAAGCGAAAGGATGCTGACCGCGCCCGGTGCCCTGTTGCACCAGTTCCTTTCCGCCCTGGGGGCGGGTTCGATACATCTTGAGCGGGAACAGAGCGATTGGGTTGGAGATGCGATTGACGCAGGCATAGACGACGGGCAGCCGCAGCGCCGAGAACTCGGAGACCGCAACGCCGGAATTGGTCTTCCCGCCGCCGATCATGCGCACAAGCCACCCACCTGGACTGCTTACGGGATCTGGAGAGCCATAAACCGTGGCTGCAACGTCACTACCGAACACGGCGGATGTGAGCATTCGTCGGATGTTCATCAGATTGAAATCTCCAGAATGCCGCGCGACTCGTAGACTGAAGGGCCGATTGCTGCGGGGTTCGCGAACATCAGCATCGAGGCATTGAACATCGCCATCAGCGGGTCGATTTTCGCTGCGCCGGAAACTTCCTTCGTCACGACGTAATTGCCGCCGCGCAGCGTCTGTTTCGCATTGCCGGCAGACCAGGCCATGATCGGCTGGCCTCCATGAAGAAAGCGCCGATCTTCAAGCTTCAGTGGGACGGAAGAGATGGCGGTCTGAAGTTTCCAACCCTGTGGGACCGACTGGATCATTGGTTGATCCAGGTCGACATCCTCCAGAGCATCGATAAGGAGCGCTACGCCTGCGCTGTCGAGGCCGATGCCGCCCGCCTCCGGCAGCAGTCCTTCATCAGCAACCCTTCGACAGATGGCCGCAGCCGATGCGGCCTGCTCCTCACCTGATTGCGCCACGATCAGATCGCCGCACTCTTCGAATTCGCGGAGATGGTGAGCGATCCCTTTTCTTCGCTCGAAGACCGAAGGTCTTGCCCACGCCTGCCCCCAGCCAAGCCAACGCTTGGATGTAGTCTCACGTCCGATAACGTAGAGGGCGGCCAGGTCGTCAGCACCGCCCCAGTCGATGCCTATCGTGCACACCTCGGAGCGCCTCAAAACATCGTCGAGACGCTTCAATTTCGGGTCGAGACACTGATCCCAGTGAGGTGCGCCCGACCAACCGTCCCCGGCAAGGCCGACGCCGATCTCGATGTTGAGGTGCTGAGACGCCCAGATTTGCTCGGTTTCCTTTGAGGCCGAGCCGTTATTCTCATAGTCTTCGACAAGGCGTTGGCGACTGATGGAGCGGCCCAGATTTGGCAGCAGGCATTTCCAGTTGGCCACATCCCGCCAGTAGCTCTGATCGCGCTGTTGCTCGACTGGATACTCATAGAGCACGGGCAGAAGGATCGGAGCCTTACCGCCCTTGCCGTCACGGATCTTGCGCGCCTTGTCCAGTTCGGTTCGCCATATGCCGGCCGGCGCCTCATCCGATTGCGTTGTGATCATCAGAACCTGGCCGCCCTGCATGGTGATACCGCCACCGCGGATTTGCTGCATGACGGCTGCGGCCTTGGCCTTCTTGCCGAGCTCATGGAGCTCGTCGATGATGGTCAGAACGGGGATTTCGCCCGTCACGATTGACGTATCGAAGGTTTTGACGTCGAGCTTTGTGCCCGTCTTCTTGCGCGTGATGCACTTCAGATGATCCTGAAGCGAGAATATCTTTTGCAGACGATCGTCGAGACGGATCATGCCCTGCGCCTGGGCAAAGCACCGCTCAGAGATGTTCTGGCTTGGTGCGACCAGCAGCATTTGCCGGTTTGGCGCCTCTTCCATGAATAAGGCTGTCAGCCCCAGCGCTGCGACATAAGTCGTCTTCGAGTTCTTCTTCGGGACCATGCAAAGAAGCTCCCAGACGAGCCGCTGCTTGGTCTCCGGATCTTCGCTGGCGAGAAACGCACACAGGATTTCTCGAAACCACTCGCCGCAGGCCTCCGAGAGCGGGGGCGTGCCTGGTACGTCAGGCAGGCGCAAGCGGTTGAAGAATGCGAGCGCCTTAGCCGCCCTCGCCTCATTTAAGGGAACGTCAGCCATCGGCGTCTGACCCGCTTGGATCTTGTCCCACCAGTCAGGGCATGAGAAGCGAGGCAGCTCCTCTTCAGTGCCGGGCATTCTGCGAAGCTTCCTCTTCCAGCTCGGCCATCAGATCCGCATCAGCGTCCATGGCGAGCTGCATGTTGAGCGCCTTTTTGCCAAGCCGATCAGTGGCAGCAGGCACAACGGAACGGTTCGGCTGTGAACCAAGTTCGCGTTCACTTTCCATGCGGTCGTTGCGTTCCAGCAGGCGGGCAAACTCGCGGTGAGCACCGACATTTCCGGCTTCGGCCAACTGCCACACCAGCTCCAGGCGCCGGGCTTCGAGCTGATCACGCGCCGTCTGCCGCTGGCCGACCTCATAAAAATAATACTTGTGCAGCGTCGGCAAAGTGATGCCGATCGTGTCCGCGATCCGCTGATTGCCCCATCCGAGGGCAACTAACATGCTGACTCTCTTACGAGTTTTTTCAGACACCTCATGACGAGGCCTGCCGCGACGACGAGGCTTGTCCACCCAAGGGTTGCCAAACAGGTCCAAAACTTCATTGGACATAAAAAAAATCCCTGAATGCGGGGGACGCGGGTCTAGCCGCCGACGGGTTCCAGACTTTCGACCCACCCCCCCTTGAAGTCAGTCGGCAGGCGCCGGTCCGACCTCGACCATGACCGGCGGGTGCGCGACCCCGAGCACGCGGAGGTGCACCGATGCGCCGGCGTTGAGCCGCTCAAGCTCGTCGGGCGTCGGCTGCCATGCCGTCACCATGGATGACGTGCCTTCGCCATTGACCGTGCAGGCAATAAGCTCGTCGCGAAGTGGGAGGCCGAGGTAGCCTTGGCACTTGCCGATGATCCGGTTGCGCCTTCGATCATGCCGATCTGCATGTCAGCCTCTCCGCCGCTCTTCGGCCTGCTTCTCGCTGTCGTGATACGCCTTGCTCACCGCGTGCAGATTGTCCTCATCCCAGAACAACCGCTCGTCGCCACGATGAGCCCGCTTGTGGTCGACCACCGGGCTGTTGGGTGCCGGGTGCTTGCCGCTGAGCAGCACGCCTGTTTTCTGGCAGGTGTAGAGATCGCGCTGCAGGATCTTCAGCCGCAGCTTTTGCCAGCGTGCTGTCTTATACCAGGCGCGCCAGCCGATCGTCGCATCACGCTCACGGTGCCGAGCCTGCTCATCGCCGGCGGCATGGCCGATACGTGGAGGCAAAGCCGCAACGCGTGGCTTCACTGCTTTCAGCCTTCCCATCCGCTTCAGCCCTAAGAAAGATGAAAGATCAGAATTTTCGGATGGAACGATTTGCCCCTCAAATCGTAGTGGAAATGCGATCCAACGCTCCAGCAAGAAGAGCGGCCTTTGCAGCTACCGAGATGGCAACGTCCCTTCCTTCTCGGTAGCTGCATTGTCATTTTGGAGAGCGGTCACAAGCCGCCATTGGCACCAATCGCATCTGGATTGGCTGGATCACCAGGCGCTCGGCGAGGAGGCTATCGCCTCACTTGTCAGCGGTCTCGCCGCTGCCCTCAGTCGCTGCACACAGATCGATGGTCGTCCTGGGTCAGATTCGCTAATCGAGTCGCTTGATCAGCGCAAGAGGCATCCATGAGGGGCATGGACGACCGAACACATCGAGCAGCACCAGAGCAGCATCTTTCATCGCACCTGAACCCAGTGCTTCGATGCGCCCGTCAAATGTCCCGAACGGCCCATCGACGACCGTCACCTTGTCGCCCGCCCGAAGCGCGTCTGGATCATGCGACCCACCCTTGTCGAATGCGCCACCCTTGGCCAAGTCTTTGAATCGCTCCAGTTCCTTCATCCGAATCGGCATCGGCGTCTCGCCCGCACCGACGATCCAGATCACGCCCTTGAGGCCGCGCAGACCGGCAAAGCATGCCGCTCCGGGCACCACTTCAACGAATACGAATCCGCCAATCACAGGCGCCTCGATCGGCGGCCTCTTCCGCCCTCGAATGCGTCGGCCTTTCTTGATGCGCATCGGAATCCAGCTGTGGATATCCGCTTTGTCGAGCCGCTCCGCCACGTCCTTCTCATGCCCGTTCTGCACCACAAGCGCATACCAGCGCCGTTCGCCTGGCTGGTGCCGGTTCGCCATCGTGAGGAAACTGGCCTCAATGGAGCGAAGGTTGGCTGTCTTCTGCATTCTGCGCAGCGCCGCTTCGGCATCGGCGAACCCGGTTTCAAGCCGCTTCATCATCATCGTCCGCATCCTTCGCCTTCACTGCATTCTCGAATTCCGCCATTGCCGTGTCAGGGTCGTCGCCCGCCGGCATCCAGATCCAGTCCGGCCCGTCCGGCAGCCATGGCCAGCCCCGCCGCTCATGCAGCGCACGCCATGCCTCCCATTCCGCCGAGCCGCTCCGCACCTTTTCGAAGCTCTCACCAAGCGCCAGCGCTGCCGCGTCCACCTGCCATCCGCGCCCCTGCGCAGCAGCGGTATGCATCCGATTAACCAGCGGCCAGCCATGCGTCGCGAGGTGCTGGAGCCGATAGCTCTCGCCCTCGTCGCCGCCTCGCTCGATCATGGTCTGGATGAACAGCGACGGCCTCGGCAGTGGCCCATGCGGCTTCAGAAGATTGATGAAGCGAAACGCGCCCCATGCCTTGCCGAAGGGCGCCGCCTGGTCGTTCGGCGCATGCCCCTTCGCCGCCAGCGCCGCCTTCTCCGCGCGCTCCAGGATCTTCGGATCCAGCCCGTTCCAGAGCTTGTCGCGCAGGTAGTTCGCGATCGGGATCGGCTGTTTCTTCCTCCGCTCCACGTCCCGCAAATAGGCGTCGCGCCACCGCTCGGCTTCCAGACGCTCGTCGACCGTCAGCTTGGCGAACTGCCGTGCCACATGGCCGGGCGATGAGGTGTCCCAGTTCTTCCACGGTCCGGCGTCGAAGCCACGACCGTTGCAGAGCCGCATGACGCGCTTCTCGAAATCGGCCGTTCCCGGTCGATCGCCCGCTTTCGGCTCATCGGCTTTCGGGCTGTCGACCTGGACGGCCTCGCCTTCGTCCTGCCCTTCCAGATCGGAATCGATCCCGCGCTCGCGCGCCTCTCTCTCTGAGGGGTCTTTGGAGGGGTAAGGAGGGGTTGGGTGACAATGGGAGTCACCCTTATCTGTCGCCGGTGTCACCCTTGGCGTGTCGCCCATGTCACCCTTAGGCGCATCATCGTCATCCGCTAAGGGTGACACCATGTCACCCTTATTTGCGGGCGTCTGCGCCGAAACCGCATTCCATCCGTCCGCCTCGATTCGCCGCAGCACAGCCAGGTCCATGGCATATTCACGGGTCGATTTCGGGCCGCAGCCGCCGGCGCGCACGATCGCCAGCAGGCCGATATCGACCATCGTGGAGAGCTCGCGCTGCACCTGCCGCGTGGAGCACTGCGCCGCGCGCGCGATCGTCGCGACCGCCGGGAAGATCCGGCTGCCGTCGTCGTCGCAGGCGTCGATCAGCTTGAGCAGGATCAGCTTGCGGCACGGCGTCCCCATGTCGCAGCCAAAGCCGAGCCCGAGGAGGCGCGCACTCACAACGCCACCCCGCTTTTTTCCACCGCCAAGTGCCCGCAGTTTGCCGCGACGAGCACGGCGGCCACGGGGGGCGGCACGCTGTTGCCGCAACAGGAACCCTGCACGGTCGCCGAGATAGCCGATCCATCGAGCCGACGATCGATGATGTAGCTGTCGGGAAAGCCCTGCGCCCGGAAGCGCTCGCGTGGCGTCAGCATGCGCATGCCGATGTCGACGACGGCATAGGTCTGCCCGTCGATGTCGAGCGTCACGAGCCCATGGCGCGGCTTCGTCGTCACGGTATGCACCGGCTCGTCTAGCGACTGATTGGGCAGCGCCTCGCCATAGTATTTCGTCAGGAAGCCGGAAATCAGCGCAGCATGATTGCCGCCGGCCGTCGCAGTCGGTGCGGGCCGTTCGATGCTCTGATCGCGCCTTGCACTACCGCGCATGTTCAAAAGATGCGCCGCGACGACGGCCTGCTGCGCACCGGCCTGCGTGATGGTCGCGATCGGCTCGTCGGCCGCGCGGCCCGGGTTCACCCCGCCAATGCGCCGGCTGTCATTGTTGTGCTGCGCGAGGAATGCTGCAACCACCGCCGCTTTGCCTCCGCCGCCTGCCGTGATCGTGCCGACAGGCTCACTGGCCTCGGTGCCGATCGAGGCACCGAATTGGCGCGACAGATGTACCGCCGCCAGCACGCCTTCATTCCCGCCGGGCACCACGGTCGCCGCCGGTTCCTCGACCGATCGGACGCGCGGCGCCTGCCCTTCCCGCTCCTGGTAGCGCGGCACCAGGTACGGCGCGACGAGGCCGATCGGCGCCGCCCCGCCGGGCCGCTTCACATAGCTGTTGGCGGTCACCGTCGGCAGCGGCTCGTCGAGAAGCGCGCCCGTCGATCCGGTCTGGAACTTCGTCAGGTGCGCCGCAACGATCGCGTTCTGATCTTTCGGGCTGGCCGTGATGGTGTGCAGCGGCGCATCGGCCGCGCGGTTCGATCCGCCATGCTGCCCAGCCGTGACGACGGGCACCACGAGCCCCCAGGCGTCACGGGCAGCAGCAACCGTGTGCGCCGGCTCGTCGAGGCCCTGCCCCCGGAAATGGTCGCCTCCATGGTTCGCAACCACGATGAAGGGCCGCTTTGCCTCAAGCACGTAGCGCATCACGCCGCGCGCAATCCGGCGCATCGTGTTGTCCGCCAGCGGCCGCACGGCCCGCACCCCGTGCTTCGCCATGATCTCGTCGGCAGTGTCGAAGATCGAAGGGCATGGCAGAGACCAGTCGATGATCTCCGCAGCGGTGCGCCATGGCTTCAGCTTGCCGGTCTTGATCAGCCTCGCGTCATCCGGCTTCTTCGGATCTCCATGCGTTCGCTTCGGCCAAACGATCGGCCGGCCGTCCCGCCGCGCGATCAGGAAGAACCGCTTGCGGATCGTCGGTGCGCCGTAGTCGCAAGCGCGAAGCTCGCGCCACTGCACTCTGTATCCGGCTTTCTTCAGCCGCTTCATCCATTGCTCGAAGATCAGGCCGCGCAGCTCGGGAATCGGCTTGCCGTCATTGCAGAGTGGCCCCCAGGTGCGGAACTCCTCGACATTCTCTAGAATGATGACGTCCGGCTTCGCCTCCTCCGCCCAGCGCACGACGATCCACGCCAGATCGCGGATGTTGCGATCCATCGGCTTGCCGCCCTTGGCCTTCGAGAAGTGCTTGCAGTCCGGCGAGGCCCAGAAGAGTCCCACATGCCGCCCCTTCGTCACTTCCAGTGGCGAGACGTCCCAGATGTTGCTGTCGAGATGCAGCGTGTCCGGATGGTTGACCGCATGCATGGAAAGCGCGTCGGCCGAGTGGTTGATCGCCACATCCGGCGAGCGACCGAGCGCCATCTCGATACCCGTCGAGGCACCGCCGCCGCCGGCGAAACTGTCGATGATCATTGGCTGCATGAAACTGCGCCCCCTGTCGTCGCGGGTCGGTCCCGCTTGTCCCGCACCGAGGCGAGCGAGAGCCGCGCGCCGAGAAGTGCCCTATCCGTTGAAAAGCCGAGCTCGCCGTATTCGCTGCGCGTACGCCGAAGCGCGGAGATCTCGATTGCGAGCCAGTCGAGCCCGGGCTGGAACTTCAGCCGCGTGAGCTCCTCGCGGATCTGCAGCTCGCGCTTAAGCAGGATCTCCAGCGGCATCCGCAGCAGCATGTCCGCGCGTGCCCCATCGTCAGTCGCGTCGCGCAGGCCTTCGATGATCGGCAGCAGGTCATCCATCGGAACTGCCCTCGCCTGCCTCGAAGCCCCAGAACGACCAGCTGCCATTGCGGCGCACGTCGTCCGGCGCGAGTGATGCCTCGCGCTGGAAAAGCTCCAGCTTGCGCATGTCGGGATAGAGCCGCTCGATCATCTCCGCGAAAAAGCTCGGCTTGGTGGAGTGCCCACCCTTCTTTTCTGCATGGACCGAAGGCGCTTGCGTTCCCGGCAGGGGCGCTGGGAAGTCGCCGCGCTTGCCGATCAACAGCAGCTCGTGCCGGTCCCGCACCCATCGCCCCATCCCGATGTCGATTTTGTCCCAGATCAGGCAGGTGACGAAGTCGAAGCCCCATGCGCGCAGAACGTCGATCCCGTCATCGGTTCGGTTCGCCGTTACCCAGAGAAAGCACACCGCATCGCGCGTCGCCGGCGAGGTCTTTCCGGCGCAGAGCTCCTTGATCGCGTCGAGATCCATGGCCGGGTACATCAGCCCCCGGTCCTGCCCGGTCTCATCCGACCAGGCTTCTTGTGCCCAAGGCGGGTCCGCATAGAGAATCGGATAGGCGGCGACCGGCATCGTGCCGGCCTCCACGGTTCCACGCGCCGCGATTTCGTTGATGAGATCGGTACGAACCCGCCGCCCGTGCTCACGCTGGCGATCGCGGATCGATTTGGCGGTTGCCATCAGCTCGCGCGCGTTGTCCGGTTCCGGCAGGAAGGCCGTGCGGATCGGCTTGCGCGCCGGCTGCACGACGCCGTCCCGCCCCTCGACTTCCTCATGGTGGGGAATTTCCCCACCAGCGACGAGGCTCTTGCGCACCTTCGCAACGGTCTTGTGATCGACCGCCAGCATCTGCGCGATCGCGCGCGACGATATCGAAGGCGTGTCCCGCAGCTGGTCGGCGATCAGATCGCGCTTCTGGGCTGCCGTCAGGTGCCGCCGCGAAACGTTTAGCTCGCGCGCCAGCGTCCGCTTCTCCTCTTCCGCCAATCCCTTGCGCACGAAGCGGGGCCAATCGACGAGGCCGAGGCTCTCGCAGATCGCGACGCGATTGTGCCCGTCGAGGATGTTGCCATCCTCGTCATATTCCACCGGTACGAGCACGCCATGCGCGACGATCGAGGCTTCGAGCGCGGCGCGGTCATCGTCGGAAAGTGGCGGGAGGAGCTGATACTTCATCAGCCGTGCTCCGGCATCATGCCGAGCGCGACGAGATAGGTGTCGAGGATCGCCTCTTGCTCCGCCCGCTCGTCTGGATCGAGCTTGCGCAGCGCGATCACCCGCCGCAGCGCCTTGGTGTCGAACCCGCAGCCCTTCGCCTCCGAATAGACGCCCTTGATGTCGTCGGCGATCGCCTTCTTTTCTTCTTCGAGCCGCTCGATCCGTTCGACAAACGCGCGCAGCTGGTCGCGCGCCACGCCGTTCGTGTAAGGCGATGGCGCCTCCGGCTTACCGTCCTTCACCGTGTCTAAAGCTTCCTTGAGCTGCGACAGCGTTGCTGTTGGCGTCTCGGTGCCGTCAGGCAACGTCATTGTCACGGTCATCTCGGAATCATCGGCAGCAGCCGCCGCCTTGCCGCGCTTGACCTTGGCCGACTTAGAAGCGCCTTTCGGATTGCGCGGGCTGAAGGGATCGTAATTGGCCATTACACCTCGCCCCGCCGATAATCGCGCCAGGTGTCCAGGATGCGCACCACGGTCGCTTCCGGAACGCCCAGCTTCTGGGCAATCTCCGCCGTGTTCCATTTCGCGCGCGCATGGAGCAGCAGGCAGGCGCCGACGATTGCGTCTAGATCCGCATCGGTGTGAATGGCGCCCTTCTCGCGCGCGCAGACCGCCGCGAACGCCATGTCGAAGAGCAGCCCGCACCAGGCGGAGGTCGAGTAGCCGCGCGCCTGTGCCTGGGCATCCAGCAGAGCCTTTGCCCGCGCCGTCACGCTCACCTGCACGCCGACCATCTTCTGAAAGGGCGCCGCCATCGTCAGACCCCAGCCTGTCCGTCGCGCGCACGGGCGCGAGCGGCATGGTGAGCGCAGTAGCGACGGTTTAGCTTCAGTTCGCCGGCGTCGCGGTCCGCAACTGGCAGGCCGCAGAACCGGTGTTCATCGGCAGCCACCTGATGCCCGCTCACCGGGAAGTGGCAGGCGAAGCCTCCGAGCTGCGCAAGGCTGATGTCCTCCGCCAAACGTTCGGCATCCAGGCCGGCTGCCGATGCTTTGATGGTTGGCGCCAGATCATCCTTGAGCTTGACCGCCTTCGGACCGCGCGGCGTTTCGGGCGCCTCTCGCTTGCCGAGCTGGATACGGGTGCCAGGTCCGCCATGGCCGCCAGGCTCGCGCGGCGAAGGCACGCCCATGCGGTTGAGCTTGCCGATAACGGCATTGCGGCTCACCCCGAGCCGTTGCGCGATGAGCCCGCAGCTCATGCCCTCGCGGCGCAGATCTCTGGCGGTTTCCGCCATGCTGCTGGTCCAATCAACCATTGCTCGCCCAGCCTCGGATGAAGAGGCCGCCCGGCAACCGGTCGGCGACAGGATTGACCGCGCAGAAGCCAATCGCCTGATGGAGCACATCGACATGCCGGCGAAGCGGCGATCGCCGAGGCGAACCGGCCTCGACATCCACGCGTGCAGCCTTATCGGGATCCCGGGCCGCAAGTTTGCGGCTTCGATAGAGCCCCGGCCGCAGCCGGTTAATCCGCGCGGCGGTCATCGGTCGTCACCCACGACGCGCAACACCTTGGCGCGAGAGAGAACCGTGCGGAGATCCGCGATGCTCTTCTCCATCGACGAGGCGGCGCGGTCCATTTCGGTCGCTTCGGCCGGCGTCAGCTTGCCGTCGGCCAAAGCCCGGGCGCCGACCTGCATTAGCTCCCCTGCCCGCGAAATCGTTTCGGCGTGGGCGGTCAGCGCGCATGAGCTTGCGCCGCCGGCGTCCAGCTCGTCGGGGTCGGCCAGCCGGCGCCCGCCGATGCCTGCGAGCACCGACGTGATCAGCGGCTGCCCGCATTCCGCTTCGAGCATCAGCAGCGCCGGGATCGTCACGAGGTCCGGATCGCCGGCGTTGTTCCAGCGGCCGACCTGGCTGCGCGACACCGATGTCACCTCGGCAGCGCGGTCGATCCCGCCGCAGCGCTTGATCAGGTCGCGCTGCGCCGCCTTCAGCCGGTGAAACCAGGCATCGGAAAACGGCGCTTTCGTCAGTTCGCTCATGATGTGCCCTCGTCTAGGCACACGAAATCCCGCGCCGGGATTATCCGGCGTGAAATCCCGTGGTGGGATTGTTCGGCAAATGGTGAATTCAGCTCACGCGAACGCCATCAGGGACCGCGCAACGAAGGGGGTGCAGATGCAGACGCAAAGCTGGTTGCAGCGGCCGGATTCGAACCGACGATCTTCTGGGTATGAACCAGATGGGATGACCACTTCCCCACGCTGCGGAAACGAAGAAGGTTCATTCGGCAGCCTCCTTGGGTGGCTCGAAGAAAATCGAGTCATCCCACGCAAGACCGCGAGAGCGGATCTCTTGCCTGATACGGGCCAAATGTCGGAGATCGGGATACAACTCGCCACGCTCCCAGCGGCTGACCGTCGCCTGCTTGGTGCCGGTCAATTCCGCAAGCGCAGCCTGTGTCAGGTTGAGCACAGACGTCCGAACATGGAGAATCGGGTTGATCATGCCGACACGTATATACGCATAGGTATCAAACAGGCAAGCTTTTTATACCTACGCGTATTTTACTGCGCATTCGGCCAGATTTAGCGATTTCCTATGGATCACAAATCGCTCCTCCGCGCCCTGCTTAACAAGGGCTACAGCCAGGCCCGCATGGCTCAAGAACTGGACGTCAAGCAGCCGACGATCTCGCGCTGGCTGACTAAGGATGTCAAAATCGAGCACGAAAACCGTCTTCGCATCGAAGAACTCGCACGCGAAAACGACCTCATCCAGATGGACAACGAGCATTCTGCGCCCGGCATTTCCGCTGGTCATAACGAAATCCCGGAGATCAACGTCACGGGAGGCCTCGGAGGCGGCGGCCTCACCATGGTCGAGGCAGTCGCCAACAAAGGCGGCATGATCTTTTCCAAGGAAGCCATCAGAGACACATGGAAACTGCCGGAGTGGCTGCTTAGCCGGTTTAATGCGCGCTCTCGTGATCTTGCTGCATTCCCCGTCCAAGGCGATTCCATGGCTCCAACCCTGGATGATGGCGACGTCATATTCGTCGACTTGAGACACCTCGTTCCGTCGCCTCCGGGTATTTATGCGATGGCCGACGAGTTTGGCGGTGTCATCGTAAAGCGCCTCGAAGTTGTTTCACGTCCTGGAGACGATGACATCGAGATCTCCATCATCTCCGACAACCAGAAACATGCTCGTCGCAATCTCATGCTGAGCGAAATCCAGATCATCGGCAGGTACGTGGGCAAGTTCACAACCTGATCTAAAAATATTCCTATACGCATAGGTATTGACAGTTATACGCATGCGTATATGCTCTGGCCGTTCCCTCCCTGCGGAACGGCCGCGCGGCCCCTCGCTCTCCTCCCAAGGTAAGCCGCGCGGTCTCCTCTTTTCAGGAGACTGCGATGATCCGCAATCAGTACCGCCCAGCTGCACAGCCGCAGGGCCGAACTCCTCGCCAATCCTGCGCACCAAGCTGCTTGACGGGCATGCGCGAACGCCTCATCGATCGCATGGCCGACGATATGCGGGTCTTCGCCGGTTCCGGTGTCAGCGTCACCGTTGAACTGCTCGCCGGCCGCACCGGCGCTTCGCCGGCCCTCATCGCCCGCCTGGCACCCGTTGCCGCCAAGCGCGCCCGCCGCGCGTCCGTGCGGAGTGTCGTGCGATGAAGGCGCGCTTCCCCAGCACAAGCTTTTCACTGGTCGACGCCTGCCTCGGCGACATCGAGCATCCGGTTCGCCGCCCGGCCAACGACGAGACGCTTCCGCCCATGGTCGTTCCGACCGAAGAGGGCAAGCAGCTGGCCGCGATGCAGACCAAGAGCATCACCGATGCTGTCCTCGTCACGATCCTTGCCGGCGCCATCTTCGCGATCGGCTTCGCGATGGGGCAGCTCACGCAGCAGACAATCATGGACGCGCGCGCCTACGAGGTGGAGCGCCGCGTCTGATGCAGCCTTCCGAAGACGCCAAGCGATTGAGAGCGATCGAAGCCCGCATGGGCGACGGCTGCACTCTCACGCTTGTCGTCGAGAAGGACCGCAGCCTCGCATTGGAAGGCGTGGAGCCGGCGACCCGCGAGAGCGGCCGCATCGCCGTCCTGGATCGTCACGTCGGCCACGGCCTTGCCGAATTCCTTGCCCGTGCACATGATGACATCTGGTTTCTCGTCGGCCTCGTCAGGCGGGCCGCCGACCGCATCAAGCGGCTCGAGCGGGAGATTGGCTGGTATCGCAACACGCTTGAATTGGCAGGCCAACCTTCGGCCCCGCCGGCGGACCTTCACGCGCATCGCGATGCCAGCCAGATCTCGCACGGGGCACCCGAGGCGCGGCCAGACGACAACCGGCACCGAAACTACGCTGCCGAGGCCTCCATGAAGTGCGACGAGGCCGCCTTCCAGCAATTCCTGTCCGAACTGATGGAAAAACCCTGTCCCAACGCCGGCGCCGCCGCCGACATGCTGCGGTGGGCGCTTTCAATCACCAGCCGCAAACACCTCAATTCCGACGAAGCCGCAGCCGCCCGCTGGCGAGAACTGCGCGCCCGGTTCGAAGCGTGGAGAAAGCAGTGACAGACGAGCCGACAGGCAAGGTTCTACCTTTCCCCGAGAGCCAAGACCCATTCCTGCGCTGCCTAGGCGCGGGCCGTCTAGAGGACAATGAACGCGCGCTGTTCTTCATCTTCGATCGCGCCCCGACCGACGACGATCTGCGCTTCCTGCACGACGTCATGCGCCGCGCCGCCCTCATCAGAAAACCCGGAGAGCCTCATGGCTGACAAAACCGCCATCGAATGGACTGACGCCACCTGGAACCCGATCACCGGCTGTTCCGTCGTCTCGCCCGGCTGCACCAATTGCTACGCCATGCGCCTCGCCGGCACCCGCCTGCGCAACCATCCCTCGCGCGCCGGCCTTACGATCGACAGCAAGGCCGGGCCAGTCTGGAACGGTGAGCTGCGGTTCAACAAGAGCGCACTCCGTCAGCCACTGAGCTGGAAACAGCCGCGCAGGATCTTCGTCTGCGCCCATGGCGATCTCTTCCACGAGAGCGTGCCAGACGAGTGGATCGACCAGATCTTCGCCGTCATGGCGCTTGCCCCGCAGCACACGTTCCAGGTGCTGACCAAGCGCGCCGACCGGATGCGGGCATACTTCACCGCATTGCCAGCAAGGGCGGGCGATGTCGCTAGGTGGGGCACTTGGCATTGGGGCGCGAACGATCCCGACTCGTTGTTCGACCAAATCATCGACACAGTGCAGCATGCCCTGCCCAACGTCTGGCTCGGCGTGAGCGTCGAGGATCAGAAGCGCGCCGATGAGCGCATCCCGGATCTTCTCGCCACGCCCGCTGCTATCCGCTGGATCTCCGCCGAGCCGCTGCTTGGACCTCTTGATCTGCGCCGGATCCGATACGACCAGAACAAGGTCAGCTATTGTGTCGACGCTCTCAACAATCTGGGCTTTCGGTCTGCCACTTGGTGGAGAGAACCCGATGTCGAACCGGTCGATCAGCCGCGCCGGACCATCGACTGGGTCGTCGCCGGCGGCGAAAGCGGTTCGTCGGCACGACCAATGCATCCCGTCTGGGTTCGTTCAATCCGCGACCAGTGCGCCGAGGCCAATGTGCCATTCTTGTTCAAGCAGTGGGGCGAGTGGGCCGCCGTCAGTCAGATGTCGGAAGATCAGATCGAAGGCTGCTATCCGCCGCGGAGCGAGCGGCATCCGGAAGCGACTCGTCAGTCGCTCGTGGAAACGCATGTGCTGCACGGGGACGGCAGTCGACACGGCATCGTCGATCGCAACGCGTTTCTGCATGGCACCGAACCTATGAAGATGTTCAAGCTCGGCAAGAAGCGCGCCGGCCGGGAGCTGGACGGCGACATCTACGACGCCTTTCCGGCTCTTCGCGAGGTGCCGGCGCTATGACTAAACCCGTTCGCCTGCAGCTGTCCCGGCGCAAGGGCTTCGATCTCCACGCCCATTCGAGATCCGTCAACGGTTTGGAATGCGTGTCCGTCGCCCGGCCGGGGCCATGGGGAAATCCGTTCGTCGTCGGCTTGCACGGCACGGCCGCCGAATGCGTCGATTACTATCGAGCGCTCCTCGCCGGCCTGATGCGCGTCAGCAAAGATCCTGACATGGCGACGCTGAAAGCAGTCCGCGACCAGATCAATCATCACGGCCTGGAACTCAAGGGCAAGAACCTCGCGTGCTGGTGCCGGGCCGGTGCGCCCTGCCATGCCGACGTTCTGCTGCATCTCGTCAACGAGGTGGCGGCATGAGCATCGCCCGCCACGACCAGCGAATGCAAATCAACTGCGATGCCTGCCCCGCCGCCTATCCCAACACCTACGCCGAGGAAGACTTCCGCGTAATGGTCGCCGATGCCAAGGCGGCCGGGTGGATCGTCCGCAAGATCCCGGCCGCAGGAGCTGCCGGCCACGATCGCGACACCAGCGACCTTTTCGGGAAACCACCACGCATCGCCGGCGGCGCGAAGGCCCAGTCCTACACCCACACCTGCCCTTCATGCGCCAGCGCCGATCGGCGCGGCTCTCTAATCTGAGGCCAACCGATCATGCGGAATGCGGTCCATGCCCATAAACCCCGCCGGCGCAAGCCGGTCACGGCGGAGCGTGTCGAGAAAGCCCTCGACACGCTGGCATGGATCATGTCGAAATCTGGCCCCGACGCCCATCTTGCCGTGCCGCTGTGGAAGCGACTTGAGAGCGAGCTTGGACGCCTCAAGGAAGAAGAGGCCGTCATCGCCGCAGCGACGTCGAGGCTGAAGACACGTCGCGGCCACAGCCAAGCCGCATCGTGATTAACTATGGGTTTCCGATCCAATAGACATTGGTCGAAAAAATCGTACCTTCAACTTATGGGGGAACAGCCTGCACATCTGAGATTGAAGCTCGACACTGCGGAGCCCGTCGAACTGGCGGATTTCGTCGGCGCTTTCACGTCTATCGCCAACGAATTCGAGCGTTTTGTCAAAGACGAATATCCCGGAGCAAAAGCCGACCCGCGGATTTATGTTCGAGAAGTCCGAAGCGGATGCATCGAGGCAGATCTGATCACAGGCCTCATGTTGACGGCGAAAGCCTCCACTGAGCATATGAGCCAGATCCTAATACTTGAGGATTTTGTAAAGCGATGGGGCCGCCGGCTAAAGTCGCTTATCAACAACGATGTCCCTCCCGGCGAGCTCGAAAATTCCGGTGAACTGAAAGATTTTCTCGACGCAACAGAATCGATCGTTTCCGATCCGGTCGGCAGCCATCGGCTCGAGGCCGCCGTCTTCGAGGATAATCAGCGCGGCATCCGTGCATCTTTTGAATTCAGCTCGATAGAGGCGAGATCGGCACAGCAGACGATCGACGATCGACGGAAGATGCTGGCGAAGCCCGACCCGGTCTCCAAGGCCAGAACGCTCATGGTTTACACGCGCACGGATGTGCACGACGCCGCAATCAACAAAAGGTCTGGGGAGCGCGTCATCGTTCGGGATTTTTCACCGAAGGACAAGCCGGTCCTCTACGCCTCAGAAATGGCCGAGCAGGAAATCAGAGCGGTGATCCGCGAGGGAGAGGACAACGCCTATCGCTATGGCTTCGTCGTCGATGTCACAGCCCAAGTTCGCGGCGACGATGTCATCGCATACGCGGTGACAAACTTTCATCACACGATCGAACTCGATTAGACGACGCTCCGAGGAAAAGCGAGCTTAAGCGGCTTCGCGACGGAGGCGGCGATCAGCGCTGCCAAACAGAGCGTGCAAAATCTGGTCAACGCCTAGCGCTGGACCATCTTCCTTTTATGGCCCTTGGCTCTCGCCAATTCTTCCACCAGAGTCTTTTTGAAGGCCTCTGCTGCCTTGGCTGATATGGCTTCTGCAGACTGCTCCAGTTGCCGCTTTTGTACGATCAATGGGAGTTGAGAGTCAGAAGCTTCACGCCTGCCAGTCGAGATGAAACGCTGTTCAGCTGTCGTCATCAGATCCTCCATCCATCTTTGACGTCGCCCCATACTCTGAAAAATACCCGCTCACAAAACGCAAGTTGCGATCAGGGTTGAAATAGTGCTTTCGCTTGATCCAGACAAAACCGTCACCCTTCGATATCACAGCCACGTCGATTGCGCCTCCGACCGTCTCAATATCGCGCGACACTCGTCGCTGGAGAGAGGTAAGGCTCACCAGCGACTCTGCCATGTGCGCAAGCTCATCCTTAGGCAACATCTTCGCCATATCAATAATTGGCTGCGCGTACTGTTCCCAGCGATGTTTCCGACTTTCTTCCATGAACGACTCGACGGCCGAGGCGACGGCCGACTCAAGTGCTTCCTGATTGTCCGCGATCTGTTCTGACGAATGACCAAAAGCCTCAGCGGTCGCAACTGTGTTCTTCAGCAGCAAGCTGTAGATGCTTTCATGAAGCTCGACAGCGTAAGCTGGATCGATACCCTCCATGAAGCGGTAGACCATGTCTGATTGGGCGAATGGCCGGATCATGCCGGTGCTGACGCGCGTCGTATCGTAGTTTGCGCATTTTCGACACTTAAGCTTCCCGCCCAGAATTCCATCGACCTCATAAGCTACAAGTGATGGAAGAAGCTCCTTCTCACCGAAGCCTGCGACCACGAGGCCGGAGTGCGCTGGAGACGGCCGCAGCTTGCGTATAGACAATTCTGCCAACCGATGCGCTGCAGTCCTTAGAGCTGGCTCATTCTCAAATATCTGATCGCCCAGCCATTCGTTGATGGCGTTAGTCGCCGCTTCCTGGATAGACGCCCATTCCTGATCGTTGAGGAAGTCTTCTTCGTCTTCCCACTCTTGGATATGGGTTTGAAGCTCTTCGAGCAGATCCGACATGACGTCTTCGTCGGCGGAACCATACTGTTTCTGATATTCGAACCAGCGGCCCAAAACGCGCCTGACCGTACTGCCGGCCAGCTGTCTCATAAAGGCTCGCTCGTCCTCGACCGAGAAGCTGAAGAACGTGGTCAGGAACTTTAAGAGGTCGTCGGCCCAGTCGAATACGGTATCGAATTTTTTGCGCGGATCCCGCCGTCGATACTCTTTGATGATGGTTTCCCAAGGGAACCCCATGAACTCAGCGTTGCCGTAGATCATCGCCCCCATCGGCTCCGACTTCGACAGAGAAAAGAGTTTATCGACCGTGTCGTACGTCTTTTGCTGACCGCCAACATTCAGCGTGACCTTGCTATCTGCAGCCAGTGCAATAGCCGTCTTGTTCATGATCGCGATCTCTGCGGTCATAAGCTGCCCTCCCAAGCAGATTGAGTAGATCAGAGTCGGACACCGCCAGCAATCCGACGGATGTCACACGACGCTTTCGTTGAACGGCAGGACGATCTTCAGTAGCTCATCGCGCCGCCATTCCAGCGATCCGCCGGCGCCATAGCGCGGTCGATCAATCGTGTGCCCCATCAGCAGCCGTCGCAGCTCCTCATCGAGGCCGCCTTCCTTCATCCGATCCTCAAAGGAGTGCCGGAAGGAATAGATCTTGTGTTGGCTCGTCGGAAACAGCTTGTGCGCCTTGAAGAATTTGTTGAGCGCGGCCGACAACTCGTTTTCCCGGTTGCGGTAGCGCGGAAAGCCCTCTTTGTGCCGCTTGAAGACCGCCAGCGCGACGCCGACCAGCGGCACCAGGCGCTCCGACGAGGCCGTCTTGATCTCGCGCGGATCGTCCGGATCGTCACGCGGCTCGATCGCCAGATGTGGCACCTTGTGCGAGAGCCGGATCGATGTCGGCTGCAGATTGGCGATCTCGCTCGGACGGGCGCCGGTTTCGATCAGCGCCAGGACAATGCCGCGAGCTTCCTCGTTGAGACCGGCAAGCGCACCGGGTTCCAGGATCTTCTTTGTCAGCCATTCGCGCGGGAACGGCGGCCTGGAGCGTTTCTTGCGCATCGAGAAGCTCAGGCGAGCGAACGGGTTTGTTCTCTCCGGCTCGCCCACATGACTGAAATAGGCGTCATAGAGCACGCGCATGTTGCCGATATCGCGATTGCCGGATGATGCCGAGTGAGTCGCCCGGCCGGCCTTTGGCGCGATCCGTTCCAGCCAGCGACGGTAGAGCCGCATGGCGTCGTCGCGGGTGATCTCGATCATCGCCTTGTCGCCGACGAGCTGGATGAAGTTGTTGATTGCCCGCTGCTTGACCTTCTTCCACTGAGCCTTCTGGTTAGCCGACTTGTTGACCAGCTCGTCGGGGATGATTTCCTCGCAATAGATCCGAAAAGCCTCAGAGACGGTCACCGGCGGCGTTTCGACCAGCCCGACGAGCGCACGTGCCGTTGGAACCGGCGTGCGCTCAGGCGTCACGCTCTCGATCCGCGCGAGAACGTCGTCGAGAAACTCAGACTGGGCAAGCGTGTGCGCGGGCCGATAGGTAAAGCCAAGCGCTTCTACGCGGCGCATAGCCGCCTGGTAGCGCGCCCGGGCCGGATCGATCGGACGATCGAGAAGCAAGGAAGCCCATAGCTGATCGTCGGCCTCCTCCAGGAGATCCCGCTTGGCGCGAGCCACGGCCAGATCATCCGTCTTGAGAGACATACGAATGAGCGGCGCCCGCTCGTCGAGATCCGCAAGCGTTAACGGCACCCGCCGCTTGTAATGAAATTTTCCCGCTCGCTTCAGAAGGAAGCGATCCACGCCTTTTGCGTTGCCGTTGCGGCCCATAAATCCTGCCCTGCAGGCCGCTGGAGGCCCGTTATGTAGCACAATCTGTGGCACAAAAAGGTGCGCATCCTCAAGCGGTGCGTCAGGACAAAATAAAAAGCGCTGTAAAAACAGCGCTTTAGATCATTTTCTCTAAGGAAAATTGGTGCGGTCGAGAAGACTCGAACTTCCACGGGTTGCCCCACAGCGACCTCAACGCTGCGCGTCTACCAATTCCGCCACGACCGCACGTGGTAGAAGCCGTTCTTGCCGGCGCCGGTCATCTAGCAAATCGATTTGGTGCGCACAAGCGCGAACGGTGAGAAAAACCGCTTGTCCCGAGACCATTTGCGAAAGCGTTGCGAACGGGCGCGTTCAGGCATAGATCAGGCGCCATGACCGTGCCTCCGCAAGCAAAGCCGCGCATGAATTCCGATCGCTCGACGATGGCCGATCGATTCCTGCCTCTCTCGGAGAGCCCTCCGGTGCGCTGGCGCGTGACTGAAGGTCTCACCGACTACGAATCGGCTGTTGCGTTAATGGAAGCCGAAGCGGCTCGCATTCATGATGGGTCGGCCGACGAACTGGTCTGGCTTGTCGAACATCCTCCGCTCTACACAGCCGGAACCTCGGCGAGGATCGACGATCTGATCGCGCCGGATCGCTTTCCTGTCTTCCATACGGGCCGCGGTGGCGAATTTACCTATCACGGGCCCGGCCAGCGCGTAGCCTATGTGATGCTCGACCTCAAGCGCCGCCGGCAGGATGTGCGCGCCTTCGTGGCCGCGCTGGAGAATTGGGTCATCGCGACGCTGGCGGATATGAACGTGCGCGGCGAACGAAGGGAGGACCGGGTCGGCGTCTGGGTCGTGCGGCCGGAGCGCCCTCGCCTCGACATGGACCGCGCAGCCGAGGACAAGATCGCCGCAATCGGCATCCGGTTGCGCAAATGGGTCAGCTTCCACGGCATCGCGCTCAACGTCGAACCGGACCTCGACCACTTCAGCGGCATCGTGCCCTGCGGCGTGAAAGACTACGGCGTGACGAGCCTCGTCGACCTCGGCCTGCCGGTGACCATGGCCGATGCAGATCTTGCGCTCAGACAGGCCTTCGAGACGATCTTCGGCCCAACTGTAGACGGCTGAGCCGTCAATCAAACTCCATGATCACCGCATCGACCGCAAGGCTTTCGCCGGGTGCCGCATTGATCTTGGAAACGACGAGATCGCGCTCGGCCCGCAGAACGTTTTCCATCTTCATGGCTTCGACGACGGCAAGCGTCTCGCCGGCCTTCACGTCCTGACCTTCCGCAACTGCGATGGAAACGACCAGCCCCGGCATCGGGCAGAGCAGGAGCTTGGATGTATCCGGCGCCTGCTTGACCGGCATCAACCGATCGAGTTCCGCAAGCCGCGGCGTCAGCACGCGGGCGGTGACCGAATAGCCCTGCCAGTCCACGCGAATGCCGTTCAGAACAGGCCGTGTCTGCGCCGTGACGCGACGGCCGTCGATCGTGCCGTTCCAGATGGCATCGCCGGGCCGGAAATGCGTTGTGATGGTCACCGGATCGGCGCCGCCAATGCTGACATCGAGCTCGAGCGGCATAGATGCCATGCCGTCGATGACCGCGACATCGAGATAGACATCGCCAAGCCGCACGACCCAGTCGCGTCTCAGCGCACCGTTATGAGGCGCGACGCGGTCGGCAAACCGGTCGAGCCTGTCCTTGCGCAACAGTTCGGCAGACAACGCCACGGCCGCCAGCACGGCAAGCGCGTCCTTACTTGGCTCTTCGGGAACGAAGCCATCCGGGTATTCTTCCGCGATGAAGCCTGTCGACAGGCGTCCTTCCCGCCAGCGCGGATGGCGCATCAGCGCCGACAGGAACGGGATGTTGTGGGCGATTCCATCGACCACGAAGCCGTCGAGCGCCAGACCCATCGCCTCGACTGCCGCAGGGCGCGTCGGCGCCCAGGTGCAGAGCTTGGCGAGCATCGGGTCGTAGAACATCGAAATTTCGGCGCCTTCGAAAACGCCGGTGTCGTTGCGGATCACCGCGTCCGAATGACTGATTTCCGCCGGCGGCCGATAGCGCGTCAGCCGTCCGATCGACGGCAGGAAGTTGCGATACGGATCTTCCGCATAGAGCCGGCTCTCGATCGCCCAGCCGTTCAGCATCACGTCGTCCTGCGCGATCGCCAGACGCTCGCCGGCTGCGACCCGGATCATCTGTTCCACCAGATCGATGCCCGTGACGAGTTCCGTCACGGGATGCTCCACCTGCAGGCGCGTGTTCATTTCAAGGAAATAGAAATTGCGGTCCCTGTCGACGATGAATTCCACCGTGCCGGCGCTCTGGTAGTCGACGGCCTGCGCAAGGGCCACCGCCTGCGCACCCATCGCAGCCCGAGTCGCCTCGTCGAGAAACGGCGATGGCGCTTCCTCGACGACCTTCTGGTTGCGCCGCTGGATCGAACATTCCCGTTCGCCCAGATGGATGCAGTGACCGTGGGAATCGGCGAGCACCTGGATTTCGATATGCCGTGGCTCAACGATGAACTTTTCGATGAAGACACGGTCGTCGCCAAACGAGTTCTTCGCTTCCGACCGCGCCCGATCGAATCCGTCGCGCACCTCGTCGCGGGAATGCGCAATGCGCATGCCCTTGCCGCCGCCGCCGGCCGACGCCTTGATCATCACCGGATAGCCGATCTCGTCGGAAATCCGCTCCGCCTCGTCGGCATTCTCGATCACGCCGATATGGCCGGGCACGGTAGAGACGTTGGCATCCTTGGCGAATTTCTTGGATTCGATCTTGTCGCCCATGGCGCGGACGGCCTTGGGCTTCGGGCCGATGAAGACGATGCCCTCCGCCTCCAGCGCCTCGCAGAATGAAGCACGTTCCGACAGAAATCCGTAGCCGGGATGCACAGCCTCGGCACCCGTCTCCTTGCAGGCCGCGATGATCTTCTCGGCAACAAGGTAGCTCTCCGACGCGGCTGCCGGTCCGATGTGCACCGCCTCGTCGGCCATCTCGACATGGAGCGCGTCACGGTCGGCGTCGGAATAGACGGCGACGGTCGCGATGCCCATGCGTTTGGCAGTCTTGATCACGCGACAGGCGATTTCGCCGCGATTGGCGATCAGGATCTTAGAGAACATGCGGTCAGTACCCCTCCGGTGCCGGCCCAAGGCAGGCGAAAGTCCTCATGCGCTTGTAGCCCAAGGCAAATCGAGTTCAAGCCTGAGGCGCGCCGGCAACGATGCGTTCACGCCTAAAGATGAAGAGCCCCGAGGCCACGATGATCGCGATGCCGACCCATTTGGAGGCGCTCGGCACATCGGAAAACACGAGATAGCCGATGAGAACAGCCGAAATAATCTCGAGATACTGAAACGGCGCGAGCAGAGATGCCGGCGCCTTCTGGAATGCGAGTACGACCAGCCCGTGCCCTACGGCCGCCAGGAAGCCGAGCAGAAGAACGAGGCTGAGGCTCAGGCCGTTTGCCGGCCAGGATGGCGCGAGATCGGTAATCCCCACGACGCTGCCGATCCCCATCGCCAGGGCGATCATGACCGTGCCGCCGATGCCTGCCAGATACTGCATCACCATCGGTCCGTCATGCACGCCGAGCGAGCGGTTCAACAGCATGTAAACGGCAAAGAGGCTTGCGGTACCGAGCGGCAGAAACGCAATGAAGCCGAAGCGCGCGAAGCTTGGCTGGATGACGATGAGTGCGCCGATGAAGCCGAGCCCGATGGCCGCCCAGCGCCGCCACCCCACTTTTTCGCCGAGGATCAGCGCCGACAGGGCCGTCAGGATGAACGGCTCGACGAAGAAGATCGCAAGCGCATCGGCGATCGGCATGTATTTCACGGCAGCGAAGAAGCAGAGGCTCGCGCCACCGATCAGGAAGCCCCGCAGAATGTTCAGCCAGAAACGGTTCGACTTGAACCCGGGCCGGCCGCTGACGAGAGCAATGGCCGCAACGGTCAGGATCAACTGCACGATGAAGCGATAGAACGACACCTGGCCCGGCGACATCGCCTGCTCGGTCGCCAGATACTTGCCTATGCCATCCATGACCGGCAAGATGAGCATGCCGACCGACATGATCATCATCCCCTGGGCATGGCTGCTGTTGGCGGCCTGATCGGCAGTCGCGGTCTCACTCATGAGACGTCGTTACGGCTTTTCAATCCGGGGAACAACGCCTTTACATCCGGCGATATGCAAGAGGAGCTCCGATGCAGCATCCGGCCACGATTCTCGACGACAAACCCGAAGCCGATACGCTTGGCGGCCGCATTTCCACGGCGCGCGACGCTTTGGACATGACCGTGCCGCAACTGGCGCGGCGTCTGGGCGTCAAGACCGAGACCATCGCCGCCTGGGAGGGAGACCGTTCCGAGCCGCGCGCAAACCGCCTGATCATGCTCGCCGGCATTCTCGGCGTCGCCCCCACATGGCTCCTCAGCGGCTTCGGCTCGGCACCCGCCACCCAACCTGTGGACGCGGCGCTCGGTGTCATCAACCTGCAACTGGCGAAGCTCAAGGAGCAGCACCAGCACACCGCCGCGACGATCGATGCACTGGAGCGGGAAATCGCCTCGCTTAGCCGGCACTTGCAGAATGATGCCTGAACGGATGCGCCATGAGAGCGCAGGTGGGGCACCGTTACAAAGACCTCTTGAGGCAGAGGCCCCTCTCTGACATTTTCGCCGGCAATTCAGACAGGAGCACAGCCCATGGACGTTCGCGCCGCAGTCGCCTTTCAGGCGGGCAAGCCGCTTGAAGTGACCACCGTACAACTGGAAGGCCCCCGCGACGGTGAAGTCCTCATCGAGGTGAAGGCGACGGGCCTATGCCACACCGACGATTTCACCTTGTCGGGCGCCGACCCCGAGGGTCTTTTCCCGGCCATTCTCGGCCATGAAGGGGCTGGCGTCGTCGTGGATGTCGGCAAGGGTGTAACCTCGGTGAAGAAGGGCGATCACGTCATTCCGCTCTATACGCCCGAGTGCCGGACCTGCCCCTCCTGCCTGTCGCAGAAGACCAATCTCTGCACGGCGATCCGCTCCACCCAGGGCCAGGGCGTGATGCCGGATGGTAGCTCGCGGTTTTCCATCGGCAAGGACAAGATCCATCACTACATGGGCTGCTCCACCTTCGCGAACTACACGGTCCTGCCGGAAATCGCCGTCGCCAAGGTCAACCCGGACGCCCCCTTCGACAAGATCTGCTACATCGGCTGCGGCGTAACGACGGGCGTCGGCGCCGTCATCAACACGGCCAAGGTCGAGATCGGTGCGACCGCGATCGTCTTCGGTCTGGGAGGCATCGGCCTTAACGTCATCCAGGGCCTGCGGCTTGCCGGCGCCGACATGATCATCGGCGTCGATCTCAACAACGACAAGAAGGAATGGGGCGAACGTTTCGGCATGACCCATTTCGTCAATCCGAAGGAAGTCGGCGACGATCTCGTGCCCTACCTCGTCAATATGACGAAGCGCGGCGCCGACCAGATTGGCGGCGCGGATTACACCTTCGACTGCACGGGCAACGTCAAGGTCATGCGCCAGGCGCTGGAAGCGGCCCATCGCGGCTGGGGCGAATCGATCGTCATCGGCGTCGCCGGTGCCGGCCAGGAAATCTCCACCCGACCCTTCCAGCTCGTCACCGGCCGCACCTGGAAGGGCACGGCCTTCGGTGGCGCGCGCGGTCGAACCGACGTGCCGAAGATCGTCGACTGGTACATGGAAGGCAAGATCCAGATCGATCCGATGATCACGCACACGCTGAAGCTCGAAGAGATCAACAAGGGCTTCGAGATGATGCACTCGGGCGAATCGATCCGCTCGGTCGTGGTCTACTGATCGCGATGGCGCCGGCTCCGCTCGTCATCTTCGATCTCGACGGGACACTCGTGGACACGGGCCCCGATCTCGTCGACAGCCTCAATCACACGATCGGCACGGCGGGGCTCGCCCCCGTCGTGCTGGAGGACCTGAACCACCTCGTCGGTCAAGGCGCGCGCATGATGATCGCGCGCGCTTTCGCGCTGCAATCGGTTGAGACCACGCCGGAACAGGGCGATCACCTGCTGTCGGTCTTTCTGGAGCATTATTCCGCTAACATGCCCGGTCGCTCCCGCCCGTTTCCGGGCCTGGTGGAGGCCATGGACCGTCTGGAAGCCGAAGGTTTCGCCTTCGCGGTCTGCACCAACAAGACCGAGACGATGTCGCTGCGGCTCCTGCAGACGCTCGGCCTGTCGGAACGCTTCAAGGCGATCGTCGGCGGCGACAGCCTCCCGCACCGCAAGCCCGACCCGCGCCACATCCTCGGCACGATCGAGCGCGCTGGCGGGGATCCCCGCACGTCGGTGATGATCGGTGATTCCATCAACGACATCGCCGCGGCCCGCGATGCCGGTGTCGCCTCGATCGGCGTTCCCTTCGGCTATACCGACGTGCCGATTGCGCAGTTGAAGCCAGACCGTGTCATCGAGCATTTCGATGCGCTGACCCCTGCCCTGATCCACGATCTCATTCGTGCGGCACGAGCGGCTTGAGAAAATAACCTTCCTGATACGAAAACGGCGGCCTCGCGGCCGCCGTTTTGCGTTCTGTCGATCTCTGACGCCTTAACTGTCGGCGTTGCGCGCCTGGTTCGTCGCGGTGATGGCGCGACCGAGATACATGTCCCGCTCATAGACATCGTCGAAATACTCAACCTTGCCCTCGGCGTTCGGCCAGGCTGTGAAGTAGGCGATGTAGACCGGGATATTGGCTTCCACCTTCAGCACCTTGTTGCGGCCATCGGCAATCTGGCTGCCGATATCGGCCTTGTCGGTGCCAAGCACGGCCGCCGCCATCGCACGCGGGTCCTCCAGCCGCACGCAGCCATGGCTGTATGCGCGGGTATCACGGCCGAACAGGTCCTTGGCCGGAGTGTCGTGCATGTAGATCGCATGCTCGTTCGGGAACATGATCTTCAGCTCGCCGAGCGCATTGGACGAGCCCGGGGGCTGGCGGACATTGTAGGGCACGTTGGCGCCGACGCCGTACCAGTTGATCGAGCTTGACGCGACCTGCGTACCGCCCTGCGTCGTCACCTCGTAGCCAATGCGATCGAGATAGCCGGGATCCTGGCGCAGCTTTGGCAGCATCTCGTTGACGATGATCGACCGCGGCACGCCCCAGTAGGGGTTGAGCTCGACGGTCTGGATCTCGTCCTGGAAGAAATAGGTCTGGTTGGCCTTGGTGCCGACCACGGCGCGCATTTCCAGCGCTTCCTTGCCGTCTTCCACATAGCTGACCTTGAAGGCCGGCGCGTTGATCATGACGTGGCGCTCGCCGAGATCGCGGTTGATCCACCGCAGCCGCTCCATCGAGAGCTGGACTGCCTCGATCTTGCGCGCATTGCTGACACCGGTGAGCTTCACGATCGTGTTGCGACCAATGATGCCGTCATCCATCAGGCCGGATTCCTTCTGGAAATCCTTGACGAGCTCCACGAGTGCGGTGTCGTAGACGGGGCTGCCCTGGTAGTCCGCAAAGGTCAGCGAATGCGTGGTCTTCAGCGCGTCCGATCCCCGCTCGCGAATGGCGGCGATGATTTTTGTCAGCTCCGGATTGCTGCTGCCGGGACGCACGAGCGTACCTTCGGCGATCTCGACGCGATCGACGTCCGCATCCTCGGCGATCAGCCGGTCATATTCGGCCTGCAAAGCCTGGAACTTCGCATGCGTCGGGCTGCGGCGCTCAAGGTAGGAGGCGATATTGGCCGTGCGCGCTGCGACCTTCAGCCCAGCGACGAGGTCGACCTCCTTCCGGTCGAAATCGTGGTAGCCCGAAATCCGGTTCGGCGCGATCCGCCCACGGGTGGCATCGAGCATGTAGGACGCGACGGCGGCCGCCATCTCCATCTCGAACTGGAGCCGGGCGCGATCCGGGTTTGGCACAGCTGCCTGAGTTGCATTGGACTGAGATGCATCAGACGCCAATGCGACGGTCCGAGCCGCAGTGGCCTGATTCGTCATGGCAGAGCTCGCTGCGGGCGCAGGCCACTCGACCAGATAGTCGGCCGGTGAGAGCCCGACCCGGTCGGCCTTCGCAAACACGGCCAGAGCCGCCTCGGCTCGGGCGTTCGGACCATTGTCATCGGTCCAGACGAAGCCAGCATTCTCGCCGTAAAACGCCGTCACGGCTTCACCGACTTCGGCCAGCGCGCGCACCTGGATGTCGGACAGGTGCCGGCTTGCCTGAGCGAAGGCATTGATGGGCGGCTGATCACCGCCTTCGGAGATCGAGCCGGTCACGACCGGATCGGCAAGCTTCGAAAAATCGACGCGGACGAGTTCGTCCGCCTTATAGGTATAGTATTTGGGCCCGACCACGACGGGCTCGGGCTCGGCCTGGCGCTGCGAGGCTTCCCAGGCACGCAACTGGTCGACGCTGGACGGCTGCTGCGTAACCTGCCCGCTGTCGAGCGGCGAACCGCGACGTTCGGCATTGCGCTGGACGGCGCCTGGACCGCCCATGATGAAGTCGAGCAATGTCTGAGCGGACGCAGGGCCCTGAGGCACCGCGATCGTTCCGGCTGCGAGAAGCCACGCCATCGCCGCGACCGTGCCTGTCCTTTTGGAAAGCATACCAGCTCCGTGTTTTCGATGTCCGTTTGCCGACCCGAACCGGGACGGCATGAACCCGGGACCCTAAGCCCCTCATGGCAAACAAATGGTAACCAACACATTGGATGACGGGTAGAAGCGATGGCTAATGTTGGCCGCTGGCCGGCTTCTTTTCCGCCAACAGTGGCCGTTTTGCATAAGGGGCGGCGCTTGCGCGGCTCGCCCGCCGGCCGATTGCATTGCTTATGGACGCGGGCTAAACGGGCTCCGGGCGCTCTCCTGCCCATCCTCCGTCAATATCTCTGGATGACGAATCATGGCCGACGATCTCTTTCCGCTGGGCGCCGATGAAACGCCCTATCGCAAGCTTAGCGACCAGCACGTCTCCGTGGATACATTTCGCGGCCAGGAAGTTTTGCTGGTCGAACCGGAAGGATTGCGGCTGCTCTCCGAACAGGCCTTCGCCGACATCAATCATCTCCTTCGCCCGGGACACCTCGCGCAGCTCGCCAAGATCTTGGACGACCCGGAGGCAACGGACAACGACCGTTTCGTCGCCTATGATCTCATGAAGAACGCCAACATTGCCGCAGGGGGCGTCCTGCCGATGTGCCAGGACACGGGCACGGCGATCGTCATGGCGAAAAAGGGTCGGCGCGTCTGGACCGAGGGCGGCGATTATTCCGCGATCGCACGCGGGGTCCTCGACGCCTATGAGAAGAAGAACCTGCGCTATTCGCAGCTCGCACCACTCGGCATGTTCGAGGAAAAGAACACCAAGACCAACCTGCCCGCGCAGATCGACATCTACGAGGAAGGCGACGACGGATACGAGTTCCTGTTCGTCGCAAAAGGCGGTGGCTCGGCCAACAAGACCTTTCTCTACCAGGGCACGCCCGCGCTTCTGACGCGTGACCGGATGATCGAGTTCCTCAAGGAAAAGATCCTGACGCTCGGGACGGCTGCCTGCCCGCCTTATCACCTTGCGATCGTCATCGGCGGCACCTCGGCCGAGATGACGCTGAAGACGGTGAAGCTTGCGTCGACGCGCTATCTCGATGCGCTCCCCACCTCAGGCTCGGAAAGCGGCCATGCCTTCCGCGACATCGAGATGGAGCAGGAAATCCATAAGCTGACGCAGAGCCTCGGGGTCGGCGCGCAGTTCGGCGGCAAGTATTTCTGCCACGATGTGCGCGTGATCCGCCTGCCCCGCCACGGCGCCTCTCTCCCGATTGGTCTCGGCGTCTCCTGCTCGGCCGATCGCCAGGCCAAGGGCAAGATCACGAAGGACGGCATCTTCCTCGAAGCGCTTGAAGCCAATCCGGCGCGCTTCATGCCGGATATCGATGAAGAGCGCCTGTCGGGCGACGTCGTGAGGATCGATCTGCATCAGCCGATGAGCGAAATTCTGGCCCAGCTCTCGGCCCATCCCGTCAAGACGCGTCTGTCGCTGAACGGCACGATCATCGTCGCCCGCGATCTTGCCCATTCGAAGATCCGCGAGCGCCTGGAAGCCGGTGAACCCATGCCGGACTACATGAAGAACCACCCGATCTACTATGCCGGTCCGGCAAAGACACCGGAAGGTTACGCATCCGGTTCGTTCGGCCCGACGACGGCCGGCCGCATGGACGCCTATGTCGACCAGTTCCAGTCGTTCGGCGGATCGATGGTGATGCTGGCCAAGGGCAACCGCTCGCGCGCTGTCCGCGACGCCTGCGAGCGCCATGGCGGCTTCTATCTCGGTTCGATCGGTGGCCCGGCAGCCCGGCTGGCGCAGGACTGCATCAAAAGCGTCGAGGTCGTCGAATATCCAGAACTCGGCATGGAAGCTGTCTGGAAAATCGAAGTCGAGGATTTCCCCGCCTTCATCGTCGTCGACGACAAGGGCAATGATTTCTTCAAGGAGCTCAACCTCGGTTGAGGCGCTGCAGCCTGCAACGCCGGATACTCCGGCGTCCAAGCATATGCTGAAGCGCTAAAGTGTTAATCAATTTAGAACCTTTCGTGCATAGATTTTGCAGGACGGACAGCAAAAACTAAACTTGGAAAAACGGGCATGAACCAGACAGCTAGACGCCCGGCGCCCGGAGACATTGCGACTCGCATCGCCATATCCATGCGCCGGCTCAATATCCCTGGTCTGCCCCGCAATTACGAACTCGTCTACGAAGCTTTTGCTGGCTCCGATCCGGCCCTGACCCGGGCTTTCGTGGCGCTCGGCACCAGCCCGACCCAGGCCGATCTCGATGCGCTCGGACGGCAGTTCCTCGTTCACCACCACGGCCAGGGCATCGTTGCCGATGCGCAGGAGACGATTTCTCGCAACATCGAGGAATGCCTGCAACTGCTTCGACGCGAACAGTCCAAGCTTGAAAACTATGGTCGCACGCTTGGCCGTGCGAATGCCGAGATGGTCGACCCGGAATCCCTGCGCGTCGACATCATCCGCAACTTCATCACCATTCTCACCACGGCGACCGACAGCACGATCAGCGATTCGCGCACCGTCATAAATGGCATGGTCGGCCATGCCAGCGAAATCACCCGCGTCCGCAACGAGTTGGACGAGTACAAGCGCATGGCCCATACCGATGTCATGACGCAGTTGTCCAATCGCCGGGCATTCGACGACATGATGGCGCAGATCTACAGCGATCAGAAATCGGCGATGTATTTTGCCCTCGTGATTGCCGACATCGACAAGTTCAAGCGCATCAACGATACGTTCGGCCACCCGGTCGGCGACAAGGTCATCAAGCTTATCGGCAGCCTCTTTCGGGCGGCATTGCGCAAGGATGTCTTCATCGCACGCACCGGCGGCGAGGAGTTCGGCTTCATCCTGGCCGGTACGACTGCGGCCGAGACGATGAGCATCGCCAACCGCATCCGCACGACGGTGGAACAGACGCCCTTCGTCAACCAGCGCACCGGCACCGACTACGGCCCGGTCACCCTCTCCATGGGCGTCTGCATGGCCGCGGATGCCGAAAACGAGAGCGACCTCTACCGCAAGGCCGACGCCGCGCTTTACGCGTCGAAAAATGCCGGACGCAATCGCGTCACTATGCACATGCCGGGCGCTGACGGCGAATTGTCCGAAGCACGCGCCATGTACCGGAAGATTTCCGCCTGATTACCGGATCAGCAGAACACCCTACCTAGTTTCGCCTGACCGGGCGCACCGGATCGCGCGATAAGCCTCTGGCGTCGAGGTCGGCCAGATAATCGGCCCATCGTGTTTCCCGCTCGCGCCCCAGTTCCCGCAGGAACGGCCAGGAGAATATCCCGGAATTGTGCATGTCGTCGAAGGTGATCCGGATCGCATAATGCCCGACCGAGTCGATCGTCATGATGGCGACGTCGCGCTTGCCATACACCGTGATGGCCTGTCCGGGACCATGGCCCTGCACTTCCGCAGACGGCGAGCAGACCCGAAGCAGTTCCGCCTCTAGCGCATAGGCCTCGGCATCACCGAAGCGCACGGTCAGAAGCTTCCGATCCTTGGATACGCGCAACTCCTGTGGAGCGTCCTGGCTTTGCTCGGTCGCGCTCATCAATCTCGTCCTTTCGTCGATACCGGCTTTTCCTTAGTCGCCTTTAGCGTCTAAAGCCAAGTTTCCGTGACCGGCAAGGCAGAACCTTGATCGCGCCTTGACGCGGCGCCTCATCGTCGCAACATAGGGCGCAGGGAGAAATGCATTGAACCAGTTCAACAATTCCACGGCAGGCGCACGCCCGCTAGCCGTCACCGAGCCACCGATGATCGATCCTTTCGGTCGCGCAATCAGCTATCTACGCGTGTCGGTGACGGATCGTTGCGACTTCCGCTGCACCTATTGCATGGCGGAGAACATGACGTTTCTCCCGAAGAAGGACCTGCTGTCGCTCGAGGAACTCGACCGCCTCTGCACGGTGTTCATCGAAAAGGGCGTCCGCAGGCTGCGTCTCACCGGCGGCGAGCCGCTGGTGCGTAAGAACATCATGCATCTCATCCGCGATCTCTCGCGGCACCTGAAATCCGGTGCTCTCGAGGAATTGACGCTGACCACAAACGGCTCGCAGCTCTCGCGTTTTGCCGCTGAGCTCGCCGAATGTGGTGTGCGCCGCATCAACGTATCTCTCGATACGCTTGACCCCGACAAGTTTCGCCAGATCACCCGCTGGGGCGAGCTTTCGCGCGTTCTGGAAGGCATCGAAGCGGCCCAGGCGGCTGGCATTCACGTCAAGATCAATGCCGTGGCGCTCAAGGGTTTCAACGACGCCGAAATACCCGAGATGATCCGCTGGGCCCATGGCAAGGGCATGGACATGACGGTCATCGAAACGATGCCAATGGGCGAGATCGACGAGGATCGGACCGACCACTATCTGCCGCTCTCGCTGCTGCGCGCCGACCTTGCCCGGCAGTTCACGATGATCGACATTTCCTACAAGACCGGCGGCCCGGCGCGATACGTCGAAATTGCCGAAACCGGCGGCCGCTTGGGCTTCATCACGCCGATGACCCACAATTTCTGCGAAAGCTGCAACCGGGTGCGCCTCACCTGCACGGGAACGCTGTTCATGTGCCTCGGCCAGGAAGATGCCGCAGATCTTCGTGCCGCATTGCGCGCCTCCGAAGGCAACGGTCTCGTCTCCGATGCGATCGACGAAGCGATCGGCCGCAAGCCGAAGGGTCATGACTTCGTCATCGACCGGCGCAACAATCGCCCGGCCGTTTCCCGCCACATGAGCGTCACGGGCGGCTGACGAAACCATCTCTATCTGGAGCGATGATCGTGCGAGTGGGAAAGGCGATGCGACGGCTGCTTCTCCTGCTCGCTGCAGTCATCTTCGTCCTCTTCGTGCTGTGGACGCTCGGCCCGCGTCCTGACGTCGATACCACCGTAAGCTTCGAAGCGGCGTCGATCGACGCCGATCTGGATGCTTATCTGGAGCGCACGGAGGCCGCCTTCGGTGACATCCGGCCGAACCAGAGCAAGCAGATCGTGTGGGCCGACCCCGCAGCGAAACTGCCGACACCCATTTCCCTCGTCTACGTCCATGGCTTCTCGGCCTCGCCGACGGAGGTGCGCCCGCTGCCGGATCTGGTTGCGCAGTCGCTTGGCGTCAATCTGTTCTTTACGCGATTGTCCGGCCACGGCCGGACCGGCGATGCGATGGCCGAGGCCACGGTGAATCAATGGGTGAACGATCTCGCGGAAGCCATTGGAATCGGACGCCGTTTGGGCGATCGCGTCGTCTTGATGGGCACATCGACGGGCGCAACGCTCGTCACCTGGGCGATGACCCAGCCGAACCTCGCCGACGATGTCGCGGCTACCGTGATGATTTCACCGAACTTCGGTCTCGCCGCATCCGGCTCCGGCATCCTCACAATGCCGTGGGGTGGCCCGCTGGCGGACCTTCTGATCGGGAGCTCGCGCAGCTTCACGCCCAGAAATGCGGCGCATGAAGCGAACTGGACCACCACCTACCCGACGGCTGCACTCTTGCCGATGGCCGCGCTTGTGGATCTGGCGGCGCAAGCGCCCATCGAATCGATCGAGGTCCCCACGCTCTTCGTCTATTCCGAGGGAGATACCATCGTTCGTCCGGACAAGACGGCTGCGATATCGGCCCGTTGGGGCGCACCGACGGAGACCTTGCTGGTGACAGAGAGCGACGATCCGCAGAACCATGTGGTCGCCGGCGACATCATCTCACCGTCCACCACCGCGTCGCTTGCAGGGGAGATCCTCGACTATCTGGCGACGCTGGAGCTCACCCGCTCGCCGGGCCTCGCATCGCGCGAGAATATGTAGATCGCAAGCCCGATGGCGAGCAGCAGCGCGTAGAAGCCGAACAGCGTCGAATAGGCCGATGCAGGGTTGGCGCCATCATAGGCGGAACCGAAAACCGGCCCCGTGGCGAACTGGATGAGCCCTGCGCCGCCGATCGAGAAGAAGTTCATCAGCGTCACGCCACGCCCGGTCAAATGTGCCGGGAAAAACGCCCGCGCATGCGCCATGAGGACGCCATAGCTCGTGCCGAACAGCCCGATCGCGACCAGCGCGGCAGCGGCGAACGCGAAGGGTGGCATTGGCACCAGGACCAGCGCAACGAGAATGGAGAAACTCGCCGCATTGCCGCCGAACGCGACCCATTTGCGGGTGCGCAGCATGGTATCGAGCGGGCCATAAGCGAAGCTTCCGATGACCATGGCGATTGCCATGGCGAGCGCGACATTTCCGATGAGCAGCGACCCGGCGCCGTAAACCTGGTCCAGATAAGGCCCCGCCCACAAGCCACGGATCGTCGCCGCCGGCGCGTAGTTGACGGCGGTAAGCGGGATGATCGCCCAGAGAACCGGCATCTTCAAAAGGTCGATATATCCCCTCAGTCCGCTCGACTGGCCATCGGATTCGAGCTTGTCCGGATCGCGCACCAGCACGAAGATCGCAACCGCCACCATGAGGCTGATCGCGCCAAGCGCCGCCATGGATGTTCGCCAGCCGAAGAACTCCACCGAGGCGGCGAGCGGCGCGGCGCCGAGGACATTGCCGGCATTGCCGACCGCGATGAACCAGGAGGCAAAGACGGCAAAGCGCAGCGGTGAGTACAGTCGCGCAAAGATGAACAGCGATGCCATCAGAAGCGGCGAGCAGCCGATGCCGATCAGCGCCATGGCCAGAATGATCATGCCTGGCGTTTCGGCCGTTGCGAAGATCATCGCCCCACCCGCACCGCCAACAGCCAGAAGCATAGACGCCGTCCGCCGCGGGCCATAGCGATCGAGCCAGGTGCCCACTGCAAACTGCATGAGCGCGAAGGTGACGAACCAGATTCCCGAGGCCAGCGACAATTGCGCATTGGTCATCCCGAGATCGGTCGAGAGCGTCGGCGTCAGTACCGCCAGAAACGACCGGAAGAACTGGGACAGGATATAAGACAGCGAGAGCGCAATCAGTCCGGCCATGGATCAGGCATCCGTTGCAAGCGAAAGTGGCATGTCGACCACGATTCACCAGTGCTCGCGGCGTCGGACTGTCTGTGTCACCATTTGGCCATAATGGCAACGATGCGGGCACTTGCCCAAAAGTTGGTCAACAAATCCGAGGATGCCTTGGTGCGGGCGGCGGGACTCGAACCCGCACGACCCAGGGTCTCGGGATTTTAAGTCCCGTGTGTCTACCATTCCACCACGCCCGCACGCGGGGCGATTCAATAGCTTGGCGTACGGCGCAGCGAAAGTCCTCTTACGAGTTTTCAAGTTCTTGGACGGTGAAGATGTCCATGCTTTATGAAACGCAATTTTAAGATGTATCGGCGCAATTGGCGGGTGCAATAGAAGGTATACCCCGTCCATAAGCATGATGCTGAGACGGGTCGTGCGCATGATGCGCGACCAAAATGGTTCATTCGCCATTCAATTGGCGTTGTTGCTGCCCCTGCTTTTGGGGGTGGCATCGTTGGCTATCGACTACACGCGAGCACTCTCCTTCCGCAGCCACGCCGCCAACGCGGCCGATGCGGCAACGCTTGCTGCGGCGTCGAAGCTCGCGCTTGGCGACTTCAGCGAAGACGACGCCAGGGAGCTCGCCGAAGTCTTCTTCTTCGCGCAGTTGAGCCAGAGCAGCTCGGTAAAAACGACAGAACTCGCCTCGCTCAACCCGCAGATCGTGGCCGAACTGGATGAAGCCCGCGGCGGGCGTACGGCAGAAGTCCGTCTCACCGTCGATGGCGCCGTTCAGATGATGTTTCCGAGCTGGCTGATACCCGGCGACAGCCTCTCTTTTCACACCGAAAGCGTGTCGGTCAGTTCGAGTGAGACCCACAGCGCATTTTCGATGATGCTCGTGCTCGACCAGTCGGGATCGATGAATGGGTGCCAGGCTTCCGAATATGAATTCCTTTGCAGCTGGCTCAGACAGCCTACCCGTCTCGCCACCTTGAAGCGCGCTGTCGCCAATCTAAGTCAGCAACTCACGACTGCGGATCCTCAGACCCAGTATGTCCGGATGGGGATCACCACCTATGCGGAAGAAAAGAAGTCCGAACGCCAGCCCGCTTGGGGTACGGCTAGCACATCGCAGTTCGTGCAGTCGATCCGCGCAAGCGGCGGCACCAATTCATCCCAAGCCTTCGATGCTGCCTACAAATCCGTGATCCGCGACCGCGAGCGCAGCGAACACAGGGCCCGCAATGGACAGGAAAAGCCCGCCCGCATCATCCTCTTCATGACCGATGGTGAAAACAATTATGCGTCGGATACGCGCTACACACTCAACCGTTGCGCCGATGCAAAGCAGGCAGACGTCATCATCTACTCGGTGGCATTCGAAGCCACCCGCGGCGGTCAAGCCATGCTGAGGGAATGTGCGTCGAGCGCCGATCACTATTTCGAAGCGGCCACTGCCGATCAACTCATGGCGGCTTTCGAGCGCATCGGCGCCGAGGCTGCAAATCTTCTCGTCCGGGTCGCGCGCTGACCTCCGCAAACGGAATGGGGCCGCCCCTTTCGGGACGACCCCATCATCGTGGTTGCAGAGCTTCGTTTTAAGCGAGCTTGGCCGCGATCTTTGCGACGTGCTCGCCCTGATAGCGCGCACCGTCGAGCTCGATGGTGGAAGGCTGGCGCGAACCGTCGCCAGCTGCAATCGTCGTGGCACCGTAAGGTGAGCCGCCCTTGACTTCTTCCACGCCCATCTGGCCCTGGAAGGCATAGGGCAGACCAACGATGACCATCCCGTGGTGCAGCAGCACCGTGTGGAAGCTGGTCAGCGTGGTTTCCTGGCCACCATGCTGTGTGGCCGACGAGGTGAAGGCCGAGCCGACTTTGCCGACAAGCTTGCCTTCGGCCCAAAGCGCGCCGGTCTGGTCGAGGAAGTTCTTCATCTGCGCGGCCATGTTCCCGTAGCGGGTGGGCGTACCGAAGATGATCGCGTCGTAGTCGGCGAGCTCGTTCGGCGACGCGATCGGCGCCTCCTGTTCGAGCTTGTAGTGATAGGCCTTGGCGACATCGTCGGGCACGAGTTCGGGCACGCGCTTGACGGTCACCTCGGCGCCGCCCTTGCGTGCGCCTTCCGCGACGGCATGCGCCATCTGCTCGATGTGTCCCCAGGTCGAGTAATAAAGTACGAGCACCTTGGCCATTGCGTCAGCTCCTTGTAGTGAGATTGAAAGGCCCGGCGATGGCCGGTTCGGAATGGTGGCGGCACGATAGCCAAACGATCGTTCAGCGAAAGCCATCAGGTCATCAACGGATTGTTCACAGTTAGGTTCAATCAGCCAGGTGATCCGATGCGTATCGATCCTTCTATCCGAGACGTCAGCGAGAATGAGTAGGAGACAATGAGCGAAAAGCCGAACGACGCAGCCGCAACGGACACGGTCACCGCAGCCATGCTGGCGATCGGCGATGAGCTTTTGTCCGGCCGCACAAAAGACCGCAATATCGGCCATCTCGCCGACATGATGACGGCCGCCGGGATCGACCTCAAGGAAGTGCGCATCGTCTCCGATGATCACGACGCGATCGTCGAGGCCGTGCGGGCCCTGTCCAAGCGCTACACCTATCTCTTCACATCCGGTGGAATCGGCCCCACCCATGACGACATCACCGCCGATGCCATCGCGGATGCCGTCGGGCGGGAATGCACCCATGATCCCGCGGCAATGGCACTTCTGGCTGACCATTATGCCGGCCGCGGGCTGGAATTCACCGAGGCGCGACAGCGCATGGCGCGCATGCCGATCGGCGCCGCCCATATCGGAAACCCGGTCTCGAAGGCGCCGGGCTTCATCGTGGACAACATTCACGTCATGGCCGGCGTGCCGTCCGTCTTCCAGGCGATGCTGGACAACGTCATGCCGACATTGAAGACCGGAGCGAAGATCCACTCGCTGTCGGTCGCCTGCCCCTATGGCGAAGGCGATATCGGTGGCCCGTTGGCGGCGATCCAGAAGGCACATTCGAACGTCGTCATCGGCTCCTACCCACGGTACGACGGCAAGCGCTTCTCCACCGAGATCGTCGCACGCTCCCGTGATCTTCAAGCCGCGCAGGCCGCACAGGATGCCATCGCGGCCATGATCGACGCGATTGTCCCTAACGACTGACAGGCCACGCGCTTGCGCCACCCAGGCGTTCCCGCTATTGGCCTCGCAACCTCAAACGCCGGAGCCTTCCTTCATGTCGCTGCCAGACAAGGCCTTTCCCGTCTCCTGGGACCAGTTCCACCGCGACGCGCGCGCGCTCGCCTGGCGCCTGTCGGGCAATGGAACGCAGTGGAAGGCGATCGTCTGCATCACGCGTGGCGGCCTCGTGCCGGCCGCAATCATCGCGCGCGAGCTTGGCATTCGCATGATCGAGACGGTCTGCGTCGCCTCCTACCACGACTATGCCAATCAGGGTGAAATGCAGGTCCTGAAGCGCATCAATGACGATCTTCTGGAAAACGACGGCGAAGACACCCTCATCGTTGACGACCTGACCGACACGGGCAAAACCGCTGCCATCGTGCGCGCCATGCTGCCCAAGGCCCATTTTGCAACCGTCTACGCCAAGCCAAAGGGTCGTCCACTGGTCGATAGCTTCGTCACCGAAGTCAGCCAGGACACCTGGATCTATTTCCCGTGGGATCTCGGCTTTTCCTATGTCGAGCCCATCGCCAAGGATCACAAAGGCTAAGCAGGCGGCCGATCGTCGGCAGATACTGTCTTAAGCGAAAGCACGGTCGTCGCTGGGCGCAACCCCGAAATGGCGGCTGTATTCGCGACTGAACTGCGAAGCACTTTCGTAGCCAACCTCAAACGCGGCCCGCGTAACGGAATGCGAGCCTGCGAACATCAGGCGTCTCGCCTCGATCAGCCTGAGCCTCTTCTGGAACTGCAGTGGCGTCGTTCGCGTCACGGCCTTGAAGTGCTCGTGAAAGGCCGACATGCTCATGCCTGCCGTATGCGCGAGGTCCTCGATCTTCAGCGGTTCGTCGAAGCGATCCTTGATCGTTGCGATGACGCTCGCAATGCGGCTGATGTGGCTATCGGCGCGTGCCAGCATCCGAAGCACGCCCGCATGGCCAGCGCTCAGCACCCGGTAATGAATTTCCCGGATGACCAGCGGCGCCAGGATCGGTGCCTCAGGCTGGTCCACCAGTGCAAAGAGCCGGGCCATGGCATCGACGAGAGCCGCATCCGGCACCCCCACCTGGAGCGTTTCGCAGTTCGCCTGTACCGACCCGTTTGTCGTGGTCCTCAGGCCGGACTGCACCGCGAGTTCGCGCATCATCGCAACGTCCAGCGCGACGGCGATCGCGAGATAGGGCTTATCCTCGCTCGCCAGAACAACCCTGCTTTCAGCCGGCAGGTCGAGACCGACGATGAGCGACTGGCCTTCGGCGAACCGCACGCGCATGTCGCCGACGACGGACTCCTTCGCGCCCTGCAGCACGAAGCAGAAGAGCGGCTGGTAGACCATCGGCTCGATGTCGGTCGCCTTCCGGCTTCGCACGATGCTCAAGCCGGGTATCGATGTCATCAACGGCTGCTCGCCTGCGCCGTTGGCATCCGCATAGGCGATCACACCTGGCCGGAGTTTTTCGATGATGTTTTCGCTCTTCATAGGGCGAATATAGACCTGCAGCAGGACGTTTGAAAATATTGGCACCGACACTTCTGGAGGAATAGGCAAGACATCCCGATTATCCGTCAAGCCATTGAAGCAACCAGCGGCTAAGACAGGCCATGTTTATTCGGAAGGAGTTCCCCATGACCAGTACGACCAAGATCGCTCTGATTACCGGCGGCAGCCGTGGCCTTGGCCGCAACACCGCAGAGCATCTCGCCAAGAAGGGCGTCGACCTCGTCGTCACCTATAACAACAACCGCGAGGATGCCGACGCCGTCGTTGCCGAAGCACGGCAGGCGGGCGTGCGCGCAGCAGCACTCAAGCTTGATACGACGCGCACGGACACATTCGCATCCTTCGGCGACGAACTGCGCCAGACGCTGCGGCAGACATTCGATCGGGAGACGATCGATTTTCTCGTCAACAATGCGGGCACGGGCATCCACAAGCCGTTCGCCGAGACCACGGAAGAGGATTTCGATCACCTCGTCGCCATCCATCTCAAGGGCGTTTTCTTCCTGACCCAGCACCTTCTGCCGATGATCGAGGACGGCGGTCGGATTGTGAACGTCTCCAGCGGGCTGGCCCGCTTCACCCTCCCCGGCTACTCCGCCTATGCTGCGATGAAGGGCGGTATCGAGGTGCTGACGCGTTACCTCGCGAAGGAACTGGGCGCACGCCGGATCTCCGTCAACACCATCGCACCAGGCGCCATCGAAACCGATTTCGGCGGCGGCGTCGTGCGCGAAAATGCCCATGTCAACGAAATGGTCGCGGCAACCACCGCAATGGGCAGAGCCGGTTTGCCCGACGACATCGGCGGCGCGCTGTCGAGCCTGCTCGTCGGGGAGTTCGGCTGGATGACGGGACAGCGGATCGAGGTCTCGGGCGGCCAGAACATCTAGGTCTGGCCGAACCTGCCGCAAACGAAAAAGGCCGGGCGAAAGCCCGGCCTTTCATGATTGTCCGAAGAAACGCTCAGAGCTCGGAAACGGCGCCGATCGACCAGAAGAAGGTTTCGCCGGAGGAATCGTCCACGCCGTCATTGTCGGTGACGACGAAGGCTTCCCCACTGGCGTCGACGGCAAAGCCTTCGACCTTGTCGACGATGTAGCCGTTGTAAGCCGCAAGATCCGGAAGGAAGTCGTGGACTTCTTCCTTAGTGACCACAGGCAGTTCACCGCCAAGTTCGGCGCCTGCAAGCTCGGCGACCGGTACGCGATAGAGCTTCTTCAGCACGGCTGCCGCACCAATCTGGTTATCGCGCTCGACGATGTAGACATACTCACCGTGCAGCGTGATCTCGGACAAGCCGACCCAGCCCTCGCCCTTCGCTTCAAGCGGATAGTGAACGGCTGCCCACTCGCCCGAAGCCGGCGTATAGGAAACCAGCTTCACCATGCCTTCGGGATCGTTGCCCCACTCGCGCTGGATGGCGATCCAGAGTGTCCCGTCGATCATCGTGATGCCTTCGGCGCCGGACCGCGTGGCACCCTCAAGCAGTGCTTCAGGGAAGAGGACTTCCTCCTGGATCGCGCCTTCGGCATTCACACGATAGATCGCATGCGGAATGCCCTCATCGGCATCGCCCTCATTGGCGAGCCAGAAGCCGCCCTCGCCGTCTGCAACGATGCCTTCCAGATCCATGTTTTGCGCGGTTTCGCCATCGCGGGTGATCGTGATGGCGTCGGTGATCTGAGCAGGCGTCACGCTGGCATCGATCACATACATGCGCGGCTGGGCAGCGAACACGGAATCGCTGACAGCATAGAGGCGCCCGGCTTCGGACGGATCGGCAGCGAGGCCCGACAACGCACCGAAAGCGATCGGCAGTTCATTCTCGTCGCGCGTGGAGACGATCGTCGGGTACTGGGCGGCACCCTCGGTGCGCTCGAAGATCATGACATGCGCACGCACGCCACCGTCTTCGATAAGGTCGACTTCGTTGGCGACCGCGAAAAGGTTGCGCTCAGGGATCGCAACGATGCCTTCCGGCGAGATGCCCGAGGGCAGGATCTGCAGAAGCTCAGGCGCAGCATCTGCACCGTTGTCGCGATAGACGCCAACGACCGAACCACGCTCCGACAAAGGCAGGATCAGCGTTTCGTCGCCGAAGCGGGCGACTTCCATGCCCTCCGGCTCGATGCCCTTGGCGTCCGAACGACCGTCGGGATAGTGGCCGAGGAGCGCCACTTCGTGCTCGAAGCTGTTGCCGCTCTCATAGAGCACTTCGCCCATCTTGTTCATGATGGTGAAGCCGCGCGACCCCCCTTCGTAGTCACCCTCGTTGGCGATGGCGAAGCGGTCATCGTCCAGCCACTGGATCGCATCGGGCTCGCGCTTCACGGCCGTCGCCGAGCCGGAGAAATCGAACGCACCATCGTCTTCCGTGTCGATGCCTGTCAGGTCCACCGCACCAGCGGAAAAATGCGCAGTCACAGTGCCATCGGCCGCGTTGATGATCGCAATATGGTTGTTTTCCTGAAGCGTCACGGCAAGTTCGTTAGCTTCATTGAAGTCGACGAATTCTGGCTCCGGGTCTTCCGGCGCAATTTCGGCGAGGCCCGTCAGGTCCACCGTGATCATTGCATCGCAATCCGGCACGCCATCGGTCAGCGGGAAGATCTTCACGTCCCCGGCAGGCATCTGCGGGATGACGCCGTCGTTCAGGTCCTCGTCACGCTGGTTCTCGATGGCGACCGCAGCGAACGTACCGTCCGGTGATACTGCGGTGGAATCAGGCTGACCGCCAAGATCGCACTGCGCTTCCATCGTCTGCGTCGCAATATCGACGACAGCCAGGAAGCCCGAAGGCTGCGTCAGGTCTTCGGTCGTGTTGACGCCGACCAGCACCTTGGAGCCAGCAACGGAAACGGCGGTAGGCTCACCGCCGTCCATGGCAAGGAAGCCGCCGGCAACGGGCGCAGCGGCGTCGGTGATGTCGATGAAGCCGATGCCACCTGCCGGGCTATCGGAATAGATCAGCATCATGCCATCTTCGGTGGCCGTGATGATCTCGGCGGAAGACGGCGCGTTGACGTCGGCGCCTTCCGGCTTGTTGTCGACGACCGGGAAGGACGCGATCCGGTTGAAGTTCATGGCTTCCTGCGCCCATGCACCGGTGGTGGTCAGCAGGGTGCCTGCAAGCAAGGTCAGTGCAAAATGTTTGGTGGTCGTCATGAGCCCCTCCAATCGGACATCGCGCGTCGATCGCGCCGTGCCTGCTCATGCAATGTGTCGATGACAGTGGGATGACAGAGAGGGGGCAAGTGACCAGCAAGCGCGCGGCGGCAGAGGCGCCCCTCAAATAATGTGGTTGATCGGACCGTCGGGGGTGCCCGCCCCGGCCTTCAGATGCTATGCGCCCCCCACTGTCACAAAACTGTCATGAACGGGCAAGCATGGCCAAGAGCGCACTCGACAAGGACCTGAACAAGGTCGTCAACCTGGAAACGGCGACTGGAGACCTCTCCAGAAGCCTGGCCTTTCCAGGGATCGCGCTCGTCTTCCTGCTCGGCGCCATGGTGGTTGCGGCATTCTATGCCGTCGAAGGTCCGCTCAGCTACCTCGTCATCATCGCGTCCGTCATTGCCGGTTACATGGCGCTCAACATTGGCGCGAACGACGTTGCCAACAATATGGGACCGGCCGTCGGCAGCCGGGCACTCACCATGGCCGGCGCGATCGCAATTGCGGTCGTGTGCGAAAGTGCCGGCGCGTTGCTCGCGGGCGGCGATGTCGTCAAGACCATCTCCAGCGAGTTGCTGCTGCCAGCCGTTCATCTCGAAACGGTGGACTTCATCGTCGTGATGACGGCCGCCCTGCTCTCCTCCGCCCTGTGGATCAATCTCGCCACCTATCTCGGAGCACCCGTTTCCACGACCCACTCCGTCGTCGGCGGCGTCATCGGAGCTGGCGTCGCGGCGGCCGGCTTCAGCGTCGTCGCATGGCCAGTGCTGGCGACCATCGTCGCGAGCTGGGTCATCTCGCCGGTGCTAGGCGGCGTCATGGCCGCCGGCGTGCTGGCTTTCGCCAACGCGACCATCCTGGAACGGGAAGACAAGATCGCAGCGGCCCGCATCTGGGTGCCGGTGCTCATCTCCGGCATGGCCGCAGTCTTCGCGATGTATCTCACGATCAAGGGATTGAGCCGGATCTGGAGTGCCAGCCCGCTCCAGGTTCTGATGCTTGGCGCCGTCTTCGCGGTCATCAGCTGGATGCTGGCGCGTCCGTGGGTGATGCGCCGGTCGATCGGGCTGGAGAACCGGTCCAAGAGCATCAACGGTCTCTTCCGCCTGCCCTTGATCTTCGCGGCAGCGCTTTTGTCCTTCGCCCACGGCGCCAATGATGTCGCCAATGCGGTCGGGCCGCTCGCCGCGATCGTTGCGGCAGCCGGCAGCGGCTCGACCGATGTCGCCGCTGTCGCCCTTCCGCTGTGGGTGCTGGCGATCGGCGCGGTCGGCATCGCGCTCGGCCTTGCTTTGTTCGGTCCGCGGCTGATCAGGCTCGTCGGTGAAAAGATCACCAAGATGAACGAGATCCGCGCCTATTGCGTCGCCTTCGCCGCAGCAACCACCGTTCTCATCGCTTCCTGGCTTGGACTGCCCGTGTCCTCGACGCACATTGCCATCGGCGCCGTCTTCGGCGTCGGCTTCCTGCGCGAGGCGACGTCGAACCGCGGCGTGCGCAATCCGGCCGTCCAGCCCTATTCGCTCTTCCTGAACACCGACCGCCTCAACAAGACTCCGGAAGAGGCACTCGCCAATTTCCAGAAGCGCGAACGCCGTCGGCTTGTGCGCCGTCAGCACGGCCTGCAGATTGCAGCCGCCTGGGTGATCACCGTTCCGGCGGCCGGTCTCCTGTCCGCCCTGCTCTACTGGCTGATCGGCCTCCTGATCGTGGCCTGACCGCCCGGAGCAGGCTTCAGGGAGTCACCAGCTTGTCCACAGCCTCCGCCATCGCCACGGCGCCTCGGTCGGACAGCAGGCGTTTGGCTTCTTTCAGCATCACCCAGTGGCGGTAGCGCTGCCCGATCTCTGGCCACTCGTCGAGTTGGCGCTCCACGAGCAGCGGAAACACCTCCACATGGATGATCGTGCGGCGAAGCAACTGCTTCACCGTCCGGTAGCTGCCGACCGGTTCCGGATGGACATGCCCTTCGACGCCCGCCTCTTCGAAAGCCTCCTGGGCTGCCGTCTCCTGCGGCGTCAGGCCTTCGATCAGCGAGCCTTTCGGAAAAATCCAGCGCCCGGTGCGCCGCGAGGTGATCAGGAGGAAGGCGCAACGCCCCTCGATCATCTGATAGGGCACCGCACCATACTGCTTCTTCGACGCGCGCCGGGAAGAGCCGGAAGCGATGCGATCCATGAGCGTCAACGAAGTCATTGCAGTGATCCCACTTATCAACAGGGCGGAGACGGAGCAGAGGTCGTTCGGACACTGGCCCACCCCCAATTTTCTATGTCATTTTTCGTACTTGAAGCGTTTGGCAAGTCCAGAGTTCCAACGGGTTCGACTTTCCCCAGTTTCCACCCTCCCAGCGCACAACATCTGGTATTCACATCCAAGCGCTCGACCAGCTCTTGACCCATGATCCGAGTCGCAGTCTATTGGTTATCACGCTGTGAACAACGGCCCGCCGGCATGAAGAAGCCGGTCACAAATCAAGACAGTAAGCGTTGGTGAGCCCAGTCGGATGATCCGTTGCGGATCCTTCCTCGGGCTGCCTTGGCATGGCGTAACGGGGGTTGCCGCAGGCGGCGGCAGGGGTAGCGGAAACGGTGGATTTACACTATATTTAGTGTTGCCAGCCACCATCAACACAACATACGGTCTGGATCACTCGATTCCATCACGAGACCGGATTTCGAGGGCTGGCCGCGCCATGAAGAGCGCCGCCGGATGATGACAAATTGCGCCCGCCACGAAGACCGTCGGCAGGCACACCACGACAAGGACGAGGGACAATGCGCATCGAGCGGCGGTTTACTGAAGCGGGGCAATCGGCCTATGCGGCCATCGAATTCCGCAAGGCCATCAGCGAGATCAAGAATCCGGATGGCTCCGTCGTCTTCCGGCTCGCCGACATCGACGTTCCGGCGCAGTTCAGCCAGGTTGCGGCCGACATCCTCGCCCAGAAATATTTCCGCAAGGCCGGCGTTCCTGCCCGCCTGAAGCGCGTCGAGGAAAACGACGTGCCGTCGTTCCTGTGGCGTTCGGTCGCCGACGAGACCGCCCTCGCCGAACTGCCCGAGGACGAGCGCTACGGTTCCGAAACCGATGCCCGCCAGGTCTTCACCCGTCTTGCGGGCACCTGGACCTACTGGGGCTGGAAGGGCGGCTATTTCAATTCGGAAGAAGACGCCTCCGCCTTCATGGACGAGCTCGCCTACATGCTCGCCACGCAGCGCGTCGCGCCGAATTCCCCGCAATGGTTCAACACCGGCCTGCACTGGGCCTATGGCATCGATGGCCCCGGCCAGGGCCACTACTATGTCGATCCCTTCACCAAGAAGCTCGTCCAGTCGCAGTCGGCCTATGAGCACCCGCAGCCGCATGCGTGCTTCATCCAGTCGGTCGAAGACGATCTGGTCAATGAAAGCGGCATCATGGACCTCTGGGTCCGTGAGGCGCGCCTCTTCAAATACGGTTCGGGCACCGGCTCCAACTTCTCCTACCTGCGCGGCGAAGGCGAAAAGCTGTCGGGCGGTGGCAAGTCGTCGGGCCTGATGTCCTTCCTCAAGATCGGCGACCGGGCAGCCGGCGCCATCAAGTCGGGCGGCACCACGCGCCGCGCCGCCAAGATGGTCGTCGTCGACATCGATCATCCGGACATCGAAGCCTACATCGACTGGAAGGTGAAGGAAGAGCAGAAGGTCGCTGCCCTCGTCACCGGCTCCAAGATCGTCGCCAAGCACCTGAAGACCATCATGAAGGCCTGCCTCAACTGCGAGGCCGACAATGGCGAGTGCTTCGACCCCAAGCTGAACTCGGCGCTGAAGCGCGCCATCAAGGACGCCAAGCGTGACGCCGTTCCGGAAAACTACGTCAAGCGCGTCATCCAGTTCGCCAAGCAGGGCTATACCGACCTCGACTTCAAGACCTACGACACGGACTGGGATTCCGAGGCCTATCTGACCGTCTCGGGCCAGAATTCCAACAACTCCGTCTCCATCAAGGACGACTTCCTGCGCGCTGTCGAAAGCGACGGAGACTGGAACCTGACCGCCCGCAAGGACGGCCGCGTGATGAAGACGCTGAAGGCGCGCGATCTGTGGGAAAAGATCGGCGAAGCCGCCTGGGCATCCGCCGATCCGGGCCTGCACTTCAACACGACCATGAACGACTGGCACACCTGCGTGTCGGCCGGCGCGATCCGTGCATCGAACCCGTGCTCGGAATACATGTTCCTGGACGACACGGCCTGCAACCTCGCCTCGCTGAACCTGTTGCAGTTCAAGGACGCGCAGACCAAGAACATCGACATCGAAGCCTATGAGCACGCCGTGCGGCTCTGGACGATGGTGCTTGAAATCTCGGTCATGATGGCGCAGTTCCCCTCGCGCCAGATCGCCGAGCTCTCCTACAAGTACCGCACACTCGGCCTCGGCTACGCCAATATCGGCGGCCTGCTGATGACCTCGGGCATTCCTTACGACTCCAAGGAAGGCCGCGCGATCTGCGGCGCGCTGACCGCCATCATGACCGGCGTCGCTTATGCCACGTCGGCCGAAATGGCGGGCGAGCTTGGCCCCTTCCCGGGCTACAAGCCCAACCGCGAGCACATGCTGCGCGTCATGCGCAACCATCGCCGTGCCGCCCGTGGCGAGAGCACCGGCTATGAAAAGCTGTCGGTCAATCCGGTGGCGCTGATCCATGGCGACTGCCCGGACCAGACGCTCGTCACCCATGCGATCGCCGCCTGGGACAAGGCCGTCGAGCTCGGCGAGAAGAACGGCTACCGCAATGCCCAGGCGACCGTGATCGCGCCCACCGGCACGATCGGCCTCGTCATGGATTGCGACACGACCGGCATCGAGCCCGATTTCGCGCTGGTCAAGTTCAAGAAGCTTGCCGGCGGCGGATACTTCAAGATCATCAACCGCGCCGTGCCGGAAGCGCTCCGCACGCTCGGCTACACCGAAAGCCAGATCGCCGAGATCGAGGCCTACGCGGTCGGCCACGGCAATCTCAACCAGGCGCCGGCCGTCAACCCCGGCTCGCTCAAGGCCAAGGGCTTCTCCGACGAGCAGGTCGAAGCGCTGAACGTTGCGCTGAAGAGCGCCTTCGACATCAAGTTCGCCTTCAACCAGTGGACGCTTGGCGCTGATTTCCTGACGGAAACGCTCGGCGTGACCAGCGAACAGATGAACGATTTCGAGTTCTCCCTGCTCGCCCATCTCGGTTACACCAAGAAGGAAATCGAAGCCGCGAACATCCATGTCTGCGGTGCCATGACGCTCGAAGGCGCGCCGTTCCTGAAAGACGAGCACCTGCCCGTCTTCGATTGCGCCAACCCCTGCGGCAAGATCGGCAAGCGCTATCTGTCGGTGGAAAGCCACATCCACATGATGGCAGCGGCCCAGCCCTTCATCTCGGGTGCCATCTCCAAGACGATCAACATGCCGAACGAGGCGACCGTCGAGGATTGCAAGAACGCCTACATGCTGTCCTGGAAGCTCGCGCTGAAGGCCAACGCGCTCTACCGCGACGGCTCCAAGCTCTCCCAGCCGCTCAACGCCTCGCTGATCGAGGACGATGCGGACGAGGATGCCGATGATGCCGTCGAGGCCCTGATCGCCCAGCCTTCCGCCGCGCAGGCCGTCACGATCACCGAAAAGGTCGTCGAGCGCGTCGTCGAGCGCCTCTACCGCGACCGCGACAAACTGCCGAACCGCCGCAAGGGCTACACCCAGAAAGCCGTCGTCGGCGGCCACAAGGTGTATCTGCGCACCGGCGAATTCGACGATGGCCGCTTGGGCGAGATCTTCATCGACATGCACAAGGAAGGCGCTGCCTTCCGCGCGATGATGAACAACTTCGCCATCGCCATCTCGCTCGGCCTGCAATATGGCGTGCCGCTGGAAGAATATGTGGAGGCCTTCACCTTCACCAAGTTCGAGCCGGCCGGCATGGTGCAAGGCAACGACGCGATCAAGAACGCCACGTCGATTCTCGACTACGTGTTCCGCGAACTCGCCGTCTCCTACCTGTCGCGCCACGACCTCGCCCATGTGGACACGTCCGATTTCGGCAACACCGCACTCGGCAAGGGCGTGAAGGAAGGCAAGGCGCAGGCGATTTCGTCCGGCCTCACCCGCGGCCACAAGCTCACCATCGTGCAGCCGGAAACGCTGCGCCCGACCGGTGAGCCGAAAGGCGAAGCAACGGGCCCGGCCCCGGCACGCGTCGCCGCACCCACGGCGTCGATCTCCAACGTCACAGCCTTCTCGGGCACCAAGCAGCCGGCACCGCTCGCTGCCTCCCGCTCGACCGTGACGATGGCCTCAGGCGCCGGCGCCGCAACTGCCTTCAAGCGTGATCTCGACGAAGCTCCGGAAGACCTCAATGCCGGCGTCATCGACAACGACGCCGCCACCGAGCTCTTCTCCGACAAGGCCGCCGAAGAAGCAGCCCGCGCCAAGGCGGACGCCAAAAAGGTCGAAGCCGACCGCCGCGCCAAGTCGCTGATGCAAGGCTACACGGGCAACTCCTGCCCCGAATGCCAGAACTTCACAATGGTCCGGAACGGCACCTGCGAGAAGTGCGACACCTGCGGCGCAACGAGCGGCTGCAGCTGATTGGGCGCCGTGAAAAAGTCAGATCGGATACAAACGTTAGCCCGGCCGAAAGGTCGGGCTAACGCGTATCTGGGCGAAGCCCATTTCGTACGTCTCGTCCGATCGCTCCAGCCTTCGACACACCCTCGCCCTACGTCAGCAGGCGATAGGCGGAGTTCAGTTGCATTCCCCACACCCCACCCAAAAGGCCCCACATGAGCAAACGCATCGTTTTCACCGGCGGCAGCGGCAAGGCCGGGCGGCATGCGGTCGCCTATCTCAAGGCGCAGCGCCATACGGTGCTCAATGTCGATCTGAAGCCGCTCGACATCGAGGGGGTCAACACGCTGACGGCCGACCTGACGGACAGCGGCCAGGTCTTCAATGCGCTTTCGATGCATTTCGGGTTTGAAGGCTTCGAGACCGGCAAGGGGCCGGCGCCGGTCGATGCCGTGGTGCATTTCGCGGCCATTCCGCGGGTGCTGCTCCAGCCGGACAACGAGACGTTCAAGGCGAACGTCACCTCGACCTACAATGTCATCGAAGCGGCCACCAAACTCGGCATTCGCAAGATCATCATCGCGTCCAGCGAAACCACCTACGGCGTCTGCTTTGCCGAGGGCGACAAGGACTACAAGCAGTTTCCGCTGGACGAGGACTACGACATCGATCCGATGGACAGCTACGGCCTGTCGAAGCTGGTGAACGAAAAGACCGGCAGGGCTTTTGCCGAACGCACGGGCGCCGACATCTACGCGCTGCGCATCGGCAACGTGATCGAACCGGAAGATTATGCCCGCTTCCCGGCCTTCCTCGCCGATCCGCTGTCGCGCAAGCGCAATGCCTGGAGCTACATCGACGCCCGCGATCTCGGCCAGATCGTGAATCTGTGCATCGCCAAGGATGGTCTGGGCTTCCAGTTGTTCAACGCCGTGAACGACGAGATCACGGCCAATGAACCGAGTGCAGAATTCCTCGCCAAATGGGCGCCGAACACGCCGATTACGCAGCCGATGGACGGGTTTGAAGCCCCCATCTCGAACGCGAAGATCCGAAAAGTGCTTGGCTTCAAGGAACAGCACAATTGGCGCCAATACGTGCCGGGCGCCGAACGGCAAGCCCACTAGGCTCACAACGCGGCAAGCCGCAGAAGGACGCCATGCTCGTGGCTCCATCTGCGGCTTGCGCGCCCCGACATTGACGGGTGCAGCGACCTTAAGGCCGCATCACCACCTTCACGCATCCGTCGGTTTTGTCCCGGAACGCCTTGTACATGTCCGGTCCTTCTTCCAGCGTTGCGTGATGCGTGATGACGAAGCTCGGATCGATCTCACCCTCCACCACCTTCTGCAGCAGCGGCTCGAGATAGCGGTGCGTGTGCGTCTGGCCCATCTTGAAGGTCAGCGCCTTGTTCATGGCCGGGCCAAAGGGAAGATGATCCACCATCCCTACATAGACGCCCGGGATAGACAGCGTGCCGCCCTTGCGGCATGAGAAGATCATCTCGCGCAGCACATGCGGCCCGTCAGTGCCCAGCATCAGCGCTGCCTTAGCCTTGTCCAGCATGGAATCGGCGCTGGCGCCCGCATCCGCTTCGGTGCCGACGCAGTCGATGCAGCTGTCCGGGCCGCGCCCGCCGGTCATCTCCATCAGCGCGTCATAGACATTCACATCCTTGAAATCGAGCGTCTCCGCCTTGCCGTGCGAGCGCGCCATCTCCAGACGCTCCGGCACGGTGTCGATGGCGATGACCCGTCCGGCACCGAGCATCCAGGCGCTCTGGATGGCGAACTGGCCAACCGGACCGCAGCCCCAGATCGCGACCGTGTCGCCCGGCTCGATCTGCGCATTTTCAGCCGCCATGTAGCCGGTCGGGAAGATGTCGGAGAGGAACAGCACCTGATCGTCCGGCAGCCCGTCCGGCACCTTGATCGGACCGACATCGGCAAACGGCACGCGCAGATACTCCGCTTGGCCGCCCGCATAGCCGCCGAGCATGTGCGAATAGCCGAAGAGACCGGAGGGTGAGTGGCCCATCACCTTGCGCGCCATCTCGGCGTTTCGGTTGGAGCGATCGCAAAGCGAAAACAGCTGCTTCTTGCAGAAGTAGCACTGCCCGCAGGCCATGTTGAATGGTACGACGACCCGGTCTCCCACCTGGAACTTCTTGACCGAGCGGCCGACCTCGATCACCTCGCCCATGGTCTCGTGGCCGAGGACGTCGCCCGATTCCATCGTCGGCATATAGCCGTCCATCAGGTGGAGGTCCGATCCACAGATCGCACAGGACGTCACCTTGATGATGATGTCGCCATCGTCTTCGATCGTCGGATCGTCCACCGAATCGCAGCGAATGTCGCCCTTGCCGTGCCAGCACAGTGCTCTCATCTGATCGTCCCTTCCTATCCATTGCTGGCCCCCGAACCGGGCGCTGCGACCGATGTTCCATTGGCCGGTCGATGGACGGGGAAGCCGGCAGGCTCATCCACAGCGAGATCCCTGCATTTGCGGGCTGCCGATGCATTTTCATGGCGGCGTTAATCCCCGGGCAAGCGCTGCGGGCGACACTCATATCCTTCCATTGCTTGGCGAGGTGTGACATGGCGCGGCGGAATTCTGGCAAAAGACGCAAGGCCGCGAAGCGGTCATTGGGCAGCCAGTTGCTCGCCAGGCTCGGTCAGAGCATGCAGCTTGGCATCGTCGCGCTTGCCGTCGTCGGCGGACACCATCTGCTGACCAGCGAGACCGGCGAGAAGCTCGTGACCGAGCTGGTGACGAAGCCGGCAGGCGAGGTCATCGCCCATGTCGAAACGGCACGCAGGTCCGCTCCGGCCCAGACGGGGACCCAAACTGCCACCCCGGCCAAACCAACGCCGCCCATGCCGGTCCCTTCCGTCGACAGGCAGGCAACGACCGCCGCAATCGACAGGGACGCCGTTCGTCCCCCTGCCCCGATCCCCGCCGCGGTGCAAATCACCATGTGCGGCTCTGGAGCCCGCATCAACTGCGTGGTCGATGGCGACACGATCTGGCTTGGCGGCCAGAACATCCGCATCGCCGATATCGACACGCCGGAAATCTTCAGCCCGCAATGCGCGGCCGAGCGCGAACGGGGCGAGCGAGCAGCCCGGCGCCTGCAGCAGCTCGTCAATGCGGGGCCAATAGAGCTGCGGAGAGGACTTCGCGACGAGGACCGCTATGGCCGCAAGCTGCGCACGCTGCATCGCGGCGGCCGCTCGCTCGGAGATATCCTTGTCGCCGAAGGTCTCGCCCGCAAATGGGATGGCGCGAGGCGCGGCTGGTGCGCCTGATCCGCACTTGAAACTCGGCTGAATTTCATTGGTCCAAAGAGAAACCCCGCCCTTCGGTGAAGGACGGGGTTTCTGATAGTTCGGATAACGGAAGCGGCGTGAGTTACGCGGCTTCTGCTTCCCGCTCTTCGGCTTCGACGCGGGCGCGGTCTGCTGCACCCTTGGCGTCGACGTCGCGTTCCACGAACTCGATGACGGCGAGCGGAGCGTTGTCACCGGCGCGGAAGCCAGCCTTCATGATGCGCAGATAGCCGCCGTGACGGTCTGCGTAACGCGAAGCGATCGCGTCGAACAGCTTGCGCACTGCGTCTTGGTCCTTGATCTGCGAGAGCGCCTGGCGGCGCGCATGCAGGTCACCGCGCTTGCCGAGCGTAACGAGCTTCTCGACGATCGGGCGGATTTCCTTGGCCTTGGGCAGAGTCGTGACGATCTGCTCATGGACGATCAGGGACACGGCCATGTTGGCGAACATCGCCTTGCGGTGGCTTGCGGTCCGGTTGAGCTTGCGGCCTGCATTGCGATGGCGCATGAGCCTTCTCCTTCAGGGGCGGATGGCACTTCGGCTCATCCGCAGTCTAGGGGTTAATACTGGTCTTCGTAGCGCTTGGCGAGATCGTCGATATTTTCCGGCGGCCAGGCGGGCACTTCCATGCCGAGATGCAGACCCATGGAGGCCAGCACTTCCTTGATCTCGTTCAGCGACTTGCGGCCAAAGTTCGGCGTACGGAGCATCTCCGCTTCGGTCTTCTGGATGAGATCGCCGATATAGACGATGTTGTCGTTCTTCAGGCAGTTCGCCGAACGGACCGAAAGTTCCAGCTCGTCGACCTTCTTGAGGAGCGCCGGGTTGAAGGCCAGTTCGGTGACGGCTTCTTCCTCGGTTTCCTTCTGCGGCTCGTCGAAATTGACAAAGACGCCAAGCTGGTCCTGGATGATGCGGGCAGCGAAAGCCACTGCATCTTCACCCGTGACCGAACCGTCGGTTTCGATGGTCATGGTCAGCTTGTCGTAGTCGAGAACCTGGCCCTCACGGGTGTTTTCGACCTTGTACGAAACCTTCTTGACCGGCGAATAGAGGCTGTCGACCGGGATGAGGCCGATCGGCGCGTCTTCGGCGCGGTTGCGGTCGGCAGGCACATAGCCCTTGCCGTTGGCGACCGTGAACTCCATGCGGATCTCCGCGCCCTCGTCGAGGGTGCAGATGACGTGCTCGGGGTTCAGAATTTCGACATCGCCGACGGTCTGGATGTCACCAGCCTTCACGACGCCAGGGCCTTGCTTGCGCACGACCATACGCTTGGTCTCGTCGCCATCCATCTTGATGGCGATTTCCTTGATGTTCAGGACGATGTCGGTGACATCTTCGCGAACGCCCGGGATCGAGGAGAATTCATGCAGCACGCCGTCGATCTGGACGGCGGTCACGGCAGCGCCGCGCAGCGACGACAGAAGCACGCGACGAAGCGCGTTGCCGAGGGTGAGACCGAAGCCACGCTCGAGCGGCTCGGCAACCAGCGTCGCCTTGGTGCGGCCCGAGGAGGAGAACTCCACCTTGTTCGGCTTGATCAGTTCCTGCCAGTTTTTCTGGATCATGGTTTTTCCTTTCGCATCCCGCCACCATCCAATCGTGGCGGGCAAGACGAAGAGCCGCAGAGGACCCGGGCCATCCCGGATCGTGCGGCATCGAAGAAGAGATGCTTAGACGCGGCGCTTCTTGCGCGGGCGGCAGCCATTGTGCGGGATCGGCGTCACATCGCGGATCGACGTGATCGTGAAACCGGCAGCCTGCAGCGCGCGCAGAGCCGACTCACGGCCCGAACCGGGGCCGCAGACTTCGACTTCCAGCGAACGCATGCCGTGTTCCTGGGCCTTCTTGGCGCAATCCTCTGCAGCCATCTGGGCAGCGAACGGCGTCGACTTGCGCGAACCCTTGAAACCCTTGGCACCAGCAGACGACCAGGCAATGGCATTGCCCTGCGCGTCGGTAATGGTGATCATGGTGTTGTTAAACGTCGAGTTCACGTGAGCAACGCCCGACGAGATATTCTTGCGTTCGCGACGGCGGACGCGTGCGGCTTCCTTGGCCATGGTCTTCCTTTCAGTCGATCTCTACGCCGCCGTAATACCAGCGGCTCCACCTTGGTGACGGGTAACGATCCGGAGCTGACAGAACGGCAAGCCGCCTCGCCGCCCCGGACGCCAATCCCGAAACTTACTTCTTCTTGCCGGCAATCGCCTTTGCCGGACCCTTGCGGGTGCGGGCATTGGTGTGCGTGCGCTGGCCGCGGACCGGAAGGCCACGACGGTGACGCAGGCCGCGGTAGCAGCCGAGGTCCATGAGACGCTTGATGTTCATCGAGGTCTCGCGGCGCAGGTCACCTTCGACCTGGTAGTCGCGGTCGATTGCTTCGCGGATCGCGAGAACTTCAGCGTCAGAAAGCTGGTTCACGCGGCGCTCTGCCGGAATGTTGTTCTTGGACACGATCTCGGCAGCCAGCTTCGGGCCGATGCCGTGAATGTACTGAAGCGCGATGATGACGCGCTTGTTGGTCGGAATGTTTACGCCTGCAATGCGGGCCATACCCAATTCTCCATGTTGCCCGGAGCGATCCGGTGCCGGCCAGGCCGGCTGTAAAGATTATCCGCGTCCGGTGGAGGCCGGCCCATGCGGATCATGAACTCATCTTCAAAAGGCCAAACGCTCGTCCATCCGGACGAGAGAATCCGACAATCGTGAAGGGATGCGGTGCCGTAGTCGAAAACGGAACCGGCGTCAACCGCCCGGCGCGATTCTCTTTGCAAGAACCGGGCCGAGCAGTCTGGTTTGGATCAGACGTTCGCGAGGATCGCTTCTATCTGGGCAGTCACGTCGTCCATCGGTGCCATACCATCCAAGGACTTCAGCTTGCCCTTGCAGTGGTAGTAGCCGATCAGCGGCGACGTTTCCTTGTAATAGGCCTGAAGGCGCGTCTGAACCGTTTCGGCCTTGTCGTCCGGTCGACGCTTGAACTCCGTCGAGCCGCACTTGTCGCAGACGCCCGGGTTTTTTGGCTGATGGTTCGTGTCGTGATAGCCCGCGCCGCAATTGGCGCAAGTGTAGCGTCCGGCAATGCGGTCGACCAGAAGCTCGTCGTCGACGTGCATCTCGATCACGACCGAAAGATCCAGCCCCTTTGCCGCCAGCATCTGCTCGACCGCATCAGCTTGCACCAGGGTCCGCGGATAACCGTCGAGGATGAAACCCTTGCGGCAATCGTCCTGATCGATCCGGTCGGACACGATCGCATTCACGATGTCGTCTGATACGAGCTTGCCCGCATCCATGACCGCTTTGGCGCGCTTGCCGACTTCGGTCTGGGCGGCGACCGCTGCACGCAGCATGTCGCCAGTTGAAAGTTGGGGAATGCCGTACTTCTCGACCAGCCGTTGAGCTTGTGTCCCCTTGCCCGCTCCCGGCGGTCCTAGAAGTATTAATCTCATCTCTTGCGCTTGCCTCCCCGCAGCTTGGACTTCTTGATGAGCCCCTCATATTGCTGCGCGATGAGATGCCCCTGAACCTGCGCTACCGTGTCGAGCGTCACATTGACGACGATCAGCAGCGATGTACCCCCGAGATAGAACGGAACGCCCGTCCGTGCGATTAGAAATTCGGGTAAGAGACAGACGACGACAAGATAGATAGCACCGATGACCGTGATGCGCGTCAGCACGTAATCGATGTAGTCCGCCGTGCGCTCACCAGGACGGATGCCCGGGATGAAGCCGCCGTGCTTCTTCAGATTGTCGGCCGTGTCCTTCGGATTGAAGACGACAGCCGTGTAGAAGAAGGCGAAGAACGCGATCATTGCAGCGTAGAGCAGCATGTAGAGCGGCTGGCCATGGCCAAGCGTCGCCAGGATCGTCGTCGCCCATGGCGGCATCGTCGTCGTGTCGGAGAAGCCCGCAACCGTCGCCGGCAGAAGCAGGAGCGACGATGCGAAGATCGGCGGGATGACGCCGGCCGTATTCAGCTTTAGCGGCAGGTGCGACGTGTCGCCCTGGAACATCCGGTTGCCCACCTGGCGCTTCGGATACTGGATCAGAAGGCGGCGCTGAGCACGCTCGACAAAGACGATGAGCGCGATGCAGGCGATGGCGATCAGGATGACGGCGATGATGATGCCCGTCGACAGGGCGCCCGTGCGGCCAAGTTCCAGCGTACCGGCGATTGCCGTCGGCATGGCGGCGACGATGCCCGCGAAGATGATCAGCGAAATGCCGTTGCCGATGCCGCGTGCCGTGATCTGCTCGCCGAGCCACATCAGGAACATCGTGCCGCCGACAAGCGTGATGACGGTCGAAATGCGGAAGAACCAGCCTGGATCGACGACGATCCCTGCCCCCGACTCAAGCCCGACGGCAATGCCGTAGGCCTGAAGCGTGCCGAGCAGCACAGTACCGTAGCGCGTGTACTGATTGATGACCTTGCGGCCCTGCTCGCCTTCCTTCTTCAGCTGCTCGAGCGACGGCACGACCGACGTCATGAGCTGCATGATGATGGAGGCGGAAATATACGGCATGATGCCGAGCGCAAAGATCGCCATGCGTTCGACAGCACCGCCGGCGAACATGTTGAACAGCCCGAGCACGCCGCCCGCCTGCTGCTGGAAGGCCTGCGCGAAAGCGTCAGGATCCAGGCCCGGCAGCGGAATGAACGTCCCAAGCCGATAGACGAGAAGCGCACCAAGCGTGAACCAGATGCGCTTCTTCAAATCCTCGGCCTTGGCGAAGGCTGCGAAATTGAGATTGGAGGCGAGTTGTTCGGCTGCAGATGCCATGCAAATCTCCGCATGGTCGGCTTGTTTGAAAACCGCGCCGTAGTGCCGGCTGCGGAAAGCACGACCGTTCCACTTGATCGAAAGACCCGTTTATAGACGTACCCATGCCAGGTGAAGGTCGGCAATGAGCGCCGTCGAGGCCTCCGAGCGTCCCATTTGCCGCATGGCGCGAGAGCGCTAGTGGCGGTCGTCATATGGGATGATGGCCGCCCGATTGTAAGAACCGGGCGGCCGATCAAATCACTTGGTGTCGGCGTCGTTTTCAGCAGCGGCGCTCAGGAGCTTGACCGAACCGCCAGCCTTTTCGATCTTTTCGATCGCAGACTTGGAGGCACCGGCAACTTCGAGCGTCAGCTTGGCATTCAGGTCGCCATCGGACAGGACGCGAACGCCATCCTTGGAGCGACGGATGATGCCTGCAGCCTTCAGAGCTTCGACATCGACAGTCTTGCCGGCGTCGAGCTTCTTGGCGTCGACTGCGGCCTGGATACGGCCGAGCGAGACGACATTGAAGTCTTTGGCGAAGATGTTCGTGAAGCCGCGCTTCGGCAGACGACGATAGATCGGCATCTGGCCGCCTTCGAAGCCGTTGATGGCGACGCCCGAACGGGATTTCTGACCCTTGACACCACGGCCAGCGGTCTTGCCGCTGCCCGAGCCGATGCCGCGACCGACGCGCTTGCGCGGCTTGGTGGCGCCATCGACGTCATGCAATTCATTCAGTTTCATGATCTTCCTGCTCCCCGTCTCAGTTTTCTTCGACGACGCGAACGAGGTGAGAGACCGTCCGGATCATGCCACGTACCGACGGAGTGTCGACGAGCGTGCGGCGGCGGTGCATCTTGTTCAGGCCCAGGCCGATCAGCGTTGCACGCTGCTCTGCCGGACGGCGGATGGGGCTGCCGATCTGTTCGATCGTGATCGTCTTGCCCGACTGTGTCTCAGCCATGATGATGGCTCCCTTCAAAGATGGCCGGACGCTCTCTTGAGCGTCGACGGCTCAACCCAACTTATTCCTCGACGGCAGCCGTGCTGCCCGAAGCTTCGGCGCGGCGCGCCTGAAGCGTCGCGAACTTGATGCCACGCTGTGCAGCGATGTCCTTTGGGTGCATCTGCTTCTTCAGCGCGTCGAAGGTGGCGCGAACCATGTTGTACGGGTTCGACGAACCGGTCGACTTGGCGACGACGTCATGCATTCCGAGCGTTTCGAAAACGGCGCGCATCGGACCACCGGCGATGATACCCGTACCGGGCTTTGCCGCACGCAGCAGAACCTTGCCGGCGCCGTGGCGGCCATGCACGTCATGGTGCAGGGTACGGCCCGAACGCAGCGGTACGAAGATGAGATCGCGCTTGGCGCTTTCGGTTGCCTTGCGGATGGCTTCCGGCACTTCACGTGCCTTGCCATGACCGAAGCCTACGCGGCCCTTCTGGTCGCCGACGACGACGAGGGCTGCGAAACCGAAACGACGGCCGCCCTTGACGACCTTGGCGACGCGGTTGATGTGGACGAGCTTGTCGACGAATTCGCTATCGCGCTCTTCATCGCGACCGCGGTTTTCGCGGCGTGCTTCTCTTGCCATTGTCCTTGTCCTTATTTTTTTGCGGTTTCAATCGGCAGATTGAGTTGAGATTAGAAGCTGAGACCGCCTTCGCGGGCAGCTTCGGCGAGGGCCTTGATCCGGCCGTGGTAAATGAACGAACCACGGTCGAACACGACTTCCGTGACGCCGGCCTTGGTGGCGCGCTCCGCGAGGAGCTTGCCGACAGCGGCAGCAGCCGCCGTATCCGCACCCGTCTTCAGCGAAGTACGCAGATCCGTATCCAGCGTCGATGCCGATGCGAGGGTGTGACCCTTCGTATCGTCGATCAGCTGGGCATAGATGTTCTTCGACGAACGGTGAACCGACAGCCGCGGACGGCCATTGGACACCTTCTTCAGCTGGCGGCGGACGCGTGAGGCACGACGCGTAAGGGTTTCTTTCTTCGTAGCCATCTTGGCAGTTCCTTACTTCTTCTTGCCTTCCTTGCGGACGATGCGCTCTTCCGCGTACTTCACGCCTTTGCCCTTGTAGGGCTCCGGCGAGCGGAATTCACGGATCTCCGCGGCGACTTGACCGACGCGCTGCTTGTCGATGCCGCTGATGATGATTTCCGTCGGCTTCGGGCAGGCGATCGAGATGCCTTCGGGCGTCTGATAGATGACGTCATGGCTGTAGCCAAGCGCCAACTGCAGATTTTTGCCCTGCATTGTGGCGCGGTATCCGACGCCGTTGATCTCGAGCTTGCGCTCGTAGCCCTTGGAGACGCCCAGCATGATGTTTTCGACCATCGTGCGGGACATGCCCCACTTCGAACGGGCGTTCTTGCTGTCGTCCATCGGAGTGACGACAACTGCGCCATCTTCCATCTTCACCAGCACTTCGTCGTTGGCAACGAAGCTGAGCTCGCCCTTGGGGCCCTTGGCCTTGACCGTCTGACCTTCCACCGAGGCAGTGACGCCCGAGGGAACCTGAACGGGTTTCTTACCGATACGAGACATTGTTCAACCTGTCTTTCTCGTGTGGGGTACCTGGCGGCGTCTTAGAAGACGCTGCACAGGACCTCGCCACCGACGTTCTGTTCGCGTGCCTGATGGTCCGCCATCACGCCCTTCGGGGTCGAAAGAATGGTGATGCCGAGGCCGTTGGCGACCTGCGGGATCGACTTGACCGAAACGTAGACGCGACGGCCGGGCTTCGACACACGAGCGATTTCGCGAATGACGGAACCGCCCTCGTGATACTTCAGCTCGATGGTGATTTCAGACTTGCCGTTGCCGAAGTCGGTCTCGGAATAGCCACGGATGTAGCCTTCCGACTCAAGGACGTCGAGCACGCGTGCGCGCAGCTTCGAAGCCGGCGTCGAGACGCTGGTCTTCTTGCGGCTGGCGCCGTTGCGGATACGGGTGAGCATATCGCCCAGGGGATCTGTCATGGCCATGTGCTCGTCTCCTTACCAGCTCGACTTCACAATGCCCGGCACCTTGCCGAGATTGCCGAGCTCGCGCAGCGCGATACGCGACATGCCGAGCTTGCGATAAAAGGCGCGCGGACGACCCGACACTTCGCACCGGTTACGAATGCGCGTCTTGGAACCGTTACGCGGCAGTTCGGCGAGCTTGAGGGTCGCACGGAAGCGGTCCTCGATCGGCAGTTCCTGGTTCTTCACGATCGCCTTGAGGGCCGCGCGCTTCTTGGCGTCCCGGGCCACCAGCTGACGCCGGCGCTTGTTCTTTTCGACTGCGCTGACTTTCGCCATTTCGCTTATCCTTCTTTACGCTTGCCGTTACGGACTACTGGCGGAACGGGAAGTTGAACTCTTTGAGAAGAGCCCGTGCTTCGTCGTCGTTCTTTGCCGTCGTGCAAACGATGATATCCATGCCCCACATCTGATCGACCTTGTCGTAGTTGATCTCGGGGAACACGATGTGTTCCTTGATGCCCATGGCGAAGTTGCCACGGCCGTCAAAGCTCTTCGGGTTCAGGCCGCGAAAGTCGCGAACGCGCGGCAGAGCCACGGTCACGAGGCGGTCCAGAAACTCATACATGCGGGTGCCGCGCAGCGTCACCTTGGCGCCGATCGGCATGCCTTCGCGGACCTTGAAGCCAGCAATGGACGTGCGTGCGCGGGTGATGACCGGCTTCTGACCTGCGATTGCCGCGAGATCGGCAGCAGCGACCGAAGGCTTCTTGGAATCGCCCGTCGCTTCACCGACGCCCATATTGATCACGATCTTGTCCAGACGCGGGATCATCATGTCATTCGCGTAGGAGAACTGCTCGCGCAGTGCGGCGCGGATGCGCTCATTGTAATCGGTCTTGAGCCGCGGCTCGTACTTTGCCTCAGCCATTGATCGTATCTCCGGAACGCTTGGCGACACGAACCTTCTTGTCGCCGTCAATCTTGAAACCAACACGGGTCGCCTTGCCGTCCTTCGGATCGGCAAGCGCCAGGTTCGACAGGTGGATGGAGGCTTCCTTGGTGATGATGCCTGCTTCCTGCGTCTGGGTCTGGCGCTGGTGGCGCTTCACCATGTTGATGCCGCGCACGATTGCGCGATCGTCTTTCGGCATCACCTGGAGGACTTCGCCGGTGCGGCCCTTGTCCTTGCCGGTGATCACAACGACGCTGTCGCCTTTACGGATCTTTTGCATCGTGGTCTCTCCTTACAGCACTTCAGGCGCCAGCGAGATGATCTTCATGTGGCTCTTGGCGCGAAGCTCGCGCGGAACAGGGCCGAAGATACGCGTGCCGATAGGCTCTTTCTTGTTGTCGATAAGAACGGCTGCGTTCTTGTCGAAGCGGATGACGGAACCGTCCGAACGACGGATATCCTTGGCCGTGCGAACCACGACCGCCTTCATGACATCGCCTTTCTTGACGCGCCCGCGCGGAATTGCTTCTTTTACCGAGACGACGATGATGTCGCCGATAGAAGCATATTTCCGCTTCGAGCCGCCCAGCACCTTGATGCACATGACACGACGAGCGCCGGAATTATCGGCGACGTCGAGGTTTGTTTGCATCTGAATCATGTCAGACCGCCTTTTCCTTCAATCGGCGAGGAGGCCGTGCCACCCTCGCCTTCTGGCATTGTTGTTATTCGTGCTGGCGCGCTTCTGACGCGCCTTGCGGCAATCGTCAAGCCGACGATTATTCCGCAGCGTTGGAAACGACGGTCCAGCGCTTGTCTTTGGAGATCGGCGCGCACTCCTGGATGGAGACGAAGTCGCCGGTCTTGAACTGATTGCTCTCGTCATGCGCCTTGTACTTCTTGGACCGGCGAACGGTCTTCTGAAGCAAGGGATGCGCGAAGCGACGCTCCACGAGGACCACGACGGTCTTCTCGTTCTTGTCGCTGACGACGGTGCCCTGCAGAATGCGTTTCGGCATTGTTCTTGGTCCTTTAGGCCTTGGCTTCTGCCGCCAGCTTCTGGCGGGCAATTGTCTTGATGCGTGCGATGTCGCGACGGATCTCGCGAACGCGCGAGGTCTTTTCAAGCTGGCCGGTAGCCCGCTGGAAGCGCAGGTTGAACTGCTCCTTCTTCAGCTTGGCAAGTTCGTCGTTCAACTGGTCGGCGCTCAGCGCACGGACGTCTGTCGATTTCATTGTCCGTCTCCTTAATCGGCGATGCGCTGTACGAAGCGCGTCTTGACCGACAGCTTGGCGGCGCCGAGGCGCAGGGCCTCACGCGCGATTTCTTCCGAAACGCCGTCGATCTCGAACATGATACGGCCTGGCTTGACCTTGCAGGCCCAGTAGTCGACCGATCCCTTACCCTTACCCATGCGGACTTCCGTGGGCTTGGACGTGACCGGAACGTCCGGGAACACCCGGATCCAGACGCGACCAGCACGCTTCATGTGACGGGTGATCGCGCGGCGGGCCGCTTCGATCTGACGCGCATTGACGCGGTCCGGCTCTTGCGCCTTCAGGCCGAAAGAACCGAAATTCAGGTCAGAGCCGCCCTTGGCCACGCCCTTGATGCGGCCCTTGAACTGCTTGCGGTACTTCGTACGCTTTGGCTGCAACATAGTCTTATTCTCCGAATTCTCGAACCGCGCTTATGATCACGCGTTCTCGCGGCGGCGCTGGCCACCCTGATTATCGCCTTCCAACGCGCGACGCTCCGAAGCCATCGGGTCATGCTCGAGGATCTCACCCTTGAAGATCCAGACCTTGATGCCGCAGATGCCGTAAGCCGTGTGGGCCTCGGCCGTGCCGTAGTCGATATCGGCGCGCAGCGTATGCAGCGGCACGCGGCCTTCACGGTACCATTCGGTGCGCGCGATTTCCGCGCCGCCCAAACGACCGGCCGACGTGATACGGATACCTTCGGCGCCAAGACGCATGGCGGACTGAACGGCACGCTTCATGGCGCGACGGAATGCCACACGACGCTCGAGCTGCTGAGCGATCGACTGAGCGACCAGCGTCGCATCGGTCTCAGGCTTGCGCACTTCGACGATGTTGAGGTGCGTTTCCGAGTTGGTCATCTGCGAGAGGCGCTTGCGCAGCTTCTCGATGTCCGCGCCCTTCTTGCCGATGATGAGGCCCGGACGCGCAGCATGGATCGTGACGCGGCACTTCTTGTGCGGACGCTCGATCACCACCTTCGAAATCGCAGCCTGCTTCAGCTCATCCATGATGAACTTGCGGATCTTCAGATCCTCGTGAAGCAGCTTGGAGTATTCGGCGTTGTCGGCGAACCAGCGGCTGTCCCAGGTACGGTTGATGCCGAGGCGAAAGCCGATCGGATTGATTTTCTGACCCATACTTAAGCAGCCTTCCCGGTTTCTTCGACTTCGCGCACCACGATGGTCAGGTGCGAGAACGGCTTCTCGATGCGGCTCGCGCGGCCACGGCCACGAGCGTGGAAACGCTTCATCGTGATCGACTTGCCGACATGCGCTTCCGCGACGATCAGCTGGTCGACGTCGAGGTCGTGGTTGTTTTCGGCGTTTGCGATGGCAGACTGAAGCGTCTTGCGGACGGTTTCAGCGATGCGCTTGCGCGAAAACTCGAGATCGGCCAGAGCCCGCTCGACCTTCTTGCCGCGGATCATGGCCGCAACGAGATTGAGCTTCTGGGGACTGACGCGGATCGTGCGCGCAACTGCCTGCGCCTCGTTATCCTTGAGCCGGCGTTCGGCTTTGGCCTTGCCCATTGTTACTTCCTCTTCGCCTTCTTGTCCGCGCCGTGACCGTAGTAGGTCCGCGTCGGAGCGAATTCGCCGAACTTGTGTCCGACCATGTCTTCCGAAACTGATACCGGAATGTGCTTCGCGCCATTGTAGACACCGAAGGTCAGACCGACGAACTGCGGCAGGATCGTGGAGCGACGGCTCCAGATCTTGATCACTTCGCTGCGTCCGCCTTCGCGCACCTTCTCAGCCTTCTTGAGAAGATAGCCGTCAACAAACGGACCTTTCCAAACTGAACGAGCCAATTGAGACTTCCTCTCTTACTTCTTGCGCTGGTGGCGCGAGCGCATGATGAACTTGTCGGTCGACTTGTTCGACCGCGTACGCTTGCCCTTGGTCGGCTTGCCCCAGGGCGAAACCGGGTGACGACCACCCGAGGTCCGGCCTTCACCACCACCATGCGGGTGGTCGACGGGGTTCATGACGACGCCGCGGACATGCGGACGCTTGCCGCGCCAGCGGGTGCGACCAGCCTTGCCATCGTTGATGTTGCCGTGGTCCGGGTTCGAGACCGCGCCGACGGTGCCGAGGCAAAGGCCCGACACGAGGCGCTGCTCGCCAGAGTTCAGGCGAAGGATCGCCATGCCCTGGTCGCGGCCCACGAGCTGAACGTAGGTGCCTGCCGAACGGGCGATCTGGCCACCCTTCTCCGGCTTCATCTCCACATTGTGGACGATGGTGCCGACCGGCATGTTCTGAAGCGGCATGGCGTTGCCAGGCTTCACGTCCACAGCCTTGTTCGACGAGACGACCTTATCGCCGACGGCCAGGCGCTGCGGAGCCAGGATGTAGCTCAGCTCGCCGTCATCGTACTTGATGAGTGCGATGAATGCCGTGCGGTTCGGGTCGTATTCGAGACGCTCGACCGTTGCCGATACGTCGAACTTGCGACGCTTGAAATCGACCATACGGTACGAACGCTTGTGACCACCACCCTGGTAGCGCGCAGTGATGCGACCGGCGTTGTTACGGCCGCCCTTCTGCGAAAGGCCTTCCGTCAGCGTCTTGACCGGCTTGCCCTTGTAGAGGGCGGAGCGATCGACGATGACGAGCTGGCGCGTGCTCGGCGTGATCGGATTGAAACTCTTCAATGCCATTTTCTTGTTTCCTTACGGTTCCGGTCGCTCAGGCGCGCCTCAGAGGCCCGTCGATACGTCGAGGGTCTGACCCTCGGCGAGCGTGACGATTGCCTTCTTGACGTCGCTCTGGCGGCCCTTGATGCCACGGAACCGCTTGACCTTGCCCTTGCGAAGCAGCGTGTTCACCGCCTTGACCTTGACGCCGAACAGCGCTTCGATCGCAGCCTTGATCTCCGGCTTGGTAGCCTTCTTTGCGACATTGAACACGACCTGGTTGTTGTCCGAGGCCATCGTTGCCTTTTCAGTGATCGCCGGTGAAACGATCACGTCGTAGTGACGAAGATCAGTCATTTGAACCGCTCCTCAAGCGCTTCGACAGCCGACTTGGACAAGACGAGCTTGCCGCGACGCAGGATGTCGTAAACATTGATGCCCTGTACCGGCAGAATATCCACGTTCGGGATGTTCTTGGCCGCAAGGCGGAAATTGCTGTCCAGGTCGGCGCCGCCGATCAGGAGTGCGTTCGTCAGGCCGAGCTTGCCGAAAGACTCCAGGAGGCCCTTCGTCTTTGCTTCCTTCGCGACGAAATCGTCGATGACGATCAGGTCTTCCGAACGAAGCTTAGCCGACAGCGCATGCTTCAGGCCGAGCGCACGAACCTTCTTGGGAAGGTCATGGCCGTGGCTGCGAACAACCGGGCCGTGAGCCTTGCCGCCGCCGCGGAACTGCGGAGCGCGTGCCGAGTGGTGACGTGCGCGGCCGGTGCCCTTCTGGCGGTACATCTTGGCGCCGGTGCGGGAAACTTCCGAACGGCCGAGCGCCTTGTGAGTGCCGGCCTGCTTCTTGGCAAGCTGCCAGCGAACGACGCGCTGCAGGAGATCGGCGCGGGGCTCCAGGCCGAAAACGGCGTCCGAGAGCGAAACCGTGCCGGCCGAGCTGCCGTCCAGAGTGGTGACGTTGAGATCCATTACTCGGCTCCCTCATTCGTAGCTTCAGCGGTCGCACCATTCGACGCCGAACGCAGTGCTGCCGGACGCGGAGCCGCTTCCGGGATCGGCGACTTGATGGCATCGCGAACGAGGATCCAGGCACCCTTGGAGCCGGGAACGGCACCCTTGATGAGGATCAGGCCGCGGTCGACATCCGTCGAGACGACTTCGAGGTTCTGGGTCGTGACGCGCGTCTGGCCCATGTGACCAGCCATGCGCTTGCCCTTCCAGACGCGGCCCGGATCCTGGTTGGAACCGGTCGAACCGTGCGAACGGTGCGAGACCGAAACGCCGTGAGTTGCACGCAGACCACCGAAGTTGTGGCGCTTCATTGCACCGGCGAAGCCCTTACCGATCGTGGTACCGGTCACGTCGACCAGCTGGCCGGCAACGAAGTGCTCGGCCGTCAGCTCGGCGCCGATATCGATCAGATTGTCTTCGCTGACGCGAAACTCGGCCAGCTTTGCCTTCGGCTCGACATTTGCAGCGGCGAAATGGCCGCGCAGTGCCTTCGTCGTGTTCTTGACCTTCTTGAGGCCGACGCCGAGCTGAACGGCTGCGTAGCCGTTCTTCTCGACGGTCCGCTGAGCAACGACCTGGCAATTGTCGAGCTTGAGGACTGTTACCGGGATGTGGTCGCCGGCGTCGTTGTAGACCCGGGTCATCCCTACCTTTTGTGCAATCACACCTGAACGCATCGGTTCATTCCTTTTAGAGGAGTCGTTCGTTCATCCGGCGCTCTCAGGCGCCTTGGATGGTCCAGACCGACTCTTAAAGCTTGATTTCGACGTCGACGCCGGCAGCCAGGTCGAGCTTCATCAGCGCATCGACCGTCTGGGGGGTCGGATCGACGATGTCGAGAAGACGCTTGTGCGTGCGCATCTCGAATTGCTCGCGGCTCTTCTTGTCGATGTGCGGCGACCGGTTGACCGTGAACTTCTCGATCCGCGTCGGCAGCGGAACGGGACCACGGACATTGGCACCCGTGCGCTTGGCGGTCGAAACGATCTCACGCGTGGAGGCATCGAGAATCCGATGATCGAACGCCTTGAGGCGGATACGGATATTCTGGCCGTTCATTCGAATTCATCCTTGTTTGAAGTAAAGGCGCGCCGCCCGAAGCCGGCGCGCCATAAGGGTCAGACCAGCTGTTATTCCGTGATCGCGGCGACGATGCCGGCGCCGACGGTGCGGCCGCCTTCGCGGATGGCGAAGCGCAGGCGCTCTTCCATCGCGATCGGCACGATCAGCTCGACGTCAACGGTGACGTTGTCGCCAGGCATCACCATCTCCGTGCCTTCCGGCAGCGTCACGATGCCCGTCACGTCCGTCGTGCGGAAGTAGAACTGCGGACGGTAGTTCGTGAAGAACGGCGTGTGGCGACCACCCTCTTCCTTCGTCAGGATGTAGGCTTCGGCCTTGAACTTCTTGTGCGGCTTGACCGAACCCGGCTTGCACAGAACCTGACCACGCTCGACGCCTTCACGGTCGACACCGCGAAGCAGCGCGCCGATGTTGTCGCCGGCCTGGCCCTGGTCGAGCAGCTTGCGGAACATTTCAACGCCCGTGCAGGTCGTCTTCTTGGTGTCGCGGATACCGACGATCTCGATTTCCTCGCCAACCTTGACGACGCCACGCTCGACGCGGCCGGTCACGACCGTGCCACGACCCGAGATCGAGAACACGTCTTCGATCGGCATCAGGAACGGCTGGTCGATCGGGCGCTCAGGCGTCGGGATGTACTTGTCGACTTCAGCCAGGAGCGCACGAACGGCGTTCTCGCCGATTTCCTTGTTGCTGTCTTCGAGAGCGGCAAGCGCGGAGCCCTTGACGATCGGAATGTCGTCGCCCGGATAGTCGTACGAGGAGAGCAGCTCACGAACTTCGAGCTCGACGAGCTCGAGAAGCTCTTCGTCGTCAACCTGGTCGACCTTGTTCAGGAACACGACGATTGCCGGAACACCGACCTGGCGGGCGAGCAGGATGTGCTCGCGCGTCTGCGGCATCGGGCCGTCAGCAGCCGAAACGACGAGGATCGCGCCGTCCATCTGGGCCGCACCGGTGATCATGTTCTTCACGTAGTCGGCGTGGCCGGGGCAGTCGACGTGGGCGTAGTGACGGGCTTCCGTCTCGTATTCCACGTGCGCCGTCGAGATCGTGATCCCGCGAGCCTTCTCTTCCGGTGCGCCGTCGATCTGGTCATAAGCGCGGTACTCGCCGAAGAACTTCGTGATCGCAGCCGTCAAAGACGTCTTGCCGTGGTCGACGTGACCGATCGTGCCGATGTTCACATGCGGCTTGTTACGTTCAAACTTGCCTTTAGCCATTGGAGGCTCTCCATTCTACTGTCGTCCCGCGGGACGGAATTAGTCTCTTGGGAAGTCCGCGCCTTACGCGAACTTCGCCTGGATTTCCTGAGCGACGTTCGAAGGAACCGGCGCATAGTGATCGAACAGCATCGTGTACTGTGCGCGTCCCTGGCTCATGGAGCGCAGGTTGTCGACGTACTTGAACATGTTGGCGAGCGGCACATGCGCGTTGATGACGATGGCAACGCCGCGCTGTTCCTGGCCCTGAATCTGGCCACGACGCGAGTTCAGATCGCCGATCACGTCACCGACGTAATCTTCCGGCGTCACGACTTCGACCTTCATGATCGGCTCGAGCAGCTGGGCACCAGCCTTCTGCGCACCTTCGCGGAATGCACCGCGGGCTGCGATTTCGAAGGCGAGAACCGAGGAGTCGACGTCGTGGAAGGCGCCGTCGATCAAAGTTGCCTTGACCGAGAGCATCGGGAAGCCGGCAAGCGGACCAGCCGACATGACGCTCTGAATGCCCTTCTGAACGCCCGGGATGTATTCCTTCGGAACAGCACCACCGACGATCTTGGATTCGAAGACGAAATCTTCGGAGTCCGGATTCGGTTCGAACACCAGCTTGACGCGAGCGAACTGGCCCGTACCGCCCGACTGCTTCTTGTGCGTGTAATCGACTTCTGCGGTCTTCGTGATGGTTTCACGGTAGGCGACCTGCGGAGCGCCGACATTGGCCTCGACCTTGAACTCGCGCTTCATGCGGTCGACGATGATGTCGAGGTGAAGCTCGCCCATGCCGGCGATGATCGTCTGGCCGGATTCTTCGTCGGTCTTGACGCGGAAGGAAGGATCCTCGGCGGCCAGACGGTTGAGCGCGAGGCCCATCTTTTCCTGGTCGGCCTTGGTCTTCGGCTCGATCGCGATCTGAATGACCGGATCCGGGAATTCCATGCGCTCCAGGATGACCGGGGCCAGCGGATCGCACAGCGTATCGCCGGTGGTCGTTTCCTTCAGGCCAGCGAGAGCGACGATATCACCAGCATAGGCGACGTCGACGTCTTCACGCGAGTTGGAGTGCATCTGCAGCATGCGGCCGATGCGCTCGCGCTTTTCCTTGACCGTGTTCAGAAGCGACGTGCCCTTCTCGAGCTTGCCCGAGTAGAGACGGCAGAACGTGAGCGAGCCGACGAACGGGTCGTTCATGATCTTGAAAGCGAGCAGAGCGACCGGCTCGTCGTCGGCAGCCTTGCGCTTCGTGGCTTCTTCCGTCTTGACGTCGATGCCCTTGATGGCCGGGATATCGATCGGGGACGGCAGGAAGTCGACGACGGCGTCGAGCAGCGGCTGAACGCCCTTGTTCTTGAAAGCAGAGCCGCAGAACATCGGGAAGAACTTCACGTCGATCGTGCCACGACGGATGAGCTGACGGATCTTATCGTTGTCCGGCATTTCGCCTTCCAGATAAGCTTCCATGGCTTCTTCGTCGATTTCGACGACCGTTTCGATCATCTTCTCGCGGTACTCTTCGGCACGATCCTTGAGATCGTCCGGTATCTCGACGACGTCCCACTGGGCGCCGAGCGACTCGTCGCGCCATACGAGAGCGTTCATCTCGATCAGGTCGACGACGCCCTTGAACTCGTTCTCAGCACCGATCGGAAGCTGGACGACGACCGGGATCGCGCCGAGACGCGACTTGACCATCTCGACCGAGCGGTAGAAGTCCGCACCGATCTTGTCCATCTTGTTGCAGAAGATCATCCGCGGGACTTCGTACTTGTCGGCCTGGCGCCAGACAGTCTCGGTCTGCGGCTCTACACCGGCGTTGGCGTCGAGCAGAGCGATCGCACCGTCGAGAACGCGCAGCGAACGCTCGACTTCGATCGTGAAGTCGACGTGGCCGGGCGTGTCGATGATGTTGAAGCGACGCGACTTGCCGTCACGGCCCTTCCAGAAGGTGGTCGTAGCAGCAGACGTGATCGTTATGCCGCGTTCCTGCTCCTGCTCCATCCAGTCCATGGTTGCGGCACCGTCGTGGACTTCGCCGATCTTGTGCGAACGACCCGTGTAGTACAGGACGCGCTCAGTCGTCGTCGTCTTGCCGGCGTCGATATGCGCCATGATGCCGAAATTGCGGTAGTCTTCGATTGCGTATTCGCGGGCCATTTGGGCAGCCTTTCAATGCGAAGGCACCGCTTTCGCGGCGCCACTTCCGATTTCAGTTACCAGCGATAGTGCGAGAACGCGCGGTTGGCGTCAGCCATCTTGTGCGTGTCTTCGCGCTTTTTGACTGCGCTGCCGCGACCGTTTGCTGCGTCCATGAGTTCGCCCGAGAGGCGCTCGACCATGGTCGTTTCGTTGCGGTTGCGGGCAGCCGAGATCAGCCAGCGGATGGCCAGAGCCTGACGACGCTCGGGACGAACATCGACCGGAACCTGGTAGGTTGCACCACCAACGCGGCGCGAGCGGACTTCCACGTGCGGCGCGACATTGTCGAGCGCCTGATGGAAGATACCGACAGGCTCCTGGCGGGTCTTCTGCTCGACCACGTCGAATGCGCCATAGACGATCGACTCGGCGGCAGACTTCTTGCCGTGGTACATGATGGCGTTCATGAACTTCGTGATGACCAGATCACCGAACTTCGGATCCGGGTTGATTTCACGCTTCTCTGCCCTGTGACGTCGCGACATATTTCTCGTCTCTCACTGATTGCACATGACCCGGGCGATAATTGCCTCGAGCCAGCGACAGAATGGTCTTACTTCGGACGCTTGGCGCCGTACTTCGAGCGGCGCTGCTTGCGGTTCTTTACGCCCTGCGTATCGAGCACGCCGCGAATGACGTGGTAGCGAACGCCCGGAAGGTCCTTCACGCGGCCGCCGCGGATCATGACCACGGAGTGCTCCTGAAGGTTGTGACCTTCGCCCGGGATGTAGCCGATGACTTCGAAGCCATTGGTCAGGCGGATCTTGGCGACCTTACGCAGAGCCGAGTTCGGCTTCTTCGGGGTCGTGGTATAGACGCGGGTGCAAACGCCGCGCTTCTGCGGGTTCTGCTCCAGAGCCGGAACTTTGTTGCGCTTGACGGGCGCCTGACGCGGCTTGCGGATCAGCTGGTTTACGGTAGGCATTCAACCATCCCTTGAAAAATCTATCTCAAAGCCCGTTTCACGAGGCCCTCACGCCGCAGTATCCGAACATGCGCGAAACGAGCCGTCCCCGATTGAACGGTGGATGGCTCATCAAATGCAGAGGAAACGGTTGCCCGTCTCATGCCAACAGCATTGTCGTCGTCTGCGGTATAAAGCCTTGTTTGAGGCGAATTCCAGGACGGGTCGTCCCGAAGATGCCAGCCTCACATCGGCTTTGGTGGCCGGGTGATACTGGCATAAGCCCATTCCGTCAAGGCCTGGCCTTAAGATTTGTCCCTGCCCGCCTCCCCTGAAGCAGGACACTTCGAAGGCGCGAAACAATCTTGCGGAACGGTGCTTAGGCAGAGCGAATTGTTGCGCTGCTCGGCAGAGAGGTCCGCAGCAGGCCTGTTGCCCGCGTTGACCGCAGCGATTCCACGTCCCATTAAGCCAGTCAATTGCCTTCGTGAACGATGGCACCCGGACAGAAACGACTCGCATCAGGAATCACTTCGATGATCGACACCCCTGCCAATGAGAATGAACCGGAGACGCCGATGATCTTCATCATCGTCGGCCGCGCCTGGCGCGACAAGGATGGCGATCCAACCGAGCTGCACGTTTTTCTCCGCGCCCCGGATGACGACAGTGCGGTCCGCGCGACGCTCAACGCGCTCGCCGACGAAGGATACGAGGAAGCGGACCTCGATCAGATCGGGGTGCTGCACGAAGCCCCGGATGAAGAGCCGCACGCCTCCGCCTATCAGGGTGCGCTTGAAGGCGAAGTGGCGATCGTCACTTTGAAATAGGGATTGGACGGGACTTTACCCGTCCACGACACCCGGACCTCAAACGAAAAAAGCCGCCCCGGTCTTCCGGGGCGGCTTTTGTCATTGATATGAGCGCCGATTATTCCGCGGCGGTCGAAGCCGCACGCTCGCGTGCCGTCATGTCCGCCAGCATCGGGTCGGCCGTCTCGGCACCCGACGACTTGCGGCGGGCATCGAGGATCAGGTCGTCGCGCGACGTCGCGATGCGACGGATCTGGCTCATCTGGCCGCCGGTACCGGCAGGGATGAGACGACCGACGATCACGTTCTCCTTCAGACCCTGCAGCGTGTCGGTCTTGCCGGCAACAGCTGCTTCGGTCAGCACCTTCGTCGTCTCCTGGAAGGAGGCGGCGGAGATGAAGGACGGCGTCTGGAGCGAGGCCTTGGTGATGCCGAGCAGAACAGCTTCGCCGCTGGCCGGCTTCTTGCCCTCTTCTTCCAGGCGCGCATTGACCTGGTTGAGCTCGATCACGTCGACGATGTCGCCAGCGATATAGCTGGAGTCGCCCTGCTCGCTGATCTCGACCTTCTGCAGCATCTGGCGAACGATCACCTCGATGTGCTTGTCGTTGATCAGAACGCCCTGCAGTCGGTAGACTTCCTGGATCTCGTTGACGAGATAGGAAGCCAGTGCCTCGACGCCCTTGATGGCAAGGATGTCGTGCGGAGCGGGATTGCCGTCGAGAATGTAATCGCCCTTCTCGATGAAATCGCCTTCCTGCAGGTGGAACGGCTTGCCCTTCGGGATCAGGTACTCGACCGGCTCGACACCGTCTTCCGCCGGCTCGATCTGGATGCGACGCTTGTTCTTGTAGTCGCGTCCAAACCGGATCGTGCCGTCAATTTCGGCGATGATGGCGTGATCCTTCGGACGGCGGGCTTCGAAGAGTTCGGCAACACGCGGCAGACCGCCGGTGATGTCCTTCGTCTTCGCGCTTTCCATCGGGATACGCGCAAGCACGTCACCCTGGCTGACCTTGCGGCCGGGTTCGACCGAAAGGATCGCGTCCACCGAGAGCAGGAAGCGGGCTTCGCCGCCACGCGACAGCTTGGCGATCTCCCCGTTCTTGTCCTTGATGACGATCGCCGGCTTGAGATCCGAACCGCGCGGGGTCGAACGCCAGTCGATGACCAGACGCTTGGTGATCCCGGTTGCTTCGTCAGTCGATTCCGTGACGGAGAGACCGTCGACCAGATCTTCGAACTCCACCGTACCCGCAACTTCCGTCATCATCGGGCGGGTATAGGGATCCCACTCGGCCAGACGCTGGCCACGACGAACCATGTCACCATCGTCGACATGGAGCTTCGAGCCGTATGCCACGCGCTGCGAGGAACGCTCGTTGCCCTTCGGATCCAGGATCTGGATGGCCATGTTGCGGCCCATGGCGACGAGTTCGTTCTCCGAATTGCGGAGCACGTTGCGGTTCTTGATCTGCACCTTGCCTTCGTAAGACGCTTCCAGGAACGACTGGTCCACCACGGTTGCCGTACCACCAAGGTGGAACGTACGCATGGTGAGCTGCGTGCCCGGCTCGCCGATCGACTGCGCCGCGATGACGCCGACGGCCTCGCCCTGGTTGACGGGGGTACCGCGCGCCAGGTCACGTCCGTAGCAGACGCCGCAGATGCCGGTCTGAACTTCGCAGGTCAGAGCCGAACGAATGCGGACCGACTGGATGCTGGCCGCTTCGATGGCGATGACGTCGTTCTCGTCGATCAACGTCCCGGCCTTGACGATCAGCTCGCCCGAAACCGGGTGGTTGATGTCGTCGAGCGAGGTGCGACCGAGAACGCGCTGACCGAGCGATGCGACCACCTGGCCGGCATCGACGATCGCCGTCATCGTCAGGCCCTTGTCGGTACCGCAGTCCGTCTGGGTAACGATGCAGTCCTGTGCGACATCGACGAGACGACGGGTCAGGTAACCCGAGTTCGCCGTCTTCAGAGCCGTATCCGCCAGACCCTTACGGGCGCCGTGCGTCGAGTTGAAGTACTCGTTCACGGTCAGGCCTTCTTTGAAGTTCGAGATGATCGGTGTTTCGATGATCTCGCCCGAAGGCTTGGCCATGAGGCCGCGCATGCCGCCCAGCTGACGCATCTGGTTCGGCGAACCACGCGCACCGGAGTGGCTCATCATGTAGATGGCGTTCATCGGCTTCTGACGACCGGTCTCCGCGTCGAACTCGACGGCCTTAATGCGGGCCATCATGTCCTCGGCGACCTTTTCGGTGGCCTTGCCCCAGGCGTCGACGACCTTGTTGTACTTCTCACCCTGCGTAATCAGGCCGTCATTGTACTGCTGCTCGTATTCCTTCACGAGCGTTTCAGTGTCGCCGACGATCTTCGCCTTCGTGTCCGGGATGACCATGTCGTCCTTGCCGAACGAAATGCCCGCACGGCAGGCGTGGCCGAAGCCCAGCTGCATGATGCGGTCGCAGAAGATGACCGTCTCTTTCTGACCGCAGTGGCGGTAGACGGTGTCGATCATCTTGGAGATGTTCTTCTTGGTCATCTCCTGGTTGCAGGTGTCGAACGGCACGTTGACGTTCTTCGGCAGCAATTCGCCGATGATCATGCGGCCAGGGGTAGTCTCGTGGATCTGCGAGACCGGCTTGCCGTTCTCGTCGACCGTCTTGAAGCGGCCTTTGATCTTGGTGTGCAGCGTCACGACCTTGTTCTCAAGCGCGTGATGCAGCTCGCCCATGTCGGCGAAGACCATGCCTTCGCCCGGCTCGTTCTGGTTTTGGATCGACAGATAGTAGAGGCCGAGAACCATGTCCTGCGACGGCACGATGATCGGTGCGCCGGATGCAGGGTGCAGGATGTTGTTGGTCGACATCATCAGGACGCGCGCTTCCAGCTGCGCTTCGAGCGACAGCGGAACGTGCACGGCCATCTGGTCACCGTCGAAGTCGGCGTTGAACGCCGTGCAGACGAGCGGATGCAGCTGGATCGCCTTGCCCTCGACGAGCGTGGGTTCGAACGCCTGAATGCCCAGACGGTGGAGTGTCGGCGCACGGTTCAGCAGAACCGGATGCTCGCGGATGACCTCGTCCAGGATATCCCAGACTTCCGGCTTTTCCTTTTCGACGAGCTTCTTCGCCTGCTTGACGGTCGAGGAGTAACCCTTGGCGTCGAGACGGGCGTAGATGAACGGCTTGAACAGCTCGAGCGCCATCTTCTTCGGCAGGCCACACTGGTGCAGCTTCAGTTCCGGACCGGTCACGATGACCGAACGGCCCGAATAGTCGACGCGCTTGCCGAGCAGGTTCTGGCGGAACCGGCCCTGCTTGCCCTTGAGCATGTCGGAAAGCGACTTCAGCGGACGCTTGTTGGCACCCGTGATGACGCGGCCGCGACGGCCGTTGTCGAACAGTGCATCGACCGACTCCTGAAGCATGCGCTTCTCGTTGCGGATGATGATGCCCGGCGCGCGCAGTTCGATCAGACGCTTCAGACGGTTGTTGCGGTTAATCACGCGGCGGTAGAGGTCGTTCAGGTCGGACGTCGCGAAGCGACCGCCGTCCAGAGGAACCAGCGGACGCAGGTCCGGCGGGATCACCGGAACCACCTTCATGATCATCCACTCCGGACGATTGCCGGATTCCATGAAGTTCTCGACGATCTTGAGGCGCTTCATCAGCTTCTTCGACTTCAGGTCCGAAGTCGTCGTTGCGAGATCTTCGCGCAGATCGCCCGCGATCTTCTCCAACTCCATGCCGGCCAGAAGCTCATAGATGGCCTCGGCGCCGATCATGGCGGTGAAGGAATCCTCGCCGAATTCGTCGACGGCAATCATGTACTCTTCTTCAGACAGCAGCTGGTGCTCCTGAAGCGAGGTGAGGCCGGGCTCGGTCACGATGTAGTTTTCGAAGTACAGGACGCGCTCGATATCCTTGAGCGTCATGTCGAGCAGCGTGCCGATACGGCTCGGCAGCGACTTCAGGAACCAGATGTGGGCGACGGGCGCTGCGAGCTCGATGTGGCCCATGCGCTCGCGACGAACGCGCGAGAGCGTGACTTCCACGCCGCACTTTTCACAGATGATGCCCTTGTACTTCATGCGCTTGTACTTGCCGCACAGGCACTCATAGTCCTTGATCGGACCAAAGATGCGCGCGCAGAAGAGACCGTCGCGCTCCGGCTTGAACGTACGGTAGTTGATGGTTTCCGGCTTCTTGATCTCGCCGAACGACCAGGAGAGAATCTTCTCCGGGCTGGCGATGGAAATTCGAATGCTATCGAATACCTGCGCCGGGGCCTGGGGATTGAAAAGATTCATGACCTCATGGTTCATGCCTGTCTCCTTTGCGGGGCCCTGCCCCGTCATATGCGGTCCGTGGAGGCCGTCGCCCCTTCTCCGCTTCGAAAATCCTGGCCGGTAGAAGCTACCGGCTGAAACCGCGATGCACGCGCCGCGACCCTCAAAGGCGCTGCGCGTGCATGCTCCCCACTATCGAGGAACGGACGCGCCACCGTGCATGCGGCGCATCCCGTTTGTCCGCTTACTCCGCTGCGTCAGGCAGCTGCTCCATGTCGGCGTTGTCGTCGATCTTGGTGTTCTCGAGTTCGACGTTGAGACCCAGCGAGCGCATTTCCTTCACGAGAACGTTGAAGCTCTCCGGAATGCCGGCCTCGAAGGTATCATCACCACGCACGATCGCTTCGTAGACCTTGGTACGGCCAGCCACGTCGTCCGACTTCACGGTCAGCATTTCCTGCAGCGTGTAGGCGGCACCATAGGCTTCGAGTGCCCAGACCTCCATCTCGCCGAAGCGCTGACCGCCGAACTGCGCCTTGCCGCCCAGCGGCTGCTGGGTAACGAGCGAGTACGGGCCGATCGAACGGGCATGGATCTTGTCGTCCACCAGGTGGTTCAGCTTCAGCATGTAGATGTAGCCGACCGTGACCTGACGGTCGAACTGCTCGCCGGTACGGCCATCATACAGCGTCGACTGACCCGACACGTTGAGCCCTGCCTTTTCCAGCATGACATTGACGTCGGCTTCGTGCGCACCGTCGAACACCGGCGTGGCGATCGACACGCCACGACGCGTCTGCTCGGCCACGCGAACGATCGACTCGTCGTCGAAGTCCTTGATCGGCTCACCCTTGACGCCGCCACCGATGACGTCGTCGACAGTGGCGCGAAGCTCGGAGATGTCGCCGGACTGCTTGTAGGCATCCAGCATGTTTCCGATCTTCTTGCCGAGCGAAGCGCATGCCCAGCCGAGATGCGTTTCGAGGATCTGACCGACGTTCATGCGCGAAGGCACGCCGAGCGGGTTCAGCACGATGTCGACATGCGTACCGTCTTCGAGGAACGGCATGTCTTCGATCGGCATGATGCGCGACACGACACCCTTGTTGCCGTGACGGCCGGCCATCTTGTCGCCCGGCTGCATCTTGCTCTTCACCGCCACGAAGACCTTGACCATCTTCATGACGCCTGGGGGCATCTCGTCGCCGCGCTGGACCTTCTCGACCTTATCCATGAAGCGCTGCTCAAGGCGCGACTTGGACTCGTCATACTGGGCGCGCAACTGCTCGATGCCACCTTGGACCTTCTCATCCTCGACGGCGAACAGCCACCACTGCGAACGCGGATAGTCGCCCATGACGGCCGCGTCGAGCTTTGTGCCCTTCTTGAAGGTCTTCGGACCGGCAACAGCAACGTGGCCCGACAACATGTCGGTCAGACGACCGTAGACGTTACGGTCGAGGATCGCCTGCTCGTCGTCGCGGTCCTTGGCCAGACGCTCGATTTCCTCGCGCTCGATCGCCATCGCACGTTCGTCTTTCTCGACGCCGTGGCGGTTGAACACGCGGACTTCGACGACGGTGCCGTGGGCGCCCGGAGGCATGCGCATGGACGTGTCGCGGACGTCGGATGCCTTTTCACCGAAGATGGCGCGCAGAAGCTTCTCTTCCGGCGTCATCGGGCTCTCGCCCTTCGGCGTGATCTTGCCGACGAGGATGTCGCCAGGATGCACTTCGGCGCCCACATAGACGATGCCGGCTTCGTCGAGGTTCTTCAGCGCCTCTTCCGAAACGTTCGGAATGTCACGCGTGATTTCTTCCGGTCCTAGCTTCGTGTCGCGCGCCATCACTTCGAACTCGTCGATGTGGATGGAGGTGAACACGTCTTCCGAGACGATGCGCTCGGAAAGCAGGATGGAGTCCTCGTAGTTGTAGCCGTTCCAGGGCATGAACGCGACGAGCACGTTCCGGCCGAGCGCCAGATCGCCGAGATCTGTCGACGGACCGTCAGCGATGATGTCGCCGGCTTCGATCCGGTCGCCAACGGTCACCAGCGGACGCTGGTTGACGCAGGTGTTCTGGTTCGAACGCTGGAACTTCTGCAGGCGGTAGATGTCGACGCCGGATTTCGCGGCATCGGTCTCTTCCGTGGCGCGAATAACGATACGCGTTGCATCGACCTGGTCGACGACACCCGAACGACGCGCCGCGATGGCAGCGCCGGAGTCGCGGGCGACGACCGATTCCATGCCGGTTCCGACGAACGGGGCATCGGCCCTGAGCAGCGGCACGGCCTGACGCTGCATGTTTGAACCCATGAGCGCGCGGTTGGCGTCGTCGTTCTCGAGGAACGGGATGAGCGCCGCCGCTACCGAAACAAGCTGCTTCGGCGAAACGTCCATGAGGTCGATGGTTTCGCGCGGCGCCATCATCACTTCGCCGGAGTGGCGGCAAATGACGAATTCGTCGACGAACTGACCGTCTTCGCTGAGCTCGGCGTTCGCCTGGGCCACGTAGTGCTTGGACTCTTCCATGGCCGAAAGATAAACGACGTCGCGCGTCACCTTGCCGTCCACGATCTTGCGGTACGGGCTTTCGATGAAGCCGTACTTGTTGACGCGGGCGAACGAGGCGAGCGAGTTGATCAGACCGATGTTCGGGCCTTCCGGCGTTTCGATCGGGCAGATACGGCCATAGTGCGTCGGATGAACGTCGCGGACTTCGAAGCCTGCGCGCTCACGCGTCAGACCACCCGGTCCAAGTGCCGAAAGACGGCGCTTGTGCGTGATTTCCGACAGCGGGTTCACCTGGTCCATGAACTGCGACAGCTGCGAGGATCCGAAGAACTCGCGAACAGCAGCAGCGGCCGGCTTGGCGTTGATCAGGTCCTGCGGCATGACCGTGTCGATCTCGATCGACGACATGCGTTCCTTGATCGCACGCTCCATGCGCAGAAGGCCCAGGCGATACTGGTTCTCCATGAGCTCGCCGACCGAACGCACACGGCGGTTGCCGAGGTTGTCGATGTCGTCGATCTCGCCCTTGCCATCACGCAGCTCGACGAGAGTCTTCACGACAGCAAGGATATCGTCCTTGCGCAGCGTGCGAACGGTGTCGGCAGCATCGAGGTCGAGGCGCATGTTCATCTTGACGCGGCCAACGGCCGACAGATCGTAGCGCTCGCTATCAAAGAACAGCGAGTTGAACATGGCTTCAGCCGTTTCCATTGTGGGCGGCTCGCCCGGACGCATCACGCGGTAGATATCGAACAGCGAATCCTGACGATTCTCGTTCTTGTCTGCCGAAAGCGTGTTGCGGATATAGGCGCCGACATTGATGTGGTCGATGTCGAGAACCGGGATGGAGTCGAAGCCCGCTTCCAGGAGAACCGGCAGCGTCTTCTCGTCGATTTCGTCGCCTGCTTCGAGGAAGACTTCACCGGTCGTCGGGTTGACCATGTCCTCGGCAAGATAGGCGCCATAAAGGTCGTCGTCGGTCGCCTTGATCGCCTTGACGCCCTTTTCCTGCATCTGCTTAAGCACACGCGGGGTCAGCTTGCGGCCGGCTTCGGCAACGACTTCGCCCGTATCGGCATCGATCAGGTCCGTGATCGCCTTGGTGCCCTTGAGCGCGTTCGGCTGGAACGGAATGCGCCAGCCTTCGCCGTCACGGGCGTAGTGCGACTTCGTGTAGAACGTCTCGAGGATTTCCTCGGCGTCCATGCCGAGCGCCATCAGGAGCGACGTCGCCGGAATCTTGCGGCGGCGGTCGATGCGCGCATGCACGATGTCCTTGGCGTCGAACTCGATGTCGAGCCAGGAGCCACGATACGGGATGACGCGGGCTGCGAAGAGCAGCTTGCCCGACGAGTGCGACTTGCCCTTGTCGTGGTCGAAGAAGACGCCCGGCGAACGGTGCATCTGCGAAACGATCACGCGCTCTGTACCGTTGACGATGAACGTGCCGTTCATGGTCATCAGCGGCATGTCGCCCATGTAGACGGACTGTTCCTTGATGTCCTTGATCGACTTCGCGCCCGTATCCTCGTCGATATCGAACACGATGAGGCGCAGCGTCACCTTGAGCGGCGCTGCGTAGGTCAGATCGCGCTGACGGCACTCTTCGACGTCGAACTTCGGCGCTTCGAATTCGTAGGAGACGAACTCGAGCATCGAGGTGCCGGCGAAATCCTGGATCGGGAACACCGACTTGAAGACGGCCTGAAGGCCTTCTTCCGGGCGACCGCCTTCCGGCTCGTCGACCATGAGGAACTGGTCGTAGGATGCCTTCTGAACCTCGATGAGGTTCGGCATCTCTGCGACTTCTGGAATCTTACCGAAGAACTTGCGTACGCGCCTACGACCGTTGAATGAAATGGTCTGAGCCATCGTCGCTCCTTGTCAAAAATCTTGCATCTGGGCCTGCATGTGACGGCATACCGCTGGCCAGTCGGCTCCGTCGGGGGCGCGCTCTCCATCCAGTCGAGAGCGAGGAACCCATTATCGAAAGACCGCACCGTCCGGTCTCCGGATAATCTGTTCCGAAAAACAGATGGACCCGCGCCGAACGGCGCGGATCCGTCAGACCACGAATGATCTTACTTGAGCTCGACCTTCGCGCCTGCGTCTTCGAGCTTCTTCTTGATGTCCTCGGCTTCGCCCTTGGAAATTGCTTCCTTGACGGCCTTCGGTGCAGCTTCGACGAGGTCCTTGGCTTCTTTGAGGCCGAGACCCGTGATTGCACGGACTTCCTTGATGACGTTGATCTTGTTCGCGCCGGCTTCGGCCAGGATCACGTCGAATTCAGTCTTCTCTTCAGCGGCTTCAGCCGGTGCACCGCCGCCAGCAGCAGCAACAGCAACAGGAGCAGCAGCCGAAACGCCCCACTTTTCCTCGAGCATCTTGGAGAGCTCAGCAGCTTCCAGGACGGTGAGGTTGGAGAGGTCTTCAACGATCTTGGAGAGATCAGCCATTGTTATAGTCCTTTTATTCGGTTCGAACTTTAAGAGTTAAACAGCGAAGTTCCGCCTTATGCGGCTTCGTCCTTCTTGGCATAAGCGCCGAATACGCGTGCGAGCTGACCCGCAGGCGCGTTGACGACCTGAGCGATACGCGTTGCCGGGGTCTGGATCATGCCAACCAGCTTTGCACGCAGCTCGTCGAGCGATGGCAGGGTCGCAAGCGACTTCACACCTTCGGCATCGAGATTGGTCGAGCCCATCGCACCACCGAGAACAACGAGCTTGTCGTTACCCTTGGCGAAGTCGACGGCGACTTTCGGAGCGGCAATCGGGTCATCGCTGTAGGCGATGAGCGTCTGGCCGGTGAAGAGATCTGCGATCCCTTCGGACTCCGTGCCCTGAAGAGCGATCTTGGCCAGGCGGTTCTTCGCGACCTTGACCGTTCCGCCGGCTGAGCGCATGCGCGACCGGAGGTCGTTCATCTGCGCAACCGTCAGACCGGAGTAGTGGGCCACAACAACCGAACCGGAAGCCTTGAAGACTTCGTTCAGCTCTGTGACGAATTCGCGTTTTTCCGCTCTATCCACTGTCTTTCTCCAGCAGACCGGACTGGCATTCGCGCCAACCACAGTCGGTTTGCCTTTGCCGCAAGGGGACCGTTCGTCAGAAAGATCTCCAAGCGACGCTTGAGGATCCTGCCCCCTTACACGTCGCCGGGACCGGCGGGCGCAAGGCAATCGAGGTTCGAACCGCAAGAAACGGCATCAAAGCCGCCAAATCCGGGTCTTACCCGTCTCATGCAGGCCGTGTGGGATTAAGGTTGCCCACCTGCAATCTCGGACAGGAATGCCGGGAACCGAAATCCCCGGCAACTTCCGGCCCGAAGGCCGGAAATCGGTTCATGCCGCCTGCCCCTTGAGGCAGGCCGCGATAATCTGCGCGCGCCTTAGGCGGCGGAAAGGGTCGACGGGTCGATCTTGACGCCAGGGCCCATGGTCGAGGAAATCGCCACGCGCTTGACGTAGTTGCCCTTGGCACCCGACGGCTTTGCCTTGATGACCGCATCGGCGAAGGCGCGGATGTTCTCTTCGATCGCCTTCGCATCGAAGGAAACCTTGCCAACGCCGGCATGCACGATGCCAGCCTTCTCGACGCGGAACTCGACGGCGCCGCCCTTGGAAGCCTTGACGGCAGCAGTGACGTCCGGCGTGACGGTACCGACACGCGGGTTCGGCATCAGGCCGCGCGGGCCGAGCACCTTACCGAGACGGCCGACGAGGCCCATCATGTCCGGCGTCGCGATGCAGCGGTCGAAATCGATCTGACCGCCCTGCACTGCTTCGACCAGGTCTTCGGCGCCGACGATGTCGGCACCGGCTGCCTTGGCCTCTTCAGCCTTGTCACCACGTGCGAACACGGCAACGCGAACCGTACGGCCCGTGCCGTTCGGCAGGTTGACCACGCCACGGACCATCTGGTCGGCGTGGCGCGGGTCGACGCCGAGGTTCATGGCGACTTCGATCGTTTCATCGAACTTCGTGGCGGAACGCTCGCGGATCATGCTGACGGCCTCGGAGAGGTCGTAGAGCTTGTTGCGATCGATGCCTTCACGGCTCTTTTCTACGCGCTTTGCAATCTTGGCCATGATCTTATTCCGTCACTTCCAGGCCCATGGAGCGGGCAGAGCCCTCGACCATGCGCATTGCGCCTTCGACGTCGGCAGCGTTCAGATCCTTCATCTTCGCTTCAGCGATGGTGCGGATCTTGTCGCGCGAGATCTTGCCAGCAACTTCCTTGCCAGGAGTCTTCGAGCCGGACTTCAGCTTGGCTTCTTTCTTGAGGAAGTAGCTGACGGGCGGCTGCTTCATCTGGAAGTTGAACGACTTGTCCTGGAAATAGGTGATGACGACCGGGATCGGCATGCCCTTTTCCATTTCCTGCGTGGCGGCATTGAACGCCTTGCAGAATTCCATGATGTTGATGCCACGCTGACCAAGTGCAGGACCGATCGGCGGCGACGGATTTGCCGACCCCGCGGATACCTGCAACTTGAGCTGGCCTGCAACTTTCTTAGCCATTACTCTCTGCCTTTTCCAATTATAGACCGGAAATCCGGCCTCAATGTGCCGGCGAACCGGCGGCTGCGTTTGCGTGGTGCGATCCGACCCCGGATTGGCTCACCCGGAAGATCTCCCACGCTGGTGACCGGCCCCTGAGGGACCGATCCAGCAATCAGGTCTTTTCAACCTGACTGTATTCGAGCTCGACCGGCGTTGCGCGGCCGAAGATCGACACTTCCACCTTCAGGCGCGAACGCTCTTCGTCGACATCCTGAACGATGCCGTTGAACGAGGCGAACGGACCGTCCGATACGCGGATCTGCTCGCCGATCTCGAACGAGATCGAAGGCTTCGGCCGCTCCACGCCATCCTGAACCTGAGAAAGGATGCGCTCAGCTTCAGAGTCTGGGATCGGCACCGGCTTCGAATCGGAACCAAGGAACCCGGAGACCTTTGGCGTGTTCTTGATCAGGTGATAGGCTTCGTCGGTCAGATCAGCCCGCACCAGAACGTAGCCTGGAAAGAACTTGCGCTCTGCATCCACTTTACGGCCGCGACGGACTTCGACGACCTTCTCGGTCGGCACGAGGATTTTCTCAAAGAGATGCGACAGGCCTTTCTGGCGCGCCTTCTCCTCGATCGACTCGGCGACCTTCTTCTCGAAATTCGAGTATGCGTGGACGATATACCAGCGCGCTGACATTCAAATTCTCCCGAGGGCAGCTACGGTTAGGCGCCGATGTTCAGAATAAGCCCGATGATCCATCCCAACGCCTGATCGGCGGCAAAGAAGAAGATCGAAGCCACAAACACCATGATAAGAACCATGATCGTGGAGATCAGCGTCTCGCGACGGCTTGGCCAGGTAACCTTCGCCGTTTCGGCGCGGACCTGCTGGATGAACGTGATCGGATTGGTTCTCGAAGCCATGAACTGCCCATACGATTACGGCACGCAAAGCGACAAGGCGGCTCCGCGCACCGTTGATCTAGAGGTTCTACATAAAGACCGATTCCCAAATTCACAAGAGGAAATCCGTCCGGCGCGTCAAAATAGCAAACCGGCCGGGCCGCCAGAGGCGCCGGCCGACCAGCCAGAAATGGCAGGGGCAGAGGGGCTCGAACCCCCGACCTGCGGTTTTGGAGACCGCCGCTCTACCAACTGAGCTATACCCCTAAACGATCGCTCGCTTGAGCGCTTCGCCGTGCCGCTGATCTAACTTGGAGCGACCAACGCGGCAAGATGAAAATGCTTCAGCGGAGCGAATTGTCCCCGCCAAAGCTTGTTTGGAAGCGTTATTCCGTGATCGCAGCGACGATGCCGGCGCCGCCCTGGAACGCGCTTGCGCGCGTTCCAGCAACCTGATGGCCGTCGGCAGCTTTCGGCATCGTCATCGTTGCAATCACTCCGTGATCGCGGCGACGATGCCGGCGCCGACGGTGCGGCCGCCTTCGCGGATGGCGAAGCGCAGGCGCTCTTCCATCGCGATCGGCACGATCAGCTCGACGTCAACGGTGACGTTGTCGCCAGGCATCACCATCTCCGTGCCTTCCGGCAGCGTCACGATGCCCGTCACGTCCGTCGTGCGGAAGTAGAACTGCGGACGGTAGTTCGTGAAGAACGGCGTGTGACGGCCACCCTCTTCCTTCGTCAGGATGTAGGCTTCGGCCTTGAACTTCTTGTGCGGCTTGACCGAACCCGGCTTGCACAGAACCTGACCACGCTCGACGCCTTCACGGTCCACACCGCGAAGCAGCGCGCCGATGTTGTCGCCGGCCTGGCCCTGGTCGAGCAGCTTGCGGAACATTTCAACGCCCGTGCAGGTCGTCTTCTTGGTGTCGCGGATACCGACGATCTCGATTTCCTCGCCAACCTTGACGACGCCACGCTCGACGCGGCCGGTCACGACCGTGCCACGGCCCGAGATCGAGAACACGTCTTCGATCGGCATCAGGAACGGCTGGTCGATCGGGCGCTCAGGCGTCGGGATGTACTTGTCGACTTCAGCCAGCAGCGCACGAACGGCGTTCTCGCCGATTTCCTTGTTGCTGTCTTCGAGAGCGGCAAGCGCGGAGCCCTTGACGATCGGAATGTCGTCGCCCGGATAGTCGTACGAGGAGAGCAGCTCACGAACTTCGAGCTCGACGAGCTCTAGAAGCTCTTCGTCGTCAACCTGGTCGACCTTGTTCAGGAACACGACGATTGCCGGAACACCGACCTGGCGGGCGAGCAGGATGTGCTCGCGCGTCTGCGGCATCGGGCCGTCAGCAGCCGAAACGACGAGGATCGCGCCGTCCATCTGGGCCGCACCGGTGATCATGTTCTTCACGTAGTCGGCGTGGCCGGGGCAGTCGACGTGGGCGTAGTGACGGGCTTCCGTCTCGTATTCCACGTGCGCCGTCGAGATCGTGATCCCGCGGGCCTTCTCTTCCGGTGCGCCGTCGATCTGGTCATAAGCGCGGTACTCGCCGAAGAACTTCGTGATCGCAGCCGTCAAAGACGTCTTGCCGTGGTCGACGTGACCGATCGTGCCGATGTTCACATGCGGCTTGTTACGTTCAAACTTGCCTTTAGCCATGCGGCTTTCCTCAATTTATCAGCTTCGTTGGGATGGGCTGGAGCGCTATTAGGACGAAAATTCCGGAAGTTCAAGCGCGGTTCAACCACGCCCCTCTCCGCACCGTCCGCATGTCCGCTCCGGCGTCTGGCCCTATGTGTCGATCACCGACGCGCAATTCAAGCCGACGGTGCAGCACAGGATCGCTGCTAGAGCGATACGAGGAGAAATAATCGACCGGCTGGAGCGGTTAGCGTGCGTCGATGGCGCCAACTTAGGGCGCCAAACCTTGCTGAACCTCTTGAAATTCCTACGCAGGACCAGACGTGACAACCTTGCTTGTGTCCCGAAGACAGACACGCTCTAAGTCACAGTTCTTGGTCACTCTATGGTAGTATTTATGGCACCCTTCGGCCAGCTCGTCGCTACACCCCGCTCCAGGTATAAGACCCCGCCTAAAGTGACTCGGCTGGGCTAATATTCCGCAAGCTTTGCTGGCCGCCACTCTGCAGTCTGGGTCTCTCCAGCTGACATATCCTGCGACTCTTCGCACAATAGAGAGCAAAGCAGCGCTTAGGTCATGACCTCAGTTCGGAAGTGATTTACGCCGATGAGGCGGGCTGCGGTCTCACATGGATACCCAACAGAGACGACGAGATGACCGAGCATAGGCTGACCGCCGAACTCATCATCTTGCTTGCCAGCTGGGCGGCCGAGGAAGTCGTGCTCGGGTCGGTCTCCGCCTATGCAGGAGGTCCGGACTACAGCGATTCGGCGCAGGCAAACGATCTGGCAATGCAGATGGAGATGGTTCTTGGCCTTAGCTCCTCGATGCCGCTGCTGCATCTGCCCGCCACTTACCGCACGGCGCTCCTCACCGGGAACCCCGACCTGGCGGAACGAATCCATCAGCGGCTCCATAATGCCTATGAAGAGGCGCGCGGTCTCATCGATCTACAACGGGAGGCGGTGTCCTGCATGGTCGGCGCGATCCTCCGCGACCGGCCGCTTGAAGGCACTAAGTTTCAAGAAGGCCGTCGAGCAAGTGCGCGGGAAGCTCTCGCCATGAAGATCTGGATCCTGTCAAACCTTCACCTGGAGGTGGCTCCGCTTCTAGAGCCGCTCGCCATTCCAGACGCCGACGTCTGCGTGATCGCAGGCGACCTCTGCCGCGGCGTTGCCACCGGCGTCCGCTGGCTAGCTGAGAACGTCGCGCACGCGACGCGGGCGTTCGAGTAAGTCTTGTCGAACGGCCGGAAAGCGGGGCCATACCGGACGTCCGAGAAGGGGCTTCATTTGTCAAAGAGCAGACGCATCGCCGTCTGAAGAAGCAAAGAACCACGCAACCTCGGCAGATCTGCCCGCATCTGAGTTCGGCTGACCGCGCGGCGCGATCATGCACCACGACGCAACATGGGAAGAGTTCGTTGCAAATCCGAGAGATTTTGCGACCCCAATGTTGTCCTTCGCATCTTCAGCGTCTCACGCCGAAGGCTGACAGCAGCTTGAAGCCAAACGAATGAGTGGCCGGTCGTAGAGGTTGCGAGCAGGCTTCTATCGGGGGTTGAGCGCCGCAGAAGGCGAATTGCCGTTCTGCGGATCTCACGAGCATGGGATCGTGGAAAGCGACGCGAGCGCTTTGCTCCTTCACCGATCACCCATTTCAGGAGCCAAATTTCACGAGCTCGACTGCGGCAGCGCCACCTGCGCCGCGCCGCGGCCGGCGATGTAGCCGAGGGCGACGGCGGTCAAGAGGCCGTTGCCGGAGAGGTAACCGGACACCTCGGGACCGGATACGCCACAGGCGGCTCCACCGCCGGCGAACAGATTGGCGAATGGCATGCCTGAAACCGAAAGCACGCGGGCTGAGGAATCGACCATCAATCCGCCTTGCGTATGGAAAAGCGCGCCGGTGACCTTCACCGCAAAATAAGGGGCTTCCAGCGCCGGCTTGGTCGAAAAATCTCGGCCGTGGGTGTCATCGGCTGTCCCGTCTTGAAAGGCGGCTACGGCTTCGAATGTATCCGAAAGTGCGCCGGCTTCGACGCCGATCACGCGTGCCAGACCCGTAATATCTGCCGCCTGCCGGATTGCACCGGCCTCCATCGCATCGCGATAATCCGGGAAGGATTGCGCGAAGTTATGGATGCGCTGGTCGTAGATGTTCCAGGCCATAGCGCCCGGCTGTGCGCGCACGTGGACGGCCTGCTCCGAGTAGCCCCCATGCTCGTTGGAGAAGCGGCGGCCCTCTGCGTTGACCTGAACTCCGCCCTCCATCATCAGCGCCCAGGAAATCAGGATCTGATGCGGGTAAGCGAGCGAGCCGTGGCCCTGATAGCCGGAGAGATCTCGAATGTCTGCGCCCAACGCCTGCCCCCAGAGCACCGCATCGCCCTGATTGCCAGTGTGTCCGTAATAAGGAGCCCCTCGCATTTCGGGGATATGGCGCGCCACCATCTCGGCGTTGCCGCCAAAGCCATTGCATGCGAGCACCAGAGCATTGCATGCAAGGTGCTCTTCCTGACCGTCGGCTCGCGCGATGCGGAGCCCGCAAATGCGATCGCCCTCGATAAAGAGCCCGATGACATGCGCCCCGCTTGCGACCATGACGCCCGCGCCGTCAGCGGCCGTTGCGAGCCGCTGGAGCAGCGCGGCGCCCGTCTTTTCCGGTACCGTATGCATGCGGTGGCGAGAGTGCCCGGGATAAAGGAAGTCGTCGAGCACGATCCATTCGAGGCCGTGGCTGTCGCCCAGCCATTCCAGCGCCGGACCGATCGCGCTTGAAACCGTCTCGACAAGGCCGGCGTCGGCTCGGTTCTTCGTCTTGGACTGAATGTCGGCCGCGAAGCGATCGGGCGTGTCGTCGTCAATCCCGATGGCGCGCTGGAAGCGCGTTGCCGGTGCCGGGATGAAGCCCGAGGACATGGAGGTCGATCCGCTGGGCTTGGCGTCGCGCTCAAGCACCAGCACGTCCGCGCCTGCTTCGGCTGCGCGCATGGCGGCCACCAAGCCGCAGGCGCCAGCGCCGATGACAGCCACATCGATCGCGGCGTCCGCTCGCAGCTCGGCTGCCGGCAGGATAGCGCTCATGCGCCGGTCACCATCGCCAGAGCGTCTGCGACCGTGATTGCCTTGGTGACGGTCGAGAGATCGCGGATGGCGTTGTCATGGGTCGCCTGCGAGAAGGCCCCGCAGCCGTCGGACAAAACGAAGGTGCGGAAGTCGCGAACATGCGCGTCCCGGACCGTCGACGCCACGCCGCCATTGGTCACGATGCCGCAGACGAAGAGCGTGTCGATCCCGGCCTTCTTCAGCACGAACTCCATCCGCGACTGGAAGAACGCCGAATAGGCGACCTTCTCAACGACGAAGTCAGCGGGCTGGAGCGTATCGACGAGACGATGTCCCCAGCTGCCCGGCTCGAAATCCCCTTTTGCAAGGAACGGGCGCAGTTCCTTCAGGTGCGGCGAGATCATGGGCTCACCGCCGCGACCCGGCACGAGCGTAAACTGCGTCGAGACGACAAAGCCGCCGCGACCCCGAAGCGCCTCGGCCAGCGGCCGAAGACGTCCGGGCAGTGCCGCGATCATCTCCGCCGTCTGCCCAGCGCGCCCATAGGCGCCATCGGGATGAACGAAGTCATTCTGGAGATCGACGATCAGAAGCGCTGTTCGCGCCAAATCAACAGAGCCTCCAGCCATGGCTCAGCCCGCCATCCTGTCGATGACGACATTGCCGAACGCATCGACGGTGCCCTTGAGCCCCGGATCGATGAAGATCGTGGTGTCCGCCTGTTCGAGGATCGCCGGGCCTTCGACTCGCGCGCCGACGGGCAACGCATGACGGTCATAAAGCACGGCATCATGCCAGGCGCCGTCGGCATAGATGCGCCTCGATCCGGTGCGACATTGTTCTGCAGTCCGGTCCGTCACCGGCGCGAAGGCCCCCATGTCGAAGGCCGGCCTGCGGCCGATGACGGCGACGCGGTAGTTCATGACGCGCATCGGGATACCGTCGAGCAGACGTCCGAAGGTTGTCCGGTACGCGTCTTCGAAGGCAGTTCGCACGCCGTCTCCAGTCAGACCGGCGACGGGAATGTCGAGCGGCACCGAAACCGTATGCGTCTGGCCGAGATAGAGCATGTCGAGCTCGTAGATCCGGTCCACGCGTTCGAAAGCGACGCCCGCCTGATCGAGAAGCAAGGCCGTCTCATCGGCAACGCGCACCATCTCTTCGCCCAAGGCACCTGCGTCGAGGCCGTCGAGCAGGCGGTTCACGGTCTGCACACGGTCATGGCGCATGTCGGCGACCACGCATCCAAGTGCGGATGTGACGCCGGGGAAGCGCGGGACGAGCGCGGATTTGAGCCCCACTTCTTTGATGAGCGCGCCTGTGTGCAGCGAACCACCGCCGCCGAAGGGCATGGCGGAAAACTCGGCTGGGTCATGGCCACGTTCGATCGAGACCAATCGGATCGCACCGGCCATCTTGGCGTTCGCGATCTTCAGGATCGCCTCCGCCGCATCTTCGACGGTGATCCCGAGCGGGTCGGCGACGTGGGTGGCGATCGCATGGCGCGCCGCATCGACGTCGAGGCGCGCGAGCTTGCCGCCGATCGGACGCTCGGCATTGATGCGCCCGAGCACGACGTTAGCATCCGTCACCGTTGGGCGGTCGTTACCGAGCCCGTAGCACACCGGTCCGGGATCGGAGCCCGCCGATTCCGGCCCGACCTGCAGAATGCCGCCATTGTCGATGCCGGCGATCGACCCGCCGCCGGCACCAATGGTGGAGATTTCGATCATCGGCGTGCGCACGACGAGCCCGAAGTCGATCGACGTCTGCGCCGACAACGCGCTTTCGCCAGCCGCCACAAGCGACACGTCGAAGGAGGTGCCGCCCATGTCGCAGGTGATCACATTGGCAAAGCCTGCCGCCTGCGCGATCGCCTGCGCGGCCATGACGCCGGCGGCAGGGCCGGAGAGCGCGGTGCGCACGGGGAAGCGCTTGGCGGTATCGATCGCCATCACACCGCCATTCGACTGCACGATCAGAATGTCGCCGGCAAAGCCACGCTCCTTCAGCGTCTTCTCGAGTCGATCGAGATAGGACGACACCACCGGCTGCAGATAGGCGTTGAGCGCAGCGGTCGAGAGCCGCTCGAATTCGCGGATTTCCGGCACGATCTCAGTCGCCGCCGTGACGTATCCGTTGGGCCAGACGGCGCGCACGGTCTCGACAGCCTGGCGCTCGTTGGCGTCATTGGCATAGCCGTTGACGAAGAAGACGCAGACGGCTTCGCAGCCAGCGGCCTTCAGCGCCTCGGCCTGCTGGCGGACTTCATCGTCGTTGACCGCCTCGCGCACGGTTCCGTCCGCGAGCACGCGCTCGGAAACCTCGACGCGGTCCTCGCGGCTGATGACGGGCTGGTACCGGCCCCACAAGCCCCAGGTCGTCGGACGATCGCGGCGGCGCATCTCGAGGATGTCGCGGAAGCCGCGCGTGGTGATGATGCCCGTGCGCGCACCCTTACGTTCCAGAAGCGCGTTGGTGCCGACAGTGGTGCCGTGAACGACGGTCGCGATTTCGGAGAAGTCCGGCACGATGCGCGCGATGCCTTCGGCGAAACCGCGCGACTGGTCGCCACGCGTCGACGGAATCTTCGTCGTCTGCACGGTGTGCGCAATCTGGTCGTAAACGAAAATATCGGTGAAGGTACCGCCGACATCGACGCCGATCACGTAGCGCTTCGAACTCATGCCACCCATCAGGCCGCGTCCTTCTTGTTCGACTGGAAACCGTAATCGCGTTCGGCCGCTTCCTCGCTGACGAAACCGAGTGCCACGTCACGTTCGATGGCTGCCCGATCGCGCTCCGCCGGATCGCCGTAACCGCCGCCGCCCGGCGTCTCGAGCCTGACCTTCTGGCCGCGCTTCAGCTTGATGCCGACCATCTTGGACGCCATGGGCGGGGTCTTCTCGCCATCGGTCTGCTCGTAGCTGAAGCGATTGAGCGCCGCATCGCCGCCGCCGACGACGCCTTTCGGCGCAAAGCGACCGCGCTCACCGAAGAGGAAAACGTCAGCCTCTTCCTCCAGCAGCTCCAGCTCGTAAACGGCGCCCAGTCCGCCGCGGCTCTTGCCGGCTCCGCCGGAATCTTGGCGCAGCCCCCATTGCGTGAACATGATCGGATAGGCCGCTTCGAGGATCTCGAGCGGCGGGATCGTCGCTGTCGAAATCGGCGCGTTGCCGTGGTTCAACCCATCACCTTCCGGGTGACCACCATGGCCGCCGCCGAAGAAGGAGAACATGACCCAGCGCTTCTTGTCGGGACCGCGATAGCCGGCGAGCGACAATGCGTTGATCGTGCCATAGGCGCAGCCATTGGACCGCTCAGGCGCAATCGTCGCAATTGCCTGGAAGACCACGTCGATCAGGCGCAGGATCGTTTCGGTATAACCGCCAACCGGCTTCGGCGCGCGCACCGAAAGCAGGCTGTCTTCGGGGATCACGAACTCGACCGGCTCGAGCACGCCCGCATTGGCGGGCACGTCGCCGAAGATGTGCTTGAGCGCCACATAGCAGGCGGCAATGGTGGTGGCGCGCGAGATGTTGACGGGGCCGGCGCAGGCTGGAGACGAGCGGGAGAAATCCATCACCATGCGCTCGCCTTCGATCTTGAGATCGAGCGCGATGCGCAGTGGTTCGTCGACAATGCCGTCATTATCGAGAAAATCCTCAGCCGAGACGGTGCCCTGCGGAAGTGCCTTGATCTCTGCCCGCATGAGTTGGGCCGCGCGCGCCTTCAGTTCGCCGAGCGCCGCCTCGACTGTGCCGTCGCCATAGTCGGCAAGAAGCTCCTCCATGCGCTTGACGCCGAGCGCGAGCGCGTTGATCTGGCCGTTGAGATCGCCGAAGAGCGAGTTGGGCAGGCGTGAATTCGACGACAGGATATCGATGACGTCCTGGCGCAGTTCGCCCCTGTCGTAGAGCTTGACCGGCGGGATGAGCATCCCCTCCTGGAAGCTTTCCGTCGCGACCGGATTGTAGTTGCCGGGCACGTTTCCGCCGACATCGTGCCAATGGCCGACCGAGGCGAGGTAGCAGAATACCTTGCCATCGCGGAACAAGGGACGCACCAACCTGAAATCGGACAAATGCGTGCCGCCGGCATAGGGGTCGTTGAAGATCCAGACGTCGCCGTCCTTCGGGCCACCGGATTTTGCTGCCTTCTCGATGACCGCCTTGACCGCAAAGGCCATGACACCGACGAAGATCGGCAGCCCGGACTTACCCTGGACCAGAGTGTCTCCGGTGACCGCATCATAGATGCCGTGCGAAGCATCGTGGGCCTCGGCGATGATGGGGTTGAACGCAGAGCGGAACAGCGTCGCATCCATCTCGTCTGCGATCTGTTCAAGCCGTCCCTTGAGGATGGCGAGAAGAACGGGATCGATCATGGTTCGAACCTCTTTTCGTCATAGGCTGCACCCGCAGCCAGCATCTCGTCGGTGCCGACAACGGCATTGATGCCGGCGAAATCGTACATGTGCTGCTTGAACGGCGCGTTGGATCCGTGCGCCAGCAAGCTCTCGAAATAGGCGCGCATCGTGCGTGCCACCGCGCGGGTCAGCCCGCCGGGGAAGATGACGAGCGAAAAGCCGATTGCTTCCAGGTCGTTGGCTGTCAGCGTCGGCGTCTTTCCGCCTTCGACCATGTTCGCCATCAGCGGAACGCGTGAGCCAAGGGTGGACACGATGGACTCCATCTCGTCGACCGACCTTGGCGCCTCCACGAACACGACATCGGCACCCGCTTCCGCATAGGCCGCGCCGCGGTCGAGCCCAGCCTGGAACCCATCGACACCGATCGCGTCGGTGCGCGCGATAACGACAAAATGCTCGTCCTGACGTGCATCGGCCGCAGCCTTGATCTTGCCGACCATCTCGCCGGTGGACACCAGCGATTTGCCGTTCAGATGCCCGCACCGCTTGGGCATCGTCTGGTCCTCAATCTGGATTGCGGCAGCGCCCATGCGTTCGAACATGCGCACCGTGCGCTGCACATTCAGTGCATTGCCGAAGCCTGTGTCGCCATCGACGATCAGCGGCAGCGAAACCCGCTCGCAGATGGCGCCGACCGCATCGGCCACCTCACTGACCGAAACGAGCCCGATATCGGGTCGGCCGAAACGGGTGTAGGCGAGCGAAGCGCCCGACAGATAGATCGCCTCGGCACCGGACTGTTCGGCGACGAGCGCAGACAATCCATCATAGATGCCTGGAGCGACGACGATGCGCTGCTCTGCGAGGCGCGCTTTGAGGCGCGTCATAATGCAGTCTCCTTCGGGCTGGCGCTTGCGGCGAACCGCTTTTCGAGATGAGGAACGAGGCCGCCATCGGCGATCATGTCCAGGAGGAAATAGGGCAGCGGCTCGAGCGCGATCCGCCCGGTTTGCGTGAGAAGCGCCGCGCCATCGATATCGATTTCAACCGCGTCGCCGGGACGGAGCATGGAGGTGTCTCCCGTCGCGATGAACACGGGAAGACCGAGATTGATCGCGTTGCGATAGAAGATGCCTGCAAAGGATCGCGCGACGACTGCGCCAACGCCAAGATGGCGGAGTGCCTGCGCGGCTTGTTCCCGGGACGAGCCCATACCGAAATTCTTGCCAGCGACGACGATGTCGCCCGGCTGCACGGATGATGCGAAGTCAGGGTCCACAGCCTCGAGGCAATGGGCGGCGAGCGCCTCGATACCGCCGCCCATGTACTGGCCAGGGGCAAGGGCGTCGGTATCGATGTCGTTGCCGAAAACGAAGGCACGGTGACGGGGGACAACCATTGTCATGCCCCGACCTCGCGCGGATCGACGATCCGCCCGGCGAGAGCGGAAGCGGCAACCGTATAGGGTGAACCGAGATAGACCTTCGACGACTTCGCGCCCATGCGGCCACGGAAATTGCGCGCCGTCGTCGAGATGCACGTCACGTCCTCGCCGAGACGCGCCGAGCCATAGCCCGCGCAGATACCGCAGGCATTCGGCAGCACCTTTGCCCCAGCATCTTCGAGTACTTTCATGATGCCCTCGTCGGCGGCGCGATCCTGGTCGCGCTTCGACGACGGTGCGACGAGAAGCTCGACGCCCTTTGCAAGCGTGCGCCCGCGAAGGATATCGGCGGCCGCCTTGAGGTCGGTGTATTTCGCCCCGGTACAGGCGCCGATATAGGCGACGTCGATGTCCGTCGGCTCGTATTCATCGACAGGGGCCGAATTGGCGGGAGAATGGGGCGCGGCAACCTGGGGCACGAGTGTCTCCGCATCGAACCGGTGAAGCTCGTCCGGAACCGCATCAAGATCCGGTTGCCAGTGCGCCGGATCGGGCAAATCGGTCGCGCCATGCTCGGCTAGCCACGCCATCGTCGTTTGATCAGGAGCAATCAGACCCGCCTGGGCCCCCAGTTCGGCGGCCATGTTGGAGAGCGTCATCCGCTCCTGCATGCCGAGCCCGCGGACAGTTTCGCCGGCATATTCGATGGCCTGATAGCGTCCGCCATCCATGCCGAGCCGGCCACACATCGCAAGCAGCATGTCCTTGGCCATCAAGCGCGGCCCGAGCGTTCCGGACCACTCGATGCGGATCGTCTCCGGCACCTTGATCCAGATCTCGCCGGTTGCCAGCACACCTGCCATCTCTGTCGCGCCGATACCGAACATGTAGGCACCGAAGGCGCCACCGGTCGGCGAGTGGCTGTCACCGCCGACGACGAACATTCCAGGCTTCAGATGCCCTCTCTCAGGTAGCACGACGTGGCAAATGCCTTCGCCATCATAGAAGGTCACGCCCTTCTCGGCTGCCCAGCGGCGGGTCAGTTGCAGGATTGCAGCGCCCTCTTCCGTGTCGCCAGGCACGTAATGGTCGGAGACGAGGACAACCTTGTCCTTGTCATAAAGGCCGACACCAAGACGCTTGAGGATCGGCTCGACCCGGCGCGGCCCGCCGGAATCGTGGATCATGGCGAGATCGACCCGAGCCGTCACCACATCGCCCACTTCGACATGGCTGCGTCCGGATGCACGCGCAATGATCTTCTGTGCAAGACTTTGAGGCATCTCTCAGATTCCCAGATAGGACCGCTGGAGGTCGGGATCGTCCATCAGTTCTTGGGCCGATCCGGAAAGGCTGATCGCGCCATTCTCGAGCACGAATCCATGATCCGCGATTTCAAGCGACTGAACGACGTTCTGCTCCACGAGCAGGATTGTCAGACCCTCTTCGTTCAGGCGCTTGATGAGATTGAACATCTCCTCGACCAGAAGCGGAGACAGTCCAAGAGACGGTTCGTCGAGGATGAGCAATCTCGGCTCCGCCATCATGCCTCGGCCGATCGCCAGCATCTGTTGTTCGCCACCCGAAAGCGTGCCTGCTTTTTGGGAAAAACGCTCCTTGAGCCGCGGGAAGACGCCGACCACCTTGTCGATATTGGCGTCACGATTGGCGCGTCCCCGGCGATAGCTGCCAAGCACGAGGTTCTCGTGGACCGTCATGTTCGGGAAGATCAAGCGCCCTTCCGGCACAAGGCTGAGCCCTGCATCCACTGCAGCCTCCGCCCGTCCGCCGGGGAGTTTGCTTCCCTTGAAGACGACGTCGCCGGACCAGGGTTTGATCAGACCCGACACAACGGCATTGAATGTCGTCTTGCCCACACCGTTCGACCCGAGCAGCGCGACGATCTGCCCTTTGCGGATCTCGATATCGATGCCGCGTAGGACCTCTACTGCGCCATAGCCGGCTCGAAGCCCTTTGACGCTGAGAACAGTCTCGGTCGAGGCCGTTGGCAACGGCCGTTCAACGATTGCAGCGTCAGGCATGAGCCGGCTCCTTCTTTGCCTGGGCGCTGAGCCGCGCGGCCATGCCTGGGCCGAGATAGGCTTCGATGACGGCCTTGTCCGCCGCGACCGCGCGCGGCGGTCCCTCGGCAATCAGTCGTCCCTGGTTAAGCACCCAGGTGTATTCGGAAAGCTGCATCACGGCCTGCATGACGTGCTCGATCAGCAAGATGGTCACGCCGCTGTCGCGCACCGCCCGAATGACGGGGATGACGTCGCGGATCTCGCTCGGATTGAGACCGGCAAGGACTTCGTCGAAAAGAACGAGCTTTGGATCTGTTGCGAGCGCACGAGCGACTTCGAGCCGCTTGCGACCAGCAACCGTGAGACTTGCTGCATCCATATCGAGCCTGTCGCCGAGCCCTACCTTTTCAGCCACTTCGGCAGCGCGATCCAGCGCATCCCGGCGTGACGCGTGGCGCAGATGCGCGCCGACGGCGATGTTCTCACGCACCGTCTGGCCTGCAAAAGGCTGGACGATCTGGAATGTGCGCACCATGCCGGCCTGCGCGATATCGCTTGGTTTGGCACCCATGATGTTCTTGCCATCGAACTGGACCGTGCCACCGTCCGGGCGATGGAAACCGGTGATCAATGCGAAGAACGTCGTCTTGCCGGCGCCATTGGGTCCGATGAGCGAGACGAGGCTGCCCTGCTTGACTGAGAGCGACACGCCATCGACGGCTTTCAACCCGCCGAAGGATTTGGTGATCCCGTTGACCTCAAGCATCGGCTGCCCTCCGCGATCCGAACAGTCCACCGATGCGACCGAAGATGCTGATCAGGCCGCGCGGCAGGAACATGACGACGAGAATGAGCAGCAGGCCATAGATCGCGAGCGCGATCCCCGGCACGTCGCCGACAAAGTGACGGGTCGTCTCCGCAAGCAGATGGGTAACGGCTGCACCGATGAGCGGGCCGAAAAGTGTCCCCATGCCGCCGATGATCGGCACCAGCAGGGATTCGATCGACACGGCTGAGCCATACGCAATCGCGGGATCGAGATAGAGATAGAACTGGGCGTAGAAGACGCCCGCGAGGCCGGAGAAGAAGCCGGACAGGGCCGCCGCCTTCATCTTGGTCGCGAAGACATCGACCCCGAGCGCGCGTGCCGCGTCTTCATTGTCGCGTACGGCCTGCAGCCATGCGCCGAAGCGCGAGCGTCCGAGCCACCACACGGTCAGGAAGCAGGCAAGGCAAAGGGCCCAGATCAGCCAGAAATAGCCGACATTGTTGGCAAACTGCATGTTGGCCGGATCACGGCTGAGCGGGATCAGAATGCCGACCCCTCCCCCCGTGAACGAGACGGAATTCGACAGGATGCGCAGCACCTCGGCAAAAGCGAGCGTCACCAGCGCGAAATAGGAGCCGCGTAGACCGTAACGGAAGCTCGCAAAGCCGATGAAGAGCGCAACGCCCATGGCGAGCAGCCCGCCGATGAAGAGCCCGATCCAGGGATTGATGCCGTATTGCAGCTGCAGGACGGCGACGGAATAGGCGCCCGTACCGAAGAAGGCTGCATGGCCGAAGGAGAACTGGCCGCCATAGCCACCGAGGATGTTCCAGGCTTGGCCCAGCAGCGCGACATAGAGGATCAGGATGACGGTGTTGAGCGTTGATTCACGCGCGATCCAGAAAGGCGCCGTGCCGATGATAGCGAAGACGATGAGGAGCGTCAGGAGTTGGTTGCGATTGATCATGCCGCCTTACGCCTTGTGTCCGAGAAGCCCGGTGGGGCGGAAGAGAAGGATGAGGATGAAGATGGCGAAGATGCCGAACTGGCCGAGGCTATCCCCCAGGAAGAGACCACCCATCGCTTCGACGACGCCGATGATGAGACCACCGATCATGGCCCCGACGAAGGATCCCATGCCGCCGAGCACCACTGTCGTGAAGGCGATCAGCACGAAGCCGTAACCGACCTGCGGGTTGACGTAGTAGCTCGGCATCAGCAGGCAGGCGGCGACGCCGAGACAGGCGATGCCGATGCCGAAGCTCATGGCAAAGACATGATCGACATTGATGCCGACGAGGCGTGCGCCCTTGCGCTCCTTGGCAAGCGCACGAATGGCTCGACCAAGGTCGGTCCTGGACATGAAGGCCCAGAGAAGGCCGGCCGTGATAAGGGCACCGAAGAAAGCGATGACCTTCGGCAGCGGCAGGAAGGCACCGGCGAACTCGACCACCTCAAAGGAATACGGCGTGTCCACCGTCCGCGTGTCGGAGCGGAAGAAGTAGAGCGACATGTTCTCGATGATGATCGAGAGCCCGAGCGTCACCAGAAGGATGTTCTCGTCACGACCGTGGCTCGCCTTGCCGATGATGCCGCGCTGCAGGCCGTAACCGATCACGAACATTGCCGGCGGCACGATGAGGAGTGCCCAGTAGGGATCGATCCCGAATATCTGGTTCAGGAAGAAGACGCCGAAGAGTGCCAGCATCAAAAGCGCGCCATGCGCGAAATTGATGATGTGGAGAACGCCGTAGATCAGCGTCAGGCCGAGCGCGACGAGCGCGTAGAGCGCGCCCGTCGTGAGGCCGTTGATCAGCGACGGAATGAGAATGACCGGATCGACCATGACACCTTTCCAGTGCGTGGAGGATGAGCGGGAGATGGTCGCGGGACGGCGCTGCCGCCCCGCACTATCGGCGAATTGGCGTTTAGCCAGCCGAAGGCATTGGGAAGACCGCTTCCGCCGAAGCGAACTCGGCTGGCAGAACGACCTCGATCCTGCCGCTCTGCACCTGCGTGTTCACCGCCTGCGCGCCCTGGTTCTGGCCGTTAACGATCTCCGTCGGGCCATAGGGCATGCCGTGATTGTCCCAGGTCGAACCGTTCAGCGCCTCGATGACCGCTTCCTTCTCAGTCGAGCCAGCACGCTCGATCGCGTCCGCCAGGAAGGCGACTGCGTTGTAGGCGCAGAACACTTCGTAGGTGTAGAAAAGGTTCTTGGCCTCGGCAGCTGCACGGCGCTGCAGCGCTACTTCCGAGTTCGGATCGTACCAGTGGTTGCAATCCATGATGAACTCAGCAGCTTCCGGGAATTCCTGGACGAACTGCACGTTGGAGGCTGCGCCGCCCAGAACCGAATAGATGCCCTTGGCCTCGATGCGCTGTTGGCGAAGCGTACGCGCGAGGAGCACGTATTCGTTGTAGTAGTTCGCCGGGATGATGAGATCGGGCTGCAGCGAACGCAGCTGGAGCGCAATGTTGGTGAAGTCGCGCGTCGGGTTCGCGTGCCGGATGACGGACAGGACTTCGATGCCGATCTTCGGCAGTTCTTCAGTCATCAGATTGGCGGTACCGGTGCCGAAGAGCGATTCTTCGTGGATGATGACAGCCGTCTTCGCAGGGCTGTTCGCCGCCTTGTTGATCTCATCCAGGCGGGCGACGGCCGACTGCGCCACGGCGCCGTAGCCGGGCGCGAAGCGGAAGGTGTTCGTCAGGCCGCGATTGACGATGTCGTCGGCGACGCCGACATCCACCACATGCGGCGTGTTTGTCTTGGCGGCTTCCTGCGTGGTGGCCAGCGAAATGGCAGAGGAAAAGCCGGCGACGATGCCGACTGCGCCGCCTTCGATCAGGCGCGCGGTCTCCGATGCGCCAAGTTCCGGCCGGCCCTGGCTGTCGGCCAGCATCGCTTCGAGCTGCGCGCCGCCGAGCGACTGAATGCCACCGGCCGCATTGATATCGGCGATGGCCAGTTCGGCGCCAGCGCGGCATTGGGTGCCCGAAAAGGCAATGAACCCGGTAACGGGGTGCACGAGGCCGATGCGGACCGGATCAGGTGCCTGCGCGCGCAGCACGGCCGGAAACCCCGTTACGCCGGCGGCAAGGGCCGCTGCGCCTGATCCCGCAATGAAGGTGCGGCGCTTGATGCTGAATGGTGTCTTCTTGGTCATGGTTGTTGTCCTCTCTGGCAGGTTTGCTTCTCTTCAGCCCCGGTTGTTTTTATTGTTTGGGGCGATCTCGGGCGGCATGTTCGGCGTCTCCGACTGCCAATGCATGCCTTCGCGCTTGTGAACGCGCTTCAGGTTCATTTCGAACTGATACTTGTCGGGCCGGTAAAGCACGCGGATGTATTCGACTGGCCGGGCGCGCGTGTCTCGCACCACACGCTTGACATCGATGAGCGCTGATCCGGCATGGATCGAAAGCGCGCTTGCGATATCAGGCTCGGCCAGCGCAGCTGACACCGTCTGGCGCGCATCCGCCACCTTCACGCCAGAGCGCTCCAGAAGCGTGAGCAGCGCGAAATTTCCCATCTCGTCGCGATCAAACGAGCGCCCGATATCCTCGGGAACGAATGTCAGGAGGTGCGACATCGGCTCGCCGTCGAGATAGCGCACGCGCACCGTCCGCTGCACGGTCGTTCCCGCCGGAATTGACAGCGCCTGCGCCACATCGGGACTGGCAGGCACATAGTCGAATTCCAGGACCGCGACGTCGGTCGCAACGCCCATCAGCGATATGTTCTCGAACCACCCCTCGACCGACGTCTTCAGCGTAGGCGGTGGCGGCGTATCGGATACGCGGGTCCCACGGCCACGCTCGCGTACGACCAGACCCGCATCGGCCAGTTCATTGAGAGCGCGCTTGGCGGTAATCCGGGAGACATTGAAGAGCTCGGCCAGCTCCTGCTCTCCAGGCAACACAGCCCCAAGCTGCAGTTCGCCGGAAAAGATCTGATTGCGCAGGATGACCAGGATCTGGTGGTAAAGCGGCACACGCGAGGCCGGATCGATGCGCGAGCGGCGGGACGACGCTGTCGCCGGCTTCCGCCCATGTGCCTCATCGATCTCTGTGCGACTGACCACCGAAAAACATCCAAGCTGCTGTCGTTGACTATTGATATAACAATATATCATTATGACAAGCATCAAAATTTCGTCGGGAGCCGATTTTCATGCCGATTGTTCGCACGACGCTGATACGGGGGTATTCGGAAGAGGTACGGGTCAGGCTCGCCGAGCGGCTGACGGATGCCGTCGCCGCCACGCTCAAGGCGCCGCTGGATGCAGTCACCGTGGCGTTCGATGAGGTCGACGCAACGAACTACATGCGCGGCCGAGTGCCCAGAACGCCAGGTGAAGCATTGCGCCCGGCAAGCGACATCGTCCTTCACTTTCTTCGTCTCATGGAAGACCGCGATCTCGAAGCCGCACGCCGCCATCTCCATCCGGATTTCAAGATGGTTTTTCCAGGCCCCAGCCATGGCACCGCGTTGACGAAGCTCGAAGAGCTCGTCACATTTGCGGCACCGCGCTACCGCTTTGTGCGCAAGACGATCGAGACCGTCGACGAGAGCTATCGCGGCACCGTCACGACCGTCTTCGTTACCGGGACGCTGAACGGCGAACGCCTCGACGGCAGCCCTTTTGAGGGAGCCCGCTTCATCGATCGCTTCGAGGTTGAGGCAGAACGCATCCGCCGACAAGACGTCTGGAACGATCTATCCCTTACCTTAGCGAGTACTCCGGAAAGCCGCGGCTAAGCTGCCTGCGATCAATATGCACTTTTCTGCCCCGACGCGACGCCCCTCAAGTCTCGATCTCGGCAGAAGCCGACTGTTCAAGCAAAACCAAATCAGTCTTGAGGTGTGGCGGCGAACTCGGGGCGGGATCCGCGCGGACTGGCCAAATTCTTTCGCACGAAACTTATCTATAAAGCTCTTTCCGCGACGTCGCCGAAAGCCGTAAGCACAATATTGGCCACCAGCGATTTAGTTACCGTCAAAAGCCAGTGCTTGACGACATGAAAGATCGTTATGCGGTTCGCACCCGCCGAAAGTGCTTTGGGATGCACCAAGCTGGGAGTGGTTCAGTCGGAGATATTTGGCCGCCGCACCCTGTCATAAAGGGCGATTGTCCGACGGCAAATCAGCGACAGCTTTCAGGGCGCGGACGCAAATATCTGAACGGCCGACGTGAAATCGCAAGAGACCATCAAGATCTGCCTGCGCATGATGGCAGCTATTCGGGCCTCGCCGCCCAATAGCGGAAGGTCGGGAATCGGCCCCGAATCTGCCTCGGCATATTATTTCCGAACCTCGCTCGTTGAGCACACGCCAAGGACTGCGACAGGGTGATTAGGAGACTGGCAGGTTTCGGCGATCGACCTGCGAAAACGCCTCGTTTATCCGCCATTGAGCGAAATCATTATGCGAGGCGCCAAGGGCGTATCTTCTTCGGGTTGCAGCAAGGTTTGCGGTCGAGGCACAGGGAGATAATAGGAGAAGAATTATTCTTGCTCAGACGGCGTTCACCCACACTCGAAGTTCCGTTTCCCCATCAGCTGTCTTCATCTTCATTTCGCTCATGACTCGAACGATCCCAAGGAAACAATGCCGGCGGGGCGTCGCAGGGGCTATCGGCTAGTGTGAAGGTTCTGCCCGATATTCGGCAGTCTTGACGCGATCCCGAGCTGCTCAGGTTCATGTTGCGACAAGCTAGCGAGGCGGCGAAAATCCGTGACCTCGATGTGCCTGGAGTGACTGCCCTCGAGTATGCCGGCTCTTTTCATGGCCTGCATGGCACGGCTGACCGACTCGACCGTCGTTCCCAGATAGGCGGCCATGTCCCGGCGGCTGACGGGGATGTCGAGTGCGCCCCGGTCGCCCGCGTCCCTCGCACAGAACATCAGCAGAAACGTTGCGACGCGTTCGAGGACGCTCTGCGTCGCGAGCAGCAGCATCCAATCTTGGGCAGCATCGAGCTGGTCGGAGACAGCGAGGAGCATTCGGCGCTCGATTTCTGGAAATCGGTCCATGAGGCTTTCGAAAGGCTGCCTCTTGAAGGAGCATACATTGGCATCGCTCGCAGCCTCGAGGCTGACACGCGATGTTGCGCCGTCGAGCCGTCCAAAGACATCCGACGGCAACAGCAGGCCGACGATCTGGTGTCGACCGTCGCGCAGCGTCTTGTTCGCCCGGACGACGCCTTCGAGAACTGTCCCGATGATGTGCACCTCTTCGGCCTGGGCGACGATGGTCTGGCCCGCACGGTATGATCTGATCCGCGCCAGCTTCGACAGTTCATGCCTGGCCTCCGGTGACAGCCCGGAGCAAAAGCCGCATTTCACCTTTGTGCAACGATGAAGAGCTGTGACATTGGTGAAAGGGTTGTGGCTGCTCATAACGCCCTCATCCGTCAGAACGACGTCTGATCTGCCACCCAAGCCATGATCATCATACAACTTTGAAGGGCTGCGGTCTTGAGCAAAATCGACGGCGATCAACAACGATCGCTGCGATAATCCGCATGGGCACCAGGCCGGGGCGGGACGACGGCCCCGGTCCGTCGCATGAAGCTGCGACCGAAGCTCAGTGCATGTGCGGCGAGGCAACAGCCTTCACGAGCTCGCCCGAAAGCTCCCGGCTTGCGTGGTGAGACACATCGCTGAGGGACAGCATGCCGACGAGCCGCTTGTCCTTGTCGATCACGGGCAAACGCCGCACCTTCTTGTCCTCCATGAAATGGATCGCATCCTCGATGCTCTGATCCGTCTTGCAGTAGACGATGCCCTTGGTCATCACGTCGCGCGCCTTCAACTTGCCGGGATCGCGCCCGTTCGGCAGCGCCCGCAGCACGAGATCCCGGTCGGTGATCATGCCGATGAGCCGATCGTTCTCGCCCACGGGTATCGCGCCAATGTCGTCCTTCTTCATCATCGCAGCGATCTCGGTGATCGGCGTGTCCGGTGACACCCAGGTCGCTCCCTTGTGCATCGCTTTTTCGATGTTCATGACCGTTTCCTCCAATCTCTGAGCAAGTAGCTGAACTTCTGACCCCGCGCCCCTCAGACGATTGCGATGAAGATCATGCCGCTGTCGCGCATGACCTGCAGCAGCAAGGCATTCGGGCTGGAGCGCGCGATCGACAGAACCTCATTGGGCGCATCGACGGGCTGCTGGTCGACGCTGACGATGACATCGCCGACCGAGAGACCGGCACGACCTGCGGGACCATCAGGATCGATGTCCGCAACGCGCACGCCTGCTGCATCGGAGGGACCCGTATCCGTCGCCTCCAACACCACGCCGGCCAGCAGCGGCACGTCGGCAGGAACGCTCAGTCGCTGATCGGCTGGCTTCGTCAGTTCGGCTGTCAATTGCATTGTATCACCATTGCGGACGAGGTAGCTCTGCAGTTGCGAGCCGATCCGGGCCAGCCCCATGTGAAGTTTGAGATCGGCCACCCTGCCCACCGGCTCCCCATCGACGCCCACGATGACGTCGCTGGCCCGTATGCCGGCCGTTTCCGCCGGAGAGCCGGCTGCCACCTGGTTGACCAGCGCGCCCTCGGGCCGGTCAAGACCGAGAGCCTCCGCGAGGTCCGGCGTCACGTCCTGGATGGTAACTCCGAGCTGGCCGCGCTCGATCTCGCCCCGATCGATGAGTTCGCGCATGACTAGCTTCGCCATGTCGATGGGGATGGCGAAGCCGGTCCCGACATTGCCACCAGCGGGGCCGATGATGGCGCTGTTGATCCCGACGAGTTAGCCCTGAAGATGGACGAGCGCGCCGCCGGAATTGCCTGACCCTTGGGGATAGTCCACCGGCCGGACGGACCGCCGGCCGGCATGCATATCTTTTGAACGCGGCGATGGCCGACGCCGGGCGCGCGCGACGCTTCTCGCCATGTCGGCTAGCTGATCGTGCGGGCAGCAAAATCCTCAGTTGCGCCATCGGTTTCCTTGCGCACCCGCTTTGCGGTATCGGCAGCGAGCTTTGACCCGAGCGTCGCGAAGCGGCTCGCTTCGGTCGCGTATTCGTCGGCGGCGCCTTGCAGGAAGGCGCTCATGACGTCGAAGGCCTCGGTCAGCTCGTCGCTTTCGACCAGGTCGTCGACCAGTTTCAGATCCTTCTCGCAACGATGCTTGAAGAAGCTCAGAAGTTCGATCTGATAGCGCACACTGGCCTTTAAGGCCTGAGCCTGCAGCCGCATCGCCGTGACCGCGAATTTCTGGGTGCCGATCATGAAAGGCGGCAATTCAGCCGCAGATGTCTTGGAATGCTTGGGCAGTCCAATGGATGCGTTGGACATCTTAATACTCCCTGGTCAGGTTCTGGTTCCCCAGGTTACGTCTCCCTCGCCCATGGAACCTTCCAGTGGGCCTGATGATGCGCAAGCATACGCGGTTCTACCGAGCTCTTGGTTGATCCAGGTCAATGACGATGATGGCTCACTTGCTCAGGGTTTGGCCCTGCAAGCCCAATCCTCTTGACGAACAATGATGTGAGGACCATCGCATGACCCCACGAACACAGAATTCGGCGCTTGGCCCCTGCCCAGCCGTGACAATCTCCGCTCTGGCGGATCTCGGACTGTCCCATCAAGCCTTGGCACGATATTTCCGTCTTCGACCGGAACAAATCCGCGAGGCTGCGGAAAGTGCATGGTCATGCTCTGGCGTGCGCGACGACCATCAGCTCGAATTCCATTTCATGCGGCAAAGGGCCAACAGAGTCCCAACAACGCGAGGATGATGTGTCATCCTGATGTGGAAACAGTCGGCGGGGGCGATGGCACCTTGGGCTGCCATCGCCGCTCATACAAACACAAACCTAAGGTGTGCCGTTATGCAGAGCACGCCGCCGGTTTCTTTTGCTCACGTCCGCCTGAACTTAAGCCTGGACCTCAGCGTATCGAATGGCCGCGTTCGGCAGCTGCCTCGTCCATGGCAAAGCTGTTGAACAGCGGGATCAGCTGCCAGATGGCGGCCAGGCCGATCAAGACATAGACCAGGCGCGACAGGTTGGAATCTCCGCCGAAGGTGTCAGCCACCAGGTCGATGTGCAACAATCCGAACAGGCCCCAGTTCAAGCTACCCAGGATGACCAGCAGCAAGGTGAAGACATTCAACGCTCTCATGGTTCACTCCATGATCTGAACAGACGTCATCGGCTGATGACGCAGCGTTGGACTAGCAGGACCGTCCACGCGTTTCGTTGATGCGTGTCAAATATGGCGATGAAGCCGTGACCGGTCGGCACCCGCGCCCCAGCTCGTAAGCGATCAAGCGCATCCAAAACAGATGAGAGACACACCGAAAAGCGAGGCTTCTCGGGCAATCTGGGAATGGAATCGTTCGGCGCAAACCCGACGGCGGCGCAGAGGCAACATCTCTCCCACCCTAGCAGCTTCGGCTCGCTAACCCACCGCGACACCGAACAAGGCTCCGACAGCGGCGGTCGCAGCCATTGCGAGGGCGCCCCAAAGGGTGACCCTCAGAGCGCCCCACAGGACACCTGCGCCGCCGGCGGAGGCACCCAAACCACCAAGCAGCGCGAGACCGACGATCGTCGACACCGCCACCCACAAACCGATCGATGTTGCCGGCACCAATAGAACGACAATCAGCGGAACGACCGCACCCGTTGCGAATGTGAGGGCCGACACCAGGGCCGCCTGGATCGGGCGGGCTGTCACGGTTTCGGAAATACCGAGTTCGTCGCGAGCATGCGTTCCGAGCGCATCGCGCTCGGTCAGCTGAGTGGCCACCTTTTCCGCCAAGTCACGATCGAGCCCCCGGTCGACATAGATCCGGGTAAGCTCTTCGAGCTCCGCCTCGGGCATCTCCGCCAGTTCGCGCGTTTCTCGTGCAAGATCGGCCTGCTCCGCATCGGTCTGGGAACTCACAGACACATACTCGCCTGCCGCCATAGACATCGCACCCGCCACAAGGCCGGCGAGCCCGGCGACCAAGACCTCCGGCTTTCCAGACCCCGCCGCGGCGACACCGACGACCAGGCTCGCCGTCGAGACAAGGCCGTCATTGGCTCCCAGAACGGCCGCCCGCAGCCAGCCGATGCGATGCACCATGTGAATTTCCGAATGCGATAGGCGGCTCATGGGGTAGCTCCTTGCTCTTTATCGGATCGCCCGAGTGACTTCCCTTCGACGCATCTGCCAGACATTCCCAAGGCCGCTTCATTTCGGCACCCATGCCCGCCTCCGACCTCTTGCACTGCCGATAGCTCGGCCCACTGGGAGCAACACGTCGAGCCCGCCTGGTCTTGCCGACATCTCGTCCGCGCACGGTCCGATCCCGCTGTTCTTGCCAGGGCGTCGACGTGGTATGCGGATGTCCGACAAGCGCAAGGATGGGTCCGTTCCGAGATGGATCGCCCATGACATCGCGTCTCCGATCGACGAGGGTCAATGCATGTTCGCTCCCGCCTCTGCTTGATGGCGAACGTCGCGGCCAGCCTCGCCGCGGGGCAAGCGGCGGGTCTCGATATGGATCGGAAGTGGACGTTCAACCTCGGATATTTCATCGTCGCGTTCGCGCTGCTCCTCCTCTTCCAGGCTTGGCTGGGTTCGCGCGATGTGGCGCAACTCACATACTCGCAAGCTGTTCAGGACGCCAAAGAAGGCAAGATTGTCAATGTCACCATCACCGAAACGCTGATCGAGGGTCAGTTCAGGAGCCCGATAAACGGCCGCGATTGCTTTGTGGCGCAACGCGTCGATCCGGCGGCAGCCGAGATCTTTGAAAGCCTCGGTGTCGACGTCGCCCGGCGGCTCCGACAGCAACTGGTTGACCACTCTCGCGTCCTGGGTGGCACCGACGCTGATCTTCTTCGGCATCTGGCTTCTGATTTCGCGCAGCATGGCTCAAGCCCAGGGATTGGGCGGATTGGTGAACATCGGGAAATCGAAGGCCAAGTCTCCGGTACCGTCCTCGTGGCGCATGGCCTGAAGCGGCGAAGGGTTCCGCCATCACTTGTCAGCAGCTGCATGGTGGTCGAAGGAATCTCCTGCTACGCAACCTATGCAACCGTCGCCTCATTCAGTTTCCTGCTGGTGCTGGACCGTCACTTGGAACAATCTCGGCGGTCCCTCATGCTTCTGTTCGTCACCGCGCTTACAGTGCTTTCCCTTGCCGCAGCGATCCTGCTGGCCCGCGGTGGATGGCGGTCAGAAGCCGACAGCGCCAGCCCTTGGTCACGGATCGAATCCATTATCAGCCAAGCGGATCGTCGCCTGCTTCTAGACGTCCGGCTTCTGACGGAGACTTTTCTGTTTCAGACTGCGATATTTGGCTGCCACGTCCTGACGCTTTTCGCCGCGGGAAGAGCCGTTGGCCTCTCATTCGCCCTCGAAGCGGCATTCTTAGCTTCGGCCTCGCGAGCGTCGCTGCGACATTTTCACCAGTCCCTCTCGGGCTTGGCTTCTTCGAGGGCGCCTGCGTAGGCCTGCTGCATTCCATGGGAAGCGATCTCGAGCCGGCAATTGCCGCAACGCTCATTCCACGAGGCTTCACGCTTTGGCTTCCGACGCTGCCGGGGCTCTGGTTCATTCGCCAAGAGACACGGTCCGCTATCCCCCCGCCACAGGACACCATCTCATCGACCATGCACGCGCCGAGAAGACGGGGCGGATCGAGGGCCTCCTTTCCGACAATGACCAAATGCTCGCCATGTGCCGAAAGATCGGCTTCAGGATTGAGGTGCACCCGGACGAGCCCGGAACGATGAAGGTCACGCGCGATCGTTCCGCTGAACTCCTCCGCAAAGCCAACAATCGATTGTCGATCAGGAGGCCCTGACTTCAATCTTCTTCTCCGCGTTTCGTGCCTCGGCTGATTTGGGAAGATGAAGTGTCAGCAAGCCCTTGGAGAAATTCGCATCGATCCTGTCGGTATCGACGCCCTCCGGAACACGGAAGGAGCGTTGAAACGACCCGAAGCGCCTTTCGGACAGGAAATAATCTTTGTCCTTCTCTTCCTTCGATTCCGATTTCTCACCTCGTATGGTGAGCAGGTGGTTGCTGAGCTTGATCTCGATGTTCTTTTCATCGATGCCCGGCAATTCCGCCGTGATCTCGTATACCGCATTCTTCTCGACGAAATCGAAGGCCGGGTTCATCGACCAGCCATCCGTCGCCCTTGGAATGTCCATGGCGAAGGAGGAGCGGCGCGTCGGCAACGGCCATCCGAACGGCCTGAAGTCCTCGAACAGCCGGTCGATCTCGCGGCGCAGGCTGTCGAAGGGCATCCAGTCGTTTTCATTGGAGGGAACCGAAGTCTTTTCGGTTTTGACAGGCATTTTTGTAGCGGCTTCAGCCATGATACTCGTCTCCAATATCGTGACGCGGCGGATATCCGCCGCTGATGGTGAGATTGTCTGCGAACGCACGGAAAGCGGCATTGATCGCCGTCAAAGCTCGTCGCTTGCGCTGCACTTTTTCCGATGCCCAATGACATCGGTGGCCGTCAGGTTGGCTCACCTGGCGCAGTCTCGCTTGGCGCGCGGCTTACCCGCTCCGCGCCATATTGCATGAGGGCGCCGAGCCCAAGGAAGATGACGGTCAGATTGGCGAGCCATCCGAGAAATGGGATGAAATTGAGGAGCGCCAAACAGATCAGGCCGATCGTCAGCCGGAAAAGCTGGCCCAGTGGCCGAGTCGGCGCCGACGAGAAGGCGTGAGCGATGCTCCAGGTCAGCGCGTGGACGCCCAGCAGATAGCCGACCACCCACACCACCAGGATCGACAGGACCACGATCGGGATCAAGGGAATACCGACCAGCGTCATTGCGCTGACCGGGATGAGGCCGATCAGCATAGAAAGGCCGAGGCCCCCGAGAAGGATCGAACGAAACGGGTGGCGTACCGTCTGAGCACGGAGTGTGTCGGTGGTGCGCGGCGCGAATGCATGGGCAATCGCCGCGACGAGAACCAAGAACGCGATCGTCAGCACGAAAAAGGCGAGAACGCTGAGGATCGATGGCCAGATCTCGCGAAAAGGCTCGTGGAGACGGCTCCGCATCTCGTCCATCATGCCTGGCAAAAGTTTTTCATAGCGCACCCGCTCGGAGGGTACCACGCTCGACGGGATGTCGATCGGCTTGGGCGCGGAATAGGTCAATGTGCCGCCGATCCGTGCCTCCTTGCCAAAGGCTATGGCTCCTGCGGCCAGGTGCGCATCGCCGGCGATCGTGCCGTTCAGTTGCAGCGATCCGGCGGTTGCCATCAAACTCCCCGCGATCGGGCCGTCCAACCGCGCCGAGCCAGCCGTTATGCGGGCGTTTCCCTCGACTTCAGCGCCCGATCTCAATTCCAGATCACCCGCCGAAGCGGTCAGGTCGGAGCCGACCGGGGCGTCGATCTCGACCGAAAATCCGGCCGCATAGAGGTCGGCGCCCACCGGGCCATCCAGTTCCACATCAAAGCCGATCGCATGGAGGTCGCCTTCCACGCGGGCGCTCACCCGCGTCGAAAATCCGGCAGCGAACATGTCGCGCGTGCTGCCGGCGCTTGTGTCCACCGACGACATCGAAATGAACCTGTCACCTCCGACATCGATGGGACCCTCCTGGGCGTGCGCGGCCCCAGCCACAAGCAGACCCAGGCAAAGCAGCGCCCCGCTCGCGCTTATCCATGGAAGTTGTTTCACGACACGCTCCGACTTTGCGCCTGCAACTTCGAGAAGCATCTCACAGCCAGTTTCGACCGCCTTGACGCGCGTCAATGGCCGGTACGTCGCAGACGGCGCATGAGCGCCGGTTTTTTAGGCTGCTTTGAAGAATCGCTTCGACGGCGCTCGACCGCAGGCCGACCGCGCCGCGGTCGCGGGAAAGCCACGGGCGGAGGCGACCGACATCAAGAAGCGCATCGAGGATGTCTTCAAGCGCGATGCCGAACTGGAGGCCCAAACGATCCGGGTCGACGTTCACGACGGAAGAGTGACGCTGGAGGGCCATGTGAAAGTGTGGACCGACCGGCAGGCCGCTGAACGCGCCGCATGGTCGGCGCCGGGCGTGACGGCCGTTGAGGACCGCATCACCCTGGCCTGACGCATCGGTCAGCCCGTCGGGCGACCGGCCAACATACCGCGTACGACCTTCGTGTCGCCGGCAGCCCGGCGCTAAAGCCGGACACCGCAAGCGGCCAGACATATTACATCCGCAGGCCCTGGCTCCGCGCCGCAAGAGTCAATTTGTTGCCCCCCGCGAACATCTGTTTCGACCGCCGCTGGCACCGCTTCGTAAGATCGGGCAGCCCTTCAAACCATCCGCGGGCACGGGTGGAGATCGGAGCGACAGGCCACAGGTCAGGTTTGAGATAGTGCACTCTCAGGTTCGGCAGCGTTCCGGTCTCGATTGTTAAGCTCATTAAGCTCAGGAAATCGTTGGAGATTTGGGCCAACCGTCCGGAAACGTTCCAGATCGAAGACTGGAATAGTGAAGCAATTCGACCACAAGCGGTTTTCCTTCAGCTGGCCGTTTCGCCCATCTTCCTCATTGCGACCAACCAGGATTTGCGCTTCTGGACACTCACGCCGTCTACCATGCCGAACAACGACTCCCGTACGGGCTTGATCCCGACGAAGCTGAGCACGTTGCGCCTGAAGCCGGCAATGCCGTGGCCGAGATACCAAAAGCGGTAGAAGAGCGCTGGCATCCCCATCGTCACCACCACCCGGGCACTGCGGCCGTCGAGCAAGGTCTTTGCGAAGCCCGGCTTGCCTTTCTCAGGATAGGCGAAGGCCAATCCTGGCCGCATCACCTGTTCGAGGAAGCCCTTCAGCAGCGCTGGCATGGTACCGAGCCAGAGGGGAAAGATGAAGACGAGGTGGTCGGCGTCCTGGATTGCCCGAGCGGCGTCCACCAGGGTCGGCGGCGGAGAAGAGGCTTCAAACTCTGCCGCGGAGCGCAGCAGCGGAAAATCCAACGCTGCGATATCGATTACCCGGACAAGATGTCCGCAGCTTCGCGCACCCTCAGCGTAGTACTGAGCCAGCGCGCGACAGAACCGCTGGGGATTGGGGTCGGGGTGACCGACGATGATGAGGACTTTGCGCGGCATAGGCGTCCCTTAAACGTGACCACCTTGTCGTCAGTCGAACCGTTCTGCCTTGATCTCAATCAACGGCCGCCGAGAAGGAACGCTTAATCGCGCATCTCGACCATTCGTCCGTCATAGAGCGCATCGGTCGGATGAAGCACGATTTCGTCACCTGCCTGAAGTCCGCCAATCACCTCGCCGACCTCTTCGTTCATGCGGCCGACGGTAACATCGGCTGCTTGCGCCCTGCCGTCCGCGAGGCGGAAGACCTGCCAGTGGTCGCCGACGCGGAAGAGCGCGCTGATGGGGAGCAGAAGGCATCGCGGACACTCCCAGGCCACGATCTCGGCGACGACGCGAAAGCCGTGTCCGAGACGGGGCTCCGGTCGCTCAAGATCTAGGATCGCATGAACCCGCTGTTCCTCGATGCCTAGCGCGGACACCTTGGTGAAAGCGGCCGGATCGACCCGCCGCACCGCAGCGGGCAGGTGTTCCTGCCCTCCCCAACCGACGATGCGGGCCCTGGTGCCAGCTTTGATACGCACCGCGTCATCTGTCAGGAGATCGACGACGATTTCGAGATTGGCGGTGTCGCCGGCATCCAGGATCGGCGCCCCTGGCGTGACTGCCTGCTCGCTTCGGGCATGGATGGCCAGCACCGTTCCCGACACGGGTGCGCGCAGCTCCATGCAACACCCCTCGTCTGCTCGCGTGGCTGTCGGTTGCGTGAGGCGTGCCTCGGCGCTCGACAATTCCGCACGACGCAAGGCAACCATCGCCTGCGCAGCCTCTACCGCCGCCTTTTCGAGCGCGACTTCGTTGGTGAAGCGCTCCAGTGCGCTTTCGGAAATGACACCGGGCCGGAAGAGCTTCAGCGCCCTTGCCTCTTCGTCTTCGGCGAGCTTCAGCGCCGTTTCTGCGCGCCGCAGATCGCCCTCCGCGATTCGAACGGCGGAAATCGCTGCCTCGCGGGCCGATCGCAGTTCGGCTTCGGACCGAAGGTCGATGAGCGGCGGATCGAGAGGATGGATCGCAGCCACGACCGTCTTGCCCGCTTCCACACGATCGCCCTCTTGGAGCGTCGCGCGGGCAAGGTGACCTGCGATGGGCGCAGAGACGGTATACACATCGCGCACGCGCGTGACGCCCTCCTCGCGAACCAGCACTTCCATTGGGCCCTGCCTGACGATGGCGACATCCACCTGCACCGGCTGCTCGCGAAGCGCCCACCATGCGGCACCGGCAAGACCGAGCCCGACAAGCCCATAGACGATCCGTGTCGGCCAGCGTTTGCGCATCGCTCAATCCCTCGTCTTCAGAACGCGGACCAGATCCAGCCTGTCGATGCGCAGCCGGACCACCAGTGCCGAAAGAGCAGCGATCAGCAGCACCACGAGGCTCGCGATGGCGAAGGTCGATCGGTCGATGACAAAGGGGATGCGGAAAAGATCGCTTTCGAAGCCGCGCACGACGCTCCAGGCGAAGCCCGATCCCAGCGCCCAGCCGAGTGGCTGCGCCAGGAGAACGATGATGGCGAGCTCGAGCAGAAGCACGGTCGACACCTCGCCATTGGTGAAGCCCAGCACCTTGAGGCTGGCGAGATCACGCGCGCGTTCCGACAGATGAATGCGCGCGGAGTTGTAGACCACGCCGAACGTGATGATCACCGCAAGGCTGACATAGACCGTCGTCATGATGGCGATGTTGCGTTCGATGGTTTCCTTGAACTTGCGGCGCGCCTCGATCTGCAGCGCCACCGATCCGATGGCGGGCGTCGATTTGACCGCGGCATAAAAATCACCGAGCCGCGTGTGATCAAGCGCGACGCGCGCGCCGGTTCTTCGGGGGCCCATGCCGATGGTACGGTCGAGGGCGTCGGGCGCCATGAACACGGCCAGTCCGACATAGCTTTGTACCACCGAGACCACGGGGAGCGCGACCGTGCGTCCTGGATACTCCAGGAAATCGGCTTGGACGAGGTCGCCGACTGACAGATGCAGGATGGAGGCGACGCGTTCGGAAAGGGTCAGTCCCGTGGGCGGCGGCACCACGGGATTAAGATCACGATCGAGCACACGCACCAGATCGGCATCCGGGGCGACCGTTGCGATGAGCAGCCTGCGCTGGCGGTGTCCATTGGTCAGCGTGACAGGCGCCGCGCGGAAGCTCTCCACCCTCAAGACACCGGGCAGACGCGCCACTTCCCCTGCCGATGTGCCTGTCCGCTCGCCCGAATAGATCAGCGTCGCATCCTGCCTTTCGGTGCGGAAGAAGACGTTTTCGACCATATTCGCCACGGAATCGAACGAGAATAGCGCCGTCACCAGCAAGGCGGTGGCGAACGACGTGCCGAGCGTGGTGAGGCCCGACCGCAGCGGCCAGCGCAACAGATGGCGCAGCGCCATCAGGGCGAGTTGCGACATCATCCGGCTTAGGCGCCCGCCGATCACCCGGCGATAGACCGTGGGTGCCGGGGGCTGCATCGCCACCGCAGGCGGCAGTCTCAGCACGCTCCAAATTGCCTGCGCGCCACCGCCAAGGGCGGCAACGCCGCTCACGGCAGCCGAGACGACGTACAAGTCGGCGCTTTGGCGAAATACGAGAAATGGAAAGGAAAAGAACTCGCCGTAGAGCCTGGTCAGCCCACGCCCCATGAGCGTGCCGGCGACACCTCCGATGACGATACCGGCGAGACCGATCGCAAGCGTCATCTTGGCATAATGCCAGGCCACGGCCGGTGCTCCATAGCCGACCGCCTTCATCAACCCGATCTGCTCGCGCTCCAGTGCGATGAGGCGCGCGAGGATCATGTTGACCAGAAACGCCGATACGAAGAGGAACACCGGCGGAATGACGGTCGCCATGGGCGCGGTTGCACCAGTTCGTTATCAAGGAACGCGTGCGACGTCTGATCCTTTCGCTCGATCCCGCCGGTGCCGCCATAAGGCGCCAGCAGATCGTCGATGCGGTCGATGATCTCTGGCAGCTGGGCGTTGCGCTGGGTGCGCAGAACGAGATCATTGAACGCCCCTTGCATGCCGAAGAGCCCTTCGAGATCGTCCCGCGGCAAGTAGATGACGCCGAAGCGACGGGCTTCCGGCACCATGTCTCCCGGACCGAGCGCATAGACAAATTCCGGCGACAGGACGATCGCCGTCACGGTCAGCCGCCGCTTGCGGCCATTGAGGATCGCAGCGAAGTGGCTGCCGGGCACGAGCGCGTGCGCTTCGGCGAAGCTCGCGAGCACGGCGGCCTCGTCGCTTTCCGCCTCAGGCCACCGCCCGGCACGCAAATAAAGCCGGTTGACCGGCCCTTCGACGCTCGCCGGCAGCGAGAGAACGGTCGCGGAGGCCGGCTCTCGCATCCCTTCCATGTCGAGAATGGCGGTTCTTGAAATCCGCAGGTCCAGCGCCGCGACGCCGTCCAGACCTGCGAAGTCGGCCTTCAGCGAGAGCGGTGCCCTCGTGGCATGGGCGAAGACGGTGGCGAAGCGGTAGCGATCGTAAAAGGCGCTTCGCGTTTCCTCCAGCGAGCGATAGGCGCCGATCGAGAGAACGATGGTCGCGACCCCGCACGCCATCACCAGCGCAACGGCAAGCACCTGTATCCACATGCGCCGTAGATCGCGGACGAGCTTGCGGTCGAGCACTGCCATCTACCAACTCACCTGCGACACTTCCAGGCGGCTTGCGTTGCGCTGATGGTCAGCGATCCTCCCGTCCTTGAAAGTGAAGACCTGATCGGCGACCGCACGGATCACGGCGTTGTGGGTGATAATCGCGATCGTCGTTCCGATGTCGCGATTGATCCGGGTCAGCGCCTCGAGAACGATGATCCCGGTCTTGGAATCGAGGGCCCCGGTCGGCTCGTCGCAAAGCATGAGTTCCGGACGCTTGGCGATGGCTCGCGCAATCGCGACGCGTTGCTGCTCGCCGCCGGAGAGTTGCGCCGGGAAATGGTGCATCCTGTCTTTCAGGCCGACCATCGCCAACGCCTCGTCCGGCGCCATGGGCTCCGGGGCGATCTCTGTGACGAGCGCGACATTTTCCAAGGCGCTCAGGCTCGGGATGAGATTGTAGAACTGGAAGACAAAGCCGAGGTGCTCGCGGCGGTAGCGCGTCAGCGCCCGATCGCTCGCCTCCGTGAGTTCAGTCCCATTGAACCAGATACGGCCTGAGGTCGCCCTGTCCAGACCGCCGATAAGGTTGAGCAAGGTGGATTTGCCACTTCCCGATGGTCCCAGCATGACGGCGATTTCGCCGCGCTCAAGCGACAGGTCCACGCCGCTGAGTGCCGACACGTCGACTTCGCCCGAGCGGTAGATCTTGGTCAGCTTCTCGACCCGGATGACTTCCTCGGTCACGGCGGCAGCTCCAACGAACCGCTACCATTGCGCGAACCGCCATCCCACTCATTGATCGAAGTCAGTTCTTATGGGCGCAAGCCATTGCGTCAGTTGATGGCGCAAGCGGTGCGCGGATCGAACCCTTCAAATCCCAGGCGCGGGCAATCGCACCGCTCGTCGAATTCGGATGGCGCTTCGGTGCGCTTGCATGCCAGATCCGTGCGGTATGCGTAGCCCGGCAAATCCTGGTAGTGCCGCGCTGCCTCAGTCGTGCAAGCCGACAGCGTCATGGCTGCCACAGCGATCACAATCCATCGCATGGGTGCTCTCCTTGCCTGTCCAAGGGTGCATGGTGCCATCAAACGCGCGTCGCCGCGTTGTCGTTCGTCAAGTCGCGGGTTCCTGACGGCGCCCGCCGACGCATGCCGCGAGGACGGAAGAACCCGTTGACGGCGACGCTAGGGCGATGAGGATCCCCGCCCTCGCCTTTTTCCTCTCATCCAGAGGATTGTCGACGCGGGATCGACGAGAAGATCTTCGTGGAGTGCCAGACGGAGGAAGGCATCATACAGCGCTCGGATTGGCTTTCTGTATTCCAGGACGTCGTGACAATCCTGCACAAGGACCTCGTATCCCCGATCCTGACGGCCCAATATCTTTTCTTCGAGAAAATCGAGCGCGTCCCGGACACTGCATATCTGGACCGTGACGCTTTCGTTGTGGCGCACGGACAGAGGTCTGTCGAACAAGCGATCCGCCATAGGCTTCACCTTCTGAACAAGCAGGCTGAAACCACCTCGAGTATCGCAGCCTCAATACCCGGCATTGATCTGCGTCAATTAGGCCATCGAATCTCTCAGGAATGCACAGCGACTTTCGCCGTTCAGGTAAGAATTCTGATACCACGGTTGCGAAGGCCGGAAGCGCAGCGCTTCGGTTCTATCGCCCCTGCTACGTCTTGGCGGAGCCACGCCCAGCAAGGCGTTTTATGCTCGTCGGCCCGTATAGTTGGAGCGCAGTGTGGCCCTCGCCATCGGAGCATTGCGAGGAATGTTTTCGCAAAAGGGTTTTAGGTCCGTTTGCATGCAAGCCCGGTCAAGCCCGGTCAGCCCAGGGCCGGGATGCAGAGCGCCGAGTCGCCTGGAGACCATGGCAGCCATAGAACCGGCGTTTCACGAACTCGACAAGGTCCAGATAGGCCGCCGTCATCCCACCAAGCGCAACGAGAAGCAGTGGCGGCGGCGGTTGGAAGCCAAGCCAGACGCCGGCAGACGTGAAGGGAAGCAAAGCGGCGGCCGCCACCGATCGACCGTTTCGAGCGGTATGGGAAGCTCCGAGAGGTCGTAGAGTAGGTTGTTCAGCAATATCTGCACGGGAAGCATGGGTAGAAACCGCAGGACACACCGCCCGCCATGGAGAACATGTTCCCGAAGTTCGAGCTCGTCCCCATCATCACGTATTTCATGATATTGGCGAAGGTCCGCCGCCCTTCGCGCACGCCCTTCACCAGCACGTCCAGGTCGTTTCTGAGAAGGATGCTAGACGCGGCCTCCCTCGCCACGTCGACCGAGACGCCGACATCGGCCACGTGCAGCGAAGGGGCGTCGCAACCCAATAGTCCTGATCTGCAGCTTCCAACGCGTCTCGTTTGGCCCGCGCCTCGGCGAGGTCATCGGTCTTCAGCGAAGCCCGAATCAAGCCCGACGCCGTGCGTCCGTCGAGTGGGAGGAATCTCGCTGGCACCCGCCGCCAGTAGTAATAGATGCCGCTTTGCTGGACCAGGAAACGGTCTGGATCGACCTTCTGGGAGTGTCTCATCGCGCACCTGCACATCGCACAGTGTGCACAAAAGTATACCAAGCGTCAGCGCAACGACGCTTCCGACAGGCCAAAAGCCCCCATTTTCGGGGTTTCTGCGAGACCGGCTGGAGCGGGTAGCGGGAATCGAACCCGCATATTCAGCTTGGAAGGCTGCTGCTCTACCATTGAGCTATACCCGCGGGCAGTCATCAGGCGAAGTGGTGGAGAGGGCTGGATTCGAACCAGCGTAGGCTAAGCCAACGGATTTACAGTCCGCCCCTTTTAACCGCTCAGGCACCTCTCCAAACTTCGCCGGCGCCCCGCTTGGCGGGTGGCCGTTGGAGCGACGATCGCTGCCCTGGGCAAGCTCCGTCGAACCGGGGCGGGTTATGCCGGTCGGGCCGATAGCTGTCAACCGATCCCCGCGAAATTAATGCGATACGGGCAGGCGCGCCTCAAACAGCATCGGCGAAAGGCTTTGCGGCCACCTCGGCGCCGTCTATAAGCCGATCCATGACCTCAAAGAAAACAACCGGCGCAGCCGGCGGAAGCGGAGGTGGGCCGCGCGATGCGGGCTCACCCAAAGACAGTCACTATGCGCGCCTGCGCCGGGCCTACCGCGACACCAAAGCGGATGATGGCGGCCAGAAGCGTGATGCGCCGCGCAAGCGCAAGGAGGGCGCGGGCCCACCGCTGCCGCCCGACCGCGTCTATCTGTACGGCCTGCACACGGTGCGCGCCGCGCTCGACAATCCTGCCCGCACGATCCTGTCCATGCGGGTCACGCGCAACGCGCTCGCCCGTCTCGAAGTGGAGGACACGGCAAGCCTGCCCTTCCCGGTCGAGATGGTCGCTCCCGGCGCCATCGACGATCTGCTCGGCGACGATGCGATCCACCAGGGCGTCGTCGTCGAAGCGAATGCCCTGCCCTTGCGACGCCTTGCCGATCTCAAGGACAGCCCGCTTCTGCTGGTTCTCGACCAGGTGACGGACCCGCACAATGTCGGCGCCATCATGCGCAGCGCCGTTGCATTCGGGGCCGGCGCGGTCATCACCACCCAGCGTCACAGCCCGACCGAATCCGGCGTCATGGCCAAATCAGCATCCGGCGCGCTGGAACTGATCCCCTATATCCAGATCACGAATCTGGCCGACGCGATCGGCGAACTGCAGGCGCTCGGCTTCCTGACGCTCGGCCTCGATTCGGAAGCCGACGGTCCGCTGGAAGCCAAGCTCGTCGGCGAGCGGATCGCTCTCGTGCTGGGGGCAGAAGGCAAAGGCCTGCGCCAGAAGACGCGCGAGACAGTCGACGGCCTGGTGCGCCTCGACATGCCGGGTGCCATCAAGTCGCTCAACGTCTCCAACGCCGCAGCCATTGCGCTCTATGCGGCGCACCGGCATCTGCAGGCATCCTGAGCTTCTGGGCGCAGCGGAGATCGCTGCGCCAGTTTGGGGCCAAAATGTCCGCCAGCCTCAAAACTCGAAGATCTGCCGGAACACGCCCGGCGCGATCGCCGAGATCGGGTTGACCGTCAGTTGCGGCGCACTCACCTGCCCGTCCAGGCGGAACGTGATCCCGATCAAGCCCCGGTCTCGCCCGTTGCCGAGCAACGCGCCGAACAGCGGTATTTCCGCAAAAAGCCGGTTGAGGCCATAGGCCGGCATGAACGTGCCGGTCACGGCCATGTTGCCGCCTGCATCCCTGACGACGCCCTGGAACGACAGTCCGATCTCTTGGCCGCGCAGCACACCGTTTGCGACGCCCACGGTTCCGTTGGTGATCTCGATATCCGTGTAGCCACGCTCGAATCGCATGGAATTGACGTCGACCGAACTCTGGATCGCGTCGCTGACTCTCCCCGGCGCGCCGGAAGCGCGTGCTGTCACCAGCTCTTTCAGGTGATTCTCGTTGATGACTGCGAAATCCGCGATCCGCACATTGCCACGGAAAGGTCCGTCACCGGACCGTTGCAGCGCCACCTCGATGCGCCCGGCCGAGACCCGCCGGTAGAGATCGGCAAAGCGCGCAAGCGCGCCGGCATCGCCCGCCGTCAGATTTGCTTGTCCGATGCCATCTGTCTCGGCAAAGGTCAGCACTGCCGCCTCGCCGCTTCCTGTCACGGCTTTCAGGTCCACCCCGATCGGGCGGCTTCCTCGGCCGGAATAGCGCACCGATACGCCGGACAGCACTTCCCCGTCGAAACCGAGCACCTGTGCGACATCGGCAGAAACAGAGACCTGTTGCGACCCGCCACCGCCAGCACCGCTTCCACCTTCGGAGCCAGCCCGCAGCTTGCGGATCAACGGCCGCGCATCGAAGGATCGGCCCCGAACATCGATGTCGAATGCGCCACCGCTGGCCTTTGCAATGGAAATGTCGAAGTCGTCGCTGGTCGAAAGCCGTACATTGGATAGATCCAGTGTGGCCAACTGTCCGGCGGTCAGGCGTGCAGAGCCCCTGGCAGCGATGCCGTCGCCCGTTAGCACGATGTCGTTCAGATCGAGACCGTCGTCGCGGGCGCGCATTGTCAGACTCACCGATGCCCGCGTGCCGGGTTCCTTCCGCCAGCCGATTGCGGGCGGAATCAGCGTCGCGCCTGAGAGATCGATCTCGACCTTGTCCTCGCCCGGTCCGGTCTGCTCCATGGTCAAAGTGATTGGCCCAGCGAGAAGACCGGAAAGGCCCGGCAGCAGGTCTGCCCGTTCACGGTCGCCGATAGTGCCACTGATCTTGCGGGCTGCAGTGACACCCGCTTCGGGATCAAGTGGACGGGTCACAGTGATGTCGAGCGGCGCACCGTCGATCGTGGCCTTTCCTTCGAGCACCGCCTTTTGCGGGTCGACCGACAGATTGCCGTTCACCGCCGAGAGCATGCGCCCTTCCACGGGTTTTGAGACGGCAACATCGGTCAGCGCCATTTTCACGTCATAGGCGGGCACAGGCGGGTCCTGATCGCGGATCAGGCCGAAACGCGCTTGTACATGAGCGTCGATGGAACCGCTGAGATCCTCGGGCTGATAGCCGACCCGGTCGAGAACGGCGATCGGCCGATAGGAGATCAGCTCGGCCATGGCGTCGGCGCCGCCGGCGAGCTGCAGATCCATATCCGCCATCAACGGACGAAGATCGGTGCGTCTGATCGCGAATGTGCCGTTCTCGACAGCAACCGTCCGACCCGAGGGAAAATAGGCGGTGGCCGCTTCGATATCGACTTCGAGGGCTCGCCCTCGAAAGACGACGTTCGCCTGCGTGTCGCGCAGCGGCGGAATATCACCCGCCACATGCACCCGGGGTCCGCTGACCCGCATGGAGATCTGCAGCTGGTTTTCGTCCAGGTCCAGACGCCCGGGTTGCTCGGCCATGCGCCCAGCCGGGATATAGAGCCTAATCTGCCCATTGGAGCCGATGCCGCCGACCACATTGTCGATCACCCATTGGCGCGGACGCACCGCCACCCAGTGAGGCCAGAGCTGCTTGAGAGAAGCCGTGTCCAGCTGATCGAACGCACCGGCGAGGCTGATCGCGGGTGAGGACGCGCCAAATTCAATGGCGGCAGAGGCGACGACCGTCCCCGGTCCCGTATCGAGCGCGATCTCGTCGAAGATCAGCTTCCTGTCTGCCCCGAGAAATCGGGCGGAGATTTTCCCGTCCACGGCAAGCGCTTCAAACTCGGTATCCGTCGGGTCGAACATCGCCTGATCCACGACGAGCTCCGCCGCGATCCCCGCAGCGGCGTCGTCGCCGAGCCGAGACAGATCGACGAGCCCGCCACTGAACGGGATGGTCGTATCTGCGACAGTCATGCGCGACGGCAGCACCTCGATCTTGCCCTGTTCCTTGAAGTAACCGAGCCCCAGACGGCTCTCCCGCAGCGGCGAAACGATCCCGCCAAGCGTGAGGTCGCCCTCGCTGAACGACACCTGGGCCTTCAACATCGGCTGGTCGGGCTTTGGTGTCCGTCGCGCACTGAGCGAGATGTCCGTCTCGCTTTCGACGCCGAACCGTTGCCGCTGCCGCTCGATCGGCTCATCGTCCAGACTGTTCGTGAAGGCCTCGTTGCCGAAAGTGTGCAGGCCGGTGAGTCGCACGAGAATCTGTTCGAGCGTATCGGCCCGCTCGTGGCGCAGCGCCTGTCCGTCAAGCGCGATCGTCTGCCCTCCGATCATGAACGACCCGCTGAGCGTCACGTTTTCCCGATCGGACAACGCGAGCTGCAGTTCCTCGATCCGCGGAGCGTCGGCAGCCCCGGTATTCGCCAATTCGGCATTGGTCAGCAGAATCGACCGTGTGCGGCTGCGCTGGAGCAGCTGGAGAGCCCGGTCCAGTGCCGCGAACGCGCTTTCCGTCAGCGGCTCCAGCGAATCGACCCGCAGCGCGCTCCAGTCCGTCGCCGGCCCACCGGCAAGCATCGTCGCGTCGAGCACGACCCCAGAAATCTCTACCTCGACCACTTTGATTTCGCCGCGCAGAAGCGGCATCGGATCGAGCAACAGCCGCACGGCCTCGACGGACGACAGCGCCTCGCCGAACGCATCGTCTCGCGCCCCGCTGGCTGCCGGCTCACGAAGTGCCAGGGGCGACCGCTGCACCGACACCGTATCGGCCTCGATCGCGATGCGCCCGTCCCGGCCGACGCGCACCGAGGCACGGTCGACCTCCACGATGGTTTCGGGACCTGCGATCGTGGCGAGCGCCGATTGGGCCCGACCGGCGAAGAGCGAATCAAAGGCGCCGAACTGCAGACCTGCGAAAACGGCGAGCAGAATGCCCGTCAAAACGCCGCTCACGAGCAGGGAAAAGCGCATCAGACGCCTGGCCCGGCTGCGTTTTGCCTTTTTTTCCGCCGCATCCACGGATGCCGTGTTCGGTGATGGGTTCATGCGCTCTGTGTTGCCGATCCGCTCGTTCCTGTCAGCCCCGTTGAACCCAAACCACGCCGATTGGCACCGGCGTTCCCTGCAATGTGGCCGAAAATGCCGCTTCGGGGAAACGCTTTCGACGCGAAGTGCGGCACCATCCAAATCGAAGCGGCTGGACGGCAGGCGGTTTGACCATATATCGCGTCCATCACGCCCCCTTTCAGCATTGGAGACCATCGATGAGCGAATTGTCCGAAGGCATGCAGGCCCCCGCATTCACATTGCCGCGCGATGGCGGCGGCGACGTTTCGCTCTCCGAATTCGGCGGAAAAAAGGTCGTGCTCTATTTCTATCCGAAGGATGACACGAGCGGCTGCACCACCGAGGCCATCGCCTTCACTGCCTTGAAGCAGGATTTTGCGGATGCCGACACGGTCGTCATCGGCATGTCGCCCGACCCGGTGAAGAAGCACGACAAGTTCCGCGACAAGCACAGCCTGGATGTGATTCTTGCTGCCGACGAGGACAAGTCGACGCTCGAAGCCTATGGCGTCTGGCAGGAAAAGAGCATGTACGGCAAGAAGTACATGGGCGTAGAGCGCACCACGCTTTTGATCGATCGCGACGGCAAGATCGCCCGCATTTGGCCGAAGGTGAAGGTGCCGGGTCACGCCGAAGAGGTCCTGGCTGCCGCCAAGGATCTCTAGGCAGGTGACTCAAGACATCAGTCGGGCGACGCATGCTCCTGCTTCGAAAGAAGATTATGCGGCAAGATCGCTTCGCGACGGCGCTGCCCGCGCGATCGCAGCAGCCGATCTCGACGAGAAAACCTGGCTGACTCAGGAAACGGCGCGGCGCTGGCATCAGCGTCGCCTGTCGCTCTCAAGCCCGCTCGATCTTGGCGTACCCGATCGGCCGGGCCGCCCGGATCGGCCCGAACTTGTGCCGCCGACGAAGGTCAAGAGGCGCTCGCTCAACTCGGAGCGTGGCCGCATCGCGCTTCTGCATGCGATTGCCCATATCGAGCTCAACGCGATCGATCTTGCGCTCGATATCGTGGCCCGCTTCGCCGGCGCCCGCATGCCGCAGAGCTTCTTCGACGGCTGGATGCGGGTCGCCTTTGAAGAAGCCAAGCATTTCAATCTAATACGCGATCGTCTTCGCGCGCTCGGTGCGGACTATGGCGATCTGCCCGCCCATGATGGCCTTTGGCAGGCGGCGCACGACACGCGCAACGACCTGACTGCAAGGCTTGCCGTCGTGCCGCTCATCCTGGAAGCGCGCGGGCTCGACGTGACGCCCGCTCTCCAAGCCAAGATGCGCAAGTCAGGAGACATGGAAAGCGCTGCCATCCTCGACATCATCTATGAAGACGAGAAGACCCACGTGGCTGTCGGCGCGAAATGGTTCCGCTTCCTCTGCCAGCGCCAGGGCCGTGACCCGACTGCGACCTTCCAGGCATTGGTGCGCGCGAATTTCCGCGGCCCGCTGAAACCACCATTCAACGATCTGGCCCGAGCCGAAGCCGGGCTCTCGCCCTCGTTCTATCGGGCTTTGACCGCGACCAGCATGTCCTGAAACACCATCCGGCCAAACTGCCCCGCCGGAAAGGGGGTGTTAACCTTAACATTGTCTAATAGCCGTCATTGGTCTGGCAGCGGCAGAGGCAGCACCTTGGCGCAATCGCAAAAAGTTTCAGCGTTCGGTCGGCGCAAGACGGAGCACACGCTCATTCTCGCAAGCGGCGAACGCATTCGCCACATGACGATCCGTCCCTGGGTCGTGGGCCTCGCTGGCTGCGCTGCCGCGCTTCTGCTTGGCGGCTACTTCGTTGCGACCACCTATCTCATTCTCCGCGACGATCTGATCGGCGCCTCCGTTGCGCGCCAGGCCCGCATCCAGCACGTCTATGAAGACCGCATCGCGGCGTTGCGTGCCCAGGTCGATCGTGTCACCAGCCGCCAGATGCTGGATCAGCGCATGATGGAAGACCAGGTCGAGAAGCTGATGGCGCACCAGGCGGCGCTTTCCTCGCGCCATGGCCGGCTCGATGCGATCCTGGAGCGCGCGGGCGATGCCGTTGCGCCCGAGATCGAAGCGCCCTTGCCGACCCCGCGTCCTGACGGTCCGGCACGCCGCGCTGCCCTTTCCGGATCGGGCGATGCGCTCGATGCGATCGCCATGATCACCGACAGCACGACCACGGCAACCACTCCGCCAAGCAGCAGGGTGAGTGCCTATGCTCCGACGGCGCGCAGCCAGGCGGATCGCTCCGACCGGCTGTTCCTCGAATTGCGCTCCTCCCTGGACGATCTTGAAACGGAACAGATGCAGAAGGTGCGTGCCCTGGCGGCCAACGCTTCGGGCACCGCCGAAGCGATTGCCGGCATCCTGCGCAACACGGGCCTCGATGTTCCGTTGAACGATGAAACGGCCATGGGTGGCCCCTATCTGCCCCGGCGTGGCGGCGGCGCATTCGACGCGACGCTCGACGAGCTCGACCTCGCTCTGAATCGTTTGGACATGATCCGCGACCATGCAGCGCGCATGCCGCTCGGCAACCCGGCAGAAGGCCATCCCATCACCAGCCGTTACGGCACGCGGCGCGATCCGTTCTTTCGGCGCGCTGCCTTCCATGCGGGCATCGATTTCCGCGTCGCCAAAGGTGAATCGATCGAAGCTGCCGGCAGCGGCACGGTCATCGGCGCAGGCCGGCGCGGCGGCTACGGCAAGATGGTGGAGATCGACCATGGCGAAGGCGTCGTCACCCGCTACGCCCATTTGTCCGACATTCTCGTATCGGAGGGCCAGACCGTTTCGCGTGGCGACTTGATCGGCCGTGCTGGTAGTACCGGCCGCTCCACCGGTCCGCATCTCCACTATGAGGTTCGCTTCCATGACGAGCCGGTCGATCCGGCGCGCTTCCTCCAGGCAGGCGCATCGCTGGAGCCGCTTCTGGCCGCACGGTAACCATCCGTGCGCCGAAGGGGCGCACGAAGTGCCTGCAATGCCTGCCTTCCTTGACTTTCCGCCGTATAGGGCCTATGTGCCCGCTCATCCAGGCGTCATTGCCGCTTGAGCGCTTAGCGCTGCCAGGTGCGAACTTCATGTGTTTGCGCCACTGTCCGCACACATAGATGTCAGCCCCGATCCTAAGAGATCAGAACGGAAACAAGTTTCCCCTTGACCAAATTCTCCGAACTTGGCCTGAGCCAGAAAGTCCTCTCCGCAGTCACCGACGCGGGCTATAGCGAACCCACACCGATTCAGGAAGGGGCCATTCCACCGGCCTTGGAACGACGCGACGTTCTCGGCATCGCTCAGACGGGAACCGGCAAGACCGCTTCTTTCGTTCTGCCGATGCTGACGCTGCTGGAAAAGGGCCGCGCCCGGGCGCGCATGCCGCGCACGCTCATTCTTGAGCCGACGCGCGAACTGGCTGCACAGGTTGCCGAGAATTTCGAGAAGTACGGCAAAAACCACAAGCTCAACGTTGCGCTCCTGATCGGCGGCGTTTCCTTCGATGAGCAGGATCGCAAGCTGGAACGTGGCGCAGACGTTCTCATCTGCACCCCCGGCCGCCTGCTCGACCATTGCGAGCGCGGCAAGCTTCTGATGAGCGGCGTCGAAGTCCTCGTGATCGACGAAGCCGACCGCATGCTCGACATGGGCTTCATCCCGGATATCGAGCGCATCGTGAAGCTCATTCCGTTTACCCGCCAGACTCTGTTCTTCTCGGCCACCATGCCGCCCGAAATTCAGAAGCTCGCCGACAATTTCCTGCAGAACCCGGTCCGCGTCGAAGTCTCGACCCGCTCGTCCACGGCCACGACCGTCACGCAGCGTCTCGTTGCCTGCGGCAACAAGGATTTCGAGAAGCGTTCGGCATTGCGCGACTTGATCCGCGCCCAGGACGACCTCAAGAACGCGATCATCTTCTGCAACCGCAAGCGCGATGTGGCCGATCTCTTCCGCTCGCTCGCCCGCCACGAATTCTCGGCAGGCGCTTTGCACGGCGATATGGACCAGCGGTCCCGCACGACGATGCTGCACAATTTCCGTGAAGGAAAGCTGCAGCTTCTCGTGGCCTCCGACGTCGCCGCACGCGGGCTCGACATTCCGGATGTGAGCCACGTCTTCAATTTCGACGTGCCGATCCATGCCGAAGACTACGTCCACCGCATCGGCCGCACCGGTCGTGCCGGCAGGTCCGGGAAGGCCTTCACGCTCGTGACCAAGCGCGAGGCGAAGTACACGGACGCGATCGAAAAGCTGATCGATCAGAAGATCGAGTGGCTCGATGGTGACATCTCGACCATCGTGCAGTCACCGGACGAAGACGATCGGCGCGGTCGCGCCAAGTCTTCTGGTCGCAAGGAACGCTCGGGCCGCAAGTCGGATGGCCCGCGCACCCGTCCTGCCCGCGAGGAAGCATTGATCGAGGCCGCCGCCGAACTGGCAGCCGCCGGCACGCCAGCTGTCCAGGAACAGGCGGCAGCGCCGGTTGCGGAACGGGCGCCGGCAGAACGCGCTCCTGTGGAACGCGCAGCTGTCGCCGAAGAGGCTCCACGCCCGCAGCGCCAGGATGCCGCCAATGACGACCGTCGCAACCGCGGTCGCGACAACGCCCGCGATAATGCTCGGGACAACAACCAGCGCCGCCGTTCGCAGCGTGACGACGAGTTCACGCCTGTCGGCTTTGGCGACGACATTCCCGCTTTCATGACAATCGCCGCTCGCGCCTGAACGGCCGCGCTTCGATGCGAAGGGCCGCGATTCTGGTCATAGCCGCCGGTTTGCTCGGTGCGGCCGGCGTCGCGCTTGCAGCCGCCGCGTCGCACGGCGGTGAGCCTCGCCTTCTTGCAAGCGCCGCTGCGCTGTCGCTTGCACACGCGCCTGCTCTTCTTGGGCTCGCTTCTCTTTCCGAAAAATCGCGCCTGTTGCTGCCCGCCGGCCTTCTGCTCGCGCTCGGCACGATGCTGTTTGCAGCCGATCTCACGCTGCGCGCCACGGCAGGCAGCGCGCTCTTTCCGTTGTCGGCACCCATCGGCGGCTTCGGGATGATCGCCGGCTGGGTCGTCGTTGCGATCGCCGGACTGGTGATGGCGACGCGCCGCGGCTGACAATCCACCTCTGGCGGTTGCGTCTGCGCGCGTGTCGGTCTATCGAGTGCCGTCAATCCGGGCGTTTGCTACCCGGATCGCCGGACCGGGCATGATGGTGCAGGCCGAGGAGGAGCGGCTGCGCAGTTTGCCGCTCACCCATGCCTGCCGTCAAACCCGGTCTCAAGCTCTCAACTTCTTGGTTCAGAGGCTGAACTAATGTCGTTCCTAGCCGCGATCGTTAAGGCGATCGGCCGTTTCAACGGCTTTCTCGGTCAGATCCTTGCCTGGCTCTCGCTCGGCATCGTGCTGGTCTGCTTCACCGTCGTCGTCCAGCGCTATCTCTTCTCCACATCGCTGATCTGGATGCAGGATCTCTATGTCTGGTTGAATGGCGCCATGTTCATGGGCATCGCTGGCTTCGCGCTCCTGCGCGACGACCACGTCCGTGTCGACATCTTCTATCGGCCGGCTACCATCCAGAGAAAGGCGATGATCGATCTCTTCGGCGTCGTCGTGTTCCTGCTGCCCTTCTGCTACGTCGTCATTCTCTACAGCTGGACTTACGTGATGCGCTCGTGGAGCCTTGGCGAAGGATCGGCCAATTTCGGCGGCATGCCCGGCCTCTACATTCTGAAGTCCTTCATCTTCGTCTTCGCCGGTGTCGTGGCGCTCCAGGGCCTCGCCATGGCCGGGCGCAGCATCCTCGTTCTGTCCGGACGGGAAGAACTTTTGCCCGCAGATCTGCGGTATCGCCTTCCGGGCGAAGGGGAGTAATCGACAATGGATCCTGTACTGATCGGCGAGATTCTCGCCGGGGCGATGTTCTTCGGCATCATCGGCGTGCTGATGCTGGGCTTCCCGGTTGCCTTCACGCTTGCCGGCGTGTCGCTCATTTTCGGCCTGGTCGGCATGTTCTTCGGCGTGTTCGATCCATCGAATTTTGGCTCGCTCGCCAGCCGCTACCTCGGCTTCATGACGAACGAGGTCCTCGTCGCTGTCCCGCTCTTCATCTTCATGGGCGTGATGCTCGAACGATCGGGCATCGCCGAACAGCTTCTCCTGACCATGGGCAAGCTCTTCGGAAATCTGCGCGGCGGGCTTGGCATTTCCGTGATCCTCGTCGGCGCGCTGCTCGCGGCATCCACCGGCGTCGTCGGTGCAACCGTCGTCACCATGGGCCTCATCTCGCTGCCGGCCATGCTGCGCGCTGGCTATGACCCCAAGCTCGCATCCGGCGTCATCTGTGCATCGGGCACGCTTGGCCAGATCATCCCGCCATCGACCGTGCTGATCTTCATGGGCGACATGCTGTCAGGCATCAACGCCCAGGTGCAGATGGCCAAGGGCAACTTCGCCCCCGCCCCCGTTTCGGTCGGCGACCTCTTCGCCGGCGCCATCATCCCGGGCATCATGCTCGTCGGTCTCTATCTGCTGTGGATGGTCTTCAAGGCGATCACGGCGCCTGAAAGCTGCCCGGCAACGCCGGTGCCGGCCGAGGAGAAGAAGGACCTCTGGAAAGAAGTCATCACCGCGCTCGTGCCGCCGCTCATGCTGATCATTGCCGTGCTCGGCTCGATCCTCGGCGGCATCGCAACGCCGACGGAGGCAGCCTCGGTAGGCGCCATCGGCGCAACGATCCTTGCAGCACTGCGCTGGCGTCTGTCGTTCCAGGTCCTGCGCGAAGTCACGATCTCCACCGCAACCATCACCTCGATGGTGTTCATCATCCTGCTCGGCGCATCCGTGTTCTCGATCGTCTTCCGCCTCATGGGCGGCGACAATCTGGTCCACGACATCCTGACCGCCCTGCCCGGCGGCGTCTATGGCGCGCTCATCGTCGTCATGCTGATGATGTTCGTGCTCGGCTTCATCCTGGATACATTCGAGATCATCTTCATCATCGTGCCGATCACGGCACCGGTGCTGCTCAATCTCGGTGTTGATCCCGTCTGGCTCGGCGTCTTGATCGGCGTCAACCTGCAGACCAGCTTCCTGACGCCGCCCTTCGGCTTTGCGCTCTTCTATCTGCGCGGCGTGGCACCCAACCGGGTCACCACGGGCATGATCTATCGCGGCGTCATCCCGTTCGTCGGGCTGCAGGTCGTGGCGATCGCGTTGCTGTTCATCTTTCCGGAGCTGGCCACCTGGCTGCCGCGCTGGATCTACAGCTGATCCCGAAGCCGCGGTCTTTCCGCCGAACAAAAAAAGCCCGGAGCAGGACGCTCCGGGCTTTTCTGTTTGGTCAGATGAGCGCGTGGGCGCTCAGATCTGGAAGTACTTTTCGCGTGCCTGGATGAAGAGCGAGTCGGTGCCCTGGGTCTTCTGGCGAACGATGTTGAGCGCCGAGATGAAGCTCTCGGCGGTTTTCTTTGTCAGCTCATCACCCGAATCGCGCAGACCCGTCAGGATCTCGGTGGCGGCCTGTGCACCGGCTTCCATGATCTCCTCGGGGAACTGGCGGATCTGGACGCCGTGGTCGTTGACCAGCGTCTGCAGCGCGCGCGGGTCGTTGGCGGCGAAATCGGCCGCAACGGCATCGTACTCGGCCTGGCAGCAATCACGGATGATCGCCTGTAGGTCGGCCGGCAGTGCCGTGTACTTGGCCTTGTCGACGACGAGCTCGGTTGCGAGGCCCGGCTCGATGAAGCTCGGGAAGTAGTAGTTCTTGGCGATCTGATAGAAGCCGAGCGCGAGGTCGTTGTAAGGACCGACGAACTCAGCAGCGTCGAGCGTGCCCGACTGCAGCGCCTGGAAGATCTCGCCCGCCGCCATGTTGGTAACGGAAGCGCCGAGGCGTTCCCAAACCTGACCGCCGAGGCCGGGTGTGCGGAAACGAAGGCCCTGAACGTCTGCGACGCCCGTCAGCTCGTTGCGGAACCAGCCACCGGCCTGCGTCCCCGTGTCGCCGGACAGGAAGCCCTGCACGCCGTACTGGTCGTAGATCTCATCCCAGATTTCCTGGCCACCGAGGTAGCGCACCCAACCGGTCAGCTCGCGCGAGGTCATGCCGAACGGAACGCCGGTAAAGAAGTTCAAAGCCTGGCTCTTGTTCTGCCAGTAATAGGCAGCGCCGTGGCTCATCTCAGCCGAACCGTCGATGACAGCGTCCAGCGACTGCAGCGGCGGGACAAGCTCGCCTGCCGAGTAGAGCTGGATTGTCAGACGGCCGCCCGAAGCGGCGGTGATGCGGTCGGCAAGGCGCTGTGCGCCGACACCAAGACCAGGAAAGTTCTTCGGCCACGTGGTGACCATGCGCCAGGTCTGATTTTCCTGAGCGATGGCCGGCGCCGCAAGCATCGAGCTTGCAGCGACGCCAACACCGGCAAATCCAGCCTTTGTGATGAATGAACGGCGATCCATTGGGTTTTCCTCCACTGTCTATACCCGAACAGGTCGTCGGGCGACGTTGAAGTAAACCTTCTGGATTCCGCCCTACGCTGTCGGTCCACATCGCATAGGAGGGCGGGATAGTCTAGCAGAGCGGCCTCGAAGATCGCTTGCAATAGAGCTTGAGGTAAACGTGCTCTATGCCGTTCAGGTCAGAAGAAGAATGATCAGGACCACAACGATCACGAGGCCAAGACCGCCGGACGGGCCATAACCCCAGCTTCGGCTGTAGCCCCAGCGCGGCAAGGCGCCAATGACCAGAAGCACGAGCAAGATGAGAATGATGAGTTCCACGGCAATGTCCTTCCGTCACCGCGCAGGCTGGATCGTTCCTGTTGCGAACGTCCAGCGCGCAATCTTGGGTTCTAGACGAGCCCGAGCAGCGAAAGGATGAAGCCTATGACGACGATAAGGCCGACGATGTAGACGATGGTATGCATGAGCGTGCTGTCTCCGCTGTTCAGGTCTCGAACAAACGGAAACATGACGCTTTTGTTCCGGAGCTGCTCACAAATGCGTGAACGCTTGCGCTGCTCTCAAGCGTCGCCGCGAATCACGGCATCACCGCGCTTGGCAAGCGCTTCCAGATCTGCTGGCTTCAACTCGACTGACTCGCCGCAACCACAGGCGGACGTCTGGTTGGGATTGTTGAACACGAACCCCGAACGCAGCTTGGTGGTCTCGTAATCCATCTGAGTGCCGAGCAGGAACAGCACGGCCTCGGGTGCAACGTAGACGCGGGCACCGTCCGCTTCGATCAGATCGTCCTTCGCCGACGGCGCATCGACGAGTTCCACCGTGTATTCCATACCGGCGCAGCCACCCTTCTTGATGCCGACGCGGATTCCTTCGGCGGGCTGGTTGGCGTTGGCGACGATCGCCTTTACGCGCTTCGCAGCCGCGTCGGTCATGGTCATGACAGCGAACTGACCCATTCGAAACTCCTGCCCTGAAGGGCGTTTGCGCAGCAAATCAGCTGCGCTTCGGTATCAACCTAATCACGGCCAGGGTCGGCCGCAAGACATCGGGTTCTCCCGTCAATACCAGCCGACGGCGACCTGAGCTTCTTCGCTCATGCGCGCAGGCGTCCACGGCGGATCGAAGGTGAGCTTCACGTCGACGCCCGACACGCCTTCGACGGTCCCAACGGCGTTTTCCACCCAGCCCGGCATTTCTCCGGCGACGGGACATCCAGGCGCGGTCAGCGTCATGTCGACCTTGACCATGCGGTCATCCTCGATGTCGATCTTGTAGATCAGTCCAAGCTCGTAGATATCGGCCGGGATTTCAGGATCGTACACGGTCTTCAGCGCCGCGATGATGTCGTCCGTCATCCGCGCAAGCTCTTCCTGCGGGATGGCCGATACGGTCGACGAGGATGCCTCGGCGGCATCGACAGTTGCCACTGGCGGTGCAACGCTCGCATCGTCTGGCTTGGCGGTAGTTTCGGTCATCCTGGCAGTTCCTGTTCGTGGTTTCCGCGCTCAGGCGAAGAAGGCACGCGCTTTTTCAAGCGCTTCCACAAGGACATCCACTTCCTTGCGCGTGTTGTACATCCCGAAGGATGCCCTGCATGTGGAGGTCACGCCGAAACGCTTCAAGAGCGGCTGCGCGCAGTGGGTACCCGCTCGAACCGCCACGCCCGAGCGATCGATCACCATCGACACGTCATGGGCGTGGATGCCCTCGATCTCGAAGGAGAAGATTGCGCCCTTGCCCGGCGCATCGCCGATCACGCGCAGCGCGTTGACTGACTGAAGCTTCTCGCGCGCATAGGCCGTCAGATCCGCTTCGTGGGCGGCAATCGCTTCGCGGCCGATGCTGTCCATGTAGTCGAGCGCAGCGCCGAGCCCGATCGCCTGAACGATCGGCGGCGTCCCGGCCTCGAAGCGATGCGGCGGCTCGTTGTACGTCACACCCTCTTCCGATACGTCGACGATCATCTCGCCGCCGCCCTGGAAGGGCCGCATCTTCTTCAGCATCTCGGTCTTGCCGTAGAGCACGCCGATGCCGGACGGACCGTACACCTTGTGCCCCGTGAAGACGTAGAAATCGCAATCGATGTCGCGGACATCCACCGGCATGTGAACGGCCGCCTGGCTGCCATCGACGAGCACGGGGATGCCACGCTCGTGCGCGATGCGGCAAACCTCCTTGACCGGGATGACGGTGCCGAGCACGTTCGACATGTGGGTGATCGCCACCAGCTTCGTGCGCTCCGTGAGGCTCGCAGCAAACGCATCGAGATCGAAGGACCCGTCGTCACCGACCGGCACCCAGACGAGCTTTGCGCCCTGCCGCTCGCGGATGAAATGCCACGGCACGATATTGGAGTGATGCTCCATGATCGTCAGCACGATCTCGTCACCCTCGCCGATATGCGGCATGCCGTAACCGTAGGCGACGGTGTTGATCGCCTCCGTCGTCGACTTCGTAAAGACGATCTCGTCTTCGGATGCAGCATTGAGGAAGCGCTTCACCTTGCTGCGCGATGCCTCATAGGCATCGGTCGCCGCATTCGACAGGAAATGCAGCCCGCGATGCACGTTCGCATACTCGTTCGAGTAAGCGTGCGTGATCGCATCGATCACCGCCTGCGGCTTCTGCGCCGATGCGCCATTGTCGAGATAGACCAGCGGCTTGCCGTAGACTTCCCGGGAAAGGATCGGGAAGTCGCGGCGGATCGCTTCGACGTCATAGCCATTGCGTGCGGTGCGGGCGTCCATCAAACGTGCTTTTCCAACCAGGTTTCGATCACGCCATGCAGCGCGTCGGTCAGCGGCTCGTCGTCGAGCTCTTCGACGACCTCATTGACGAAGGCCTGCACCAGCATGCGCCGTGCAACGGCTTCCGGAATGCCACGCGATTTCAGATAGAAAAGATGAACCGCATCGATGTCGGCAACCGTGGCACCGTGGGCGCACTGAACGTCGTCGGCAAAGATCTCGAGTTCCGGCTTGGTGGAGAACTCGCCTTCGTCGGAAAGAAGCAGCGTATTGGAGGCCATCCGCGCATCAGTCTTCTGCGCATGCGGCGCCACGCGGATCTGGCCCTGGAACACGCCACGCGCCCGGTCGAAGACGACATTGCGGATGATTTCCGTCGAGGTCGTGTTCGGCACGTCATGGCCGAGCGTCATCGTCACGTCCGTATGACTGTCGCCGCCGAGCAGATTGACGCCGCGCAGCTTGAAGTCGGCGCCTTCGCCGGCCGTCACCACATGCACTTCCTGGCGAATGAGCTTGCCGCCGGCATTGATGATGCACAGCGTCAGCCGCGCATCCTCGCCAAGCGACACATTGATCTGCCCGAGATGACTGTCTGCACGGCCCTGCCCCTGGACGATCACCCAGGTGACGTTGGCCTCCCGCTCAAGCTTGAGGTTCGTCACGGCCGAGACGAGCGCTGGAGCATCGCCGGAATTCAGATGGCGTTCGACGAGCGTCACGCCGGCATTGGCGCCAACGTGAACCTCGTGACGCAGATGCGCCTGGCCACCATCATGGACCGCCTGCAGCTCGATCGGCGCCTCGACCTTCGAACCATCTGCGATCGTGATCGCAAAGCCAGTGTCCGCAAAAGCCGCATTGAGATGACCGACAGCATCGTCGTCACCCCGTGCGGCAAGCGTCAGCGATCCGTCGGCAAGGCGCGTCTGGAAGTCGACCACGCTTACGCCGGCAGGCACAACGCCGTCCTGGGCGCTTGATGCCAGAACCGTAGCGCCGGCGATCAGCGGCTCGACAACATGCTGCGACAGCCCCGCACCTTGCGGCACGTCGCGCAGCAGCGACCGGAAATCGGTATAATGCCAGCTTTCCACCCGACGCGTCGGCAGTCCACGGCTGAGCAACGCACCGAACAGCGCGCTGCGCTGCGACAGCGCTGCGTCGCCACCCGGCAGGGATTGCTTCACCGCATCGAAATGCGTCGACAGGGCCTGTTCGCCGGCCGTCAGCGGCGGCTTTGTTTGAATGGTCATCGGCTTGCGCTCCTTTGTTCCAGGTGCATCAAGCGGCCGCGCCGATGATGTCCGCGTAACCGTTCTCTTCGAGTTCGAGCGCGATGTCCTTGCCGCCCGACTTCACGACCTGCCCCTTGTAGAGCACGTGAACCGTGTCCGGCACGATGTGCTCGAGCAGGCGCTGATAGTGCGTGATCACGACCATCGCGCGGTCCGGCGAGCGCAGCGCGTTGACGCCATCGGCAACGATCTTCAGCGCATCGATATCGAGGCCGGAATCGGTCTCGTCCAAAACGCAGAGCTTTGGCTGAAGCAGCGCCATCTGCAGGATTTCGGCCCGCTTCTTCTCACCACCCGAAAAACCGACATTGACCGGACGCTTTAGCATGCCGATGTCGATCTGGAGATCGGCGGCAGATGCCTTGACGAGGCGCAGAAAGTCCGGCGTCGACAGTTCGCCTTCGCCCCGCGCCTTGCGCTGCTCGTTGAGCGCCACCTTCAGGAACTGCATCGTCGCCACACCCGGAATTTCGACCGGATACTGGAAAGCAAGGAAAAGGCCCGAAGCAGCACGCTCCGACACGTCCATTTCCAGAATGCTCTCGCCATTGAAGAGAATGTCGCCCTCGGTGACTTCGTAGTCTGAGCGTCCTGCGAGGATATAGGAAAGCGTCGACTTGCCCGACCCGTTCGGCCCCATGATCGCCGCCACTTCGCCCGCCTTGACGGTCAGATTCAGCCCCCGGATGATTTCGGTTTCGGTATCCGCGATGCGGGCGTGGAGATTCCTGATTTCAAGCATTGTCTTTGGACGTCCCTTGGTCTGTCTTTTGGCTCGAAGTGGCGGCTGTAATCAGCCGACGCTTCCCTCGAGCGAGATGTTGATGAGCTTCTGGGCCTCGACGGCGAATTCCATCGGCAGTTCCTGGATGACTTCGCGCACGAAACCATTGACGATGAGTGCGACGGCTTCCTCTTCCGGAATGCCGCGCTGCATGCAGTAGAACAGCTGATCCTCGGAGATCTTCGACGTCGTCGCCTCATGCTCGAACTGCGCCGTGGCGTTCTTGGCCTCGATGTACGGCACCGTATGCGCGCCGCACTGGTCACCGATCAGGAGCGAGTCGCACTGTGTGAAGTTGCGCGCATTCGCCGCCTTGCGGTGCGCCGAGACCTGGCCGCGATAGGTGTTCGACGAGTTGCCGGCCGAGATACCCTTGGAGATGATGCGGCTCGACGTGTTCTTGCCGAGATGGATCATCTTGGTGCCGCTATCGACCTGCTGATAGCCGTTCGAAACGGCGATCGAGTAGAACTCGCCACGCGAATTGTCGCCGCGCAGGATGCAGGACGGGTATTTCCAGGTGATCGCGGAGCCGGTCTCGACCTGCGTCCACGAGATCTTCGAGTTCTTGCCGCGGCAATCGCCACGCTTGGTCACGAAGTTGTAGATGCCGCCCTTGCCTTCCTTGTCGCCCGGGTACCAGTTCTGGACCGTCGAGTACTTGATCTCGGCATCGTCGAGAGCCACCAGTTCGACGACGGCAGCATGGAGCTGGTTTTCGTCGCGCTGCGGCGCGGTGCAGCCTTCAAGATAGGAAACGTAGGCGCCCTCTTCGCAGATGATCAGCGTGCGTTCGAACTGGCCAGTGTTCTTCTCGTTGATGCGGAAATAGGTCGAAAGCTCCATCGGGCAGCGCACGCCCTTGGGCACGAACACGAACGATCCGTCGGTGAAGACCGCCGAGTTGAGCGTGGCGTAATAATTGTCCGTCGTCGGAACGACCGTGCCGAGATATTTGCGCACCAGTTCCGGATGTTCGCGGACGGCCTCGGAGAACGACATGAAGAGCACGCCGGCCTTCTTCAGCTCTTCCTTGAAGGTTGTGACGACCGACACCGAATCGAAGACGGCATCGACGGCGACGCGGCGGTTCTCGACGCCGGCCAGAATTTCCTGTTCCCCGAGCGGGATGCCGAGCTTCTCGTAGGTGCGCAGAAGTTCCGGATCGACGTCGTCCAGGCTCTTCGGACCGGGCGTTTTCTTCGGCGCCGAGTAATAATAGATGTCGTTGAAGTCGATCTTCGGATAATCGACGCGGGCCCAGTTCGGCTCTTCGAGCGTCAGCCAGCGCTTGTAGGCGTCGAGCCGCCATTCGAGCATCCACTCCGGCTCTTCCTTCTTAGCGGAGATGAAGCGAATGATGTCTTCGCTCAGGCCCTTGGGAGCCTTGTCGCTTTCGATGATCGTCTCGAAACCGTACTTATATTGATCGACATCAATCTTTCGAACGCGTTCGATGGTTTCCTGCACTGCAGGCATCGCCATACTCCGTCTTTTTGTCACCACCGCCGAAAGCGGCGGATGGTTTCCCTGTCAGTTTGCGACGCTGGCTAACAGAAAGCCGGCGCCGGCGAAATCAGTTCCAGTGCAAGGCAGCCATGCTAGGCCGCAACTCTGCGCCGTCTTGCCGCAAGCCGCGAAAACGCGTCGATGCAGCGATCTACCTCGGCTTCGTCCGTCTGCCAGCCGGTACTGATGCGGACCGCTCCAGCTTCCGCGTCCAGCCCGAGCGCTTCGAGCACGTGGCTTCGCCCCACCTTGCCCGACGAACAGGCCGAGCCGGCGGATACCGAAAGCCCCTCGAGATCGAACCCAATCTGCATGGTCTCGGCCTTCATGCCCGGCAGCGCCACGTAGGTGGTGTTGCACAACCGTTCGGCTCCCGACGACACGATCTCGGCGTCCGGAGCGACCTTGAGCAGACCCGTCTCCAGCCGGTCGCGCAAGCTACGCAGCCGATCGGCTTCCGATGTCAAAGCGTCCCCTACTATATGGGCTGCGACACCAAAACCGACAATAGCACTCAGGTTTTCCGTGCCCGATCGATGACCCGATTCCTGACCGCCGCCGGCAACGAGTGGCACAGGCATCAATTGCTGGCCGCGCGAGACGAGCGCACCGATACCCTTCGGGCCACCCATTTTGTGCGCCGACAGCAAGAGAAAATCCGCACCGAGCGCGGCAATGTCGATCGCCAGCCGCCCCGGAGCCTGCACGGCATCCACGACGAGCACGCCGCCCGCCTTGCGGGTCAGGGCAGAAATTCTCGCGATAGGTTGGATGATGCCCGTCTCGTTGTTGGCGAGCGCCACCGCCACCATCGGAAGCCCGAGCGAGCTATCGTGCGCGCCCAGAGCGGCTTCAAGCCTTCCGAGATCCAGAACACCGTTGCGATCGACCGGCAGGCGCTCGATTGCGTCGACGGGAAAACGCCCGCCCGACAGCACGCAAGGGTGTTCAATCGCGCAGACATAAAGCCGCCCGATCGAAAGCGGCGACCGGCCCATGCGAAAATCCGGCGTCAGCACGTGGCTCGCCGCTTCGCTCGCGCCACTCGTGAAGATCACATTGGCTGGATCCGCGCCGACAAGCGTGGCGACCTTCGAGCGCCCATCTTCGATAAGCTTCCGGGCCTTTCGCCCTTCGGTATGGACAGAAGACGGATTGCCCACGACCGAGAAAGCGGCGATCATCTCCTCGCGCACGCCATCGAGCAATGGCGCCGTCGCATTGTAATCGAGATATGAGCGTTCGCCCGGCATATCGGTCCAGATCGATGTGTGCTGCGTAAATTCAGTTGGTTCTGATCGCGTCTCGAACTGCTTCTTGAGAGCCGCCACCACATGAAAGCGGATGGCCTCGCAGTTTCGAACCATTCTAAACTGTTGTAGGCCGCAGACCCTCGGGCGTCAAGGTTTGAGGTGCCAGGCGGTGGCGCTTGGACAGCATGACGCAAGCATTTTTCCCGCCCGGCAGGGCTTTGCGCATTTTTGTTGAAACGCGAAGGCCGCTTGCCTTAAGAGAGGCGACCGATCATTCGCGGTCCGACGACGGATCGCAAGGCGAGCGTCTGCGTTCACCATTGCCCTGCATCTGGATGCGCCAAACTTTCCGGCGCTGGTGGATGTGCTGATCCATCAAGGACAGTCGAGGGCACGCGCCGTATCGCGATGGAGTTACGATGCCTGAAGTCATCTTCAACGGCCCTGCCGGCCGTCTCGAAGGCCGCTATCAGCCGGCCAAGCAGAAAAATGCGCCGATCGCGATCATCCTGCATCCCCACCCGCAGTTCGGCGGGACGATGAACAACCAGATCGTCTATCAGCTCTTCTATATGTTCCAGCAGCGCGGTTTCACGACTTTGCGCTTCAATTTCCGCGGCATCGGCCGTAGCCAGGGCGCCTTCGACCATGGCGCGGGCGAATTGTCCGACGCCGCCGGCGCGCTCGATTGGGTGCAGTCGCTCCATCCCGATTCCAAGAGCTGCTGGGTTGCCGGCTATTCGTTCGGCTCGTGGATCGGCATGCAGCTCCTGATGCGCCGCCCCGAAATAGAAGGCTTCATCTCGGTCGCGCCGCAGCCCAACACTTACGACTTCTCGTTCCTGGCACCCTGCCCCTCCTCCGGCCTCATCATCCATGGCGATGCCGACCGCGTCGCTCCGGAAAAGGATGTTCAGGGGCTGGTCGAAAAGCTCAAGACGCAGAAGGGCATTCTCATCACGCAAAAGACCATGCCCGGTGCCAACCACTTCTTCTCCGGCCAGGTGGATGCCCTGATGGGCGAATGCTCCGATTATCTCGATGCTCGCCTGCGTGGCGAGCTGGTACCCGAGCCCGCCGCCAAGCGTATCCGCTGATCGACGGGCGGGAACGGACGATGACCATCGCTCTCAACGCCCGCCCCTTCGAAGCAGCAGACCTTCCCATCTACGCCGCCTGGTTCGAGGACGAGGAACTGCGGCGCCGCATCGATCCGCCGGACGGCTTCTGGCTGGAGCACGTTTCGCGCACCGATCAGGGCAATCGCTGCTATTGCCTGACGCTGGTCCAGGACGTCGATCTGATCGCCGTCGTGCAATATGATTTCGAGGATTTTGACCGCGTCTCGCTGCTGATCAGCGTCCGACCCGACAGCCGCGGCCGCGGCGTCGGTCGCGCGGCCTTGCTGCGCACCATCCCGGAATTGGCGCCCGAGGTCCGCTACATCGACAGCTATGTCGAACCCGATAATTTGGCATCGCTGGCGCTCATCCGCCGCATGGGTTTCGAACCGATCGAAGCGGATATCATCGACGAAGGCTTCATGGGCTTTCGGCTCTATGTGGATAGGCCGTAACGCCACCTGTGACCGGTGCTTTGACCCGCGTGGTGCCGGGAAATGTGAGCGCCAGCCCCTTCAGCGCGCGAACGGCAAGATAGGCCCAGGCCTCCGCCTCCATGCCATCTCCGTCCAGACCCAAATCCTCGGCCACCGCGACCTTGCCGCTGGATGCCGCCGCCATGGTGCGCAGATCCTCCACGATCACCCGGTTCTTCCGCCCACCGCCGCAGACGATCCAGCGCTTCGGAGGTGTGGGAAAGTGATCGGCCGCCTTGATGATGGCGGCAGCGCTCACATGCGCAAGCGTGCGCGCACCATCGGCGAGCTCAGCTTCGCGATCGCCCGGCGGCGGGAAATCGTTGCGATCGAGTGACCGGCGAATATCTGCCGTGAAAAAGTCCGAAGCGAGATATCTCTCGGCAAGCGCCGAGATTACGCCACCCTCGCTGGCGATCGCACCGCCCTGGTCGAACGGCACCCCGGCATGCCGCTCCACCCATTGATCGATCAGCGTGTTGCCGGGCCCGCTGTCGAAGGCGACCAGTTCTCCGCTCTCGCCGACATAGGTGACGTTCGAAATGCCGCCGATATTGACGAAAACCACAGGCCGCTCTTCGAGCGCGGCGGCGAGCGCACGGTGATAGACCGGCACCAGCGGCGCGCCCTCTCCGCCATGCGCCATGTCATTGGCCCGCATGTCATAGACCACGGGCACACCGAGTTCGTCCGCGAGCAGTTGCCCGAGACCGAGCTGCACCGTCAGCGCCTGCCCCGGCCGATGCAACACGGTCTGCCCATGGAACCCGATCACGTCGATATCGGAAAGCCGCAGACCGTTATCCGTCACAAACCGGCGTACGGCCTCGGCATGGCGCAGCGTCAGATCGCGCTCGAGCGTACCGAGATCGTCCGGCCGATCCTCGCGCTTGACGATGGCCTTGGCCGTTTCCAGCGCATCCGCCAGGCGGCGCCGAAACGCGGGCTCGTAGGAATAGCCTGCCGCAGGTCCACGCTCCACGACCGCCTCGCCATCGGTCGAGACGAGCGCGATGTCGATGCCATCGAGCGACGTGCCGCTCATCAGCCCGACGGCCGTCAGCCGGCTCTCTGACTCAACCCGTCCCATCACGCTCGATTTCCCGGCCGTAAGGGGTGAACTTCACGTGAAAGCGTGCTAATCGCCCGCGCCATCGGCCCACACGCCAAGTCGGCCGTCCCTCCCAGTCCCGTGGAACAGCCTGTCATGTCGAAGTTCAAATCCGATTTCCTCCGCACGCTCGACGAGCGCGGCTTCATTCACCAGATCTCGGATGATACCGGCCTCGACAAGCTTTTCCAGACAGAAACGGTATCTGCCTATATCGGCTTCGACCCGACGGCGCCCAGCCTGCATGTGGGCTCGCTCATCCAGATCATGATGCTGCACTGGATGCAGCAGACCGGCCACAAGCCGATCGCGCTGATGGGCGGCGGCACCGGCATGATCGGCGACCCCTCCTTCAAGGACGAGGCGCGCAAGCTTCTGACGGCCGAGGGCATCGACGAGAACCTCGCGGGAATCCGCCGCGCCTTCGCGCCCTACCTGCAGTTCGGCGATGGCCCGACCGATGCGATGATGGTCAACAACGCCGACTGGCTGCTCGGCATCAATTATGTGGAATTCCTGCGCGATGTCGGCCGCCACTTCTCGGTCAACCGCATGCTCTCCTTCGACAGCGTGAAGCTGCGTCTCGACCGCGAGCAGTCCCTGTCCTTCCTCGAATTCAACTACATGATCCTCCAGGCCTACGACTTCGTGGAGCTCAACAAGCGCCACGGCGTGCGGATGCAGATGGGCGGCTCCGACCAGTGGGGCAACATCGTCAACGGCATCGATCTCGGCCACCGCATGGGCACGCCGCAGCTCTACGCACTGACCTCGCCGTTGCTCACCACCGCCTCCGGGGCCAAGATGGGCAAGTCGCTCGGTGGCGCCATCTGGCTCAACGCCGATATGCTGAGCCCCTATGATTTCTGGCAGTACTGGCGCAACACGGAAGACGCCGACGTCGCCCGCTTCCTCAAGCTCTACACGACGATGCCGATGGACGAGATCGCGCGTCTCGCAAGCCTCGGCGGATCGGAGATCAACGAGGTCAAGAAGATCCTCGCAACCGAGGTGACGGCGATGCTGCACGGCCGCGCGGCCGCGGAGGAAGCAGCCGAAACCGCACGCAAGACCTTCGAGGAAGGCGCGCTTGCAGACACTCTGCCGTCGATCGACATTCCTCTGCCCGAACTCGAAAGCGGCATCGGTGTTCTCGCGCTCTACGTCCGCGCCGGCCTTGCCGCATCGAACGGCGAAGCCCGCCGCCATGTCCAGGGCGGCGCGGTGAAGATCAACGACGTGCCGGTCGCCGATGACAAGCATGTCATCGGCGCGTCAGATCTCAACGCCGACGGCGTGATCAAGCTCTCGCTCGGCCGCAAGAAACACATGCTCGTTCGCGCCGCCTGAGCGCTAAGGCAAATGCAGACAGTTGCAGACCTCAGCCTCGCGCCGAGGGCTGCGATGGACACTGAAACGGCCATCCCCGGGACAGATCCGCGGATGGCCGTTTGCTTCTGATGATCAGCTGCTCGCGAGCTTCAGCCCGGCGATGCCGAGAACGATGAGGCCGATGCTGGCGATTCGGGCCGGCGATGCCAGTTCCCCGAAAAAGAGAATGCCGAACGTCGCCGTGCCGACGGCACCGAGGCCCGTCCACACGGCATAGGCCGTGCCAAGCGGCAGATCGCGCATGGCGATGGACAGCAACCAGATGCTGATCGCCATCGCGCCGATTGTGAGGATGACGGGGGTCGGCCGCGAGAACCCATCGAGGCTTTTCAGCCCGACCGCCCAACCGATTTCGAAAAGTGCCGCAACAACAAGAATAAGCCAGGCCATGCCCGCCTCCATCAAAGGAAGGGGCCGTCCCCGTTCGATTACATTGTCAGAGCTGGCGAAGCCGTCTTCGCAACCCCGATATCGGACGCCTAAACGCTCAAATCAAGTGCATTTGCCAAATTTTTACGCAGGATTACGTCGGGGCTCTGCGCCCGTGTCCGTACCGCTCCGGAACCTCATCCGCCTTGCGGTGTTGGACGACTATCGCCGATACAGGAGAAAACGATGTCGAAGGACGGGAATTCAGCGCAGCATGATCGTGGTCCGGCCCAACCGACAGATGTCGATCAGTCGGACCCCGCCGATCGCACCATGGCAACCGAAGCGGCGGAACACGAAGTCGACATGCGCAAGGCCAAGAGCAAAGCAGATGGACGGCATGACAACTCGCTGCCATCGACGACAAGAACGCCGCCGGATTGACCCGGAGGAATACGGCGACGAGCGAAATCTCGAAGTTGTTATAATATCAGAAAATGGTGAGCCCGCAGGGGGTCGAACCCTGGACCTACTGATTAAAAGTTCTTGTTGATTTCAATCAATTCAGCGCATTACTTGAAGCGCTGAAGAAATGCCACACGCAACACTGCACTGTCAATCAGCGTATCTTCACCAGTCAGTCTGGCGCTTCAGCATGGCAGCCGCGCCCAGGCGCTGGTGATTCGGCGGCAGGTCGAAGATGACACTGACGCGCCTGGATCCGCAGCGAGGGCAGCGCATCCGTGAGGCGAGCAGCGCGACGGGAAAGTCTCGACCGCGCGTGCAGACGAGCGTCTCGGTGTCGAGCGTTGCGGTATAGGCGCAAGGCTGCAGCCGCTTCATGGTCGGCGGCCGGCCGAACGCGCAGCGGACCACGATCCGCGCACCATGTGTCCAGACATCGCTGAGGGTTTCGAGCTGCATCAGAACGAAATAGGAACAAATTCCCGTTTCGGTCAAGCACTACTCATTGATCCGGTTCGTGATGACGAGGCGGACATCCGGCTCAAAGTGTTGCATGCCCTCAGGCCAAGTTCTTCGCGACCGAGGAGAGACTCTGAGGTCGAAAGGGATTTCGGCCGCGATAAGAGCTGAGCGCACCACCATTTCGGCGGCGTCAAGGTGCTCCGCGTCCTGTACGGTAAAACTGACGCCTGTCTTAGGCTGAGGACTGTAGCCCATCACCACTGCATGAGAAGTTCTCCATCCGGCCTCTCCGAATACTATCGCGAGTTCATCAGCGAAAAGTTTAGCGTCGGCCGCTACCCCATCATGAGCTACAGATATTGAGCCAGATGTGTTGCTTAGAGCTTGCTTAAGTTTGCGCTTTTGGTCCGGGTCTAGTCGGCGGGGCTGCAACAGCTTCAACTGAGCTTCGAGCTGCTCAAACCTGATTTGAGCTTCGTCCGGGGACTTTCCACTCAGCTTTTCCCGATACTCGTCGACACGTTCCTTCAGCTGCTCATTTCGCTGCGAAGCAATCTGCAGACTGTTGCTGAAGGTAAAACGGCCGACCAGCCAGCCGCCGCTGAATATCAGAATGGCTACAGTGAAGAAGGCCAATGGCTCTTGCATCACCAGTTCCCAAACAGCTTCGAGCGACTGAAAGAAGGTCTCCATAGCCCACTGATACCGCGACTCGCGTTACGGGTCACAAGAAGATCAATGCAACTGTTGGTTAACCACCAGATTCTCACCGCGCCGTCCGCCCTGGTCGTGGCACCCCGACCGCCTCGGCGATCCCCTGCAGCAATTCGTTCTGGTGCTGCAGCTGCAGCTCCACCCGGATCATGCGCTCCCGCAGATCGTCGCGTGCGAGCTCGAGGGAGACGACCCGGGTGTCGATGCGGCCGACGTCTGCCTGGTTGGCTTTGGTTGCAAGCGCCGCCTCGGCCCGCTGGATAGCGCCGCGCGCCTCGCCGAACTGCGCCTTGAAGTCGGCATAGCCCCAAATGAAGCCGGCCCCCATCGCCACCAGCGTGATGATATTCCCGAAGGTGATGCGCATATCGAAGGTCGGCCTGTAGTCGGTCATGGTATCTTCCTCGCCTGCCAGGCCTCTTTGGCCGCGTGCCCGAGATCCTTCACCGTGTGGCCGCCCATGTAGAGCGCGAGGAACCAGGTCGTCAGCGTCAGAAGATCGGATCGTTCCGGCGGCTGGATGTCAGCGCTAAGCATCGCGTTGACGGTCGGCACGAGCACGAGCGTCCACGTCCACAGGAAGCCGAGCAGGTACATCCAGCCCCATCGCCAGGCGCGTGCCACCAGCGGCTCGCCCTGGTCGGCCTGAAGCACGGCCTGCTGATAGGCGAGGCCCGCCGTCCAGAGTTGCAGCCATTCCGGCCCGTGCTCGGCTTCTGCCTGGGCAACGGCCACCTCGAGCTGCGAGCTCGGCACCGTCGCGAGCTCGTCCACCGGCACGCCGACCTTGCCGGCGATCGTGTCGATGACGTCGCCGGCTATGTCCCCGCCTCGGCCGAAGCGGTCGGCAAGGATCTCCTTGATGATCGGCGCACCGACCTTCACGGCGACGCCGGCGAGAATGGATCCGATCGCGCTCATCGCTTCACCGCCTGCAGCTCGGCCGCATAAGCGCGTTCCCGGGCGGCCGCCTGGCGCTTGCGGATCACCGAGGCGACGGCCGCGATCGCGGCGATTGCCATGATGCCTATCAGCACGGCGGCCGCCAGCTGGTCGGGCGCCATGCCCAGCACCAGGTCGCCGGCCTGGTCGGGAACGACCGTGTCGGTCTGCGTCGCGCCGGCGCCGGACGCAGCCGACCCGCCGCCGGCCGTCTTCGCCTGGTTGGCCTTTTTTCGCTCCTCGGCGGCCGCCTGCGCGCGTTCAGCTTCCAGCCGGTCGCTCACGGTCTCCGGAGGCCTTGCCATCGCTTGGAGGGCGTCTCTGACGGATTTGGCCTCGATGTCGGCGATGCGGTTGCCCCAGCCTTTGCCGAACACCTTCCAGTTGGTGAGGCCCTGGACGAAGGAGAGCCGGGCACGGCAGATCCGCTTCGCCGTTTCCGAGTGATCATCCGAGCCTACGGCGCCCTTCAGCCAATTGATCCCACGGCTCACGCCGGAGTTGACGGCCGCGTCATAGGTCGCGCGATCGACGCCTGGAAACAGGTTGTAGCGCACAGCCGTAGGGTTCCAGTATTGGGCGCGATAGATCTGCAGCGCCTCGCCCCGCGTGATGTCGCGCACCGGCCGGATCGGCCTGCCCTGCCCTTTGAGCCAGGCGTGATAGACGGCTTGCGTGATCCCATACATCGTCTTGCCGCCCGGGTCGGCCGGGTGATCGGACCAGCCGCCTTCCCATCGCGCCGTGTCGGCATGCACTGCTTCGAAACGATCGCCCATGAAAACGGCCCCGCCATTGATGACGAGGCCGATGGTATGCGCCGGCGCATGGGGTCAATTGCGGTTCAGATCGCCGGCTCCAATCCAACGGGATAGGTGTTGCCGCTCTGGATCGACGTGATGTGCCCATTGAAGCGTTGCATGTCGGCATGGCGGGTCTTGGCGAGGGTCGAATAAACCACTCGTGCGCCGTACATGGAGCACTGGTCGGGATCGTTGACCATGTCGACCCCCCACAGGTCGTTCGAGACGTCGATGGTCGGACCGTAGATCGACAGGGCGTCCGGCCCGATGCCGAGCAGCGACACGGTCGCGTTCGCATTGTAGGTCGAAAGTTCGAAGCCGAGCAGCTTGGCGTCGTCGACGGGATCATTGTCGAAATAGACGTTGTTCTCGTTCCCCGAACCTTCGAACAGAACGTTCGGCATGCGGAGCCGCTTGAAGAGCGGGAACGTGGTGTCAGGAAAACCGACCTGGATCTGCGGCTGGCCATAGGCGACGATGTAGAGATCCGGCAGCGACAGGCCTTCGGTGCGGGCCGTGTAGAGCGTGCTCTTTGTCTGCCGGCGTATGCAAAGGCCGCCATCGGTAAAGGTGCCGAGCGTCGTCGTGTTCAGGTTCGTCGTGAAGGTGTCGGATGTCACGGCCGTCACGGTCGCGATCAACTTCGAGAGCTCCGGCATCCCACCAACATAGGCGAAGCACACCGGGTCGCCGATCGCGAATTCGTGCCCTGGCGCCGTCACAACCGCGTTCGCGCCGGTCGTCACGCCTTGAACTTCCCACTGGTTGCCGAACGGCAGATAGCGAAGATCACAATTGCCCGTCATGGAAATGTTGATGTTGCTAGTCGGCCCGGTGATCACGGTCCCGAATTCAGACGTGAACGGATGCGCGTCGAAACCTTCGATGATGCCGATGTGCGCGTCGTGGTGATTGTTCCACCAGGTGCAGTGATGATGGTTTGCCGTCTCCTGGCCGTAGGCCACCCATGCGGCTTCGGAAAAGAAGCCGTTCGAAGAGCAGTCGAGGAACATGATGTTGTCGCAGAACATGCTCTCCTCGAGGCGCGCCGCCTGCCAGGCTGTGCGCGGCATGTTGTCACGATCGCCGATGAAGCCGACGCCGTTGATTTCGTAGCCGCGCGATCCGCTGAGATCCATGATCGGCTTGCCGGCGCAGTGGCCGTAGATCGAGCCGCCGGTCATCTTCCAGTTCCAGGACGAGATGCGAGTGGCGTCGATCGTCTCGTCGACACGCCACTTGCCACCGGACAGGCTGATCTCGACGGCGGCTTTCTGCTCGGCCCCGCCGCCGACGATGTCCCGAAAGCGGTCGAACATGGCGTTGATGGCGCCGGTGTCGTCCTGCAGCCCGTTGCCTTTGCCTTGGAACTGGAACGGCGAGAGCACAATGCGGCCGTCGGCAAAATCACTGGGTTCGCGAAAGGCCGCGCCCTTCAGCCTGCTTGCACCAGAGACACGTGCGAAAGGTGTTGCCATGTCAATTCGACCCATCAAATTTTTTGCGTGAAGAGACGCGGAAGAGCGCGGGCGACGTGTTGAGATAGCGGCCGCGCACCGACCAGAACGGCGTGTTGGCCGCAACGCTCGTACCTGCCGGATCCGTGATCGTCGCTTGCACCACGCCATTGGCGTCGAGGATCCGCACGGTGCCGTTCGGCGAGAGAAACGCGAAGGTGAACTCCACCGGCTCCCCTCCGCGGGCGCCGGTCGCCAGCATGTTGATGTCGTACACGTAAGGGCCAGTGCCGGCCGCGAGCGTGATGCGGCGCCACTTTGGAGAAACGCCGGGGGTGTAGTTTTCGGATCCCGTGGCCGAAATCATGGTGGCGGAATTGTCCACTGCCTCCGGTTCATCGAGATCGCGCACCATCTGACGGGTACAGGATCCGGAGTATTTGATGCGCTGGCCGGTGATCTCCGCCGCGTCGCGCGGTACGCCCATAAGCGTGAAGCCGACTGCGGCGCCGGAGCCCAGAGGCGTACCCGCAAACTCGATCAGGTCTGTGAGTACTCCGTCGACGGCAAGCCCACGGATCACGCCCTTGCCGGGGTTGATGATCTTCATGCCGGTCGTGAGCTGGTTTGCGGCATTGGCGCGGATCAGTTGTCCGCCGGCCATCAGGTTCTCCACATTGGCCAGCTGATAGCCGATGTGATTGCCGCTGTACTCTCCGGCCACTGCTGCGTTGTAGGCACGCCCGCCCTCGAGTGTCAGGCGCACAGCGCCATTCACATCAACACCGACCCAGTCTTCACCGTGATCGAAGCCGCCGGCCGCGCGCGTGACGTCCACCTGATCAAACGTCATGCCGCCGGTCGTTCCGACGAACTTGATCCCGCCCTTCTGGACGTTGAGGTTGCAGGCCGACATTTCGAGCTCGTCGAGGCCCCAGTTGGGACCCGTGCGCGGGTTTGGCGAAAAGACGCCCCACCAGCCGAGATGAACTGCCAGGCAGTGCCACTGCCCGCGAATGACCCGCCAGCCGATATCGATCGACTTGCCGTAATGCTGCAGCCACCAATGTGAGAGGTGCGATGTCAGCACACCGCCCGGCCCGGTTTCATTGCCACCGAGGCGCAGGAACGTGCATTTGACCGCCTCCTCCGTCGGCTGCTGGCGAAAATCGTAGTTGCCGCCGCCCGTCATGCGGGTGACGGAATGGTTGCAGCCTTCGCCGAGATCGAGGCAGCATTCCCATGCCGTCGTGAAAAGCTCGAAATAGGCGGCGTCACCGGCGCTGTCTCCCCGCCAGTAGATGTTGTCGGCGATGTAGCTAGGCTTTACGCCAAGCCAAACCCCAGCCTGCGCCCGCGGCGACTTGAAGAACGACTTGCCGTTCTGTCCGGAGATCCAGACGGTGAAGTTTCCGAACGATGTGTGAGAGCCGAGCAATGTGGGGTCGCTGGTATCGACAATCAGCTCGATCCCGTTCAGCCCGGCATAGCCGCCCATGTTCTTGAATTTGAGCGTGGACTTGCCTGGCCCGTCGCCATGGAACGACCAGGGATGTTTTGCCTGCAAAGCCGCGCCATCGACCAACAGCGTGCCAGGACCTTGCCGCGTCGGCAGGCCCGTCATCCAGGCGCGGGTGGCCGCCGCGCTGTCGTCTGTCACGCCGTCGATCTTTGCGCCGGCCTGGCGCAGATAGAGTACCGGCTCGTCGAATACCCACCAGCGTCCATCGATCTCGTTCTGGGCCGCCATATCGTGCCCGGGATCGGCATCGGCGGCGGCATACCAACCGCCGCTGTTCGCCAGCGTGCCTTCGTAATGGTCTACGTAAAGGCGCATCACGTCGGCCGGGATATAGGCCGTCGCGAGATCCGCGAAGGTTGGCACGAAGAACACGCGCGACGCCGGTTCGTAGCCGAGCATGGGCGGAACCTGCCGCCAGAGGTTCGCGGCGACCTTCGCCACCTTCACCGTCGTCTGCGGTAGCACGATGCCACGCCCGTCGTCGGTGTCGTCCATGGGCTCGATCGTGCCGTCGCCGACCTGGACGATAAGGTCGTGGGTGTCGTTGTCGTTCGAGAACGACCGTTCCGTGCCGATCGGCAGTCCAAGCGGAAGGAACGCCGTCGCCGGCGCCTCGGCCGAATAGTTGAAGATCACGCCGCCATCGAAAGGCGTCATCTCGTAATCTTCATCGATCAGCACCGGCCGTTGCGCACCCGTCCCGATCTCGTTGACGGGCGGCCCGTTGCGCAGGAGCGGGAACCCGGTTAGGCGCGTGTCCCAGTAGGTCAGCCGGTCGTTCTGAGGCGTCTCGATGAGAGGCAGACCGAGCCCGGGCGGCAGGCGCAGCGTCTGATCGTTGTCGCGGCGCAGCTCCTGCAGCACGATCGCGATCTTGGAGAATTCGCGCTCGAGCGCATCCAGGCTGAGCGCACTTCCCTTGTTGACGCCGACCGACCGTTCATGCACGCGGGCAGCGCGCACGATGTATTTCGTGCTGTCCGGCTGGTCCTCGTCGAACGTGATGGTGAAAGGCGAAAGCGCATCGTCCGTCGTCTTGTCGACGGAAACGTCCAGCGATCGCGTGAAGCCGTCGGCGCCCTGGGGCTGCACCAGCACGACGACGTCGGCCTCGTCGAAAATCTCGAAGTCGAAAGGCCCATACGTGCGGCCGCCATCTCCCAATAGGATCGTCGTTTCGCGCGTCTGTCGGGGAAGTGGATAAGGCTGGACCATGGACCGGCTCGCATCTCGGCTAAGATGCACCGATCATGCGGGCCGGTTTGGAGGGTTAAGTGCGAGCGCTCACGGCCCGGCAGCCGTGGCGAGGTTCGGCGCCCTGCCCGGCAGCATTTCGCCAGGCTTCCAGTAGAATTCCTGCCCGCGCTCGCGGGCGAAAGTCTGCTGCTGCCGCTTGAAGGCCTTGTTGGCTTCCGGATCCACCAGGTACTGCAGCTGATCGAAAACAGTGCGCTCGAAGGCGAGCCGCGCATACCAGATGTTGCTGCCTGGCACGTTGCCTTTGGCGAAGCGCACGAGCTCCCGACCGAAATTGGTCTTCTCGCCTGATGCGAGCTGGATCGCGTTGCCGGCGGTGAGGTTCCAGAAGTCGTTGACCCGCTGCACCACGGGCCCGGCAAGGGTCGTCGCAAACCCGCCGCCATACTTGTTCACGTCGCCGAAGAGGAAATCGCCGTAGATGCCGAGCCCTCCACCGCGCAGAAGCGCAGCGCCCCAAAAGCCGGGTGTGGTCATGTCCTGCGGGTCGCGGCCGCTGGCCATGCTGAGCAACTGATTGGCGAGCCCGCCGAGCAGCGTCGTCGAGATCAGCAAGGAGCCGGCATAGGAGGCGCCGGACACAAGTCCTTTCGTGGATCCATATCCTCCGCCGCCGGCGATCTGGCGATGGACGCGCGCGCCGTGCAGCAGCATGAAGACGGCGCCGAAGCTCTTGAACTGCGCGAAGGAACGGAGCACCTCGCCGATGAATGTGCCGGGCTGGTTCTGGCTGATCAGCGCGGTTTTGGATCGGTGCGAGGTGTTTGGAATGGCGAATTCCGTCTCGGTCTGGATCATCTCGAGATAGCGTTCGGCGAGCGCCGGGTCGATCCGCTCGGCAACGTCGACCGGCCGCAGGATCTGGGTCGATCCGCCGTCGCGCCCGCCCATGGTGTGCAGCTTGGCTTTGCGCATCAGATCCCATTGATGGTCGGTGATGCCGTAGCGCTTCAGCGTCTTCGAAAACGCTTCCGGCAGCTCGCCCATCGGCTTGCTCGCCTGTTCAGCTGCAGTACGCATGAAAGCGAGGCCGAAAGCGTGGCGCCCGGCCTGCGTCCAGGGTGTGAGGCCGGAAACTGTCAGCACGCGATCTGCCAGGTAGCTCGCCCATTGCGGGCCGCCCAGCGTACCGACATAGCGTGCCTGCTGGTGCAGCACGTTCTCGGCCGCGTCCAGGATCAGGCCGGCAGCCACGAGCTCCTGGCGCGTGGATCCCTTGAAGGCTTCCACGATGTCCGGCAGCACGCCGGTTGCGCCGAGACCTGTAAACTGGCGCGCCATGGCCTGTGTGCCGAGATCCGAGACAGATGACACGGCCGCCGAGCCGAGAACCGATGCCGTGATGATCGAGCGCGCGCCGGCAAAGCCTGCGGCCCAAGTGCCGTTGACCGGCGTCTCGAGCGTGCCGCGGATCGAGCCCCATACCGCATCGATGCGATCCTGGTACGTGTTCGCTCGGTTCTGCGCCTTGTTGCCTGTCACGCCGCCGAAACGCTTGGACTGGCCGTTTACGGCAAGTGCCCCTTCTTTGGCGACGAACTGCTTGAGGAACTCCACTGTGCCCGACGGGTTCGGGCCGAGCACTTCCATGGCGGCGATGTCCTTCGCCATCATGTTGACATGGCCCATCATCGTTCCGAATGGATCCGCATTGCCGTAATCGCGCTGGTAGGACAGCCAGCTGTCGGCATCGCGGAAAACGAGGAAACGATGCTCGGCTCGCTGATTTGCCAATGCACCGCGCCCGGCCGCCGCCCGAGTAGGATCGCGGCGCGACCAGCCATCCGTCGTGATTGCGTCGAATATCTCGTCGAGGATCCCGTCGAGCTCCCGCTCGTCGATCGCGGCACCTGTCAGCGGGTGGCGCATGCGGCTCGGATCGAGCATGGGCTTGATGTCGGCTTTCCACGCGGTGAGCCCCTTGTTGCGCACTGCGCGCGGATCATGGCCCTGTGGCAGGCCCCAGTCGTCAAGTTTGCCGATCGCGCCGCCGGCGGAGTTGAAGCGCTTGCGCAGCCACTCGGCCGTCTCAGTCCAGGACTTCGCCAAGCCTGCGGCCGCCTGGTCGCCGGTCGACTGGCCGAAGAGCTCGCGCACCACGTTGTCCAGTTGCGCCCGGTTCCAACGGCCCTTGTCGCCGAGCACGGCGCCGCGCCGGAAATGGTGCAGGAATGTCTCCATCTGCGCATGTGCCATGCCGACGATCGCGCGCCGGCGGCCCTCTACGCTGGCGAAGCGCGCCGTTCCGAAATGCTCGAGCATCGAAAGCGCCGCGTCTGCGACGTCCACCTGGCCGCTGGCATTGGTGTGGAGTTTCAGATCCTGCTCGATCCGGCGGATGGCGCGAATACCGAGTTTTGCCTTGCGGCGCTGGTGATCGCTTTCCGCCTTCAGCAGCTCGGCGAGGCCGCGCTTTGCTTCAGCATCGGCCGTCGCTTCCGAAGAATGACGCTTGCGCTCGCGCAGCCGGTCAAAATCCTGTTTCAGGCGCTCGCCGTCGGCGGCCGCCAGCTCGCCGCCCTTGACGGCTTCGTCGATACAGCTCTGGAAACTCATATGCGGCAAGCCTCTGTCACGATGCGCATCTGTTCGGCGCGGCGCATCACATCCTGGAATTCGGCAACGCTGATCAGCTGGCCGTCGCCGGCGTCGATCAAGAAGCCTTCCGGCAAATCGATGAGATCTGCGTCGGACAGGAGATCGTCGTCGACGACCATGCGCGGATCGTCCAGACCGTCGGCCTCAATCGCCATTGGTCGGCCGGCGCTGGCTGCGTCGAGCTCCTCGTCGGACCAGCCCGGCAGCGGATCACCGGTGCGCTCGCCTGCAGGCCGCGCCGGCGTGGTCTCGTAGATCGGCGACAACACCTGGTCGAGCGCGTCGAACGCGGAAAGACCTTCCGAATTGGCAAGCCGTGCCGCACGCTCGATCAGCTCGTCGTCGATCGCCGGTCCCGCGAGACGCACGATTTCGTCGACCATGCGCTCGGCCGCTGCCCGCTCGCCGTCGATCGCGCTGTCGGCGGCCGCGCCCGGGTTGGCACGCACGCGGAGATCTTCGTCGATCGCGTCCAGGAGATCCGCGACGGTCGATTGCTCAAGCGCCCTTTCTGAAGATCCGAAGCGCGCGTCGAGAAGCCCGGCTTCCGCTGCAGCTTCGCGTGCCCGATCGAGCGGCATGCCGTTGTCGCGCACGAGCCGCCCACGAAACCGCTGCGAGACCTGGTTGGCGCCGATCGCCGCCAGCTCACCGCGAAACTCGGAAATCCCGCCGGCGCCGATCAGGAAGTCGACGATCGACGGCGGCGCCTCGGCCGGCGCTGCGCCCTGGGAAACGAGCCGATCGACCACGCGCGCCACCTGGGCGGGATCGGTCGGCGTCATGGCCAGCGCGTCGCCGTAAGCGTCGACATTGCGCATCGCGGCGGCAAGGGCCCGGTCATGCTGTTCGGGCGAAGCGCTGGCCGGCCGGCGCTGGTCGACAAAACGATCGGCTTGCACCTGGTCGAGCGCGCCGCGCGCATCGGCCGGCAGGCTCTGGCGGATCGGTGCAAGGCGGTCGGGCAGCTGGGCAGGCTCCAGCACCGGATAAAGACGCGGACCGAGATCCTTGTCGGCAAGCACGGCTTCGGCCATATCGTCGACCGGCCGCCTGCCCGCAAGACGCGACAGGCCTTCGCCGGCTGCCTGCAGGCCACCCCCGAACGCGCCGCCAAGCGCCGTCGCCAGAAGCACGTTTTTGAGCGCCTCGTCGAAGCCTGCATCAAGGCCAGCTTCGCGACGCCAGTTCTGCACCATGGGCTGAATGGCAAGTTCGGTGCCGCCGGCGATCGCCGCTTCCCGGCCGGCGACACTGAGGATGCGGGCGGCCACGGTACGGCCGGCACCAGGCCCGCCGCCGAGGACGAGAGTGCCGACCTGTATGGGGTCTCGCAGCATGGAGACGCCGGCCGCCGCAAAACGTGCTACCCAACGTGAGATGCCGCTGCCGGCGTCGAACACGCGCTTTGCGGTCTCCTCATTCTCGAATGCCAGCCTCCGCGCATCGTCGATGACTGGGACGTCGGCACGAATTGCATCGCGCGCGGTCGGATTGGTTTCGGCAAGCTCGGATAGGCGTGTGGCGAACTCGGCCTCGCGCTGCCGGAGGAACGCGCCGTTATCGCGGCGATCGGCCATCGGCCGCAACGGACTTTCCGGTGTCGCCTCCATGGCGCGCCGCTCGGCTTCGGCAGCGACAAGCGGATGCTCGAGCTGCACACCCGTCGCCTTGCGCACCGCCTCGATGCGGTCGGCATAGGCGCGATCGAGCGCCACATAGGCACTATTGCTTTCTTCACTCGTCGCGAACCAGTCGAGGTCTGCACCGAAGACCTCCGCCATGCCCGATTTGCCGCCGGCGAATGTGAGATTGTCCGGAAGTCGCGGACGCCGATCGAGAACGCTCATTGACGCCACCAGCGGCGAAGCGCTGCGCGGTCATCCTCGAGCGCACGCACGTCCAGCGTCCACAGCGCACCGTTCTCGCCAATGACGAATTGCGGATCGCCGGTGGCCATGTCACCCGTCGCCACGTGATACTGCCCGTCGCCGATCGACACGAGCGTCGCGCCCCGGATCTGCGCGGCGGAAACGGGCACGCCGTTTGCCGACAGGATCGGCGGCAGCTTTTCGAGCTGGGCGTCATTGAGGAGCGACAACCGGGTCTGCACCTCGTCGGCGCTCATGTCGTGCGGGATCAGTGTCGGCCGGCCATTCACCGGACCGATGCCGCCCCGCCGTTCGCCATTGACCACACGGCCGCCAAGGGCGCGGTGCATGGCATGCTCGAAGGCGAGCGCCGCCGGCGTTCCCGGCGTGTCGATTTCGCCGACATCGAAGCCTTCACGGATCGCGGCGCGCTCGAAGAGGAGGCCGGCAGTCGAGATCACGGCCTGCTCGGTTTCCGGCAAGGCCTCCATGGCGGTACCGGCGGCCGCGATCGCGGCGCGTCCCATTTTCGCCGCCGATGGCATGGTGACTTTCGAGGTCTTGGCGCGTCGATCGGCGAGCGCCCTGCCCGCCTCGCGCATCACGCCCATATCGCTCGTCATCGCCGTCACGCCGATCAGATGCGCAAGCGCCGGATCGCTGGCGGCGAGCTCGGGCAGCATGTCGATCGCCCGATCGCCGGCGCCCTCAAGGAGCGCTTGCGTCATCGCGCCGCCGCCTTCTGCCATGTCGGCTGTCAGCATTTCGGCGAGCGCATCAGCTTCGCCAGCCTTGAAGAAGCGCGGCCGCGTGCCGTAGCGGTCCGAGACCGCGTCGGCCTGATTGGCGCGCTTGGCGATCAGCTGCGCGAAACCTGCAGGATTTTCGACGCCGGCAAGGCCCTGATCGCTTTCGACCAGGCCGCGTCGTTCGGCATAGGTGATCGGATCGGCTTCGAGCGCGCGGATCTTCTGGGTGAAGGCATCGCCGGCGAAGGCAGCGGCGCGGGCGCCCTCTTCCGTGCCGAGTGCGAGCTGCTCGTTCTGGAACGCTTCGACCCGGCGGGCGGCCTCGGCCGGTGGCAGATCGCGGATTGCGCTGGCGATATCGATCTTCGCCATGCTCTCGTCGGCGATCGCGGATCCGACGCTGTTGGTGCTGGCATCGAGACGAAGGCGCGAGATCTCCGCTTCATCGACCTGGTGCCCGGCCGCGATCCGTGCAGCGATGTCGTCTCCGCGCTTCGCGAGCGCCGTCGCGGCCTGCCTGTCCTGGCTGCGCTTGTTCTCGGCGAGCGCCGTCAATCGCGTGTCGATGCGGTTCCAGCCGGCGGCGTCGACGCCTTCGAGCCGACCGGCGGCATAGTCGGCCTGCATGGCTTCCCGCATCGTGGCGACGCCGTCGGCATCGAGCGTGTCCGCCTGGCGAAGATAGAAGCCTTCGACCATTTCGCTGCGCGACTGGCGCTTCAGCTTCTCGGCATCGACCGGCGACATGACGCCACGGGCGACGGCGCTGTCATAATGCGCGTCGACGGAGGCCTGCGCCGACTGCAGATCCGCCATGGCAAGATCCGGATCGATCGACGTGCTGACCAGGAGCCGCGATTTTTCTTCTTCGAGCTCGTAGGTCCGCTGCAGGAAGTCGGCGCGGTTCTGCTCTTCTGCCCGCCGGCGCGCCTGGCCTCGAGCTTCCTCCACCAGGCGATCGGCCTGCGCCTGGAAGGCGACTTCATAGTCGGGTGCGATCTCGGGAAACACGTGTTCGGCAAGATGCGCCGTCTTCAGCTCGCCGAGCGCCTTGGAAAGCATCGCCGGGTTCTCGCCATGCACGTCGAACACCGCGCGCATGTCGCTGCGCAGCACTCCGTCAAGCCGCTCCAGATAGGTGCGGGTTCCAGCAATGTCATAGGCCCGGCCGCGTATGGTGTCGGCACCGGTCGGCCGGAAGTCTCCACCACTGCCCGGCGTGAAGCTCACCGGCGTCACCGATACGGGCGCGACCGATGCCGGGTCGATCTGGCGCTCGATCGCCTGGGATGCCGGCGTGGCGCTTGCGCTGGCGGCACCGCCTCCGAGGCCCTGGGCGAAGGCCAGCCGATTGGAAAAGCCATGGCCGGCGCGTGGATTGGCGCGGGTGTAGCCGGCCGGCCGCTCGAAATGCATGAAGGCGGCGACGGCTTCTTCCAGGTTGCCGGCATTGCGCAGCTGTTCGCCGGCATAGCTTTCGCTGGTCGATAGCTCGTGGATCGTGAAGTCGAGCTGAGTGTCGAGATCTTTCCAGTTGCTGCCGCGCTGCGCTGCGAAGCGCTGCAGGTTGGTCAGGCGATCGCCGCGCCACTGGTAGACGCCCATAGCAGTGCCGTTGTCGCCGACGGCATCGAGATTGAACCCGCTTTCCTGCATGCCGTGTCCGGCAAGCGCGGCCGCCATGTGCGGCGCCAGGCCGTGGCGCTGCATGAAGTAATCCCGCGCATAGGCGGCTCTATCGTTCGACGCTTTCGGCCCGACGCGGATCCCGCGCGGCGCCGCGTCGGACATCGATGGCGCCGCCAGGTCGCCGGTGATCATGCCCGCTTGCGGCATGCCGGCGAGTGCGGCTTGCTGGCCCTCGAGCGTGCCAAGTGTCTCGGCAGCCCGATCGGCACGCTGTCCGAAATAGTCGGCCGTGCGAGCAAGGCCCTGGGCGACGCGGCGCTCCAGATCACCGCCTTCCCGGGCAACGGCAAGCAGGCCTTCCGGCACAAGCGGCTGCGCCTCGAAACGGCGATAGCGGACAGGGTCCATGCGGCGGTTTGCCATCGTGTCAGCCCCTGTTCAGGAAGGAAGCGGCGCCCTTGAGGCCCGTGCCGATCGCGTCGAAGAACCCGCGCGATCGCGCGCGCCCCGCTGCACGGCGATAGTTGGCGGCGCGCTCATTGAGACGGCCGACGCGCGTCTGTTCGGTCATGGCGTCGGAATTCAGCGCCCGATCTGCTTCGCGGAAAGCTTCCGATCGCGCGACGCTCGGCGTGCCGAAGGAGAGATCGACGCCGGATCCTGCATAGGCCGTGTCAAGCGTGCCGATACTGTCCATCAGCTGGCGCTTGATCGACGCTCGCCGATTGATCCCCTGCAGGGTTTCGAGCGGCACTTCGCGCTCGGCATCGATCGCCGCCAGATTGGCTTGCTGGGCGTCGGCATTGCCGGCCTGGATCGAGGAGAACATCGAAAGCACGGTCGCGCCGCCCTGCATGAGCTGAGAGAGCGAGAGCGTCTGGGCCGCCGTTGCCGCCGTTGCTCCGGCCGCTGTTGTGGTGGCGCCGACGCCGGCAGCCCCGGCAGCGCCGGTAAGAGCGCCGGTCACGGCCTGGAAGCCCGACGAGAGAAGTCCAAACACGGCCTGCATCAGAGCTTAACCCCCGGAACATAGTCGCGGACCCGGAGCATGCCCGGCCGCGTTTGAGAAATGACGACGGTCGGATCCATGACCATCCCTGGAATGCCGATCGGCTCGACATAGCGGCTCTTCGCTGGCATCGGCGCGTCGGTCGGATCCTGTGGCGAAAGCAGCGAAATGTCGCGCGGCCGCGACCCGTTGGCGCCGATCGCGATGCTTTCCGTGTCGATGACGTAGGCCTTGACCGAATGCACCCGTCCCGGCCGGCGCTGGATCTCGTCATTGGGCAGCACGCGGACATAGGGCATGCTTTCGAAAACAGGCGGCTGCCAAAGCCCGGCGACGACGTCGTCATAGGGATCGCCGAGATCGATGGCGCCGCCCGAGACGGTGAACGGCCCGAGGATAAAGCCATCCGCGCGCGCCCAAACCTGCTGGCCGTTCCATCGGTCCAACCCGGCGAACTGCCCTGCCAGATCCGTTGAGCCGCGCACGGCGCCCTGGAAGAGGTTTCGGGTCATGTCTTCCATGACTTCCGTCGTGATGACAGATCCGCGCTGGACAGTGATCCACACCTGGTTCTGCCCATCGACAGAGAGACCCTTTACTTGTCCATTCAGCGCCGCAACCCACTGGCACATGGCGAGCGGGATATCCTGGTTGCGGATGACAAGCGCCGAGATCAGGCGGCCGTCTTCGTCCTTCATCAACCAGCGCGGCGCATCGATATTGCGGTTCTTTTGCTGCAGGGCGGATCCGTCGATCGTCCCGACCAGATGACTGGCGAGCAGGCTTTCCGGATTGGCGTTGTAGCTCGTCGAGACGTCGTCATAGCTGGCCGAATAGAGAACCTGGCCGCGTCGCTCGTCTTCCCCTTCCGGCGTGTTGCCGCCCGAAACGAAGTAAACCTGCCCCTCAATCTCGACCGGCGGGCAGTTAGGCCGGATCCCGTTGGACGAAGCACGCACGAAATTCACCGGCTCGTTGCGTGAGAACGTCCGGTTCGTCGCGAACCACTCGCTCTTGTCGGTGAAGACAAGCATGTACTTGCCTTCGTAGACGGCGAGCACGGCTTCGGACGTTTGGGTGCGCAGTGCCTCGAGGCGCGCGGCATTGTCGCCTTGGGCGCGGATGTTCAAATCGAAATATTCCGCGATGCGGGACATCGCGAGGGCAGCGCGTCGTGCTTTCGGCGCAAAATACGTCGCACGATCCTGGACGAGGTCCATGCCGGAAAACCAGCCCTTCGACGTTGAAACCAGCGGCTCTCCGTCGGTGCGACCGATCTGAGTGTGAACGGCAAGCGCCGATGCGTCCGACGTGTTCGTAACAATCGCCGAAAGGCTGTATTCTTCGCCGATCGATGCACCATCAAAGGCAATCGAAATGATCCTGGCGCCGGCGCGAACGCCTTGTCCAATTGTCACGCCGCCAGGGATGGACGGCAGATCGTTGATCGCGTCGCGGATGCGATCCGCGAAAGCATTCCAATCGGCGCTGGCATCTCCGAAAGTGGCAGGATCGCCTAGAGCGTCCTGCAGCTCGATCGACGGCGTGCTTTCGCCATTGACCGTGACGGACAGCGAGATCTCCGAGCTGGCGAGCGCTCGAATATTTACTTCCCAGATGTCAATGACTTGCGTGTAGGTGCCGCCAAGATCGACTTCCGGGATCGAGGCATAAGGCCAGTCGTCGACCGTCCAGATCGTATCGTCAGCCGGGTTGCGGGCGATACGGATCGACCGAAGATCGTTGTGGAAGATCCCGAACGTGTTGGCCTCGCCATAGAAGCCGAGCTGCGGCAGCAGTGCCAGTGTCAGCGCCGGGATGTTCAGGCTGGCGCGCTTGATGCGATCGCTGCGGTAGATATCGACCCAGCCCGGCGTGATGATGAACGTGTAAGAGAGATCAGGCGAGACGTTCAACGTCCACTGCTTCACGTGAGGCGAGCGTGCCTCGTCGATCATCAGCGAGCCCGGCATTAGGCGGAAGCCGCCTTGCGGCACTGGCTCCACATTCTTGAAGCGCAAGCCGGCGGAATAATACTGTTTGATGTCGATTCGGCCGGCAACGTCGCGGGAAAACTCGCCGCCATTGCAGGACGATTTGAGGGGCCCCGTCGTCATCAGTAGCGCCCATGCCAGGGCATCCCGCCAAAACTGTCACGGGCGGCCGTCAGCGGATCATCGTTCAAGAGCGGCTGCCCCACGGGCGCGGCCGCGCGGTTCTGCGCTATCAAGCGGCCGAACATGCCGCCGGTTCCCTCTTTCGAGGGCGTACCGAAGGCCTGCACCATGCGCGCGTCGCGTTCGTCGCTGTTGTGGGTGACAGGCACAGCGAGATAACCCGCCAGGGCCACCGTGAAGGCGGCGCGGAATGCCGGATCCCATTCGTCCGGCCGCACCAGCTGGCGCACGCGCGCCCAGCACTGCGGCACATTTGCGTAAACGGCACGCCCCTCGATGTCGTAGTGGCGGAGCGGCTGCGGGCTTTGCCCGGCGCGCTCCAGCATTTTCAGCGGATCTCCGATCATGCCGCCTGGCAGATCAAACCCGTATTGCCAGCCATTGTCGGGCTGCGCAGCGTGTCGGTTCAGCTTGAATGTCCGGCGCGCGAAGGTCCAATCATGCAGGCCGAAGCAATGATCGACGCATCGCTGCCAGGTCTTCTCGATCTGGTCGGCAAGGTCGCTGTCGTCTTCGGTCGAGAACGTCGAAAAGCTCCCGAGATCCGAGAGCGCCCAATTGATGATCGTTGGCTTGTCGATAAGCGTGTCAGACATCCGCGCCGTGCCCCGCGAGAAAGGAAGGCGGCGGCGCCCTGGTCAGGCGCCGCCGTTCTGCATCAGGCGTTGGGATAGGTCGCTTCGACCGCAGCCGTCGCGCCGGTCTGAGCGGCGACGGTGACGTTGCCGGTCGCCGGCACGGCCGTGACGAGCAGCATCAGGATGTCCGGCGTGCCGTCCTTGTCGACGACGGCGTGGATGACATCGGACTTTTTCAGCGTCGGCCGGCTGGCGTTGAAGTAGCCGGCAGTCAGCACTTCCGCTGCCGTGCTGTTGGTGGAGTAGACGTAGAAGTTCGTCTGGTTGGTGCCGCCGAGATCCGACGTCGCGTAGCGCGAAAGCGCTTTTTTCGAGTGTGCCATTGGCTTGCTCCGTGAAGGGGGACGTGCCGGCGGACAAGCCGCCGGCGACGATCGCGATGATTAGGCGACGGTTTCGGTGAGGACCGGGATGCGGGCGGCGTTGTTGATCCCCTTGAAGCGAAGACGCTTCACGCCTTCCGGCAGGATCCCGACCGAGTTTCCGGAGAGCCCGACCTTGCCGAGCATCGGCGAGCCCTCATAGTCGGCATGGGTGGTCAGGGACATGTTTTCCTGATCCCATTCCGCCTCGTTGCCGACAGCATCCATGGCCCACATGTACGTGTCGACATAGCCGGACGGGTCGAAAGCGTTGCCGCTGGTCCCTGTGCCGTTCGCGCCGGTGCCGTCGGTGAAGTACTCGTTCGGCAGCGTCATCACGTGGATGTTGCGCCAGGTGCGCTTGCGGACATTGGCCGCCTTGGCGAAAGGAAGATCTGCCGAGCCGACATAATCGGCATTGGCGAATTCTTTGTACATCATGAGCTGCGTGAACCAGCTTTCCGGGATCGGCCAGAAAACCTCGTCCTCGGCACCCGTGCCACGGATGGCGTCAACCGCCTGAAGCGCGTGCAGCACGTCGATTACTTCCGAACCGTCGCCGATGGTCTGAACCGTCTGCGGTGCGTCCTGCAGCGCAGAGGTTCCATCAGCGAAGGTGCGCAAAGCTTCCAGCTTCAGCTTGTCTTTCTGGCGACGGATCGCATTCGAAAGCTGCTTGCCGACTGCGGCCTGCTCGTTCGGACCCTGCCGACGGGCATCCTGGACGCGCATCCAGGCCGACGCCTCGAAATCGCGGATCATGACCGTGATCATGTCGAGGTTCGGGTTGGTGTTCTTGACCTTCTGGATCGATCCGGACAGCTCGTAAGCCTCGACGCGGCCGATGACCGGGAACTTGATCACGCCGGCGCCGCCGTCGCCGCGCGACATCGTGCCGTCGAGATAGCCGCCCATTGCCTGGTAGCGGGCGCGGACTTTGTCGCGGATGATTTCGCGATACCAATTTGGTGCTTGGGTAGTCATTTCGGGAGAACCCCTGTTGATGATTGACGAGATCACCGGGTGGCCCGATTAGCCGGCGCCTGGCAGCGGGTCCTGTGAAGGATAGTCGCCGCTCTGGCCGGGTCGCTTCCGCCGGTAGCAAGGTCGAGCCTGCCACCGGCGGAGATGCGTCAAGTGCGCGATGTGTGAGCTGCGGCGCTCAAGGGATGAGCTTCTGATAGTCGGCCATCAGCTTGTCATGGCAGGCCTTGTCGAACTTGGCATCGCCGGGCGTGTTTTCCGGCAAGGCCGAACGGCGCTGCAGCTCGGCGCGGGCATCGCCTGTCACCTTCCCTCCGTCGCCTGGCAACGGCCCCTGTCCACCGCCAGACTGCGCCCGCATGAATTCGATCAGCATATGGCCTTTGGCGCTGTCGCCGAGCATCGTCTTGGCATAGTCGGCCACATCCGACGGAATGCCCGTTCCGTCACTGCGCGCGGCGAGCTGATCGAGCCAGGCGAAATTGTCGTTCATGCGCTGCTCGCGCGCGACTTTCTGCTCAGCCGCCGGTAGATGCTTGGCGTTCTCCGGCGTCAATGCGGCCTTCTCGGCTTCGACGTCGACGGGCGGCTCGAGGAAGCCAGCCTCGGCCGCATAATTCATGAAGTCCGTAACGGTCGCCTGGAACTCCTTCACCGGCATGCCGCGCTCGAGCGCCTTGGCCGCCATCTTGTTGAAGAAGGGATCGTTCGAGATCTCGGCCACGTGCGGCTTGATCAGATCCGGCAGGTCGTCGCCAAATTTCGCGTAGCTCTCGACGTCGGTCGGCGCGCCACGCTCATTGTCGCGCTGGCGATAGCCATCCAGCGCCTTTTTCATGTTGTCGATTGTCTCGCGATCGGACTTGCCGAGCAAATGGTCAGGCAGGCCATCGGGCTTGTAAAACGCTCCCGCCGGCGGGGTGCCAGCGCCACCATCAGGTTTTGCACCGCCGGCGGGAGGTTCGCCGCCGGATGGAGCCCCGGCGGGATCTGTAGAGTTTGGCGCCGGCGGATCACCAGCGCCTGCCGCGGGCGGCGCGCCATTGGCGGCGGGATCCGCGCCACCGGCTGGCGCTGCGCCGTCACCCTCGCCGGGCGGCGCGCGCAATATACGATCGATCAGGTTTTTCATCGGCGAGCTCCATGTTGCCGTTGCGAAATCAGACGATCGCCAAGTGCGATCGCTTTGAGGACAGCTTCGCCAACGCCATTGCTGCCTTGCCGGGCTGCACAGAGAAGCGCTGTTTCCTCGAAACTCCTGCCTGTGACGCGCAGCGGGCGTCGCAGCGTGATGTCCATCAGCCATTCGATGGTCATCCGGCCTTCATGGCTGCGCGCCATGCCCGCGAGGAACATCGCCACCATCTCGTCGGGCTGATATTCGCTCGGCATCTCGGGCGGGTTGATGAGACCTTCGATCCCGTCCCACCCCTCGCCGCCGATCGACTTGAGCATCAGATCCAGCGGCTGCGCATCGCGCGGCGAAAACATCGGGCCGCCGCTCACGCTGCCTGCCTTTGCGGCTGCATGGCCGCCTGCATCATTGCCTGGGGTGCCTGCTCGGCCATCTTGGCGCCGAACATCTCGGCTATCTGGGCGGCCTTGCGCTGCTGGATACGCTGCTCGATCTGGGCGCGCTCGCCTTCGGTCGGGATCAGCTCCTTGTCGATCTGCAGCCCATCACCGACACGTTCGAGCATCTTGTCGATATTGGCGTAGAGCTCGACGCTCTCGGGCCCGGCGACGGCACCGACGAACTCGATGTAGTTGGCGATCGAGGCCAGCCGGTCCGCATTGAGCGCCGCCGCCATGGGCGACTGCACCTTGATCGACACCAGGAGCTCGTCGATCGTGAACGGCATCTGTGGAAGGAAGCCGAGATCGTAGAGGATTTCGGCCACGCGCGGCACGACAACCGGCATGATCTCACGCACCAGACGGCCGAAAGCGCCGATATGCACGTCTGCCTTCTGCCGCAGGCGTCCCGCGATCTCGCTCGCCGAACGCGGCGTGCCTTGGTAGTCCGGCAACCGCGTGTCGAACATGGCGTTTTTCACCTGTTCCTGCATGTCGCCGATGATCAGCTTGGCGATATCCATGCGGCCGGAAGCCGGATCGATGCGCTGGACGTCCGGACCGAGAATGCCGCCGGTCGACTGCATCGGCCAGAATTCGCCAGGTCCGACGCGCACCGTGTCCGGATTGAACGTACCGCCGGCCCGATATCCCCAAATGCCGAGCATGTTGATGGCTGCCGACTTTAGCGCCAGCTCCTGCGCCTTGTTCAGCGTCTTGATCGACGGCAACGCTGTCAGGATGACGCCGCGCCCATAGGCTTCGCCTGGAACGCGGTAGTAGCGCGGCACGGCGATCGGCTGAGTGCGATAGCGCTCATGCGTGATGTGCTGATGATGCGCCGGGATGAAGGCGAAGAAGTGCCAGCCGCGCTGCGGATCCTTGACGAAATCCTGCCGGAGCTCGATTTCATCCGTCGGGCTCGACTTGGCCTTGTTCTTGAAGTCTTCCGGATAGGTGCCATTCGGCCAGTTTTCGACGATCTGACCGATCTCGAAGATCTGTTTCCAGGACACATGCACCACGCGGCCCCATGCATCGACGCCGATCGCGAGCTGATCGAAAGGGATGCAGGCGAAATGAACCGGGTTGTCGCGGTTGCCCTTGAGCGGAATGATCGCGCCGGTGCCGACGGCCAGGTCGATGCACATTTCGTGGATCGCCGTATCCCAATCCCCCGCCAGGAAGAACGGGTGAATGAGCTTGGCCGTGCTGTGCAGAAAGCGATCATAGACTTTGACGCCTTCAGCACCGATCGCCATGGCGGCGACGGGTCCGGTCTCAAGCGTGAAAGTCGGCTGACCCGACGGAAAAAGATCGCGTTGCAGATTGCCCGCGAAGAACATCGCGGACATCGGGGCGGTCATGTCGAAGAGCTTCGAGGGTGGCAGGCCCTGGCTGCTATCGCCGCCTGGACGGCGCATCGGCACCGCGAAATCATAGGCCTCTCGGTAAAGCGCATCCCATGGTGCGCGCTTCGACCAGATCTTGTCGCTGCGGGTCTTGATCGCGGAAAACTGCATCCTGATCAGCCGCCCAACGTGCTCGGAAGCGCCGCTTCGGCGTCTTCGAAGAGGCGACGGCCGCGAGGCCGGCGCCGGCTGATCGTGCTTTCGGCGTCGCCCCGGCCGGCATCCGCCAGCTGGCGGTCATTCGCGATGCGCTGCAATTCGCGGCTCTGGGCCGCCTCGCGCGCTGCCGCCTTGTTCTGACCGCCTCCGAACAGCTGTCCGACCACTTGCGTCATCTACGATCCCCTTGATCATCCAGAGGCCCGACGACGAAGGATCCGGGGACATGCCGACGAGGCGCGCCATGCGCTCGCCTGCCCGATGCCCCGGCGAGATACGCGCCGAAACCGTGATGCCAGCATGGGCGAGGCGGGAAAGCGTCAAGTGAGCGAAGCGGCAAAGCGCGACCAGGTGCGGCCGGGCAGCTGGTCGAAGGGCAAGGCAAAGCTCGCGCTCGCTGTCGGAGTGAGGCCACAGATAGGCGACGGCGAGTAGCGCATCGCCCTCGCGGATCGCCAGCGTGTCGGATTTCAGCCGCATCAGGATCTGCGCCTGGCGAATGAACCGCGACGGCGCGGCCGCCTCGAGGCAATCGTCGAACGATGCCGGCGCCGTGACGGTCAGACGCTCCACACGTCGAAGTCCGATTTTGCCTTTGGCTGGGCAAGACCGCGCCGCTGGCCAAGACCGATCACGTTGTTCGGCCTGCCGAGGCCGGAGCCGTCCTGGATAACGCCGGCGCGTCCGCGATGGCCCAGCGTCAAATACTGCAGGCCGTCATGCGGGTGCGAATACCGGTTCTTCACCACGGCCAGGATGTCAGTATTACCAGCCGAGGCCTGTTTCGTCAGCTTGTAGTGAGCGGCGAAGCCGGCAATGATCGTCGTCATCGTCGGGCAGATCAGCATGCCTTCCGTCGTGGCGTCGATCGTCTTGGCAAGATACCAGCGCACGCTTTCCTGCCGAATTGCCGGTTCGTTCGACGGCGCCGGCAAGATGTTGATCGACAGCGCACGCGCCACGGTTTCCATGAAGGCAAGCTCGCCATTCTGCCGATCCGCACCCCAAAACGCCGACGGATCGCCCCATGCCTCGGACACAGGCATCCCGGGGAAGCGTGAAGAGAGAACTTCATAGATCATCTCGGAAAAGCGTGACGGACCGGTGCCAGGCTCGGCACAGATCTCGGAAAGCAGCCGAAGCGAGCCATTCGGCAAAAATTGCCCGATGATCGCGGCCGGCGATCCGCCGGCGTCCAGGCCTATGCCGAGCGGGACGCCCTGCAGAGGATCCAGAGGTTGGTCCGCGACGTGCCGGTGCAGCGAAAACTCCGGATAGACAGGCTTCCCATCCATGGAATAGCCGAACTCGCCATGCACCATGCGCCGCACGATGTGTTCGGGCTGCGTTGCTGCCTCGAGCTCGTATGAAGAGCGCGGCTTGCCGACCCGGTTCTCGGCCTTAGAGGTCAGCCCGGACGGCTGGCGAAAGAGGTTGAAACCCGGCATCTTCGTCTTCTGGTCGACGCAGAAGCGATAGACCCAGTTATCGATGTCCGGCGGGTTGAGATCGCCCCACACGATGCGCGGCAGGATCGTTTCGCCCTCTTCGATGGTTAGCCCCATCTTGGTGAAGGTCTCGCGGCCGTCGCGCGACACGCGCTCGAGCTCAGAAGGTGCGATATCCTCGACCTTCGGATAGCGGCCCGTTCGCTGGAACATGAGGCCCGGCACGCGCTCGTCGAGCATGTCGCACTCGTTGAGCCAGGCGGCCGAAACTTCATAGCCCTTGATGAACTGTTCGACGTTGTGGTCGCCGATCGCGCCGGTTTCCATGATGAGGTCGATCGTGACTTCGCGGTTTCCGCGCATGGCGCGCCAGCGCAGATTGTGCTTGATCGGCCGATCCTGGCCGCCTTCGTGGCTGATCGTGAACGGATGCGAGACGGGAAACGCATCGTACCAGGAGGCGAGCGCCGTGCGGGCGAAGTCGCGATAGGTGTCGCGGATGCAGGCGATCTTCACCCTCACCCACCCATCCTTGCAGACGGGGAAGTAGCTCGAGGCGAGCGACGGACCCTTGACCACCGAAGCAACCGTCTTGCCGCTGCCTGCTGGGCCCATGATCAGGTCGATCGGCCCGCGCGATTGGATGAAAGCCGCGCCGACCGGCCCGGGCGGCTTGTAGCGCTGCAGATTGATATTTCCCAAACCCTGGACCCTCGGCACCCGTGCGGATCGCGCGTGCCCGCGCCCGCCGCTTGAGGTCGAGACTAAGACCGCCGGCCACCGGTCGAGTGCCGCCGGTCTGTTCAGGCAGGTGTGTGTGAGGCAGAATAGGCCCCCCACCAGGGCCGTCCGCGAGTTTCGAAGCCGCGTCGCCGGCCACCCGCCCCTGCCGATCGGCACCGGGGGCCCGGGTTCGCCGATAGGCCAGCGAGGGCCGAGGGGTCATTCAATCCAGGTCGAAACCCGGTCTTGGTCTACTGATTTTAGATCAGTATGCTACTGGCCATTTCCGCAACAGGATCAATGCGATAGCCTGATCGTGGGTCATCTTCACCATTTGCCACAAGGCTAAGTGCCTGAATTCGTTGACTTCGGCTCTTGCGCCCTGGTCACGTCGATCATGCCCTCGTCGTCGCCCTGGTCGATGGCCATCTCGCCCATGATGAACACGCCGAGCTCGCGGCGCTGCACGTGGACCTCGGTCGGGCGCTTGCTCTCGAAGTAGGGCAGCAGCTCGGCGTTCGCATCCTTGATCAGCTTCATGGCCTCGCCCGGCGTACAGCTCGCCTCGATCCACCGCTCCGTCTTCTTGTCCCATCGCGGCTGCGAGAGCTCGGCGGACAGCTCGCGCGGATCCGCGTTCGCCAGCGCCGCCAGGTTCAAGCCGGGATGCCGGAAGCCCATCCGCATCAGCGTATCGCGGAAGAGTTGGTTGGCCTTGTTCTTCGAGCCGACCGGCCTCCCGCGCCCGCGAGCGCTCTCGATGGTATTCGCCACATGCGCCACCGGCCCCTTGAACAAGGGCAGGTCAGGGTCGAGCATCAGGTCAAGCTGGTCGGCCTCGGCCTCCTCGTCGCCGCCGGCGATCTGCCGCGCCAGGTCTTCGATCGCGGCCTCGGCCGTCGCCTTCCGATCGCCGACCTTCGCCGCCCGCTCCGGATCTGGCCGCTCCGGATCCGCGCCGGGATTTTCGCCCGGCCGGTGAGCCGTCAAAAACCTCTGATCTGCCGTGTCGTCGCCCTGGTCGGCCATCGTGAATTGATCCCGAATTGTCTATGGCGGTTAGACCGACCGGCGGCGCCGCATCGGTTTCTAACCACAATCTAACCGCGAAATGCCTGTCTTTTCAGGAAGATATACCCACGGGTTAGAAGTTAGATGGTTAGATAGTCTCGCGTGTATGCACGCGCGCGCGTATGAAACTCTTGCTTACCGGGCTAACTTCTAACCGCATGGCTTACCGCATTGTTTTGATTGATGAAATCCGGTTAGAACCCGTCTAACCGTGTCTTACCGAAGCTAACCGGGATGCGTCTCCCGCACCCGTTCGCCGGCAGTCATCCACCGTGTCACGGCCTGCCCCTGATCAAGTGCCCGCGCAGCTACTCGCACCGGCCATCGTGGCGTCCATGGATCGAGGCGACCGCCTGATCCGTGGGCGTTTCCGTGGTCGCGCGCGGGCTCCGTTTTTCCTCTCATGGGCAGGGGTAAGGAGGGTCAAGTGCGGCCGGGATAAATGCCCTCTGATCAGGGCATGGGCGGTGGAAAATCAGTGAAATTGGAGAGGATCGCGCCGAAAACGAGCACTGCAGCAATGCCGATCAACGGCGAAATCTGGTGGCCGATCGAGTAGATCAGGCTTCGATTGTGCTCCTGCAGCTCCTCGATCGTGAAGGTATATATGCCATCTGCCGACGGCCGGCGGGCAGCCGGACTGCGATCGACCTGATTTGAGAGCTGTCGCGCAAACCAGCCTGGGAAACGGTCCGAGGCAAACCACCAGGCGAAGCCGCCACCGAAGACGAGGATCAGCGCGGACAGGGTGTAAGGGATCATGCAGCTCAGCCTCCCCAGACTCAAGGAAGGCCATCCTGCCAGCCAGGGCGCCCGCTGTGGAGCCCTATTGTTCCTTCGGCATCATCGCGTCATAGCTGCCGAGATCAACGAGCAGGCAGTGCTTGGCAACGCGCGAGATCTTCACGACCTTGGTGTTCTTCGGCGCTTTGGTCAGCACCACCTGGTCCGGCCCCTGCTTCAGCGCGTTGATCCATCCGCCATCGTAGAAATCGGTGTCCTGGAAGATCTTGCCGAGCGCCGGGTGCTGGGCGGGAATGGCAAGGCACGGTCCCTGCCCTGGATCGCCGGCGCGGCGAATGCCGAGGCCGGCGAGCGCCAGCTTGTCGCGCGTGATCTCGATGGTCTGACCGACATTCTCGAATTCATGCAGCACGCTGCCCACGGTCATTCGCTGCCCACCATTGTAGCCCTCGATCGGCGCCGCCAACAAATGCTCGAGGCATTCCTGCCACTTCTCCATCTGCTCGGCGCGCTCGACCGACGTCGCCTCCTGGATCATCTCCGCCAGCGCATGCTGGTCGCCGACCGGCAGGCCGATGGCTTCCATGGCCAGCGGTCCGACGAGCAGCTCGGCGGCCGCCAGCAGCGTGCCATAGGTCGAGATGGCGCGCGCATCGAATTCGGCCATGTGCAGCGTCTTGCGCCAGTCCGGCAGGATCTTGGTGTTGAAGCCCGTCCAGCCGTCCATCACCTGGCGCAACAGCATGCGGCCGTCGGCGTCGTTGATCACCGGTTCCCGGCCGTGGCCCTTGTTCAGCTTTCGCAGGTTCAGGATCGCCATGCGCGTCTTGTCCTGGACGGCGAGCGGCGGGTGCAGTATGGCCGAAAACATGAAGCACGATCGCGCCTGGAACGTCGTGCCGTCGTGGCTGGCGCCGCCGCGTGCCATCTTGCCGCCGGAGAAGGCCAGGCGCGCGAGCTCGATGACGGCCGTCGCCTTCGTCGAACCCTTCTTCGCCTCGAGCTCGTCGACCGTCACGGGCAGGCTGTCGTGCTTCACGTGCTGATAGATGCCGGCGGCCGTCGTGTCGACGAGCGCATGCACGGCGTCGTCCAGGATCGCTTCGGTCACCTGGTGCAGCGTCGATTTGCCGACGCCGGCGCCGCCGGTGGTAAAGACGATCGGCCGGTTGGCAAGCGCCCCGCCCATGAAGGCGGTGCCGATCCAGCCGAGCAGCAACAGCGGGTCGAGATAGGGCCGCTCCCAGTTCCAGGTCTTGAGATCCTCGAGGATCCGCGACGCCGGCGTGTCGAGAATGTTGACCGGCATCTGCCAGGGCTCCATCACGCTCGGCAGCTTGGTGTAGAAATCGCCGTCATGCTCGCCGGGATCCGCGCATGAGAGCTTGAGACCGCTATCGACCGTCCAGATCCGCTCGCCGGAATGCCAGACGAAGGCGCCATTGGCCGCCATCCAGCCGCCACGGCCGCGCACGCGCTTCTTCGGGTCGAAGAGGCCGCGCCGCTTGCCCTCTGCGATCAGGCACGTCACGGCCTTGTCGCGCTCCACGCGCTTGACGATCGGCGGCAGCTCCTGGCCGTCGGCATCCTTGCCGCCGGATCCGAACCCGGGCCAGGCCCAATAGAGAAAATTGATGTAGGGCGCGAAAAGCTTGACGAGCGTGGGATAGTCCCAGCGCTCGACCTCGTGCAGCTGGCCGGTGGCCGATCGGCAATAGATCAGATCGCCATTGTGGCCGAGCACCTGGACGGGGCAGTTCGGCGGAAGATTGTCCCATGGTGCGCCAGGCCATTGCCCGGGCTTGATACCGTCGCGCGAAAAGTTGGGATCGGGATCCTCGGCGATCGCGCGACTTTCGATCCAGCGCATCGCATCGAGAAATACGGCGCGGGTTCCGGTCACGCCGGCATGGTTGATGGTCTTGCGTTTTGCCACGTGAATGCTGCGCCCTGTCGCGGCCGCCCCGGCCGCCTCTTGCCTGAAAAGAAAAACCGCCGGCCCTGTTGCGGGAGGAGGCCGGCGGTCTCATCAGCGGCGCGCGGAGAGGTCGCGCCGCGGATCTTGGTGGCCCGGCTTAGCGGCTCCGCATGCCGATTTCGGTCAGCGCCATCGGTTCGTCGACGAGCGCAAGCGTCGTCTCCTCGATGTCGATCGCCGCCGGCTTCGGGATTTTCTTGTGCTTCTCACGCGCCTCGGCCGCGCGGATCTTCGCCAGCCAGTCGAGTTGATGCAGCGTCCAGGCGAACACGTTGAAGGCAACGTGTTCCTCGGGCGTGGTCTCGGCGCTCGCGCGATAGCGGCTAAGCTGCAGCTGCATCACCAGTGTACCGGCAGAGGCTCCGGGCACTTTGCGGCAGAATTCGGCAAGCGCAATGACGGCCCGTTCGGCCGATGCGCGGCGATCGACAATCTCATTCTTGCGATCGTCTATCAGCCAGCCGAAATCGATCCCGTCCGCAACCTCCTCGCCGAGCCGCGTTGCTCGAAAATAGGCGGCGCCGGCGGCGAGCATGGCCGTTGTGGCGATGCTGTCCGGGTCCGGGCCCGGGCTGCCAGGCACGCCGTCGGTGTCCGGACTGCCGTCCGGCGCTACCGGCCCATCGCTGGCCACGCTTTCTGGATCTGCAGAACCCTCCGACTGCGCCGCAGCACTGTCATCAGCTCCGTCAGTCCCTTCGGGGGCCTGCTCTTCCGGACTTGCGATGGTCGGCTGATCAGATCCACTTGCGCCGTCTCCAGCCATTTCGAGGGCAGCCGGCTCGGAGCTTTCTTCGGCGCCTTCATTATTCACGCTCTCCGCCCCAACAGTCGCGGCTCCATTATCAGCTGGAGCGCCAGCATCCCCGCCAGTGCCCGCGTCTGCCGGCTCTCCAGATGCTTCGCCGCCGGCCGCGACCACGGTTTCAGCACCTTCAGGCGCTTCCTGGTCCGGGCCCGTGCCAGCTTCCGGCTTTGCAGCTGATCCGCCTTGCGCATTGCTCTTCCTCTTGCTCATCGTCGTTCCTCGCTTGTGTTGGGGGTGGCGGCGGGCTTTGCCCCTACCTTCTAAGGTCCCCTATCCGGCTTCAGGCCGGGTCGATGGGTGCTGACGGCCTCGCGAGCCGGACCAGACCGCCTGGGTATTCGTTAAAGATCGGGTGCGGGCCCCATGCCGAGCGCATGGAGGTAGGTGTCGAGGATGGCTTCCTGTTCCATCCGTTCGTCCTTATCGAGCTTGCGCAGGGCGATGACCCTGCGCAGCGCTGCCGTGTCGAAGCCGGTGCCCTTGGCCTCGGCATAAACATCCTTGATGTCGTCGCTGATCGTCTTCTTCTCTTCCTCGAGGCGCTCGATGCGATCGACGAAGGCCTGCAGCTGGTCGCGGGCGATCCCGCCTGTGTCAGACATGGCTGGGCTCCACGGGCTCGTAGGTTTTCGCGAAAATGTCGGGCTTGCACGGGTAGAATTCGCCGTTCACGCCCTGGATAATCCAGTCGCCTGGCGTGACGATGTGGCCGCCTTCCAGCGTTTCTATGAAACCGCAATCGGCTCCAGCAACCTTGATGCTGCCATCCGGCCAGGTGGCCGGCCCGGCGCCGCTTTTGACTTTCGGATGATCGCCGGGCTTGAACCACTGCACGGCTTCGATCTCGACCGGCAATTTTCTGTATCTGCCCATGCCGGTCACCGCGTGACGTGCTTGACGGCCCACATGACGGCCTCTTCGACCTTCGTGCGGGCAAGCGAGAGCTCACGGCTCGGCGCCGATCGGCGCTCCACCGCGTCGATCGCCTGCAGGAAGGCCGCGCCGTGATCCTTCAGCGCCACCATGTCGGCCTTCTCGCTGTCACTCAGCGAGCGATATTGGTGGCGCACGGCATTATTGGCCGTGCGTTCATCGCTGGCGCTGTCGATCATTCTTTCGTCACTCATCGTTCCGTCCTCTCGTTTCAAAACATGTCGTTGAAGTCGCTGCCCGCATGGGCGGCCATGATGCTGACGGGCTTGCCCTTGGCGGCGAGCGCGCGGATCCCGTTCTCGAGCTGCTTTTGCGCCTGGGCGTTCTGCCAGTCGTTGTCGATCGCCACGATCACGGAAGAGATGCAGGGCAGATCCACCGGGCAGTTGCCGATATTGGCGAGCGATCCGGCCGCCCACACGCGCGCCTCGGGCACGGCGATCGCCACGGAAAGCGAGTTCTCGATCCCCTCGCCGATGATCAGCGGAAACGCCCGGCGCGCCTCTTCCGGCGGCAGGCCTTCCGGCCCGTGGCTGATCCGGATGACGGCGCCCTGCACCTCGCCGCGCATCAGCTTGGCGGTATCGCCTCCAAGCCGCGCCTTGATCGGCTCCACCGGGTCGAGAAACGTGCAATGGCAGGCAACCACTTGTCCGGTGGCCGTGCGAAAGGCGGAATGGATCGCCGGCAGCATCGGCCCGGCCTTCAGCTTCTCCAGGCGGCCGTCGGCATGCCGCTTCCAGTCCGCAAGCTTCCAGTATTCCGTGCCGGCGGAATAGCGCATCGTCGCGATATCCCGGTTCGGCACCTGGAAGAGCGGGCAGCCACGGCCCTCGAAATAGCGCTTGGCATAGTGCTCGGCCGTGGATCCCGCGCCGTCGAGCAAACCCTCCAGGAAGAGCGCTTCGCCCTTCTCGCGGTTGTGGCGCTGGTCTTTTTCCGCCTTCACGGTCGCCGCCGCCACGCGGGCGCGGCTCTCCTCAGTGAAGCGCCGGCGCTCCTCGGCCGTCATCTGGCGGATGCCGAGGAAGTCGCGCGCAAACTGCATGGCGCCGGCGAAATCGGTGCCTTTGACGTACTCGATCAGGCGGATCACGTCGCCCTTCTCGCCCGTGCGCCAGTCCTTCCATGCGCCGGTGTCACGGTTCAGCGCCACCTTGAATTCAGGCGACTTGTCGTGATCGAGGGTGACGGGATTGTGCGCGATGTAGAGCCGCCCGATCGGCCGGCCGTCCGGCAGAAGCGCACGGCACAGCTCCTGGATCCGATCCTTCAGCGCCTGCTTGATCTCCGGCAGATCATCGCGGTTCATGGCTTCACCCATGGATCGCGGCGGGTCGCGCTTCCCGCTTCCGGTGCAGGGGATGCGGAAAACATTTCTCTACCAGCGCCGATTTCCCCCTCATCTGGGTGCGCTTCAAGCCTCCGTAGAAGCCATTTCGGGTCGATGAACTTTTTCTTCCCGCAAACGATACACGGGTTCGTCTTGCTATTTTTGCATGTGCAGTATTTCGTCACTGCCGCTTGTCCGACCGGATCGGATGGGGGTGCGGCGGCGAGGCGAGCGAATTTCCGCATGCGCTCACACCAGATCGTATAATCGGGCGGCGTCATGTACTTGCGGTTATCCCAATCGCACTCGCGGGCGAGCGCTTCGACCTGATCTTCCGTCTCGATGGGCCACGCCACCGGCTCCACCGCCTCTAGCGTTCCTGATACGGCGGCCACCCGCTGTTGAAGCGCGTCGACATTGTTCCGGCCGCTTTCGCACCAGACGCCGGCGTTGAACGCCTGGTGCATAGCAATGGCGGCACGCTCGGCGTTGATCCGGCGCCAGTAGAGCACGGCACAGGCCAGCCACTCTTTCGCGCCGTTGTCGTCGCCTGTGCCGTCGACGTGACGGAACCACACCTGCCAGCGCCAGCCGACGCGCTTGACGAAATAGTCGCGGCCGGAGAGATCGCCTTCGAAGTTAGACTTGCTCATTGCCGCTCACCCCCGCGAAACGGGATCCCGACGGCCTGTTCGGCCGCATCGATCCGGATCAAAATTTGCCGGTGGAGATCCGTTGCGCCCTCGATCGCGCTGGCATGGCTGCCGGAGCAGGCGACATAGGTGTCGGCCACGAGCTCGCCGAGCGCTGCCAGCACCTCGCGCGGATCGCGGCAAGCGCAATATTCCGACATCGTGTCGTAGATCTTGTTGACCTGGTGCTCGTCGACCGCGCTAGTCATCCCTGCAACGCCTCCTCGAAATGGCTGAAAAAATCCGGGCCGCTGTCCGGCCGCTCGGCTTCGAGCTCCTGCATGGCGAGCGAGACGGCCGATTTCGTCATGCCGGCGGCGCGCGCCAGCGTGGCCTGTGGCAGGCCGACGACGACATTGGCCATGTAAAGCGCCTTGCGGCGCAGCTCGGCCGCGCGCATCCAGTCCGGGTTCGCCGTCGCCCGCTTGGCCGGGTCGTGGGAAAAGACGAAGGCGGCATTGGTGCCGGCCTCCATCGCCACGATCGCCACGCATAGCCGGAACACGCATTCCTCGAGCCGCTCGCGATCGTGCGGATCCTCGCGCCGCGAAAGCCGCGCCAAGGCCTGTTCCAACTTGGCGATTGTCGTCGGCCGGCAGCTCTGGCTGTCGACGATCCGGCGATACTCGCCGTGCGAAAGCCCGGCTGTGCGTTCCAGCTTCCGGATCGACACCTTGAGAGCGAGCCGCCGATCCTCGATCGCAATGACATCCGTCATGGGGCATCGGTCCCCTCTCCGATCGCAGCCTCGGCTTTCCGCGCCTGGGCAGCGGCCTTCACGATCCTCACGAGATTGAGCCGCATCATGTCGCAGCCCGCCTGCATCACCGGGGGCAAGGTGCCGTCGGCCTGCAGCACGGCATGGCGCGCCGATTGCTCGACGATCAGATATTCGATCCCGGCCTCGAATTGCGCTTTGCCGCAGGCATCCATGAACACGTGGTGAAACTTCATCAGCACCGCACGCGGGCAGCGCAAAAGCACGTCGGCCCGCCCGGCGTCGTCCAGCGCGGCGTGCATGGCGCGGATCATCGGTTCCATCAGGGTCATACCGTGCCCCAGCAGATAATGGTGATGACCGCGACGCCGGCGGCGAAGACGATCGAGCCACCTGCCCGCTCGCGGGCGCTGTCGGCGCCGACGATCCCGGCCGCGCCACCATAGAGCAGCGCCACGCCGGCGCCTAAGAGAACACAAAGCAAGGTGAATTCGGGTGTCATCGCCGTCTCTCCTCGATTGCGAAAAGCTTGAGGGCGTCGAGCGTGGCCGGGCCGGTGCCGGCGATCGCCTGGATGGCGACGCGGCCGGAAGCCTTGTCGAAGCCGTAGTGGGTGAAGGTGATCCCGCGCCAGGCGGCCCGGCGGGCCTCACGCTTGATGTCGTCGAGCATGCTTTCATGCACGCCGCTCGGATCCTGCCCGGGCCGCACGCGGTCGCAGATGTTGATCTCGGAGATGATCATGCTGCGCGCTCTTGCGCGTCCTGCGCCTCGGCAAGCGCCTCTTCCCTGGCATGCTCGGCGAAAGCGTCGCCGATGACCTTCGCCGTAGATGGCCGCAGCGACGTGTTGTGCTTCACGCCCTTGTGGATGGTGCTTTCCGAGATGCCGGCCTTGCGTGCGAGACCCGCAATCGTCCACTCCACCGACTGGATTTTGCGCTTGACCTCAGACCATCGCCGCATTTGTGTCATTTTTCGACGGAGCCTCCATTGCCTTTTCCATCGAAAAAGTGATTTGCTTCACTTAGTCAAGTTAATTCCAGGCCGTCAGGCTTGTGATGCGGACGCTGCTATGTATCGCGTTGTGGAAAACGTCCGGCGAAAACACCTGGAGTGGGTGAACGCAATCCTTGATTTCAAGGATTGGAAACGTGCGCGCCTCTCACGCGAGGCGGGCATCAACCCGTCGACTTTGACGAAGTTCGTCAACGACACTTCTGGGACCGCGACCCTCTCAACAGAAGTGATCGAGAAAATCGCCGCTGTGGGTGGCATCCCGCCATTCGAGCGCAAGCCACCTGCCATGCAGCGCGGCTTGGCAGAGGACGAGGCAACCCACTACGACCTCGTCATCGAGAGCCGCGACAGTGCAGGCACTCTGCGAAAGATGCTGGTCGAGCTCAAAAGCATGCGCAACGGCATCGATCCCTGGATCCTGCGTTCTCGTGGCTTAGAGACGGCCGGTTACCTGCCGGGCGACGTCCTGGTCGTCGACATGAACGCAACCCCGAGCAACGGCGACGTGGTCTGCGCGCAGGTGATGAACGCCATGGGCCAGGCTGAGATCCTGTTCAGGGTTTACGAGCACCCATTCCTGGTCGCGGCCTCGATGGACAACTCGCTGCGCAGACCTTTGCTCGTCGATAACGAGCGCGTTCAGATCAAGGGCGTCGTCGTCACGATGATGCGCGAGCGTTCCGCAAACGCCGCCTAATCCCGCACTTGATTAAACCGCACGGTTGGCACTGGACTAAACCGGGCGGATTTCTGGCGCTCCGCACTAGATCAACCCGGGCGGATTTCGCCAGACTCGCACTGGACTAAACCACACGGTTTAGCCACGCGCTGGCACTTGATTAAACCGGGCGGAAAACATCGCGTGCAACCCGTTGCAAAATCCTCGGCCGCTGAGGATCGCGATAAAGCGAGCTCGCGAAATAGCGAAATCTGTGGACACCAATGCCAGGCAGACGGCTACGCCGCATCGCGTCACCTACAGGTGTGAACACGTTCCATGGAAAATTCTTGACATAAAGTGATTTCATTCACATCCTTCGCTCGACCCTGATCATGGTGATTTGGGGGAAGCGAGGGGATCGCGATGCATCTCTCAGAAAAATTCGTAGGGCTGAAGGAGCTGGCAGAGATGCTGGGCCTGAAGCCCGACACGCTGAAGCGCACCTGGCTGCAGCGTCACGTGAAGCTCGGCATGCCGCGCAAGTCGGCCGCCGGCTGGCTCTGGCCACGCCGCTCGATCGAAACCTGGCTGGAAGGCAACGCGCTTGCGGCCAACGACAATGAGGCCCCACGAGATCCGCCGCCGGCGGCCGACGCGATCGCCGCCCAAAACGCCGCCCTGCGCCTGCGCTATGGAGGCCGGGCATGAACCGGCCGCGACATATCGACGTTGATCTTCTGCGCCAGCACGCACGGGTCAACGTCCTCGAAGCGCTGCGCCAGGGCGACGAGAAGGCAGATTGCAAGGATGATCGCGCACTGCTGGAGGTACAGCGCCGCGCGATCGATCTGCAGATCGAGTTGCAGGCATGGATGGCCGACGAGTTCAACCACATGAGCCGCACCGACCATCGCTGCGCGGTCATGGCCAACATGCTGTTCAGCTTCGTCATGTCACTGGAGCACAACGCCGGCCAGGAGCCGAGTGACACGATCGCGAAGATCTACACGCTGATGCTGCGGGCGCTGCGCAACGGCGAGGGTCATCTAGGCATCGCCTCGGAGATCCCGACGGTCGCGGGAGGCAACGCATGACGTCGATCCTCGAGAATGCCGCCGTCATCGCACCGCGCCAGGTGCTCACCGCCAGGCAGCGCCAGCTGCTCACAAGCGTCGAGAAGCTCGAAGGCAAGCGCATCAAGAACGGCTGGGACTTCGCCGGCCAGCGCTACTCCTATTCGCTCGTCGAGGCCGTGAAAGCACGCCGCCTGATCCGCGAAATGAACACCGGCTTCGCCAAGAGGCTGCGCCTCACCGAAGCCGGCCAGCTCGCCCTCATGCAGCTGGAACGCACCCGGAAGGAGAAGTCGCAATGAGCGAGCTCAAGCGCATCGTCGATGCCATGGACGAAACCTTCCAGGAGTTCGACCGGATCAGGGACCGGCTTGCCAGCCACGTCGTTGAGCTAGCCATGCTCCGCCGGGATATGGAAGAAGCCGACGCCGAGCGCCTCGGCCGGGCAAGAGCCGATGATGGAGCGCATCGCACCTTCGCTGGCAACGTGGTGCCGCTGGTGGTGGCTGTGGAGAACGATCCGAAATTTGAAACGCGCTGCCACTGTGCCCTCCGCATTGCCTGCACCTGCCCCCATGGCGAGGTCGCGCGCGATTGTCCGTGGCGTGTGGCCCATGGGCTGGCTGGCAAGGAGATGGGCGCGTGAAGCACGAGATGACGAACGAGGCCGATGAGCTAAAGCCGTGCCCATTCTGCGGCGGCCGCGACATGCGCGTGAACCGGACCACGGCTTCGTGGATCAGCTGCAACGACTGCGGTGCCGAGACGGACAGCCGGGCGAACGAAGGCCAGGCGCGTGCCGCTTGGAACAGGCGTTTCGGCGGCGACTTCGAGTATCTGCTCGAACGGGTCATCGTCGAAGCCAACACGCACGGCAGCGCCTTCATGCGCATAGATGCCAATGGCGATGTCGAGCTGGTTGACCGCGAGCTGTGGCAGCTTCGCAAGCCACCTGCTCACCATCGCGTCTGACGCGCACCATCTCCCCCGGTCTGCCGTTTCCTCCCAAGCATAACGAGGCGGACCCACCTGGCAGGCGGCCTGTGTTCGAGTAGCCGCCTGCATTTCTTTGACTTCCTGCCCGGGCGATCTCATGCTGCCCGATGATCACGAATGGAGCCGCGATCATGCCGACGAAACGCAAGAACCCCCATCCACACGTCGACTGGCGAGACGGCCGGCCGCGCTTCTCGCCGGCGAAGACGCTGCGCGCGCTCGGCTATGTCGCCCAAGATCTCAAGCACGCCGACGGCCGATGGTTCAGCCGCGGCGAGGCCGTGGACTGGTCGGTGGATTTCTGCCGCAAGCTCGCCGCCGATCGGCACAACGCGAAGCGCAGCGCGGTGGCCGCGCGCACGGCACCGAAGAAGATCGCCCCCACCTATCCGCTCGGCCGCCTGTTCGAAGACTGGTATCGATCGCCGAAGTTCGGCGGTATCGGGGCCCCCGCCAGCGCCGCAGCCGAAGGCGAGAAGCTTAAGGGCGGGGCAAGGAAACCCATCGGCGGCAAGATCTACACGGCCAACACGATCCGCGATTTCAAGCAGAAGGCGCGCGTGATCGAGAGCCACGATCCGGATCTCTGGGCGTCGGAAGTCGACGCGCTCGATCGCGTCATCTGCTATGGGCTTTATGAGGATCTCTGGCAGACGCGCGGCCTGGCGACGGCGCGCGGCGCCATGGCCACGCTCTCGGCCGCGATCAGCTGGGGCCTCAACCGGGGCAAGTTCAAGCGACTGAAGACGAACCCGGCGCTTGGCCTGGGCATGGCGACACCGGAGCCGCGCGTGCGCTTCGCCTCGCGTGCCGAGCTCGAGACGCTCGTCGCGGTCGCCGATCACATGGGCCGGCCGGAGCTCGGCGACATGTTCACCCTCGCCGTCTGGACGGGGCAGCGCCAGGCTGATCGCCTGGAGCTCGTCGATCGCGGCCTCGTCAACGGCCGGCGCGTCTTCCGCCAGGCGAAGACGGGCGCCGTCGTCGCCATTAAGGAACCGCCGGAGCTCGCCCGCAGGCTCAAGGCAGCACAGGAGCGCCGCCAGGCCGCCGGCATCGTCTCACCCCACGTCATCCTCAACGAGCAGACCTGGCAGCCCTTTGGCGCCTGGCCCTATCGCCGCATGTTCCGGATCGTCCAGGAGCAGGCAGTCAAGGGCGTCGTCGACGAGAACGGCCGCCAGATCATCGCGCCCTGCCCGACGCTCGAGGGCTTCTGGGAAATGGACTTCCGCGATACGGCCGTGGTCTGGATGGCGCTCGCCGGCGCGACCATCCCTGAAATCACATCGGTCACCGGCCACTCACTTGCCAGCGCTACGCAGGTGCTCAAGCACTACCTCGCGCGCCATCCGGAGATGGCCGACAACGCGATCGGCAAGATGATGTCGTGGTACGACGACGGTGGCGAAACGGAGACGGGTCTCTAAACGGCGGATGCTCACCCACCATTACGAATCAATGGATGCGGTGATATGTGTGCTGCATGGTTTCGAGCCTGCATCAGCTCCTTCAGTGGATACCGGCGGTCATCGCATTTGTCGTTGCTACCGCCCTCGGCGCAGCTGCTATTTGGCCTGAGGCTCGAGCTGCGATAGACCCAATTTGGAATTGGGTCATCAGCAATTCCCTTCCCGCCTCGATGTTGTCTGTCCTGACCGCTGCATTATGGTTCTGGGCATGGAATTTGACAGCACCAAGAAAACGAGAGCCGCAGATGACGGGCGACAACTACAATAACTTCGGAAGCAATTACGGACATATCGGCCCGGTGAATAATTATGGGGATCGAAGACTCGAGTTCAATGAAGCGCTCGGCCAGGACCTCCTTGTTAAAGTACCGAAGGACAAACCTTTAGCTGTCCTGATTGTGGGGCCTTCAGCCAGGGCTTGGAAGACCGGCCGACAAATTGTGGAGTTCCTCACGAAACACGGATATCAGGTTGATGAAGATAGCGTGCAGCATTTGACGCCAATGCCGTCTCATCCACTGACCTATGACGGCAAAACGCTAACGATAGCAGCAGACGTTACGCTTCCCCGCGCTTAAGCAAAAATGGCTGTCTTTCCTTCAAAGCTGCCCTGCGCGCCTTAGCCTATTTTCGAACGGTTTCTTGCGATGGAAGGATCAGTGCTTGCGTGTCTGCCGCAGCCGGGCCGGATCTGACAGGAACGACCAGGGAACCCATGGGGCTGTGGGTCAATAGGAGAAAACCCCACAAATGCCCCACGTTCCGCTTCCGTTCACCGATCGTAATGACTAAGTCATTGGTTCGATTGGTGAGCCCGCAGGGGGTCGAACCCTGGACCTACTGATTAAAAGTCAGTTGCTCTACCAGCTGAGCTACAGGCTCCCGCCGGGGCGGTGATGCCCCGTGGAATTGGCGCGGAACATAGGCAGGCGCCTGCCGGGGGTCAACCGCAAAAATGCAGTTTGCCGCGTCCGGAACGAGGACTTTTCGTCTCGCTCGGGACGCGGCAGAAATTGGTGTCGATCTTAGAGGTTGCGACCGACTGCGCCGCCTGCGACCGCACCGCCGACACCGCCGACAATGGCGCCGCCCGTACCGGCAATCGCGTTACCGACCACGGCTCCGCCAGCACCGCCCACAACGGCGCCGCCTACGGTCTTCTGGCCGGTCGTGCAACCGGCTGCGCCGAGCGTGGCGACAGCGACAACCGAAAGCGTGGCAATTTTCTTCATCATGGGAAATTCTCCTATTAAAGCGATCGTTAACGTAACCCGCGTCGTCGCTTAGGGTTCCCAAACTTCTGATGACGGTTGCATCAGCGACCATTCGCCAGCACGAAATTCAGCGTGTCGCGCCAGTCGATCATGCGGATGGGAGTGCCGTGGCTGCCGGTGGCAAAAAGATGAAACCGCGCTGGATAGCCGCCACTTGAACGAAGTCGGTCAAAGACGGCGCGTTGATTGCGCCAGTCATAGACACGGTCGTTCTCGCCATGCCCGAAGACGATCGGCAGCCGGGCACGCGCTGCCGCGCTATCAGCTAAAGAGCCATCCGGCACGCCGCCGAGCAGAACCAGCCCGCCGAGCTCGGAGGCCAGCGCTCCATCGCGCGCAGCTGCGAGACACAGCGCGCTCCCCATCGAGCCACAAGCCAGCACGATCGGCGCTTGCGGCGAGACCTGCCTCGAATGGGCAAACAACGCTCGGATCACCCCCTGCCCACCGGCCTCGAAATCTGGAAGGCTCGGCACGTAATAGGTGCCGCCATTGCGGGTCGCGAGGTTCTTCAGCCGGTTGAAATTGCCACCGAAGCGCCAGTCGTCGGAACCTAGCCTGCGGTCGCCGTCGCGGCCGTGCACGAAGATGACGACGAAGCGTGCGCCGGCTTCCACGCCGAACTCGTTGACGGTGACCTGACCCGCCCCGTTTGCGATGACGCGTTCGCGCGCCGCGCGATGGACCGAAAGATCGACATAGGCGCGTTTGGCGCGACGTTCCGGAATCTCGTCCCGGCCATTGATGTCGCGCATCTCCCGGTAGTCATAGCGCCGGAAAGCGCCATCCGCACTCTCCTCGATCACCGCAGGATGGGCGAACAGGTCGTCCTTGAACGGCGCTATGTCCGTCGCCGCGGCGGGAGCCGCCGCAGCCATCGCCATCAGGCATATCAGCACCGCCCGTCCCATGATCGTCCACCACGTGATTGTCACGACCCGGCGTCGCCCCTTCCTCATTGGCTCGATATCCCCTATTCGTGCCGCCACTGGCCATCCTTTCATGTGGGCAACCGTGCGCAGGACCGTGAACACAAAGGGAACACGACTCGCTTGCCAGAACGCCATCTGTCACACTGCGCAGGTGATTCGGCCACAATTCACGCCTTGGGACTGAAGCATAGCCATGGACGACAGCAACGATCTTTTCGCAACAATCCCTAGCGCCGGCCTCGGCGCCGCTCCGGCAAAGCGGCCAGCTGTTGCCGAGCCTCAGCGCCAGGCGCCGAAGGCGCAAAAGCCGCGGGATAGTGAAGGCGATTATTCGGCTGCGGACATCGAAGTGCTGGAAGGCCTGGAGCCGGTGCGTCGCCGGCCGGGCATGTATATCGGCGGCACCGACGAAAAGGCGCTCCACCATCTCTTCGCCGAAGTCATCGACAACTCCATGGACGAGGCCGTGGCTGGCCACGCCAATTTCATCGATGTCGAATTGTCGGCCGATGGCGTGTTGTCCGTCACCGACAACGGACGCGGCATCCCCGTCGACCCCCATCCGAAGTTCAAGGACCGCTCCGCGCTCGAAGTGATCATGACCACGCTGCATGCGGGCGGCAAGTTCGACAGCAAGGTCTACGAGACGTCGGGCGGCCTGCACGGCGTCGGCATCTCCGTCGTCAACGCGCTTTCTGAAGAACTGACGGTCGAAGTTGCGCGCAACCGCAAGCTCTACCGCCAGCGCTTCTCGCGCGGCGTCACGCTCGGGCCGTTGGAAGAGGTGGGCGAAGTCCAGAATCGTCGCGGCACGCGCGTCTCCTTCAAGCCCGACCATCAGATCTTCGGCCAGAACGCGCGGTTCGATCCGGCCCGGCTCATGCGCATGGCGCGCTCCAAGGCGTATCTCTTCGGCGGCGTCGAAATCCGCTGGTCCTGCGCGCCCGAACTGGTGGCCGAAAAGCCCGACGTTCCGGAAAAGGCCGTCTTCCATTTCCCCGGCGGTCTGAAAGATTATCTGCAAGCCTCGCTCGGCCAGGATTTCACCGTCACCAACGAAATCTTTGCCGGCAAGACGACCAAGACCGGCGGCCATGGCACCGTGGAATGGGCCGTCACCTGGTTCGGCGGCGATCCCTTCGTCCAGTCCTACTGCAACACCATCCCGACGCCCGAGGGCGGCACCCATGAGGCCGGCCTGCGTATCGCGCTGACGCGCGGCCTCAAGGCCTATGCGGAGCTCACCGGCAACAAGCGCGCCTCCATCATCTCGACGGAAGACGTGATGATCTCGGGCGCGGCGATGCTGTCGGTCTTCGTGCGCGAACCGGAATTCGTCGGCCAGACGAAGGACAAGCTCGCCACAGTCGAGGCGCAGCGCCTCGTCGAAAACGCGCTGCGCGATCCCTTCGATCACTACCTCGCCGACCAGCCGGCCGAAGCGGCGAAGCTGCTCGACTGGGTGCTCGACCGCGCCGATGAACGCGTGCGCCGGCGCAAGGAAAAGGAAATCAACCGCAAGAGTGCGGTGAAGAAGCTGCGCCTGCCCGGCAAGCTCGCCGATTGCACGCAAACGGCGGCGCAAGGCGCTGAACTCTTCATCGTCGAGGGCGACTCGGCCGGCGGTTCTGCCAAGCAGGCGCGCAACCGGCAGACGCAGGCGATCCTGCCACTCCGCGGCAAGATCTTGAACGTAGCCAGCGCCGGCCGCGACAAGCTCACGGCAAACCAGCAGATCGGCGATCTCATCCAGGCGCTCGGCTGCGGCACGCGAGCCAAGTATCGTGACGACGATCTGCGCTACGACCGCGTGATCATCATGACCGACGCCGATGTCGACGGCGCGCACATCGCGTCGCTGCTCATCACATTCTTTTATCAGGAGATGCGCGGCCTGGTGGACAACGGTCACCTCTATCTGGCCATCCCGCCGCTCTATCGCATGACGCAGGGATCGCGCACGCTCTATGCCCGCGACGACGCGCATCGGGTTGAACTGCTCGAAACAGAGTTCAAGGGCCGCGGCAAGGTCGAGATCGGCCGCTTCAAGGGCCTCGGCGAAATGCTGCCGGCGCAGTTGAAGGAAACCACCATGGATCCCGCGAAGCGGACGCTGCTGCGCGTCTCCATCGATGCCGAGGATCTGGAAGGTACCGCGATCGCGATCGACGACCTGATGGGCACCAAGCCGGAGGCACGCTTCCGCTTTATCCAGGAACGCGCGGCCTTCGCCGAGAATCTGGATATCTGATCAGGCCGCGCGAACGCTTGCGAGCGCAAGCGCGTCCGCGCGCGCACATTGGCGGCGATGGGCGAGATTGAGCTTCTCGACGAGCGTCAGAAGCTCCGCCACTTCCGGATGCTCGGCCGCGTCGCGCTGATGCAACTCGATCAATGTGCGGGCGAGATGCGATGGCGTCGCGATCCTGCCTCTGCTCGAGGCGTCGCGCCAGACGAGCGTTGCAGAGATAAAGACCGTCAACAGGCGCCCCGGCAGGCCGATTGCACCATAGAGCGCGCGGATGGCCGGCACGCGCCCATCGACGACGATGGCGCGCACCCGGGCTTCGGGTTGTCCGGAAATCGCAACCACGGCGGCCACGAAGAAATCGAGCTTGCCGCTGGCCAGTGCATGCATCAGCAATGCGGGCGTAAGGCGCCCCTCAGCGCGCAGATGCTCGGCCAGACCGGGCAAGGCAGCGGTGTTGCCGTCGCCAGCAAGCGTCAGCGTCGCCTGCATCTGCGTCTCCGTCACCACGCGCTCGGCCCGCCGCTCGCCAATCACGTTGCGCACGAGATCGAACTGCGAGAGCGCGGTTGCGACAGCGCCCATCAACCGATGGCGAACATCGGCCGGAAGATCGTCCCGTTCCACGAGCAAAGCCCGTACGGCGGTATCGGCTGAAAACCGCTCGGCAATGCGGCGAAGCGAAAACGGCGCGATGGCGGCCGAACGATTCTGAAGGAGATCACAGATCGGCTCCGCACCGGCGACCTCGGCGATTGCAGCAGCTACGGAACGGGAGAGACCCGTCCGCAAGGCGACGAGGCGCTGCAGATCCTCCACATCCTCGCCGACGAGGTCGACGAGATCGGCATCGCTGAGCAGCGGCGAGAACGCCACGATTCGGCCCGCCACCTCGATCTGGTCGCGCGACAATGCGTGGACGATCGCCCGCGGCGCTTCGGTCGATTGCGCCATGACATCAGCAATCGCGAGCCGCACCTTGGGAGACGGATCGTCCAGCAGATAGGTCAGCGCCACCTCGGCCGCCTGACGGTCGTCGGCGGCAAGTGTGCGCTCGACGAAAGCCCGCGCCAGCGAACCCGCCGCCTTCGCCCGATCGGCAGCCGGCGCCGTTTCGGTCCAGCGGAGAAATGCGGCGATGATCATGGATGGCCCCAACCCAAAGACGATGCGATTCCCAGTGGAGACAAGGCTAGGCGCCAAAGGTTTACGTTTGGTTCACCATGTTTTCGTCGAACAGCCGGGTGACCTACGCTTTTCCCAGGCGGACAAAGCAGTTAGGACGAGCGCGGTGCGTAAGAGCAGCACCTCGATCGATACTGGGAGGAAATAGAAGATGCGGTCCTATCTGTTCGTGCCGGGTGATTCCGATCGAAAGCTGGAAAAGGCGCCCTCCTCCGGCGCGGATTGCCTCCTGATCGACCTGGAGGACAGCGTATCGCCGCGCCGCAAGATCGAGGCCCGCGCAATGGCTGCCGCGTTTCTCGCCGGTGCCGAGCGCGGCGAAGGCCAGCCAAAGCTCATCGTGCGCATCAACGCGCTCGATAGCGGCCACGCCGAGGCAGATCTCGATGCCGTCGTCGGCGCGAAGCCCGACGGCATTCTCCTGCCCAAGGCCGAAGGCCCTGCGGCCATCCAGCACCTCTCGGCACTCATCGCCGTTCGGGAAGCCGAAAACGACATTCCGGAAGGCCAGCTGCGCATCCACGCGCTGGCAGCCGAAACAGCCGCCGGCGTGCTCAATTTGAATGGCTACCGCAGCGCATCTGCGCGGCTCGAGGCACTGTCCTGGGGCGGCGAGGATCTGGCGGCCGATCTCGGTGCCGCACGCAACCGCGGCGATGATGGCCACTATACCGACGTTTTCCGTCTCGCGCGCTCCATGACATTGCTTGCAGCCGCGGCTGCGCAGATCATGGCGATCGACACGGTCTTCACCGATTTTCGCGACATGGAGGGACTCGAACGCGAATGCCTCGCCGCCGAGCGCGATGGTTTTTCAGGCAAGCTCGCCATCCATCCCGCACAGGTCGAGGTGATCAACCGCGTCTTCACGCCAAGCTCTGAGGCGGTTCACCGCGCGCGGCGCATCGTGGAACTCTTCGAGGGCGCCGGTGAGGATGCGGGCGTCATGAGCCTCGAAGGACAGATGATCGACCGGCCGCATCTGCGGCAGGCCGAACGCATCCTGAAGCGGGCTGCGGCCGCCGGCTTGAACGCTTGACGCTTCCGCACGTTCAGGCGCGCTTGACGGCTTCCCATTCCGGGCGGAACAGCTCGAACGTGTCGCCGCCATCGCAATAGTCCATGTAGCCGAGCCGCGCGAGCGGCGCGACGAGCGCCATGTCGAGCCGTCCGTTGCGGATCGCCTCGTCGCGGATGCGGATCCCGACGACCTGCCCCAGCACCATCCAGTTTTCCGACGGCTGCCCGTCGAGGCCCTTCGGGCGGAAGACATCGGTGGTGCGGCATTCGAGAACCGCATAGGCCTCATCCACATAAGGCGCGTCGACCAGCTCGCCGGCCTTCGCCGTCAGCCCCGACAGCTCGAATTCGTCGACGCCATCCGGCGCATCCACCGAACTCATGTTCATCTGCTCGGTCAGCGCCCGACCAACCAGATTGGTGGTGAACACACCGGTCTCTTCCGCGTTGCGCGCGCTGTGCTTGTAGCCGGCAGACGAAAACATCAGGAGCTTCGGACGATCCGAGACCGCATTGAAGAAGGAGTAAGGCGCAAGGTTGAGCGCGCCATCCTTCGACTTCGTCCCGATCCAGCCGATCGGCCGGGGCGAAATGATGGCTTTGTACGGATCATGGGCAAGCCCATGCCGATTGGTGTCGGTCGTATAGAACATCGATCAATCCAGGAATGTGGTCAGCGCATCCACGTCGGGACGCGGACGGTCGGGCGGCGTCATTTCGCTGCTGCCGATATGGAGAAAGCCGGCGATCTGCTCGCCATCCTTGAGGCCGAAAAGCGGCCGGGTCGCCGCATCATAGGCATACCATTCGGTCAGCCAGTTCGCGGCAAAGCCGAGGGCGTTGGCCGCCATGAACAGGTTGAGGCAGACCGCACCGGCGGAAAGCTGCTGCTCCCAAAGCGGGATCTTCGGGTGCTCGCCCGCCGTGCTGATGACGGCGATGACGACCGGCGCGCGCGCCAGCCGTTCGCGCTCGATCTCCACTTCCTTTTCCGAAAGATCGCCCCGTCGCTCGGTCGCGATCCGCGCGAGTTCGACCCCGATTCGCGTGCGCGATTCGCCTGCAATTACGACGAAGCGCCAAGGCGCGAGCTTCCCATGGTCGGGCACCCGTGTCGCCAGCCTCAGCATTTCGTTGATCTGCGACCTGTCGGGGCCGGGCTCACTCATCTGCAGTGCAGGCACCGAACGCCTTGTATTGAGATAGGATTTCAGATCCGGGCGCGCGTTGAGTGCATGCTCCTGCATTGCGTGAAACCTCTCGCAAATTGGGGGAAATATGAGCAGGCCTTGAAATTGCCTAAGCTTTTCGGTTCAAGTGGCGCCTGTCTAGAAGCTTGTCAACAGTGACGATGCCATTGATGCCCTATCACGCATGCAACCGCCGGGCCGTCATTCTGGCGTGCGCCGCTTTCGCCATGACCTCCTCCGCATCCGCGCAAAGCGCCTTTGGCGAGATCGATCCGGAGATGCCGGCAATCGAGCTTCCCGGGCTCAATCAATACGCCCCGACAGTGCCCGATGGCGCGATGGCGACCGATTTCCGGTCGGTGTCGCTCGACGCGCGGCTGGTCGAAGGCGGTGAGACGATCAGCGATGGCCTCGTCTGGCGTGTCTTCGATTCGGTGCCCGGCCGCGACGGCAAGCTGCCGTTGATCGCCAGCTCCGAAGGCGGCAATGCTGAATTCGCGTTCCCGCCCGGTGATTATTTCCTGCATGTGGCCTTCGGCCGTGCAGCGGTTTCCAAGCGTCTCACGGTGCCGGCGAGCGGCCCGGTGCCGCCACAGTCGCTGACGCTCAACGCCGGCGGCCTCGTGCTCAACGCGCTGTCCGGCGAAGACATGCGCATTCCGCCAGAAGACCTGACCTTCTCCATCTACACCGCAACGCCCGATCTCGAAGGCGAGCGCGGGCTGATCGTCGCCGATGTACGGCCCGATACGGTAATCCGGCTGAATGCGGGCACCTACCACGTTGTCTCCGACTACGGTGCGCACAACGCCAGCATCCGCTCCGACATCCACATCGAAGCCGGCAAGCTCACGGAAGCCACCATCGAGCACCGTGCTGCCGAGTTGACGCTGAAGCTCGTCTCCGAGCCCGGCGGCGAGGCGATTGCCGACACGGCCTGGTCGATCCTCACCGCGTCGGGCGACCCGATCGGCGAGAGCGTCGGCGCGTTCTCCACGATCATTCTCGCTGAAGGTGATTACACCGCCATAGCCCGCAACAAGGAGCGCGTGTTCCAGCGCGACTTCAAGGTCGAGGCCGGCCGCAACACCGACGTCGAAGTGTTGATGGCAGAATAAAGGGGCCGCGAAGGCCCCTCTATCGTTTCCGCATCTATCCTCGATCGACTTAACTGGCCGACTGCTGGCGCTCCGCACGGCGCTTGAGGTCCGGTGGCGTTGCCTCGTCCTTCAGCACGGCAATGGCATCGGCAAGCGACATCGCCGTCTGATCCCGGCTGCCGAGGCGGCGAATGTTGACCGACCGCTCTTCCGCCTCGCGATTGCCGCACACGACGATCACCGGCACCTTGGTGACGGAATGCTCGCGGACCTTGTAGTTGATCTTCTCGTTGCGCGTATCGGTCTTCACGACGAGACCGGCCGCCTTCAACTCGCGGGCAACCTCTTCAGCATAATCGTTCGCATCCGAGGTGATGCTTGCCACCACCACCTGCAGCGGCGCGATCCAGAGCGGCATGTGCCCGGCAAAGTTCTCGATGAGAATGCCGAGGAACCGCTCCATCGAGCCGCAGATCGCTCGGTGGATCATGACAGGCTGGCGCTTCTCGCTGTCGCGATCGATGTAGAAGGCGCCGAACCGCTCCGGCAGGTTGAAGTCGACCTGCGTCGTGCCGCACTGCCATTCACGGCCGATCGCGTCTTTCAGCGTGTACTCGAACTTCGGTCCGTAGAACGCACCCTCGCCCGGCAGGATGTCCGTCTTGATGCGGCCGCCAGACTGCGCCTCGATGGTCTTCAGCACCTCGGCCATCACGCTTTCGGCACGGTCCCAAAGCGCATCGTCGCCTACGCGCTTTTCCGGACGGGTGGACAGCTTCACCGTGATCTCGTCGAAACCGAAATCGGCATAGGTCGAGAGGATGAGCGCGTTGATGCGCAGGCATTCCGATGCCAGTTGCTCGTCGGTGCAGAACACGTGCGCGTCGTCCTGCGTGAACCCGCGCACGCGCATCAGGCCGTGCAGCGAACCGGATGGCTCGTAGCGATGCACATTGCCGAATTCGGCGAGCTTCACGGGCAGCTCGCGGTAGGACTTCAGGCCGTGCTTGAAAATCTGCACGTGGCCGGGGCAGTTCATCGGCTTCAGGGCGAATACACGCTCGTCCTCGGTCTCGTCGCCGGCGACCGTTACCTTGAACATATTGTCGCGATACCAGCCCCAATGGCCGGAGGTTTCCCAGAGCGATTTGTCGAGCACCTGCGGCGCGTTGACCTCTTCGTACCCTTCGAGGTCGAGGCGGCGGCGCATGTAGGAGACGAGCGACTGGAACATCCGCCAGCCCTTCGCGTGCCAGAACACGACGCCCGGCCCCTCTTCCTGGAAATGGAAGAGATCCATCTCACGACCAAGCCGGCGGTGATCGCGCTTCTCCGCCTCGGCCAGCATGTGCAGATAGGCGTCGAGATCCTTCTGCTCCGCCCAGGCGGTGCCGTAGATGCGCGTCAGCATCGGGTTGTTGCTGTCGCCGCGCCAATAGGCACCGGCCACCTTCATCAGCTTGAAGGCCCCGCCGATCTGGCCGGTCGAGGCCATATGCGGGCCGCGGCAGAGATCGAACCACTCGCCCTGGGCATAGATCTTGAGATCCTGACCCTCGGGGATCGCGTCGACCAGCTCGACCTTGTAAGCCTCGCCCTTTTCGCTGAAGACCTGCTTGGCCTTCTCGCGCGACCAGATCTCCTTGGTGAACGCGTTGTTGCGCCCGATGATCTCGCGCATCTTCTTTTCGATGACGGGCAGATCGTCCGGCGTGAACGGCTCGGAGCGCGCAAAGTCGTAATAGAAGCCGTTCTCGATGACCGGGCCGATCGTCACCTGCGTGCCGGGCCAGAGCTCCTGCACGGCCTCGGCCATCACATGGGCCGCGTCATGGCGAATGAGTTCCAGCGCGCGCGGATGCTCGCGCGTCACGATCTCGATGGCGCCGGGTTCGACCGGATCGGAAAGATCACGCAGATCGCCGTCGATGGTGATCGCCACTGCCTTCTTGGCCAGCGACTTGGAGATGGACTCCGCCACCTCCCGGCCCGTGGTGCCGGCATCGAAATTGCGGATCGAATTGTCGGGGAAGGTCAGTGCAATGGCTTCGGCCATGTCGTCATCCTCTTCATCCAGTCCCGCCAACGGTCGCGGGTGGTTGCCTGTAAAGCGCCGCATCAGCGTTTCGAGGTGAAGTGGATACCAGTTCACCGTTCGGAAACGCCAAACTCTTCGAGCGGCGCGCGGCCTCTTTAACGACTGGCATCAGGGACGTAAAGGCGGCAGGTGACCAGACTGGATCAATCGGCCTTTGGCGGCGGAACCGGATCAAAGCCCCGGCTTCCGAAGGGTCCGCAGCTTGCCACGCGCTTCAGCGCAAGCCAGCTGCCTTTGAACAGGCCGTGGCGGGCCACGGCTTCGTAGGCATATTCGGAGCAGGTCGGCAGATGACGGCACGAATTGCCGACGAAGCCGGAAAGGGTCAGTTGATAAAGCCGGATCAGGCTGGTGCCGAAAACGCGTGCCGGCGTGCGGGGCCATGGGCCTTCGTAATTCCGCGTGCGCCCCATCGGGACCGGCTTATGCTCCTCGTCCTGACACATCAGGCTGCAGCTTCATTCGCCCGCTTCGCCGCGATCTGGTCAAGCGCATCGACCACCGCGTCGAAAGTTAGAAGCGTGGATGCGTGGCGTGCCTTGTAGTCGCGCACGGGCTCCAGATATTTGAGATCGGCGAAACGCCCGGAAGGCGCAGGCCCGTTGTCTTTCAGCATGGCGCGCAGTTCGGCCTGGCCTTTCCGCACCTCGTCGGCAGTGGCGCCGATCACATTGCGTGCCATCACCGATGACGACGCCTGCCCGAGCGCGCATGCCTTCACGTCATGGGCAAAATCGGTCACGATTCCGTCATCCGTTTTCAGCCAAACGGTGACCTTGGAGCCACAAAGCTTGGAATGCGCCATTGCAGTGGCATCCGCGTCATCGAGCCGACCGAGCCGGGGTATGTTCCCAGCAAGTTCCAGGATCTTGCTGTTATAGACGTCGTCGATCATCGCTCTACCTATTGCGTGTGCCCGGCGGACGGCAAATCCCACATTTCGGGGCCTCGCCACTTTCTCTCACCGGGTTGGAACCTATATCGTATTTTGTGGCGCTTTTGACGGCTTTCAACGGCAAGGGACGGCACAATTAGGGAAACCGTGCTTGAGGACCATTCCGAGAGCCTCGGAACCTGCCTGCAAGACCCCGTGTTCGGTTCTCGGACATTTCGGCCGGCGGCGTTGGTCCGATAATAAAAAGGCACCGTAGAAGGTGAAAAAGCGGGAGTTCAAAATGGACGCAATTGTAAAATCCTTCCCCGGAAAAGATCAGGACGAAAAAGACGCCCGTCCCTCTCAGTCGGAAGTCGAGGCGGCTGTCCGTACTTTGCTCCTCTGGGTCGGTGACGATCCGGACCGGGAAGGACTTGTCGATACGCCGAAGCGTGTTGCCAAGGCCTATAAGGATTTGTTCGGCGGCTATGACGAAGACCCTGAAGATGTTCTCGGCCGTACTTTCGAGGAGGTCGCAGGCTATGACGATATGGTCCTTGTCCGTGATATCCCGTTCTTTTCCCATTGCGAGCACCACATGGTGCCGATCATCGGCAAGGCGCATGTGGCCTATCTGCCCGATGGCAAGGTGCTTGGCCTGTCGAAGATCGCTCGCGTGATCGACATCTATGCGCGTCGCCTGCAGACCCAGGAATCCATGACCGCCCAGGTGTCGAAGGCAATCGATGAAACGCTGCGTCCTTTGGGTGTCGCCGTCATGATCGAGGCAGAGCATATGTGCATGGCCATGCGCGGCATCCGCAAGCAGGGCTCGACAACGCTGACGACCACCTTTACCGGTCAGTTCAAGACCGACCCGCATCAGCAGGCCCGGTTCATGACAATGCTGCGGAGCCACAACGGTCATTGATCTTGGAAGGCTCCCTCCTCCGGGAGCTTCCCCATGACGACTGCCTTTGAAGAACCTGCCGGCAAGGCCGAGCTTGAAGAAGGTTCGGCTTTGACACCCCGCTTCTCAGCGGATGGACTTGTGACCGCCGTCGTGACCGACAGTCGCGACGGCGTTTTGCTGATGGTCGCGCACATGAACGCCGAGACTTTGGCGCTGACGCTCGACACGGGCATCGCCCACTATTACAGCCGCTCCCGCCAGGCGATCTGGAAGAAGGGCGAAAGCTCCGGCAATCTGCAACGTGTGACCGAGATCCGCGTCGATTGCGATCAGGACGCGATCTGGCTCAAGGTGGATGTCGATGGCCACGGCGCGACCTGCCACACCGGGCGCCGGTCCTGCTTCTATCGCAAGGTCGAGTCCGACGAAGCTGGCGCTCACCGCCTGATCACCGACACCGAGGCGCCACTTTTTGATCCGACGATGGTCTATCAGAAATAGACGGCATCCGCGTTATTTTCACCAAACCGAAACCATGTTCGCCAGATGATGAAACCGGGACGGAGCGTGTCGGGGAGTGAGACGCATGATGAACTGGTCTGGCAGACGAAGTGGTGGCGAAATCGTCCATGAGGCGCCCGACCGGGATTTCTCCGATCCGCAATTGACGACACCTCCTCCCTTGATGCCACCCCATTCGCCCGAACCCGATCAGAAACGCGCGCCGATCGCTCTTGCGCTGGGCGGAGGTGCAGCGCGCGGCTGGGCTCATATCGGCGTGCTGCGGGCGCTGGACGAAGCCGGCATCCAGATCGGCATGATCGCCGGCACCTCGATCGGCGCGCTGGTCGGTGGCTGCTATCTCGCCGGCAAGCTCGATGAACTGGAGGCCTTCGCCCGCAGCCTCACCATGCGGCGCATCGCGGGGCTGCTCGATTTCACGATCCGAGGCGGCGGCCTCTTCGGCGGCATGCGGCTTAACAACCGCATGAACGAGCACCTGGAAGGCATCGACATCCAGGATCTCGACCGCCCCTTCGTCGCGATTGCCACCGAGGTGACGACAGGCCATGAAGTCTGGATCACGCGCGGTTCGCTCGTGACTGCCATCCGCGCCTCCTACGCGCTGCCGGGGATCTTCGAGCCGGTCAAATGCAATGGCCGCACGCTCGTCGATGGTGCGCTCGTCAATCCCGTTCCGGTCTCCATCTGCCGCGCTTACGAGGAGCCGCTGGTCGTCGCGGTCAACCTGCATTACGATCTTTACGGTCGCTCCGCGGTCATCAAGCACAGCGCCTCGGCGCCCTCGCCCGACGAAGTGTCCCTCAGCCGCCGCCAGGCAGAGAACCGCACGACATTCACGGACCGCGCCGAACGCCGTTTCGGCATGACCGGCGTGATGGTGGAGGCCTACAACATCATTCAGGATCGCATTTCGCGCGCGCGTCTTGCTGGCGACCCGCCCGATCTCTCGATCCTGCCGAAGTTGTCCGACATCGGTCTTTCGGAATTCCATCGCGCGGACGAAGCCATCGCGCGTGGCTACGAGGACGCGCGAGCGCACATCCGGGAAATCGATCGGCTCCAGCGCGTGCTCGTGCGCTAGGCGACTGTCAGCGAGATGCCTCGACCGTGGCTGTCGCAGGCTCCAGCGGCGCTTCGAGCCCCAGTTCCCGCGCCACCATCTGCACCATCCGCAAAAGAAGCCGCCGGCTGTCGTCCGCCGAAAAGGCATCGACTTCGAAGAGCTGCAGGCATCTCAAGCCTTCGATCGCAAGAAATGCGAGATGGGCAAGGTCCGGATCGTCGGACTCGGCCTTCAACCGCGCCACGAGCTCTCGCTGATAAAGCCGCATGGGCTCGATGAAGCTCGGATCTTCGGCAATCGCTGCGAGAACGCCGCTTGCTGGCTTTTGCTTGGACCCGCATTCCGCTAGAAACGTATCCACGACGGCGAGAGACAGCGCATTCGGCTTCCCGCGGTGCCGCAGCTGGGCGGCTTCGAGCGCTTGGCGATGCTGTGAGATGTGCATCTCGACCAGCGCCTCCATCAGCTTCGCCTTCGTCGGGAAGTTATAGAGAAGCCCGCCTTTCGACAGACCTGCCCGCTGGGCAACCGCATCCAGCGACAGATTGCCGGGACCGACGTCGCGGGCAAGCTCATTGGCGGCTTCCAATATGCGTTGTCTTGAATTCCGGGTGATGATGCCAATCTCCAAAAGATATCGTGCCGACGCTGCCTATCACGGCTTGACAATACCGTCCAGCCGGTACAGTTAAGCACAACATAAGACATAGTGCGGTGCAGCATCGATTTTGCGCGCCGCTTTTTCTGTGATTTTCAGCGACACTCCCCCGGAGCATTTCGAGCCATGATAAAAAGATTCCTGATCGCCTTCGTCTTGCTCGCGGTGGTCTGCGGGGGCTTGGTCTATTTCAACATCTTCCGCAATCAGGCGATCGAGAACTTCTTCGCTACGATGCAGCAGCCCGCCCTGCCGGTGCAGACCGTTACGGCAGAACCGGCGAGCTGGCAGCCCGGCATCGAGGCGATCGGCACCGTCAGCGCTGTCCGCGGTGTTGACCTCGCCGTTGAAGCCGGCGGTGTCGTTCGCGAGGTGAACTTCACGTCGAACGACGCGATCGAGGAAGGAACCGTGCTCGTCCAGATCGACGACCAGATTGAGCAGTCGAACCTGATCGCGGCACGCGCCAACCTTACCTTGGCCGAACAGACGCTTGCCCGTGCCCAGCAGTTGCGCACGCGCGGCGTCAGCGCCGAATCGAGCCTGGAAGAAGCGGAAGCGAACGCTCAGGCAGCACAGTCTGAAATCGCCTCGCTGAACGCAACCCTGAGCCAGAAGGCGCTGGAAGCACCGTTCTCGGGCACAATCGGCATTCCGCAGGTGGAAGCCGGCCAGTATGTCACCACAGGCACGGTCGTCGCCACGCTTCAGGACCTGTCGCGCATGCGCGTCGATTTCTCGGTTCCTGAGCAGCAGCGCAGCCAGTTGCAGATCGGCCAGACCATTCGCGTGGGCACGGAAAACGGCAGCTTCGATTATAGCGGCACAATCGTCGGCATCGAGCCGCGCATCGATCCGGCGACCCGTCTCGTTTCCATCCGCGCCGAGGTGGAAAACACCGAGGAAGCACTCAATCCCGGCCAGTTCGCCCGCGTACGTGTCGAGCTTCCCGAGGAATCAGACGTCATCGCGCTGCCGCAGACAGCGATTGTCTCGAGCCTTTACGGCGACTTCGTCTATGTCGTGCGCGAAGCGTCGGAAGAGCAGGAGCAGGCTGCCGAACAGGCAGCGGAACAGGCCGAGGAAATGCCCGAGGCAGCAGCCGCTGCGCCTGCCCCGGCAGAAGATGCGGGCCCGACGATGGAGGCGCGTCAGGTCTTCGTGACGACTGGTCGCCGCAACGGTTCGCTGGTCGAAATTGCCGAAGGTCTCTCGGCAGGAGACATCGTCGTTTCGGCGGGCCAGAACCGCCTGTCCAACGGCGCACTCGTCACCATCGATGAGAGCGAGAGCCCCTTGAACCGCGGCAATCCGCAGACAGCCGAGCAGGTAGCGCAATGAATATTTCCAACACCTTCATTCAGCGCCCGGTCCTGTCCACCGTTCTCGGCTGCCTGATCCTCCTGCTCGGCTTCCAAGGTCTCTTCAGTCTCTCGGTGCGTCAGTACCCCGAGGTCGAGGAAACCGTCGTCACCATCAACACGGTCTATCCCGGCGCCAACGCAGAGCTGATCCAGGGCTTCATCACGGCCCCGATCGCCGCCGCCGTCTCGACCACCGAGAACATCGACTACGTCACCTCGCAAAGCCGTGCGTCGAGCAGCACCGTGACCGTGCAAATGGAACTCGGTGCCGATCCCGATATCGCGCTCACGGAAGTGATGTCGAAGGTGCAGCAGGTCCGCGGCCAGCTGCCGTCGCAGTCCGAAGACCCGATCATCACCAAGGGCACGGGTCAGCAATTCGCGATCATGTACCTGGCGGTCCAGAACCCCAACATGACCGCCGAGCAGCTCACCGAATATCTGGAGCGCGTGGTTCGTCCCCGCATGTCCACCATCGAAGGTGTGGCCGAAATTCAGATCCTCGGTGCTGCAAACTACGCTATGCGCGTCTGGATCGACCCGATCCGGCTCGCTGCGCGTGGAGTGACGGCATCCGAAGTCACCCAGGCCATCAACGCCTCCAACTTCCTGTCGGCGCCGGGCCGCACTGAAAACGAGTTTGTCGCCCAGGCGATCACCCTGCAGTCCACACTGCAGACGCCGGAGGCGTTCGGCCAACTTCCGATCACGTCCAATGGCGACAGCGTCGTGCGGCTGACGGATGTCGCCGAGGTCGAACTGGCTGCCGAAAGCACCGACACGGTCGTCAACTTCAACGGCGAGCCTGGCATCTTCATCGGCATCTTCCCGACCCCCTCGGCGAACCCGCTCGATACCGCCGATGCCGTGCTCGCAGAACTGCCAGCCATCAGCGACACGCTGCCGGACGGCATGTCCATCGAGATGGTCTACAACGCCACCGAGACCATCAGTTCCTCGATCGAGGAAGTGTTCAAGACGATCGCCGAAGCCGTCGTCATCGTGATCGTCGTCATCCTGCTGTTCCTCGGATCGTTCCGTTCCACGCTGATGCCGATCGTGACGATCCCGCTGTCGCTCATCGGCGTCTGCTTCTTCCTTCTCGTGCTTGGGTACTCCATCAACCTCCTGTCGCTATTGGCAATGGTTCTCGCGATCGGCCTCGTCGTCGACGACGCCATCATCGTGGTCGAGAACATCCATCGCCACATTGAGGAAGGCATGGATCCGATGGCGGCCTCCAAGAAGAGCATGGAGGAGATCTCGCTCGCCATCGTGGCCATGACGATCACGCTCGCTGCCGTCTTCGCACCCATCGGCTTCACCGGCGGTCTGACCGGCTCGCTCTTCCGCGAGTTCGCGTTCACGCTCGCAGGCGCCGTCATCATCTCGGGCATCATCGCACTGACCATCACCCCGATGATGAGCGCCCGTATTCTGAAAGCCGGCAATCACAGCCGCTTCCAGCGCTTCATCGACCGCACCTTCGAACGGCTCGCGAACTGGTACGAGCGCATGGTCTCCGGATCGCTCAACTATCGGCCGATCACGATGATGGTCACCATCAGCCTGATGGCGCTGACCGGCTTTCTTTTCATGCAGACGTCAAGTGAACTCGCGCCGGAAGAAGACGAAGGCGCCCTCTTCTCGCTGGTGACTGCTCCCCGTTATGCCACGAGCGAATACACCAGTGCTTTCGTCGACCAGCTGGCCGATGCCACCAGCGACATCGACGAAGTGCGTGCGCAGTTCTCCATCGTCGGCATGGGTGGCGAAACCAACAGCGGCTTCGCGGTCTGGGGCCTGAAGGACTGGGGCAGCCGCGAGCGTTCCCAGGCCGAAATCCAGCAGGACATTCAGGGCCGCATCGCACCGGTCAACGGCGTGCAGGCGCTCGTCTTTGCACCGCCCTCCCTCCCGGGCGCCGGCGGCGGTCTGCCGATCTCCATGGTTGTCCAGTCGACCGGCGATCCGAGCCAGGTCTACGAAGTGGCCGAGCAGATCCGTCAGGAAGCCCAGGCCTCCGGCCAGTTCATCATCGTGCAGAACTCGCTGTCCTACGACAGTCCGCAGATCACGATGACGATCGACCGCGACCGGGCGGCGGCCCTCAATGTCCCGATCAGCGACATCGGCAACACGCTGAACGTTCTCGTCGGCGGCGGTGCCGTTGCGCAGTTCGATCGCGATTCAAACAGCTACGACATCATCACCCAGGTGCCGCAGGAATATCGCGACAACCCCCAGGCGTTGACGGACTTCTTCATCCGCTCGACCACGGGCACGATGATCCCGCTGTCCTCGGTCGTCAGCGTCGAGACAGGCTCTGCACCTGCCTCCATCGAGCAGTTCAACCAGCTGAATGCAGCCACCATCTCGGCCCTGCCGCTGCCTGGCGTCACCACTGGCCAGGGCTTGCAGACGATCGTCGATATCGCCAATCCGCTTCTGCCGGACAGCTTCTTCCTGGAATATTCCGGCCAGTCGCGTCTGGAAGTCCAGCAGGGCAACACGATCCTGATCGCATTCGCGCTCGCCATCGTGGTCATCTATCTCGTGCTCGCGGCGCAGTTCGAAAGCTTCCGTGACCCGTTCATCATCATGATGTCGGTTCCGCTGTCGATCTTCGGTGCGATCCTCCCGCTCAATCTCGGGCTCGGCACGATCAACATCTACACTCAGGTCGGCTTGATCACGCTGATCGGCATCATCACCAAGCACGGCATTCTTCTGGTGGAATTCGCCAATCAGCGGCGCGAGGAAGGATACCCGATCCGCGAGGCGATCGTGGAATCGGCCAAGGTCCGCCTTCGTCCGATCCTGATGACCACCGCTGCTCTGGCGCTCGCCGTCGTGCCTCTGATGATCGCGTCCGGCGCTGGTGCAGCCGCCCGCCAGGCCATGGGTCTCGTGATCTTCTCCGGCCTTTGCATCGGAACGCTGTTCACGCTCTTCGTCGTGCCGATGTTCTACACCTACATCGCCAAGCCTGAATCGGCGATGAAGCGGCATGACAAGAAAGATGTGGCCACCGGCCACTCCCCTTCACCGGCTCCGGCCGAGTGAGGAACGGGCGATAGCCCGTTCGGTCTGACCTCCCGAGCAAGACCAAAAGAAACCCGCCGGATCGCTCCGGCGGGTTTCTTGCATTTCAGTGCAATGAGCGAGCGGCGCTTACTGCGGCAGCTGGTCGTCGATGCCTTCGACGTAGAAGTTCATGCTCGACAGAGCCGCATCGTCAGCAACCGCGCCTTCGGCGAGCCACTCGGTGCCGTCCTGCTTGTTGATCGGACCGGTGAATGGGTGGAACGCGCCAGAACGGATCGACTCCTCGGTCGCCTCGGCCTGTGCCTTCACGTCGTCCGGCATGTTGGCATATTCCGCCATCACGACGTGACCTTCGGCAAGACCGTCCCAGGTTGCCTGCTGCTCCCAGGTGCCGTCCATGACAGCTTCGATGCGCTCGACATAATACGGGCCCCAATCGTCGATGATCGAGGTCAGCTGTGTCTCGGGACCGAACTCGATCATGTCCGATGCCTGGCCGAAAGCGAAGATGCCGCGCTCGGCTGCCACCTGCATCGGACCGGTCGAATCGGTGTGCTGCGTCAGGATGTCGACGCCCTGGTCGATCAGCGCACGGGCGGCATCGGCTTCACGGCCTGGGTCGAACCAGGTGTTGACCCACACGACCTTCAGCTCGAAGTCCGGATTGATCGACTGTGCGCCGAGCATGAAGGCGTTGATGCCCTGAACCACTTCCGGGATCGGGAACGAGCCGATGTAGCCCGCCGAACCGGTTTCCGACATCTCGGCCGCGATCTGGCCGATGATGTAGCGGCCCTGATAGAAGCGCGAATCGTAGGTGGCGACGTTCGGATGGTCGCGCTTGTAACCGGTCGCGTGCTCGAACTTGATGTCCGGGTAGCGCTCGGCGACGGCATTGGTGGCGTCCATGTAACCGAACGACGTCGTGAAGATGATGTTGCAGCCCGACCGTGCGAAGCGCTCGATGGCGCGCTCGGCATCGGCGCCTTCCGGCACGCTTTCGAGGAACGCCGTTTCCAGGCGGTCACCGAAATGCTCTTCGGCGAAGAGGCGGCCTTGGTCGTGCTGGTAGGACCAGCCGAAATCGCCGACGGGGCCGACATAGATGAAGCAGGCCTTGACCTGGTCCATCTGTGCGGCTGCGGGACCGGCGAGCATGATCGCGCTGGCCGAAGCGGCGAGAGCGAGGAGCGTTTTTTTCATGTTGTTGCCCTTGGTTGTTTGGAGGTTGAACTGGAATCCCTATCCGTCCTTCTGTGACATCGCCTCAACCTATCTTTCCGGAACGAAAGGCTGGCCGAGCGAGGCGGGACGGTTGATGAGCGTCAGGCGGCGATCCATCGAAATGAGGACGAGAACGACGATCGTTGCGAGATAGGGAAGCATCGATACGAACTGCGAGGGAATGCCGACACCAAGTGCCTGGGCATGCAATCCACCGATGGAGACAGCGCCGAAGAGATAGGCACCGGCAAGAAGACGAAGCGGCCGCCAGGAAGCAAAGACCACCAGCGCCAGCGCGATCCAGCCGCGCCCGGCCGACATGTTCTCCACCCATTGCGGCGTGTAGACAAGCGACAGATGCGCGCCCGCAAGGCCTGAGCACATGCCACCGAAGAGCACCGCGAGATACCGCACGCGGATGACTGAAACACCGAGCGCATGGGCGGAACCGTGATTGTCGCCGATCGCACGCAGCCTGAGGCCGGCGCGCGTCCTGAACAGGAACCAGGCGACACCGATGACCAGACCGATCGACGCGTAGAACAGAAGATCCTGCCCGAACACGATCCGGCCGATCACCGGGATGTCGCTAAGGACGGGAATGTCGAGAACCGGCAGGCGCACGCCCGGAAGCCCGATGAAGCTCTCCCCGATCATGCCGGAAAGCCCGAGCCCCAGGATCGTGAGCGCAAGACCGGTCGCCACCTGGTTGGCAACAAGCGTCAGCGTGAGAAAACCGAAGAGCAGCGAAAACGCACCACCTGCGATCATGCCGCAAACCACACCGACCAGCGCTGATCCGGACATCTGCGCGCCGGCAAAGGCGCACACCGCGCCCATGATCATCATGCCTTCGACGCCGAGATTGAGGACGCCTGACCGCTCGACCACCAGTTCGCCGATGGCTGCAAGCACCAGGGGTGTCGCAGCTGTCATCACCGAGATCAGAACGGCTTCATAAAAGCCCATCAGCGTGCCTCCACCGGTGCGGGCGACTGAACAGGGCCCGCCGCAACGCTCGCCACCTTGGCGTTGGAGCGCAGGCGGATGCGGTAGTGGATCAGCGTGTCGCAGGCGAGCACGAAGAACAGAAGCGCGCCCTGGAAAAGCCGCGCGACCTTGTCGGAGACGCCGATCGAAATCTGCGCAGCTTCGCCGCCGAGATAGGTGAGCGCGAGCACGAGGCCGGCGGCGACGATACCGAGCGGGTTTAGGCGACCGAGGAACGCGACGATGATCGCCGTGAACCCGTAGCCAGGCGAGATGACCGGCCGCAGCTGCCCAATGGCGCCGGATACCTCTGCGATGCCTGCAAGCCCGGCCATCGCACCGGAGAAGATAAAGGCGAAGAACACCATCTTGGTTGCCGAAAAGCCGGCGAAGCGCCCTGCCCGCGCCGATTGCCCCAGTACCGATATCTCGAAGCCCTTGAGCGTGCTGCGCATCATGAACCAGGTCGCAAGTGCCGCGACGATCGCGAAGATCAGGCCCCAATGCGCACGCCCGCCATCGAGGATCTCCGGCAGGATCGCGGAGGCGTTGAAATTCCGCGTCTCGGGAAAGTTGAAGCCTTCAGGGTTGCGCCAAGGCCCGCGCACCAGCCAGTCGAGAAAGAGCTGCGCCACATAGACGAGCATCAGGCTCGTCAGGATCTCGTTCGTGTTGAACTTTGCCTTGAGAAGCGCCGGGATCGTGGCGTAAAGCGCGCCGCCGATGGCTCCGGAAATCATCATCAGCGGCAGCACGAGCGGCGATTCCCACCCGTGGAACATGACCGGGATGATCGAACCTGCGATGGCGCCCATCACGAACTGGCCTTCTGCGCCGATATTCCAGTTGTTGGAGCGAAAACACACCGAAAGCCCGACCGCGATCAGGATCAGCGGCGTCGCCTTGATGGCAAGCTCATGCAGCGACCAGCCGACGAGCAGCGGATCGATGAAGAAATAGAACATCGCCTCGGCTGGGTTCTTGCCGAGCGCCAGAAATAGGATCGCCCCGACAATCAGCGTCAGGCCAAGCGCGATGAAGGGCGACAGGATCGAAAAGAGCTTGGATCGCTCCGGACGCTTTTCCAGTTCAACGCGCATGGGCAGCCTCCGGCACCGTATCGGCCTCGGGCGCCGCGCCGCCCATCAGCAGCCCGATCCGCTCGCGCGTCAATGTCCGGGCCGGTTCCGAAGCGCTCAGCCGCCCGTGATGGATGACGGCGATCGAATGGGCGATTTCGAACACTTCGTCCAAATCCTGGCTGATCACCACCACCGCCGCACCGGATTTTGCCAGATCGACGATTGCTTGGCGAATGCGGCTCGCGGCGCCGGCATCCACGCCCCAGGTGGGCTGGTTGACGATCAGCACCGAGAGATTGCGATCGAGCTCACGCCCCATGATGAATTTCTGCAGATTTCCGCCCGACAGCGCCGATGCATGCGGATCGACGCCGGATTTCCGGACATCCATCGCCTTGATCACCCGTTCGGTCGCGGCCCACACGGCATCGCGCTTCAACAGGCCAAGCCCGCCGCCGAGAAAGGTCTTCGCATCCGATGCATGACGCGCCAGCACCATGTTGTCGGACAGCTTCATCTGCGAGACGGCGCCGTGCCCGTGGCGCTCTTCCGGCACGAATCCGCAGCCGAGCAGGCGCCGCTCGGTGATGCCCTTGCGGCCGACATCCTGACCGGAGAGCCGCACGGCATCGGCGCGGCTGGTGGTCACCTCGCCTGACAGCGCATCGAAAAGCTCGCTCTGCCCGTTGCCGGCCACGCCCGCGATCGCGACCACTTCACCGCTATGGACGGTAAGATCGATGTCCTTCAGCGACACCGCAAACGGCGTGCGCGCCGGAAGGCTCAGTCTACGCGTTTCGATCAGCACCCTGCCGTCGCCGGCATTCGCCCCGATCGTCACGTCGGCCACATCCCCGCCGACCATCATCCGTGCCAGCGAAGCGACCGTCTCCTGGCGCGGATCGCAGGCGCCCACGACCTTGCCGTGACGCAAGACGGTCGCGCGGTCGCAGATGCGCCGCACCTCTTCCAGACGGTGACTGATATAGAGGATCGAACGGCCTTCGCTGCGCAGCTTCTCCAGCGTCTCGAACAGCCGATCCGCCTCCTGCGGTGTCAGCACCGATGTCGGTTCGTCGAGAATGATCAGCTGCGGATCCTGCAGGAGTGTCCGCACGATCTCGATGCGCTGGCGTTCGCCTACGGAAAGGTCCGCCACGAGCGCGTCCGGATCGAGCGGCAGGCCATACCCTTCCGACAAGGCCCGCGCCCGTTCTGCGATCTGGCCGATCGGCACGCTGTCATCGAGCGAAAGCGCGATATTTTCGGCGACCGTCAGCGCTTCGAACAGCGAGAAGTGCTGGAATACCATGCCGATGCCGAGATGGCGCGCCGCAAAAGGACTATTGATCGAAACGGGCTCGCCCTTCCAGACGATCTGGCCGGCATCGGGCGCCAGCACCCCGAACAGCATCTTGACGAGCGTCGACTTGCCCGCACCGTTTTCGCCGAGCAGCGCATGGATCTCGCCGGGCGCGATTTCGAGGCTGATCGCGTCACAGGCCTTGAGCGTGCCGAAAATCTTCGTCAGGCCGGCAAGCGCGAGCAATGGCGCTGAAGATCGGTTATCGCTTGCCTGCACGCTTCAAGATCCTGACAGCACGATGGTTACCACTCTAGGCCACCGATTGTGCAATGAACGCAACTGCACAATGCTTCACCATTCCACCGGCGATTTCAAGGGATCAGCAGCGTCGTACCCGTTGTTTTCCGTGCTTCCAGATCACGATGTGCCTGAGCGGCATCGGCCAGCTTGTAGCGCTGGTTCACGTCGATTTTCACCTTGCCGCTTTCGACCATGTCGAACAGCGCCTTGGCAGACGCCTCCAGTTCAGGCCGCGTCGCGTTGTAGGTGAAAAGCGTCGGTCGCGTCATGTAGAGCGAGCCCTTGCGCGACAGAAGACCCACGTCGAAATTCTCGATCGGGCCGGATGACTGGCCGAAGCTGACGAAGAGACCGCGCGGGCGAAGGCAATCCAGCGAACCCGGGAATGTGTCCTTGCCAACAGAATCGTAGACGACGTCGCAGCCGCGTCCCCCGGTGATTTCCTTCACGCGCGCGACGAAATCCTCGCTGGAATAGTCGATGACATGGTCGTAACCGGCCGCACGTGCCAGATCCGCCTTGGCTGGCGAGCTCACTGTGCCGATGATGGTCGCGCCGATCGCGCGAGCCCACTGGCCGGCAATGAGGCCGACGCCCCCGGCCGCGGCGTGGAAGAGAACCGTTTCGCCGGCTTTCAGCTCATGCGTCCGGCAGAAGAGATATTCCACCGTCATGCCCTTCAGCATCATGGCCGCGGCGGTTTCGAGATCGATGGCGTCCGGCACCTTGACGAGCTTGTCGGCCGCGATCAGCCGCTCTTCCGCGTAGGCACCAACGGCGCTGACATAGGCAACGCGATCACCGACCTGCAGGTAATCCACGCCTTCGCCCAGCGCCACCACCTCACCGGCGCCTTCGCCACCCGGAATTACGGGCAGGCCGTTCGGTGCCGGGTACAGACCGGTGCGGAAATAGACGTCGATGAAATTGAGGCCGATGGCCGCCTGGCGGATCAGTGCTTCGCCCTTGCCGGGCGCGCCTACAGTCACATCCTCATAGGCAAGAGCCTCCGGTCCGCCATGCGCGTGCACCACGATCGCCTTGGTCATTTTGTCCTCCTCGAAAGCTGTCAGATATGCTCAGGCCGCGCGCGCGCCGAGCTTTGGAAACCATTGCATGATGCCACCGATCACCGACAGGTAGAGCGCGCTGAGGCTCACCGCCCATTGCAGCCACAGAGGGCTGTCGAAATGCAACAGCAGCGCCCAGCCGGACAGCACGCACCAGATCAGAAAGATCGGAAGATTGAGCGCCCGCAAGCGGATGACGCGCACGGGATGCAGGAAATAGATCGGCAGGAAGGTCAGGATCACCGCCACGAACACGACGATCATCGCCGTCCACTCGCTCGCCTCGATGGCGAAGAGGGTAAAGACCAGCATGTTCCAGACGACCGGAAAGCCGGAAAAGAAGTTCTCGGACGTCTTCATGCCCATATTGGCATAATAGATCGCGCTCGAAATCACGATCAGCGCCGCGCACACGAACGACATGATCTCGCCGATCATCCCGCTCTGATAGAGCGCGAATGCCGGGATCAGCACGTAGGTCACGTAATCGATCACATTGTCGAGTTGCTCGCCCGACCAGCCAGGCAGAACTTCCTTGACGTTCAGCCGCCGCGCGATCGGACCATCAATGCCATCGACGAGCAAGGCGAAGCCGAGCCACCAGAACATGTCGACGAAGCGCAGTTCAGCCGCTGCAACGACTGCAAGGAATGCCAGATAGGCACCTGATGCCGTGAGAATATGCACCGAAAAGGCGCGGATCTCGGCATAAGGCAGACGCCGGTAGCTGTAGAGTTTGGTGCCGATGCGGCGCAAAAGGGTCATGCGATGAGGCTATCCATGTCGGAGCGGACAGGCAACGCCGACGATCACCGACGCCCCAAGACCAATGCGCGATAGGTGCGTCGATGACTAGAACCTATTGACAACATACACAATTATGTTGCCGCTGCGGCCTTTGATCCCTGCCCATTGCAGCCGGGATCGACGATCCCATTTTCAGCGTTGAAGCTGAAGCAGCAAAAGGCTGGAGCGTGACACCATGACGAAGACATTCGATGCGGTCGTGATCGGTGGAGGCCTTGCCGGCTGTGCCGCGGCGCTCTTGCTCGCCCAGGGCGGCCGCTCGGTTGGCTTCGTAGCACCGAAGGCACCGGTCAAGGATGGCCGCACCACCGCCCTGTTGATGCCGTCGATCGCGCTTCTGGACGAACTCGACGTATGGTCGCACCTCAACGGCAAAACGGCCCCTCTGCGCACCATGAGGATCGCCGATGCGAGCCGCAGGCTGCTGCGCGCCCCGACCGTCTCGTTCAATTCCTCGGAGATCGACGAGGATGCCTTCGGCCACAACGTCGCCAATGCCGATCTGCTCGCTGCACTCGACGACCGGATCGCCGAGACGCCGTCTATCACCCGCTTCGACCAGCCGGCGCGCTCCGTTTCGCCGGAAGCCGCAGCACCCATCGTCACGCTCGCGGACGGCATGGAAATCGAAGGCCGGCTAATCATCGCTGCCGATGGCCGCAATTCCGTGGCGCGTGAGGCTGCGGGCATCAAGACACGTGTCTGGTCCTACCCGCAATCGGCGATCGTTCTGACATTTTCGCACAAGCTGCCCCACCGGGATGTCTCGACCGAATTCCACACGGAAGAAGGTCCATTCACCCAGGTCCCGCTTTCCGGCAACCGATCGAGCCTCGTCTGGGTGGTGAAACCCGAGCACGCAGAGCGCATCATGGCGCTCTCGCCGGACGCGCTGAACCGCGAGATCGAAGACCGCCTGCAGTCGATCCTTGGCGCTGTCACCGTCGACAGCGAACTACAGCGCTTTCCACTGTCCGGCATGGTCGCGGAAAACTTCGGTCGTGGCGCCATCGCGCTTGTCGGCGAAGCAGCCCACCTCTTTCCGCCGATCGGCGCGCAGGGCCTTAATCTCGGCATGCGCGATGTGGCGGAGCTGCGCAATCTGCCGGCTCATCTGGAAGACCGGGCGAGCGTCGAGGCCGCGATCGCCAAATTTGATCGCGCGCGCCGACCGGATATCGTCAGCCGCACCCAGGCGGTCGATCTTCTCAACCGGTCGCTGCTCAATGGTTTGCTCCCGGTGCAGTTTGCCCGCGCCGCTGGCCTCACCCTGCTCGCCGGCACCGGTCCCGTACGACAATTGGCGCTGAAGGAAGGCATGAAGCCCGGCAGCGCATTCTCGGGCTTCGGCGGTCGCTTACGGGAACAGATCCGGCGGCAGCGTGCCGGACGTGATCGCGAGCAGCAGCGCTGACACGGTCACGACCGATCCGGCCGTGGTGATCAGCACGGTCGCCGACGCCCTTTCGATCCAGACGCCATATTGCTGCGCCAGCACGAAGACATTCGTCGCCGTCGGCAAGGCTGCCAGAAGAACTGCCGTGAAAACCCAGATCGCCGGAAAATCGCCGGCCGCCGACAATGCGACGTACATGGCAAGCGGGTGAAGGATCAGTTTTACCGGAACGATATAGCCAAGCTCGACCGGCCGCTGCTTCAGCGGCCGCAATGCAAGCGTCACGCCCATGACGAAGAGCGCCGACGGTGCGGCTGCCTGCGACAAATATTCGACGAGGCGTGAGACGGAGCCCGGCAGCGTCAGCCCGGAAGCGGCGACAGCTATGCCGAGCACCATGGAAATGATGAAAGGATGGAATGCGATCCGCTTCGCAATCCTCACCACCAGCTGCAGCGGCCGCCTGTCCCGACCGCGCCCGGCCGCCATCAGCATCGGCGTCACCGAGAAATGCAGGATGTTTTCGAAGCAGACGATAAGCGCCACCGGCACGGCCGCGCGTTCACCGAACGCAAGGATCGCCAGCGCCGGACCCATATAGCCGATATTGCCATAGGCGCCCGCCAGACCCTGAATTGTCGCATCCTCGATCGGCGCCCCCCGCAGGCGCCGGCCCACAAAGAATACCGCCAGAAAGATCGCGAAGGTGACAGCGATGTTGACTGCGATGAAATCGAACCGCGCCAGGTCCTCGATCGGCGTATCGGCCAGAAGCCGGAAGAAGAGCGCCGGCAGCGCCACATAGATGATGAAGACGTTGAACCAGCCAAGCGCCTCTTCCGGCAGCCGCACAATGCGCGCAGCAATGTAGCCGATCAGGATCATGCCGAAGAATGGCAGAACGAGTGCGAAAACTTCGGCCATGGAGGGGGATCGCCACGTGACAGGAAAGTCCTGACTAGGCGGCGTCACGCGTGTGCGTCAAGTCGCACCTCTTGCCATCGCCCTGCCCGCCGCCCATTTAAGCGTTTAGAAATGGACGTGAAATCGATGCAAGAGAGACAAGCCAAATTCCATATCGGCCAGATCGTGCGGCACCGGGTCTACCCGTTTCGCGGCGTGATCTTTGATGTCGACCCCACATTCTCGAACACGGAGGAATGGTGGAACGCCATCCCCGCTGAAGTGCGCCCCCGCAAGGACCAGCCCTTCTATCACCTTTTCGCCGAGAATGCCGAAACCTCATATATTGCCTATGTTTCGGAGCAGAACCTCGTGCCCGATGAGAACGCCCAGCCCGTGAGGCATCCTCAAGTTCTGGAGGTGTTCGAAGGGCCGACTGACGGCAGCTATCGGCCCCGCGGCCCCATCGGTCACTAATTTCCATCGCCATGAATCGAAAGGCCCGGGTTGCACCTGCGACCCGGGCCTTTAATGTCCATACGAAGACCGCGCCGGTCAGTTCGACTTGGCGGCTTCCTGGGCTTCTTCGAGGCGCTGGCGCGCTTCGGCAGCCTTGCGCTGCATCTCTTCCTGAAGCACTCGCTGGCGCTCTTCCAGTTCCGACTGCGCCATGGCTTCCCCATCGAATGCTTGGGTGAAGCCCGACAGCGAGATGCTGATCGGGTTCGGCGCACGCTGGAAGTTGACGGACGTGAAGACGACCTCGCGGCCGCGCTTGAATTCCGCCACGACAGCATCGCTCAACGGAACTTCCGCCACGCATTTGTCGGGCATGCAGACGGCGAAGTCGAGCTTGGTGGCCTGTCCGCCATCGATCTGCATGTTGATGCCCGGCTGGACGAGGCGCGCCGAAGGCACGGAAACCTGCATGACGCGCTGATTGACCTGGCCCTCGACCGAAATCAGGCCGACGGCGGTCAGAAGCTGGCCATTGCCGGCGGCGACGATGTTCTGGACGACGCAGACGTCGTTTTCAGCCTGCTGGGTGCATGCCTTGTACCAGCCCTGGGGCGCCTGCCCGGAAGCCGGTGCCTGCGCCTGTGCCATGGCGGGCGAAGCCATCACGGCGAAACCCATGGCCGCTGCAAAGACGGCACTGCCCGCGGCGGCCGTCTTGGTGCTGATCGCGTTCCTGACGCTCATTGGCTTCTTCGTCTCCTCAATCGTCTCTTCAAGAGTGTGTTCGATCCGGCCCCGCGACGACGAATCCCGTCTCGCACGCCCCCGAATATCGCTCCGTCCTGTTGGCCAAATACGGCATTACAATGGCTCGCAGGATCGCCTCGGCGATACGTCATCGGCCTCGTTACACCCGTTTGACGCCAATATCCACTAGAACCCGATCGGCGATAGCGATTGCAGCAACTACCATCATATCGCCCCAACACAAGCTCAGGCATGACCTCATGCGAGACCAGTGGCGATCGTGTTAGGGTTTCGCGAATCATATCAGCATTGATACGCCGCCGGAGTTTCATTCATGGGTCGCTTTTCTCCGACCGTGGCGCTCGCCATTGCCGCCGCCTTCCTGCCGGCACTTCTGTCGCCTGCCTCCGCCGAACCGGTTCATGCCATCGCCATGCACGGCGAACCGGCCCTTGGCCCGGATTTCGAGCACCTGCCCTATGTCGATCCCGATGCGCCGAAGGGCGGCAGCATCGCCTATGGCGTGGTCGGCACGTTCGACAGCCTCAACCCGTTCATCCTGCAGTCCATGCGCACCACGGCGCGTGGCGTCATCGACCAGGAATACGGCAACCTCGTCTACGAATCGCTGATGTTTCGCAGCCGCGACGAACCCTTCACGCTCTATGGCCTGATCGCCGAGACCGCCGAATGGGATGAGGAGCGCAGCTTCATCGAGTTTCAGCTCCACCCGGAAGCGCGCTTTTCCGATGGCGAGCCCATCAAGCCGGAAGACGTGATCTTCTCCTTCGAACTGCTCACCGAAAAAGGTCGCCCGCCCTATTCGACCCGGCTGAATTTCGTCGACAAGCTCGAAAAAATCGGCGAGCGCGGCGTACGCTTCACTTTCGGCGAAGATGCGAGCCGCGAATTGCCATTGCTGATCGCCATGAGCCCGATCCTGCCGAAGCACGCGATCGATCCGGAAACGTTCGACCGCTCTTCCCTTCGCCCCCCGATCGGCTCCGGCCCCTATCTGGTCGCCAGGGTCGAGCCGGGCCAGCGCATCACCTTCGAACGCGACCCCGATTACTGGGCCCGCGACCTGCCGGTCAAACGCGGCCAGGACAATTTCGACACCGTAACGGTGGAGTATTTCCTCTCGGCGAGCTCTCAGTTCGAGGCGTTCAAGCGCGGCCTGTTCGACGTCTTTCCCGAGGGCAGCCCCACCGCCTGGGCGCGGTCCTACAATTTCCCGGCCGTTACCGATGGCCGGATCGTCAAGGACGAGTTCCGCCCGCAGCTTCCCTCCGGCATGCTGGGCTTCGTCTTCAACACGCGACGCGACATCTTCGCCGATCGACGGGTGCGCCGGGCGCTTGCCATGCTCTTCGATTTCGAATGGGCGAACCGTACGCTCTTCGACGGGGCCTACACGCGCACGCAGAGCTATTGGCAGGGTTCGGACTTCTCGAGCCTGGGAACGCCCGCCAATGCGCTGGAGAAGGACCTACTCGCACCGTTCCCCGATGCCGTGATGCCTGCGATCATGGACGGCAGCTTCACCATGCCACGCACCAGTGGCGCCGGCCGCGACCGCGAAAGCCAGCGTGCCGCCTATGATCTGCTGCGAGAGGCCGGCTATCGTATCGAGGGCGGCCGCATGGTCGATGAGAACGGCCGGCAGTTGTCCTTCGAGGTGATGACACAAAACGAAGGCCAGGAAAAACTCGCGCTCGCCTACCAGCGCACCCTCACCTCTCTCGGCATCGCCATGCGCATCCGCACGGTCGACGACGCGCAGTACCAGCAGCGAAGCCTCGCTTACGACTACGACATGATCGTCAAGTCCTACCCGTCGACCCTTTCTCCCGGCGCTGAGCAGAACTGGCGCTGGCACTCCAGCTCGCGCGATCCGCAAGGCACCTTCAACTTCGCCGGTGCCGCCGACCCGGCGATCGATGCGATGATCGACGCGATGCTCAACGCTCGCAGCGACGAAGAATTCACCGCTGCTGTTCGCGCTTTCGATCGGGTGCTGCTGTCGGGCTGGTACATGGTGCCGCTCTACCACGTCGAAGAACAATGGGTCGCACGTTGGGCCCATATCGAACGGCCGGAAACAACACCCATATATGGATACACGCTGCCCACATGGTGGGACGGCCGCGTGGCCGGCGAATAGGCGCCGAACCCAAAAAGCGCATCCGAGGAGACGATCACCATGAAGACAATCCGCATCGACGTGATCTCGGATGTCATGTGCCCTTGGTGCTATATCGGAAAGCGCCGGCTTGAAGGCGCCGTCGCAGCGCTTGATGGCGATGTCGCAGTCGAGATCAACTGGCGCCCCTATCAGCTCGATCCGACGCTGCCCAAAGAGGGCAAGGACCGCGCGCGCTATCTCGAAGAGAAGTTCGGCGGGCCGGAGCGCGCCGCAGCCATCTACGAGCGGGTGCGCGAGGCGGGCCGCGAAGAAGGGATTCCCTTCGACTTCGACGCGATACCCGTCTCTGCCAACACGCTTGACGCCCACCGCGTGATCCGCTGGGCCGGTGAAAAAGGCCGCATGGTTCAGGACCGGGTCGTCGAAAGCCTGTTTCGCAAGTACTTCACCGAAGGCGCGCATATCGGCGACGACCAGACCCTGCTCGATTGCGCCGAGGAAGCAGGCCTCGACCGCGCCGTCGTCGCCACCATGCTCGCCGGCGATCTCGACCGCGCCACCGTCTCCGCCGAAATCGAAAACGCCGGCCGCATGGGCGTCCAGGGCGTGCCCTGCTTCATCCTGAACAACAAATACGCCATCAGCGGCGCCCAGCCCGCCGCAACGCTCGCCGACGCCATCCGCCAGGTCGCCGCCGAAGCGGCTGCAGCGTGAGATTGGCGAAAGCCGTGGACCGAGCGTAGAATGGGACTTTGAGCAGTCGGAGCAGCCCCATGACCGATAAGCATTTGCGACACTTGGAAGAGGCCATTAGGCGAACCGGGGAAGTCGCGGCCGAGCTGGGACGCGCTGCCGGCAAACCGATCTTCTACACCGATCCCGCGCATCCTGAGGGTATTATCAAGGAATACCCTGACGGATCGCGAGACCTGATCGATCGAAAGCTCGGCGAGGAACGTCTGCTGGCACACCTTGGACCGCGTCTGCCGAACCATGCAGCGGCAGAGTAAGGTCTGCATTATCCTTGCTGGACCGAACGGTGGTGGCAAATCCACCATCCATCAGGCGCTTGCACTCGACCTGCCTTTTGTGAATGCCGACGATATCGCGCGTCGCCTCTCGCCAGGTTTACCCGAGAGTGCCGCTATGGAAGCTGGACGTTTGGCCCTGTCCCGACTCGAATAGCTGTCTGCTCATGGAACGAGTTTTGTTTACGAAACGACCTTATCCAGCGCTCAATCCATACGGCTGATGTGACGGTGCAAAGTTCTAGGTTACCGCATACGCCTGATATTTGCGGCGCTTGAAAACGCCGACTTGCACATCCGGCGCGTACAGGAACGCGTGGGCCGTGGAGGACATGCCATCCCTGAGGATGCGATCCGGCGCCGCTACGACACGTCGTTTCAACGCCTTACCGAAGCGTTCGAAATTGCAGACCAGATCACGCTGATCGACAATAGTGGTTTTGGGGCACGCGTGGTCCTGGCGATCGAGGATGGTCACGTCGTCCAATCGAACGCTGAAAAAGAAAGGCCGCTCGACGCAAAGTTCGTCGAAGCGGCCCAGCTTTATTCAGAAAAGTAGGCGTTCAGCCCCAACCTCACCCGTTCACAGCCACCTTGCGGGACTGGTCGTCGCGGCCGCCCTTGAGCAGTTCCGCCACGAGGAAGGCGAGTTCCAGCGCCTGGTCGGCGTTGAGCCGCGGATCGCAATGGGTGTGGTAGCGGTCCGATAGGTCGTCGGCGGAAACGGCACGCGCGCCGCCCGTGCACTCGGTCACGTTCTTGCCGGTCATCTCGATGTGAATGCCGCCTGGATGCGAGCCTTCGGCCCGGTGGATCTGGAAGAAGCTCTCGACCTCCGACAGGATCCGCTCGAATGGCCGCGTCTTGTAGCTGTTCAGCGTGATCGTGTTGCCGTGCATCGGATCGCAGGACCAGACGACCTTCTTGCCTTCGCGCTCGACGGCGCGGATCAGCTTCGGCAGGTGCTCGGCGACCTTGTCGTGGCCGAAGCGTGCGATCAGCGTCAGCCGCCCGGCTTCGTTGCCCGGATTGAGGATGTCGATCAGCTTGAGCAGGTCATCCGGCTGCAGGCTCGGTCCGCATTTCAGGCCGATCGGGTTCTTGATGCCGCGGCAGAACTCGATATGGGCGTGATCGGCTTGGCGTGTGCGGTCGCCGATCCAGATCATGTGACCCGAAGTGGCGTACCAGTCGCCCGAAGTGGAATCGACGCGCGTCATCGCCTCTTCATAGCCAAGCAGCAGCGCTTCATGGCTGGTGAAGAAATCGGTTTCGTTGAGCGAGCGGTTGCTCTCGGAATCGATCCCGATCGCCTTCATGAAGTCCATCGTCTCGGAAATCCGATCGGCGAGCTTGCGGTAGCGCTCGGCCTGCGGGCTGTCCTTGACGAAGCCGAGCATCCACTGGTGCACGTTGTCGAGGTTGGCGTAGCCACCCTGCGCGAAGGCGCGCAACAGGTTCAGCGTGGCCGCCGACTGCCGGTAGGCCATGATCTGGCGCTCCGGGCTCGGAATGCGCGAGGCTTCGTCGAACTCGATGCCGTTGATGATGTCGCCGCGGTAGGAAGGCAGCGTCACGCCGTCCTTCGTCTCGTTGTCGGACGAGCGCGGCTTGGCGAACTGGCCGGCAATGCGACCGACTTTCACGACCGGCTGCTGCGCTCCGAACGTCAGGACGACGGCCATCTGCAGGAACACGCGGAAGAAGTCGCGGATGTTGTCCGCGCCATGCTCGGCGAAGCTCTCGGCGCAATCGCCGCCCTGAAGCAGGAAGCCCTCGCCCTCGGCCACGCGGGCAAGCGACGTCTTCAACTTGCGGGCCTCGCCGGCAAAAACGAGCGGCGGAAAGCTGGCCAGACGCGCTTCGGCAGTCTTCAGCGCCTCCATATCCGGATAGGAGGGGACCTGCTGGATCGGCTTGTCGCGCCAGCTTGCGGGGTTCCATGTCTGTGCCATAACGCTCACCTGTCGGCTCTTCCCTGACGACGGACATGACCTGCCCGCCGTTCGAAGCCGGGCTTATAAACCCAAAGCACGCGTCAAGCAAAGGCCGCGCAACGAATAGACTTCAGGCGACGTAGCGCGCGCCATTTTCTTGCAGCAGCCGATCGAAGAGTGCGCGATCTTCTAACGAGAGGCTCACTGCCCTGGGATAGATCGGCCAATCCCGGTCGCCGAGGATCGGCGTATTGAAATGCGCAGTTCCTCGAATGAAGTGTTGAAGCCCTTCCAACCCGTGCTCGCGCAGGAAGCCCTTCAGCACTGCATCGAGATAGGATTGCAGGATCGGGCATTCCTCCGGGCTCTCCTCCGGCGGATCGGCCTCGTAGATATAGACCGGACACCCGTCCGGCACCCCGTCACCGATAACCGTCAGCGTTTCGAGCGGTACGTGCCGGCGCTGGTAGTCGCTTTCGCGCAGATCCACCGCTGCGAGATTGTCCACATGGTCGAACACCAGAAGCCCGTCGATCTCGCTTTCCGGCGCAGGCCGCACGGTCAAAAGCGATGCATGCACGGCGCGATCGGCGGCAAGCCCCGCGTCGGGGCGTGGCTGCCATTCGCGCCGCCAGCCTGAAACGCGCGCAGGCCGCGCGCCGACGATGTGGGTGCGCAGCGTCTCGCGGTTGACAAGCGATCCGTAGCCGAAATAGGCGACCAGCGCGCCCTCCGCGGCCAGCCGCGAAAGCGTTCCGTCATCCACCGGACGATCCTGCATGTTGCCCCGCTCCTGTTCGACGTTAGCGGGGCGCTCATGCCATGCGGTTGTACGCGGCTCAACCCGAGGCGCTGGATTTGGAGCTTCTACTGAACGAGCCGCACCGTCTCCGGTCCAACGAGCACCTCGACGGGACACTCGATGATCACGCGGATATCATCGTAATCGCGGTCGCTGCCGCCATTCTCCGGAGGACGGTCCTCGAAGCCATAATAGCGAAACTTGCCCGGCGCGCATGCCGCGGTCGAGATCTGCGGGTTGCGGTTCTTTCCTTCCGGAATGACACCGCCCCTGCTCTTCGGCTTGCACTGCTCGAACGTATCGCACAGCACCGTCTCCACGAGACGAAGCCCTCCTAGATCGTAACTTTCAACGCCATTCTCGATCACCGTGTCGGTGTAGTAGGTGTATTGCCGCCGCGTCGATTTATCGGGATCATCCCCATAATGCTTGGCCTCACGGACGTTCCAGAGCTTCAGGCTCAACGCCTCGCCTGCCCCGCAAACGGGCATCTCGACGTTGTAATGGCCACCATTGTTGTCGGCGATCGGTGTCATCTGCGAGCGGCCGGGCGACTTATCGCCGTTAGCAGAAGAGCCGCCCCTGCCGCCACCGGCATTGGCCTTGGCATCGGCGGCCTTGCGGGCATCGAAACAATAGACGGAGACGCGGTTATAATCCCATGCCTCGGGGTCAAGCTGTGCAACCTTCGGAGCCGTGTAGACGTAAGCCGCGCCCTTGTAACGGGCCGTGCTCGTGGCGCCGATGCTGACCGGCCCGGTCTGCAGGATGCTGCCGATCGAAGTGCGCATCGTCAGCGCGGCCGTCACCTGGAAGTCGCTGATCGACACCCATTCGCCATCCAGGACCACATCGGCGAGATCGCCTCTGAATGCGAACCTGTCGCTCAGATTGCTTCTGAACCCGTCCAGCAACGCCGCGTCGTCGGCATTGACGCCGTTGGCGGCAACTGCGAGCGCGATCTTGTCGGCCTCGTGTTTCATCTGAAAGCGAATGTTCGACGCCTTGGTATAATCCACCGCAAGGCCTGCGGCTCCCGCGACAGGAACGAGCAGAAGCCCGAACAGAATGCCGAACTGGCCAGACTTCTCCTGGCGAAATCTCCGTAGAATACGCATCACCCAACCCCGTCTTTTGGACGTTTCGGGGTGACCTTAACGACGCCGCCTTACGGTCGGACTTCCATTTTATGTCGAATTTTAATGATTGCCGGCGCCTAGACCCGCTTGCCGTCCTTGATGCGATAGGTCGGGTTGTACATCGTCACCAGTTCCTCCGCAGCCGTCGGGTGCACCGCCATGGTACGGTCGAAGTCGTCCTTGGTCGCACCCGCCTTGAGCGCGATGCCGAGAAGCTGCGCCATCTCGCCCGCCTCCGGTCCGAGGATGTGGACGCCCAGCACCTTCCGATCGAGCGCATTGACGACGATCTTCATGATGGTCCGCTCATCCCGGCCGGCCAGCACATGCTTCATCGGCCTGAATTCGGCGCGATAGACCTCGAGCTCCTCGTGATCCTTGCTGGCATCCTCCTCCGACAGTCCCACCGTGCCGATCTCCGGCTGGGAGAAAACCGCCGTCGCAATGAGGTGGTGATCCGGCTTGGTCGGATTGTTTTTGAAGGCGGTTTCCACGAAACACATGGCCTCATGGATGGCGACCGGCGTCAGCTGCACGCGATCGGTCACGTCACCGACAGCGTAGATATTCTCGACATTGGTGCGGGAATAATCGTCGACGGTGACCGCGCCCTTGTGATCGACCGCAACGCCCGCAGCCTCGAGCCCGAGACCTTCCGTGTTCGGGTCGCGTCCAAGCGCCAGCATCACCTGGTCGGCCTCCAGCACCTCGCCGTTCTTGGTATGCGCCACGAGCCGGCCGTCGTCGCCCTTTTCGATCTTCGCGAAAACATCCTGGCAAAGAATGCGGATGCCCTTCTTTTCCATCGCCGCATGAAGCCCGCGGCGCATGTCGCCATCGAAGCGGCCGAGAATTTCCTTGCCGCGATAGATGATCGTCGTGTCGACACCGAGCCCGTGGAAGATGTTGGCGAACTCGACCGCGATATAGCCGCCGCCGGCGATGACGATCGCCTTTGGCAGCGTCTCCAAGTGGAACGCCTCGTTCGAGGTGATGCAGAGCTCATGCCCCGGCAGCGAAGCGTGCGGATTGGCATACCCGCCGACGGCGATGAGGATCTTGTCTGCCGTGACGCGCTCGCCCGTGGCCTTGAGCTCGATCGTGTGGGCGTCCACGAGCACGGCGCGGCTGTCGAATAGCGTCACATTCGCGCTGGTCAGCCCCTTGCGATAGAGCCCTTCCAGACGCTCGATCTCGCGGTCCTTGTTGGCAATCAGCGTCGGCCAGTCGAACGACGATTCCCCGACAGACCAGCCATATCCGGCGGCGTCCTCGAATGCTTCGGAAAAATGCGAGGCATAGACGAAGAGCTTCTTCGGCACGCAGCCGCGGATCACGCAGGTGCCGCCATAGCGATACTCTTCCGCAATCGCCACCTTGCGGCCGAGCGCACCCGTCACCCGCGCTGCCCGAACACCACCCGAGCCACCACCGATGACGAAAAGGTCGTAGTCGTACTCAGCCATGGGATCGATCCTGCGCGTGGTCTTGTCGACGCCGCGTATCCGACGCCGAGACGGTGAAATGAAAGCCCGGCGCTTGGCCGGGCTTTTGAGATCTTATCTAGTGCGCTTTGAGCTTATTGTGCAGGGGTGGCAGCCGGATCGGCCACTGTGCCGGTCTCGGGATCGATGCCGGCGTCTTCCGCAGTCGGCGCCTGGTCGCCCAGACGCTGCTCGAGCGCGGCATCGGCCTCGACGGCGAGATCGCGCGAGATACCCGTCGCCCAGATTTCGGCCGAACGCATCAGCTCCTGCGTGACGGTGATGCCATTTTCCAGGAGCTTGAGACCGGCCGGCGACGTATAGAACTCCGTGATAGCGTTCAGTTCTTCTTCCGTGAAGGTACGCGCGTAGATCTCGGCAGCCTCACGCTCGAGGTCGCCACGCCGCGATGCCAGCGAAACTGCAACGTCGTCGATCGTGGAGGAGATTTCTGCTTCGAAGTTCGGCGTGCTCTGGATGAGCGCCGCCTTCAGCTGCTCGGCCGTACCGGGCAGGATCTGGTCGAACTGGTCGGTGGCACCAAGCGCCGCGATGGCTGCACGTGCCGCGGCCCGGTGGCTGTCGCTCAGCTGTTCCTGCGCATGCGCAGTCCCGCCCGCCAGGGCGAAGGCGATGAGAGCGGCGGCACCTGCACCGCGAAAGAGACCGTTCGAGATTGCCATGTGAGGATCAGCTCCTGTGTTCCTGCTCAGCCGTCAGCGTTTCAACGCCGTTTTCGCCGGCGATAATCGCCACCGAGGCCAGATTTATGAAAAGACCGTGCTCGACAACCCCGGGGATGGCATGCAGCGCGGCGGACAGCGCTTCTGGATCGGGAATACGGCCAAATGATGCGTCGAGAATGTGGTGTCCGCCGTCGGTTTCATAGGCGCCGTCATTGCCGGGGCGGATCGTGAAGCCACCGGAAAGATCGAGCTTCGCAGCCGCCTTTTCCACTGCAATCCGGGTGGATGTCATGCCGAACGGGTTGATCTCGATCGGCAGCGCATAGGCACCCAGCGTGTCGACCAGTTTCGACGCATCGGCGATGACGATCATGCGCTTGGAAGCCGCCGCCACGATCTTCTCGCGCAGCAGCGCCCCGCCACCGCCCTTGATCAGGCGCAGTGCATGGTCGACTTCGTCGGCACCATCGATCGTCAGGTCGAGTTCCGGTTCCTCGTCGAGCGAGAAGAGCGGCACGCCAAGATCCATGCACAGCCGTGCGGTGCGCTCCGATGTCGGCACGCCCTTGATGGAAAGCCCGCCCTCGACCTTTTCGGCCAGAAGCCGCACGAACTCTTCCGCGGTGGATCCGGTGCCGATGCCGAGACGCATGCCGTCTTCCACATAGCCGAGCGCCGCGCGTGCGGCTTCGATCTTGCTGTCACGTGGATCCATGCGTGTCTTTCGCCTTTGCCTCGATGAACGGGCCGCTACCGGCCGCTTTGATGCGTGCGCCGCTGTTACCATGACGAGCAGGATCAAGCCAAGGCTTGAACCGAGCCCCAACGGCGGATACCCAAGGCCCTGATCACGCCGGAAGAGGCCGGAACAGGCCTGAATTAGGATTGCCGTGGGCGATCCCTGCATGGAAGGACTTACCGAGGACCATGGGCGCTGAGAACCCCGTCATCTATGTGGACGCCGATGCCTGCCCGGTGAAGCCCGAGATCCTCAAGGTCGCCGAGCGTCATGGGGTCAAAACGGTGTTCGTCGCCAATTCTGGCCTGCGGCCCTCGCGTGATCCGATGATCGTCAACGTCGTCGTGTCGGCAAGTTTCGATGCGGCCGACGACTGGATCGCCGATGCCGTCAAACCGGGGGATATCGTCGTGACCGCCGACGTGCCGCTTGCCGGGCGCTGCGTGGAGGCTGGCGCCCATGTGACCGGCCCGACAGGTCGCATCTTCGACCAGACATCCATCGGCATGGCGACCGCGATGCGCGATCTCGGCCAGCACCTGCGCGAATCGGGTGCGATCAAGGGCTACAACCCATCGTTTTCCCAGCGCGACCGATCCGCCTTTCTGGAAACGCTCGACCGGCTCCTTCGTCGGGCTATGTCCGATCGGTCGAGATGATATGGTTGCGACAGCCGCCAACAGCATTCGAGGTAACAGCCCATGAAGACAGTTTCGCAGACCAAGGCCCATGGCGGCATCCAGGGCGTCTATTCCCATCCCTCCGCCGTCACCAATTGCGAAATGACCTTCGCCGTCTTCGTGCCGCCGCTGGCTGAAGGCGCCAAGGCTCCGGTTCTCTGGTACCTCTCCGGCCTCACCTGCACCCATCAGAACGTCATGGACAAGGGCGAGTATCGCCGGCTTGCGGCCGAACTCGGCCTGATCATCGTGTGCCCGGATACCAGCCCTCGCGGCGACGACGTGGCCGACGAGCCCGACAACTGGCAATTCGGCAAGGGCGCCGGCTTCTATGTCGATGCGACCGAGGCGCCCTATTCCCAGCATTACCGCATGTACAGCTACATCCTGGACGAACTGTCGGGCCTCATCGCCACCGAGTTTCCTGCAGCGGACATGAATCGCCAGGGCATCTTCGGCCACTCGATGGGCGGGCATGGCGCGCTGGTGATGGCATTGCGCAATCCCGATCGCTTCAAGTCCTGCTCGGCCTTCGCGCCGATCGTGCAGCCGAGCACGGCTGACTGGTCGAAAGGTGCCTTTGAGAAATATTTGGGTGCCGAGTCGTCGGCATGGCGAGACTATGACGCCACGCGGCTGATCGAGAACGGCCACCGCTTCGCCGAGTTTCTCGTGGATCAGGGCGATGCCGATGGCTTTCTAGAAAACGGTCTGCGACCCTGGCTTCTCGAGGAAGCCTGCAATGCCGCGAACATTCCGTTGAAGCTTCGCATGCAGCCCGGCTACGACCACTCCTACTTCTTCATCTCCACCTTCATGGACGATCATCTGCGCTGGCACCGCGCGCGCCTCTAGTCCGGCATCGTAAGCATGTGCTTTAAAAAAACCGGCTAAAGTCTCGTAAATTCGAACGATTGGTCAAATGCGGCTGTGTTAGGCCGCATGCGCATTAATTAGCAGTTGGCGATATATTCAAAATATCGGAAAAAATCGGTGGCGATTTCCACCGTCGTCAACGCAATTCTACAGGCATAGCATCCAATATGTCGCACCTTCGGGAGGATGCGACATACCAAGGGGTAGCATATGCCGGAGGGGCATAGCCGCCGTGGACCTGTCGATCAATCGGCAGGCGCCGCATCGGATGCAGTTGTGGGACATGTCGATTGCGGATCGGCGCAGACAGATTCCGATCGGACATTCCTAAGATCAGTCATTGAAAACCAGGTCGTGCCGCGCCTTCTCATTGCCGAAAGCGCCGCCCTGCGTCAGCCGCACGAAATCGCGAGCGACGTCTCACGGCCCTCGGCCCGCGACGTCAACGAGCTTCTGCACATCGTCGTCGAGGCAGATACCGCCGCATGCGTGGAATATCTGCAAAGCCGCCGCAGCCGGGGCATGCAGCTCGAAACGGTCTATCTCGGCCTTCTCGCACCCGTCGCGCACCGTCTCGGCCTCATGTGGGAGCGCGACGAACTGAGCTTCATCGACGTGACGGTCGGGCTCGCGCGCCTGCAATCGCTCGTTCATGAGCTGACCAGCGACAGCTGCTACGGCGCACTCAACCAGGATGCCACGCGTCGCATCGTGCTGGCCACCGCCCGCAACGAACAGCACGCCTTCGGGCTGCTCATCGTTGCCGAATTCCTGCGGCTTGCCGGCTGGGAAGTGGATGGTGGGCCCGACGTGGAAAGCGGCGCGCCGCTCATCCGCATGGTCGGCCAGGAATGGTATGCGGTCGTCGGCCTGTCCGTCGGCTTCGAGGAACATGTGGACGCGACCCGTGCCGATATCGGCAAGGTGCGCGCCCGCTCGCGCAACCCCAAGGTAGGCATCCTCACCGGGGGCGCCGCCTTCTCGCGCGACCCGTCCCACGCCGAGCGCATGGGCGCCGATGCGCTTGCCCGCGACGGCCGTGAGGCCGTCGCCAAGGCAGAGGCGCTGCGTTCCGCCTGCGCCTGACCGCCTGAGATCAACACTCTGAGATCAACGCCTCACTCTAGAACCCGCGACGATTGATCTGCGCGAGACTGCTCAGCATGTCCGCGCCGAGCGCCGCACCGGCATTGGACGAAAAGAGTGCCAGCGCCGGATCCTGGAAATTGTTGTTTTCCATGTCGAAGAGCGCGGCGAACTGCACGAGGAACTTGTCGAGCTCGCGCGGATCGGAGAAGGATGAAAGATCCAACCGGTCCTCGATCATGCGCGCCTGCGCGTCGATGTCGGACTGGGCGATCTCCTGCGGCAGGCCGAGCGCCACGCGCACCACCTGCTGCAGCGCAGGATCCGCCAGGATGTCGAACGGGCTTTTGATCTCGCCCGCCATGCGCTTGAAATAAAGCGCAAGCCGCACGCCCTCGTTTTCCAGGCCCGCCTCTTCTTCCAGCGTCTGGCGCAAATAGAATTCTTCCGTCTGGATTATGTCGGCTTCCGACTGCACCTTGCCGGTCACTTCCCGGTCGATCGTCCCGTCGGTGTTGAAATTGAAGCTCGCCGCCAGAAGCCGCAGGCTGCGATCGGATTGCGTGTTCACGAAGCTGTCCGGATCGTCCACGTCGCTCGTCAGCACGTCGCGCAGCGTGCGGGTGTCGATCACCTCGGGATCATAACCCTGGCTCTGCAGAAGCACGGCAACCACGCGCCGATCCGCCAGAAGCTGGTCGATCGATGAGACCTTGGCGATCTGCTCGCGATAGTAGCGCACCTCGGTTTCCGCCTGATCCTCCGTCAGCCCCAGAAGCTCGGCCCGTTCGAGATAGTCGGCGGTGAAGGCATTGACCTGCGCTTCCGATTGCGCGCGCCGCGCCGTGGTCGCAAGCCCATCCGCGCCGAAATTGAACGCCTCGGCAAGGCCACGGAAGCGCGCATTGCGCGGCTGGTTGGCAAAGCTGTTCGGATCGTTGAGGTCGCTGGTCAGCGCACGCTTCACGGCATCCTTCGTTTCCGTAAGAGGATCAAGCCCATAGGCCTGCATGACGTAATTGTAGAGCGCGGCATCGCGCATCAGCGCATCGACGGAATTAACCGTCGCCATGGCCGAGCGGAACACGCTTTCGCGTGTCGCGTCGCGGCGTTCGCCGGCATTGTCGTAATTCGACATGAATGCCCGGTTGAGCGTCGTCCGCTGCTCGGTCGTCTGCGCAGGGCCGATCGCCTCACCATCCGTGCCGAAGTTGAACAGGCGGGCCATCTCCCGAAGCGCGCTGTTCGGTGTCGTGCGGGCAAAGCTCGTCGGGTCGGAGAGATCGCTCGTCAGCGCAGCACGAATATCGGCACGCCGCGTCAGCGAAGCCGGCTGGTCGTAGGCGGTCCAGAGATAGTTGACGAGCTTCGGATCGGCCAGCAGATCGTCGACATTGGTGATCGTGCCGATCTTCTCGTTGAAATAGCTGGTCATCAGATCGGCGGCCAGCGGCACGATCCGGTCCGGCACGTCGAACAGATAGTCCTCCGTCGTCTTTCGAACCTGCTCCGCCGTTTGCGCAGGAACGCCGCTGGCCAGCGACCCGTCTGCCTGGAAATTGAACTGCTGAGCCAGCGAAAGATAGTTCCGGTTCTCCGGCCGGTTGGCGAAACTGGTCGGATCGGAGAGATCGCTCGTGAGAATCTCCCGCAGAAAATCGGCCGAATAATAGCGCGTGTCGATCACATTGGCCTTTAGCGCAACCTCGACCAGCCGCCGGTCGGCCAGGAACTCGTCGACATTGGTGATCTGGCCGATGCGCGCCTTGTAGTTTTCGAATTCCGCCGCATAGGCACGGCCGGCATTCTGCACGCTCACATCGTAAAGCCCGATCAGATCCTCGGTCTGCCGGTCAGACTGGATGTCCGGCTTCACCTGCGCTTCTGCATTGCCGGCAAAGGAAAACGCCTTCGCGAAGTTCCGATAGCGCTCGTCCTCGAGCTTGTTGGCGAAACTGTCGCTGTCGGAGAGATCGCTTTCCAGCACCTGCCGCATGAAGGCGCGCGCATAGGTCATCTCTTCCAGCCCGTAGGCCTTCATCGCATAGGAGTAGACGCGGTAATCGTCGAGAAACTCCTCGACCGTGGAAATCTTGCCGATCGTCTCGCGATAATACTGCGCCTCCCGCGCCACCACCGCATCATCCGCCACCCGCCCGATGCTGCGCGACATGTCGCGATCGATGAGGTTGTAACTGAGATAGGTCGAAAGCATGCAGCGACTCCGCGACGTGAGGTGCGCGGAGTGTCAGGGACTGGGCTTGCGTGGGGCTGGTGGGGGGTGTGGTGTGGCCATAGGTCTCGATTCCAATCCCCATATTGAACATCGCACGAGCTACTATCTCACAAGAGTTAAATCTGAACGGTTAGGTCGTGAGCGTATTGGTCCCGCTAATCCGAACAATAAGGACTCGATCTCTTCACGAGGCATGTTCAATTCCTCGGCAATCTCGTTCTTCGTAATGCCCTTCGACCAAAGCGCAGAAAGTATTTTTGCAAGTAACGTGGAGATTTCGCGTTCCACGCCTAAAGGCTCACTTTTTCTGTATCCCCGCTGCCCCAAGTCGATAATGATTGACCGGTAGTTCCAATCGGAAAGCATACCAAGTTGGTGGAGCCGAGTAGCAAGAGCCATCGCAGAGACCTTCCACCGCACCTTTGCGCGGATGATCTGTGAGGAACTATAAACGTTTGATAAGGTGCTCTTAAGATCAGCATCCGGCATTAAAAATGCTGATGCAAAGTTGTTGGCTTGCCTTTCAGCGTCCTCATCTGGCAGTGATTCAGCCTGAGCGTGAAAATGTAGCACCAAATGCCCCAACTCGTGGGCGGCGTCGAAATTTGACCTTTCTGCCGTCTTCATTTGGTTTAAAAATATATAGGGATTATCTGCATGCCAAAATGAATACGCATCAACATTCAGAGTATTCTCAGATAGAGACAAGACGCGTATTCCCTTCGATTCAAATAATCGAAGAATATTTCCTACTGGCCTGTCTCCAAGTCCCCAATGTTGGCGCAACAAACGAGCTGCGACATCAGGCCTACTTTGTTCACGGCTCAAATCAATCAGATCTGGCGCGGGCAAATCAAATCGGGAATTTATCCAATCAAAAAGAGCGATGCCCATCGAACCGGCCGCTAGCGAAGCATTACGCTCTGCTGCCTTCATTTTCTTTAAGCTACGGAATGAAACTGCTTGGGGCTCAAGAATTTCAGGCCGGTCCATAAAAAAGAATTGAATCGGAAAATTTAGTGCTTTCGCCAACTTTTGTGCAGTGAAGTCGTCCGGTTGATGGCCATTCTCAACTTTCGACACTGTTACATCCGTTAAATCAGCCAAAGCGGCAAGCTGCTTACCAGTTAGTTTTCTCCGGTAGCGAGCAACCTTTAGTCGGTCCGCACAAAACATCACACTCATCAATTCTTAAAAGTGACTGTAACGTCGAAATCGTCGATTGGTGCGGTTTCGGGATCGAGACGCGCCAGCCAGTCATCATCAGGACGATCTATGAAAATGCGCTCCACAAACTGCGCATACCTTTTATTCGCGATGATTGGACAGGACAGTTCGACGCTTCCGTCTTCGCCCACCATAACGAAATAAGTGACTATTTCAGCTCCACTATCATGCCGGTTATCAACTGGTACGCGATCAGCATCGGTCTCCAACACCACGCCGAAAAAATCGAATAGAGGTAGCCGGCACAATTGCGCTGCTCCGTTACCCTTTTCAGAGCGAGGCATCGGCGGAAAAGTGGAGTCGCATGAGCGATCCACGTTTTGGAATCCTATACGAAAGCCAAGCTTCGTATTGATTACGGCCTCGACGCCAAGTGTCCTGTCGATCGACCAATCCATATCTATGATCTGTGAACGCAACGCTCCGACACCATGGATATAGGCCAGCGTCCCAGGCGCATTCTGAGGCATTAACGGGCTTGCATCGTCTGAAGCGGCGCGCGCGGAATCGCGAATTGCTAGAATTTGGTCAATCGTCAGCTCGAAATCCGCAAGACGACGGCTCACGTCGATAGGATTGTCGATGATGGCAGTGTTAAACGGCGACATGCGAACCTCGCGTTTAAGAATTTATCCATCATTAGAGGGGAAATAAATTAAACGCACGCAACATTCGGCGCACTACCACAGCTATTTTGGCGTGCAGGAGAAAAGCTCTCACAACGGAATATTATCGTGCTTCTTCCACGGATTGCTCAAACTCTTGTTCCTGAGCATCCTTAGCCCCCGCGCGATCCGCTTGCGGGTCGAGTGCGGCATGATCACCTCGTCGATATAGCCGCGCTCGGCGGCGACGAAGGGAGAGAGGAAGCGGTCTTCGTACATCTTCGTGTGCGCGGCGATCTTTTCCGGGTCGGCGATGTCCTTGCGGAAGATGATCTCGACGGCGCCTTTGGCGCCCATCACGGCGATCTGGGCGGATGGCCAGGCATAGTTGATGTCGCCGCGCAGGTGCTTCGATGCCATCACGTCATAGGCGCCGCCATAGGCCTTGCGGGTGATCACGGTCACCTTCGGCACCGTCGCCTCGCCATAGGCGAAGAGCAGCTTGGCGCCATGCTTGATCAGCCCGCCATATTCCTGCGCCGTGCCCGGCAGGAAGCCCGGCACATCGACAAAGGTGACGATCGGGATGTTGAAGCAGTCGCAGAAGCGCACGAACCGCGCGGCCTTCCGCGAGGCGTCGCTGTCGAGCACGCCGGCCAGCACCATCGGCTGGTTGGCGACGAGGCCCACCGTGCGGCCCTCCACGCGGCCGAAGCCGCAGACGATGTTCTTGGCGAACGCCGCCTGGATCTCGAAGAAATCGCCCTCGTCGATCACTTTGACGATCAATTCTTTCACATCATAGGGCTTGTTGGCGTTGTCGGGCACCAGCGTGTCGAGCGACGCGTCCATCTCGTCGACGCTCTGGTAATTGTCGATCTCCGGCACGTCGGATGTGTTGGATTGCGGCAGAAGGTCGATCAGCCGGCGCATTTGCAACAGCGCCTCGACATCGTTGTCATAGGCCCCGTCGGCGATCGAGGATTTCGTCGTGTGGATCGAGGCGCCGCCGAGTTCCTCGGCGCTCACCGTCTCGTTCGTCACGGTCTTCACCACATCCGGCCCGGTCACGAACATGTAGGACGTGTCGCGTACCATGAAGATGAAGTCGGTCATCGCCGGCGAATAGACGTCGCCGCCCGCGCACGGTCCCATGATCACCGAAATCTGCGGGATGACGCCGGAGGCGAGCACGTTGCGCTGGAAAATCTCCGCATAGCCGCCAAGCGCCGCCACGCCTTCCTGGATCCGCGCGCCGCCCGCGTCGTAGAGCCCGATGATCGGCGCCCGGTTCTTCAGTGCCATGTCCTGAAGCTTGATCACCTTTTCCGCATGCGCCTCAGAAAGAGACCCGCCGAACACCGTGAAATCCTTGGCGAAAATGAAGACCGTTCGGCCGTTCACCGTGCCCCAGCCGGTCACGACGCCGTCGCCGGAGATCTTGGTGTCCTGCATGCCGAAATCGGTGGAGCGGTGCTCGACGAACATGTCGAACTCTTCGAAACTGCCCTCGTCGAGGAAGCACTCGATGCGCTCGCGCGCCGTCAGCTTGCCCTTGGCGTGCTGGGCCGCGATCCGCGCCTCGCCGCCGCCGAGCCTGGCTTTCGCCCGCCGCTCCTCAAGCTCCACCAGCACGTGTTTCAAGCGCGTTCCTCCCGCAGATCTCAGTGTCGGTCTTTATGGTCGTGATCGTTGATGGCCGGGCGGCAGAATGCCTCAACCGTTCCGTCTGGCAAGCAGGACGAAAGCAGCGGCATCGAAATCACGCCGACGGCTTTCCCGGCGCTTGGCCGCTTCGTAATCCTCGCCCCACAGCTCGGCGTTCCAGTTCTCGTCGAGATGCGCCTTCTCCCACGCCTCGTCGGGCGCAAGAGCGCCTTTGGCCAGCGCCATGGCGATCAGCGCCGAGCCCGTCAGGCTCGTCGCCAGATGCAACGCCGCAAGATCGAGCGGCTGGGTAAAAGCCTTGAGCGCCGCACCGAAGGCGGCCAGCGTCTCGCGCGGCTGCGCCACATGCATCACGCCTTCGGCCAGCACGAAGCGTGCCGCAAGCTCCGCCTGCGCCCAGTCGAGCACCGGGTCCCATTCCTCGCTCTGGCGCTCCACCAGCCGCTCGGGCCCGCCCGCGCGGTAGCAGATGAGGTCCGTGCCGGCAAAGCGCAGCACGTCCTCGGCCACGGCCTGCGTGTCCTGCGCAATGCCGTCGATCGCCGTATTGGCGAGCCGTGTCAGCGGCATCGTCGCCGGATCGATCGTTTCGGCCTGCGCGTCCCATTCGGCGGCCGTCTTTTCCGCCGTCACGGCGCTCGGCAGCGTCAGCAAAAGCCGCGCCGGCGTGCGAACCGGCCGCCCGTCGAGGGTCACCAGGAAGCCGCCCTCGTCGTGCTCGGCGAACCCGGCCTGCTTGTAGAAGCGCTTCGGCAGCGGCTTCTGCATCTGCTTCTGCGCGCGCCGCACCGGGTCCGGATCGCTCATCGCCGCTTCGGAAAGCTCCGCAAAGATATCGCGCATCGACCCGTCGTCGCGGCTGCCGGAGTGCTTGTCGTCGTTTTCAGCCATGTCCGTCAGTCCGTCGCACCTTCCGCCTCGTCGAAACCGATGAGGTTGAAGCTCTGTACCATGTGCGGCGGCAGCTCCGCCGTCACGTCGATCGATCCACCCGCGGGATTTGGAATGATGATCCGCCGCGCGTGCAGATGCAGCCGGTTCTGCATGCCGCCCGGCAGCGTCCAGTTCTCGTCCGCGTCGAAATATTTCGGATCGCCGAGAATCGGATGGCCGATGTGGGCGGCGTGGACGCGCAGCTGGTGCGTGCGGCCCGTATAGGGTTCCATCTCCAGCCAGGCGAGGTTCTGCGCCGCCTGCTCGATGATCCGGTAATAGGAAACGGCGTGGTCGGCATCGGGCTCGCCATGCTTGGCAACGCGCATCCGGTCGCCATCCGGCGTCGCTTCCTTCACCAGCCAGGTCGAGATCTTGTCTTCGCGCTTCTTCGGCACGCCGCGCACCAGCGCCCAATAGGTCTTCTTGGTCGTCCGCTCGCGAAACGCTGCCGTCAGCGCCTGCGCCGCGCCGCGCGTGCGGGCAACGACCAGCACGCCGGAGGTCTCGCGGTCGAGCCGGTGGACGAGCCGCGGCTTCTCGCCCTTCTTGTTGCGCCACACTTCCAGCATGCCATCCACATGGCGCGACAGGCCCGATCCGCCCTGCACCGCAAGGCCGGCCGGCTTGTTGAAAACGTAGACCTTGGGGTCCTCGTAGATCAGCATCTGGCTGAGCAGTTCGTGGTCGGGTGCTGAACGCACCGCGCGCGGCGAGATCGGCCCGGTCTTCTTCTCGTCCACGCCAAGCGGCGGCACGCGCACCATCTGGCCCGGCTGCACCCGCGTGTCGGATTTCACCCGCCCGCCATCGACCCGGATCTGCCCGGAGCGCAAAAGCTTCTGCAACTGCCCGAAGCCGAGCCCCGGATAATGCTGCTTGAACCAGCGGTCGAGCCGCATGCCCGCTTCGTCGCCGTCCACCTTGCGTTGCTCGACGCTTGCCATATCGTTCACAATCCCGTTCAGAAAACCGTCCGCGCCAGCCACAGCCCGCCGATGATCGCGGCAAGCGAGAGCAAGACACTCAATCCCACATAGGCGACGGCGAGGCCCGGGGCGCCGCGCTCCCAGAGAACGATCGTGTCCAGCGAGAAGGCGGAAAAGGTCGTGTAGCCGCCGAGCACGCCCGTGGCAAGGAAGAGCCGCAATTCGACCGATGCGCCGAAGCGCCGCGCCACCACTTCCACCAGCACGCCCATCAGAAACGAGCCGATGACGTTGACCGCAAGCGTGCCGAAGGGAAAGTTCGGCCCGAGCAGCCTGAACGCGGCGAGATTGGTGAGGTGGCGAAGCGCGGCGCCAAGCCCGCCACCGAGCGCAACGAGAAGCGTGTGAACCATCAAGCCGTCCAGCTTTCGACACTGTCTGGGCGCAAGACGCGCCTTCAGTCGACACTAAAGCGATTTGTCGACCGTTGGAAACCGCCCGCGACGCCCGTACATATTTTGCTGTTTGACCGCGCCGATCCTGCGATATGTCGTTGTGAAATTCGGCTGCAGCGTCACCGTCTTGCCCGTCCCGCTTTCGAAAGGCCTTTCATGCGTCTCTTCTTCCCGACCGCACTCATTGCCGGCGCCCTCGCCTTCAGTCCCGCCTTAGCCGAAGATCTCACCGCCATCAGCACGACCGCCATGTCGATCACCGGCGACGTCAGCCTCGATGACAGCGAGATCGTCTTCTCGGATGGACAGTCGCTGGTGTTCGACGAACTGGTCCAGGATGTCTTCGTCGTCGATGGTGAGAAGGTGGCAGCCTCGGTCTACAGCGTTAGCGAACCGCAGGTGCTGGAGCTTCTGAACGGCAACACGCTCTGCGGCGACGGGTTCGTCACCTATGTCGCGACATGGGCGGGCATGGACGACCTGACGATCGTCGCGATGTTCGACACGCAGGACGTGCCGGGCTCCGATGAGGAGATGTGCGCGTCTTTCACCTACGAATAGTCTGCGGCGCTATGGACGCAGCCTCTCAGAGGCTGCGGCTGTGGCCGTTTTCGTCCACCACGAAGCTCAGCTTGAACTGAACGCCGTCCGGCGGAAAAGTGAGAGCTGCCTGCCCGCCAAGTTCCGGCCCGGCGCTGCGGCGAATGAGCGTCGTGCCGAAGCCCGCCGCTTCCGGCTCGACGACCGGCGGACCGCCGCTTTCCTTCCAGGTCATTTCGACCCGGCGCTCGCCATGGCGATCGAGCGGTGCAGTCCAGGTCACGTCGACACGGCCCGTCGGCGTGGACAGCGCGCCGTATTTCGCAGCGTTCGTTCCGAGTTCGTGGATGATCAGGCCGAGCACCAATGCCGAATTCGGCTGCAAATCCACCCGGCCTCCGTCCATGACGATCTGGCGGGCATGCTTGCGCTGGTAAGGCGCCAGAATGCGCTCGAGGACGTCGCGCAGCCCGGTGCTCGTCCAGTTCGCCTCGAACAAGAGCGCATGGGCATCCGACATCGCGTGGATCCGGCCGAGCAGCCGCTCTTCCAGATCCTGCTTGGACACGCTGTGGCGCGCCGTGTTGCGAATGATCGAGGCAACCACGGCCAGCGTGTTCTTCACGCGGTGGCTGAGTTCGTGAACCAGCAAATCCTGCTGCTGGCGGGCGCGGCGCTGCTCTTCGCGCAGGCGCGCTTCGGCGAGCGCGCGCTTCACCGCCGGGGCCAGCCGGATCAGGCGCTGCTTCAGCACGTAGTCGGTCGCGCCCTTGCGGAAGGATTCGATCGCGATCTCTTCCCCGAGCACACCGGACACGAAGATGAACGGGGCTGCCGGCGCCAGTTCAATCGCCATTTCGAGTGCGGCCAGGCCATCGAAACCGGGCAGCGAGTAGTCGCATAGGATCACATCGACCGAATGGGTCCTCAGCGCTTGCTCGTAGTCGCTGCGCCCGACTGCGCGCAGGATCTCGACGGAATCCCCCAGATCGCCCAGATGCTCCTGGATCAGATCCGCGTCGAAATCACTGTCTTCAAGGAGAACGATCCGGGTGACGCGCTGATCGGCGCGTACGGGTTGAACGCTCATTTCCATTCGAGATCCCGCAGCGGAGCAGGTTCGTTGAGGAGCGCCCAGAACACGCCGAGATTGCTGATGGCTTCCATGAACTGGCCGAATTCCACTGGCTTGACCACGAAGGCGTTCACGCCAAGCTCGTAGCTGGCAATCAGATCCTGCTCTTCGCGCGACGATGTCAGCATCACCACCGGAACGCGCTGCAGGAAGGCGTGGGACTTGATCTTTTCAAGCACTTCCAGCCCATCGATCTTGGGCAGCTTCAGGTCCAGCAGAACGACGGTCGGCTCGCCCTCGTTGCGGCCTTCGAACTTGCCGCGCCGGAACAGATAATCGAGCGCTTCTTCACCATCGCGGGCAACGGCGATTTCGTTGACGATGTTGCAGCGGCGCAGTGCCTCTAGCGTCAGTTCGAGGTCTTTGGGGTTGTCTTCGACAAGCAGAATGGGACGGTAATCAGTCATCAATCCTAACCTTTAGAGGGAGGCTGAAACCGAACGTGGCACCCTCGCCCACGCTCCCTTCTGCCCAGACTCGGCCCTTGTGCCGGTCTATGATGCGCCGAACCAGTGCAAGGCCAATTCCCGTCCCCTGGAAGTCCTCGGTTCGCTGCAGGCGCTGAAACACGCCGAACAGCTTGCCAAGGTAAGCCATGTCAAAGCCGACACCATTGTCGGAAATCTGATAGCAAATCTCGTCGCCATCGCGCCACCCTCGAATTGCAATCCGTGACACTTCTTCGCGAGCAGTATACTTGACAGCATTGTCGATGAGGTTTTGCCAGACCTGCCGGATCAGTGTCGGATCGCCTCTCGCAATGGGCAGCGCCGCCACGTCCCATTCGATCTGCCGCTGCTCGATCAGCCGCGTCGTCGAATGACGCACCTCCGAGACGATTTTGTCCATATCTACGTTCTTCAGCGCGAGCTGCGTGCGTCCGAGATGGGAAAAGTTCAACAGATCGTCCACGAGGCGCCCGGCCGCGAGCGCCGACTCCGAAATACTGTCGAGGTAGTGGCGCGATTTCGCGTCGAGATTGTTCGACCGCCCCTTCAACAGTTCCGAATATCCGACGATGTGACGGAACGGCGCGCGTAGATCGTGCGAAACGGAATAGGAAAACGCCTCGAGTTCCTTGTTGGAGCGTTGCAAGCTTTCGGAGAGATTGGCAAGCACCTCGGCCTTGCGAAGCACGATGCCAACGATGGCGTTGCGCAGATTGCGCGCGGCATCGAGCTCGGCTTCTCGCCAGGGTGTCGATTTGCCCCGCTCCTGATCCTGCCAGGACTGAAACGACTGGCGCGGATGAATACGGCCGGATTCGCGCACCACCATGTGCGGATCTCCGCCCCAGGTCACGGTCCGTATCACCTCCGGTCGAAACCAGATCAGCCAGTGAGGATAGAGTTCCGAAATGCGCACGGCCAGCAAACCGCTCGCCTGCTCGGCAAAACGCTCCGCACCCGGCATCTGCGCTCCGAGATGGTCCGTGTAGAATTCCTGCCGGCCGGTCGATTCCAGAAATTCGACCATCGTCTCGACTTCAGCGGCGTGGGGCGCAGCGCCGAAAACAATGACCTCGTCGTCCATGGCCAGCGCCGCGCCGGTGGCGTCCGCATAGGAGAGCAGCTCGCTTTCCCCTCGCGCGAGCGCAGCACTCAGTTCGTTTTCCTCGGCCATCACTGCCAGCAATCGCCCTTGAAGCGCACTCAGGGCAACGCGCAGGCTGGCATCTTCCAGTCGGGCATGCGCCGAAACCCGCGCGGAAAAAGCTTGAACTGCGAAATCGGCTGCCGCGCGCACATTGGCGGAAACGCTATGGGCGTTGCGGCTGTGGCAGGCCACGAGACCCCACAGCGCTCCGTCGACGAGGATCGAGACCGACATGGACGAGCCGGTCCCCATGTTGCGCATATACTCGAGATGGATGGGCGATACGCTTCTGAGCGCCGCCAGACTGAGATCCAGCGGCGCGTTCAGCTCGGAATCCACCGCAGGCACGAGTGGCACGGGCTCGTAGGATGCGGAGGGTATGAGCCGCAGCCGGTTGGTCCGGTAAAGCTCGCGCGCCTGCGGGGGAATATCCTTGCTCGGAAAGCGAAGGCCAAGATAATTCGGCAGCTCGCCATTGTTGGCCTGGGCGATGACGTGGCCGTTCCACTCCGGATCGAACCGGTAGACCAGTGCCCGGTCGAACCCGGTAATGGCCTGCACGAAAACAGCCGTCTGCCGGGCCGCCGCCGTCAGGTCGTCCATCGAATGGTCGAGCAATGACTGGGAAAAGGCCTGCAGGCGCACGAAAAGCGCTTCAATCGCCTGCTCTTCCCGCTCGCCACGTTGTTCGAATTCGATGATCAGGCGACCCTGCGCATTGGCATGCATCAGCACGGTCAACGTCCTGCCACCGATTTCCAGCGCTTCCTGGAAGCGCTCTTCGTCGGCATCCGCTGCTTTCCTCTCGATCGCATCCCGCAGCGAACGAAGCTCTTCAGGCAAGCCTTCCCCAACCCGCAGATCGAGGCCGACGAAAGTGCCGACATTTGCGCTCGCCTGCGTGACGATGAGTGTGCCAGCGTCCAGGACGATCATTGACCCATGCGGCTGAATGCTGCCCGGGATGCGGATCGGTTCGCTGGCGCAGATCTCGAGATCGCGCGCGTCGCTCATGGGCGGCTCCTCGAGAACCAGTCCTGGAGCCGCTGAAACGTCCGCTCTGCCGCATCCAGCACTTGAGGCGTCATTGACGCCGGCAGCGCATCCAGCGCGGCCTGAGTTTCCCGCCAGATGGCTTCGCCGTCGTCGCTTCGCAAGGAACTCAACCCTTCAGTTGGATACCAGTCTTTATCGCGGGCCCACTGATCGATGTAGCGCCCACCGGCCCGCGAACCTTCCAGCACGTAGAGCACGCCATAGGCCTCCTCCGGCGACGGTGCCGGCATCGTCCTGTCATAGGCGCCGCCCCGCTTGCCACCGAGGCGGATCAGATCGGCCTCCATCAGATCCGCCCGTTCCCGCGCCGCGAGAAACGATCGGTCGATCCCGCAGCCGCGCAGCCAGCACTCATGCGCCTGCTGAAACCCGTGCATGTCCGTAAGGAAAGCTGTGAGGCTTCGGCGGTCGATCGATCGGGGATCCAGGCCGGCGGCGCGCTCAGTCTGCTTGTGGGCGCGCGCCGTATGGTGCCGAAGCTTACGCGAAAGACTTTCCGGCGCCACGTCTGCACTAGAGGGCGTGGCATTGGCTGAAAGAATTGCCAGCAGCGTCATTGTAGGCAGTCACCGCCGTGTTTCGAGAGCATTGCGACCGGACCGGCATCAATGCACGGCGGAACATTCCAGGTGATGTCATGGATCACCCGTCGACAATCGATACAGGTTTTCATCCGGGAGACGCAACCCGGACCGCTTTACATTCAAAGTCGCTTATAAAGCAGCGGCGTCCTGCGTCTCGAGCGACGCGGAATTCCGGCGCCGGATCTCGGCGGCTGCATCGTCATAGAGAAACGGCAGGAATGCATAGCGCGCGCCGACGGTGACGCGCGAAACGGCATGAAGCAACGAACAGGAAAAAACGATCGCCGCCCCGCGTGGCGCCTTGAAGCCGCGCGGAGCATATTCCGGAAACGACACCTCCCCGCCTTCGAAATCCTCGTTCAAATTGATCGATACGGCGAAGCGCCGGTGCATCGTGGCAGGCGTCGTATTGTCCCGGTGAGGCTGAAAATGCCCGCCCTCTTCAGCCGGGTAGCAACCGACCAGATAGCGCTCCATCCGCGTGCACCTGAAGAAATGGACCCGCTCGATCTGCGGCACCACCTTGCGGATGATCCGGCTCTGGACCTCCGAGATCACGGCCGGGTCATCGATGATGAGATCGCGCCGGACCTTGAAGCTTGCATCCTTGATCATCACGGTCTTGCCGTCGCGCTCGCGCATGAAGCCGGAAGACGCGCCGCCCAATTGACGATGCATGCCGATCAGCCGCTCGCAGAAATCAGGTTCGAAGATGTCCGGCAGGACAAGGATCGGCGGCGGCACGGCAAATCCGGCGAAACGGTCTACCGGCGGGGCCGCCGCGACCGCTTCCAGCAGTTCTTCCGCGCACCGCCCGTCTTCCCGCATCGGCACGACACGCCGGATGGTGAATGCAGGATCGATGAAGAGCCACACCGATCGAGGCAGACGGCGCACACCCGATGCACCCGTCGTAGCGCCCGCAAGCCGCGCCACGGCCCCGTCATGATCCCGAAAAATCCGCCGTCCAGGCAGCTGGTCGACAAGCGTTTCTTGCGTTTCGTCATCGGGGTCACGCGTGGCGATGAACAGCCGGGCGTGCCGATCGTCGAAAACATCGTCTGCTGCCATCATGGTCGCGACCGCGCGCCGGCAATCGTCGTCCGTGCTGCTGGCAACGAGCCCCAGGACCAGCCAGCAGCCGCCCATCGTGTCGAAGCTGAACTGCGGGTTGCTCCGTGTCCGGGCCTTGAATGGTGGCATGCGGTCGCCTGGCTCGAACCGAACACCTGTCGATGTGAAGTGCCTGCCATTCATGGTTCGCGCCCCCCGGCCTGCCGAACATGATCGAGGCAGTAGTGTAACCGCGGCAGAACAGACGGTGCATCGGACCGAAGTCCGATCAACCTCCGGGACTTATCGGACGGCTCGGTTCTACTCCAACTAGCGAACCTGCCGCTCGCGGCGCTTCGAAGCCCAGAAATCGAGCCGTTTGCGGATTTCGCGTTCGAACCCGCGCTCCGGCGGGTCGTAAAAGCGCGTGCCGCTCAGCGCATCCGGCAAATAGGTCTGTCCCGAGAAGGCGTCAGGCGCGTCGTGGTCGTATTCGTAACCGCTGCCATAGCCCTCCTCCTTCATCAGCTTCGTTGGCGCATTCAGGATGTGCTTCGGCGGCAGCAGCGACCCGTGTTCTTTCGCAGCCCGCATCGCCGCCTTGAAAGCCACATAGACACCGTTCGATTTCGGCGCGGTCGCGATGTAGACGCAGGCCTCCGCCAGCGCCAGCTCGCCTTCCGGCGAGCCGAGATAATCGTAGGCGTCCTTGGCCGCATTGGCGACGACAAGCGCCTGCGGATCGGCAAGCCCTACATCCTCTGCCGCCATGCGCACGAGCCGGCGGCCAATATAGAGCGGGTCTTCCCCCGCATCGAACATGCGGGCCAGATAGTAGAGCGCCGCATCCGGATCCGATCCCCGCACGGATTTGTGCAAAGCGGAGATCAGATTGTAGTGCCCGTCCTGGCCTTTGTCATAAACCGGCGCGCGCCGCTGGACGATCCGCTGCAGCGTCTCCGCATCCACTTCCTCGCTGGGGCTGGCAGCACGCCACACCTCTTCGGCAAGCGTCAGGATCGCGCGCCCGTCGCCATCCGCCATCCGCAGCATGATCGCGCGCGCCTCGGCCGTCACCGGCAACGGACGGCCTTCCGCTTCCTCAGCACGCGTCAGAAGCTGGGAAAGGCTGTCGGCGTCATGGGAGCGGAAGGAAAGAACCCGGGCACGCGACAGGAGAGCCGCGTTGAGCTCGAAGGACGGGTTTTCCGTCGTCGCGCCGATCAGAACCACCGTTCCGTCTTCCATGACTGGAAGGAAGCTGTCCTGCTGCGCCCGGTTGAAGCGGTGGATCTCGTCGACGAAAAGCAGCGTCTGCCGGCCGGACATGCGCCGTGCGCGCGCCGTTTCGAACACCTTCTTGAGGTCCGCCACGCCCGAGAAAATCGCCGATATCTGCTCGAAAGCGAGTTCCGTTTCACCCGCGAGCAACCGCGCGACGGTCGTCTTGCCGGTCCCTGGCGGCCCCCAGAAGATCATGGAACCCAGCGAGCCCGAGCGGATCATGCGGGTCAGCGCGCCATCGGGTCCGGTGAGATGCGCCTGGCCGGTCACCTCGCTCAGCGATTTCGGCCGCAGCCGATCCGCCAGCGGCCTCGGCGTGCCGCCTGTCGGATCGAGGCCATGGGTGAAGAGATCGGCCATCGCGAAATTGCCTAGCGAATGAACTGGCGCATCAGATTCCCACCGCGGTCGATATCGAAGCGCCAGAGCCCCGCACCTGCCGCCAGGATCTCCGCCAACTGATCGGGGCCGGTGATGTCCGTGCCGTTGACGGCCATCACGATATCGCCGGGTCGAAGCCCATAGCGCGCAGCCGGCGAGCGTCCGTCCACCTCCAGCACGACGACGCCGCTTTCTGGTCTGGAGCGCAACCGCAGGCGCTGGACCACATCGGGGGTGATGTCTGCCACGACGGCGCCGGCGAGCGGGTTGCTGCCGGTCAGCAGCAATTCGATCGTCTCCGGCGGCGCCTCCAGCGCAACCTCGATCGTCTTCGTTTCTCCGCGCGACAGCACCTCCAGCTGAGCCGTGCCGCCGATACCGGCCGTCGCCAACCGGTAACCGACCGCGTCCGGGTGCTCCACCGCCCGGCCATTGACGGCCGTCACGATGTCGCCAGGCAAAAGCCCGGCCGCAGCCGCGGGTCCGTCGTCCTGAACGTCGTTGACGAGCGCACCGGAGATGCGCGGCGCGCCCAGCGCTTCGGCAATGTCGGCCGTCACCGGCTCGAAGGTCGCCCCGATGAAAGGCCGCACGAAGGTATCGCTGCCGGTCTCGGCCGCAGCAGCCACGGCACGCACCATATTGGCCGGGATGGCGAAACCGATGCCGTTCGAACCGCCCGAGCGCGAATAGATCGCCGTGTTGATGCCGATGAGGTTGCCGTTCATGTCGATCAGCGCGCCACCGGAATTGCCCGGGTTGATCGCCGCATCGGTCTGGATGAAGAAACCGAAATCGGAGATGCCGACCTGGTTGCGTGCCAACGCCGAGACGATCCCGCTCGTCACCGTCTGCCCCACGCCGAACGGATTGCCGATCGCGAGCACCAGATCGCCGACCTCCACCGCATCGGAATCGCCGAGCGGCAACGTCTCGAACGCCACATTCGCATCGATTTTCAGGATCGCCAGGTCGATCGTCTCGTCCCTCAGGATGATCTCGCTCGCATATTCGCGTCCGTCGGAAAACGCCACGCGCACCTGGTCCGCGCCATCGATCACATGGTTGTTGGTGATCACGACGCCGGACGCATCTATGACCACGCCAGAGCCAAGCGACGATTGGCGCTGCGAACGATGGGGCATCTGCTGGCCGAAGAAGCGTTCGAAGAACGGATCGCCCTGGAACGGCGAGCGCTGCCGCACTTCCCGCTCGGCATAAACGTTCACGACCGCAGGTGCCGTCTGACGCACGAGCGGCGCGAAGGAAAGCTGCATCTCCTCGCGGCTTTCCGGCAAGCGCGTGGTCTCCTGCGCGGAAGAATTGCCTTGGTCCGCGTTGCTTTGGGCCGCGTCGCCCCGCGGCGCACCCCCGAGCAGATTGTCCAAAAGTCCCTCCAGCGGACGCCGGGTACCCGCATCGTCCTGGGCCTCCTGGGCCATGACCGGGCTCAGCCCCACGATCACGGCCATGCTCAGAATGGAGAACAATCGGGCCAGCTTCTGCATCGTCGCAACTCTCATGGAGGAATCGTTCGAGTGATAGGTGGCATGGATGGCTGAAACAAGGAAAGCGGTCTCTCCACGTATCCCGATTTCAAGCCCACGCACCGTTCGGCGGGCGCTTCAAAATGTGATCGCGAAAGCCGCACTTGCGCGTGCCCCGAAGCGGGTTCGGTGGTAGGATTTCGGCCGTGAAGTAGCGTCTTCTTCGATGGAGGATCCTATGAAGCATGAAAACCCCGACATCATGGAACTGGAAGCCAGGCCGCTTGCCCCCGAAGCGCCGCCGATGGATCGGCGTGCGCGCATTGCCCGCTGGGCGGCCTGCCTCGAAGCGCATGAAGGTCCGCTCGCGGCACTGCGGCGGATCGAATTCATGGCACCGGAGCTGCGCCGGGCCTATCGCGACCCGGCCTCGCCGCTCACCGTCGCCTTCAACGATCCGGTGCTGCGGCAGGAAGGATTGGCCGGCGATACGCTCGGCGACGTCATGGACTTCTTCGACATGACGCACGAGGACACGCACCGCCTGCTTTGCGACTGCCACTACCACGGCACCATGACGGGCCCCGGCCTCGCCGGCCGGCTGCGCCAGTTCGCCGGCAGACGCGAAGCCGGCACGCTCTGGCAACGCGCGCAAAACGTGCTCTCCGGTCGCGCCTGACGCGCAGCGTCATTGACTTGTGACGGCGGAAAGAATGCGGCGGCAGCGCGAAAGCTGCCTCCGCGCCTGAAGCGTCTCCAGGTGAAGCGGATGCTGGTTCGCCGCGCAGCGCTCAGACCAGTTCGACGTCGATGACCCCCGGCGCCGCCTTCATCGCCGAGGCGATCTGCGGTGACAGACGGTAGCGATCCGGAAGCTCGACCTCGATCTGGCGCTTTCCGTTGTCCTTCAGCACCACGAAGGACACGAGGCCTTCGCCCTTGGCGTTCAGATGCGTCGCGATGGATTTAAGCGGCCCGCTGTCGCGCACATAGACGCGCAGCGCCTTTTGCATCTGCACCGAACGCTCCTCGAGCGACTGGACCGTCTGGATGCGAAGCCCGATCCCCTCGGGCCGCTCGTCGGCACCCACTGTGATCACCAGCGACTGGCCCGGCTCCAGAAGGTCGCGATATTGCGCGAGCGCTTCGGAGAAGAGCACCGCCTCAAACTGGCCGGAGGAATCCGAAAACGTCACGATCCCCATGCGATTGCCGGTACGCGTCTTGCGCTCCTGCCTGCCCGTCACCGTGCCGGCCAGCCGGCCCGCCGTCGCTCCGCTTTTCACCGCGACCGCGAAATCCTGGTAGGTCTGAACGCGCAGGCGCTTGAGGATGTCGTTATAATTGTCGAGCGGATGCGCCGAGAGATAGAAGCCGAGTGCCACATATTCCCGGTGCAGCTTGTCCGATGCGAGCCAGGCATCGACCTCCGGAAAATGGATGCGCTCCGGACCGGTCGCGGCCCCCGCGCCGAACATGTCGTGCTGGCCCGATGTCCGCTCTTCCGCCGCGCGCTGCGCAAAGCCGACCATCCGGTCGATACCCGCGACCAGCCGCGCCCGGTCGATGCCGAAACAATCGAGCGCGCCTGCCGCGATCAGCTGCTCCAGCGTGCGGCGGTTGACCACCTTCGGATCGATCCGCAGGCAGAAATCCTCGATCGAAGCAAAGGGCCGGTCGCCGCGCACGGACACGATATGCTCCACCGCCCCCTCGCCCACGCCCTTGATGGCCGCCAGCGAATAATAAATGCGGTTTTCGCCCGTCTCGAACAGCCGGAACGAGGTCTGCACCGATGGCGGCACGATCTCAATGCCGAGCCGGCGCGCATCCTGCCTGAAGTCGTTGATCTTGTCCGTGTTGGCCATATCGTAGGTCATCGACGCGGCCAGGAACTCGACTGGGTAATGCGCCTTCAGATAGGCCGTCTGATACGACACGATGCCATAGGCGGCGGCGTGGGATTTGTTGAAGCCGTAATTCGCGAACTTCGCCAAAAGGTCGAAGATCATGTCGGCCTGCGGCTTCGATACGCCGCGCTCGACCGCACCGGAGACGAAGCGCTCGCGCTGCTGGTCCATCTCCTCCTTGATCTTCTTGCCCATGGCGCGGCGCAGAAGATCGGCTTCACCGAGCGAGTATCCGGCCAGAACCTGGGCGATCTGCATCACCTGCTCCTGGTAGACGATGACGCCCTGCGTCTCTTCCAGGATGTAGTCGATCTTCGGGTGGATCGACGCGAGTTCCTCCTCGCCATGCTTGCGCGCGTTATAGACCGGGATGTTCTCCATCGGGCCCGGCCGATAGAGCGCCACGAGCGCAATGATATCCTCGATTCGGTCCGGCCGCATGCCGATCAGCGCCTTGCGCATGCCGGCCGATTCCACCTGGAACACGCCGACCGTCTCGCCGCGCGACATCATCTCGTAGGTCGGCTGGTCATCGAGCGGCAATGCCGCGAGATCGAGCTGAATGCCGCGCTTGGCGACGAAATCGACCGCGGTCTTCAAAACCGTCAGGGTCTTCAGGCCCAGAAAGTCGAACTTCACGAGCCCGGCCTGCTCCACCCATTTCATGTTGAACTGCGTCACGCCCATGTCCGAGCGCGGATCGCGGTACATCGGGACGAGCTTCGAGAGCGGCCGGTCCCCGATCACGATGCCGGCGGCATGCGTCGAGGCGTGGCGGTAGAGCCCTTCGAGCTTCTGCGCGATGGCGAGCAGCTTGGCGACCACAGGTTCGGCATCGGCCGCTTCCTGCAGGCGCGGCTCCTCCTCGATCGCCTTGCCGAGCGGCGTCGGGTTGGCGGGATTGTTCGGCACGAGCTTGCAGATCTTGTCGACCTGGCCATAGGGCATTTCGAGCACGCGACCGACGTCGCGCAGCGCAGCACGCGCCTGCAGCGAGCCGAAGGTGATGATCTGTCCCACTTGCTCGCGGCCGTATTTCTCCTGAACGTAGCGGATCACCTCCTCGCGCCGGTCCTGGCAGAAGTCGATGTCGAAGTCGGGCATCGAAACGCGGGCGGGATTGAGAAAGCGCTCGAAAAGCAGCGAGAAGCGCAACGGATCGACGTCGGTGATCGTCAGCGCATAGGCGACGAGCGAGCCGGCACCAGAACCACGGCCGGGCCCTACCGGAATGCCGTGCGCTTTCGCCCATTTGATGAAGTCGGCAACGATCAGGAAGTAGCCCGGGAACTTCATGTTCTCGATGATGTCGAGCTCGACCTTCAATCGGTCATGATAATCGGTCTCGCTGTAGCCAGCGCTGATCCCGAGCTTGGCGATCCGCTCGGCAAGCCCAAGCTCCGCCTGGCGCCGCAACTCGGCACTTTCGGCCAGATTGTCTGCGTCCGGATCGTCCGTCGCTCCGGTGAAACGCGGTAGGATGGGCTTGACCGTTCCAAGCAGGAACGAGCAGCGCATCGAAATCTCGATCGTGTTGTCCAGCGCTTCCGGCAGATCGGAAAACAGCGCCGCCATCTCCTTCTGACTCTTGAGGCAGTGGTCCTCCGTCAGACGGAACCGGTTGTCGTCGGAAACCATGGCGTTGTGCGCCACCGCCATCAGCGCGTCATGCGCCTCGAAATCCGCAGGCTTCAGGAAGAACGCCTCGTTGGTGGCGACGAGCGGCAGGTCATATTCATAGGCAAGCCCAATCATCCGGGCCTCGCGGGCGCGATCGTAATTGCGCGGCCGCTGTAGTTCCACGTAGAGCCGGTCGCCGAAGATCGCCTTTAGTGAAACGAGCCGCGCGACCGCCCTCGGGCCATCGCCTTCACCGAGCGCCCGTTCCACCGGCCCGCCGGGCCCGCCGGTCAGCGCAATCAGCCCGTCGGCATCGTCCTGCAGCCAGGAAAGCTTCAGATGCGGCCGCTCCGAACCCGTCCCGTCCAAATAGGCGCGGCTGACGAGATCGACGAGCCGCGCATAGCCGCCCTCGCTCGATGCCAGAAGCACGATGGCCGGACGCCGGGCGAGCTGCTCGCGCGGGTTCCGCCGCTCGACGGTCGCCTCGTCCTCCATTTCGAGGTCCATCTGGCAACCGATGATCGGCTGAACGCCCGATTCCTGCGCCTTCACCGAGAATTCAAGCGCGCCGAAAAGATTGTTCGTGTCGGTGACCGCGATGGCGGGCTGGTTGTCGGATACGGCCTGGCCGATGATCTTCTTGAGCGGCAACGCGCCCTCAAGCAGCGAGTAGGACGAATGCACCCTGAGATGGATGAACTTCAGTTCGCCCGAAGGCCCGTGCTCCGCCATACCGCCACACCCGCTCGATCAGAAAATTTCGAGGCGCGTTCGTACCCATGGGTTAGCCATGCGTCTGAACAGAATCGCCTGTGCGATAGTCGGCATGCGGTCGGGGCCTGTCCACCCACGGAGGGCGGAAACCGCCTTCCGAGAAACTTGTCCCCACCATCCACAGGCATCAGCGGCCTAGAGAGGGTCGGCAGTGGGGTTCGCTGATCACATCGCCATGAGGACGACGGAGAAACCGGCAATGAAGACAGACATGGAGGCTAGCGCGGCAACATCACGAAGCATGATCATCTGGATATCTCCTTTTCCTTATCTGATCTCACTATGTTCTGTTTTTGTTCTGTTGTAAATCGCATTTCAACGAACCGCGCGGCCGATCCCGGCGATAGTGAACAAAAAGTGAATACCGCTCTCGTGGAAACTAGCGCCGCGGTGGGCGACGCCGCTTTGCCCGCTCCGATCGCTCAGCCGCCTCGATCGCAAGGCTCAGCCATTCGGCCCGGGCATCGATGTCGTCGAGCGCATCTTCGGGCACCGACCAGTAGGGCATGGCGATGGCCTTACGACCCGGGCGGCCTGCATAGACCCATTGCGTGGCGCCCGCCTCCGCGAACCGGGGTGCGCTGTCGGCATCGGCTTTCAGCAACAGGTCGCCACTCACTTCGAGCGCGATGATACGGCCATCGGCATAGATGCCCTTGCCGCCGAACATCGATCTAACCCGCACCGGGCCGATCGGCGCGAAGAATTCCTCGATATCGACCTGGTCCATCTCGTGCCTCGCTTGAAGTGCGTCATGCGGCGTTTATCTTCCACGCGATGGCGAAGATGCGCAAGAAATCCGACCTGCCGGAAAAGCCCTGCCAGGCCTGCGGACGGCCCATGGTCTGGCGCAAGAGCTGGGCAAAGACCTGGGACGAGGTGCGCTACTGTTCCGAGCGCTGCCGACGCAACCGCCCAACGGACGTCAAGCCGACCCTCAGGCCCTGAGCACGCCGCCGGCGGCGGCCACCGCTTCTGGCGTGTCCACGTCGAGCTGCGCCGCCTGCCCGATATCGACATCGATGATCCGAAGCCCGCTCGTCTCCACGATCTGGCGCGCGCCGACGTCTCCCTCCAGTGCCAGCACCGCATCGAAGGTCGACCGCGGAAGGATAACCGGGTTTCCCCGCTTCTCGCCGCTCGCCGCCCGCACGATCGCCTCGCCGCCGGCGCGCTGGAAAGCATTAATGAGCTTACCGATCTCGCCCGGGCCTATACCCGGCATGTCGGCGAGGAGGATGATCGCCCCGTCGATATCGGCGTCGAGCGCGGCGATCCCGGCCTTCAGCGAGGATGCCATGCCGCTGGCATAAGCCGGGTTGGTGAGCGTCACCAGATCGAGCCCGGCAAGCGCCGCCGTCACCTCATCTGTGCGGTGGCCGGTCACGGCGATCAGCGGCGTCAGGCCGGCGTCCAGTCCCGCCCGGGCCGTTCGCCACACCAGCGCTTCGCCATCGAACTCCGCCAGAAGTTTGTGCGCACCATCGATGCCCATGCGGCTTGCCTTGCCGGCTGCAAGCAGCACGCCACCAACCGTTGGCTGCGACACATACTGCCGGACGATGCGCGGCTGCGGCCGGCTCGCGATCTCCGTCAGGAGCCCGCCGACGCCCATCCCGGCAATGTCCGCGCGCGTCACGGTTTCACCGGCAAGAATGCGCGCCAGCACCCAGTCAAACCCATTTTCCTTGGGGCTGCGCGCGCAGCCCGGCGCACCGATCACCGGCTTGCCGTCGATCGCACCCAGGACCAGCAGATTGCCGGGATCGACCGGCATGCCGACAGCCTCGACCTGACCGCCCGCCTGCCGGATCGCCTCGGGGATCACATCGTAAGGGTCCGCGACGGCCGAAGCACCGAACACGATGAGAATATCGGCACCATTCACCGTGTTGCGCAGCGCCTCAGCAAGCACACCGGTTTCATGCGCCACGCGTGTTTCACTCAAAAGCGTGCTGCCGGAAGGCGCAAGCCGCACTTCCAGCAGCGCCCTGGTCTTGTCCATCACGCTCGGTTTCAGGCTTGGCAGCGTGGTCGCGATGAGCGCGACCTTGGCAGAGCGAAACGGCGTGACACCGATCAATCCCGTTTGGGCGATCGCCATCGTGGCTTCTGCAAGCGCCGGGCCGGCGACGGCAAGTGGAATGATCTTGATCGTCGAGACTATGTCCCCGGCATTCACGGGGCTTCGATCTTTCAAGCAGGCGAAGGTGATGGCAGGATCCACCCGGTTCAGCGCGTCGACGCCCGCTGCATCGACCCGGAAGAGCCCGGAAGCCGCAGCGAAGATGTTGACGCGTCCCGTCGCCGCCTCGCCGATCGTCACGTGGTCGGAATGAAGCGCGGCTGCAAGCCGGGCGGCAGCCGGGTCCTCCGGCTCGTCGCCAGCATCGAGCGCCACCGCAAAGACCGTCGCAACGCCGGCCGCATCGAGGTCTGCAATATCCTGCGCCGTCAGCCGGTGGCCCTTGCGCAACCGCACCGCAGCCGCTTTCACCGAATGGGCAAGAAGCGCATCTTCGGCCTCGCCAATGGGCAGTTCAGCAAACCGCATGGCTCATCCGCCCGCTGATCCGGAGGGCGCGACAAGCGGCCGCCGACGCAGGCTCTCGATGATCTCGGCAAGGATCGCGACGGCAATCTCGCCGGGGCTCGCCGCGCCGATGTCGAGCCCGATCGGCGCCTTGATGCGGGAAGCCGCGTCCTCGCTCACACCCGCCTCACCCAGCCGTTCCAGCCGCTTGCCATGCGTTTTCCGGCTCCCCAGCGCACCCACATAAAAGCAGCCCGCCTCAAGCGCCGCCTTGATCGGATCATCGTCGATCTTCGGATCGTGCGTGACGGCGACGAGCGCCGTGTAGCGATCGAGCGGCATATCCTTCAGCACGTCTTCCGGCCAGTCGGCGAAAAGCTGCGTGCCGGCAAAGCGCTCCTGCGTCGCAAAGGCCGTGCGCGGGTCGATGATCGTCAGATCGTAACCGGCAAGCGCAGCCATCGGCGCCAGGGCCTGGCTGATATGGACCGCGCCGATCACCACAATCCGCGGCGGCGGCACATGCACGTTGAGGAAGTAGCTTCCTCCCTCCACCTCCTCCATGCGGGACGTTCCGCGCCGAAACGCCGCCTCCACGATCGGTGCCAGCGGCCCGTCGATCGTCTCGCCTTCGCGCACGAGCCGGTCGTCGGTACCATCGAGTGCCGTCAGGCGGATTACGGCGCGCCGCGCCTGCCGTTCCGCGTTCAACGCCTGCAGAAGTGTCTGTTCCACGGCCGTTCAGCCCAGTTTCTCGACATAGACGCGAATGCGCCCGCCGCAGGAAAGCCCGACCCGCCAAGCGGTCTCGTCGGCGACCCCGAATTCCAGCATCCGCGGCGCTCCCGCAGCAATCACATCCATCGCTTCGGAGACGACCGCACCCTCGACGCAGCCGCCGGACACCGACCCTTCGAAGTTGCCTTCGCCATCGATCACCAGATGGCTGCCGACGGGGCGTGGCGCCGAGCCCCAGGTCTCGACAACCGTCGCAACGGCGACCGAACGCCCCTCTTTCGCCCAGCCCTCGGCGATCACCAGCGGATCGTCGGCGAGCACGGCAGATAGCATGGTGGATTGCGTCATCATCGTCACATCTCCTTGTTCAGGCCGCAGCAAGACGCCTTGCGGTCATGAAGCGCCTCGGGTCCGCATCGCGGCTCTTGCCGGCGCCAAGCGCTGCCACCAGCCCGCTGATCGCGTCCAGATTATGCACCGCGCGGAATTCGTCCACATGCGGCAGCATCGCCTGCACGCCGCGGGCGCGCGGTTCGAACCCGTCGAAGCGCAAGAGCGGGTTCAGCCAGATCAGCCGCCGGCAGGATCGGTGAAGCCGGTCCATCTCGCGGGACAGATCGTCGGTGCCGTCGCGCTCCAGCCCGTCGGTGATGATCAGCACCACCGCACCCTGGCCGAGCACGCGCCGGCCCCAGAGCCGGTTGAATTCTGCGAGCGTCGTCGCGATCCGCGTCCCGCCCTGCCAGTCCTTCACGGCGTCCGCGCATTCCGCCAGCGCCTCGTCGGGGTCCTTGTGCCGCATCTGCCGCGTCACATTCGTCAGCCGCGTGCCGAAGAGAAAGGTGTGGACCCGTCGGCGCCGCTCCGTCAGCACATGAAGAAAATGCAGGAATATCCGCGTGTACTGGCTCATCGATCCGGAAATATCGGCCAGCACCACCAGCGGCGGATGCACCTCGCGCTGCGTGCGAAAGGCCGGCAGGATCAGTTCGCCGCCACTGCGCAGCGCGCCGCGCATCGTGGCACGCGGATCGATCCGCCCCGGCCGGTGCGTCTGTCGAAACCGCCGCGTCACCACCCGGTCGTCCGGCAGCACCAGATCGGCAAGCGCCTTCTTGGCGCGCGCGATCTCCGGCGCCGTCATCTGCGCGAAATCCGTCTTGCGCAAAACCTCGTTGCCGGATGACGAAAAGCGCGCATCCACCTCGATCTCAGGCTTTTCTTCCGGCGGGCGGGCCTTCTCGTGCCCCTCGAACAGCGCCTGCGAAACGCGGGTTTCACCGGCCTTCAGCTTCTGGCGTTCGCGCATGTCGGGCGCGACCGGCGAGAACATCGCGATCATCTTCTCGACGAGGTCGCGCGACCGCCAATAGAGCCGGAAGGCCTCGTCGAAGATCACATGGTCCTCGTGCCGGTTGACCAGCACCGAATGCAGAACCCAGTAGAAATCGTCGCGATCGCCGACGCCGGCCGTCTTCACCGCCTCGATCGCATCGGTCACCGCGGCTGGGCCGACACGCATGCCGGCCTTGCGCAGCGTGCGCGCGAAATAGACGATGTTGTCGGCAAGCCGCCCGTCAAAGGCGTCCGTCGTGGCCGGCTTCATGATCTCAAGATCGGTGACCATCGCGCTCACTCCGCCGCGGCCAGGCCCGCCTTCACCTCGTCGAGGATCTTGCGGCCTTCGCCGGTGCCGATCCGCGCAATGTCTTCCTGGTACTTCAACAGCGTGCCCAGCGTATCCGACACAGTCTGCGGATCGAGCGCCATGCGGTCGAGCTCGGTCAGCGCGCTCGCCCAATCGATCGTCTCGGCCACACCCGGGTTCTTGAAAAGATCGATGGTGCGCAGCTTCTGCACATAGGCCACCACCTGGCGCGATAGATCCGCATTGCAGTTCGGCACCTTGCGCCGCACGATCTCGAGCTCGCGCTCGGCATTGGGATAATCCACCCAATGATAGAGACAGCGGCGCTTCAGTGCGTCGTGGATCTCGCGTGTCCGGTTCGTCGTGATGATCACGATCGGCGGCTCATCCGCCTTGATCGTTCCGATCTCCGGGATCGTCACCTGATAGTCGGACAGCACTTCGAGCAGAAACGCCTCGAAGGCCTCGTCGGTCCGGTCGAGCTCGTCGATGAGGAACACCGGCGCACGGCCGTCCTTGGCCTCCAGTGCCTGCAAAACAGGGCGACGGATCAGATACTTGTCGGAAAAGATGCCCTTCTCGATCGCATTCCGATCTGTGCCGCCCGTCGCTTCCGCCATGCGGATTTCGAGCATCTGCGCCGGATAGTTCCACTCGTAGACGGCCGAGGCGACATCGAGGCCTTCGTAGCATTGGAGCCGGATCAGTGGCCGGTCGAGGCCCTTGGCCAGCACCTTGGCGATTTCGGTCTTGCCGACGCCCGCCTCGCCTTCCAGGAACAGCGGCCGCTTCATCTTCAGCGCCAGAAACACCACCGTCGCCAGATCGCGCCCGGCAACGTAGTCATTGGCATTGAGCAGCGTCAGCGTCTCGTCGATCGAGGCGGGAATGGCGTGTGCGTCGGACATGGCGTCTCCAAGGCTCCTCAGAGGTCCCGGTACTTCCGGTCGAGATAGATGAGAGCCGGTCGGTGTTCGCCCAGCCTCAGTCCGACAACCTGCCCGAACACCACCATATGCGTCGACATGGGCTTTAGTTCGAGCACGCGACAGTCGAAAACCGCGCGCGCATCGGCAAGCGTGGGCGCGCCGGTCGTGATCGTGTCCCACGCGCCAACCGAAAACCGTTCCTCATCCGTCATATCCGCGAAGCCGGAAAAGGCATTGGCGACCGGCACGTGATCGATCGCCAGCGTGTTGATCGCGAAGGAACCCGCGTTGAAGAACGTTTCGTTGCGCGGGTTCGTGCGGTTGATGCAGACCAGCACCGTTGGCGGCGCATCGGACACCGAGCAGCACGCCGTCGCCGTCATGCCGCGTTTGACGCCGTCGAATTCCGCCGTCACCACATGCACATGCCCGGCGAACCGGCTCATGGCTTCGCGATAGTCTTCGGGCGTGATCGACTGCTTGTGAAGCACCAGGAACCTCGAGAAACGTTTGTGGCAGGCAGGCACGAGCCGCGCGCGCCCGCTCCTTTTACATAGGCGGTGAATGACGCAATTACAGGAGCGCTCTTGCGCCTTTGACGGCGCCGTCGTCAATCCGCGCATCGCACATGCGGGCTCAAGCTAAGCATGTCAGGACGCTATTTGATGTTGGAACGGCGGCGCCTTGCGTCTACACATCAGGCTGGAATTTCGAAGGGACGAACCTCGTGGTGAAAGCCGTTGCCAAAAGCTCTGGTCAGGCAGTCGCGCTTGCCGCGGCGGTCGCGATGCTGCCTGCGGCCGCAAGCGCTGAGGAACTGCGTCTCGGCCTCATCGCGCCGACGGATGGCACGCTCGCGATCATCGGCGAACAGGCAGGCATCGCGCTCGATGCCTTTGCAACCTCCCACACCGATCTGTCGGTCACCATCATTGACGCGGTCGAGCCCTGCAGCGATGCGAACGCGGCAGGTGCGGCCGAACTCATGGTTGATTCCGATGTCGATGCCGTCATCGGTCTCTTCTGTGCCGAGACGGTCAACCAGGTGATGCCGATCCTGGCCGATGCCGACATTCCGGCAATCAGCGTCAGCCTGCGAGCCGGCATCGTCATGGAAGATGCGCTGGCGGGCGGTTGGCCGCTCTTCCGCATTGCACCTTCCGCCGAAGCGGAAGCGACGGCGATCGCGCAAGCCATTGCCGCGCGCTGGTCCGACCAGCCCTTCGCGCTGATCGAAGACGGCACGATCTATGGCCGAGATCTCGCCGAAACCGTGCGGCTTGAACTGGAGCAAGGCGGCATCACGCCAAGCTTCATCGACAATTACCGTCCCGCCGAGGAGCTGCAATTCGGCCTCGTCCGACGGCTCGCCGCCGCCGGCGTCAGCCACGTCTTCGTCGGTGGCGACCGGGCCGATGTCGCAATCATGGCGCGCGATGCCGCTCAGGCAGGTCTGAACCTCACCTTCATGGGCGGCGATGCGCTACAGGCTGCCGATGGTGCGGCCCCGCTTCCCGACGGCGTGTTGGCAATGGTCGCCGAACGCCCGGCACCTGACGACGAAGCAGCCGGTGCCATCGAAGCGATCGAAACCCTGCTGCGCGAGCGCGACGATCTCGACCGCCGCGCCGACGACGCCTATCTGCTGCCCATCTACGCCGCCGCCGAAATCGCCGCCGCCGCCAAGGCTCTGGCATCGAGCGCTGAAACGGACCTCGCCGAGACGCTGCGCACGGAAACCTTCGCGACAGCGATCGGACCGGTCGAGTTCGGCACCGACCAGTCCGACGAGGCGCCCTACGTGCTGCGCATTTCGCAGGATGGCCGCCTCGTGCCGCTCGATGGCGCTGAGCGCGCAAGTCGGTAGACACCATGCGCCCCGGGTCGACCAACAGTTTGACGGATGTTTCGGGCCTGCTCGTCGGCAATGCCGAGGATCATCGCCTGAAATCGGGCGTCACCGTCGTCGTCTGCGATCGGCCCGCCACCGCCGCGGTCAAGATCCTTGGCGGTGCGCCCGGCACGCGCGAAACCGATCTTCTTGAGCCCGAAAACACCGTTGCCGCGGTCGATGCCATTGTGCTCGCCGGCGGCTCCGCCTTCGGACTCGATGCAGCCTCGGGCGTCCAGGCGCGCCTGCGTGAAACGGGGCGCGGCTTTGCCGTTGGCGATCACCGCATACCGATCGTGCCGGCCGCCATCCTGTTCGATCTGATGAATGGCGGCGACAAGGCCTGGGGCCGCTACCCGCCCTACCGCGAGCTCGGCTATGATGCCGCACAAGCTGCCGCAAAGACCTTTGCGATCGGCTCCGCTGGCGCCGGCGTCGGCGCGCTCACCGCCGGCCTGAAGGGCGGTCTCGGCACGGCATCCACCGTCCTGTCCGATGGCACGACCATCGCCGCGCTCGTCGCCGTCAATGCCGTCGGCTCCGTCGGGTTCGGCGATCGGGGCCATTTCCTGGCAGCGCCGTTCGAGAAGAATGGCGAATTCGGCGGCCTCGGCCTACCCGCCACCATGCCGCAAGATGCCGACCATATCATCACCAAGCTCAGCACACACGAGCCCGGCGGTGCCACCACGATCGCGGTGATTGCCACCGACGCCGTGCTGACCAAGGCTGAGGCAAAGCGCCTGGCGAGTGCCGCCCATGACGGCTTCGCCCGCGCCATCTGGCCGGCCCATACGCCGATGGATGGCGACCTCATCTTCGCGCTTGCCACCGGCACGAGTGGTCGCGCCTTTGCCGACACTGATGCGATCGCGCTCTGTGCTGCCGCATCGGCCACTATGGCCCGCGCCATCGCGCGCGGCGTCTATGCCGCAACGCCTGCCGAGGGCGACGTCCTGCCCACATGGCGCCAGAAATTCGGGGATGCGCCGCGCTGAGCGCGCCCACGCGCGTTGTGCCGCCCGGCCACAGGTGTTAACGCGTCCGCGCGCCGCCAGAAATCCCGGAGACCCCGCACAATGTCCGCCAAGCGCCCGATCCGTATCGCTCCCTCGATCCTCGCGTCCGACTATGCCCGCCTCGGCGAAGAAGTCCGCGACGTCGTCGAAGCCGGCGCCGACTGGATCCATCTCGACGTGATGGACGGCCATTTCGTTCCGAATATTTCCTACGGTCCCGATGTCATCAAGGCGCTGCGACCCCATACCGACGCGGTCTTCGATTGCCACCTGATGATCGCGCCCACCGACCCCTATCTCGAAGCCTTCGCCAAAGCCGGCTGCGACATCATCACCGTCCATGCCGAAGCCGGCCCGCATCTGCACCGCTCGCTGCAGGCGATCCGTGCGCTCGGCAAGAAGGCCGGCGTCTCGCTCAACCCCGGAACGCCCGAGCATGTCGTCGAATATGTCCTCGACATGGTCGATCTCATCCTCGTCATGAGCGTCAATCCGGGCTTCGGCGGCCAGAAATTCATACCCGGCGTCGTCGAGAAGTGCCGCAAGCTCAATGCCATGATCGGCGACCGGCCGATCGATCTCGAGATCGATGGCGGCATCACGCCCGAGACCGCACCGCTTGCCGCGGCCGCCGGCGTCAACGCGCTCGTCGCCGGTTCGGCCGTCTTCAAGGGTGACGGCGTCGAGGGTTACCGCGCCAATATCGACGCCATCCGCCAGGCCGCCGAGGCCGCGCGCTGAGCGACTTCGTGCACCACATTTGAGCAAGCCGACCAGCTCTGCTAGAGGCTCCGCAGCTTCCCTTTCCATCGTCAAAGACAGGCCCGCCGATGATCCCGCGCTATTCCCGCCCCGACATGGTCGCCATCTGGTCGCCGGAACAGAAGTTCCGCATCTGGTTCGAGATCGAGGCGCATGCTTGCGACGCGCTGGCCGAGCTTGGCGTCATCCCCAAGGAAGCCGCCGCCACCATCTGGGAAAAAGGCGGCAAAGCCGAATTCGACGTCGCCCGCATCGATGAAATCGAAGCCGTCACCAAGCACGACGTCATCGCCTTCCTGACCCATCTTGCCGAATTCATCGGGCCGGACTCCCGCTTCGTGCACCAGGGCATGACCTCGTCGGACGTTCTCGACACGACGCTCAACATCCAACTCGTGCGCGCTGCCGACCTGCTTCTCGCCGATATGGACCGCGTTCTGGCTGCGCTGAAGAAGCGCGCCTTCGAGCACAAGGATACCGTCCGCATCGGTCGCAGCCACGGCATCCATGCCGAGCCGACCACGATGGGCCTCACCTTCGCGCGCTTCTATGCCGAAATGGCGCGCGGCCGCGACCGGCTCGTCGCCGCCCGTGCAGAGATCGCCACCGGCGCGATTTCGGGCGCCGTCGGCACTTTCGCCAATATCGATCCGTCCGTGGAAGAGCATGTCTGCGCCAAGCTCGGCCTGAAGCCCGAGCCGATCTCCACCCAGGTCATTCCGCGCGACCGCCACGCCATGTTCTTCGCAACGCTCGGCGTCATCGCCTCGTCGATCGAAAACGTTGCCATCGAAATCCGGCACATGCAGCGCACCGAGGTCCTGGAAGCGGAAGAGTTCTTCTCGCCCGGCCAGAAGGGCTCGTCCGCCATGCCGCACAAGCGTAACCCGGTGCTTACCGAAAATCTGACCGGTCTCGCCCGCCTCGTCCGTATGTCGGTCACGCCGGCGCTCGAGAATGTCGCACTCTGGCACGAGCGGGACATCAGCCATTCGAGCGTCGAGCGCGCCATTGGCCCGGACACCACGATCACGCTTGACTTCGCGCTGAACCGCCTCGCCGGCGTCATCGAGAAATTGGTGATCTACCCAGACAACATGCTGGCCAACATGAACAAGTTCCGCGGCCTGATCCACTCGCAGCGCGTTCTGCTGGCGCTGACCCAGGCCGGCGTCAGCCGCGAGGATTCCTACCGCCTCGTCCAGCGCAACGCGATGAAGGTCTGGGAGGAAGGCAAGGACTTCCTGACGGAGCTCCTCGCCGACGCTGAAGTCACGGCCGCCCTTTCGGAAGACCAGATCCGCGAGAAGTTCGATCTCGCCTATCACACCAAGCACGTCGACACGATCTTTGTCCGCGTCTTCGGCGAGGCCTGAGCGGCCCCGCCATCCGGTCTGCGCTTAATCGATGATCTGGAAAACGACGAGGGCCGCAATGAAGAGCCCCGTCATGAACAGGAACGGCCTGCGGTCGAACCAGTCGCGCACAGTGGCATCGGCTCCGGCCATGGAGCTGGCAACGCCGTCCGACACGCGCTTGGCCGTCACACGGCTTGCTGTCGGTTCACGGTGAAGCGTCTCGACCTTCGCCCGGCCGCCAAGCTCGACGCCGTCGACCGGCTCGGCATCGCGTCCGGCAGCAGCCGCTGCATCCGTCCGGTTTGCTGTTGAGGTTTGAAGCGCGACGGCAAGTCGCTCAAGCTGCGCCTCGATCCGTGCCATACGCCGCTCCAGCGCTTGCGCGCCATCAGCGGCGTTCGGTGGCGTGACGGTTGCGGCCGACTGGCCGGCGGTCTCTGAAAATTCGTTCGTCATGGTCTGATCCTTTCGTATCTCAACTGAAACGAGGGATTAGACCAAGCCGGCCAAACTGCCCTTGAATGGGCCCATTCAATTCCCATTCAAGGACGTGCAGAAGTCGAGCAACGCAGTTGACATGGCTTCGCCGCAAACGCACATGAGCTTGACCATGAAAGCTGCAGAAACCGATATCCTCATCGTCCCCGGCTACACCAATTCCGGACCTGACCACTGGCAGACCCGCTGGGAAGCGAAGCTCTCCACCGCACGGCGCGTCGAACAGGCCTCATGGTCGAAGCCCGACCGCGCCGAGTGGACCGCGAGCATGGCAGACGCCGTGAACGCGTCGACCCGCCCCGTGATCATCGTTGCGCATTCTCTGGGCGTGGCGACGGCCGTTCAGGCCATTGCGGATTATCGGCGACCGATTGCCGGCGCATTCCTGGTGGCACCGCCCGACGTGGCGAACGAGGCGATCCGACCCAAGCACCTGATGACCTTCGGTCCCTATTCGCGCGAACCCCTGCCGTTCCCCTCGATCGTGGTGGCAAGCCGCAACGACCCATTCTGCGCCTATGACGTCGCCGAGGACATCGCGGGCGCCTGGGGCTCGCTGCTCGTCGACGGTGGCGAGATCGGCCACATCAACGCCGAATCGGGCCACGGCCCCTGGCCCGAGGGGCTTCTGGTCTTCGCGAAATTCCTGCAGAAGCTGAGCCCACCGGTCGTCTGACCGACGAGATCATTACGACCACAGTGGTTCAGCCGTTTCTCGCCTGGTCGAGCATCGTGCTCATGCCGAGCGAGAGATAAGCCCCGTCGTGAATGACGGAGAGCAGGTTGAACCCCATCTTGACGTAGGATTGGGTCCGCGGCGCATCGAAGACGAAAACGCCCGCATGCTTTCCCGCTGCCCTCGCCCGGCGCCCGATGTCGGCAATCGCCTCGGTCATCTCCTCATGGTGCGGATCGACTGCCGCGCCGTTCGTCCACGAGATCGAGAAATCCGAAGGTCCGACGAACACGCCGTCGATCCCCGGAACGGCCAGGATCTCATCGAGCGAGGCAAGCGCCGCCCGCGTCTCGATCATCGCGAAGGCGACCGTCTTGTCATTGGCCGAACTCAGATAGTCCTGGCCCTTCTGGATCCCGCGCATCGACAGCGCGCGTGCCGGCCCCCAGGAACGCTGCCCGACCGGCAGATATTTGGCATGAGCGGCAAACGCCCGCGCATCCTCCACCGAGTTGATCATCGGCGCGATGATGGCGTCCGCGCTGAAATCGAGCGCCCGGCTGACCATGTCGTTTCGCCCGACTGGTATGCGCACGATCGCGGGCTTGCCTGCAGCGGCAATTGCGAGAATCCCGTCATGCACGCTGTCGACGCTGTGGGCGCCATGCTGCATGTCGAGCGTCACCGCTTCGAAATCGGCGCGAGCGAGAAGCTCCACCACAGCGGGCGCGGCGAGCGTCGACCACGCCGTCAGAACCGTTTCACCGGCATTCAGTTTATCGGCAAGCGTCACGATCGCCCTCCTCCCGGCTCAGACGTCAGTTGCTTTGCACCTGCTGGATGGCCTCGGCCATCAGCTCGATCATCTTGCCGCGCAGCTGTTCATCGGAAACATTCGCCCCTGCCGCATCGAGATCGCCGCGCACCTTGCGGAACACGTCCTCGTCGCCCGCTTCCTGGAAATCGGATTTCACCACTTCCTTGGCGTATTCCGCGGCGTCGTCGCCCTTCTTTCCGATCAGGTCGGCTGCCCAAAGTCCCAGAAGCTTGTTGCGCCGCGCTTCGGCCTTGAAGCGCAGGTCGGCGTCATGGGCGAATTTGCTTTCGAATGCCTTCTGGCGGTCGTCCATGCTTGCAGCCATGCGTCGTCTCCCGTTTCCGTTCGCATTTCAGTGCCTGTTCGGCACCGTCGGGGCGGACTATGGTCGGATTCCATGTCGTTGAAAAGGCAGCCCGCAACGATGTCGCAGAGAAGCGATGCAGTGCCTGAGACGAAAAGGTCGGGCATGGCCGGAACGGAACAATTGTGTCCGCACGCCATATCGGATAAGCACTCGCCACGACACAACGACCATCATCCGGGCAGGACCTGGCTGCGCTGACCAAGCCGCTTGAACACCCTTGCCCGCCACTCAAGAGTAAAAGATCATCATGAACCGTCGCCGCCGCATCTACGAAGGCAAGGCCAAGATCCTTTATGAAGGACCGGAGCCTGGCACTCTGATCCAGTTCTTCAAGGACGACGCGACCGCGTTCAACAAGAAGAAGCACGATGTCATCGACGGCAAGGGCGTCCTCAACAACAGGATTTCCGAATACGTCTTCACGCATCTGAACCGGATCGGCATCCCGACGCACTTCATCAAGCGGCTCAACATGCGCGAGCAGCTGATCAAGGAAGTCGAGATCATTCCGCTCGAGATCGTGGTGCGCAACGTCGCCGCCGGCTCGCTCGCCAAGCGCCTCGGCATCGAGGAAGGCACCGTCCTGCCGCGCTCCATCATCGAGTTCTATTACAAGGCCGATGCGCTCGACGACCCGATGGTCTCCGAAGAGCACATCACCGCCTTCGGCTGGGCAAGCCCGCAAGAGATCGACGACATCATGGCGCTCGCCATCCGCGTCAACGATTTCCTCACCGGCCTCTTCCTCGGCGTCGGCATCCAGCTCGTCGACTTCAAGATCGAATGCGGCCGCCTCTTCGAAGGCGACATGATGCGCATCATCGTGGCCGACGAAATCTCGCCCGACTCGTGCCGTCTCTGGGATATCCAGACCAACGAGAAGATGGACAAGGACCGCTTCCGCCGCGACCTCGGCGGTCTCGTCGAAGCCTACCAGGAAGTTGCGCGCCGCCTCGGCATCATGAACGAGAACGAACCCGTCCGCGGCACCGGCCCCGTCCTGGTTAAATAGCATCCGAGGAAAAGACGAGTGATCAAGGCACGCGTAACCGTAACGCTCAAGAACGGTGTCCTCGACCCGCAGGGCAAAGCGATAGAAGGCGCCCTCGGCGCACTCGGCTTCGACGGCGTCGGCCATGTCCGCCAGGGCAAGGTCTTCGACCTGGAATTGCAGACCGACGACCGCACGAAAGCCGAATCCGACCTCAAGGCCATGTGCGACAAGCTCCTGGCCAACACGGTGATCGAGGATTATTCTATCCACATCGCCTGATGGTTGTACCCCTGGGCTGAGCCCGAGGGTCTGGATGGGAGACGGTCGCCGTGACCGATGTGACGAACGAACTGATGTTCGAATTGCTCAAGAAGATGCAGTCCGACATGTCATCGATGGGGTCGGAGATCACAGGCGTCCGACAGGAATTGACCTCGATCCGAGGTCACCTGCTGTCAATCCAGACAGATGTCGGCAACATCTATCGCAAGATCGATCGCCACGACGAACAGCTTGACCGCATCGAGCGTCGCCTCGAACTGCGCGAGTTGGCTGAACCGCAGCACCCCTTCGAACACGGATGCTTGTCAAAGTGCCGTGCGCACGTCCCACAGTTCCGGAAAGAACGAGCGGTCGAGAGCCGTCTTCAAATAGCCGACGCCGGATGAACCGCCGGTGCCCTGTTTGAAGCCGATGATGCGCTGCACCGTCTTCATGTGGCGGAAGCGCCATTGCTGGAACTTGTCTTCCACGTCGACCAGTTTCTCCGCCAGCTCGTAGAGCTCGAAATAGCGGTCCGTGTTGCGGTAGACCGTCAGCCAGGTGTCGCGCAGCGCCTCGCTATAGGCGTGGTTGCGCGAAAAATCGCGGTTGAGAAGCGCGTCGGGCACCGGCAGGCCCTGCCGCGCCAGAAGTGCGATCGCCTCGTCGTAGAGGCTCGGCGCCTTGAACGCCGCCTGCAGGCGCGCATGGTGCTCGGCGTGGTGGCGGTGCGGCGCAAGCATCTTCTCGTCCTTGGCGCCGAGCTTCATCTCCATCATCCGGTACTGGTGAGACTGGAACCCGGACGATTGCCCAAGTGCGGCGCGAAACGTCAGATAGTCGGAGGGCGTCATGGTGGAAAGCACGTCCCAGGCCGAGACCAGCTGCTCCTGAATGCGGGCCACGCGGGCAAGCGCCTTGAAGGCGACGCCCGGCCGATCTTGCCTTATCGCGGCCATCGCGAAATCCAGTTCGTGCAGGATTAGCGATATCCACAATTCCTGCACGTGATGGATGACGATGAACAGCGGCTCGTCGGGCTCGCTGGTCAGCGGTTTTTGCGCGGAAAGCAGCGTATCGAGCTGCAGATAGTCGCCATAGGACATGCGATCGGTGAAATCGAGGTCGATGCTTGCTTCGACGCGGCTGTCCTGGTCGTTCGTCATGCCCTGCTCCGAAATGCCGCATTCAGGCATATTCGCCACAAGAAACCGCCGCAATACCCTCGCCTTCACGGCTGCCATGTTCTAGAAGCGGTGCGAAGTCCTTCCACCGATCCGGACGCTCCCATGAAGTCAGCCGTCATCATCCTTCCGGGCCTCAATCGCGACCGCGACATGATCGCGGCGCTGACCAAGATATCGGGCACGCCGCCCATCACGGTCTGGCAGACGGAAACCACCATCCCCGCCGATGTGGACCTCATCGTGATCCCTGGCGGGTTCTCCTATGGCGATTATCTGCGCTGCGGCGCGATCGCGGCGCGCATGCCCGTCATGCAGGCGGTCCGCGATGCGGTGGCGCGCGGCACGCGCGTCATCGGCGTCTGCAACGGGTTCCAGATCCTGCTGGAAGCCGGCCTCCTGCCCGGCGCGCTGATGCGCAACGCCTCGCTGAAGTTCGTCTGCCGCGAAGTGAAGCTCGAGGTCGTCAACACCCAGACAGCCTTCACCAGCCTCTACACCAAGGGCCAGATCATCCGCTGCCCGGTCGCCCATCACGACGGCAACTTCTTTGCCGACCCGGACACGCTTGCGCGCATCGAGGATCAGGGCCAGGTCGTCTTCCGCTATGCCGAAGGCACCAACCCGAATGGCTCGCTCAACGACATCGCCGGCCTCGTCAACGAACGCGGCAACGTGCTCGGCCTGATGCCGCATCCGGAAAATCTCATCGAAACCGCCCATGGCGGTGCCGATGGTCGCCCGCTGTTCGAAGCCGCTCTCGGTGCCGTCGCGGCATGATGTCTGCCTCGCGCCTTGCCCTGATCGCAGCGCTCGCCCTGCTCGCCGGCTGCCAGACGCAACCTTCGGCCGAAGTGCCGGCTGAGGTCGCTTCGTCGGAGAAGAGCGCGGCGCTGCGCAATATGGAGCAGGTGGCAATCGCGGCCCACCGCTGCTGGTTCGCCAGCCGCGATCCGGTCTTTGCCGGCTACAGCTTCGCCAACGAGTTGAATTCCTTTTCCGGCCAGCCGCGCTTCCTCCTGGTTCCGCGCGGCGATTTCGGCGGCAGGCCGCTTCTGGTCGTCCAGGCCTCCGGCGCCGCCGGAACCGTGACGAGCTTTGGCCCGCTGCTCGATGGCGCTGCCGGTCCCCGCATCCGCGGCGATATCGCGCGCTTCGCCAGCGGCGACGCCTCCTGCGGGACATCCGCCTGATCACCGCCCCGATCACCTCGCTTAACCGACGCCGACAGATCCGAGATGCCCATGCTCCCTGAAAAGATCGCCATCACCCCGGAATTGATCGAAGCCCATGGGCTGAAGCCGGACGAGTATCAGCGCATTCTCGACCTGATCGGGCGCGAGCCGACCTTCACAGAGCTCGGCATCTTCTCGGCCATGTGGAACGAGCACTGTTCCTACAAATCCTCCAAGCGCTGGCTGCGCACGCTTCCGACCACGGGCCCGCAGGTCATCCAGGGCCCCGGCGAAAATGCCGGTGTCGTCGATATCGGCGATGGCGACTGCGTGGTCTTCAAGATGGAGAGCCACAACCACCCCTCCTACATCGAACCCTATCAGGGCGCGGCGACCGGCGTCGGCGGCATCCTGCGTGACGTCTTCACCATGGGCGCGCGGCCGATCGCGGCGATGAACGCGCTGCGTTTCGGTGCTCCGGATCACCCGAAGACCCGCCACCTCGTCTCCGGCGTCGTCGCCGGCGTCGGCGGCTACGGCAATTCCTTCGGCGTGCCGACCGTCGGCGGCGAAGTCGAATTCGATGCCCGCTACAACGGCAACTGCCTCGTCAACGCCTTTGCCGCCGGCCTCGCAAAGACTGATGCGATCTTCTATTCCAAGGCCGAAGGCGTCGGCCTGCCCGTCGTCTATCTCGGTGCCAAGACAGGCCGCGACGGCGTCGGCGGCGCCACCATGGCCTCTGCCGAATTCGACGAGAAGATCGAGGAGAAGCGCCCGACCGTGCAGGTCGGCGATCCCTTTACCGAGAAGTGCCTGCTCGAAGCCTGCATGGAATTGATGGCGTCGGGCGCCGTCATCGCCATCCAGGACATGGGTGCGGCCGGTCTCACCTGCTCGGCGGTCGAGATGGGCGCCAAGGGCGACCTCGGCATCGAGCTCGATCTCGACAAGGTGCCCGTGCGCGAAGAGGCGATGAGCGCCTATGAGATGATGCTGTCGGAAAGCCAGGAGCGCATGCTCATGGTGCTGCGCCCCGAAAAGGAAGCGGAAGCCGAGGCGATCTTCACCAAATGGGGGCTGGATTTCGCCATCGTCGGCAAGACGACGGACGATCTGCGCTTCCGCATCCTCCACCAGGGCGTCGAAGTCGCGAACCTGCCGATCAAGGAACTGGGCGACGAGGCACCGGAATATGATCGCCCATGGCGCGAGCCCGGCCTCTATTCGCCGCTGCCGGCAAGCCAGATCGAGGAGCCCGCCGATTACGGCCAGGCGATTCTCGATCTCGTCGGCTCGCCCAATAATGCCTCGCGCCGCTGGGTCTACGAGCAATATGACACGCTGATCCAGGGCAATTCGCTGCAATTGCCGGGTGGCGATGCCGGCGTGGTGCGCGTCGAAGGCCATGCGACCAAGGCGCTTGCCTTCTCGTCCGACGTGACGCCGCGCTATTGCGAGGCGGATGCCTTCGAGGGCGGCAAGCAGGCCGTGGCCGAATGCTGGCGCAACATCACAGCGGTCGGTGCCGAGCCGCTCGCCGCCACCGACAACCTCAATTTCGGCAATCCCGAGCGCCCGGAGATCATGGGCCAGCTCGTCAAGGCCATCGAGGGCATCGGTGAAGCCTGCCGCGTGCTGGGCTTCCCGATCGTCTCGGGCAACGTCTCGCTCTACAACGAGACCAATGGCGAGGCGATCCTGCCCACGCCCACCATTGCCGGGGTCGGCATCCTGCCCGATTGGCAGCAGATGGCCCGCATCGGTGGCGCCAAGGCCGGTGATGCAGTCATTCTGCTCGGTGGTGATGGCACCCATCTCGGCCAGTCGGTCTATCTGCGAGATGTCCTCGGCCAGGCCGATGGTCCGCCGCCGCCGGTCGATCTGGCGCTCGAAAAGCGCAATGGCGATTTCGTGCGCTCGGCCATCCGCAACGGTCAGGTGACGAGCTGCCACGATATTTCCAGCGGCGGTCTCGCCATCACGATTGCAGAAATGGCGTTGGCCTCCGGTCACGGCATGGAACTGTCGCTCGAAAGCGCGTCGCAGTCGTCCGGCCAGCCGCTCCATGCGCTGCTGTTCGGCGAGGATCAGGCCCGCTATGTCGTCACCGTTCCGGCCGATCTCGCCAATTTCGTCTGCATGAATGCCGAAGGCGCCGGCGTGCCGTTCCGCCGCCTGGGCACAATTGCCGGCGACGCGCTGAAAGTGGATGACCGCTTCGCTATCCCGCTTCGCCAATTGCGCGACGCCCATGAAACGTGGTTCCCTCACTATATGGAGAACCAGATGGCCGCCGCAGTGGCCTGACCCGCCGCCTATCCTGGCCGACGTCGAACAAGGAGACCCTCACCCATGCCGATGAGTGCCGGTGACATCGAGAAAATGATCAAGGAAGGCATTCCGGATGCGCGCGTGACCATCCGCGATCTCGCCGGCGACGGCGATCACTATGCCGCCGAAGTCGTCTCGGAGAGCTTTCGCGGCAAGAACCGCGTGCAGCAGCACCAGATGGTCTACAACGCGCTCAAGGGCAACATGGGCGGCGTGCTTCATGCACTCGCACTGCAAACCAGCGCCCCGGACTGACTAGGCTTCAACCCAGCTTCGTCGGTGGCTGCCTTGAGCGCAAACTCGACAAGGCCTGCCCGATCTCCTATCTAGAGGCCACCGACACCAATCCGTTGCCGGCGCCTCGACCGGCAAACGAAGGACATTCTCATGAGCGCGATCAACGATTTCATCGACAATGAAGTGAAGAACAACGACGTCGTCCTCTTCATGAAGGGCACGCCCCAGTTCCCACAATGCGGTTTCTCCGGCCAGGTCGTGCAGATTCTCGACTATGTCGGCGTCGACTATAAAGGCATCAACGTTCTGGCCGATGCCGATCTGCGCCAGGGCATCAAGGACTACTCCAACTGGCCGACGATCCCGCAGCTCTACGTGAAGGGCGAATTCGTCGGCGGTTGCGACATCATCCGCGAGATGTTCCAGAACCAGGAACTGCAGTCGCATTTTGCCGACAAGGGCGTCGCGGTTCGCAGCAACGCCTGAGCTCGTCTAGCTCCATCAACTGATCCGAAAGCCGCGCCCGCCGCGGCTTTCATCGTTTTGGGTGATCCTTCGATACAGATCGTTCATCCATTGCCGGACGATTTCCGGTTGCGTTGACACCGATCCCGGCTAGTCTCTTCGCGCTCGCAGCAATTTTCTGCACCTGACACCCGTCCGTGCCGCCTTGCGCACGCCTCGGGTCTTTCGCCTTTCGGCACCCGAGGTTCCCATGGACGACCAACCGATACGATCGGCAGCCCATGCCGCATCGCGAGATGCCGTCGCTGCACCACCGGCGCCCGCGGGACCACCGCCGCCTCTGTCGCGGATGGAATTCATCGCGATGGTCGCCTCGCTAATGGCGCTCAACGCGCTGTCGATCGACATCATGCTGCCGAGCCTTCAGCAGATCGGCGAATCGCTCGGCGTCGCCGATGCCAATCAGCGCCAGCTCGTTCTCTCTGCCTACGTGGTCGGTTTCGGCGGCGCCCAGCTTTTCTTCGGGCCGATCGCCGACCGCTTCGGGCGCCGCAAGCCGCTTCTGATCGGCATCGTCATCTACGCCGTCTGCGCGCTGCTGGCCGCCTTTTCCTCGAGTTTCGGCATGCTGCTGCTGTTGCGCATGGCGCAAGGCATCGGCGCTGCAGCCACCCGCGTCATCGCCGTCACGCTGGTGCGCGATGTCTTCGGCGGCCGTCAGATGGCGGAGATCATGTCGATCGTCATGATGGTGTTCATGGTTGTGCCTGTCCTGGCGCCGGGCTTCGGCCAACTGATCATGCTCTTCGGCGAGTGGCACCTGATCTTTGTGTTCATCGCGCTCGTCGCGCTTGCGGTGCTGGCATGGGTCGCCCTTCGCTTGCCCGAGACGCTGAAGCCGGCCGATCGCCGGGAGCTGCGCTTCGGCAAGATCATGGAAGCCTTCCGCATCGTGCTGTCGAACCGCATGTCGGTCTGCTACGCCTTCGCCACCGCGGCGGTTTTCGGCGCCATGTTCGGCTTCTTGAACTCCGCGCAACAGATCTTCGTCGAAGTCTACGGCCTCGGTGTCTGGTTCCCGGCGGTCTTCGCGCTGGTCGCAACCTTCATGGCGCTCTCCTCCTTCATCAATTCGCGCCTCGTCGGCCGCTTCGGCATGCGCACCCTGTCCCATGGCGCGCTGGTCGGCTTCATGTCGGTCTGCTTCGTCTGGCTGCTCGCGTCTCTGGTCGGCACCCTGCCGCTCTGGCTCTTCCTCGTCTTCTTCATCGCGGCCATGTTTCAGTTCGGCTGGATCGGCGCGAACTTCAACGCACTCGCCATGGAGCCATTGGGCCATGTGGCCGGCACCGCTTCCTCTGTCCTCGGGTTCCTCCAGACGGCAGGTGGCGGCCTGATCGGCGCGCTGATCGGCCAGCTCTATAACGGCACCGCGCTGCCACTGGTCGCCGGCTTCTGCGCCGTGTCCTTCATCGCATTCGTTCTCGTGCTGGTCGCCGAACGCGGCCGCCTCTTTTCAAGATTATGATCGGGATCGTCCCATGAACGAGAATTCCCCCATCGGCCGCGCTGCCGCCACTCCGGCCCCCAACCCGGCCCCCGCTCCGCTCAACGGATCGGACCGGGCCGGCATCGGCTTTTACGAGTTCATCGGGCTCGCCGCCGCCCTCACCTCGATCATCGCGCTGTCGATCGACATCATGCTGCCGGCGCTCCCCGCGATCGGCGAGGCGCTCGGCGTCGTCAATGAGAACGACCGTCAGGCCGTCATCACCGTCTTCGCCCTCGGCTTCGGGCTCGCCCAGATCCTCTTCGGCCCGCTGTCGGATCGCTTCGGCCGCAGGCCCGTCCTGCTTCCCGGCATCGCAGTCTATGCGGCTGCCTCGCTGGCCGTGCTCTTCGTCGATGATTTCAACACGCTGCTGGTGCTGCGACTCATCCAGGGCATCGGGGCCGCGTCGGTGCGCATTATCGTCACTGCGATTGTGCGCGATTGCTATGGCGGCCGCGACATGGCGCGCGTCATGTCCTATGTCTTCACCGTGTTCATGATCGTGCCGATCATGGCGCCCGCGGTCGGCCAGGCGATCCTGCTGGTCGCGGAATGGCAGGCGATCTTCGCCTTCCTCGGTGCCGCCGCCTTCCTCTTTGCCGGCTGGACGGGCTTCCGCCTCAAGGAGACGCTTCCGGTCGCCGAGCGCATCGAGCTGTCGTTCAAGGGCCTCGTCTACGCGTTCGGCGAAGTGTTCCGTTCGCGTCTCGCCGTCGGCTACACGCTGGGCTCGCTGCTGCTCTTCGGCGCGCTCTTCTCGTTCATCGTGTCGATCCAGCAGGTGTACGATTCGATCTACGGCATGGGCGACTGGTTCGCGCTCGGCTTTGCGCTCAGCGCCGTCGGCATGGCGATTACATCGATCCTCAACGGCCGCTATGTGCAGCGCTACGGCATGCGCCTCATCTCGCACGGCGCCCTCATTGCCATGATGAGCTTCGGAGCGATCCTGCTCGTCCTCAGCCTGTTCGGCACGCCGAACTTCTATGTGGCGAACATCCTGCTTGCCTGCTGCATGCTGTCCTTCGGGCTGGTGGCGAACAACTTCAACTCCATCGCCATGGAGCCGCTCGGCCACATCGCCGGCACCGCGTCCTCGGTCATCGGCGTCATATCGTTCACCGGCGGCGCGCTGCTTGGCGGCATGATCGGCCAAGCCTTCAACGGCACGCTCATCCCGCTCTCACTGGCCTTCTCAGGCTTCGGCGGCATCGCGCTGGTGATCGTGCTCATCACCGAACGGGGCAAGCTCTTCGTCAGGCCGGTGGATTGATCGCGCCGAAATCGAAGAGCTTAGGGTCGAGCAGATGCGAAGGTCGGGCATTGGCCAAGGCCTTCAGCATCGTGTCCTTGCGACCCGGCATGCGCCGTTCGATGTCGGAAAGCATCGCCTTCATCGCATTGCGCTGAAGCCCGTCCTGCGAGCCACAGAGGTCGCAGGGAATGATGGGAAATTCCATGGCGCTGGCGAACTTCGCCAGCTCGTCCTCGGCACAATAGGCAAGCGGGCGCAGCACCAGAAGGTCGCCCTCGTCGTTCAGGAGCTTGGGCGGCATCGCCGCCAGCTTGCCGCCGTGGAAGAGGTTCAGAAAAAACGTTTCCAGAATATCGTCGCGGTGATGGCCGAGCACCAGCGCCTCGCAGCCTTCCTCACGCGCGATCCGATAGAGATTGCCGCGCCTCAAGCGCGAGCAGAGCGCGCAATAGGTGGCCCCTTCCGGCACCTTCTCCTTCACCACCGAATAGGTGTCGCGATATTCGATCCGGTGCGCAATGCCGTTGCGGGTGAGAAACTCCGGCAGAACGTGCTTCGGAAAATTCGGCTGCCCCTGGTCGAGATTGCAGGCGATGAGATCGACCGGCAGAAGCCCGCGCCACTGCAATTCGCTCAAGACGGCAAGCAGCGCATAGGAATCCTTGCCGCCCGATAGCGCGACGAGCCAGCGCGGACGCGTCGTCCCCGTTTCCGGCCGCAGCATCTGGAAATCCTCGATCGCCTGGCGCGTCTGCCGCAACAGCCGCTTGCGCAGCTTGTTGAACGTCACCGACGAAGGCGCATTCGCCATGATCGGCGGATAGTCGCCGGCAATGGACTCGATCGCACTCACCTTGCGGCGCCTCGCTCGGGGTTCTGCGGGTGTCGACGCGGGAAGAAGGCGAGCACCGCGCACATCAGGAAAAGCGGAATGCCGAGCTCGATCACTTCCTCGATTCCGGTCGAAACCACCGCAGCGCTGGCACCGAGATCAATGCCGAGGCCTTCAAGCTTGCGCGGCAGGCCGTCGAGCGTCTTGGCCGCGATGATGGACAGACCCGCGGCCAGGACGCCCACTGCCGGCAGGTGGAGCCCGCGCAACCCTGCGATGAACTGCCGCGCATGACGAAGCCCCGCTATGACAACCGCCGCGCCGACCGTGACCAGAGCCACGACCGCCGCAAGTTTTTCCAGGAGCGGCACGTCGCCGGAAACGTAGAAGCTGGTCTTGGTGATGCTCATCGTCGTCATGAGGTTGTGGAAGTCGAGTTCGCGCATGCATAGCGCCAACAGGATCACGACGAAATAGAAATGCGTCTTCAGGAAATGCTGATTTGCCTCGCGCACCAGCATCGCAGCCGCCACGAGGTAACCGGCAGCAGATAGCGTCTCGACGGCGCCCCCCTCACCGGTGAGGGTCTGGACGAAGCGCTCCGATCCAAGCAGGACGGAGCCGACCAGCGCGAGAATGAAGAGCCCAACCAAAAGGAAGGGCCGATAGGACGCCTCGCTTCGAAACGAGGCCGATGCAGCATGAGGCAATGCGCCTGCATTCTCCTCGGCTGGCGCGAGACGACATCGCTTCGGCAGCCGTGTAAGCGTCAAGAAAGATCGACTGCATCGTGCAGATTCGATCGCTGTGTCTCCCAGGTAGCACGAAGTGCGCCTTTGCAGGAGCCCAAAACGACAAAGGCCGCGTGCAAGCACGCGGCCTTTGAAAAGTGGATACGGAACGCTTAGCGCGAATAGAACTCGACGACGAGGTTCGGTTCCATCTGGACGGCATAGGGCACGTCCGACAGGCCCGGAACGCGCACGAAGGTCGCGACCATCTTGTTGTGATCCGCTTCGATATAGTCCGGAACGTCACGCTCGGCGAGCTGCGTCGCTTCGAGAACGATGACGAGCTGCTTGGACTTCTCGCGCACTTCGATCACGTCGCCCGGCTTGCAGCGGAAGGACGGGATGTTGGTGCGTACGCCGTTGACCGAAACGTGGCCGTGGTTGACGAACTGGCGCGCCGCGAAAACCGTCGGCACGAACTTCGCGCGGTAGACGATGGCGTCGAGACGCGATTCCAGAAGACCGATCAGGTTCTCCGGGGTGTCGCCCTTACGGCGGTTGGCCTCTTCGTAAATCTTGCGGAACTGCTTCTCGCGGATGTCGCCGTAGTAGCCCTTAAGCTTCTGCTTGGCGCGCAGCTGCACACCGAAATCCGAAAGCTTGCCCTTGCGGCGCTGGCCATGCTGGCCTGGACCGTATTCGCGGCGGTTCACCGGGGACTTCGGACGACCCCAGATGTTTTCGCCCATGCGGCGATCGATCTTGTACTTGGACGATTCGCGCTTGCTCATCGCATTTCCTTTCAAAACAAAATGATGACGTCGCATCTTCATGCAACGCCAGAAGGAAACGCGCCCTCCTCTGCCATCGGGCTGAAGCCGTCAGCTGACAGGATCAAGACCCCAAAAGGACCGATCCACGGGACACGTCAAATGAAACGCCCGACGTGGCCGCCGGGCGTTGTGGGGGTGATTATGGGAAGAGGTCGCGTTTGTCAACGCGGCTTTGATGCCACCGGCGCGTCACTTCACGCGGGCGATAATCCAGATCGCGTGGACGATGCCCGGGATGTAGCCGAGCAGCGTCAGGATGATGTTGATCCAGAAGTGCTTGCCAAGACCGACCTGCAGGAAGACGCCGAGCGGCGGGAGGATGATGGCGAAGATGATGCGGATCAGGTCCATAAGAGACTCCTTATTCTTTTTCCGATAACGGCACCGGATGCCCCGCGGTTCCGGATCAGACGGAAAAATTGTGCGCTGCAAGATCGTCTGGGACGCGCAGCCCGAAGCCGTGCATCAGTCGCCGGATCGCTGGATCTGGCTTGCCGGACGTGAAGAGAGCCATATCGGGGCTCACCTCCGCGCGTGATTCTGCTTCGAACGCACGTGCCCGGTCGGCGCCCGCACCGTCACCATTCAGCACGCTCACGGCCCGCCTAGCGATCGCCTCGGACGGGTCGAGCCAATCCACCGGCCACGGCGCGGTCTTGCGCATGCGGTTGACGAGAAACGGATAGTGCGTGCAGGCAAGCACGACGATATCGGTGCGGTTGCCGTCGCGCTCCACGAAACACGGCGCAATCTCCGCTCGCACCGCGTCTTCGTCCACGAAGCCTTCGCGCATATAGGTTTCGGCAAGCCCCGCCAGTTCTGTGCTGCCGACCAGCCTCACATGGCACTTCGTCGCCCAGTCGCTGATGAGATCCCGCGTATATTGCCGCTTCACGGTTCCTGGCGTCGCCAGCACCGATACGAGACCCGACCGCGTGCGCTCCGCCGCAGGCTTGATGGCCGGCACCGTGCCGACGAAAGCAAGTTTGGGATAGGCCGCGCGCAGATCACCCAGCGCCAGCGTCGAAGCGGTGTTGCAGGCGATCACCGCGATCGATGGCCGGTGCGCCGCGATCAGCTTCTCAAACAGCGCCACCATGCGTGTCCGCAGCGCTTCCTCTTCCCACGCGCCATAGGGAAACGCCGCATCGTCGGCCACGTAGACGAGCCGCTTCCCAGGCAAAAGCACCCGCATTTCGCGCAGCACGGTCAGCCCGCCGATGCCCGAATCGAAAACGAGGACCGGCCCGCGCTCATCCATGCTGGCCTCATCCATTGTCGGGCCGTTCGTTTGGCTGCGACGCGATCTCGTCGGGCGCGCCGCTGCCGCGCGGGCGCTTGCGCGAATAGCGGTCGAGCGAGTTGATCACCCCGCGCAGCACATGGATTTCCTGGGAAAACAGCCCGCGACGCGCAAGCAGCGTGCGCAGATTGTCGACCATCTTCGGCTTCTTGTCCTCGGGCCGGAAATAACCGCGCGCATCGAGCGCCTCTTCCAGATGATCGAACAGGCCGAAGGTCTCTTCCTTGGTCGCCGGCGTCATGTCGTTGTGGGTGAACGCGGTCTCAGTCACATCCGAGAGCCCCGAATTCATCCACTCATAGGACATGAGCAGCACGGCCTGCGCGATGTTGAGCGAGGCGAAGGCGGGATTGACCGGGAAGGTAACGATCTCGTCGGCAAGCGCCACCTCGTGGTTCTTCAAGCCCCAGCGCTCGCGCCCGAACAGAATGCCGGTTGCCTGGCCTTCGCGGAACTTCGCCCGCAGCGTCTGGCCGGCCTCCACCGGCCCGCGCACCGGCTTGAAGCCGTCGCGCTCGCGCGCCGTTGTCGCATAGACGAAATGGAGATCGGAGATTGCCTCCTCGAGCGTCTCGAACACCTGCGTCGCATCGATCACGTGGTCGGCTTTCGATGCCGCCTGGCGTGCCTTTTCGCTCGGCCATCCATCGCGCGGATTGACGAGCCGGAGGTCCGACAACCCGAAATTGGCCATGGCGCGCGCCACCATGCCGATGTTTTCGCCAAGCTGCGGCTCCACCAGCACGATCGCGGGGCCTTCCGCAATCATCGCGCGCTTTCTGTCGGTTCCGGCCATTCCAGCTCCCTCGCAGCGTTCAGCGCTGCACCCACAGAGCCACAGCGTCAATCGCTGCGCTCATACACCGGGTGCTGCGTGCCGGCCAAGCCTTGGGCGTCAAAGGTTCCGCTTCTCCTTTGCCATCGGCAATCACGATGCTATAGGACGCGCCAGTTGTTCTGGATGCGGCGGCATGCCGTCCGTCCATGGCTTTTTTGGAGAGAGAGAGGCTTTTCCTGCATGAGTAAGATCAAGGTCGCAAACCCGGTCGTTGAGCTCGACGGCGACGAGATGACCCGTATCATCTGGCAGTTCATCAAGGACAAGCTGATCCATCCCTATCTGGACATCGATCTGGAATATTACGATCTCAGCATGGAAAACCGCGACGCCACCGACGACCAGGTGACGATCGACGCGGCCCACGCGATCAAGAAGCACGGCGTCGGCGTCAAGTGCGCCACGATCACCGCCGATGAAGGCCGCGTCGAGGAATTCGGCCTGAAGAAGATGTGGCGTTCGCCCAACGGCACGATCCGCAACATTCTCGGCGGCGTCATCTTCCGCGAACCCATCATCTGCAAGAACGTGCCGCGACTCGTTCCGGGCTGGACCAAGCCGGTCATCGTCGGCCGCCACGCCTATGGCGACCAGTACCGCGCCACCGACTTCAAGTTCCCCGGCAAGGGCAAGCTCTACATGAAGTTCGTCGGTGAGGACGGCAAGGAGCAGGAATACGAGATTTTTGACGCGCCCGGCGCCGGCATTGCCATGGGCATGTACAACCTCGACGAATCGATCCGCGATTTCGCCCGCGCTTCGCTGAACTACGGCCTCAGCCGCAAGGTGCCGGTCTACCTGTCGACCAAGAACACCATCCTCAAGGTCTATGACGGCCGCTTCAAGGACATCTTCCAGGAAGTCTACGAGCAGGAGTTCGAGGCGAAGTTCAAGGAAGCCAAGATCTGGTATGAACACCGCCTGATCGACGACATGGTCGCCGCCAACCTGAAGTGGTCGGGCGGTTATGTGTGGGCCTGCAAGAATTATGACGGCGACGTCCAGTCGGACACGGTCGCGCAGGGCTTCGGCTCGCTCGGCCTGATGACCTCGGTTCTGCTCACCCCGGATGGCAACACGGTCGAAGCCGAAGCCGCACACGGCACGGTCACGCGTCACTACCGCCAGCACCAGAAGGGCGAGGAAACCTCCACCAACTCCATCGCCTCGATCTTCGCCTGGACACGTGGCCTCGCGCACCGCGCCAAGCTCGACGACAATGCCGAGCTCGCACGCTTTGCCGATACGCTGGAGAAGGTCTGCATCGAGACCGTCGAAAGCGGCCACATGACCAAGGACCTCGCACTCCTCATCGGTCCCGATCAGCCTTGGCTCTCCACGACCGGCTTCCTCGACAAGATCGACGAGAACCTCCAGAAGGCCATGGCCGCCTGAGGCTTCGCCTTTTCCGATCAAGTCTTCCAGACCCCGCGGTTCACGCCGCGGGGTTTTTCTTTGACCACCGTCGATCTCTGCAGGTGCGTTCGGACCAAAGACGATTGACAGCGCTTGCGGCCTGGGGCGATCCTCAACCCCGTTTCGCGGGGATCGGCGTCATGAATGCCATGGCGAATGCGGACGTGGTTTTGAACGGCGTCACGATCGACACGCGATCGGGGCTGCTCCTCGACCCTGCCGGCCGCCCGATACCGCTGCGGCGGCAATCGACCGACGTCCTCCTCCACCTTATCGCTCATCGAAACTCGGTCGTCTCGAAAGCAGCGCTGCTTGATGCGGTCTGGCCCGGCATTGCGGTAACCGAGAACAGCCTCTCCCAATGCATCAGCGAAATACGCAAGGCGCTGGGTGACGAAAGTCAGCAGCTGTTGAAGACGGTCGCCCGTCGCGGCTACAGCCTTATCCTGCCCGTTAAAACAGATAGGACCACACCCGCTTCTCGAGGCGCCGCTCTTCGCGCAGATGTCAAACACCGTGCTTGGTTCAAACCTGCCGCAGCCGCCCTTGCCGCCATCGCAGTCGCTGCCACAGCGTCGTTCTGGCCCCCGACCCCGCCCCAGCGGGCCAAGCCAGCCATCGCCGTGTTGCCTTTCGCCGATCTCAGCCGGGCGGGCGATCAGGTGCATATCGCCCATGGCTTTTCCGAGGACGTGAGCGCGGAGCTTGCTCGCCTGCCTGGCCTCTTCGTAACCTCGCACAATTCCACCAGCCCTATCGAGGATGACGTGGAACCGCCGGCCGCATTGGCCGCCCGCCTCGGTGTACGCTACCTGCTCAACGGTTCCGTCCGGCGCATCCGCGACGAGATCCGCGTGAACGCCCATCTGGTCGATGCCATCGACGGCAATCAGATCTGGGCCCAACGCTTCCATGGCAACCTTGGCGACGTCTTCGACCTGCAGGACGAGGTCGTCGCTGCCGTGGTCGACGCACTTTCTCTCAAGCTCATTCCAGGCAAGGCCGGCCTCTTATTGTCCGGCGACACAGATCATCCCGAGGCCTATGAAGCGTTTCGACGCGGCATCGAGGCACGCCGCACCGACACCGTCCCCGGCACGATCGAAGCGCTGGCTCATCTCAGCCGTGCGCTTGCGCTAGATCCCGACTTCGGCGCCGCCGCAGCCGAAATGGCGTGGCTCTACTGGGATGCGGACGATGCCCGCCGTCGTGCCCTCGGTCTCTCCTGGCCTGAGATCGATGAGCGCTTGCATGCAAGCCTTGCGCAGGCCGCCGCGCATCCGACTCCCGCTTATCACCAATTGCACGCCGAACTGCTGATCCGCCAGAACCGCACCGGAGAGGCGCTCGAAACGCTGCGCGAAGCGCTCGCCCTCGATCCGAGCGACCCCTGGACATTCGAAGGCTTGAGCCAGGCTCTGAACTTCGCCGGACAGCCGCGCGAGGCTAGGCTCCATCTCGATGCTGCGATGCGCGTCGATCCCGGCTGGACGGAATGGCGCCGCTATCAGGCCGGCCTGTCGGCCTTCGGCGAGGGCGATTTCGTGACCGCCATCACCCATCTCGACATGATCGATCTGCGCTCGACCAACCCGTGGCCGAAGTTCTACGCCGCGCATCTGCGCGTCGCCGCTTATGCCCAACTCGGGGCCATGCAGAAGGCGCAAGAAGCGCGTCGCCAGCTGGAAGCCATTTTGCGCGAAAGGGGCGACGACCCGCCGAACCGCATGATCGCGCAGCAATTCTTCGTCTTCTCACAGGAAGAGGACGCTGAGCGTCTGCTGCATGGTCTTGCACTGGCCGGCGTGCCCGAGTGGCCAGCCGGCATCAATGCCGCCGGCGAGACGCGGCTTGACGATGCGGCGATCAATCGTCTCGTTCTCGGCCGGTCGATCGTTGGACATCGCACGCGACCCGATGAGACACCGTTTACTGCAAGCCTTGGACAGGATGGCGCCATCTCGCGCGCCATCGGTGGAGAAAGCGCGACGGGTCGTCTCTGGGTGCAAGGCGACGACCTGTGCACCGGCTGGCCGAACACGCTTGCCGCCTGCGGCCCGGTCTTTCTCGATAGGGCAAGCGGTCGCTACCGCCACGAGCTCCGCTTCGAGGCGTTCGAGTTCCGGGTGCGCTGATCAAAGCTCACAGCGGCCAGGCGAGCGGCAGCGTGATGGTGACGCCTGTCACCCCATAGGGTCCGCATCGCTCCACCGCCTCGGCGAAGTCCGCCGCAAGCGCATGCGCGGTCTCGGTCGGCGGCGACACGTCGCTGATTTTTAGAAGTTCGACATCGCCATCCTCGGAAACCCTCACGTCGACTGTTGCGGCAAACCGAATGCCGCGCATCGCTTGCGGCGTTGTCCAGCAGCTCGCAGCACGCTCGACGATTGCCTGCGCCGCATCGCCCTGCGCGCTCGCAGCGGTCGTCACGACCGCTGGCAAGAAAATGAGAAGTGCCAGTGTGCTCCGCATGCCCTTGCTCCCTTTCGAGCTCCTGTTTTCGCAGATGCGGAAAGCCTGTCTCGAAGCGTGCGAGAGGTCCTGAAGGTCATGTGATATTTTGCTGAAATGCGCAGCGGCACATGCATCGAAGCCCGGTCGCGTGCGCCGGGCGGCTTGTTGGTGAAGCGCCTTTATGCAACCACCTGACGTGATACGGGTTACGACGTGCTATGCGCAACGCGCCGCCGACAAGGAATGCCTTTATGACCGATCCGCTGAACGACCCGTCCCGGCTGCGCACCATTCTTGGCGATGTGGTGGAACGGGTGCGCGAGGCCGCGCCTTCGATGCACGAAAAGGCCTCCGAGGCCGCCCGCGAGAAGGACAAGGCGGCGCCCCGCAAGGGCGATTTCGACAAGTTCGGCATCGCCGTTTTCACCCGCCATGGAGAACTGGTTTCGGCCGGCAATGCGGGAACCGGCTTTCCCATTCAGTCCATTTCCAAGGTCTTCGCGCTGGAAGTCGCTCTCGAAGCGCTCGGTGAAAAGCTCTGGAAGCGGATCGGCCGCGAGCCGTCCGGCGATCCCTTCAACTCCATCATTGATCTGGAGCGCGACAAGGGCGTGCCGCGCAATCCCTTCATCAACGCCGGCGCGCTCGTCGTCTGCGACGCGCTCGTCGGCATCGGCGGCAAGTCGGGCCCGAACCGGCATGTGGTCGATTTCATCAAGGGCATGATCGACGACGAAACGATGTCACTCGACCCGGATGTGATGGCGAGCGATCGCACCGGCGGCAATCTCAATCGCTCGCTCATGTACATGGCCAAGCACCACGGCAATCTCGATCATGAGGTGAAGGAGGTGATGGAAGCCTATGTCCATCAATGTGCCATCACGCTCGACTGCCGGGGCCTGGCGAAGGCAGGCCGGTTCCTGATGCACGACGATCCGCACGATGGCGACGACAGCATCCAGCAGGCGCGGCGCGCCCGGCGCATCCTCGCCATCATGATGCTGTGCGGCCAGTACGATGGCTCCGGTGATTTCGCATTTCGCGTCGGCCTGCCGGCCAAATCCGGTGTCGGCGGCGGCATCCTCGCCATCGCGCCGCACCGCGCGTCCATCGCGGTCTGGTCGCCCGCACTCGATCCCATGGGCAACAGCTGGCTCGGCACCCTCGGTCTCGAACTCCTCATCGAGCGCACCGACTGGTCGATCTTCAGCGCGATTCGCAGTTCCGCATAAAGTTTGCTGCGCGTTTCAAGGTCGGAACGAATGTCACCAAAGGCTGTTAAACCATGATCAGCAGCGTTGGGGACAAATATCATGCCGAGATGGAAGATCTCGATTGCGGTCGCGGCCGTGGTCGTCCTTCTCCTGTTCATACTGGTGCCGAGCGTCGCGCTGGTTCTGTTTTCGGGCCTCCTGATGGCCGCCTTCCTCAACGGCGGCGGAGGGCTCGTGGAACGAGCCACCAAAATTCCGCGCGGCTGGTCAATCGGCCTGTTCACGCTTCTGCTGCTGCTCGCCATAGCCGGCGTCTTCACTCTGGCAGCGACATCGATCGCCGCTCAGTTCAACGAACTCGCCAGCCAGATCCCTGGCGCGATCGAAAATCTACGCAGCCGGCTGGAGGAGTACGAATGGGCAAACCGGGCGCTCGACCGAGCAAACCCGGCCGGCCTCATTTCGGGTGAAGGGGGACGCGCCGCAACCAGCGCCGTCACATCGACCTTCGGCGCGCTGGGCAATTTTGTCATCATTGCCTTCATCGGCATCTATGTCGCAGTCACGCCCGTCATCTATCGTAAGGGCGCTGTCGAGCTCTTCGCCCCGTCGCTGCGTCCCCGCACCGACGAAATCCTGAGGAAATGCGCCCGCACGCTGAAGAGCTGGCTCGCTGCACAGCTGATCTCGATGACCGTGGTCGGCGTGCTGACCGGCATCGGACTGCTGCTCATAGGTATGCCGCTCGCCTTCATTCTCGGCATCATCGCCGGCCTGCTCGCCTTCATTCCCAATATCGGCCCGGTGCTGGCCGTCGCGCCCGCGCTGCTGCTCGCCTTCGGCGAAGGCCCATCCATGCTGATCTGGGTCGCCGCCGTCTACCTCTCGGTGCAGACGCTGGAAAGCTATGTGATCACGCCGCTTGTGCAGCAGGAGCGCGTCGACCTGTCACCAGCCCTCGTCATCGCTGCGCAATTGCTGTTCGGCGTGCTCTTCGGTCTTCTCGGCCTGGCGCTCGCCATGCCTCTGGTCGCGGTCGGTCGCATGCTCATCAAGGAGCTCTACGTCCACGATTACCTGGAGCGCGAGCCTCCGCGCGAGATGGCGCTGCAATTGCCGGAAGGGGAAAGACACGAATAGGCCGACGCGGCGCATACACGCCGCGCGATATCCATTCTCGATGTTGGTCGATGATCGACCTTGACCGGCCGAAGACACGGCCGGTCGCGCTGCTGCGCTGCTCGTCAGGCCGCCAGGGCTTCGGCCACGGCCTCGATCGCCGCTTCGGCGCGCGTGCCGTCCGGTCCGCCCGCCTGCGCCATGTCAGGCCGGCCGCCGCCGCCCTGACCGCCGAGCGATGCGGAAGCAACGCGCACGAGGTCGACTGCACTGCGCGTCGATGTCAGATCGTCCGTCACGGCCACGACGACACTCGCCTTGCCGTCGTCGCTGACGCCGACGAAGCAGACGACGCCCGAGCCGAGCGCCTTCTTGCCGTCATCGGCCAGGCCCTTCAGCGCCTTCGGCTCCACACCCGTAACGACGCGACCGAGATATTTGACGCCCGCGATCTCGCGCGCTTCACCGCCGTTCGAACCACCACCGGGACCGGCGAGAGCTAGCTTGCGCTTTGCGTCCGCCAGCTCGCGTTCGAGCCGCCTGCGCTCGTCCATCAGCGCTTCGACGCGTTCGACGACATCGGCCGGCTGAACCTTGAGGCTCGCCGCAATGCGGCGCACGCGCTCGTCCTGCTCGGCGAGATAGGCCCGTGCCGCCTCGCCGGTCAGCGCCTCGAGACGCCGCACGCCGGCGCTGACGCCCGCCTCACCCACGACCCGTACAAGGCCGATGTCGCCGGTTGCAGTCACATGGGTGCCGCCACACAGCTCCACCGAATACGGCTTGCCGGCCTTGGCGCCCTCGATACCCCTGCCCATCGACACGACACGCACCTCGTCGCCATACTTCTCGCCGAAAAGCGCCATCGCCCCTTCGGCAATGGCATCCTCCACTCCCATCAGCCGCGTCGTCACCGGCGCGTTCTGCACGATGATGGCGTTCGCCATCTCTTCCACGCGCGCGATTTCCTCGGCGCTCATGGGCTTGGGGTGGGAAATGTCGAAGCGCAGGCGCTCGGGCGCAACCAGTGAGCCCTTCTGCGCGACATGCGTTCCCAGCACCTCGCGCAGCGCCTCGTGCAGAAGATGCGTCGCCGAATGGTTCTGCCGCAGCCGCGAGCGGCGCTTATGGTCAACGGTCAGGACGATGTCCTTGCCGCGCGTCACACTGCCTTCGCGCACCGTGCCGATATGGACGAAGAGACCTTCGCCCTTCTTCTGCGTGTCGGTCACGTCGATGACGAAGCCTTCACCGGCGATCGTGCCCGTATCGCCCATCTGGCCACCGGATTCGCCATAGAACGGCGTCTGGTTCGCGACGAGCTCGACGGCCTCGCCGGCAGAGGCAGTTTCGATCTCCTGGCCGTCGCGCACGAGCGCCGCAACGATGCCTTCGGCCTGCTCGGTGTCATAGCCGAGAAAGTCGGTAGCGCCGGTGCGGTCGCGCAATTCGAACCACACTCGTTCCGTCGCCGCATCGCCCGACCCGGACCACGCCGCGCGGGCTTCGGCCTTCTGGCGCGCCATCGCTGCGGTGAAACCGTCGGTGTCTACGCCGACACCGCGAAGACGCAGCGCATCTTCCGTCAGATCCAGCGGGAAACCATAAGTGTCGTAAAGCTTGAACGCCGTTTCTCCATCCAGCCGGTCGCCGGACGACAGATCGGCGCTCGCATCGTCCAACAGCATCAGGCCGCGGTCGAGCGTGCGGCGGAAACGGGTTTCTTCAAGCTTGAGTGTCTCGGAAATCAGGCCTTCAGCGCGGGCGAGTTCCGGATAGGCCCGGCCCATTTCCGAAACGAGCGTTGGCAGAAGCTTGTACATCAGCGGATCCTGCGCACCGAGAAGCCGCGCATGGCGCATCGCGCGGCGCATGATACGGCGCAGCACGTAGCCGCGGCCTTCGTTCGACGGCAGCACGCCGTCCGCGATCAAGAACGCGGACGAGCGCAGGTGATCGGCGATGACGCGGTGGCTGGCGCGCCTCTCGCCTTCCGCCTTCACGCCCGTCGCCTCGACAGAAGCAGCGATCAGCGCACGGAAAAGGTCGATATCGTAGTTGTCGTGCTTGCCCTGCAGAAGCGCCGCCACCCGCTCCAGGCCCATGCCCGTATCGATCGACGGCCGGGGCAGTTCGATACGTTCGCCGCTCGCGAGCTGCTCGAACTGCATGAAGACGAGGTTCCAGATCTCGATGAAGCGGTCGCCATCCTCGTCGGGCGATCCGGGAGGTCCGCCAGGAATGTGGTCGCCATGGTCGTAGAAGATTTCCGAGCACGGCCCGCAGGGACCGGTATCGCCCATCGCCCAGAAATTGTCGTTGGTCGCGATGCGGATGATGCGGCTGTCCGGCAGGCCCGCAATCTTCTTCCAGAGCGCGAAGGCGTCGTCATCCGTATGGTACACCGTCACCAGAAGCCGGTTGGCGTCGATGCCGAAATCCTTGGTGATAAGGTTCCAGGCAAGCGTAATCGCCTGTTCCTTGAAATAGTCGCCAAAGGAGAAATTGCCGAGCATCTCGAAGAAGGTGTGGTGACGGGCCGTATAGCCGACATTGTCGAGGTCGTTGTGCTTGCCGCCGGCGCGCACGCATTTCTGCGCGGTCGCTGCCGTGGAATACGGCCGCTGCTCAAGCCCCGTGAAGACGTTTTTGAACTGGACCATGCCGGCATTGGTGAACATCAATGTCGGGTCGTTGCGCGGCACAAGCGGGGACGAGCTGACCACCTCATGGCCATTGGCCTTGAAGAAGTCCAGAAATGCGCTGCGGATGTCGTTTACGCCGCTCATGAAACGCCCTTTTGCTGCTAGTCGGCCGGCCCCGATCGTCCCGCCAGCCTTTGTGTGTCCGGCTTTTATCGTTCGTCTCAAACCCTGTCCAGCATTGCCAATGCGCGCTTTGCAGCTCCCCGAAACGGAGTGCGGCGGACCCGGATGGGCCCGCCGCAAACCGATCGCCACGAAAGTATGGGAAGACCGCGCGCCGTCAACCGGCCGCGGCGTCGTCCGTGTCGTTGTCCGGCAGGCCGTCATCGAAGAAATTCTCGGCAATCAGGCCGGCATTTTGACGAATCGCCTGCTCGATCTCGCGCGCCGTGTCGGGGTTGTCCTTGAGGAACTGACGGGCATTGTCGCGGCCCTGCCCCAGACGCTGGCTGTTATAGGAGAACCAGGAGCCGGACTTGTCGACGATCCCGGCCTTGACGCCCAGATCGATCAGCTCGCCGGTCTTGGAGATGCCTTCGCCATACATGATGTCGAATTCGATCACCTTCAGCGGCGGCGCCATCTTGTTCTTCACGACCTTGACGCGGGTCTGGTTGCCGACGGTCTCGTCGCGGTCCTTGACCGAGCCGATGCGGCGGATGTCGAGGCGCACCGACGCATAAAATTTCAGCGCGTTGCCGCCCGTCGTCGTTTCCGGCGAGCCGAACATGACGCCGATCTTCATGCGGATCTGGTTGATGAAGATGACCATGCAGTTCGACTTGGAAATCGATGCCGTCAGCTTGCGCAGCGCCTGGCTCATCAGACGCGCCTGAAGGCCCGGCAGGCTGTCGCCCATCTCGCCTTCGATTTCGGCGCGTGGTGTCAGCGCCGCAACCGAATCGATGATCAGCACGTCGATTGCACCCGAGCGAACCAGCGTATCGGTGATCTCCAGCGCCTGCTCGCCATTGTCCGGCTGCGAGATCAGAAGGTTCTCCAGATCGACGCCGAGCTTGCGGGCATACACCGGATCGAGCGCGTGCTCGGCATCGATGAAGCCGCAGATGCCACCGCGCTTTTGCGCTTCCGCCACGCAGTGCAGTGCGAGCGTCGTTTTGCCCGAGCTTTCAGGGCCATAGATTTCAATGATACGGCCCTTCGGCAGTCCGCCAACGCCGAGTGCGATATCGAGCCCGAGCGAGCCGGTCGGTACCGTTTCAATTTCGACCACCTGCTCGTTGGAACCGAGCTTCATGATCGAACCCTTGCCGAACGCGCGCTCGATCTGAGAGAGCGCCGCGTCGAGAGCCTTGCTTTTGTCCACCGAATTGTCCTCTACGAGCCGCAGCGAATTCTGTGCCATATGTTCCACCTTTAGGTTATTCGAGCCGGACAGGCAAACGTGCCCTCTGTTCTCGTCTGTACCCATTTTGTTCTCGTTTGGCAAGCGCTTTCTAAGGCACTGAATTCGCATCTTTATCTTTTGTCTATTCCCGGATTGTTCCGCGCATGATCAGCATGACACGCAAAACATCATCAGCCCTGTTGGCCCCTCTGCGGCAGGCCGTTTGCCGATGAGCCGATTCCTCGTCATCGGCGGTGCGCATCTCGATCGGCGCGGCCAGGTGAAGGGCGCGCTGCATCTGCACGCCAGCAATCCCGGGCATTGGGAGGAGACGGCCGGCGGCGGCGCATTCAACGCCGCTCGCAATCTCGCGCGGCTGGGGCATGCCGTCAGGCTGGTGGCGCCGCGCGGCGGCGATCCGGCCGGCGAGACCGTCGCGCGGGCAGCCGCCGATGCGGGCGTCGAAGATACGCCGATCACCTTCCTCGATCGGGCAACGCCCACCTATTCGGCGATTCTCGATAGCCAGGGCGATCTCGTCGTCGCGCTCGCGGACATGGCGCTTTACGATGCCTTTTCGCCCCGCCAGTGCGATCGCCGCACCCTGCGCGATGCCATCGCTGATGCCGATGCGGTGCTGGTCGATGCCAATATTCCCGAGGCGACGATTACCCGTCTGGCGCGACGGTGCGGCGAGGCAGGCCGCCCCTTGTCCGCCATCGCCATCTCGCCGGCCAAGATCGTGCGGCTGAAACCGGTGCTTTCCGCCCTCTCCTGCCTGTTCATGAACCGGCGCGAGGCCGAAGCGCTCGTCGGCCCGCTTGCAGAGGATGGGCAGGCGCAGGCCGAGGAGCTGCGCGCTGCAGGCATCGCCCGCGCCATCGTTACGGCGGGCAGCGGCCCGGCACTTGCCTTTGATCAGCAGCAGACGTTCCTCTTGTCCGCGATCGAAGGCTGCACCATCGTCGATGTCACGGGCGCCGGCGATGCGCTTGCTGCCGCCACGCTCGGAGCTCTTCAGCCCGGCCTGCCTTTCATCGAGGCCTGCCATTATGGCGTCGCCGCCGCCTCGCTCGCCGTCGAAAGCGCCGAGCCGGCACCACCGGAGCTGACGCTCGATGCCGTGCGGGCGCGCCTTGCTCTTGTGCCCCCGATCGATCCATTGCATCTGAAGCGCTGATCGATCCAGACCCAAGCCGTGAGAAGCCAAAGATGAGCCCGAAGAACGACGCCAGCCTTGTCACCTATGCCCCGGATGTCGCCGAGGCGCGGGCGTCCGGCAAGCCCATCGTGGCGCTGGAATCGACCATCATCACCCACGGCATGCCCTATCCCGGCAATCTCGAAATGGCCCGTGCCGTCGAAGCCATCGTGCGTGAGGAAGGCGCGACGCCGGCGACGATCGCAGTCATCGATGGCGTCCTCAATGTCGGCCTATCGGATGAGACCCTGGCCGCGCTCGCGCTCCGCAAGGATGCCATGAAGCTCTCGCGCGCCGATCTCGCCTTCGCGCTGGCTGAAGGCCGCACCGGCGCCACCACGGTCGCTGCCACCATGATCGCCGCGGCCCATGCCGGCATCGGCGTCTTCGCCACCGGCGGCATCGGCGGCGTGCATCGCGGTGCCGAAACCAGCTTCGACATCTCCGCCGATCTCGACGAGCTTGCGCGCACCGGTGTCATCGTTGTCTCCGCTGGTGCCAAGGCCATCCTGGATGTGCCGAAGACGCTCGAAGTGCTCGAAACCCGTGGCGTGCCCGTCGTCACCTTCGGCTCGGACGTGTTTCCCGCCTTCTGGTCGCGCGAATCCGGCCTGAAGTCGCCGCTGCGCCTCGACACGCCGGACGCCATTGCGCGCTTTCAGAAGGTCCGCTCTGCCATGGGGATTACCGGCGGCATGCTGATCGCCAATCCCTTGCCGGTCGAAGACGAGATCGCCCGCGATGTCATGGAAGCGCATATCCGCGAAGCCATGGGCCGCGCCGAAAAAGCCGGCGTCAGCGCCAAGGCCGTAACGCCGTTCCTGCTCTCCGAACTTGTCGACATCACCAGCGGCAAGAGCCTTCGAACCAACATTGCGCTGGTCAAGGCCAATGTCCGTCTCGCCACACGCATCGCGGTCGCCCTCGCTGCCTGAACGGTCTCGCCGCGCGACCATGGCAAAGCCAAGCGACCCGGCGCGCGGATCGCTCGGCTTTGTCAATGACTGACGCGTTCTATCAGCGGTCGAAGGTTTCCATCGACAGCATCGCGTCGCAGACCGCGCCGTCATGGGTGCCCACCCAAACGTCGAGCCACCCGTCCGACGGGCGCGTCAGGTTGACCTTGGCATCGAGATTGCCGTTGTCGTCGTCGTCATAGTACCAGCCGGCAGATGCCGTGTTCACCAGCAGCACGCTGTCGCAATCGCTCTCGACCGATACGGTCAGGGTGTATTTACCCATGCCGCTCAAATTGAAGGTGAAGTCCGGCGCTTCGGTCACGTAGCCGCGCCCACGGTCGGTCTGCGGCGTAACATTGCTGCATTTCTCGATGTTGATGTTGCCACCGGCGCGCACATTGTACTTGTGCACGGAGTAGAGTTCGGACCCCGTCAGCTCGTATGTATCGCCGGACTTGGAGTAGTCCGGACACGCCAAGGCGCTCCCGCCGAAAAGAACGAGAAACGCGAAAACGCAATAAATCCTGTTCATGTTGAAAGTCCCCCAGAAAACTTTCTCAGAATACGCCGAATTTGGCGAAAAACCATAGATTTCAGACGGCTGGGGACCGCTCATCCACCTCTATGGTGAACGCCGGCCCGGCATAGTGACCGGGCCGGGAATCACGTGTCGGGTTTTCAACCCTGGATCGGAACGATCCGGATTTCGACGCGACGGTTTGCGGCGCGGCCGGCCTCGGTCGAGTTGTCGGCGATCGGCTGGTTGAAGCCGAAGCCCTGTGCCTGGAAGCGACGCGGATCAAGGCCCTGGGACGTCAGATAGCCGAGAACCGACTGGGCGCGCCGCTGCGACAGATCGAGGTTGTAGCTCGCCGAACCGACATTGTCGGTGTGGCCGAGCACGTCGACGAGCGTGCGGTCGAACTCGCGCAGAACCAGCACGACCGAATTCAGCGTCGAATAGAAGTCCGGGCGAACGCTCGCTTCGTTCGTGCCGAAGGTGATGTTGGACGGCATGTTCAGGATGATGTTGTCGCCATTGCGGGTTACCGAAACGCCGGTGCCCTGCAGTTGCGCGCGCAGGCGTGCTTCCTGGTTGTCCATGTAGCCGCCGATCGCGCCACCGGCCAATGCCCCGATGCCGGCGCCGAGAAGCGCGTTGCGGCGGTCGTCGCCACCGGCCAGAAGGCCGAGACCGGCGCCTGCCGCAGCACCCAGCATGGCACCGCCGGCCGTGTTGGACAGCTGCTGCTGGCCGGTGAAGGGGTCGGCCGTGCAACCGGCTAGCAGCGCCGTGGCCATGCCGGCGGCCGCAATCCGCAGCCTGAATGCTGATCGGGTCATGATGGGTCCTCTCCAGGAATATGTCGAATGGTGATCGTTAGAACTGAATGGGGGATTCGCGTCAACACGAAGGCCATTCGCCTTGGAAGCCTGCAAACATGGCGCCATTCAGGCCGTGCGGATGAAACGTTCGTCCGATCCGGAAATGCCGACGCTGCCGTAGATCTCGTCCAGCCCCTGCTCGTTGACATGGAACCGTGCCTCGGTCCGGATGAAGATCCAGCCATCGTCATCGTCGGTCGCGTGCCCAGGCTTGATCCTCAGATTGAAGGAGAAGCCATGGCGGTCGCGGGTTGCACGGTCGATCACCTCGAACAGCGGCTCGCGATCTTCGGGATGGTAGCTACCCATGCCGCGGGAGAAGTTGATCGGCCCCTCCGCCTGCTCGAACCCGTAGATGTCAAAGACGGCCGGCGACCAGAAGAGCAGACCGGAGGCGAGCTCCGATTTCCATACGCCTGACAAAGGCAGACTGCACAGCACCTCGATCACCGGCGAGCAGGCCGGACAGTCGTTGCGACCGACAAATGCGGCCAGCAGCGCCAGCGCATCGTCCGTCTTCATCGTCTCACGGCCGGAAAGCGCCGGATCATCCATGTATCGCCCGTTCAAATCTTTGCAGCCCACACCTTGCCGCAAAGGCAGTATTGGGCGCCTCACCGCAGGAAGTACGCTGACGCTACTTGGCAAAACGCCCGTCGGGCAAGAATTTCTAAACTGCTATGCACACGGAAATTGTGGCCAATGGCACTAAAGTACAAAATCCCAGTCGGCAAGCGTGGCGGCGTTCACGTCATGTGTGCCGCTGCGATGCCGGCTACGAACTCAGCGTCTCGCTCACCGTGATCGCCAGCTGCTTCAGCGAGAATGGCTTGGGCAGGAAGCCGAATTTCGCGTCCGCAGGCAGGTTCTTCGCAAAGGCCTCCTCCGCATAGCCGGAAACGAACACGAATTTCAGGTCGGGATAGTCCTTGCGCAATTCGCGCAGCAGCGTCGGCCCGTCCATTTCCGGCATCACGACGTCCGACACCACGATGTCGACCGCGCCGCCGAGCTCTTCCATGATCTCCAGCGCCTCGACGCCGGATGCGGCCTCGTGCACCGTATAGCCACGCGTCTCCAGCATGCGCTTGCCACCGCGGCGCACCGCTTCCTCGTCTTCCACGAGCAGCACCACGGCGCTGCCGGTCAAATCCACGCGCTCGGCGTTCGGCGCCTGTGGCGCGGCCACGGGCACCGCGGCTGCCGCAGCCTCGCCCTCTGCCGTCGCCTCCACCGGTACCTCGATATGGCGCGGCAGGAAAATCTGGAACGCTGTGCCTTTGCCCACTTCCGAGATCGGATAGATGTAGCCACCCGATTGCTTGACGATACCGTAGACCATCGAGAGCCCGAGACCGGTGCCCTTGCCCACGTCCTTGGTGGTGAAGAACGGCTCGAAGATCTTGTCGATGATCTCGGGCGGAATGCCGGTGCCCTCGTCCGCCACTTCGATCAGCACGCAGTCCTGTGCCTCCAGCCCGCGGTAATTCAGCTTGCCGACCTCGTCGGCACCGATGTTGCGCGTGCGGATCGTCACCGTGCCGCCCTTCGGCATGGCGTCGCGGGCATTGACCGCAAGGTTGATCAGCACCTGCTCGAACTGCCCCAGATCGGTCAGCACCGGCCAGAGATCGCGCCCGTATTCTATGGCAAGCTTCACGTTGGTTCCGGTGAGCCGGTCGATCAGCATCCGCAGATCGCCGATCACGTCGGTCATCGAAAGCACGCTCGGGCGCATCGTCTGCTTGCGCGAGAAGGCGAGCAGTTGCCGCACTAGCACAGCCGCGCGATTGGCATTGCGCTTGATCTCCATCAAATCGGCGAAGCTCGCATCCGATGGCCGAAGCGACAGAAGCAGGTGATCGGCCGAAAGCAGGATGGCCGTCAGCACGTTGTTGAAATCGTGCGCGATGCCGCCGGCTAGCGTTCCGACCGCATTCATTTTCTGCGTCTGCGCCATCTGCTCTTCGAGCGCTTTCTGCTCGGTCGTCTCCACGACATAGATGATGGCAGCTTCCTCGCGCGATTCCGCGTGGTCGATCACGGCATTTACATAGAGCCGGAAATGCCGCGCCGGATCGTTCGGGTGGCGCGTATCGACGGCCGCAATATCGCTCTGCCCATCTCGCGCCTGCTCAAGCCCTGCCTTGAACGATGTCACGTCATTGTCGTGGATCACCGTCTCGAAGCGCGCGCCGTTTTCCAGATCGTCGCGGGTCACGAGTCCCGAGAACATCTTGAGGAACGGCGCATTGGTGCGCAGGATCCGCCCATCACCGTCGACGGAAGCGATCGCCATCGGCGTGTTGTTGAAGAACCGCGTGAAGCGCATCTCCGCCGTTGCCGCGGAATGATCGCTGCCCTCGGTGCCATTGCGCGCCAGAACGATCGTCCGGCTTTCACCGGGCGCACCGTCGCGCGTCGCCGACACCCGGTGCACGAGACGCACCGGCACGCTCTGGCCGTTGGTCTTGCGCAGATCGAGGTCGAGTGTCGCGGTCTTGTTGCGGCCGGGCTCCGCCTGGACCGAATCGATCAGCGCCATGCCTTCGCCGGCAATCATCTCGGCGATCGTCAGCGATCCGGGCCGGAACTTCGTCAGGTCGATCGAGAGCCAGTCGGCGAGCGTGGCGTTGATGTAGACGATGTCGCCCTTGCGCCCCGCCGAGAAGAAGCCCGCCGGGGCATGATCGAGATAGTCGATCGCGTGCTGAAGGTCCTTGAAGAAGCGCTCCTGCTCCTCCCGCTCCGCCGTGATGTCGCAAAGCTGCCAGGCAAAAAGCTTCTCGCTCTGGCTTTCTTCCAGCACCAGCGGCCGGCCGCTCAGCCGGTACCAGCGTGCGCCGACTGCTCCCGATGCGGGATTAAGCGCCCGTGTCAGGCGAAATTCTTCCTGCCCGTGGCGACCTTCGCGCAGCACGTTCGTCAGCCGGTAAACCGCTTCGGACGATTCCTTGCTGCGCGACAAAAGCGCCTCGACCGACTGGACGTCCGCTGCCTTCTTGGCGCCCGTGAGCTGCCCATAGGCCGCATTGGCATAGACCGCACGGCCTTTGCGGTCGGTGATCAGCGTGCCTTCCGCCTGCCCGTCGACGAAGCTGCGCGCCAGCGGATCGGAGCTTCTGTGCGGCATCACCTGGATGAAGCCGATCATGGAGGAGACGATGAAGAAGATCCCCAGCAGCGACAAAAAGCCGAGAAGCCCGAGCACGATCGAAGGGCTCAGCGCATCGCGCAAGAACACGAAGGCGATGGCCGCCGCGATCAGGACGCCCGCCAGCAGGAACAGCCGCATCAGCGTCCTGGGACTGGCAGCCCTATCCACGATCGGGCTCGGATAGGGTTCGCCCCCACTCTTATTGGCCATTCCAGTCCTCATGATCGGGCAGTGTCAAATGTGGCCGCAAGGCCTCGGTCGTCTCGCTTGAAACGCAGGGGCGCTCTAGCCAGTCGGCGTCTACCGGATCGGACCATAGCCATCCCCCTGCCGAAAGTCATGAAAGCCCGCATGATTCGCGCGCGATTGTCGGGGGAATATCGCGAAATATCCATGATCGAGGCTTACCGCCGTCAATGACCAACTGCTAAAGATAAGCGGCGTCAAGGTTTCCCGGCATGACATCCCCTTTTGGCTGATGCCGTGGTGAGCCGGAGCGCCGTCGGCAAACGGAGTGCTGAGACTATGGATGGACTGTTTTCCGGAATGCTCGACGAGCGCGGCAGCGCGCTGGTCACGGCAATTTTGGCCGTTTCGATCGCACTCCTCGCACTCGTCGTCGTCTTCTGGATCTACCGCATGCGCAGCGGCGGACCGGTCACGGGCCTTGGCGGTCGTGGGCGCCGTGAAAGTCGTCTCGCAGTGGTGGAAAGCGCCATGGTCGACACCAAGCGGCGCATCGTCCTTATCCGGCGCGACGATGTCGAGCACCTGATCCTGATCGGCGGCCCGGCCGATGTCGTGGTTGAAAGCGGCATAGGCGGATCGGCCCAAGCACCGTCCATCGAAACCGATTGGGGCCCATCGAAAGAAGCCGAGGGGCAGAAGGCCGCTTCAACGACTGGGGAGCCGGTACGCCGAGCCCCTGAAATGCCCGCACCTGCCCCTGTCGCAACTGCCCCTGTCGCACCTTCCGCTGCAGCCGCACCGAAACATTTCCCCGCAGAGCGCTTCGCTCAGCCGTCCGCAAATTCAGCGGAAGAGCCACGGGTCGAAGGCGTCAGAGCCGGCAATCCGTTCGACGAGGCCGAATTCTCCGCCGTGCTCGCCGCCGAGATGGAACGCAATCGCCCCGTCAAGGTCACGCCATTCGTCACTCTCGACAAGGATGCGGCCGAGCGCGCCAAGGCATCGATCCCCGCCATCGAGCCCCCTCAGGAAATGACCCCGCAACAGAAAAAGGCCACCTCCCTGCAAGAGGAGATGGCCCGTCTTCTTGGTGAGATGAAGCCCGAGCGCCGCTGAGCTTCATCCGTTTGCTTGATCCTTAGCCTTTCAGGAACGCGATCAGGTCGTCGGTCAGTTCGTCCCCATGGGTGGCGAACAGGCCATGCGGCGCATCTTCATATTCCTTGAGCTCCGCATTGCGGATGCCTTTCACGGCTTCGCGGGCCGATGCGTCGATTGGCACCGTCTCGTCGGCCGTGCCGTGGATGATCAGCGTCGGCACCTCGAATGCCGCAGTGTCCGGCCGGAAATCGGTCGTCGCGAACGCTTTCGCGCAGGCAAGCGTCGGGCGAAGACCGGATTGCATGCACAGGCCCCAGGCCCAATGCAGGCGTTCATCGCTGACATCGTTTTCCTCGGCACCGAAGAAGTCCTCGAGAAAATCCGCAAAGAATTCCGCGCGGTCCGCCTTCATGCCGGCCGTCATTTCGTCGAAGACCGATTGCGGCACGCCGTTCGGATTGTCGTCGGTCTGAAGCATGAAGGGCACCACCGAGGCGATCAGCCCCGCCTGCTTCACACCCTTGCCGCCATGGCGCGACATGTAACGCGCCACCTCGCCGCCGCCCATCGAGAACCCGATGATCGCGGCATCTTCTGCTCCGGTCGCCGCCATCACGTCGGCCAGATCGTCGGAAAGCGAGTCGTAGTCGTAGCCTGACCACGGCTGCTCGGAGCGCCCGAAGCCGCGGCGGTCATACGCGATAGCGCGGAAGCCCGCTTCGGCCAGCGCGAAAGCCTGGTCGTCCCAGCTGTCGGCCGAGAGCGGCCAGCCATGCATCAGGATGACCGGACGGCCTTCGCCCCAGTCCTTGACGTAGAGTTGCGTATTGTCGCGGGTTTTGATCATCGGCATAAGCGCCTCCTTTGTTCAGGAGACGAATGCGCAGCTGTGCGTCACAGTTCCACGAAGTGTGAAGCACTAAAGTGTGAGAGACTAGTCCAAGCCTCGCTTCAAAGCCGCAGGCGCCACAGCGCCGGCGGCTCCTACCTATTCGTCACGATAGACCTTCTCGCGCCGCTCGTGGCGCTCCTGGGCCTCGATCGACAATGTCGCGATTGGACGTGCGTCCAGCCGCTTCAGGCTGATCGGCTCGCCGGTCTCTTCGCAATAACCGTAAGTGCCCTCATCGATCCGCTGCAATGCTGCATCGATCTTCGAGATCAGCTTGCGCTGGCGATCGCGCGCACGGAGTTCGATGGCCCGATCCGTTTCCGAAGAAGCGCGGTCGGCAATATCGGCATGATTGGCATTTTCCTCGGCCAGATTGTCGAGGGTCTCGCGCGCTTCGCGGAGAATGTCGTTTCGCCAGGCAACGAGTTTGGCCCGGAAATAGGCCCGTTGCTTGACGTTCATGAATTCCTCGTCCTCGGAGGGAACATAGGAAGAAAGGTCGATCTTCTCACCCACCACGAATCTCCCCGAACCGTTGGCTGGGCCGCTGTATAGCCACTGAGAAAACTGCTCGCAAGCGCAAAAGATTTGCCGTTTTTCACATTAGCGTGCGATTCGCGTCCACTTAAATGCCTCAATTCACTTCGTTATTTTCGCATCGCCTCATAAACCAATTGAATTCTGCCCACCACACGAGAGGTCGCCCAACGATCCTCGCTTGCCTCTGTGCCCAAGTTCACCCTATTTCAGCAGGATGATCGCGACCCCCATGCTTCGCATTTATCTGCTGCGCCACGCGCGCGCCGTCTGGGCCGAGCCCGGCACGCGAGATTTCGATCGCGCACTGGATGCGCGGGGCCGCGAGGACGCACGTGCGCTGGGGCTCGAAATGGCGGCTAAGGATCTTCGCCCCGACCGCGTCATCTGCTCGTCGGCCAAGCGCTGCCGCGAGACCTGGGATCTCCTGGCCGAGGCGCTGCCCGTCTCCGACGTCACCTTCACCGAGACACTCTACGTCGAGGGCCAGGCAGGCTATCTCGACATCATCCAGGACCTCGAGGATACCGGATCGGTCATGCTCGTCGGCCACAATCCCATGATCGAAGATACGACCGCAGCCCTTCTGGAACGCGACGGCGGGACGATCGGCGCGGAGCTCCGTCGCGGCTTTCCCACCTGCGGCCTCGCCATCATCGACCTGACGAACGCCGCGTCCGGCATGTCTGCCCGCAAGGCCACTTTGCATGCCTTCCTGAAGCCAGTCGAAGCCTGAGGGCAGCCGATCGCGACGACGCTGCCTTTTATCGCGCAGTCTCCACGCCTATATCGCGCAGGTTCCTACGTGATGTGAGAGGCCTTGCCTGTGGCGCGTTCGCTGACGACTTTTTCCGATGAGGCGCGCATTGCCTTCGACAACATCGCCGACCGTGCCGCGGGCCTGATCCATCCCTCCATCCGTTTCGGTGTCACGGGCCTGTCGCGGGCCGGCAAGACGGTGTTCATCACCGCACTGGTTCACAATCTCCTGCATGGCGGTCGCCTGCCGCTCTTCAATGCCCACCACACCGGCCGCATCGCGCGCACCTATCTGGAGCCGCAGCCCGACGACGACGTCCCGCGCTTCCAGTACGAAGATCACGTCCGCGCGCTTATCGAAGACCGGCTCTGGCCGGATTCGACCCGCGCCATCTCCCAGCTTCGCCTGACGGTCGAATACGAGTCCGCAAGCGGCTGGAATCGCATGCTGTCTGCCGGAAAGCTGTCGATCGATATCGTCGACTATCCCGGCGAATGGCTGCTCGATCTTCCTTTGCTGGCCCAGGACTTCCGCGAATTCAGCGCCAATGCCGTCGAGCTCGCCCGTTCGCGCGCCCGCGCCGATCTCGCCGAGCAATGGCTTGCCCGCGCCACGGCCATCGACCCGAAGGCGACCGCCGACGAAACCAGCGCCCGCGAGCTTGCGCAGCTCTTCGCCACTTATCTCAAGGCCTGCAAGTCGGACGCCCGCGCGCTCTCCACCCTGCCGCCCGGCCGCTTCATCATGCCGGGCGATCTTGAAGGTTCGCCCGCGCTCACCTTCTCGCCTCTGCCCGATCTGCCGCCCACAGGCAGCGCGCCGAAAGGCTCGGTCTGGGCAATGATGGAGCGCCGTTTCGAAAGCTATAAGCAGGTCGTGGTGAAGCCGTTCTTCCGCGAACATTTCGCCCGCCTGGACAAGCAGATCGTGCTCGTGGACGCGCTTCAGGCGATGAATGCCGGCCCCGACGCGGTGCGTGATCTGGAACGCGCGCTCGGCGATATCCTGTCCTGCTTCCGGACCGGCCGCAATTCGCTGCTGACCTCGCTCTTCACGCGCCGCATCGGCCGCGTGCTGATCGGCGCCACCAAGGCCGATCATCTCCACCATGAAAGCCATGACCGGCTGGAAGCCATCGTCCGCCGGCTGGTCGATCGCGCTGCCGAGCGCATCCACTATTCCGGTGCCGGCATCGATGTGATGGCGCTCGCCGCCGTGCGCGCCACCCGCGAAGCCAGTATCGACGAGGGCGGCGAGACGCTGCCCGTCATCGTCGGAACGCCCATTCGGGGCGAGAAGATTGCCGGGCAAACCTTCGACGGCGAAACGAAAACCGCTGTGTTCCCAGGGGACTTGCCGGAGAAACCGGATTCGATCTTTGAAGCGCTGGACCAAAAACCACATGGCGAGCCGGTGACCGACATCAATTTCGTCCGCTTCCGCCCGCCGCAGCTGGAACGAACCGCGGAAGGCATCACCTTGTCCCTGCCCCACATCCGGCTCGACCGTGCCCTTGAGTTCCTGTTCGGGGATGACCTCGCATGAGCGACAACGACCGCCGCATGCCACCGCGCCGCCCCGCGGTCTTCACCGTCGGCAACGAACCCGCTGCCGCGCCACCCAAGGCTGAAATCCGCGCCAAGCCGGCGCCGGAGCGTCCCCGCGCGCCCGTTGCGCGCCCCGCCGAGAAGATCGTGATCGACGAAATCGATCCGTTCATCGCACCGGACCCTATCGATCCGGAAAGCATCGCCGAAGCCAACGCTCTAACGCCGCCGCCGGCCATTGCGCGCAAACCCGGCTTCTCGTTCGGCAAGCTCGCGGCGGGAGCCTTCGGTATCCTCATCTCGCTTGCCGTCGGCATCTGGACAGACAGCCTCATCCGCGATCTCTTCGCCCGTTCCGATTGGCTCGGCTGGGCGGCGATGGGAACGGTTGCCGTCTTCGTCTTTGCCATGCTGGTCGTCGTCGGCCGGGAAGTGTTCGCCCTCATGCGTCTGTCCGCCGTGCAATCTCTCAAGCAGTCGGCGGTCGAAGCACTGGCTGAACGAAAGCCCGCCAAGGCCCGCTCCGTCGTCGCCCAGTTGGTAACCCTCACCGTGGACAAGCCCGAGACGGCACGCGGTCGTGCCGCCATCGCCGATATGGAAGGCGAGATCGTCGATGGTCCGCAGCTTCTCGCCTTTGCGGAAGCCGAGCTCCTTGCACCGCTCGACGTCCAGGCCCGCCGGCTCATCCTCAACGCCTCCAAGCGCGTCTCCATCGTCACGGCCGTTTCGCCGCGCGCCATCGTCGATCTCGCCTATGTGCTTTACGAAAGTTCCCGCCTCGTGCGCGCAATGGCGACGCTCTATGGCGGCCGCCCCGGCGCGCTTGGCCTCATGCGGCTCTTCCGCGATGTGATCGCCCATCTCGCTGTCACCAGTTCCATCGCCGTCGGCGACAGCCTCGTGCAGCAGCTCGTCGGCCACGGCGTCGCTTCCAGACTGTCCACGCGTCTCGGCGAAGGCGTGATCAACGGCCTGATGACGGCCCGCATCGGTATCGCCGCCATGGACCTCTGTCGCCCGCTGCCGTTTCGGGCGGTCAAACGGCCCGGCATCGGGGATTTCGTGCAGGATCTCACCCGCGTCGCATCCCGTGAAGAATCACGCGTCGCAGCGGCTTCGGAAACCACCCGTTAACCATTCTCGGCGATCCTCAGCGCAAGCTTATCTTGCGTCACGAGTAAGGGTCGTCCCATGGGCATGAAGCACCGTATCGCAGCCGCTCTCCTCTCGGCTGCCGCATTTGCCGCTCCCGCCCAGGCGGCCGATCAGGCGTTCTTCAGCAACGTCTCGGGCGTGTGGACAGGGCCCGGCGAGATCGTCGCCGGCAAGTATCAGGGCACCAAGTTCAACTGCAGCCTCACCGGCACTCCCGTGGCCGATGCCGAAGCCGGCATCGCAATGGATGGCTCCTGCCGCGTCGGCGTGTTCAGTCAGAAAATGTCAGCCGTGATCCGCAAGGTCTCGGGCGACTATGAGGGCCGCTTCCTCGATGGCGCCGCAGGCGAAGGCCTCGACATCACCGCCGGCCGCGTCGATGGCGACCGTGTGCTCATGGCCATCGAACGCAAGCAACTCGAAGGCGCGATGGTCGCCCGCATGCTGGATGCAAACACCATGAACGTCACCGTGTCCGTCAATGTCGGCGACAGCATGGTGCCGGTGATCGGCATGACGCTCGCACGCAACCTCGACACCATGGCCGTCGGCTCCGTTCAGTAGGACGACAGCCACCACTCAGCCTCGCCGATCCGCTCGATTCCCGTCGCGTCGATCTTTGCCGCCCATTCCGCGATGCTCCTGCCGTCGACCAGAATGTCGGGAGCGATTTCGGCGAGCGGCAGCAGCACGAAGCCGCGATCCGTCATCCGCGGATGCGGAACGATGAGCGTTTCCGTCCCGATCGTCTCGTCGCCATAGGTCAGAACGTCGATGTCGATCGGCCGCGGCCCCCAGCGCGTCGCTCCTGCCCTGTCCCGTTTCAGCGCCTTTTCGGCATCGAGGCAGGCGGCGAGCAGATCGTCGGCCGAAAGCCGCGTCGTCATCAGAGCCGCACAGTTTAGAAAATCCGGTTGCTCCGTCAGCCCCCAGGGCGGCGTACGGTAGAGCGAGGAGACCGCGGTCACCTCCGTGTCGTCGCGCTGATCCAGCATGGCGAGCACCGCCCGCATTGCACCCGCAACATCGCCGATATTGCCGCCAAGACCGAGTGCGGCCGTCACCGGCCCCTCAAGCACGCGCGACATGCTCGACCGTCACCTCGACATGATCCAGTACGCCCGGCACCGGTGCGTTCGGCTTGCGGATGGTGATCCGGGCGACCGTGATCTCACCGAACCGCTCGCACAGCGCGCGCGCCACATCCATCGCCAGCGCCTCGATCAGGAAGCGCCGCTTGCCGGTCACGATCGCCTCAATGACCTGAAACGCGACGCCGTAATCCACGGTCTCCGCAATCGCGTCGTCGCTCAACGCGCTCGGCGCATCCACGGTCAGATCGGCATCCACGAAGAAGCGCTGGCCAAGAAACTCCTCAGCGTCGTGCACGCCGTGGCGCGCGAAGAAGGCGCAGTTCTTCAGGTGAATTCGGTAGGTCATCAAACGTCGCTTCCGGTTTCCTGGGCCAGCCTGTCGCACATCGCTTCGGCGACCGAAAGGGCGTCGCGGCTTTTCGCGACGTCGTGGACGCGGAAGATTCGCGCGCCAGCCACCCGCAGCAATGCCGTGGTCGCCGCGGTCGCCACGTCGCGATCGCCGGCTTCCCTGCCCGTCGCCGCCCCGAGGAAGCGCTTGCGCGAGGTCCCGACGAGAAACGGTCGCCCGAGTGCGTGCAACGTGTCAAACCGCGCCATCAGCGAAAAGTTCTCGCCGCTGTCCTTGGCAAAGCCGAAGCCCGGATCGAGCACGATCTGCCGCGCGTCCAATCCCGCCTCTTCGGCGATCGCAAGCGATCGGCCGAGAAAGACCATCTGGTCCTCGATCACGTCCGGCAGTTTTTCGCGTCCGCGCCCCGTATGCATGACGACGAGCCCCGCTCCCGTTTCACGCGCCAGTTCAGCCATGCCCGTTTCGCCCTGCAGTCCGGAAATGTCGTTGATGATGTGGGCACCTGCTGCAACCGCTAGCCGCGCCGTCTCCACCCGGTAGCTGTCGACTGAGATCAGCACCTGTCTGCCCCCGGCAAGATGGTCCGCAACCGCCTTGATCACCGGCAACACGCGCGCCTGCTCGGTCGCAGCATCGACCGGGTCGGCACCGGGGCGGGTCGATTCTCCGCCGACATCGATAATCGCGGCGCCTGCATCCGCCATCGCCTCAGCTTCGGCAAGCGCCGCTGTGACATCGGCGAACCGACCGCCGTCGGAGAACGAATCCGGTGTCACGTTGAGAACGCCCATCAGCAGGCCGCGCCGGCTGAGATCGATCTCGCGGCCATGACCGACGCGCCAGATCCAGCGATCGGGCCGTTCAAAGGGCTGGTCTTGCATCGATGCATCTCTCCGGCAAATTCAAGCGCTTGTGACCTGCTGCCTGTTGCATCGCCCGAACGCATGACGCAAGCTGTTTGCGTGCGCTTGTCGGACCGGGGCTCGTCCCTCGCCTCAGGCTGATGGAATGATCTGGATCACGACGCCGTTTGATGGAAATGGCAGGATGATCCCGCGCAATCGAGGCTGGCAATTCTTGTATCATCGTTTCGCACGCGCCGCGGCAATCGCGGGTCTTGTTGTCGTTGCTGCCGTGTCGGCGCCGTTTTTCATGGGTTCCGCCGAAGCCGAGACGGTGATCACCAAGTCGTTTTCCTATTTTCCCGTCCGCGGCCGCACCGCCGCTGATCTCGACGAAGCGTTGTCCCAAAGCGGTCCGCTCCTCCAGGGAACCGGCATCCGTCATCCCGGCGCGACGGAAATGCGCTTCGGCGGCAGCGTGACCTATGCCGACCAGGGCACGCGCTGCACCGTCGATTCCGCCCGCATCACGCTCGACACCAAGATCATCCTGCCCCGCTGGACCCAGCGCCGCCGCGCCGAAGCCGACCTCGCCCTCATCTGGGATACGTTGTCCGGTGACATCAAGCGCCACGAAGAACGCCATGCCGAGATCGCGCGTCAATACGCTCGCAAGCTGGAAAGCGACGTGAAGGGCCTGCGCGCGCAGCCCAACTGCGAAGCCATGGAAACCGAAGTGGCCCGCATCACGGAAAGCGTGCTCGCCGAACACGATGCGGAGCAGGCGCGCTTCGACCGCATTGAGGCGATCAACTTCGAGCGCCGCATGGTGCGTCTGCTGCAATACCGGCTCGAGCAGATCAAGGCCGCGGAATAGCGCGGCCAGCAACGTCCATCAACTTCCGATACAGAATCGACAATTGGTCGTAATGCGCACTGCGTGCGCCTCACCGCATCGAGGCCACTCAGGCAGCCATCAAGAATTCGCTTGAAGAAACTCTTGGAAAGCTTTGATCATTCGGCTGTAATCCAGCTGATCAACTGACCGGTGTTGCAATTTTTCCCCAGAATTCGCGCAAATTCACACCCACGAATTCTTGGAGTGGCGACTCAGTCGCGTATCGCTTACCATCTCATTACTGGTTTCGATAGCACGACATGTAGTTTCCGGTTTGAAGTCTCTCTGTGGCCTCCCTGGCGCATTCGGTTTGACGGGCGTTCCTTCCACCCGGTTTACGATGCGCACAACTGCACCCCGCTGCGGCACGCACATGCACGGCAGCGGGGTCTTTTTTGCGCGTATCGTTCTCTAAAGGCTGAGGGGAACGTGCTCGGCGTTACTTGACGCCGAGCTTCTTCTGCAGGCTCGTCGAAGACGTAGTGTACTGGAACACCACCTTTGCTTCAGGGTGAGCGATCTTCTTCGCCGCATGCGCCATCAGCGCCGCTTCGTGGAAGCCCGAGAGGATCAGCTTCAGCTTGCCCGGATACCAGTTGATGTCGCCGATGGCGAAGATGCCGGGCTCAGACGTCTCGAACTTCTCGGTATCCACCTTGATCAGGTTCTCATGCAGATTGAGACCCCAGTCGGCAATCGGCCCGAGCTTCATCGTCAGGCCGAAGAACGGCAGCAGACGGGTCGCATTCACCTCGACGTCGCCGTTCGGCCCCTTGATCGTCGCGGAGCGGATCTGACCATCTTCGCCGGTGAGCCCCGTGACCTGACCGATCTCGAAAGCAAGCTCGCCCCGTTCCTGCAACGCGAACATCTTGTTCACGCTGTCCGGTGCCGCGCGAAACTCTGGACGACGGTGCACCAGCGTCACGGATTTGGCGATCGGCTTCAGGTTCAGCGTCCAGTCGAGTGCGGAATCGCCGCCACCGACAATGAGGATGTCGTGGTCGCGGAATTCCTCCATCCGGCGCACGGAATAGAAGACGCTCTTGTCCTCGAAGGCCTCGATGCCCGGGATCGGCGGGCGCTTGGGCTGGAACGAACCGCCTCCGGCCGCGATCACCACGATCTTCGCATGGAAAATCTCGTTCTCGTCGGTCTCCACTTCGAAGCGCCCGTCATCGAGCTTCTTCAGCGCCGTGACCATGCGGTTGAAATGGAATTCGGGATGGAACGGGGCGATCTGCTCCATCAGCCGTTCGGTCAGGCCTGCGCCCGAGATTTCAGGCCATGCCGGAATGTCGTAGATCGGCTTTTCCGGATAAAGCTCGGCGCACTGGCCGCCCGGACGATCCAGAATGTCGATCAAATGGCAGCGAAGATCATAAAGTCCGAGTTCGAACACGGCGAAGAGCCCGACCGGCCCTGCCCCGACGATGACGACATCCGTCTCGATCACATTCCGCATCGATCGTGCTTTCCTGCTGGCCGGGCCCGGCAGACATCAATGCCGCCGCTCCGCGCCGATTGTTGCTTGTTTTTGGGTCGCGCCCAAAATGGGCGCTGCCTTTCCGATGAAATGATGGCTGTCGTTTATCCGCATCGCTGGCCGGGATCAAAGGCGATCCGTCCTAGTCTTCGGCCCGAAAGCGGAAAATCTGTGCGCCGGCTCGCCCTTGAGTACCGCTCAAGCCTGGCGCTCGGGCACGTGAACCACGAGACCGTCAAGCTTGTCGGACACCCGGATCTGGCACGAGAGGCGCGAGTTCGGTCGCACGTCATAGGCAAAATCGAGCATGTCTTCTTCCATCGCTTCCGGCTCGCCCACTGCCGCCTTCCAGGCGTCGTCCACATAGACGTGGCAGGTCGCGCAGGCACACGCGCCGCCGCATTCCGCCTCGATGCCGGGGACCGAGTTGCGGATGGCATTTTCCATGACGGTGGATCCGTTCTCGGCTTCCAGTTCATGGCGCGTGCCGTCGAAGGCGACGAAAGTGATGGTGGTCATTCAAGGACTCTCCGCTGGCAGGTGCGCCTGTCTCTCTTGAGAATTACGGCAGGAGGATCGGCGATCCGACCTCCATGCGCAAAACCCCGACGACTGGCAATATGCTCAAGCCGCCGAGTTAAAGAGTGAAACGGGAAAGTCAAGGAATGGCGGTCCGCCTGCGCATTTATGGCGCGCGGGAAACTGGCCTTGCCAGAAGTCCTATCGCGAAAGACGCAGCAGGAAGTTCTCGACCGCGACGACGGCTTCGCACAGCGCTTCCACGCGTTCCGCATCGTCCGGCATCTCTTCCAGTCGGGCAGCCTGATCCGCCACGTTGAAAGCGCCGATGCCGCGGGCCGAGCCCTTCAGCGTGTGGGCGATGCCGACGCGATCCTTGCCTTGGCTGGCATGGATGCTGCGCACGCAGTCACGTGCCTGGCGCAGAAACAGCCGCAGCACCTCAGCTTCGAGATCCTTCTGCCCCATGGTCTGCCGGGCGAGATGGTCGAAGTCGATGGGACGCTCGGCGGATGTCATGCGGCATTCCGTTTCGGGACGATTGAAGGCAATTGCATAGGCAGGCATGGGACAAGGGTCTCTGAAGATGTGTTTCGATGGTGAACATAAACCCGGGCAACACGCCGGCAATTTAACGCAAGCGGGGCAATACCGAGAAAACTTCGCGGCATGGTTAACGCCCGGTAAATAAGAAAAATTTGCGGCATTCTGCGGCCGAAATGTTAAAAAACCCCGTCTTACTTCATGACGCTCGTGTGGACGGAAATGCGACACGAATTGTTAAAGTATCGGCTTTGTGCCACTACGATACGGATGGACTGCCCATGCGCAGGCCGCTTTTTATGCCTTGGCGACGATGATGTCGCCGGTTTCACCGTCGGGGCTGGAACAAGAGGCATGCGAAGCGGGTGAGTAGATGTGCATGACGCGCAATTCGCTGCAGGCGATGATCGCCGGTGGTTGTGAGTAACGAGGCGTGACGGACATGGCGAAGAAGACGGCAGCCAACGAATCGATCGATGACAAAGCGTTCCAGGCCCTCGAGGACGCGCTGACCATCGATTTCAACGATGATGACGAGCGCGCGCTCCTGGACGAAATGTCGTTCGAGGAGCTGGAGACCCAGGTCTCGCAGGCCGCACGCGAGCTTGCCGAAGCGGATCGGGAAGCCGAGCGCACAGCCGCCCACCGCCCTGCCCGCACCACATCCAATCCTGTCGGCGACGCCAAGGCTTCCGCCGCGGCCGGAATCACTGCTGCCAACGCGCCTGCCACCATGCGCCGCGCCGCAGCGCCCCAGCCTCAGCCGCAGCGTCCTGTCGAAGATCGCACCAGCCAGCCTGCCAACGATGACGGCCGCCGTCCGACCGCCTTCATCCTGCGCAGCCTCGATAGCCAGAAGTCGCGCGCCTATTTCCGCACGGCTCTCATCATGTCGGCCCTGTGGCTCGTCGGCGCCATCGCCGTCGCACATCTCCTTTTCTCGCCCGAAATCTGGCAGATCCGCTCCGTTGCCGACCTCATGGCCATGCCGCCGGCGGTCATCCTGCTGATCGCGACCTTCCTGCCGATCATGATGTTCTTCGCCTTCGCGGCGATGATGGCACGCGCCCAGGAACTGCGGACCGCCGCCCGCTCCATGGCTGAAATCGCGCTGCGTCTTTCCGAGCCGGAGACGGTCGCTGCCGATCGCATCATTTCGGTGGGCCAGGCCGTGCGCCGCGAAGTCTCCGCCATGAACGAAGGCATCGAGCGCACCATCGCGCGCGCCTCCGAGCTCGAAACCCTTGTACATTCCGAAGTGAACGCGCTGGAGCGCAGCTATTCCGACAACGAAATGCGCATCCGCTCGCTGGTGCACGAACTCGGCACTGAGCGCGACGCCATTGTCAGCCATGCCGAGCGGGTCCGCGCTTCCATTTCCGGCGCCCACGAGCAACTGAAGGACGAGCTGTCGACAGCCGGCGACGAAATTTCCGCGCGCATCGCCACTTCCGGCGAAGGCGTTGCCCGCCTGCTCGAAACCCGCGTCACCGCACTGACCGCCGGCGCGGACGATGCTTCCCGCGCGCTGGACACGATGCTGACCGGCCGCACCGAAAAGATGCTGGAGACGCTTGCGCGCTCCACCGATACGCTCGGCAAGGAATTCGACAGCCGCATGGACTCGCTCGACCACCAGCTGGTCGTACGTGGCGAAGCGCTCCTGTCGCAGTTCGAAACCCGCGCCTCGTCGCTCGACACCAACACCGAGCGCCTGAACCAGGCGCTGAACGAGCGCGCCAAGCAACTCAACGACACGCTCATCGCCCGCACCCGCGAAATTTCCGAAAGCCTCCGCGTCGGCGAAGCTGCCGTCAATCGCGGCCTGGACGACGTCATCGCCGCCCTCAATGCCACGCTCGACGAGAAGGGCGCGAATTTCCGCCATTCGCTCAAGTCCAGCGTCGAGGATGCGATCGTCGATCTCGACCTGCGCTCCGGCTTCTTCGAGGACAAGCTGCAGGCAACCGTCGGCTTCCTCAACACTGCCTTCGATGACAGAGTTGCGGAGTTCACCAACGCCTTCGATCAGCGTTCCGGCACGCTCGATGCCAAGCTGTCCGAAGGCCTTGCGCGCATCAACCAGACTGTTAGCGGCAGCAGCGAAGCGATCGACGGCATCCTGTCCTCGTCGCTGGAGCGCATCGGCGCATCGCTCGGCGAACGCTCCGAGCAGCTGTCCGGCATGCTGTCGGGTGCCCATGAGCGCATGACCGGCGCGCTTGCCTCGCAAAGCGCAGGCATCGCCAGCGCCCTTGCCGAGCAGAACGATCGCCTCGCCACCAACCTGTCGGAAGGCAATGCGCGCCTTTCTGCCACGCTTTCCGAAGCCGCCTCGTCCATCGACGCCACCTTCGGCCAGCGCAGCGAAGCCCTCGCCGGCACCGTCGCCGCCCTCAATGATCGCCTGGCGGGCACGCTCGAAGTTCACGGCGCAGCGCTGGAGCGCACGCTCAGCGAACGCGGCGAAGGCCTTGCCGCCCGCATCGAAGCCATCGATGCCCGCGTTGCCGAAACCCTCGACAGCCGCAGCGATGCGATCGAGCGCACCTTGGCCGAACGCACCGACACGCTCGCCATCCGTCTCGGCGGCCTCAACGATCGCCTCGGCGAAACGCTGGAACAGAACGCCGCTCTCATGGAGCGGACACTTGGCGACCGCGGCAGCGAACTTGCCTCGCGCATCGAGAGCGTCAACGATCGCCTCGGCGACACGCTGCGCCACGAGGGCGACGCCATCGAGCGCACGCTGTCCGAGCGCGCCGACACGCTTGCCTCGCGCATCGAAGGCGCCAATGAGCGCCTCGCCGGCACGTTCGAACTGCACGGCCCGGCGATCGAGCGCACCTTCAGCGAGCAGAGCGAGGCCCTTGCCGCATCGCTCGCCGCGCAGAGCGCAGCCATCCACTTCACCATGAGCGAGCGCCAGGAAGCCATGGAGCGCCTTCTGGACGAGCGCAGCGAGGCACTCGACCGCTCGCTCGCCGCGCGCGCCGATGCCATCACCGGCCGCGTCTCCGAAGGCTCCATGCGCATCGAACTGGCGCTCGAAGAAGGCGCAAGCCTCATCGACCGTGCTCTCACGCAGAGCAACGACCGCTTCGCCGATACGCTTGAAAAGCGCGCCGGTGGGCTGTCGACCATCGTCGATGGCGGTGCCGAACGCATCGAAGCGAGCCTCACCGGCACCGAAGAGCGCCTGTCTGCCCGCCTTGCCGAAAGCGAAACCCGCATCGGCGGCGCGCTCGAAGGCCGTGTCGGCGCCATCGAGGACACCATCATCGCTGGTGCCGACCGGATCGATCTCGCCATGCGCTCCGCCGGCGACAATTTCGATCTCCGCCTCGACGAGACGGCCAGCCACATCGCCCAGACCCTGCATCGCGGCACGTCGGCCATCGACACGGCGCTGGCAGGTGGTGCCGAGCGCATCGAGGCGGCCTTCGGCGATCGCGCCGCAGAAATCGGCTCTGTGATCGAAACCGGCGCGAGCCGCGTCGAACTCAGCCTGCGCGACGCAACGACCGGATTCAACGAGCGCCTGGAGCGCACCGAGACGGGCATCCGCACCGTGCTGGACAGCCGCGCCGAGCGCATCGAAGCCGCATTCGGCGATCGCGCCGCAGAGATCGGCACCGTTGTCGAAACCGGCGCAAGCCGTGTCGAGGAGAGCCTGCGCGAGGCGACGACCGGCTTCAACGAGCGCCTCGAGCGCACCGAGACGGGCATCCGCACCGTGCTGGACAGCCGCGCCGAGCGCATCGAAACGGCCTTCGGCGACCGTGCGTCCGAAATCGGCGCCACCATCGAAAGCGGCGCGACCCGCGTCGAGGCGAGCCTGCGCGATGCGACGACGGGCTTCAATGACCGCCTGGAGCGCACCGAAAGCGACATCCGCACCGTGCTCGACACCCGCGCGGCACGCATCGAAACCGCCTTCGGCGACCGTGCGTCCGAAATCGGTGCCACCATCGAAAGCGGTGCTGCCCGCGTCGAGACGAGCCTCCTCGATGCCACCACTGGCTTCAACGAGCGTCTCGACCGCACCTCCGACGACATCCGCACCGCCCTTGCCGCGCGCGCCGATGCCATCGACACGGCGCTTGCCGGCGGTCTCGGCACCATCGATGCAGCGCTTGGCGCCCGCGCCGGCGAACTGGAGGCGACCATCACGTCGGGTGCGGATCGACTCCGTTCGGCGATCGAAGAGGCCAGCGCGCCAATCTCCAGCGGCTTCGCCGACAGCGCCCGCCACCTGGAAGAGACGCTCGCCCGCCATTCCGAAGCCTTCGAGATCAAGGCCGGTGGCGCAGCCGAGCGTCTTGCCGAAACCCTCGACAGCCGCGGCGCCCATATCGAGGAACGCTTCTCGACCATGGACACGGCGCTGGGCATGGGCCTCGACAACGTGGCCCGCACCATCGAAGCCAAGGCCGGCAGCCTGGCGAGCCGCCTGCGCGATGCCGTTGCCCAGGCGACCGGCGATCTCGATGCGGAAGCCAACCGCGCTGGCGAGACCCTGTCGGGCGTATCCGGTGCCTTCGCCGAGCGTCTCGGCCGCGAGAGCGAGGAATTCGCCCGCCAGCTCGACGAGCGCCTCAATGTCCGCACCAACGAGATTGCCGAACGCGTCGAGGAGATGACCACGCTCATCGATCGCTCGCGTGCGCTCTTCGGCGAAAAGGCCGATGCGATCTCCGACACGATGCGCACCACCGGCTCGCTGCTCACCCAGCAGTCGGAAGACCTGACGACACGCCTCACCGCCCAGGCCGAAGCGCTGACCGCGAAGCTCTCCGAGCAGAGCGATCTCATCGGCGGCAAGCTCGACGAGACCGAAAAGGCGCTCACCGTCCGCAACGAGACGATCCGCCAGACGCTCGACGAGCGCACCCGCGAGCTCAACTCGATGCTGGCAAGCCGCTCGGCCGAGCTGTCCCGCCTCATCGACGAGCAGGCCCGCCCGCTCTTCGACCGGCTTGCAAGCTCCACCAGCGGCGCGGCTGAAGAAATCGCCCGCTCCGGCGCCGAATTCGCCGCCCGCGTCGACGAAGCGACCCGCGAGGGCCGCGACCGCCTGCGCACCGAGAACGACGCGCTCATCCAGGCCCTGTCGGCGCGCACCTCTGAAACGCTCGCCGCCGTTGCCTCGGCGGAAGACAGTCTGCGCGGCAACGTGCTCGCCCTTGTTGACCGTCTTTCCGAAAGCAATGCCGCCATCGCCGAAGTGGTCGAGCGTGCCGCCGACAATCTCGGCTCGGTGGATGTCCGCCTGACCCAGACGACCGAAAGCTTCGTCGGCTCGGCCGACAAGGCCGCCTCGCTCGTCGCCAGCTCCACGCGCCTGCTCGAAAACAACGTCGAGAAGCTCGATGGCATCTCGTCGCGCACGCTGTCGCAGGTTGGCCAGATCGCGCACCGCTTCGACGAGCATTCCCGCGTGCTTTCCTCCGCCTCCGATCTACTGGGCGCCGCGCAGTCGAACCTCGCCAGCACGCTAGAAGAGCGCCGCGAAGCACTGGAGCGCCTGTCGGTTGGTCTCGTGTCACGCTCCGAGCAGATCGAAGGCACGATGCGCTCGCTCGAAGACATCGTCGAAAAGGCATTTGCCCGTGCCGACAGCCTGGCAACCGGCACGGCCTCCAAGCTGAAGTCCGGCCTCGGCGGCTCCATCGAGGAAGTCGCACGCCTGCTGCAGGAAACCGAAGGCCGCTCCGCCACGACCGCCGACCTCGTCCGCAAGGCGACGCGCGAAGCCGTTGAGGAGGCCGTCGCACGCTTCGCCGGTGCCACCGACGAGATCCGCCGTGCCTCGTCCGAAATCCGCAAGGAGCTCGGCGCCACCCGCGAGGAACTGAAGCGTGGAGCCTTCGACCTGCCGGAAGAAACGCGCAGCAACGCCGCCGCGATGCGCCGCGCCGTCGCCGAGCAGATCCAAGCCCTGAAGGACCTCTCGCACATCGTCGAACGGTCGGATCGCGCGCTCGACGTGTCGAGCCGCAACGACACGACCCAGACGCTTGCTCAGCCCCGCGCGCAGGCCGCCGCACCCCAGGCCGCAGCTCAGCCTGCGCCGCAGCCGGCCGCCCAGCGTCCTGCCGCACCGGCCGCCACGCCTGCGGCAAGCCCGGCGCCCGCGCCATCGGCGTTCCAGGCCGCTCCGCGTCCGCAGATGCCAGGGGCCTCGGCGCCACTGCGTCCGAGCCTTGCCGGTGATGCCGGCGCGACGAGCTCGACCAGCCGTCAGGGTGGATGGGTGAGCGACCTCCTGCGTGGCGCCTCGCTCGACGAGACCGATGCCCCTGCACCGCAGCAGCCCGCCCGTCCGCAGGCAGCGGCTCCGGCGCCGCAGCAGGCCCCGGTCCGCGATGGCCGCAATCCGCGCCATGTTGTGGAATCGCTGAACTCGCTCTCCGTCGACATCGCCCGCGCGATCGACCATGAAGCATCGGTCGAACTTTGGCGCCGCTACCAACGCGGCGAACGCGACGTCTTCACCCGCAAGCTCTACACGCTGAAGGGCCAGCAGACCTTCGACAACATCCGCGACAAATATGCCCGCGAGCCGGAATTCCGCACGGCCGTCGATCGTTACGTCACCGATTTCGAGAAGCTGCTCGCCGACGTCTCGCGCAACGACCGCGACAACATGATGACCCAGACCTACCTGACCTCCGACACCGGCAAGGTCTACACCATGCTCGCCCACGCCGCCGGCCGCTTCAAATAAGCGCCGGAGGCCCAGGCCAGAACCAACATAACCGCCGCGAGCCACAAGGGTCGCGGCGGTTTTTTTGCCCGATGTTCAGTCGATGTACGGCCGGATGCCATGTGCGGATGAACGGCGCTCCTAGCGCTCAGCACAGCCCCTTGGGCCGACAGAGCTAGCCGCTCCAGCCCGTCGGCCGCTTCGCTCTGTTCGCACGCAGTGAGAGACTTGCAGCGTCCAAAGCATCCACGCTCAACGTGGGCTGCGCCTGCGGTCAGGCCAACGTTTTAGGTCGGCGACACCAGCAGTATCTTTAGCACCTGAGCTGCGCCTACTCGCAACAAAAAACCCCGCTGGCATCGCCAGCGGGGTTTCTGAGACGTCGTGCTGATTGCGTCCGGTCAGATACTCTGCATCGTCCAGGCGATGATCTCGGGCACAATCGAGTTGAAGGCTGCGTCGAGCGAGCGAACATAGGTCTCGTTGCCCGTGCCGGCGACTGGGGCGCTGCCGGTGAAGACGCGCTGGGCGATGACGGTGCCGTCGCGGTCGTTGATGAGGCGCAGCGACAGCTCCACATTGGCGCGCGGCGAGCCGTAGGCCAACACCTCGAAGCTGCGGATATTGGTCAGAAGCTGGAAGTCGATCGCAAGGCCGTCGCCCGAGCGCCCGACGCCGCCAAGCTGGCCGGTGTTCTCGAACGCTTCGATGAGCTTCGATTCCACGATCCGCGGCAGGCGGTCGTTCCACTGCGAATTGGTGAGATACTGCACCTCAGAATCCGAAACGCGAACGACGATCTGTTCGCTGTCGAGCAGCTTCAGCGCGCTCGGCTCCTGAATGAGCAGCTGGCGTCGCTGCGCCGCCGGCACGGCTGGCGCGGCCGGTGGCGAGGTCAGGGCGAACGTGTCGTTCGGAGTGGAGAAACCGGGAAGGCCGGCGCAGCCCGAAAGCGCTGCCGCAACGGCGATGATCGACAGGAAACGCTTCAGCAAACGAGAAATCCTTTCATCAAAAGGCAGTCGGCGCCGCAGGCAGTGGCCGCCGGAAAAAGGGAGTGTCCGAGGGTGACGCAAGCGCGTTCCCCTCGCCGATCTTGCTGTCCGTTTCGCATCAGCGGCGCACCCGGCCGTCGAATTGCTGCACGTCGTCGCCACCGAACAGCAGACGCTGCGGGTTGCGCTCGATGGAGGAGATGCTCCGCTCGATCCGATTGATCGAACGGCGGGTCTCCACGATCAGGGATTCCACGTCACGCAGGCCGCTGTTGGAGAAGCGCTCCAAATTCTCCGCGATCGGCCCGACGCGTCCATTGATGTTGTCGGCCACGCTGCGGAACGAGGCGATCGCCGCTTCCGCTTCGGCAAGCAGGTTGGAGGCATCGCCCTCGCCCAGGAACCCGTCGACCTTGGCGAGCACGCCATCGACTCGCACCGAGGCGGCGTTCAGCCGGTCCGCCATCTGCGTCACATCGGAGATGAAGGCATCGATGTCGCCTTCGCGGGCCGCGAAGCTTCCCGTCACGCGCCGCGTGTCCTCAGCTGCCTGGCGCACGCTGTCGCTGGCGGATGCGATGTCGGTCAGTGCCTGGTTCACCTGAGTGGAATCGATCGCCGAAGCAACGGCGGTGAACGACTGTACGGCCTGCTGCACATCGGCCAGCAGGTTGCGCACATCTCCCTCGCCAAGCGCGGTATCCACCTTTGCCACCACACTGTCGACGCGGGTCGAAACCGCGTTCAGCCGGTCGGCCATCTCCGTCACGTCGCTGATGAAACGGTCGACATCCTCGCCGCGTGCATTGAAGCGCTCGGTAATCTGCGCCGTGTTCTCGATCGCTGCACGGGCGTCGGCGCTTGCAGCCGAGATGTTGTCCACGAAGAGGCCAACCTGGGCTGCATCAACGCTGGCGATGATCTGGTCGACATTGCCGACGATCTGGTCGACGCGTTCGATCGAGGCGCCGGCAGTCGTAGCAAAGTTCTCGAAGGTCGCCACCGTGTCGCGGAAACTCGCCACGACTTCCGTGACGTCGCCGGACGCCACCGACAGATTGGCGGTCACGGTGTCGACATTGGTAAGGATGGAATCGATCTTCTGGCCGTCGATCGAGGTCATCAGCTGCTCGGCGGCAGCCATCGTCGTGTCCAGCCGGCCGGAAAGCCCTTCGAACGTGGAGGACAGAGCGCCGACGCTCTGCAGGAACTGGTCGATATTATCGGCATTGTCGGTCAGCGCACGCGAGAAGGTCTCGGTGTTGCGCAGCGTGTTGGTCAGCGGTCCGCGCGCATCGACGACGAAGCCCTCGATTTCTTCCACCACGTCATTGGCGCGCGTCAGGATCTGGTCGGCCGTCGACAAAAGGTTGGTCACGCTCGAAGGATCGGCCGTCAACTGCGCCGGCACGCCGCTGTCCATTGCCTCGAGCAGAATGTTTTGCTGTCCCGGCGCCTGTCCCGCGCTCAGCTCGATATAGGCAGCGCCCGTCAGGCCCTGGATCTCCAGAATGGCCTGCGTGGCTTCCGTCACGGGCGCATCGGCGCGCACATCGGTCCGCGCCACGACGAAGCTTGCGTCGTTCTCGTCAATCGTCAGTCCGCGCACGGAGCCGACCGAGATGCCGTTGAAGCGCACCGGCGATCCCACGCTCAAGCCGTTGGCCGAGCCCGGAATGCGCACGTTCAGCGGCGCCATCTGGCTTTGGTTGCCGTAATTCGTCATCCAATAGACGAATCCGAAGGAGGCGACGAGCACGAGGACCGTGAACAGGCCGACAATGGCGTAGTTGGCTCTTGTTTCCATACTGCTTCTATCCGTTCATCGTTCCGGCATCGGCGCCGGCTCGGTTCGGCTGTCCGTCTTTGCGGACGATCGAGCGCGCCCGCTTGCCGTGGAAATAGGACTGGATCCATTCGTCGTCGAAGGCCAGCATCTCTTCGATCGTGCCCTGCGCCTTGACCTTCTTGTCCCCCAGCACCGCAATGCGGTCGCAAACGGAAAACAGGCTGTCGAGGTCGTGGGTCACCATATAGACGGTGAGACCCAGCGTATCGCGCAGGCGCGCGATCAGCTCGTCGAATTCCGCCGCACCGATCGGGTCGAGGCCCGATGTGGGCTCGTCCAGAAAGACGAGATCCGGATCGAGCGCCAAGGCCCGCGCCAACGCCGCGCGCTTGATCATCCCGCCCGAAAGCTCCGACGGATACCGGTCCGCCGCCTGCGGCGCGAGGCCCACCATCTCGATCTTGAGCATGGTGAGTTCGTCCATCAGCGATTGCGGCAGATCGAGATATTCCCGCATCGGCACCTGGATGTTCTCGCGCACCGTCAGCGACGAAAACAGCGCCCCCTGCTGGAACAGCACGCCGAGCCGCATGTCGAGCGCCATGCGTTCGGCGTCCGACACGTTCTCGTAATCGTGCCCGAGGATCCAGACCTTGCCGCTCTGGCGCGGCAGAAGCTTCAGCACGGTGCGCATGAGCACCGACTTGCCCGTGCCCGAAGGCCCGATGAAGCCCAGGATTTCACCGCGATAGACGTCGAGATCGAGATCCTTCAGCACCGTGTTGCTGCCGAAGGAAACATTGACGCCACGCACGGACAACACCGTCTTGCGGCTCGCCCCGCTCGCATCCGTCGCCTGCATGTCTGTCGTGTCGGACATCGAGGCTCCTCAGAAATCGATTGCGGCGTAGAAGATAGCGAAGAGGCCATCGACCAGGATGACGACGAAGATCGCCTTCACCACCGCAGCGGTGACGTGCCGGCCAAGCGATTCGGCGCTGCCGCCGACCTTCATGCCTTCCACCGAAGCGACGATGCCGATGATCAGCGCCATGAACGGCGCCTTGATCATCCCGGCGATCAGCGTCGATACGTCGGCCGCTTCCTGCAGACGCGCAAGGAACGTATCGGGCGTGATCCCCGAATAGCTCCAGGCGACGACGCCGGCACCAAAAAGGGCGGAGAAATTGGCAATGACCGTCAGAAGCGGCAACGCGATCGTCAGCGCCACGAGCCTTGGGAAGATCAGCACGCCGATGGGGTTCAGGCCCATCACCTTCAGCGCGTCGACCTCCTCGCGCATCTTCATCGAGCCGATTTCGGCCGTGATGGCGCTGCCGGAGCGGCCGGCAATCATGATCGCGGTCAAAAGCACGCCGATCTCGCGCAGCTGCAGAATGCCGACGAGGTCGACCACGAACAGCTCCGCACCGAAATAGCGCAGCTGGAACGCGCCCTGCTGCGCGATGATCGCGCCGATGAGGAACGACATCAGCGCGATGATCGGAACGGCGCGCACGCCCATATGGTCGATCTGCGACACGATCGCGGCCGGCGAAACGCGCGCGTTCTTCTCAAGCTTCTCCTGCGCGCCGCGCACGGCCGAGCCGAGAATGAACAGAGACGCGACGATGTCGTCATAGACCGCGTAGACGACCTTGCCGGTAGGCTCGAAGAAGCGCTCGAAAAGCGGCTTTTCCTTCTTTGGCGTCCGGCCGTCATGCAACTCTTCCGGCACGGCGACGAGAAGCGCCTTTTCAGTCTCGTCGGCGCCTTCCACCGAAAAACCGATGCGCTTGGCACGCATCTGCGCCTGCAGGCGCCGCACCAGCCAGGCGCCGGCGGTGTCCATTTGGCTCACGGCGCTCATGTCGACGATGACGGCGCGCGCATTGGTGCTGGCCTGGAAGTCGGTTAAGGCGGCATTAACCTCCTTTACCCCATGGTGGCGCCAGTCGTCGGACATCGCCAGCCGTACGGTGCCATCTGCCTCGTCGCGAATGTCGAGGCGCGCCTTGCCCATGATGCTGGTATCCGCGCCGCGCGCAGAGCTGCGCGGGGCTGCGTCATCAGCATGTCCGGGATTGACGATAGCATCCACCATTCGCGAAGCCTTATCCGCTCAATTCTTCACTGTCACGCGCACATGACACCGGGTCACAGGCGTTTGAACAGCCTTCATGTCTTTTTTGAAACCGGCGTTGCCCGCCTGCATCTGCAAGAGCTTATGGACGCTGCATTGACCGGCCCGCGAGGTGGCACGCAATGCCCATTAGAGCCAATAACGCCATTGCAACAAATGCGGTTCCACCGAATCGGTCAAACAGATAACCGGACAGCACCATAGCCGTCGCCATGGTCGCACCGCTCGCCATGAAGAACAGGCCCTGCGCGCCCGCCTCCTTTTCTTCGCCCATATGCATCACGATCAACCGCTGCATGCCGAGAAACACGACGGAGAAGCTGCCGGCGTGCAGAAGCTGCATCGCGAAATACCAGCCGGCACCAAGATCGATCGGGAAAAGCGCCCAGCGCAGCGCGGCAATCAGCCCGCCGACCACGATGATCCGCGTCACGTCGATATGGCCGATCAGCCGACGCGACACCTGGAACAGCGCAACTTCCGCGACAACACCCGTCGCCCAGAGCGCGCCGATGACCGTGCCCGAATAACCGAGCTGGCCCCAGTAGATGGCCGAGAACCCGTAAAGCATCGCGTGGCTGGCATGGATCGTTGCCCCGCCGATCAACATCACGACGAACGGCCGGTTGGTGAGCAGCCCGGCCTGAGTGCCGCTTGCGAGCGCTGAAGGCCGACGCGGCTGCCCGACCCGCGGCACCATCAGCGCCGCCCCGAAGGTCGTGATCTGGCCAAGGATCAGAAGCGGCAGGACCGCGCCCGCCCCTTGCCGCGCAATCACATAGCCGCCGATGACATTGGCGACAACGAAGGCGACAGAGCCCCAAAGCCGCACCCGGGCATAATCCGTCCGGTACCGCCGCACCCCGGTGATGGTGATCGAATCGATGATCACCACATGCGGCGCAACCACGATCGCCTGCGCCAGCACGACGATGAGCAGCATCCAGAAGCCATCCACGACGAAAAGCAGCGCCGTCACAAGGATCGATAGGAAGGCGGTCAGGATCAGCACATGCGCCCGGTCGGCCGCGCGGTCGGCATAGGCGGCAATCAGCGGCGTCGTCAAAATGCGAACGAACATCGGCAAGGACAGCAAGAGCCCGATCTGCCAGTCTTCGAGCGACAGCGATTTCAGCCAGACAGGGAAATACGGGAGCATGATCCCGAAGGCGAGAAAGGTGCCGAAGAACCCCACCCCGGCGCGAAGCGCAAAAGCAGGCGGCGCCGTCTCGATCGCCCCGGAACTGGCCTTATCACCCTGCATCGCCCGCCTTTCGCCAGCGACTGCCGGCGCAACGCCAGCCACCGCATGAGATGGCGCGACCGTTACACGAGTCCCGCGGGCTGAGCCAAGCGGCAAACATCGCCAAGCGCCTTCGTCGTTTCCTTCGATCCGGCGATCTGCTTCATTACCTGCGACAGGCGGGGGACGACGTCGTGCCGACCGAAGACGACAAGGTTCAGATCATGAAATTTCGCGCCATGCTGAAGGTGGCGATCCGCGATCAATCAGATCCGGCCATCCTCGCGAAGCTCCGCCTCGCCTTGTCGAGCATAGAGAAGGCCGGCCGCAATGAAGTAGCCTTTGAGGACGAAACCGAGGCCTTCATGCTCTTCTTCAGTGGCAAGCTGCGCTGAGCCTTCGCTCAGGCCGCCTCCACCTCCCGCAATTTGACCTGGGCAACCGGCGGCGCGAGCAGGGGCGGCGTGGTCGTCGGCGTGGTTTCGGCGCGCAGCACCCGCCACGTCAGAAGCGTCATCTCGCCGTCGAGCGTCTCGCCGATCGCGGTGCAGCTCTCCACCCAGTCGCCGCTGTTGATATAGGTGATTCCGTCCATATCCTCGATCGCCGCATGGTGGATGTGGCCGCAGATCACCCCGTCGACCTCGTGCCGGCGCGCTTCTTCCGCCACCACTTTCTGGAATTCGCCGATGAAGTTCACCGCCTGTTTCACCCGGTGTTTCGCCCAGGCCGAAAACGACCAGTACGGCATGCCGATGCGACGCCGCAGAACGTTCAGGACGATGTTGATGCCGAGCGCCGCGTCATAGGCCCAGTCGCCGAGATAGGCGAGGAACCGGGCATGGCGCACCACCACGTCGAACTCGTCGCCATGCAGCACGAGATAGCGCTTGCCGTCGGCCGCCTGGTGGATCGTGTTCGTCTTCACCTCGATTCCACCGAAATGAATGCCGGGAAAATCGCGCAGGAACTCGTCGTGATTGCCGGGGATGTAGATGATGCGCGTGCCCTTGCGCGCCTTGCGCAACAGCTTCTGCACCACGTCGTTGGCATCCTGCGGCCAGTACCAGCTGCGCTTCAGCCGCCATCCATCGACGATATCGCCGATCAGAACGATCGTCTCGGCCTCGTGATACCGGAGGAAGTCGATGAGATGGTCCGCCTTGGCCGACTTCGAACCAAGATGCACATCGGAGATGAAGAGCGTTCGAAAGCGGCGCACGGCGGCTTCATTCGTGTCCTGTGACATGTCGCATCCTCTGGCTTCATGCGCACGGATAATCAGAGTCCTGTTTCAGTTGGATGACATCGGCCGGAAATGGCGGAAACATCGTCGTCAGACTGGACAGCGGCGACACTTATCCGCAAGACACTCCGGACCATCGCGCGGGCGGGCGAAGCGGTGCGCGCCCCGCACCATTGTATTCGGCAGGCAGGACGTGAGCGCGCTATGACTTTGAAGGATCAGAACGGACCCAAGACGGATCGCAACAAACCGGCGTCCGGCGATCTCGACGAGAACGCGCTCTTCTATCACCGCTATCCGCGCCCGGGTAAGCTCGAGATCCAGGCCACCAAGCCGCTCGGCAACCAGCGCGATCTGGCACTGGCCTATTCGCCGGGCGTCGCCGCACCCTGCCTCGCCATTCGCGACAATCCCGATCGCGCCGCCGACTATACGAGCCGCGCGAACCTCGTTGCCGTCGTCTCCAACGGCACGGCCGTGCTCGGCCTCGGCGCCATCGGCCCGCTCGCTTCCAAGCCCGTGATGGAAGGCAAGGCCGTCCTCTTCAAGAAGTTCGCCGGCATCGACGTCTTTGACATCGAGATCGATGCGCAGGAAGTCGACCGCATGGTCACGGTCATCTCGGCGCTCGAGCCCACCTTCGGCGGCATCAATCTCGAAGACATCAAGGCGCCGGAGTGCTTCGAGGTCGAACGCCAGCTGCGCGACAAGATGGACATCCCCGTCTTCCACGACGACCAGCACGGCACGGCAATCATCGTCGCCGCCGCAATCCTCAACGGCCTCGAGCTCGCCGGCAAGTCGATCGAGAACGTCAAGATCGTCACCGCCGGCGCCGGTGCCGCCGCACTCGCCTGCCTCAACCTGCTGGTGGCACTTGGCGCGAAGCGTGAAAACATCTGGGTCCACGATCTCGAAGGCCTCGTCTATGAGGGCCGCACCGCGCTGATGGACGAGTGGAAGGCCGTCTACGCCCAGCCCTCCGACAAGCGCAAGCTGATCGAATCGATCAGCGGTGCCGATGTCTTCCTCGGCCTCTCCGCAGCCGGCGTGCTCAATGCCGAGATGCTGGCGGACATGGCCGAGAAGCCGCTGATCATGGCGCTCGCCAATCCCACGCCTGAAATCATGCCCGACGAGGCACGCGCCGCTCAGCCCGACGCGATGATCTGCACCGGCCGGTCGGACTATCCGAACCAGGTCAACAACGTGCTTTGCTTCCCCTACATCTTCCGCGGCGCGCTCGATTGCGGCGCCCGCACGATCAATGAGGAGATGAAGCTCGCTGCCGTGCGTGCCATCGCCGGCCTTGCGCGCGAGGAACCGTCGGACGTCGCCGCCCGCGCCTATTCGGGCGACACCCCGGTCTTCGGACCGGACTATCTCATCCCCTCGCCCTTCGATCCGCGTCTCATCCTGCGCATCGCGCCGGCTGTCGCCAAGGCTGCCGCCGAAACCGGCGTCGCCCGCCGCCCGATCGCCGACTTCGAAGCCTATATGGATGAGCTGAACCGTTTCGTCTTCCGCTCCGGCCTCATCATGAAACCGGTGTTTTCCGCCGCCAAGGCCGCCGAGAAGAAGCGCGTCATCTTTGCCGAAGGCGAGGACGAGCGCGTGCTGCGCGCCATCCAGGTTCTTGTCGAGGAGGGCCTCGCACGACCGACCCTCATCGGTCGTCCAGCGATCATTGACGTGCGTCTGCGCCGCTATGGCCTGCGCGTACGCCCCGGCACCGATTTCGACCTCATCAACCCGGAAGACGATCCGCGCTACCGTGATTATGTCGACGAATATTTCGCGCTCGTCGGCCGCAAGGGTGTCACGCCCGAAGCTGCCCGCACGACCGTGCGCACAAACGCCACGGTGATCGCCGCGCTCGCGCTCCGCCGCGGCGAGGCCGATGCGCTCATCTGCGGACTGGAAGGCCGCTACGCCCGCCATCTGCGTGACATCAGCCAGATCATCGGCAAGCGCGAAGGCGTCATCGACTATTCGGCCCTCAGCCTGCTGATCTCGCAGCGCGGCGCCACCTTCTTCACCGACACCTATGTGTCCTACGATCCAAGTGCGGAAGAACTGGCTGAAACCACCATCATGGCAGCCAACGAGATCCGACGTTTCGGCATTGAGCCGCGCGCGGCCCTCGTCTCGCATTCGAACTTCGGCTCGCGCGATTCCGCGAGCGCCGAGAAAATGCGCCGCGCCACCGAACTGGTCCGCAAGCTCGATCCGGACCTCGAGGCCGATGGCGAAATGCACGGCGATTCGGCGATTTCCGCCGTGCTGCGACAGCGCGTCATGCCGAGCAGCGGCCTCAGCGGCGAGGCCAATCTCCTGGTCTTCCCGAACCTCGATGCCGCCAACATCACGCTCGGCGTCGTCAAGACGATGACCGACGCGCTGCATGTCGGTCCCATCCTGCTCGGCACTGCCCAGCCGGCGCACATCCTCACGCCGTCCGTCACCTCGCGCGGCGTGGTCAACATGGCAACGCTCGCCGTCGTGGAAGCGTCGCAGCCTCACTGAATTTCACAGGATCCAGCTGGCATTTTTGCACCAGCTGGGTCCTGTTCTTTATCCGACGCAACAAAATCCGCTCTGCCGCATTAAGGCTAAAACGCGATGTCGCTTGGCGGCCATCGCCGCAGTCGGTAAAACCGGCGGATCAAGACAGGCGGGTACAAAAATGAAACCGATCGCAACGGGCGTTGCGGCGCTGCTGGCCGGTGCCGTTCTGACGACTTCCACAACGGCCTTTGCCGAAAGCGCCGACATCTGCGCGGCTCTTCATCACGATCTGGCGCTCTCGACCGGCCAGACGACCAACACCACCGTCGATGTCTACCTCGCGCAGGCGAAGCAGACACTCGGTGAGATCGCGCTTGAGCTGCATCATGCCGGCTGCGGCAATTCGGTCACGGTCTATCGCGGCGGCGAAGGAAATGTGTGCGGCCCGCTCGAAGCCGAGGCGGCATCCATCGAAAACGAGATCGCCTTCCTCCAGCAAGAGCGTGACGCCCTGCGCCAGTCCGTCATCTACTCGGATCCGTCGGCAATCCGCGCCGAACTCGCCGCCTATGGCTGTCAGGTGGAGCCGGTGCGCGAGGCCGCAAGCTACAGCCAGTTCCACACCGCCTCCAACGATCATTCCAGCGTCATCGAAATCATGCCGGCAGCGCCTCCCGCTCCGTCATCGAACGAGCAGCGGTCCACGCTGACGATCCCCGCGCCGCAAGCGCCCGCACCCGTCGTTGCCGAGCCGATCAAGCCGGCCGAAGAGCGTGAACTGGTCGATCTGGACGAGCGCCTTCAGGAGCGCAACGTCAGGGTCGTCGGGCCGCAATTCCTTCCGGACCAATCAGAGGCAATAGATCTGACATCTCCGGTCCCGACGTTCTTCCCGTGATCGCGATGCGCAGCGGCATGAAGAGATTTCGGCCCTTGCGCCCCGTATCCGCTTTCAGCTGATCGGTCCAAAGCTTCCAGGTCGTCCCATCCCATGGGCCGGCCGGCGCGCTGTCGAAAGCCTGCCGGGCATAATCGAGATCCTCGCCTGTGAGTTCGGCCTCGCCGTCTCGCATCGGCCCGTCCGTCACGATCTGCCACCAGGCACCGGCATCCGGGACGAAGTCCAGATTGCCGCGGATCACCTGCCAGAACGCCTCCGCCTTCTCGCCTTCAATGCCGAGCGCTTGAAGCCTGTCCCGAACATCCGCAAACTCCAGCTGATGCACCAGCGTCCTGTTGAGCGCCGTCAGTTCCTCCGGATCGAATTTTGCCGACGATTTCGATGCGTTCGCCGGATCGAACTGCTCCTGCAGAGCATCCATCGAGCGCACGGCCGACACGCTTTCCGACGATCCGATCAGGATCGCCAGCGACGCCGCCGCCATCGGCTCGAACCCGCGTTCCCTCAGCGAGCCGAGCGACAGCGCCCCGGTGCGCTTGGACAGCCCCTCACCGGAGGCCGTCGTCAGCAGGTTGTGATGGCCGAAGTCCGGCGCCTCTTCGCCCAACGCGTGGAACAACGCAATCTGCGCGCCCGTGTTCGTCACATGGTCATCGCCGCGGATCACATGGCTGATCCCCATCTCGATGTCGTCGACGACCGACGGCAGCGTGTAGAGATAGGTGCCGTCTTCGCGCACCAGCACCGGATCCGACATGGAAGCAAGGTCGACGGTCTGGTGGCCACGCACCACATCGTCCCAGTGGATTTCGGTGCGGCGCGTTTCGAACGGATCGCTCTCGAAATTCGGCAGCAGGAAGCGCCAGTGCGGAGTGCGCCCGTCCGCCTCGAGCGCCGCGCGCTCCTCGTGCGACAGCTTCAGCGCGTCGCGGCCATAAACCGGCGGCAGCCGCCGCGCGAGCCGTAGCTTGCGCTTGCGCTCCAGTTCCTCGGCCGTCTCGTAGCAGGCATAGAGCAGGCCAGCATCCTTCAGCTTGGCCACCGCCGCGTCATAGATCGGAAAGCGTTTCGACTGGTACTCGATCCGGTCGGGCCTGATCCCAAGCCACTCCAGATCGCGTACGATCGCCTCCGCATATTCCGTCTTGGAACGCGCCTGGTCCGTGTCGTCGAAACGAAGAATGAACTCGCCGCCGTGCTGCTTGGCATAAAGCCAGTTGTAGAGCGCGGTCCGGGCATTGCCGATATGGATATATCCGGTCGGCGAAGGCGCGAAACGGACGGCGACGGGCATGCGTTCGAATGTCTTCATGGCGATGTCGGTTATTCGAGATTGCCCGCGCCCGCAAGGCTGGCAGCGCCGCGACCACCCTGCGATCGGCTTCGGCAAGGCACAAAAAAACGGGGTTTCCCCCGTTCGATCGGCCCACCATCGATGGGTACGCCCCTGAGGCGCTCAAAAGTCGAGATCACGCACCGTGCTGCCAGTACATCCGTGGTCAGCAACGGCGCGTCAATCTCAGTCATCCGCCGCAGGCTGCGAAGGCCAAATCAGCGGATATGTCAGGCTAAGGCGCAAATGGTTAACGAAACGTTAACGTGAGCGCCCTGCCCGAAAAGTCCTAGCGTCGTGCGCCGCCGGTGCGCGGCAGCAGGCCTTCGCGCTGTGCCTGCTTGCGGGCCGCCTTGCGAACGCGGCGGATCGCCTGTGCCTTTTCGCGGGCCCGGCGCTCGGATGGCTTTTCGTAAGCCTGGCGCTGCTTCATCTCGCGGAAAAGACCTTCGCGCTGCAGCTTCTTCTTCAGCGCACGCATGGCCTGCTCGACGTTGTTGTCTCTGACAAGTACTTGCAATGGTGCTCCAATCCCGATCCCGCCGTCGCGGATACCGGCTATCTTGGAAGTCCTGGCATAGCCCAGGGCATTCCCGTTGAGTTCTTGGCCCGACGAGGCGTTGAAGAAACGCCGACCTGTCGCTGTGACAGGGCCCGGAATGTCCGGGCGGCGCCGACGAGGGAAACGAGTGTCGCTTCGAGGGTCGGACGTCCGTGGAAGGCCAAATGAGGTTGACCGAGAAATAATCGGCCATCGTCCCGCAAGAATCGGGCGCGTCATTGGTCTTCATATACGGTCGCTTGCTCAGCAATTCAATGGCGCGGCAGCGCTCATCATCATCCGGTGGAGCCCTTCGCCGGGTGCCAGTACCTTCGCATCGTCAAACCAATGCTTTTCGCTGGGCGGCACATTGCATTCGCATGGTTTGAGCATAAATTGCGCCGCATGCAGCCGATCATTGCCGTCTCCCGCCTTTCCAAGAAATACGATTCCGGTTTCGAGGCCCTCAAGGGCATCGATCTCGAGATCGCTCGCGGCGAAATTTTCGCGCTGCTTGGCCCCAATGGCGCGGGCAAGACGACGCTGATTTCGATCATCTGCGGCATCGTCAATGCGAGCGATGGCGCCGTCACCGTCGGCGGCCATGACATCGTGCGCGACTATCGCGCCGCCCGCTCCATGATTGGCCTCGTCCCTCAGGAACTGACGACCGATCAGTTTGAATCGGTCTTCGACACCGTCTCGTTCACCCGCGGCCTTTTCGGCAAGGCACCGAACCCGACCTATATCGAGAAGATCCTCAAGGACCTCTCGCTCTACGACAAGCGCGACAACAAGCTGCGCGAACTGTCAGGCGGCATGAAGCGCCGCGTGTTGATCGCCAAGGCGCTGTCGCACGAGCCCGACATCCTCTTCCTCGACGAACCGACCGCCGGCGTCGACGTCTCGCTGCGCAAGGACATGTGGGAGGTCATCCGCAAGCTGCGCGAATCCGGCGTCACCATCATCCTCACCACGCACTATATTGAGGAAGCCGAGGAGATGGCCGATCGCATCGGCATCATCTCGCAGGGTCGTCTTCTTCTCGTAGAGCGCAAGGCCGATCTGATGCGCAAACTCGGCGTCAAGCAGCTGAAGCTCGAAGTCCGCGAGCCGCTGGCGTTCGTGCCGGAAAGCCTCGCGACTTATAACCTGGAACTGAACGATGAGGGCCGCACCCTCGTCTATACCTTCGACCGTCAGGGCGAACGCACCCGCATCACGGCGCTCCTCGCCGATCTCCAGCAGGCCGGCATCCGCGTCCGCGATCTGGATACCCACCAGAGCTCGCTCGAAGACATCTTCGTCAGCCTCGTGAAGGAACAGCAGTGAATTTCCAGGCCGTCAAATCCATCTACATGTTCGAGATGAACCGCTGGAAGCGCACGGTGCTGCAAAGCATCATCTCGCCGGTCATCTCCACGTCGCTCTATTTCGTCGTCTTCGGTGCCGCGATCGGCTCGCGCATCGAAACCGTCGGCGGCGTGTCCTATGGCGCCTTCATCGTGCCGGGCCTCATCATGCTGACGCTGCTCCAACAGAGCGTCTCGGCCGCGGCCTTCGGCATCTACTTCCCCAAATTCACCGGCACGATCTACGAACTCCTGTCGGCACCGGTCTCGTTCTTCGAGATCGTACTCGGCTATGTCGGTGCCGGCGCGACGAAGTCGATCATCCTCGGCGTCATCATCCTCGCCACCGCCGCGCTCTTCGTCGATCTGCGCATCGCGCACCCGTTCTGGATGATCGCGTTCCTGCTGCTGACCGCCTTCACCTTCTCGCTGATCGGCTTCATCATCGGCATCTGGGCGGACAACTTCGAGAAGCTGCAGCTTGTACCGCTGCTCGTCATCACGCCGCTCGTCTTCCTCGGCGGCTCGTTCTACTCGATCGATATGCTGCCGCCCTTCTGGCAGAACGTCACGCTGTTCAACCCGGTTCTCTACCTGATCTCGGGCTTCCGCTGGTCTTTCTTCGAAGTCTCCGACGTCAGCCTCGTCTGGTCGGTCGCCGCAATCCTCTTCTTCCTGGTCGCAGCCCTCTCCGTCGTCTGGTGGATCTTCAAGACCGGCTACCAGTTGAAGAGCTGATGCGCCTCATTCTGAAGCGCTGAAGCGAACCCTCCAATGACCGCACTCTGGCGATCCGTCTTCGGCCTCCTCGTCGTCACCGGGCTCCTGCTCGGTGCGACGCCGCCGCTCGGCAAGGTCGCGACGCTCGCAGGCGCGCCACCGCTTCTCTGGTCCTTCGTCATCTCGTTCGGCGCCGGCACGCTGTTGCTCGCAGGGCTCCTTGCCCGTGGCGGGCGCATCGGGCTCGGTGCGGCGAAACTGCGCTACTTCTTCCTCGCGGCGATCATCTCCTACGCGATCCCGAACCTCCTGATGTTTTCCGCCGTGCCCCATCTCGGTGCCGGCTACACGGGCATCATGTTCACGCTCTCACCGGTGCTGACGCTTCTGCTCTCGATCCTGCTTGGCGTGCGCAAACCGAACGGCCTCGGCATGGCGGGCATCGCCGTCGGCTTCGTCGGCGCGCTGCTCGTCGCCATCACGCGCGGAGAGGCCAGCGAGCCCGCAAGCCTGTTCTGGGTCGCAATCGGCCTGCTCATTCCCGTCAGCCTCGCCGCCGGCAACATCTACCGCACGATCGACTGGCCGAAGGATGCCGGCCCGATCGAGCTCGCGGCCGGCAGCCATCTCGCTGCTGCACTCGTTCTTCTGGTTGGCCTGCTCGTCACCGGCGACATCGCCGTCCTGCCGGTTCTCGGCACGATCCCGCTCGTCGTCGCGGCGCAGGTTGCGAGCGCCTCGGCGATGTTCATCTTCTTCTTCCGCCTGCAATCGGTTGGCGGCCCGGTCTATCTCAGCCAGATCGGCTACGTCGCCGCTGCCGTTGGCCTCTTCGCTGGCGTCGTCTTCCTCGGCGAGCGCTACTCGCTGCTCACCTGGATCGGCGCACTGATCATCGCCGCCGGCGTCGCCATGACGACCCGCGCGCAAAAGGCCGAGGCGTGATTACCCCCTGTCGCGAAACCGGTTGGTGATCGGGTAGCGCCGATCGCGGCCGAAATTCTTGCGCGTGATCTTCACGCCCGGCGCCGATTGGCGACGCTTGTATTCGGCGATGTAGAGCAGGTGCTCGATACGGTGAACAAGCGCCTCGTCATGGCCGCGCGCGACGATCGTCTCCGTCGCCATTTCGCCTTCCACCAGGCACTCCAGAATGTCGTCCAGCACGGCGTAGTCCGGCAGCGAATCCTGGTCCGTCTGGTTTTCGCGCAATTCCGCCGACGGCGCCTTGTCGATGATCGAAACCGGGATCACCTCGCCTGACGGTCCGCGCGCACCCTTCGGCTTGTTCGAATTGCGCCAGCGCGACAGCTGGTAGACCTCGGTCTTGTAGAGGTCCTTGATCGGGTTGAAGCCGCCATTCATGTCGCCGTAAAGCGTGGCGTAGCCGACCGACATCTCCGACTTGTTGCCCGTCGTCACCACCATCGAGCCGAACTTGTTGGAAAGCGCCATCAGGATCACGCCGCGCGTCCGGCTCTGCAGATTTTCTTCCGTGATGCCCTCTTCGGTGCCTTCGAAAATGCTTTCGAGCGCGGCCGTAAACCCTTCCACCGGCTCGGCGATCGGCACCACGTCGTAGCGCGTGTTCAGCGCTTTGGCGCAGGCCTCCGCGTCCGTCAGCGAGCTTTCCGCCGTGTAGCGATAAGGCAGCATTACGGTGCGCACGCGCTCATGGCCGAGCGCATCGACGGCAAGCGCCGTGCAGATCGCCGAGTCGATCCCGCCGGACAGGCCCAGCACGACCTGCTTGAACCCGTTCTTCTCCACATAGTCGCGCAGGCCCACCATGCAGGCGGTGTAGTCCGCCTCCAGCCTGTCCGGCAACGGCGCGACCGGTCCCGCCGCGCAGCGCCATTCATCGCCTTCGCGCACCCATTCCGTCAGCGCCACCGTCTCCTCGAACTGGCCGAGCTGAAACGCCAACTGCTTGTCGGCATTGATCGCGAATGAGCCGCCGTCGAAGACCAGTTCGTCCTGCCCGCCCACCTGGTTTGCATAAAGCACCGGCAGCCCGCTCTCGATCACCTGGCGGATCACCACCTGCTGGCGCACATCCATCTTGCCGCGATAATAGGGCGAGCCGTTGGGCACGAGGATCATCTCCGCGCCACTTTCGGCCAGCGTCTCGCAGACGGACAGATCGCCCCAGATGTCCTCGCAGATCGGAATGCCGATCCGCACGCCGCGAAAGCCCACCGGCCCCGGCATCGGCCCCGCCTGAAACACCCGCTTCTCGTCGAACTCGCCGTAATTCGGCAGGTCCACCTTGTCGCGCGTCGCGATCACCCGGCCGCCGTCCAGCACGGCGATGGAATTGTAGCGCCCATGGTCGTCGACGCGTGGATAGCCGATCACAATCCCTGGGCCGCCATCGGCTGTATCGCCTGCCAGCGCCTCGACGGCCTGCGCGCACGCCGCGAGGAACGCCGGCTTCAACACCAGATCTTCCGGCGGATAGCCGGCGATGAACAGCTCGGTAAAGAAAACGAGATCGGCGCCTTGGGCTCCTGCCTCACGCCGCGCACCCCGCGCCTTTTCCAGATTGCCGGCCACATCACCGACGATCGGATTGAGCTGGACGACGGCAATCTTCAGTCGGTCGGGACGGGACGTCATGCGGAACCTGTTCTGGGCACTTTAAAGTCGCTGCCGCTTTCTAGCGGATGCAGGACCGTTCCGCCAAATCGAAATGATCGTCTGCGACGGCATGGCAGGCCTTCGCCTGTCTCACCTGATCACGAAACCCCGAGCGCCTCTTCTCCGCGATCCAGTATCAGCGGAATGATCAGATCTTCCTCGTCTTCCAGGTGCCTGAGCAGGCCTTTGAGCAATTGCTCGGCGTTCCTGGCATAGTCCTCGCTGCCTCGCTTCAGCGCATCGCCACCCGATTGCAGCCCACCGAGGAAACCGCGGGCCGATTGTGCATTCGCGGCAAGCAGATCGTGGATGACGTGATGGTCTTCGTCGAGCAGGTCGAAGCCGTGCTTCAGCCGGGATTCAGCCGCCGCGAACACCGGAAAATAATGCTGGTCCTCGATCTGGTGGTGCCCTTCGAGCTGCGACAGGAAGAAATTGATGCGCGGCACGAACCAGCCGGCAAACGCACCCGCTTCCATGCGGCCCTCGCGCAGCTCATGCGTCGCGGTCACCAGGCCGGAACCGAGTTCGCGAAACATGTCGTGGCGCTGCAGCCAGAACGATCCCATCTGGCCGATCGTATGATCCCGGCCCCAGCTTTCCCGCGGATATCTCGCAAGAAGCAGCTTCAAATCGTCCGGCAGGCCGGCACGTGCAAATAGCGTGAGATCGGGTGTCATCGGGTCATCAAGCCAAAAATCTGAGGTAAAGCGCGCTCAGCCAGACGGTGCCGGCCGAAAGCACGGAGAACAGAACGGCGGCGGATCCGCAGTCCTTGGCGATCTTGATCTCTTCCATGTAGTCGCGCGACAGCCCGTTGCAAACCGCCTCCACTGCCGTGTTCAGCAGTTCGACGATCATCATGAAGACGATCGCTCCCATCAGCGCCAGCAGCATGACCAGACTGTCGCTGACGAGCACCGCGACCGGCAGCGCCGCAAAGAACAGGATCAGTTCCTGCCTGAAAGAGGCTTCATGCGCCGCCGCATAGCGAATGCCCGCCAGAGAATGGCGAAAGGCATAGAACAGCCGCTTCATGGAAATCCTCGCACGCCAGTGATCGATCCGGCCATTTCCGCACTAGGGATCGAGCGGCATCCGACCTTCGCCGGAGACTTTAGAGTGCGAGGATCAATCTTCAATGAAATGCGTAGGCATCCATCGAAAGCACGCCGAATTCCTGGCTCGAGTGCAGCGCTTGCGCATCGAACCGACGCGTCTCCCTGCCGATCGCCGCGCCGATCGCGACGAAGAGCGGCATCAGGTGCTCGTCCGTCGGGTGATTCTCCACCGCAAACGGCGCCTGCTGCCGCCAGCGCTTGAGAGCCTCGATGTCGCCTGCCCGGATCCGATCGTCCATCCACGTCACGAAATCCTCGACCCAGCCCGGCACCGGCGCCTGCCGTTGGCCGGTCCGCAGCAGCTTGAACGCCTCGCCGAGATTGTGGGTGAACGAGCCTGACCCGATCACGAGAACGTCCCGCTCGCGCAGACCCGCCAAAGCCTGGCCAAGCGCGATGTGGTATGCCGCATCCTTGGTCGGATCGACCGAGACCTGCACGACGGGAATGTCGGCATCCGGATAGATCAGGCTGAGCGGCACCCACGTGCCGTGGTCGAAGCCGCGGCCGTGCACGGCCTGCGCGCGAAAGCCGGCCGCCGTCAGCTCGGCCGCAATGTCTTCGGCAAGCGCCGGCGCACCCGGGGCATCGTAGTGGATTTCATAAAGCGCGCGGTCGAAGCCGCCGAAATCGTGGATCGTCTCAGGCTTCGCATCGGCGGATACGGCAACACCGCCGCCCACTTCGAAATGCGCGCTCGCTACAACGATCGCCTTCGGCTTCGGCATCGTCTCTGCGAACCGGCGCATGAAGGCAGCAGCCGCAGTATCTGCAATCGCCGTGTCGGGCGATCCATGCGAGATGAAGAGACTTGGAAAAACGGTCATAGGACCCTCCTTTTGTAAGGAAGATAATCGACGCTCATTGTTCACATAAGATGCGGAAACAGCCACGCACTGTTCGCTATTTCAGGACGGCCCCGCATCCTCGTAGACCGGGCGGTTATCGTCGATCGTGTAATAATCGCCTTTTTCAGCCGCAAAGATATGACGATCGATCATAAGCCCGGTGGCCCCGTCCAGGCTACCCGCCATGATCGAGGTCGACGAACGCGCGTCCGCTTTCCAGAACAGAAGCGACCCGCAAATCCTGCAGAACCCGCGCTTGGCCTCCGGTGACGCCGCAAACCACGTCAGATTGTCGCCGCCCGTCACCGTCAAGGCGTCATCGCTCGCCGCAGTGGCCGCCACATAATGCCCGGACTGCCGGCGGCATTCGACGCAATGACAGGCAAAGATTCCCCGCATAGGACGCGCCTCGTCGCTCACGACACTGTACCGCACCGCCCCACAAAGGCATCCGCCTACCCTGGTCGTCACCATCGCATCCTCCTCACGGGTCATTGAGCCTGGAACGAGACCTACGCTCCTGACGCCACTCGCGAAGTTCCATCACCGACACCCGCTCCATCATAGGCGTCGATCCTACGATCGCACCGCCCCGCGGCTCACTCCTTCCCGCTGACCCCAGCCTGCGCAAATGTGGCCATGCCCGAATGACAAAGCGCGGCGGCCTTGACGATGCCGGCGGCGAGTGCAGCGCCTGTGCCTTCGCCAAGCCGCATGCCCATGGCCAGCAGCGGGGTCTTGTCGAGCTTGGCGATCACGCGCGCATGGCCGGGCTCGGCCGAGACGTGGCCGATCAGGCAGTGGTCGAGCGCGGCCGGGTTCGCCTTGTGCAGAACGGCGGCGGCCGCAGTCGCCACATAGCCGTCGATGATGACGGGGATACGCTCCACCCGTGCCGCCAGAATGGCGCCCGCCATCGCGGCGATCTCGCGCCCACCGAGCCGGCGCAGCACCTCGAGCGGGTCGGAAAGATGTGCCTTATGCAGCGCGACAGCCGCCTTTACCGCCTCGATCTTGCGGGCCAGCACGTCGCCTTCCGCGCCCGTGCCCGACCCTACCCAGTCCTCCGCCTCGCCGCCATAGAGCCCGTGGCACATGGCCGCCGCGATCGTCGTGTTGCCGATGCCCATCTCGCCGATGCAGAGCAGGTCCGTGCCGCCGGCGATCGCCTCCATGCCGAAGGCCATGGTCGCCGCGCAGGTGCGCTCGTCCATCGCGGCTTCCTTCGTGATGTTGCCGGTCGGCACTTCCAGCGCCAGATCGAACACCTTGAGACCGAGATCGTAGGCGACGCAGATCTGGTTGATCGCCGCACCACCCGCGGCGAAATTCGAGACCATTTGCGCCGTCACGTCGCTCGGGAACGGCGAGACGCCCTCCTCCGTCACACCGTGATTGCCTGCGAAAACGGCCACCAGCGGCCGGTTGACCGCGGGCGCGCGGCCGGTCCAGGCCGCCAGCCATTCCGCCAGCGCTTCCATCCGCCCGAGCGATCCACGCGGCTTGGTCAGTTCGCCGTCGCGCGCGCGCACCGCCTCCACGGCGGCACGGTCGGCGCCGGGCAGATTGGCGAGAAGCGTGCGAAAATCGTCGAAGGGCAGTCCGGTGGCATTGGCGGGCATGGCAAACCTCTATTGCCTCGCCTGATGCACGAGGCCTTGGAACAACAGTCGGCGCCACTGGTAAAAGCATCCGGCCTTCGCCACAACTGACGAATGCGTTGAAGGCAATGTGGATATCGGTTCACCGTCCAAAAACGCGAAAACGGCTCGGAAGCCCCAGCCTCTCCAGGGCGCCGGCCAAAGCTGCCAGGAGCACGGTCGATATTCCCATGCGCGCCTTCATCGACGACATCGCCCGGTCGATTGCCTTTCTGAGCCGCCTGCCGGTCCCGGCGCGCCATTTCCATGGCGATGATCACAGCCTCTCGCGCACCGTGCGGGCCTTCCCGATCGCCGGCGCGATCATCGCGCTTCCCGTCGCTCTCATCGCTGCGGCGCTTGCCATCATTGTCGCGCCGTCCTTCCTCGCCGCATCGCTGATCGTCGGGCTTCAGCTCATGATCACCGGCGCGCTGCATGAGGATGGTCTTGCCGATACCGCCGACGGGCTCGGTGCCGGCCGCGACCGGGAGCGCGCACTCGCCATCATGAAGGACAGCCGCACCGGTGTTTTCGGCGTCGTCGCGCTCGTCAATACGCTCCTCGTCCGAGTCGCAGCGCTCGCGACCCTCGTCGTCATCCTGCCGCCCGAAGCCCTCGCGCTGGCACTTATCGCCATCGCCACCGCAAGCCGCGCAGCCATGGTGTGGCACTGGCACATGCTGCCGCCGGCGCGCAGCGATGGGTTGGCCGTGTCCATGGGGCGCCCCGCGCCGAAATCCGCCCGCCTCGCGCTCTTTCTCGGTGCGCTCGTCGCGCTACCGCTGTTGCCCATCGCGGCCGGACCCATCGCGGCCCTCGTCGCGGTCGCCTGCGCCCTCGCCGCGTTCTTTGTCTTCACCGGCAGCACCCGCACCCGCCTCGGCGGCGCCACGGGCGATACGATCGGGGCCACGCAGCAACTGGTGGAAGTCGCGCTCCTCGCCGGCCTTGCCCTTTGCCTCTAGGCAAACGATATGAATGTGAACGACCTGAACAGAGAGACCCGCCCGCCCCGTGAGCGCTGCCCAGTGACCGTCGAAAGCCCCTGCATCCTCGTCTGCTCGATTGATCGGTCGACCGGCCACTGCTTCGGTTGCGGCCGCTCCAGTGCCGAAATCACCAATTGGCTCGTCTATTCCGCCGCCGAACGCCGTGCGATCATGGATGAGCTGCCGGCCCGCCTGGACAAGATCGAGCGCAAGCCGCGCCGCGTGACGAAGCGCCAGCGCCTCGCGCTTGAACGCGGCGAAGGCTGACCGCATGCGCCGCAACCCCGTCATCTTTTATGTCGCGATGGCCATCCTCGCTACCGGCCTCGGCCTCCTGCTGTGGAACCACAATGCGGGCCAGACCCTCGGCCTGGAGAACGATCAGTTCGGCAACCTCGTCACCGGTGCGGCACTCCTCACCGTTCTCGGCTCGGCGGCACTCATGCCCGGCCGCTTCGGCCAGGTGCTCAAGGCCGCCGTCATCTGGGCGGTCATCATCCTCGCCTTCAGCGCGCTCTACGTCTTCCGGTACGACATCCAATCGCTCGGCACGCGGTTGCAGGCCGGCCTCATGCCAGGCACGGCGGCCGTGCGCCAGCTTGACGATGGCACGCGGGAAGTCGTCATCCAGAAAGCCATGGGCGGTCAGTTCGCCACCGAGATCAGCGTCAATGGCGAGCCCGTGGGCGTCATGGTCGACACAGGCGCCTCGCTGATCGCGCTGGCCTATGACGACGCCGAGCGGCTCGGCCTCGAACCTGAGAACCTCAGCTACAGCCAGCCGGTCTCCACCGCCAATGGCCAGGCGCTCGCCGCAATCGTTACGCTCGATGAGGTTGCGATTGGCCCGATCGTGCGCAGCGATGTCCGCGCGCTGGTCTCCGAGGATGGCGCTTTGTCCCAAAGCCTGCTCGGCATGAATTTCATCGGCGAGCTCTCGTCCTTCGAGATGCGTCGCGACGAGCTTATTCTGCGAGACTGATCGCGAAGCGGGCGGCGACGATCAAGAGGAAGATCCCGAAACCGATCTCCAGCTGCCGCTTGCTCGCCCGGTGGGCCAGCGCGACGCCGACAGGCGCGACGAGCAACGTGATCGGGATGATCAGGGCAACCGCCACCCAGTTGATGTAGCCGGTCGAAAACGGCGGCAGGCCGGAGGCGCCCCAGCCTGCAATGATGTAGCCGATGAGCCCCGGGATCGAAATCAGCACGCCGACGCCGGCAGATGTCGCCACCGCCTGGTGCATCGGTCGCCCGTAAAGGCTCATGAAGGTGTTGTTGAGCACGCCGCCGCCGATGCCCATCAGGCCCGACAGAACGCCGATGACGACGCCCGCTATGTATTTGAACGGATTGCGCGGCAGGTCGTCGCCAAGCCGCCAAGATGCCCGGTTGAACAGCATCCGGAAGGCGACCAGCACTGCGATCACCGCAAAGATCGCCCGAAGCGCCTCGCTCGACGAAAACGCTGCCACGGCCGCCGCAAGCAGCGCACCAAGTGGCACAGCCGTAATCCAGGACTTCAGAAGCACATCATCCACCGCCCCGCGCTTTCGATGCGAGAAATAGGATCGCAGCGATGTCGGCACGATGATCGCGAGCGACGTACCAACCGCGAGATGCATCCGCACCGCTTCATCGACGCCCACCAGCGCGAACACCTGGTAGAACACAGGCACGAGGATCGCCCCGCCGCCGATGCCAAACAGTCCGGCCAGAATACCGGCAACGACACCGGCACCGGCGAGCGCCAGCGCGAAAAGGATCAGATCTTCGATGGGGGGCATGGGACCGGCATTCGCGAGAGTTGAAGATTGTATGCAATCGCCATAGCGCGAAAGCGGCCAAATGCAAAACCCGTCTTTGGATCGCCCCCATTCTTCCAGTCGTGCACCTCACCGAAGGTTTCAGACGGAAAAAATTTGAGGTAGTTTGGAACACGAGGCGGAAGCAGATGTTCCGCCGGTGTCCGATGCGTGCGTTGCGCCGCCGGAATGATGAGGAAATCCCGCGGCCTGCCAGCCGCTCGCCGGTAAGTCTGACTGCCTTGCCCTATCGGATTTCGATCCGCTCTTTCGGTCGCCACGCCAGTTTCGGACGTGTGAAACAACCTAATGACGAATGAGGAGATGGACGATGGCAGAGATGCACGACCTTTACCCGACCCGAAAAGGCACGGAACCTGACGTCCGCGACCGTCAGGATCCGGTGATCTATTCGCGCTGGAGCGAAGATGCGCCCCTCACTCAAGAGGAATATCGATCCTACGAGGACAAGGGATTCCTCTTCCTGCCCGGCCTCTTCAAGGCGGACGAACTTCAGATCCTTCTTGATGAGTCCAAGCGGCTTCGCACCTCCAAGGATGCGCTCGAAGACGAAACCCTCATCACTGAACCCAATTCCGGCGATGTCCGCTCGATATTCGCCCTTCACCGCCAGAGCGCCATCATGCATCGCCTCGCCAGCGACGAGCGCCTGGCCGGCCTCGCGCGGTTCCTGCTCGGCGACGACGTCTACATCCACCAGTCGCGGCTGAACTTCAAACCGGGCTTTCGCGGCAAAGAGTTCTACTGGCATTCCGATTTCGAAACCTGGCACGCGGAAGACGGCATGCCCCGCATGCGTGCCTTGTCCATGTCGTTGCTCCTCACCGACAACGAGCCGCACAATGGTCCGCTCATGCTGATGCCCGGTTCCCACAAGCGCTTCGTCGGCACGGTCGGCGAAACGCCCGAGGACAACTACAAGTCATCGCTCAAGGTCCAGGAAACCGGCACGCCGGACGATGAAAGCCTCACCCGTCTCTATGACGATTTCGGGCTGGAAACGCCAACGGGCCCAGCCGGTTCGCTGCTGATCTTCGATTGCAACACGATGCACGGCTCGGCGTCCAACATCTCGCCGATGGCGCGGTCCAACGCGTTCTTCGTGTTCAACGCCGTGTCGAACAAGCTCGTCGCCCCCTTCTCTGCAGGCACGCCGCGCCCGGAATTCGTCGGCGCACGCAAGCATGTGGACACGGTCGAGGTGATCGAGCGCAACGCGAAACCACTCGCCGCCTGACGGCGAGGCCTTCGGACGCCTCGATCGGTGGGGTGTCCGATGGACAGATCGGGTCTTCGGGCCTGATGAAAACCGTCTCGCCGAGACGGTGATTGGAAGAGGGAGGCAATGTCCCATGGACAAGAAAACCGGATCGTTCCGGGTGCGCGACGGCAAGGGCACCGAGCGCCGCGTGGACGAGTATCACGATCTCATGGCGAGCGGGGCGCTTGGCATGAAGCACTACATTCTCGACGATGGCCGCAAGGTCACCCATGTCGAGGAAGGACGCTACGTCATCGACATCACCCGCGAGGAGCTGATCCTCATCGACGAGCCCGAGCCGGCCTGACACCCAGCGCTTGGCATACCAATGAGGCCGGGGCTCTTGTCCCGGTCAGAGACGCGGCCTTGAGCCCGTGACGTTGCTTCCCTCGATTTGTCCAACATTGTTTGCCGGCCTGCTGTCGGGTACCGCTTGTTTCCTTCGTCCTGTGAGCAAGCGAGGCCACATCCATGCTTTATGCGATCCTGTGCTACAACCATGAAGACGTCGTCGGTGCCTGGAGCAAGGAAGAAGACGATGCCGTCATGGCGCGTCTGATGAAGATCACCGGCAAACTTCAGGACGAAGGCCGGCTCGGCCCCGTCGCCCGCCTCATGCCGACCAGCGCCGCCACCACCCTGCGCAAGGGCGCGGACGAACCGCTCGTCATCGATGGCCCCTTTGCCGAAACCAAGGAGCAGTTCCTGGGCTTCTACCTCGTCGATTGCGAAACGCTCGACGATGCGCTGGCGATCGCGCGCGACCTCGCGGAGGCCAATCCCGGAGGTGGTTCCTACGAGATCCGCCCCGTCGGCTTCTATCAACCGGCAACACCGAAGGCTGAGACGAGATGAACGACACTGCCTGGATCGAGACCGCACTGACCGCCGCCCGTCCCCAAGCGGTCGCAGCGCTTCTTCGCTATTTCCGCGATCTCGACCGGGCCGAAGAGGCCTTCCAGGAAGCCTGCCTGCGCGCACTGAAATCCTGGCCGAAGAACGGCCCGCCGCGCGATCCCGCCGCCTGGCTGATCTTCGTCGGCCGCAATGCCGGCGTCGACGGCGTACGTCGTGACAGCCGCCTCCGGCCGCTGCCGGAAGAGGATCAGATTTCCGATCTCTCGGACGCCGAAACCGACATCGCCGAGAAGCTGGACGAGAGCGCCTATCGCGACGACATACTGCGACTGCTCTTCGTCTGCTGCCATCAGGATCTGCCGACGACGCAGCAGATCGCGCTCGCTTTACGCATCGTTTCGGGCCTCACCGTGCCGCAGATCGCGCGTGCCTTCCTCGTTTCCGAAGCGGCGATGGAACAGCGCATCACGCGCGCCAAGGCAAAAATCGCCCGCGCCGGCGTTCCCTTCGAGGCGCCGGACCGCGAGGCGCGTGCCGAGCGCCTGTCGACCGTCGGTGCCATGCTCTACCTCGTCTTCAACGAAGGCTACTCCGCCCGCGCCAGCGACGTCGCCAGGACGCGTGAGGCCGAGCGGTCCGCCTCCGTCTTCGCCGAGGAGGCGATCCGGCTTGCCCGCCTGATGGTCAAGCTCTTTCCGGCCGAGCCCGAGATCGCAGGCCTGCTCGCGCTCATGCTCCTGCAGCACGCCCGCAGCCCGACCCGCTTCGATGCCGATGGCCAGATCGTGCTGCTGGAGGACCAGAACCGCACATTGTGGAACGGCGCGATGATCGCCGAAGGCCTCGCCATGCTCGACAAGGCGCTGCGTCATGCGCGCCCCGGCGCCTACCAGCTTCAGGCCGCGATTGCCGCCACCCATGCCCGCGCGAAATCCGCCGTCGAAACCGATTGGGCGGCGATCGACCTGCTCTACCGGACGCTCGAAGCTGTGCAGCCATCCCCCGTCGTCACGCTCAACCGCGCGGTAGCGATCAACAAGCTTGCCGGGCCCGAAGCGGCGCTGGCGCTCATCGATCCGCTCGCCGAAAGGCTGTCCGGCTACTTCTATTTCCACGGCCTGCGTGGTGGCCTGCTCAGCGAACTCGGCCGGCGCGCGGAGGCGGTCGAGGCGTTCAACCGCGCCATTTCGCTGGCCAACAGCCCCGCCGAGGCGGCGCATATCCGGCGTCATCTCGACAAGCTCGGCGAAGCCCCCAAAACGGCGCGTGAAACAGCCCACCTGTCACGAACGACGAATGTCTGATATAAGGACTTTAGAGAACGCAGACTGCGTTCATTGTGTTCAGACAGAGTCAGGAAAACGATTGGCCCAGCCCTTCAAAACGCCGTCCACGGAAAAGCGCTCTTCCTCCGAGGCCAAGTGGTCATCGACCAACAACGAAGCCCGCACCATCATGGAAAAGGAAGTCGTCGCCCGCGAGCGCAAGACGGAGCGGCTGAGAGCACAGCGCCTGGCGATGGAAGCGGAGACCGCCGCTGTCGAAGTGCCCAAGGCGCCCGCGCGCAAATCCCCTAAGAAAGCCACCAGAAAGGGCGTAGGCAGCCGATAAGGACCCGACTATCAACGCCATAGCATTGACATTGGGCCGCCAAAGGCGCACCTATGTCAAATCGATCTGAGTAACCGAACTTGTTTAGGCGCCACGGCGCATGCGACGACTTTCCCTTACCTATCGATCCACCGCCTTTCGATTTTTGGTCGATCGGCATTCTTACTATGCGATTGAAAGGTAATCGTCATGGCTACTGGTACTGTAAAATGGTTCAACGCCACCAAGGGTTACGGCTTCATTGAGCCGAACGATGGCAGCGCAGACGTATTCGTTCACATTTCGGCCGTTGAGCGCGCCGGCATGTCGTCCATCGCCGAAGGCCAGAAAGTGCACTTCGACGTTGTTCGCGACAGCAAGAGCGGCAAGATGAGCGCAGGCAACCTCGCCGCCGCTTAATCGAGCAAGCTCGCATAGCTTGTCATCGCCTTCCCTGTGACCACGGATGTACTGGCTCAGGATGCGGCAATGGCAATGAAAGGCCGGTTCATACCGGCCTTTTTTGCGTTTTTCGGCTCAAGCAACGCCGGTTTCCGCGAAAATTCAGATTTTTTGGACGCCCCCTGTCGGGAAGTGGCATCCTCCAGCGTCCTTTGCACGAAATCGGACATCATCTGGAGATGCACCATGGCTGAGCCCCGTGAACTGACCCTCACCCGCTTCATCGACGTGCCGCGCGAGAAACTCTATCGCTGCTGGACCGAAGACGACCTGTTGAAGCAGTGGTTCGTCCCCGCGCCGTGGACGATCGCTTCGGCCAGGGTCGACGTGCGCCCGGGCGGCATCAGCCACATCGTCATGGCCGATCCCGAAGGCAACGAGTATCCGAACCAGGGCATCTATCTCGAAGTCGTGCCCAACGAGAAGATCGTCTTCACCGACGCCTACACCGATGCCTGGACGCCTTCGGAAAAGCCCTTCTTCACCGGCATCATCACTTTTGCGGATGAAGCGGGCGGCACGCGCTACACCGCGGTCGCGCGCCATTGGACGGAGGCCGACAAGAAGTCCCACGAAGAGATGGGCTTTCATGAAGGTTGGGGAAAGGCTGCAGACCAGATGGCTGCGCTCGCCGCCACGCTCTGAAAAAATTTCGAGCGGCCATGTCGGCTGCCCGAAATCGCGAACGTCCTGAGCTCAATGAAATGTTGAAGAGGAGGCTCTGAAATGCCCTATGTCGACGGATTTCTGCTTGCAGTCCCGAAGGACAAGTTCGACGCCTACAAGGAGATCGCCACCACTGCCGGCCGCATCTGGATGGAGCACGGCGCGCTGTCCTATGTCGAATGCAAGGCCGACGACGTGCCCTATGGCGAGCTCACCTCGTTTCCCCGCGCCGTCCAGGCCAAGGACGACGAAACGGTGATCTTCGCCTGGATCACCTATCCGTCCCGCGAAAAGCGCGACGAGATCAACAAGAAGGTGTTCGAAGACGACCGCATGAAGATGGACATGGCCAGCATGCCGTTTGACGGCAAGCGCATGATCTTCGGCGGCTTTGAAAGCTTCGTCGAATTCTGATCCACCGGTGCCAAACACAGCTTGAAGGAGGAAGCACCCATGTCCGATCAAACCCAGCCGCAGGAATGGACCGCATCCATCCCTGGCGTCGTCCCCTATCTCGCATCCAAGGATGCGAGCGCAGCCATCGAATTCTACAAGAAGGCCTTCGCCGCCACCGAGGACAGCCGCATGCTGATGGATGACGGCAAGCGCGTCATGCACTGCCAACTCACCATCAACGATGGCAAGTTCATGCTGGGCGATGCCATGCCCGAATACGGCTATCCCTGGGTCGAGCCGCAGGGCACGACGCTGACGCTCGCGGTCATGAACGCCCGCGAATGGTGGGACCGCGCGGTGGATGCCGGCTGCACCGTCGTCATGCCGTTCGAAGTCGCCTTCTGGGGCGATCTTTACGGCCAGCTGAAGGACCCCTTCGGCCATATGTGGGCCATCGTCGGTCCGCCGGACGGGAAATAGACAGAACGATAAGCCGGCAAATAAGTCGGCATATCATGGGATCATGGTTCTGAGGTCGCGCCGGCACCTCGCCGGCCGACCCGCCCGCGCGGGAGAGTTTCTGCGATAATCCTTGAGACGATCGATGTCGGAGGCGTCCACCATGCCAACCATCACCCCCTGCCTGTGGTTCGATAACCAGCTGGAGGAAGCGATCGCGTTCTACGGCGGCATCTTCCCCGATACCGCCATCATCGAAGCCACGCGCCATGCAAATGGCAAGCTCTTCGTCGCCACCTTCCGCCTCGCCGGCCGCGACTTCATGGGCCTCAATGGCGGGCCCATGTTCGCATTCACCGAGGCGATATCACTCTCGGTCGCCTGTCGCGACCAGGCGGAGATCGACGGTTACTGGAGCGCGCTCGGCGAAGGCGGCACCATCCAGCAATGCGGCTGGGTTAAGGACCGTTACGGTCTTTCCTGGCAGGTCGTGCCTGCCATCCTGCCCAAGATGATGAACGACCCGGACTGTGAAAGATCCGCCCGCGTCCAGACTGCCGTCATGGGCATGGTCAAGCTCGACATCGCCGCCCTGGAAAAGGCCTTTGCCGGGTAAACGGTCACATCAAGAGAATATGCGCGTCGGGGCGGCAACCACGGATTTCTTCATGCAGCGTAAACGCATTTACGCAAGAAGATGCACCATGAAATTTGATGGGGAATTGCGTCGAACCGGCGGCATCTCCCCTCTCATGAAGAGATCGACATGCTGCAGCTTTTTGCGCGCGATGCGAGCGCCGTTCTGGACGCCCTCAACGCATCACAGGCCATCATCGAATTCGGCCTCGACGGCACCATTCTGAAGGCCAACGACAATTTCTGCCGCACGATGGGCTATCGCGCCGACGAGATCGTCGGGCGTCACCACCGCATCTTCGTCGATCCCGCCGAGGCGGCACGCCCGGACTACGCCGAGTTCTGGGCCCAGTTTGCTTCCGGCCAGCATGACCAACGGCAATATCGCCGCCTGCGCAAGGATGGATCGGAGGTCTGGATCGCGGCCTCCTACAACCCCGTGATGCGCGGTGGCAAACCCTATAAGGTCGTGAAATTCGCCACCGATGTCACCGCGCAGGCGCTGCAGGCAGCCGAAGACCGCGGCAAGCTCGAGGCGCTGTCGCGCGCCCAGGCCGTCATCGAATTCACGCCGACCGGCAAGATCCTTACGGCGAACGCCAATTTCCTGAAGGCGATGGGTTACGAACTCGACGAGATCGTCGGGCGCCATCATGCGATCTTCTGCGAGCCCGCCTATGTCGGCTCCGAAGCCTACCGGAGCTTCTGGCCGGAGCTTGCCGCCGGTCGCTTCCTCTCTGACGAATTCGTCCGCGTCGGCAAGAACGGCCGCCCCGTCTTCATCCAAGCGTCCTATAACCCGATCCTCGATGTCGACGGCAAAGTCTTCAAGATCGTCAAGCTCGCGACAGACGTCACCGACCGCGTCGCCAATGTGGAAAGCCTCGCCGCGGCATTGAAAAAGCTTTCTGCCGGCGATCTCACCGCCACGCTCGATCAGCCGTTCCTGCCCGCGCTGGAGCGCCTGCGCATCGACTTCAACGAAACATCCTCGACCTTGCGAACGACTCTGCAAACCATCTTCAGTGCGGCCGAGGCGATCACCTCCGCTTCGCGCTCCATCGACGCCACATCGCAGCACCTCGCCAGCCAGACCGACGCGCAGGCCGCCTCGGTGGAGGAGACCGCTTCGGCGCTGGAAGAGATCACCGTCACGGTCACCGATACCGCCGAGCGCGCCCGCGACGCAGGCGGCAAGGCGCGCGAAACGAGGCAACGCGCCGAACAGTCGGTCGCCGTGATGACCCAGGCCATCGACGCCATGGGCGAGATCCGCACCTCCGCAAGCGAGATTTCCGGCATCAGCGGCGTCATCGACGAGATCGCGTTCCAGACGAACCTTCTCGCCCTCAATGCCGGCGTCGAGGCTGCGCGCGCGGGCGATGCGGGCCGTGGCTTCGCCGTCGTCGCGCAGGAGGTGCGTGAACTCGCCCAGCGATCCGCCACCGCCGCCAAGGAGATCAAGGTCCTCATCCACGGCTCAAACGACCTGATCGGGCGCGGCGTCACGCTCGTCGAAAATACCGGCGAGGAGCTCGGCGCCATCGTCGATCGCGTCGTCGGCGTCGACCGCGACCTCCAGGCCATTGCGGAAGCCTCCAGGCAGCAGGCGATCGGCCTCAAGCAGATCAACAGCGCCGTCAACATGATGGACCAGACGACACAGCAGAACGCCCAGATGTTCGTCGAGACATCGAGCGCCACCGCCCGCCTGTCCGAAGAGGCCGCCACCCTCTTCGACCTCGTCGCCGGCTTCGAAATCAGCGAAACTCCGACCTCCAGTTCTCGCCCCACCGCCACCGCCCATACCGGCACCGGTTCCCACGCCCGCCCCGACACACCTCCCAACGCCGCCGGCAACCGCCAAGCCGCGCTGCGTAATTCAGCCTGAAGCGGCCGGCGCTTCTACGCTGTAGAATCGACGCCGCCGGCCGAACCTACAAACCCCGACGAACCTACGCTACGCACCCGCCGCATCGATCTTACGAACCGCCCCACCGCTACTTTGGCAGCACCCGTCACCTTTTTCCGCGTTTTCCAACCAAACACGGGCTAAATTGGCCTGGGGGAACTGCGCTTGACGATCGAGTCGCTGAAATCGGGTCTCCCGTGTGAGAGGGAGGTTGATCGCTGGCCATGCATGCTCCGGTAAAGTCGTCGCGCCCTCGCGATCCGCGTGCGCAATCCGAAAAGGCGCGCTTTTCCGAGCTGTTCAAGCCGAAGCTTGTCACGGTGCTGGAGGAAGGCTACCGGCTTTCGCATTTCAGGGCAGATGCGGTGGCCGGCCTGACCGTCGCTATCGTCGCCCTGCCGCTCTCCATGGCGATCGCGATCGCGTCGGGTGCGACGCCTGCGCAGGGCCTGATCACTGCCATCGTCGGCGGCTTTCTCGTCTCGCTTTTCGGCGGCAGCCGCCACCAGATCGGCGGGCCGGCCGGGGCGTTCATCGTGCTCGTCGCCGCGACCATCCAGGCCCATGGCATGGGCGGCCTCATCCTCGCGACCTTCCTGTCGGGCCTCATGCTTGCGGCGATCGGCTTCCTCAGGCTCGGCACCTATATCAAGTTCATTCCCTATCCCGTCACGGTGGGGTTCACCGCCGGCATCGCCGTCATCATCTTCGCCAGCCAGTTGACCCCGCTGTTCGGCCTGACCCTCGGTTCGCCCGAGCCCGGACCGCTCATCGAAAAGTTGCCAGTGATCTTCGCCGCTTTGCCGACGGTAAGCCCCGTCACGGCCGCCCTTGCCCTGGCCGCCATCGGCATCGTCGTCGCCGTCCGCAAGCTGAAACCGCATTGGCCGGGACTGCTGATCGCGGTTGTCCTCACCACGCTCGTCGCAGCCCTTGCCGGCCTGCCGGTGGCGACGATCGGCACCGCCTTCGGCGGCATCCCGTCGGGTCTGCCGGCGCCGTCGCTGCCGGCCTTCGATCTCGATCTCGTCATCGCCGTCCTGCCGAGCGCCATCGCCTTCACACTGCTCGGCGCGATCGAGTCGCTGCTCTCGGCGGTCGTGGCCGATGGCATGACCGGCCGGCGCCACCGCTCCAATTGCGAACTCGTGGCGCAAGGCGTCGCCAATATAGGCTCGTCGCTCTTCGGCGGCTTTTGCGTCACCGGCACCATCGCGCGCACCGCCACCAATGTGCGCGCCGGCGCGGTCGGACCCGTGTCGGGCATGCTGCACGCCGTCTTCCTGCTCGGCTTCATGATGCTCGCCGCACCGCTCGCGAGCTATATCCCGCTCGCCAGCCTCGCCGGCGTGCTTGCCGTTGTCGCCTGGTCCATGGTGGAAAAGCACGCCTTCGCCACGCTTCTGCGCGCATCCTGGGGCGATGCGGCGGTGCTTCTCGTCACCTTCCTGCTCACCATCTTCCGCGATCTCACCGAGGCGATCGTCGTCGGCTTTGCGCTCGGTGCGCTCATCTTCATCCACCGCATGTCGACGGCAACCTTTGCTGAGCCGCTCGTAGCCGAAGACGAACCCGACGGCTCCGCCGGACCGGACGAGGACCGCCTCACCCAGCAGGGCGACGTGATCGTTTACCGTGTCTCGGGCGCGCTCTTCTTCGGCGCGGCCGCCTCCATCGGCAGCCTGCTCGATCGCGTCGCGACGTCGGCACCGGTGCTGGTGCTCGATCTCTCCGCCGTCCCGATGATCGATTCCACCGCCGGCGAGATGATCGCCTCCATCGCGCGCAGCAAGAAGCGGCGCGGCGGCCGCGTCGTCATCACCGGCACGACCGGCCCGCTGCGGCGCGAATTCTTCGCCCATGGCGTGGCGCCACCGGTTGTGCGCTTTGACCGCACGGTCGACAGCGCGCTTCGCCGTCTCAGATCCGCAGACCCCACGGACGACGGCGCATCAGCCGCGCAGTGATCAGCGCGCCGGCTGCACTTCCACCGTCACATGCGACAGCTGCCGGATATCGGCCAGCAACGCCTTGTAGTGCGAGGGTGCCTTCGGCCGCGGGCACACCAGCGCGATGATCGCCGCGTGGTGTCCCGGCCCCACCTGCCACACATGCAGGTCGGTGATCGTTCCACCCTCACCCGAAAGCGCAGAGCGGATCGCACCCGCAAGCTGCCCGTCCTCCGGAACGGTATCGAGCAGCACGCCGCCCGATTGCCGCATGAGCCCGATCGACCAGCGCGCGATCACCAGCGCACCGACGACGCCCATCAGCGGATCGGCCCAGACCCAGCCATTGAAGCTGCCGACCACCAGCGCCACGATTGCGAGAACCGACGTCAGCGCGTCGGCGAGCACATGCAGATAGGCCGCCCGCAGATTGTTGTCCTGCCCATGCACATGGCCATGCCCGTGGTCATGATCATGGCCGTGGGAATGTCCATGGTGATGATGATGCCCGTGATCTTCCCGCAAAAGCCATGCGCTAATCAAATTGACCGCAAGCCCGACCACCGCGACGAGGATCGCCTGGTTGAAACTGATCGGCACCGGATTGGCGAGCCGCAGCAGGCTTTCCCAGCCGATGAGAAGCGCCACGATCCCGAGCACGACGGCACTGGCAAACCCCGCCAGATCGCCAAGCTTGCCTGTGCCGAAGGTGAAGCGGCGGTCGCGCGCATGGCGCCTGGCATAAAGATAGGCGACGGCCGAAATCATCAGCGCCGCAGCATGCGTCGCCATGTGCCAGCCATCGGCCATCAGCGCCATCGAGCCATAGATCGCGCCGCCGACGATCTCGATCACCATCATTGATGCCGTCAGCGCGATGACCAGCCACACGCGCTTCTCGTTGCGCGCGTGGTTGTCGCCGAGAAACACGTGCCCATGGTCGTAATCGTGGTCGTCGTCCAGTTGCGATTGCCCGGCCATCATGGCCTCCCTGTTTGCGCGCCGTCGTCGCTCGCGGCGGTCGCTTTTCATTTCAGATAGGTTCTGAGCACGCCCATCAGCTCTTCGCCGCCCTGGTGCCGGTCCGCTTCGGTCTCGGCTTCCAGCACGTGCTCGCGCAGATGGTGCTCCATCACTTCGGCCGTCAGGCCCGAGATCGCGCCGCGGATCGAGGCGAGCTGCCTCAGGATCTCGCCGCAGGGCGCCTCCCCGTTCAGCGCTCGCTCCACGCCTTCAAGCTGGCCCTTGAGCCGCCGCACCCGGCCGATCAGCCTGTCTTTGTGCTTCTGCGTGTGCATCCGCGCCCTCTAAAATATAACCTAGGGGACTATACTATAGGACGCACCGAGGCGGAAGAGGCCACATCAGGGCTCCGGTGCCTTAAGCGACCGCTGCCCGGTTCGCGCGCTGCTCCCGCCCGTCATGCACGCGGTTGCGGCCGGCCCGCTTGGCCTCATAGAGCCGCTCGTCCGCCTCGGTGATCAGCTGCGTGATGGTCTTGTCCTCGCTGGCCTCGCGCAGCGCCACACCAACGCTGATCGTCACCGCCCGGCGCAGCGCACTTCCGCCCTCGTCGTGCAGCGCCTCGACCGTCTTGCGCATGGCTTCCGCCACCGCCCGCACATGGTGATGGTCGCGCGCATCGACGACGATCGCGAATTCCTCGCCGCCATAGCGCGCAACCAGCGTAACGCCGGCGATCGTCGACCGGCTCAGCGCGTCGGCGATCCGCCTCAGGCAGGTATCACCCTCGGCATGGCCGAAAGTGTCGTTGTAGCTCTTGAAGTGATCGACATCGATCAGCAGAACGCCGAGCGCGCCGGACGAGGCGCGCAGCACCCGCATCAGCCGCCGCCGGTTGCCGAGCCCCGTCATCGGGTCCGTCTCCGTCTGGATCTCCAGGTCGCGGTTTGCCGCCTCCAGCGCCGCCTTGCGCTCCTGCAGATCGGCGACGAGCCGCGAATTTTCCCGCGAAAGCTTCAGCGCCAGCGTCAGCTGCGTGCCGAGCCCGCGCGCCATCGCCGCCAGCGTCCCGCACAAAAGCACGCCGGCAATGGCGAGGGCGTTGCTATAGGGCACCCCGCTCGCGAACAGGCCGGCGCAGGTGAGCAACAGCGCCGGAAACTGAAAGAGATTATAGGCCCGCTGGTAGACCGCTGCCGGGAAGGTCACCGTCACCGCGCCGGTGATCAGGCAGCAGACGACGAGTGCCTGCGCGGCATTGCCCTCAAGGATCATGAGAGCTGCGCCCACACCCCACGCCACACCGGATGTGCCGTAGATACCGCACACCAGGCGCGCCCAGTGACGCGTTGTGAAGCCGCGCGGCAGGCCGTAGTGGCGCAAGCCCGCGCTGATCAAATGCACGACCGCCACCCCGGCGACCACCACGAACCAGGCGATCAGTCCGGCCGGAATGCCCTGCTCCCAATAGATCGAAAGCGCGACCAGCCCGCCCACGATCGACATCACCGAAGCCGGCGCCGCCTTGTAGAGCGCATCCAGCTGCAGCTTCAGATCCGCGTCCATTTCAAACTTTGCCGTCAACACAGGCCCCTACCCTCTAACCCGCACCATGGCATGGGGAGCGCTAACAACCGCTTACCGGAACATGCACTGCGTGCGGCAAGCCTTGGCACTCAGTCGCAATGGCGATAGCCGTTGCGCCGCGCCCGAAGGTCGAAATGGAAATGGTCGGCGTGGTTGGCGTCCGACCCGGGACCCAGGATCGTGTTGAAATACTTGCAGCCGTCGTCGCGCACGGAATTCAAAAGCCCGCGCTCGCGAAACGCGAAGAAGCCCTTGGCGCTCACATCGATCACCCGGCCCGAATTCAGCTTGATCGAGCCGACATCGATCGCGTTGCCCTTGGAATGCTCCGACATCGGCGCGCCGCGCCGCGAATTCATGGTCCGGCAGGAATAGCCGCCCATGGAGCCGACCGTGTCGATGCCGGACAGGTAGCGCTTGCGCGTCGAAGGCGCGAGCTCATTCTTCACCCACGTCGCGAAAGCCTCCGCCATCTGGCAGTTGAGCAGCGTCGCGGGCCGCACCTTCACCCCGCCCGAAAGCGCCGAAACCTCCACGGGATGGGCAATCCCGCAGGACCCACCATTGCCGACGGCCGGCTTGTTGGTGAACTGCACGCCAAGCCGCTCCAGCCGCTGCCGGCACGCGGCTTCCGCCGCCGGCAGATTGCTCTGCGGCGCCTGCGAGCGCGCGAACGGATTGAGCGCACGCGGAAACAGGCCTGCGACCCGCTGCGGCTCTGGCGCCTGTTGCACGACCGGAGCAGCAGCAACGGGCGGTGCGGCAGCGACCGGCGGCGCGACAACGGCAACCGGCGCCGAGACGGGAGGTGCCGCGGCGATCGGCGCCGAAGGCTGGATCTGAACCGGTGCAGCCGCAGGCGGCATCATCGACGGCTGAGGCGCGACGGACGCCACAGGACTTTGCATCGCGCTTGGCTGGCCCGCAAGCCGCGCTTCGCCATTCGGCCCCAGCGTGCCGAGGATCTGCGGCTGGTCCGATGGCACATAGCCGGGCTGCCACCCGTCCGGCACGGGCCGCCCCTGCATCTGCGCAAGTGCCGCATCGTCGACAGGCAGCGGCTGGCCGCGCTGCAGCACCGCAAGACCCGACCCATAGCCGAGATCGGCGCCAGGCCCGCTCACGCCAGCCACACCAGCGCCGGACGAGGCACCGGCCCCCGCTCCTCCAACTGCTCCTTGTGCAAGGCTCTCATAGGCCGGCAACCCTTGCGCGGGCGGCGCGCCATAGGTCGCCTGTTGTCCGCCAAGAGCCGCAGGCGGCTGAGGTGCGATCGAACTGGTGGAAATCGCCTCAGGCGGCGCAAGCACGCTCGAGGCCGAGCACGAAACGAGAAGCGCCGCCGCAAACCCGCCGGCGAGAAGCCGTCCAAGCCCGGCGATCCTGCCAGGTCCTGCGACCAAACCAGCCCTCGCGCTCCGGCGCTGTTGCGCAGCAAGACCGTTGTCGCGGCCGTCCGCGTCGTCCGCTCCGTCGATGGCCATGAACATGCGTCTCCAGGTAGCGTACCGGTCCCTTGGAGAGCCACCTTAAGCGATCATGGTAAATGAGGACTGAACGCTTGCTGCCGCCCGCCCCCGCTCGCTAAACGGGAAGCCGCACCGAGCGCCAGATCCGCAGAAACGTTGCCAGATGGAGCGGCGACCGGTTCACTGGTAAGGCACGTGCAAAGCCAAACCCCGGAGCCAAGCGAACGATGTCGAAGAACGCGACATCGCTCCGGCAAATCCCTGAAGGAGCCCGCATGAACGAAGCCCCGAGACCGACCGGCGAACTGACGCTCAGAACGCTTGCCATGCCCGCCGACCTCAACGCCGCGGGCGATATCTTCGGCGGATGGGTCATGGCCCAGATGGATCTCGCCTCCGGCATACGCGCCGCAGAACGCGCGAAAGGCCGCGTCGTCACCGCAGCCGTCAACGAAATGGCCTTTGCCATGCCGGTCAAGATCGGCGACACGCTCTGCATCTACACCGACATCGCCAAGGTCGGCCGCACCTCCATCACCCTCACCGTCGAAGCCTGGGCCCAACGCTACCTCTCCGACCAGATGGACAAAGTCACCAACGCCACCTTCGTCATGGTCGCGCTGGACGGCAACGGCAAGCCGACGCCGGTTCCGGGGTGAAGGGTGAGGAGGATATTGAGCCGGAGACCGCCGGCAGCAGCCGTGGCCGCCTTCGCCCTGCAGGCAATAGCTGTGATCGCTTAAGGCTAAGGCGCAGATTTAAGTTCGAATCTGTTGTAGGTTCACTTCCATCGTATATCTAACCCAAGCTGGCGTATGGACCAGTCGAAAGCTGGTTTCCTGAGCATGCCGCAAAAGTTGTCCGACAGAGTATCGGCGATTAGACGATCCGGACTGCTCGACAGTTCCGGTCGCGAACAGTTTCATCACCTGACCGAGCATGTGCGTGTCGCGTTACAGGTGCCGGTTGCCATCATTTCCATTGTCGATGAGGACCGTCAGGTGTTCGCCGGCCATTGTGGTTTACCTGCGCCTTGGGACAGCGTCGGCGAGACGCCGCTGACCCACTCTTTCTGCCAACACGTGGTGGAGCGGGCGGCGATACTCAAGGTGAACGATGCCGACCTCCACGAGCTTGTAAACAGCAATCATGCCATCGCAGATCTTGGTGTGCGGGCCTATCTCGGCGTTCCGATCGCGTTGCCAACCGGCGAACTGGTGGGGGCGCTCGCGGCAATCGACACGACACCCCACCAATGGACCGAACATGACCGGAAGGTGCTGCAAAGCCTGGCGCTCGTCGTGGAGCGCGAAATATCGGTCGGGGTCTCGGAACTCAAATACCGACGGCTTTTCGAGGACATGCAGGAGGGCTATTACATCGCCGAGGCAGTGCGCGATGCCGCCGGAGACGTTGCGGACATTCGCTTCGAAGAAGTGAACCCGGCCTTCGAGCGGCTGCTCGGGCTCGACGCAAACGCTGTCTTGGGACACTGCCTTGGCGACCTCATGCCGGAGCTTTGCGAAGAGATGCTGCCCGCTGTCCGAAGGGTGCTTGACACTGGGGAGCCTCTGCTGAGCGTCAGCGCCAAAGCGATAAATGAGAACAGGTTCGAGAATCGAATTCGACGCCTGGAGGGCGACCGCGTCGCTTCTCTGTTCACCGATGTGACGCAACGCCAGCTGAACGAAGAGCAGCAACGGTTCCTGCATCAGGAAATGATGCATCGGGTGAAGAACACCATGGCGGTGGTGAGTGCAGTGGTGACAGCAAGCTTGCGCAATGCACCGAGCTTGGAAAAGGCAAGCGAGATCATCGCCTCGCGTATCGAGGCAATGTCGAGAACCCAGACACTGATCACCCGGCAGGAGGGAGATACCGACTTCGCAGAGGTCGTTCGCGAGGCCATCGCGCCTCATATCGACGATGAACGCAGATTGACGATCCAAGGACCTTCGATCGCGATTTCAGCCGAGCAGGCCGTTGGTCTTTCGCTGGCGATCTATGAGCTGTCCACAAACGCCGCAAAATATGGCGCGCTTGGATCGGACGAGGGAGAAATCTCGATCGATTGGAACGTCGGACAGGATCGCACTTTCGAATTTCGTTGGAAGGAACGCAACGGTCCGCGTGTTTCACCGCCGCTGCGCTCGGGGTTCGGCTCGAAACTGACCGACCGGATCGTCCCCAGATACTTCAAAGGCTCGGGAGAGACTGCTTATCTGCCTGAGGGCGTGGAGTATGTTCTGCGCGGCATAACGCAAACCGCAAGCGCCGAGCCTTTCGACGCAGGCTGAAGGCGCCCCGTGTCGAAGAGGTCGCCCAACGCGAAACGTCCTTGCAGCCGTTTCGCCGATTGGCACACCCCCACCCCATATAACCTATCTTAAAGACACCCCCGCTCATCGGCCTACACAGCGGCTCCCTTTCCCCTCAGTTCAGGAGCCGTCCATGGAAAATCAGGTTATTATGGACGATGCGGCGCCCATCGATTCCGGCGTGCCGGGGTTGAATCATCTGATGCGCGGCGGTTTCGCCAAGGGTCGGGCGCATCTGGTCGAGGGGCGGCCGGGCAGCGGCAAGACCACGGTCGGGCTGCAGTTCCTGCTCGATGGCGTGCGCCGCGGTGAGACCTGCCTCTACATCACGCTGTCGGAAAGCCGGCGCGAGCTCATCTCGGTCGCGCGCCGCCATGGCTGGTCGCTCGATGGACTGGAGATCTACGAGCTCGTCCCGCCCGAACTCAGCCTCGACAAGTCCAAGTACCAGTCGATGCTCCACTCCTCCGAGCTCGAGCTCGGCGAGACGCTGGAAATGGCGCTCGCCGCCATCGAGAAGCACAAGCCCACCCGGCTCGTCTTCGACAGCCTGTCGGAAATCCGCATCCTGTCGCAGGGCTCGCTGCGCTATCGCCGCCAGGTGCTCGCGCTGAAGAGCTTCGTTCTCCTGAACGACATCACCACGCTCTTCCTCGACGATCTCACCGGCGAGCAGGACGATCTCAACCTCCACTCCGTCTGCCACGGCGTCCTGCGGCTGGAACATTACGTCCCCGCCTATGGCGCGGAACGGCGGCGCGCGCGGCTGATCAAGATGCGCGGCGTGCAGATCCGCGGCGGCTTCCACGACATGGTCATCCGGCCGGGCGGCGTCACCATCTTCCCCCGCCTCACGGCTGCCGATCATGCCCAGGTGGATTTCGGCGCGGATGCGCAAAGCGGCACCGGCCTCGACGATCTCTTCAAGGGCGGCCTTCCGCGCGGCACCAGCACGCTGCTCATGGGCCCGTCCGGCACCGGCAAGTCGTCGATCTCGGCGCGCTATGCCTATGCGGCGCTGAGGCGCGGCGAACCCGTCTACCTCGTCACCTTTGAGGAAACCAAGCGCATCATTCTCGCCCGCGCCGAAGGCTTGGGCATGGACCTCGCGCCCTTCCTCGAAAGCGGCCTGCTCACGCTCGATCAGGTCGATCCGGCGGAGCTGTCGCCGGGCGAGATCACCGGCCGCCTGCAGCAGGCCGTCGAAGCGTCGGGCGTGAAGATGGTCATCATCGACAGCCTCACCGGCTACCTTAATTCCCTGCCCGAGGAGCAGCAGCTGCTCCTGCAGATGCACGAAATTCTCACCTATCTGAACCAGCAGGGCATCGTCACGCTTCTTCTGCTCGCCAATCACGGGCTGATCGGCCATATGAATACACCGGTCGATCTCACCTACCTGTCCGATTCGGTGATGTTGCTGCGCTACTTCGAAGCCGAAGGCCGGATCCGCCGCGCCGTCTCGGTGGTGAAGAAGCGCACCGGGCCCCATGAGGATGCGATCCGTGAATTCACCCTGTCGTCGGATGGACTATCGGTCGGGGAGCCGCTCTCGCAGTTTTCCGGCGTGCTCTCCGGCACCCCACGCTTCGATGGCGATCGGGCGTCGCTGATGCGCCAGTCACAGCCAGAGTCTTGAAACCGGAAACCTGAAAGCGTGTCGGCTGAACCTGCCCGCATCATCGTCTGCACGCCCTTCGGCCGCGATGGCGCGATCGCGTCAGGCCTCATCCGCGATGCCGGCTTCGATCCCGTTTCCTGCACCGACTTGCCGGAAATCCTCGCCCTCCTGCCGCCTGCCAGGCCCGATGCGCTCTGCCTCGTCATCACCGAGGAAGCCCTGCTCGAAGGCGAACGCAGCCAGCTTGCCGCATGGATCGAAAGCCAGCCGCCCTGGTCCGATTTCCCCGTCATCATCCTCGGCTCGCGCGGCCAGGAGCTCGATGAACGCCTCGCCTTCCTCAATCACGGCCACATCGTGCTGGAACGCCCCTTCAGCGCAGCCTCGCTCAAGAGCGCCGTCGCCTCCGCCGCACGCGCGCGCACCCGCCAGCTCCAGGTCAAGGCCTATATCGAAGAGCGCGAAAAGTCCGATGAGCGCCAAAAGCTCCTGATCCGCGAGCTCCACCACCGGGTCAAGAACACGCTCGCCAACGTCCAGGCCATGCTCGGCGCAACCGCCCGCTCCCACACCGATATCGAAAGCTTCACACGCGCCTTCTCGAGCCGCATCGTGTCGCTCTCGCGCACCCACGAAAAGCTCACCGAGGATTACTGGCAGACCGCCTCGCTGCGCCGCATCCTCACCCAGGAACTCGATATCTACGATACCAAGGCCGGCCGCTTCACCATCGAAGGCCCCGATACCCACCTCGTCTCCGATATCGCCGTCCCCCTCGGCATGGCCTTCCACGAACTTGCCACCAATGCTGTCAAATACGGCGCCCTTTCCGTGGAAGAAGGCCGCGTCCAAGTCCGATGGTCCATCGAGGAAACCGAAGGCAACCGCCACCTCAACCTCAGCTGGCAGGAAACCGGCGGCCCCGCCGCCACCACCCCCACCCGCAAAGGCTTCGGCTCCGTCCTCCTGGAACGCGTCCTCACCGTCCAGTGCAACGCCGAGATCCAGACCGACTACGCCGAAACGGGATTTTCGCTCCACCTGACGATGCCGTTGCCGAAGTCGAGGCTCGTGCCGCGGTATTGAGGGGGTTGGTGGGTTGGGATGTCGGGACTAGAGGCTGCTGAGAGGACGGTCGGATTCTGAGCTGCGAGCTTATGAAAGCGGCCATTCAAATAGGTCACTCATCACCGTCGCCCCCAAAACGATCGGGCGACTGGCCTGCCCGTATCCGATCCACGCCATCTACCAGTGCCTTGAGAAGGGCCTGCTCGTAATCGGTCAGGCCGTTAGCATCGCTGAGGTGGCTCTTTGCATTCTCGTACACAGCGCCCAAGTCGTAAAGATCCTCATCTGGTTCCTTGCGGAAGCTATACCGGATGCCGCCACCCGAGGAACTCTGAGTTAACATCCCTTTGATCACCTTCGCCGTGAAGCTGCCGTCCGCCTCGATGCCCTTGCGTAGCCATTCCTTGGCGGCAGCCGGATCGCCTAAATGCTTCCATGACCGTGCTATGTCCCATAGGTAGGGCACATTCACGAGCGAGCCATCGTTGGCCGAGGCCTGTATTTTTGGCATCAATACGGTGCCGAGCTTATCAAAATCCTCCTTGCTTATGACCCGTCGGCCGGCATCATCACTAGGGAAGACGCCGAGTTCCCGGCCGCGATCAAAATAGAGGTCGGCTAGGACGAACGGAGAGTTCGACTGTTCGAAGGCGGCTATGAGGTGCTTGCCAGCTTCCTCTTCACCCCAAGCCTCAAGCAAATCGCGTACCAAGAAGCGAAGCGTTCCGCTCGGTTCGAGCGTGAACATCTCTCCTTGCCAGGGGAGACCAAGTACTTCATCGCCAATCGAGAGAAGTGCGTTGAGCAATTGTTGGGATGGTTCAGGCTTAGGATGGACAGCGAAGCGGATACGCAAGTCCTGCAGGAAGAGTCCGATCATCGCTCGGCCGCGGCGATTGTCCTTCCCAACGTACGCTCGCAGCGCGCTCGTGATCGCCTTCTCATCGTCGAGTTTGTCGAACACCGCATCAATTGTGCTCTTGGGCACTGCGTCAGCGCTGGGGTGAAGAGCAAAGTAGGCGTCGTAGCCAGCTTCACTCGCTAGACCTCGACGAGCCTGCGATGCGGCGTAGTTCTCGCTTATCATGTAACGATCGCCCTGAAACCACTTGCCCTGGCTCGGAAAGAGGACGGTTAGGAGCGCCATAATCACGTCGACGGTCGTCGGCAGCAAGGACTCCTTCAGCGCCTCAACCTTTGCCCTTCGTTCCTCGTCAGCACCCATGAAGTAGCGGCCTTCGTTGAAGAGAAAGTCACGGTTCAGACGAACCCAATCGAACGCGGTTGAATCGAACAGGCGGATGCCTTCGATGGCCACTAGATCCTGAGAGTCAAACTCGCCCTCCAAAGCCGGCCAGACAAACTTCAAAGCGTTCGAGAAACGCAGCACGTCACGCGGGTAATTCATCCAGCGGTGCACGCCGTCTCGGACAATGTACTGCCACCTGGCCGAGTTTTCGCCGTCAGCGGTTAGGAACTTGATCTCTTCGTCGAGCATAGTCAGAAGGACGTTCTTCCCGGGCAGGGGCAACTCGACTTCCTGCTGAACGATTTTCTCGGCAAATCGTGGGCCAACGCGGTCCGTGCCTTCCTCGAGTGCCCGCCACACTATTTCGCGGTCATAAACAAGCAGGTAAATGACGTTTGGCAGGCGCCCGATGGTCTTGACCATTTGCATGATCGACCTGATCTCATCGTCTTCGAGCCGATCGATATCGTCGATGGTGACAAAGAAGCGACGGTCGCTCTTTGACAGCAGATCCCTGAGGTCTTCATATGCCTTTTGCAGGCTGGGCGTCTTGAGATAGTTGCTCGCAGCGGCATTTAGCGCCTTCTTGCCGAATCCGCCGGCTAGCCGCGAAAATACACCGCCACTTGGATCAATTGCGACTGATAGAGTGACGGCTGCATCGACCAGACTGTCCGTACCCTGTGCTGTGGTGTGCATGCCCCTTTTGAAAAGCTTTCTGACTTTGCCTTCTTTGGGTTTCAGCTGCTCGGACAACAACTTGAAGAAGGCTGCCATCAGGTCCTGGTGACCCGAGACTATCCAAGGACGGAAGTCGACGTGTTCGACCTTTTTTGCCTCATCCTGGTGCTTCTTGATGTGCTCAAGAATGAAGTTGACGACCGTAGTCTTTCCGGAGCCCCACTTGCCGTGAAGCCCGATAACGTAGCCGTTTGGTACGTTCATATTGACGATGACGTTCGCCAAGCGCTCGGCAAATGGAGCATATCCCAGTCGATCGTCCTTTAGATTTTTTTCGGTTGATCGTCGCCTAGGGTGTACTCATCACTCGTCATCGCGCTTTTCCCCCCCACTCAGGCAGAACTGATCGCAAACCAAGTCTTGCTACGCGCAGAGTAGCTACCTTTCCTAGCGTGGATCAACGTCAGCACTTGAATCGTAAAGCGACACCCCGTTCCCCGGAATGCGGGAACATCCGCATTCGGGATCGACTACAGAACGGCAGCTTTAGGGAAGCCGTCAGTGGTCCTTTGAACAACCGCCATGGGGTCGAAAGCTGTCATCAAGCCTCCTCCCCCATTCAGCCCCCATTCACGTCTCTTCCGTTAACAATTCCTCAAGGTCTCAACGGTCACGCCCGCGTGATCGGCGGCGTTTTCGGGAACTATCTGTCGCTTGCGACCGTTTGAGAGCCGAAATCAACGATAACTGCACGTCAAGAAAAAGCAGTGAGGTACGTCATGAAAACCTTTTTGAAAGCAGCCGCCTTCGTCGTGGGCATGCTGGGCGCCGGTAGCGCGCTGGCCCAGTCGGCGCTCGTCACCACCGATCTCAACCTGCGCGCCGGTCCCGGCACCGGCTACCAGTCCGTCGGCGTCCTGCCGAGCGGCGCCGTCGTCAATGTCGCCGGCTGCGCCTCGGGCTATTCCTGGTGCCGCGTGAACTATCAGGGCTATGACGGCTGGGCCTCGTCCCGCTACCTCGCCCAGCAGGAAGGCCGCTATGCCGGCGGCAACTTCTCGTCGTCCGCCGCCTCCATTGGCATCCCGCTGATCGCCGGCGTCGTCATCGGCTCCGCGCTCAGCAACAATGACCGCGATTACCGCCGTCCGGGCCGCTACTACGATCGCCGCGACTGGCGTGCTGATCGCCGTGACTGGCGCCGCGAAGCCCGCCGCGACTGGCGAGACGATCGCCGTGAATGGCGCCGTGAAGTCCGTCGCGACTGGCGCGATGATCGCCGCGATGCCCGTGGCGAGATCGTCATCCCCCGCGGCGGCCAGGCTCCGTTCCGTTACCAGACCGACTGATTTGGTCGGACCGGATCGGGCCCACGCCCGAATCTTAAGTGCATGCGAGAGCGCGTCGTCCCCATGGGGCGGCGCGTTTTCGCATTGCGGACCTGGCCATCCGCCCACCCGTCGTGCTGACGGCGGAAAGCGCCGCCGATCCTCTCGAAAAGCGGTCATTCCACGGCTCAAACCGGCGCGCTCCCCTTCCAATCCCGCCGGACTCCACCCATATTCCCTCCATGGCTTCCCGACCCGACAAGACCTCGCCCCGCCCCGACGATACCGGCGCGGAGGATTTCGACCCGACGCGCACGCGCGGCTTTTCCGAGGCGCCCCAGCGCGGCCTGGAAGGCGCCCCCTTCTCCTCCGGCTCCGTCTCCGACTGGGCCCGCGAGATGGAGCGCATGGCCGAGGCCGAAACCATCGAAACCCGCCACGACGTCGCCTCCAAGGCCGGCAAACACCGCCGCAAGGTCGAACGCGCTGCCCAGGCGGAACGCGAAGCCAGTGATGACGCTCCAAACGGCTCGAAGAGCCGCAAGGCCGAACGGCCGTCCGAGCCCGTGCGAGGCCCCCGCGGAGCGAAGGCGCAAAGCGCCGACAGCGTGAGCGCAAACAAAATCAACTCTAACAAACCCACCGCATCCGAGCCCGGGGCCCCCGCCAGCGCCGAGCGCAGCGAGAAGCTTAAGGGCGGGGCATCAAGAACTTCCCGCGGAACGTCCATGGGCGGTACGACCGATCCGCGCGCCCGCGCCGCCGCCGGCCTCAATCCCGTTGCCGGCATGGATACGAGCCTGGAGGAGGCCTCCGCGCTCGCCACCGGCGCGGTCACGGCCACCGTCGAGGCGCTGTCGGCGCTGATCGAAAGCGGCAATCCGCTCTTCAAGGACGGCAAGCTGTGGACGCCGCACCGCCCCGCCCGGCCGGAGAAATCCGAAGGCGGCATCGCCTTCACCATGCAGACCGAGTACCAGCCCGCCGGCGACCAGCCGACCGCGATCGCCGATCTCGTCGCCGGCGTGAAGGAGAACGAGCGCTCCCAGGTGCTGCTCGGCGTCACCGGCTCGGGCAAGACCTTCACCATGGCCAAGGTCATCGAGGAGACGCAGCGCCCCGCCGTCATCCTCGCGCCCAACAAAACCCTCGCCGCCCAGCTCTATTCGGAGTTCAAGAACTTCTTCCCGGACAATGCGGTGGAATATTTCGTCTCCTATTACGACTACTACCAGCCGGAAGCCTACGTCCCGCGCTCGGATACCTATATCGAGAAGGAATCCTCCATCAACGAGCAGATCGACCGCATGCGCCACTCGGCGACGCGCGCCCTGCTCGAACGCGACGACGTCATCATCGTCGCCTCCGTCTCCTGCATCTACGGTATCGGCTCGGTCGAAACCTATACGGCGATGACCTTCCAGATGGCCGTCGGCGACCGGCTCGACCAGCGCCAGCTCCTCGCCGACCTCGTCGCCCAGCAATACAAGCGCCGCGACATGGATTTCCAGCGCGGCTCGTTCCGTGTCAGGGGCGATACGATCGAGATCTTCCCCGCCCACCTGGAGGATGCCGCCTGGCGCATCTCGCTCTTCGGCGACGAGATCGAGTCCATCACCGAGTTCGATCCGCTGACCGGCCACAAGACCGCCGAGCTGAAATCCGTCAAGATCTACGCCAACTCGCACTATGTGACGCCGAAGCCCACGCTCAACCAGGCGATCAAGTCGATCAAGGAAGAGCTGAAGCACCGCCTCGCCGAGCTCGAAAAGGCCGGCCGCCTGCTCGAAGCCCAGCGACTGGAGCAGCGCACCCGCTACGACATCGAGATGCTGGAAGCCACCGGCTCCTGCCAGGGCATCGAGAACTATTCGCGCTATCTCACCGGCCGCTCGCCCGGCGAGCCGCCCCCGACGCTGTTCGAATACATCCCCGACAACGCGCTGCTCTTCGTCGACGAGAGCCACGTCACCATCCCGCAGATCGGCGGCATGTATCGCGGCGACTTCCGCCGCAAGGCGACGCTGGCCGAATACGGCTTCCGCCTGCCGTCCTGCATGGACAACCGCCCGTTGCGCTTCGAGGAGTGGGATGCGATGCGCCCGCCCACCGTCGCCGTGTCCGCCACCCCCGGCGGCTGGGAGATGGAGGCCGCCGGCGGCGTCTTCGCCGAACAGGTCATCCGCCCCACGGGCCTCATCGATCCGCCGGTGGAAATCCGCCCGGCGAAATCCCAGGTCGACGACGTTCTCGGCGAAATCCGCGAGACGGCCGCCGCCGGCTACCGCACCCTCGTCACCGTGCTCACCAAGCGCATGGCCGAGGATCTCACCGAATATCTGCACGAGCAGGGCGTGCGCGTCCGCTACATGCACTCCGACATCGACACGCTGGAGCGCATCGAGATCATCCGCGACCTGCGCCTCGGCGCCTTCGACGTGCTGGTCGGCATCAACCTTCTGCGCGAAGGCCTCGACATCCCGGAATGCGGCTTCGTCGCCATCCTCGATGCCGACAAGGAAGGCTTCCTGCGCTCCGAAACCTCGCTGATCCAGACCATCGGCCGCGCCGCGCGCAACGTCGACGGCAAGGTCATCCTCTATGCCGACCAGATCACCGGCTCCATGACCCGAGCCATGGAAGAAACCGGCCGCCGCCGCGAAAAGCAGCTCGAATACAACGCCAAGAACGGCATCACGCCCGAAAGCGTCAAGGCCCGCATCTCCGACATCCTCGATAGCGTCTACGAGCGCGACCACGTCCGCGCCGATATCGGCGTGCGCGGCAAGGGCAAGCGCGGCGAAGATCCCAACAACCTCATCGGCAACAACCTCGCCGCCCACCTCGAAGACCTCGAACGCCGCATGCGCGCCGCCGCCACCGACCTCGACTTCGAAACCGCAGCCCGCCTGCGCGACGAAATCAAACGCCTCAAGGCCCGCGAACTGGAAACGATGGACGACCCGCTGGCCCGGGTGCAGGGCAATGCCGGCGAAGGCGGCTCCGCATCCAAATCAGGCAAGGGAAAAGACCGAGCGAGCGGAGCGACGCGCAGCGGACAATCGTCCGCCGCCGGTCATCCGGCGCCCCCGCGGAGCGAGCCGCAAAGCGGCGACAGCGTGAGCGCAAGCCAAACCCCCGGAGAGACATCCCGCTCTCTCTTCCACAAACCCGACCTCGACGAAATGACCGTCGGCCGGACCGAAAGACCCGTACAAGGCAAGATCCCACCCAAGCCCCTGAACCCCTCCTCTCCCTCACAGGGAGAGGAGGAGCGGTCTGCGCAGCAGACGAAACGATCCAGTGAATCGTTTCGAGCGACGAACGCCCGAAGCGAAAGCGAAGGGCCGGCAGGCAAGCCCCGCGAGGCGAAGCCCGAGCAGACTGGCGCGCTTGGTGAGGGGAACGACCTACGCCCGCTGGCCCGCGGCAAGATCGGCGCCGGCTCCTACGAAGACGAATCCGAAGCCCGCCGCCAAAAACGCCGCCCAGGCAAAACGGGCCGACCGGGACGGTAGGCAAGCCGCGATGGCCACGCGCTTCCGTCCGAGGTGAGTGGAACCAGCTGTTCGGCCATGTTGCGATTAATATTATTAATAATCAGATTAATCCGGACATCAAATAGCTCTTTTCAACAAATATATCGTTGTGACGGTGTCGGATTTTCGCTTTTTGAGATGCTGAGACATGGGGATTCAATAGAGCGCATTTGATCAACATAAACTTTGCATGACTGCAGCCGAGTGCGAGAGATTTATTATTCGCCAGCAACGTTGGAAGCAAAGATCTCACGTGGTCCTTTGAATTTTCAACACTATAGACGAAATCGTTTACGTGCTCAGCATCCGCGCACATGAATCTGTTTAACAGGTTGTTAAGTCTCTGCGTCGCCACGGGATTACCAGAAGTTCGAGCACGGAACCCCGCGATCAACCGGCAGGAAAAAGGGTGCAGATCAGCCGCTGCGGGCAAAGACTCAACAAATTTTAGGAACGTGTTGACCGTCCCAAACCTTGATAGAAACCACATAGTACTGTGTACCCCACACAGCGACTCTTTATCCATGACATCAAACAATTTATTTAGACTCGAAGTTTCGCTGCCATCGTAGATTATTTTCCCATGAACCAAGGCCTTGCTCAGATTCATCTGGAATGCGTCGTCACATACGAGTCCGAGTTTATAGTACTCGATAATTGTATCGAAGTGATGTTTTTGGAAGCCATTTAAGGCTGCATTGTCAAATGCTGTGACCCTAACGTTTGGCCGCCGAAAAACAACATCGTGAAAAACAGGGACAGGAAGTTCTATTCTGAGTCTATTGAGCAACCCAATTAATCGCTTAAGAACCTTTTCACTATTGCCTTGATCGAATTTCTTGTTTTTCATCATTGATAGGACAGCACTTGCAATGCGCTTTCCGGCCCGTGCCTGCGCCTTTACCGTCAACTTCGACAACCGCTCGTCAATGCGATCGATGGCATTGTTCTCCCGAATGCAGAAATGACGCGCCGCCTCTGGAATAGTCATTATTTTGGTTTTTCCAGAATTTAGCCGAAGATTTCTAGACTGAAGAACCAAATCAATATCACGTAGAAGTATTTTGGCGTCTGCGATAGTATCAACGCCGGCATCTATATCATCCATAAACCGCGCATAACGCTTTTGATTTCGCCGTTCGACGAACGCATCCAGTTCAAACAGATAGGCATGAGCCAGCAATCTAGGTGCATCAATATCAATTTGTGGCAATCCAGTTGACCTAAAAGGCATGAAATCAGGCTGCCAGGATAGACTTCTCAGCACAAATATCAGGAAATCCATAAGACTTTCATTTATTTTCTTCTTTGCGGACAATACATTTCTTAAACTATTGAAATCGATAAAATCATAATAATTAGCAATGTCAGTAACAATTATAATGTTGGAATCAGATTGAAACCCTAATATCTTCTTTTGAAATTTCTTCCAGGCTTCGAAAGTGCCGTATTCGGGCTCGACTCCCTTTTGCTTGGAAAATGAATGGTCTTTGGGCTCAAAAAAAGCATTCTTCGACGGAGACGACTCCTTTATTTGATTATACAAAGTGTCGGATACAGCCTGAAGAATGAGTGTGTCTTCGGGACAGGGAGCAACCATTAAGCGGCAAAGACCCTTACTCTTCTCAACTCTATATCGGGCGGCTTCCGACGGAAGATATCGACCGGTCTCGATCTGACCCCGCACTTTCGTCGCGACGAGGCGTATGTTCACATGAACATCCAGAAAATCGACTAAGTCGGGAAAAAAACCTTTACGTAGGTCATATCGAGTCTTCTTTGTCCATTTTTGGAGAAGACGATTGCGACTGAGGACGTATCGGAGCTCATGCCACCGCAGGGGATATTTGGGAGATTGATTTTCGTTTTTCATGAGAGAAGGATAACTTGCAACTCTTACGCGTAGCTAACCATACTTCATCGACTAGCATCCTCTCAGTCGCCTGCTGACTACAGACCAGTCAAGGTAAAGCACGGCGCTTCTTCGCGTCAAAAAGCATTGAACTGATATCTCGGCAGCCCCCCACCAATCAACTACTCACTCTTTCTCAATCCAACCCATGCTTCACTTCCCGTTCGCGGGGAAGGCCCATGCCAAAAACGATCACGCCTGCAGCACTTCTGTCTGACGAGATCGGCAATTGGTGGGCCGACGAGCGCCGGCGCTGGTGTGCCTATTGCGGGAGGCCCATGCGGTTGAGGTGGCAGGTCGGCAAGCCGGTTCCTCCGCAGAAATCGACGCGCGATCACCTTATTCCCCGCGCCCATGGCGGCAGCAGGATCACCATTCCCCCTGCCGCGGGTGCAACAGCGCCAAGGGCAAGCTGTCCGTCTGCGAGTTTCTGGCAAGCCCGTCCTTCAACACCATTCGCGAGCATAAGCTCGCAAACCGCTGGCCGCTGCATGTCCTCTGGCAGGCGGTGGCGCTTGCCGTGCTCGATCGCGCCGATACAGAGCGTCAGCGAAACGCACCCTAATCCCCCCAAATTTTCCCCGCCCCTCGCGCCCATGCCATACTCCCTTCATCCTTCGCCACGACGGGATGGGACAGGTCGACGGTCCGGTTTCAGCGGTGAGGGACGGCGCTTCCGCCGGTGGCCAACGTAGCTTCCGGCTGGAGAGGTCCCAAAACGGCTCCCCCTGCCACTACGAGCAGGTTCGGCTGCGTGCCCGTGCAAGCGGGCCGACCGCAGGCCCCCAGCCAGGCGACGCGCCCGGGGGTGGTCGGATCCCGCGCAGAGAGCTGGAACCGGGATCTGACGGAGGATGCTCCCGAGAACGCCGCCGGGGCGCGATGACCGTGCCACTCGAACTACATTGACCCAGGCGGCTCGATCCTTGCGCCCCGGACCCGTTATTTCTGCCTCTCCCCGCCGCGGCAAACCGCCCCGTCGGACGCTTTTCTGCGTCCGACAAACGCCAATGACCCCGGATGCTTTCGCGCGTCCGACAATGCCCGAAAGCCGGACACTTTTGCGCGTCCAGAAACACCAACGGAGATCCCTCATGCCGCGCAAGCATTACCCGGACAGGGACCGGTTCAAGTTCCGCCTCGCCTGCGCCGCGGTCGATGCGCAGCTCGGTGCCATCGGAGCCACCATCGAGGTCATGGCGCGGCGGCAATGGCGCCTGCCCCCGGCCGAGGATGCGAGGACCTGCCCGCTCGCCGCCTGCCGGCGCCACCGCGCCTGCCAGAGCGACGCCATCCGCCGCGCCTGCGAGCGCATCCCGTTTGAACGGGCCGAAGCGGCCGAGCGGGCCGCGGAAGACGGCGAATTCCCCTGGAACGTTGTCACCGAGCAGCAGGTAAAGGCCTACGGCGAGCGGCAGAAACGCGACCGGCGGCGCTGACGCCGCGCTTTACCAAGCGCTCTTTATCGCATCGCCGATCTCGCTTAAGCAGGGGCCATGACCCTGCTCAAGCGATCCCTCTCCCTCTCTGGCGCCTCCCGCTTCGCCGCCGCCCGGCTCAAGGCCCTTGGCGCCGCCCTCCTCGCCGCGCTGGCCACGCTGGCGCTCCTGCCGGCGCCTGCGCTTGCGCGCGACTGGCAGCCCTCTGAGCGCATCGAGACCTATGCGGTCACGGGCGCGACGGGCATCGATCTCTACCGCTCCATCGGCGATCGCGCGCCGTCGGCCGGTGTCGGCCAGGCCATCGCCTTCACCGATTTCGAGCTTCTGTGGTCGCGCGATTATCGGCCGCAGCCGGATGGGTCCTGTATCCTCGCCTCCGCCCGGCCGAGCCTCACCATCATCTACCGCTGGCCGGTGGCGCCGTCTGGCCTTGCGCCAGATGTGGCGGCCAGCTGGGCCCGCTTCATCGAAGGCGTCGAAAAGCACGAGCGCGTCCATGGCGACCACGTGATCGAGATGACGGAGAAGATCCAGGCCTTCTCCACCGGCCTGTCGGCGCCGGCCGATGCCGATTGCAACAAGGTCCGCGCCAAGCTCCAGGAGTTCCTGGCCGGCATGGCGGCCGAGCGGCTTGCCCGCGCCCGCGCCTTCGACCGCGACGAGATGGGCAATGGCGGCAATGTCCACCAGCTCATCCTCGCCCTCGTCAACGGTCCGTGAGGAGGCGCGCGCCATGCCCTACCGCCTGACGCCGAAGGACAAGAGTTTCCAGCAGACCGTCCGCCGCATCGCCGGCGAACAGCTCGCCCGCGCCATCGAGGAAGCCCGTGCCGTCCCGCCGGATCCGAATCCGGAGCGGGAAACCGGCAGCACGACGGACACCGGAGCGCAAAACCTCACCGAACGCCAGCGCGTCCACCAGCTGCGCAAGCGCATCAAGAAACTGCGCGGCCTCATCCGCCTGGTCCGGCCCGCCTTCGCAGATTTCGACCGCGAGAACACGGCGCTGCGCGATATCGGCCGGTCGCTCGCGCCGCACCGCGAGGCCCAGTCGCTCGCCGCCGCTTTCGATGACCTCGTCGCCGCCTACCGCTCCGATACGGCACTGCCGCCGCTGCGCAGCCAGTCCGTCACCGCCCTTCGCCGCCGCCTCGTCGTGCCGCTTGCCGAGGAGACCGGCGCCGCCGCCCCGGTCATCGAAGCCGCCGCCACCGAGCTCGCCGCCATCGCCGAACGCGCCCGCTCGTGGAAAATCCGGCCGAAGGGCGCCAAAGCCTTCGCGGAAGGCCTTGCCGATACCCACCGCGCCGCCCGCAAGGCACGCGTCCATGCCGTGAAGGCGCTCGCCGCGATCGACACCGACCCCGCGTCGCCGCAAGCTGCCGAAAGCCGGTGGCACGCCGCCGAGGCGCTGCATGAATGGCGCAAGCGTGTGAAGGCCCACGCCCAGCATCTGCGCGTCCTCGCTCCCGTCTGGCCGGAAGCCATCGATCCCCAGGTCGCCGCCGCCCGCGCGCTCGCCGAAGATCTCGGCCGCCACCACGATCTCGCCGAACTCGTCCGCGCGCTCGGCCAGGACGATCTCGGCCATCACCCCACCCGCGTCGCGTTGATCGATCTCGCCCATACCCGCCAGGCCGCCATCGAGGCGAAAGCGCTCGCCGCCGGCGCGCGGATCCTCGCCGAGAAATCCAAGCCCATGGCCGCCCGCCACCAGGCTCTCTACAAGCTCTGGCGCGCGGAAAACGGCAAGACGGCAAAGGGCGAGACCGGCGACACCGCTCCGGCCGGAAGTCTACCGCCCGTCAAAGGATGGTTCGCCGCCAAGCCAGGAAGGAATGGCGACGCCGATAGCTGACCGGTCACCGCAAAAGCCCGATCCATCACCAGAATTGATTTGTCGATGCCGGGGTGCAGGTCTAGCCAGAGCGCAACCCTCACTCGCTCCCGGTCCCGCAGATGCCCCTTTCAGCCAATGTCCGCGGCGCGATCTTCATGTCGCTGGCCATGGCCGGCTTCCTGTTCAACGACACCGTCGTCAAGGTCCTCGCCGCCGACATGAATGTCGGCCAGGTCATGGCGCTGCGCGGCATCTTCGCCACCATCGCCATCACCGCGCTCGCCTGGTGGCGCCACGCGCTGCGGCCGATCCGGGTGGCGTTCCAGCCGATGATCCTGCTGCGCATCATCGGCGAGGTCGGCGGCACCGTCACCTTCCTCATCGCGCTCACCCACATCCCCATCGCCAACGCCTCTGCCATACTGCAAGCCCTGCCGCTTGCCGTCACCATGGGCGCGGCCCTGTTCCTTTCCGAGCCCGTCGGCTGGCGCCGCTGGAGCGCCATCGCCATCGGCTTCATGGGCGTCATGCTGATCGCGCGGCCCGGTGTCGAAGGCTTCAGCTTCTATTCCATGCTGGTGCTCGGCACCGTGTTCTTCGCCGCCATGCGCGATCTCGCCACCCGCATGGTGCAGGCCGAGGTGCCGTCGCTCTTCCTGTCGGTGGTCACCTCCCCCATCGTCGGCCTCACCGGCGTCATCATGGCCCCGATGATGGGCGGCTGGACCCCGGTCGATGCCGGCCATATCGGCCTCCTGGTTCTCTGCGCCGTCCTGCTCCTGATCGGCTACCAGTTCATCATCATGGCCATGCGCAGCGGCGATATCTCCTTCGTCGCGCCCTTCCGCTACACCAATCTGCTCTGGGCCATCCCCACCGGCTACCTCGTCTTCGGCGATGTCCCCGATGCCTATATGATCATCGGCGCAACCATCATCGTCGTCTCGGGCATCTACACCCTCTACCGCGAACGCAAGCGCCCCGAGGTCGACCCGGTGGCCGCAGAAACGGCACGACAGCCTTCGCCGTAGTTCAACTGCCTGCCTGAACAAATCGGCACAACAAAAAGCTAAGGCCGCCTTTCCTTTTCGGTATCGATGCGCCAATTGGTCGGCGAAGGAATGATCCCGCATGCCACCCGCTCGCTTTCTCGATCCCCGCACCCCGCCGCACATCGTCACGCTCGTCCTCATGGCAGCGCTCGGTGCGTTGAACATGAACGTCTTCCTGCCGTCGCTGCCGGGGATGGCGCGCTATTTCAACGCCGACTATGCGCTCGTGCAGCTCACGGTCTCCGCCTATCTCGCCGGCACCGCGTTTCTGCAGATCTTCATCGGCCCGCTCTCCGACCGCTTCGGCCGTCGTCCGGTGATGCTGGTCAGCATCTGGCTCTTCCTCGGCGCCACGCTGATCTGCATCTTCGCGCCGACGATCGAGATCCTGCTGGTCGGCCGCGTGCTGCAGGCAGTGGTGGTGGCGGGCCTCGTTCTGTCCCGCGCGATCGTGCGCGACATCGTCGGCCCTTCGCAGGCCGCCTCCATGATCGGTTACGTCACGATGGGCATGACGCTGGTGCCGATGGTCGGCCCGGCACTCGGCGGTTTTCTGGACCAGATGTTCGGCTGGCAGGCCAATTTCATCCTCACCTTCCTATTCGGGGTTATGGTGCTGATCGTGTGCTGGCGCGATCAGGGTGAAACCAACCAGGCCATGTCTGCCAATTTCGTTGAGCAGTTCCGCGCCTATCCCGAGTTGCTGAAGGCACGGCGCTTCTGGGGCTACACGCTCACGGCCACCTTTGCCTCCGGCGCATTCTTCTCGTTCCTGGGTGGCGGCCCCTATGTGGCGAACGTCATTCTCGGCATGACCCCGGCCGAACTCGGCTACCACTTCTTCTTCATCGCCTTCGGCTACATGATTGGCAATTTTCTGACGGCGCGGTTCTCCGTCAATGTCGGGCTGAATGCCATGATGGTGATCGGCAATTTGATCTCCGCCCTCGGCATGGCCCTCTCGATCGGGCTCTTCTGGTCCGGCCTCTTCCACCCCATGGCGTTCTTCGGGCCGATCTTCTTCGTCGGCTTCGGCAACGGCATGGCGCTTCCCAATGCCAATGCGGGCATCGTGTCGGTCAGGCCGCGCCTTGCCGGGTCGGCTTCGGGACTCGGTGGGGCATTGATGATCGGTGGCGGCGCGCTGCTGTCGGTGCTGGCCGGTTCGCTTCTGTCGGAGGAGTCCGGCCCATATCCGCTTCTCTACGTCATGTTCTCCTCCTCGATCGCAGGGGTCGCGGCGGCGCTCTACGTCCTCTATGTTGTGCGTCAGGACCGGTCGGCCGGCATCGTGATGGACGACGAATAAGGTCCGACGGAGAGTATTTTGACGGAACGTGAATTCATCGTTCGGCCCGACGCGACCGATCAGCGGCTCTCGACGATCGTCGAAGGCATCGATCAGAACGGCAATGCGGTCGATACGCGGGTGGTGACCGAAAAGGCGTTGACGCTTTATCTGAACGCCCGGGAGATCGTCACCATGATGACGATCGGCGACCATCCCGACCTTCTGGCACTCGGCTACCTGCTGAACCAGAACATGCTGAAGCCAACCGACCGCGTCACCGGCATCGACTACGATGAAGAGCTCGAAGTCGTCGTCGTGCGCACTGAGGAAGAGACAAACTACGAGGACAAGCTGAAGAAGAAGGTCCGCACCTCGGGCTGCGCCCAGGGCACGGTCTTTGGCGACATCATGGACAATCTGGACAGCATTTCATTGTCCAAGGATGCCCGGCTTCGCACATCGTGGCTCTATGCCCTGACGCACAAGATCAACACCGCTCCATCGCTCTACCTCGAGGCAGGCGCGATTCATGGCTGCGTGCTGTGCGAGGAAGATCGGCCGCTCGTCTACATGGAAGATGTCGGTCGTCACAACGCCGTCGACAAGATCGCCGGCTGGATGTTCCAGACGAACGAGGACCCGTCCGACAAGATCTTCTATACGACCGGTCGCCTTACGTCCGAGATGGTCATCAAGACCGCCATGATGGGCATCCCCATCCTGGTATCGCGTTCAGGCTTTACCGCCTGGGGTGTCGAACTCGCCCGCAAGATCGGCCTGACGCTCATCGGCCGTGCGCGCGGAAAGCGCTTCGTCGCGCTGGCCGGTACCGAGCGCATCATCTTCGATCTCGATCCCGACAAGGTGCCGGATGAAGAGGGCCGATCCGGGCGCAAGGGCAGCCGACGCGAGATCGAGGCCGAAGCATGACTGGCCCCTCCAGGAATGACATCCTCGGCTGCGTTCTGGCAGGCGGTCTCTCGCGGCGCATGGGAGGCGGTGACAAGGCGCTGTTAAAGCTCGGCGGCGCCCCTATGCTGACCCGCGTCATCGGTCGGCTCGAACCCCAGGTGTCCGCACTTGTTCTCAACGCCAATGGCGATGCTGACCGCTTTGCGGATTACGGCCTGCCTGTCATTGCTGACACTGTCGGCGACTTCGCCGGGCCGCTTGCTGGCGTTCTTGCCGGCATGCGCCATGCACAAGCCATGGATGAGCCGATCAGCCATGTCGCAACGGCTGCCAGCGATACACCGTTCTTCCCGCTCGATTTGGTGGAGCGCTTCGCCGAGGTGGTAACGACACCTGACACAATTGTTCTCGCCACCTCCGGCGGCAATCGTCATCCCGTCTTTGGCCTGTGGCCGGTCGCGCTCGCCGACGATCTGGAGACATGGCTGAAGGAAAGCGACACCTTCAAGGTGCTGGCTTGGGTCCATCGCCACAGGCTGGCGACAGTGGACTTTGATTTGGTAAGACACGGCGAACGAAGCTTCGATCCGTTCTTCAACGCCAACACGCCGGACGATATGATCGAAGCCGAATATTTCCTTCGGGAGCAGAAGATTTCATGACGAGACACTCCCAGCGCGTCTTCGGCGTCACCGGATGGAAAAACTCCGGCAAGACGGGCCTGACCGTGCGCATCGTCGAGGAACTCACCCGCAGGGGCTGGCGCATCTCCACCGTGAAGCATGCCCATCACGAGTTCGACATCGACAGGGAAAACACCGACAGCTGGCGTCATCGCCAAGCCGGAGCGGGCGAAGTGGCGATCGTTTCCGGCAAGCGCTGGGCGCTTATGCACGAACTGCGTCAGGAAGCCGAGCCTGCGCTTGAAGATATTCTCGAGCGCCTGGCCCCTTGCGACCTGGTGGTCATCGAAGGCTACAAGCGCGAAAACCATCCCAAGATCGAAGCCCGACGGCTCGATGCCGCCAACCGTGAACCATTGGCAGCCGGCGATCCGGGCATCATCGCGATCGCTTCCGATCATCCTGTGACCGAAGACCATCTGCCGGTCTTCGACCTGGACGACACCATCGCCATCTCCGACTTCATCGAGCGCGTCACGGGCTTGGCCAAGCGTCGGAGAGCTGCATCATGAGTGCGGGACGCCGGCTTCTCGACGATTGTTTTCTGCACGACCGTGACCGCATGCGGCATTCAGAAGTGCTCGCTTTGATCTCCGAGCGGCTCTCGCCCATCGTGCCGACGGAATTGGTCCCTCTGCGGGAGGCAGCCGGCAGGATCCTCGCTGAGCAGATCGCGGCCCCGCGCGACGTTCCCTTCTCCGACAATTCCGCGGTCGATGGCTATGCCTTCGCCTATGCCGACTACTTCAAGCGCAACACGCTCGGTATCCGCACGCGCATCGCCGCAGGGGACCTCGCCCCCGTCGAGATCGGCAAAGGCGAAGCGGCACGCATCTTCACCGGTGCAGCAATGCCGACCGGCGCGGACACCGTTGCCATGCAGGAAGATTGCGAGCTTTCGGAGGACGGTTCGACGGTCACCGTACCCAAAGGCCTGAAGCCTGGCGCCAATCGACGGCGTGCCGGCGAGGATGTCGCGCAGGGGTCGATCGCGATCGAACCGTGCGTCCGACTTCGGGCGCAGGATCTTGCCGCGATTGCCTCCTTCGGGTTCGACCAGGTGCCCGTCTATCGCCGCCTGCGGATTGCTGTGCTCTCCACGGGCAACGAGCTTGTCGAGCCGGGCAGCGCCGATCCGTTCCAACCCGGACTGGTTTTCGATAGCAATCGCACCATGCTGGCCGCGTTGGCTGAGACGTTGCCGATCGAGATCACCGATCTCGGCATCCTCAAGGACGACGCTTCCCTCATTGCGCGTACGATCGAAGATGCAGCCGGTAAGCATGACGTGATCCTCAGCACCGGTGGCGCATCGCGTGGCGAGGAAGACCATGTGGTGACGACGCTCGATTCGCTCGGCAAGCGGCATCTATGGCAGATCGCCGTCAAGCCCGGGCGGCCGATGGTGGTGGGCCAAATTCCCACGGACCAGGGGGATTGCGTGTTTTTCGGCCTGCCGGGTAACCCGGTCGCCGTTCTCGTCTGCTTCCTGCTCTATGTTCGGCCCGCATTGACGATCCTGGGCGGCGGGCAGGCCCTTGAACCTGTCCGCTACCAGCTGCCCGCAGCATTCCACATCGCCCGCAAGAAGACCGACCGCCGCGAATTTCTTCGGGGCTGGCTTGCGATCGGCCCTGACGGCATCACCCGCATCGAAAAATTTCCACGCGACGGCTCAGGGCTCATCACAGGACTGCGGCAGGCGACCGGGCTGATCGAGCTTGATGAAGCGGTGAACGAGGTGCGCGAAGGCGACCGTGTCGCTTTTATCCCCTTTAACGAATTCGGCCTTTGAAAACTTACGTGCAGGCCGCTAACGTCAATTTGGATTTTTATTGCAATTGCGAATGGCGTCCGCATTAATCCCATTCAAAGCGCTTCAATCAGACCCCGACGCCGAAGATGGACAACGGGGCACCGGCTTAACCACAGAGAGGACCATAATGCGCATTCAAAAGTTCATGCTTGCAGCCTCGGCAGCAACCCTCGCCCTGACGATGGGAGCAGCCAGCGCCCAAGAAGTCGTGCGCATCGGCACCGAAGGCGCCTACCCGCCCTTCAACGTGCTCGAAGCTGACGGCACCCTGACCGGTTTCGACATCGACATCGCAAACGCCCTTTGGGAAGAGATGGAAGTCCAGTGCGAATTCGTGACCTCCGACTGGGACGGCATCATCCCCGGTCTGCTCGCTGGCCGTTTCGATGCGATCATCGCATCCATGTCGATCACCGAGGAGCGCAAGCAGCAGGTCGACTTCACCGAGAAGTACTACAACACGCCGCCAGCCATCGCCGTGCCGAACGACAGCGAATTGACCGAAGCCACCGACGAAGCGCTCTCCGGCATCGCGCTCGGCGCGCAGTCCTCCACGACGCATTCAAACTACGCTGAAGAGAAGCTGCCGTCGGCTGATCTGCGTCTCTATCCGACCGCCGACGAGTACAAGCTCGACATCGCATCCGGTCGTATCGATGCCGTCATCGACGACGTCATCGTTCTCGGTGAATGGCTCGATTCCGAGGACGGCGCCTGTTGCAAGCTTCTCGACACGCTGGAAACCGATCCGGTCATCAACGGCGAAGGCGCTGGCATCGCTGTCCGTCCAGGTGAAGATGAGCTTCGCGAGAAGTTCAACGCAGCCATCCTGGCCATCCGCGAAAACGGCACCTATCAGGAAATCAACGACAAGTATTTCGACGTCGACGTCTACGGCAGCTAAGCCCGACGATCATTCGAACTCCATCATGGCCGGCCGGCTCAAAACCGGCCATGATGGCTTTGTGCATCCATCGCGGCATGGATGATGGGGAAACGGGATAGCGGCAATGCTTCAAGCCCTGATGACTTGGCTCGATCCGCTATGCGGCACCCTTGGCATCTTCCGTCTCTTTCCCTCTGACAGCCTACTTGCCTGTGGCGATACCGGCTGGGGCGACGAGATCGCATCCGGCGTGTTTGTCACCGTGTCCCTTGCACTGGCGACGCTTCCCGTCGGCCTTTTCGCCGGCTTCATGCTGGCGCTCGCCAAGCAGAGCAAGGAAAAGTCCTTGCGGCTGGCGGCCGATATCTACACCACGATCTTTCGCGGCCTGCCTGAACTGTTGACGCTGTTTCTCGTCTATTACGGCGCGCAGATCGGCCTGCAGAACCTGCTCTCGGCCATGGGTTCGTCGACAACGATCGAGATCAACGCTTTTCTGGCCGGCATGGTCGCCCTTGGCCTCGTCTTCTCGGCCTATTCGAGCGAAGTGCTCGTCTCTGCCTTTCACGCCATTCCGAGCGGGCAGTATGAGGCGGGCGCGGCGCTCGGCCTTCGGCGAAGCACGACCATGCGGCGCATCATCATCCCGCAATTGGTGCGCATCGCGCTGCCTGGCCTCGGCAATTTGTGGATGATCCTGTTGAAGGAGACGGCACTCGTTTCCGTCATTGGCCTGGCCGATATCCTGCGCCAGACCGGCATCGCTGCGCGCGTGACGCGCGAGGCCTTCATGTTCTTCGGTCTTGCCTGCCTGATCTACCTCGTCCTCGCCATGCTGTCCTCGATCGTCATCCACTACATCGAGCGGTGGGCCGGTCGTGACGAGGCCCGCACATGAGCGTCATCCAGCGCATGCTGCCGCCTGAGCCACCTCCGCCTGCATTGGCAGCCGGTTGGTCGGCATCGCGCATCATCGGACACCTCTTCCTGGCGATCTGGATCGCCGGGAGCGTCGCGCTTTTCCTCTTTCTGGTGGGAAGCTACGACAGCCAGAAGATGATCCAGTACGGGCCCGGCTATCTGCGCGGCCTCTGGATCACGCTGCAACTGGTCATCATTTCCGTCGTGCTCGGCGCCATCCTGTCCGTTCCGGTCGCGCTTGGACGCATGTCGACGAACAAGGTGTTCGGCGCTCTTGCCTATGTCTACGTCTACTTCTTTCGCGGCACGCCGCTGATCGCGCAGCTCTTCCTGATCTATTATGGTCTTGGCCAGTTCCGCGGTGCTCTCGAGACGGTCGGGCTTTGGACGTTCTTCCGCGAGCCCTGGTACTGCGCCCTCTTCGCCTTCACGCTCAATACCGCCGCCTATCAGGCCGAAATCCTGCGCGGGGCGATCGCGAGCGTTCCTGTCGGCCAGCACGAGGGTGCTGCAGCGCTCGGCCTGCCGCGCAACGTCACCTTCCGCAAGATCATCCTCCCGCAGGCGATGATGGTGGCGCTTCGGCCCTATGGCAACGAGATCATCTTGATGATCAAGGGCTCGGCGATCGTTTCCATCATCACGGTCTTCGATCTGATGGGCGAAACGCGGCGCGCCTTCTCCCGCACCTTCGACTTTCAGACCTATCTCTGGGCCGCCGTTTTCTATCTTCTGATCGTGGAAGCGCTGCGCAATTTGTGGGCCGTCTTCGAACGGCGCCTCACGCGTCATCTCAAACGTTAACCGCCTGAAAATACGGTATAAAAGAATTTCCTCAAATTGCGTACAACCGCGAAAATGCTTGAAATGCCATGTCTTCTGGGCGATGGATGACTACCGGGATGTTCATGTGATTTGAAAAATCGAGGGACGCGCTTTTACGGACACAGCTTCCCGCTCCTCGGTCACTCTACCTGGCTGTCGAGATCGTTTCCGACTTTTGCCGATCGACTTGTCGTCGCCGGTACTTGATATCGAAAGAAAGCGCGCGTGGCTTCTGCGGAATTCGAGAGATTTGGGGAGCTGTTCAACGCAATCCCCAGCCCTTACATGGTACTCGACCCACAGCTGCGTTACGTCGCGGCAAATCCAGCCTACTGCAAAGCGACGGGCAAAAGCCTGGATGCCCTTCTCGGCAACTGCATTTTCGATATCTTTCCGAATGATGGGCCGGCAGGACGCGATCTGCGCGATTCGCTGAACCGGGTTTTGCGGAGCGGCAAGGCCGACACGCTGGCGCACATCCATTATGCCATTCCCAATGCCAAGGGCGATGGTTTTGACGATCGCTATTGGACGGCCATCCACTTCCCCATCCATGATGAGGAAGGGACCGTGACACACGTTGTGCAGAACACGGTCGATGTGACGGAGTTGCATCGCCTACGACGCTCGACCTTCGTGCCGTTCCGAACCGTTGGTCTCGAAACGGCCCTCATCCGTCGTGCGCAGGAGGCCGAAGAAGCACAAAAGGCGCTTCTTGAGGAGAACAACGATTTCCGCCGCCTGTTCAACCAGGCACCGGGCATGATTGCGGTTCTCTCTGGTCCCGAGCATGTGTTCACCTTCGTCAACGAGGCCTACACCCGCTTTGTCGGCCGCCGAAATCTGGTCGGGAAACCGGTGCGCAAGGCTTTGCCGGAGCTGTCAGGTCAAGGCTTCTACGAAATGCTCGACAGCGTGTATCAGACGCGCGAGCCGATCAGCCGTGAAGCCGCGCGCATCGTGCTGCAGCAGGAAAAAGGCGGACCGGAGAGCGAAGCCTTCCTCGATTTTACCTATCATCCCATCTTCGACAGCGCTGATCAGGTCACCGGTGTGTTCGTCCAGGGGCTGGACCGCACGGAGAGCGTCAAATCGGCGCGTGGCCGCGAGTTGCTGCTCCGCGAACTCAACCACCGCGTCAAGAACCTCTTCTCTGTCGCGATCTCGATGGTCACCATGACGGCGCGCAACGCGTCGACGCCAAAAGAGATGGCCGGAATTCTGACCGGACGCCTCAGCGCATTGTCCCACGCGCACGGCATGGTCATGAACGATGCCGGGTCCGATGCCGACGGCGGGCGCATCGCCTTCCACGATCTGGTCGAGCGGATCATGGCGCCACATGTGGACGCCGAAGGTTCGCGGATGAAGATCGAGGGCCCGTCCATCGTCCTTGGCTCAAAGGCCGCGACCAGCATGGCGCTGGTCATCCACGAAATGGCAACCAACGCCGCGAAGTACGGTGCTCTATCGACATCCGAGGGACGCATCAGCGTCGAATGGGAAACCGACAGCGATGCCTTCCGTTTGAATTGGAAGGAAACCGGTGGGCCCAAAATCCGATCGACGCCCGAACCCAGCGGTTTCGGGAGCCGGCTTGCCAAAATCAGCGTCGAAGGACAATTGGGCGGTAAGTTGGAATTCGCCTGGCCACCGGAAGGGGCGCAGGTCACGATCGCTTTTCCGCTAAAGAATGCTGCGCTTTAGGCCTGAGGCTGCGCTGGCGTAAGGTTCAGCGCGCAGCTGCGCGCAATTCCGCAGGTGTTACGGCGTCTGCTTCATTGTTGTCGTTGATCACGCCGAGCAGATGGCGCAGCGCGTCTTTGACGCCTGAGACCGTGTAGGGCTTCGATATGATGCCGTATGCGCCGACCAGATCTTCTGGCAAGGCGGCTCGATTGGCCGTGACGAACACAACGAGTGCGTTTGTGTTCTCAACCGCGAAGCGGGCAACATCGACGCCGGTGGGCCCGTCCAGAAGATGGACATCGACCAGGCACAGATCCGGTCGTGAGCGCTGAATGACATCGATCGCTTCGTTCTTGCGGCCGGCTTGGCCGGCGACGGTGAAGCCGACATCCTCGGCGATCATTTCCAAATCCAGCGCCAGCAGCACCTCGTCTTCGATGATGACGATCTTGCGCGGCTTGCGATGATCAATCGCCATGGGACCCCCCGTTGAGCGGCATCGCGAGTTTCACCCCGCAGTGCCCATCCATATCCGTAAATTCGATGCGGGCTTCAAGCTGCCGCTCGATGAGGCGCATCGTCCATCCCTCGATGCCGTCGAAGGCGCGACGGCATCTTGCTTCCGTCAAATCGGCCGACGAGACGTCGATGACGAGCTTCTCATTCTGCGTGCGCGCGCTGATTTCCAACTTGGCGCCGTCAACGATGTCCTCGGTGTTGGACACGAGACTGCGGACGAACTCATTGAGCGCGAGTGCCAGCGGGGCCGCTTTACCAATCGGCAGCAGCACCTCTTCCATCTGGTACACGGGCTCGGAATGCCTCCGCGGGTGGTTGGTCAGCACTTTGCTCACCAGAATGCGGACGAAGGTGTCGACGCGGAAATAGCCGATCGCTTCCTTGTTGTGCTGGTCCTTATGGGCAAGACCCAAAGCATCGATGCGCTGATGGAGCCGATTGACCACTTCGCGAGCTTCCGGACCGAGATCGCGGCGAAGTTCAAACCCCAGCAGAGAATTGATCAACTGAAGATTATTTTTGACGCGATGATCGAGTTCGTTGATCAGCCGCGAACGTTGAGACAGGAGCCGCATCAGCTCGCCGGTGCGATCGTCGATCTGCTGCTCGAGCAACGTCTTTGTCTCGCGCAATTCATCGTTCACAGAATGAAGATCGAATTCTGTCTGCTTCTTGTCGCTGACATCGAGCTGCGAGCCGAAGAAAAACTTCACTTCGCCTTCGCTGTTGCGGACGGGCGACAGGAACAGCGAATTCCAGAACGGGGTACCGTCCTTGCGGTAGTTCACCAGTTCGACGTGAACGTCTTCTTCACGCCTGATCGCTTGCGAAATCCGCTCGACTGCACGTCGACTCGTGTCGGGACCCTGGATGAAGCGACAATTGTGCCCGATGACCTCGTCGTGGTCATATCCCGTCAATCGACAGAACGCCTTGTTGGCGAAGATGATCGGGTTGTCCTGTTCCGAGGGTCCAGTGATGATCATGGCCATACGGGTACCATTGATCGCCGCCGCGAAGGGGTCACCGATGGCGTGCTGACTATAGAGCAGCTGTTCGGCAACCTTAGCGTCGGAAATTTGGCGACCCGTTGGTGGTTTACGCCCGTCGATCAAGCCACAGTGCCTCGATTGTAGAAGCGCCCAGGCCTCGCCCACGGCGTCATCTCGAATGATTGCTGGATCAACTCCCGATCCGTCGAAAGAGTTCCATCGGTGCGTCGATATCGGGACACCTAGAGCAACTTCCATGAAAGTCTCTGAAAGCGTTAAGGAATTATTTGCCATGCGCCTTCGGCGGATGGCTCATATTTCGCAGGATCCGTGTCTATCCTCAGCCCTTCCACATCGCTCCACGGCTCGGCCAGATCGCTATAGTGGCGAGAGAAGATGTTGCCGGATTGACCCGTCGTGATCATGAACGTGGATGCGTCCAGATCGGCAAGATCGTAGATCGCCCGGTAGCTCGACGCGTGGCGGTTCGCGAAGGGGTCGTCCTCGTTCGAAAACACTGTCCTGCCGCGGTCGAGCGTGAATGGCCCACCACCGCTTTCCACTTCGACGTTGAAGATGCGGTGAAGCGGAGAGACCTGGCCAAAAGGCTGGTGCACGCTCACCGCACGGTGTGCTTCGCCCCAGCGCCAGGCACTCCGATCGTCACCATAGCGTCGCTCGATATCGAACAGTGCGCGATCAAGCGCCTGACGCACGATGGCGGCGCAGGTTTCCCTCGCTTCGGTGTGGACATCATCGCACCAGTCGCGACTGGTATTTCCACCGAGCACGTTGGCCAACACGAGGCCGTGCGCCTGGAACCAGCCATCAAAGGCAGGGCCGAGATCATCGGCAAAAATCGCACGCGTCGCCTCGCGAAGCCATGCCATCGCGATGAGCGGCTCGGGGCGCTCCCGCGCCATCTGAAAATCCCAATCGGCCAAAAGCGCAAGGACGAAAGGATCACCTTCGCCTTCACTTTGCGCCATCGACAGCATCATCGGCATCAGCTCGGCGAAAACCGGCGAATAGACGTCCGCTTGCGCCGCGCGCGACAGTTCGACCGTATGCTCGTCTTCGGCATCGACGATGAGTGCATCCACGCGCTGCTGGCGATAGGGCTCGTCCCAGTCGAGCGTCAGCATCTCCGAATAATTGTCACCGACGATCCGGGTGTTGGCCGTTCCGATAGCGCCGACCTGAGGGTTGATCTCGCGCGGCAGCGCCTCGAAATCGACGAAGCCCTGCCAGTCATAGATCGCGTCCCACCCCGGAACGGGTGCACGGCCAATCACGAGATTGTCGGGGTGACGGACAGGCACGCGGCCGGGTGCAATCAAGCCAATGTTGCCTCGCCGATCTGCAACGACGATGGACTGCATCGGCGTGACGAAACCTTCCATGCCGGCCTGGAAGTCCGAGACGGTCTTGAAGTCCCAGAGCGCAAGGCCGACCGATATGGTGGTGTCGTCGCGAGCAAGTGCCGTCCATTGAAGTGCCGCCACATGGTCTGCCGGCAGCAGTCGATCCAGGTTGCGGTAGCTTGGCGGCAGAACCGGACCATGTCTGGTGCTGAGACGTGTGAAACGATGCGGTTCGGCACCGGAAATGACGATCGTCTCTTCGCGGCTGCCAAACAGCGCCCAACCGTCCGGGGTCCGGTAGCGATCCGGCTCGCCCGGCCGCACCTGCTCGATGAAGAGGTCCTGTGCGTCGATACCCGTGTTGGTGAAGCCCCAGGCCACATTGTCGTTGCGGCCAAGCAGCACGAGCGGCGCGCCGGCAAGGGTTGCACCCACGAGGTTCTGCGCGGCCTCATCGTCGGCGCCGTCCACACGCAGATGCGCGAGGTACCAGACCGATGGGGCGCTCAAGCCAAGATGCGGATCATTGGCAAGGATCGGAAGGCCTGTATCGGTGCGCTGGCCGGACACGACCCAATTGTTCGAAGCGCCCTCGCCCGTCATGCCGCCATGCTCGATCAAACCGAAGGGTTGCGGGCGAAGACCCGCTTCGCGCAGCGGTGCGGCGTCGCGTAGCTCCAGCAAATCGATGAGGTCCGGCAGTGCCGGTGCATCAAGCCCCGGGACCAGAGGCATAAGCTCGGCAATCTCTTCGGAGTTCAGGCCCTGGCGGGCAAAAGCGAGGCGGTTGATCTCGTCGCCGATATTGGCTGCGAGGCCAACGGACATCATCTTGACGACGGCGACGCTGTCGGCGGGTGTCCATGGCTCAGGTTGATGGCCGAGCGCCACGAATTCGACTGGAAGGCGCGAGGCAAAGAAGCGGTTGTCGCGCTGCAGCCAGGCATTCACGCCATCCGCATAGCGCTGGAGTGCCTCGCGATCGGCCTTAGGCAGAGCTTCGAGCGACGCAACCGATGCATCGTAGATGGCGACACTGCGCAGGAAGATATCCGTATTGAGCGTGGTCGAGCCGAACATTTCAGAGAGACGGCCCTGCGCCGCCATGCGCGCCACCTCCATCTGCCACAGCCGATCCTGTGCGTGGGCAACACCGAGCGCCGCGAAGACATCGTTCCGCGCAGTGCCGCGGATGTGCGGAACGCCATTCGCATCCCTCGCAATCGTGACCGGGCCGCTCATGCCCGCCATCTGGATCGTGCCTGCTGCAGGCGGCAGCGAGCGGGCGAGCCACACGACACCGAGACCAGCGGCGAGAAGCGCCAAGGGCAGCACCGCGAATGTCAGTGCAATGAGGACTTTGAGCGCACGCTTCATTGATCTATTTCCGGTTGGCACCTAAGCAGGTTGGCAACGCGTCTGCCGGCTCGGCTTGAATTTGAATGAGGAGAGAACGCAATGGCGAAAGTCGCTTTCATCGGTCTTGGCGTCATGGGCTATCCCATGGCCGGTCACCTGAAGAATCGTGGTGGCCACGAAGTCACGGTATATAACCGCAGCGCCGCCAAGGCGGAAAGGTGGGCCGCCGAGTTCAACGGGGCATCGCGGCCGACGCCGGCCGAATGCGCCAAGGATGCCGATTTCGTTTTCAGCTGCGTCGGAAATGACGATGATCTGCGCGCTGTGACCACAGGTCCCGACGGTGCTTTCCATGGTGTTAAAGCAGGCGCGATCTTCATCGACAACACGACTGCTTCTGCAGAAGTCGCGCGGGAGCTTGCCGCGGTGGCCAGCGACAAGGGCTTCGGTTTTCTCGATGCTCCGGTGTCGGGCGGCCAGGCAGGCGCCGAAAACGGCGCGCTGACCGTGATGGTCGGTGGCGACCAGGCGACGTTCGACAAGGCAAAGCCAATCATCGAATCCTATGCGAAGATGGTTGGTCGCATGGGAGATGTCGGCGCTGGCCAGCTGACCAAGATGGTCAACCAGATCTGCATCGCCGGCCTCGTTCAGGGCCTCTCGGAAGGCCTGCACTTCGGCATGAAGGCAGGGCTCGACATCGCGGCTGTCGTGGACGTCATCTCGAAGGGAGCCGCGGGCTCCTGGCAGATGGAAAACCGCTACAAGACCATGGTGCAGGGTCAGTACGAGCACGGTTTCGCAGTCGACTGGATGCGAAAAGACCTGTCCATCGTGCTCGATGAAGCGCGGCGCAACGGCGCGTCTCTGCCGGTCGCAGCCCTTGTCGATCAGTTCTATGCGGAAGTTCAGAAGATGGGCGGCAACCGCTGGGATACATCCTCGCTGTTGGCTCGCCTGGAGAAATAGCATTTCCTCACGATATTGACACGATATCTGACAAATCGTGTTTACAGGCCGTTAGTAGGGTATCATACACCAGAAGCAGCCGGGCGGAGAAGCCGCGGCGAACCTGACCACGGATGCTTCTGGTGCTTATCCGATACGATCTCGACACGCTGACTGGAGCCCGACCGCAGTTCGAACAGATCGGACTGACTGCGGACGACGTCTGCGATCTGTCCTCCTATTTCCGACGCACCGGTTTTTGGCGCACGGATATCGAGCAGGGGCTCACCTACTGGACGCGAGGCGTCTTCGATATCTTCGGCATGGAGTATCGCGAAGGTCCCGTATCCCTCACGGAAGCCAATGCGGCCATCCATCCGAACGATCTCGGCGCGATGCTCGAGATGGTCGAGCAAGCCACGATCATCCGGGCGCCCTTTCACGCGATCATACGGTTGCGGTCGCGCGAGAGCGAGTATCGCTTCATCCGAAGCGTCGGGAAATACCGTGAGACCGAAGACGGCAAACCGGAATTTGTGGGGATGATCTACGAATTCTTCGAGCCGATCCGGACGCTCGGCATGGCTGCGCCGGTCGACGAGTAATCTCAGGAATCGCTGGAGCGCCCGCCATCCACCACGAGATAATCGAGCGGTAGCTCCGTCGTGTACTTGATCTGCTGCATCGCGAAGCTCGAGGACACGTCGCGGATTTCGATGCGCTGGATCAGGCGCTTGTAGAAATTGTCGTAGGCCGCAATGTCGGGCACCACCACGCGCAGCAGATAGTCGACATCGCCGCTCATCCGGTAGAACTCGACCACTTCCGGAAAATCCACTACCACCTCCGAAAAGCGCTTCAGCCATTCGTGGCTATGCGCGCTCGTTCGGATCGACACGAAGACCGTGACTTGGGCATTGACCTTCGCCGGGTCGAGCAGAGCGACCCGCTTGCGGATGACGCCCTCCTCCTCAAGCTTCTGGATGCGCCGCCAGCAGGGAGTCGTGGACAAGCCCACCTTCTTGGCGAGGTCGGCCACAGCGAGCGTCGAGTCTTCCTGCAGAAGACGGAGGATTTTGCGATCAAGGCGATCCATGGACGGACTTCTCTAGAATGGTTTTGCGTGGATGCCTGGACGCAGCGGATCTGATGGAATGCTGTTCCAAGGCTTCTCTCATCGCGCTCTAGCACAGCGCTTCTGCAGCCTCAATGCTCCCGCTGATCGACAGCGTGCTTGAGACGTGCGGCAACCTGCTCTTGCAGATGAGGAACCAGCTTCTCGTCGAACCAGGCATTGCGCGACAGCCACGCATTGTTGCGCCAGGAGGGATGAGGCAGCGGGATGATGCACCGCCCTGCCCGCGCGGTTTCTTCGGCGATCTCCTCCCACGACTGGACGACGTCGTGAAGCGACCGGCCGCGCCACTGCGGCAGATGGTAATCCTGGGCATACCGACCGACGGCCAGGACGAGGTCGATCTGGCGCATGGCGGCAAAGACGCTGTCATGCCAGTTGGCGCGACACTCGCGCCGGGGCGGGCGGTCGCCGCCCTTTGCATCGAGCCCTGGAAAGCAGAACCCCATCGGCACGATGGAAAACCGCGCCGGATCATAGAACTCATCCTCACCCACCCCCAGCCATGTGCGCAAGCGATCTCCCGACGGATCCGTGAAAGGACGACCGGACGCGTGGACGCGGGTGCCCGGCGCTTGCCCGCAGATGACGATCCGCGCCGTGGACGACAACACGCACACGGGGCGCGGCTCGTGGGGCAGCGGCCGCGCGCGTCGATCCGGACGATCGCGGCAGATGCGGCACGCAGCGATGCGTTCGCCAAGTGCAATCAGGCTGTCATCGTCGGGTGTGGCCAAAGTGAAGCCGTCAGGCGCGCGCGCTCGGCCGCCCACTGACGCGCTCATGCCAGGCGCGCAGATGAGCAAGATGCTCCGGCATGTCGATCTTCGCCGGCTTCATGAAGCTGACGGAGACCATGGCCGAAATGTCGGCAATGGTGAACCGGTTGCCGGCGATGAAATCGCGGTGTGCAAGTTCACCATCCAGAAAAGACAGGAATTCGGTGACGCGCGGTCGATTGGCTTCGCCCCATTCCTTCACTTGCGGAACTTCCCATCCCTTCATCGCGGGATGCAGGTGCCTGAAGACGGCCGCGACGGAATTGAGAAAGTGCAGTTCCACGCGCCGGTTCCACATTTCGACCTGCGCTTCTTCCAGACCGCGGTGGCCGAAAAGGTTGGGTTCAGGATGAAGTGCCTCGATGTAGCGACATATGGCGACTGACTCCGTCAGCACCGTTCCATCATCAAGCTCCAGAACAGGCAAACGCTGCAACGGATTGAGTTTGCTGAGCGCTTCGCTCTTGTGACCGAGCGCGCCCATGTCGACTGGAACACGCTCTATCTCGATGCCTTTTTCGGCCAGGAAGATCGAGACACGCCTTGGGCTCGGCGCCTTGCCACCATCATAAAGCTTCATAGAACGTCCTCCCAATTCCGCAAGAGAGCTTTTCCTCGTGCTTCGAGCTAGGTTCTATGGGCTCGCCACGCTGGCCGCAATCGGTTGGCGTGTCTGCGCAGCATCTCCGTCGAAGGGTCTTCTTAATAAATTCTCGTTAACCTTCCCGCAAAGAACCGCATGACCCAGACGGACGATGACGATCGCACTCGAGAGCACCGGCGACAAGAATATCGTCGACCGATCACGCCCGCAGCGCAATGCCGGCGTGTCTCAAGCCGTGCGCGCAACCCGTGAACGGCTTCAGTTTCGCCAACCGCTGAGCCACCATTTCGCGCGCGAGATGATGCTGCTGCACATCAATTCGCTGCTGCAGGGCGCCGCGGCGATGCCATTGCTGGTTCTGGCCGCAACAGGCATCAGCATCTATTTCGGCGAATCCTTCGAACTGATCCCTTGGTCAGCACTCACACTGGCCGCCTACGCCATTCTGGTGTTCCTGGCGCGGCGGGCTTCAGCGAAGAGCTTCGACCCGGCCACGACGCGAAAGTGGACCATCCGCTTTCTCGTGGCGCATCTGACGATCGGATTGTGCTGGGCGATCTTTGCCTATCAGGATTGTGCGACCTGTTCCGGTCCATCCTTCTCGTTCTACAAGGGCGTCATCCTGCTCGTTGCCCTTGCCGCCTCCGCGATGGCGACATTTACGCTCAAGCGGGCGATCATCGCGTCTTTCGGTCCACCTGTGATTGCTTTTGGCCTCAGTGCCTATCTGCACGGGAGCCCCTACGATCTCGGCATGGCCGCCGTGCTCGGCGCCGCCTTCTGCTACTTCGTGTTCGTTTCGAACCGGCTTTATGTTTCCAACCTGACGCTGCTCTCCTTTCAGTCGGAAAAGGTGGCGCTGATCGCGGAGTTGGAAGTGGCGAATGCCGTATCCGACGAAGCACGCCGGCGGGCCGAAGAGGCAAATCTGGCGAAGTCTCGATTCCTTGCCTCCATGAGCCATGAGCTCCGAACCCCGCTCAACGCCATTCTCGGTTTCTCGGAGGTGATGAGCCAGGAGGTCCTGGGGCCAATGCCGAATCCGACGTACAAGGACTATGCCGCCGACATCCACCGCTCCGGCGAACACCTGCTCAACCTCATCAACGAGATCCTGGACCTGTCGAGGATCGAGGCCGGTCGGTACGATCTGACCGAGGAGGCACTGTCGCTTGTCGAGATTGCAGAGGACTGCATCGGCATGGTGCAGCTGAAGGCACGCAGCAAGCACATCGACATTCGCGCACAGGTCGAGCCGTCCCTGCCGCTCGTCTGGGTGGATGAACGCGCGATGCGCCAGGTGGTGCTTAACCTGTTGTCGAATGCTGTGAAGTTCACGCCGCAAAACGGCATCGTCACCGTCAAAGTTGGCTGGACGGCCGGTGGCGGCCAATATCTGTCGGTGGTCGATGACGGTCCTGGCATCCCCGAAGAAGAAATACCGATCGTGCTGTCAGCATTCGGGCAAGGTTCCGTCGCCATCAAAAGCGCTGAACAGGGCACCGGGCTCGGGTTGCCGATCGTCCAGGCCATCCTCGCCAAACATGGCGGTCAGTTCGTGCTGCGCTCGAAGCTGCGCGAAGGCACGGAAGCGATCGCGATTCTTCCGCCGCGGCGCGTTTTGCAAAGCATTCCGCCCATCGACGACGACAGCATCTACACGACGAAGCAGAAGAAGCCGGTTTTTGCTTGAACGCCTGGCCGATCAACGGCTCGAGACGAGCTTGTTCTTTACACGACGGCCCATGCGCCCGCATCATGAAGTTCTGACATCCAGCTGATTCGCTTGGACTTCCATGCATTCGACGCCCGCGACTTTCGACCAGACGCGCGAAGGGAGCCTCATCCAGTATGGGGCTCTGCCCTATCGGCTGCGCAAGCCGGGCATCGTCGATTATCTCGTGGTCACGTCACGGGGAACCGGTCGCTGGATTCTTCCCAAAGGCGGGCTCGTCAAAGGCAAGACGGCGGCTCAGTCCGCGGCGCAGGAGGCGCTGGAGGAAGCGGGCGTGCGCGGCAGGCTCCATGGCGAGCCGATTGGCGTCTACCGCACGACGAAACAGCGTCCACGCCCCATCTATGTCACCGTGCTGCTCTTTGCGTTGCAGGTGGAAGAAATGCTCGAGCGCTGGCCCGAGCAGGGTCAGCGCATCCGCAAATGGGCCAGTCTGGCCGAGCTGAATGAGCTTCTGACCGACGACGGTGCGGCCCAACTCATCGCCAAGTTCGACCGCATCATGCGCATCGACATTTCCGGCCAGTCCACGCGCAACTGACCGGTGCGACCTCTAGCGGTCAGTGCCGCTCGTAAAACGCATTCCCGCCCGCCTCGAGCCGGTAATGCATGTTCTTGTAAGGGAAGGTCAGGCCCGCCATGTGGAAAAACTTGGCGGCGTCCAAGTCCGGATGACGATGGCCGTCGAGGACCTTGTCGGCGGCAGCGACGACATCCGGCACCTTTTCCCGCGGCAGTTCACGAGAAAGCACGCCAGGGGCGAACTGGTTCTTCTGACCGACGACCTCGCAGATCGTGTCGGGGAACTCATCCGCCTCCACGCGGTTCATGACGACAGTGCCGACGGCAACGAGACCTTCTTCACTGGACCGGTTGGATTCGAAGAAGATCGCGCGCTCCAGGCACTCCCGCTCCTTTTCGCTGTAGGCCACTGGTGACGATACCGGCGCAATGGAGCCCGTGGCCATTTCATCGATCGCGTTGCCCGCCACGCAGCCGCTGAGTGACACGACGATTGTGATGCCCGTAATAGCGCGCACGCCCAAAGACCGGCCAATTGCCAGCTGATCGCCCATGAGAAACCCTCTTTACGCAAAACTGGGCTCCTGCTGCCGGCCTAATGAGGCGATAGAGTGACAGGGGGCGCAGAAACGCCCTTCGCAAATTTACTTGCGTTTGTTTTCAACTCATGCATACGCTCAAGCTGTTCGGGATGTGCTGACCCGGAGACTGGACTGACGTTCTTTCCCCGTACGTGACTGCTCGACACCGCCGCAGATCGCGGCCTGGCCATCCGCGCGATAGGCGCGCGGCGGTCGGAAACAACCGGGAAAAGGACCCAGTACCATGGCTCAGACGGGCACCGTAAAGTTCTTCAACACTGACAAAGGCTACGGCTTCATCACGCCGGATGGCGGCGCAAAGGACGTTTTCGTCCATATCTCCGCTCTCCAGGCTTCCGGCATCGCGCACCTCAACGAAGGCGACAAGGTCTCCTTCGACACGGAAGCCGATCGCCGCGGCAAGGGCGACAAGGCTGTCAACCTGCAGCAGCTCTAGGCGCTGATACTTTCGGCCGCTCCTCGGACCGGTCCGGCACACATGAAAGGGCGACCCTCGGGTCGCCCTTTTTTGTTCGAGCCATCAATGCCTCCGCAAAGCATCAAACGAGAAAGGGCGGCTCGAAAGCCGCCCTTGATTTGATTGGGTCAACGATTTCCTGAGTCCTAGCAGGGACCCTGAGCGACGACGCGGAAGCCGGAATTGTCCGCTTCGCAGGCATTGCCGAAGGTCTGGAACTGCGGACCGCGACGGCCGCAGACCGGCGCATATTCGCGGGTGCAGATGCCGGGGCCGCCAGGGCGACCGGGTCCGGGACCACCACCCCAGCCGGGGCCGGGTCCACCAGGGCCACCCGGGCCACCCCAGCCTGGACCAGGCCCGGGTCCACCAGGGAAGCCGGGACGCGGTGGCGGTCCCGGCCGGCGGCATTCGCCATCGGCCACGATCCTGAATCCTTGGGCACGCGCCACGCACTGGTTGGGCAAAGTCTCGAGACGGCCGTTGCGATCGCCGCATACGGGCGCATAGATCTGAGGACAAACCTGCGGTCCGGGCGGCGGCCCCGGAGGACCGGGCGGGTACGGACGTGGGCCGTCCTCTACGACGACGCAGCCCGACAGGATCGACAGAAGAACAAACGAAACACCTACCGATTTTGCGGAAAGAAACGACATACAGAGCCTCCTCGCTCGGCGAAGGCGAAGAGACATCTTCGCTCAGCGAGAAATGCTACCGCTGTCCGGTTGTAGGCGCAACAGACCTCACGCGGCGAGACGGCTGTCGAGCCCATCCATCGCAGCAAACGCCTCGGCGATGACTTCAGGACCTGCCCCACGCTGGCTGGAGCGCTCCGACAGGATTTGCCGGAACCTTCGCGCACCCGGAACACCCTGAAAGAGACCGATCATGTGGCGTGTGACGTGCACCAGCCTGCCGCCTGCCGCCATGTGGCGGGCGGCGTGCTCCATCATTGCATCCCGCACGTCCGCCCAGTCCACCGGCGCCAATTCCTCGCCATAGATTAGCCTGTCAACGTCAGCCAGTTGAGCCGCATTGTGGTAAGCAGCCCTGCCCATCATGACACCATCGACATGGCGCAGATGCTCGGCGGCCTGATTCAAATCCTGAACGCCGCCATTGATCCCGATGAAAACATGCGGGAATTTCTGCTTGAGCCGATAGACGCGGTCGTAGTCGAGCGGCGGGATATCCCGGTTTTCCTTAGGGCTAAGCCCTTGCAGCCATGCCTTGCGGGCATGCACCCAGAGCGCATCTGCGCCAGCGTCCAGAACGGCTGATGCGAGCGAATCCAGCGCTTCTTCCGGATCCTGGTCATCGACGCCGATCCGGCATTTCACCGTTACCGGGATCGACACGGCGCTTCGCATTTCCGCGACACCCTTGGCGACGACTTCGGGCGTTTGCATAAGGCAGGCACCGAAAGTGCCTGACTGGACCCTGTCGGACGGGCAGCCGCAGTTCAGGTTGATCTCGTCATAGCCGAAATCGGCGCCGATCCTGGCCGCTTCGGCAAGCTTGTCGGGGTCCGATCCCCCGATCTGAAGCGCGACGGGATGCTCGACTGGATCGAAGCCGAGAAGCCGGTCCCGGTCTCCATGGATCACGGCATCGGCGACGACCATCTCGGTATAGAGCAGGCTTTGCTTCGTCAGCAGCCGATGGAGAAAGCGACAGTGCCTGTCAGTCCAGTCCATCATAGGTGCGACGGCGAATGTATGCTGGGGGTAGGTCATGGCCTGCCTGGCGGAATTTTGAAGGTTCTGCCGCTCGGTAGCGGCTACTTTGAGGCTGACATATCGGTGATAAGCGCCGCGACGGCAAGTCTGGTGTCAGACGGGAGCGGATGGCTTGATGGTGGCTTCGGCAGCCAGCAGTTCCCCATCCGCCCGCCCCTCGATGCCGGCGGCGTTGGCTTCATCTGTATCGATGTGCATTTCGGTGAAGGCGTTTGGTGAGACGCGAACCAGTGTTCCGGACAGCGTCAGGGCGCGATCACCCTGCCCGACCCGAACATCGACTTCATCGCCATCCTTCAGTCCGAGCCGGGCGGCGTCCTGCGGATTTGTATGGATGTGCCGTGCGGCGATGATGAGCCCGTCACTGTCAATGGCGCCAGCCGGGCCAATGAGCCGAACGACCGGCGTGCCATCGAGCCTGCCACTGTCGCGCACCGGCGGGGCGATGCCGAGCGCGAAGCCGTCTGTTCGCGAAATCTCGATCTGGGTTCTGGCACGCAGTGGACCGAGAATTGCGACATTGTCCAGCCGGCCACGCGGCCCTTCAAGCGCCAGGCGTTCCCTGGCGACCCAATGGCCCTGCTGGCGCAGCTGACCGGCCGGGCTCAGGCTGTAGCCGGTCCCGAACAGAGCATCGACCGCATCCTGATCGAGATGCACGTGGCGCGCGGAAATCGCGACCGGAACCGTCAAGGCGCCGTTGGCTGGCGCTTTCAGTAAGGCGCTGACTTCACGCGCGATCATCAGTTGCTCCGCCGTTTCGGTGACGACAACGCGAACGCGCGAGCCGTATGCCTGGATCTGCGGCACGGCATGATCGGTGAGATCGACATGTCCGTTCCGTTCGGTGTCCAGCATGAGCCCAAGAAAACCGAGACCCTCGCAGATGCGCCGGCGCATTGCGGCGGAGTTCTCGCCAATGCCGCCGGTGAACACCAGCGCATCGAGCCCGCCCATGGCGGCCGCGTAGGCGCCGACATATTTGCGGGCGCGGTAGGCATAGATTTCGATTGCAAGCTGCGCCGCCGCATCGCCCGTTGCGGCCATATCCTCCACGTCCCGCATGTCGGCGGTCCCGGTGAGGCCCTTCAAGCCGCTTTCTTCATAGAGCGCCTTTTCGACGGCTTCTGCGTCGAACCCGAGATTGCGCTGCAGATAGCCGAAGATGCCGGGGTCCACATCGCCCGAACGCGTGCCCATGACGAGCCCTTCGAGCGGCGTCATGCCCATGGAACTGTCGATGCTCTCACCGAGCTGGATCGCGCAGGCGCTCGCACCATTGCCTAGATGAAGACTGATGACACGCAGGTCGCGGAGGTTCTCGCCGAGTGCTTCGGCCGCGCGCAACGCAACGTATTTGTGCGAAGTGCCGTGGAAGCCGAAGCGCCGCAGCCCGGCCTCACGCCATGCGGCCGGCACCGCATAGGTCGTTGCCCTCGGCGGGTTCTTCAGATGGAAGGACGTGTCAAAAACAGCGATCTGCGGCTTGCCCGGCCATGTCGCTCTGGCGTGACGGATCCCTGCGAGGCCGCCGGGATTGTGCAAAGGTGCAAGCGGCGTGAGCGCCTCGATGGCTGCGATGACAGGTTCGTCGATGATCGCCGGAGCGGCAAACCTTTCGCCGCCATGGGCTATGCGGTGGCCAATGGCGTCGATCGCGCCGAAGTCGAAGCGCTGAAGGATAACGGGCACGGCCGCGATGGCAGCCTCGACCCCGGTTGCAGCAACGTCTTCTCGGCTCTCCCGACCATCGACGACAAGCTTCAGTTCCGCCGTGGACCGGCCGAGCCGATCCACCGTCGCCTTGAGGCGATGGCGGATCGTAGCGCCATCCATGTCGAACACACCGAACTTCAGGCTGGAGCTGCCCGCGTTGAAGACGAGAATGCGCAAGATGGATCAACTCCCCGGGGGCGAGCGGCTACATCCGGTTGTCGGACGGCCGCTTTCAGTGGGTCGAGCAGGTGGCGCAGAGGCCGCGCAGCTCCACGGTCGTCTTGCGCGGCTTGAAGGCGCGTTCGCGCATCCATGTCCCAAGTCGCGTTTCGATCTCGGCATCGGAGAACTCCTCCACCTGCCCGCAATTCTCGCAAATCGCGAAACCGATCATGCCGTGGCTCGCGCAATGGGGGTGCGCGCAGGCGATGAAGGAATTGAGGCTTTCGAGCCGGTGGACGAGGCCGAGTTCCTGCAGCTTGTCGAGTGCACGATAGACCTGCAGCGGCGCCCGAAACCCCTCGTCACGAAGCTGGTCGAGGATCGTGTAGGCGCTCAAAGGCCCTTCCGCACTGCTCAGCGCATCGAAGACGAGCTTCTGGTTCTTGGTCAGATCGCTCAGTGGACGTTCGTGAACGTGGCTGGTCATCGACGACCTCCCTCCTGCGGCTGTGGCCCGGATCTGCGAACCACCGGCGCGATCTGGCTGACGAGGAACAGGGCAAGCGCGGCAACCACGATCGACGGTCCCGAAGGCGTATCGAACTGCAACGAACCGAACAAGCCCGAAACGACGGCGACGACGCCGATCAGCGAGGCCATGACGGCCATCATTTCCGGCGTGCTAGAGAAGCGACGGGCCGTGGCTGCGGGGATGATCAGCAGCGAGGTGATGAGCAGGATGCCGACGATCTTCATGGCGATCGCAATCAGGAGCGCCATCAGGAGCATGAAGGCGACGCGCGCGCGTTCCGGATGCATGCCTTCCGCTTCGGCCAGCTCGGCATTGACCGTCGAAGCCAGCAGTGGGCGCCAGAGCCAGGCGACGCCGGCGAGCACCATCGCGCCGCCACCCCAGATGAAAGCGATGTCCGTGCGCGAGACTGCGAGGATGTCGCCGAAGAGGAAGCCCATCAGGTCGATGCGCACCCAGGTCATGAAGGCGACCATGACGAGGCCAAGCGCCAGCGTCGAATGCGACAGGATCCCGAGCAGCGCATCTGTCGAGAGCGACTGGCGTCGCTGCAGGAGAAGCAGCGCAGCCGAAACGAGCGCCGCGACGACGAAGACCCCGACCATCAGGTTGATGTCGAAGAGAAACGCGATGGCGACGCCGAGCAGCGCCGAATGCGCCATGGTGTCCCCGAAATAGGCCATGCGCCGCCATACGATGAAGCAGCCGAGCGGACCGACCGTGATGGCCACCCCGATACCGGCAAGCAGCGCGCGGGTGAAAAAGTCATCGAGCATGGTGATGCCCCTTGTGCCCATCCTCATGCTTATGGGCCGCAACCGGCGCGGCATCGGCATGATGATGATGCTCGCCGGCATGGTCATGGTGATGGCCGTCATCGGGATGGCAATGGTCCGTGACCGAACCATCGGCATGCTTGACCCGGCCGTCGGGCAGATGGGTGTGGTCGTGGTGATGACTGTAGACTGCCAAGGTCGAAGCAGCACGCGCGCCGAACAATTGCAGATATTCCGGGCTCTTCGCAACGATCTCCGGCGCACCGCGGCAGCACACATGGCCGTTGAGGCAGATGACCGTATCGGTTTCCGCCATCACCACATGCAGATCGTGGGAAATCAGCAGAATGCCGCAGCCGGTCCTATCGCGGATCTGCTTGATCAGGTCGTAAAGCTCGATCTCGCCGGAAAAATCGACACCCTGCACCGGCTCGTCGAGAATGAGGAGATCCGGGCGGCGCACCATGGCCCGCGCCATCAGTGCGCGCTGAAACTCGCCGCCCGAGAGATGCTGGACCTCGGCATCGGCCAGGTGAGCAATGCCCACAGCCTCGAGCGCTTGGTCGATTTCGGCGCGAGGCTGGTTTCCGGTCAGCGTCATCAGCCGCCGCACGGACAAGGGCAGCGTCCAGTCGATGGCGAGCTTCTGCGGCACGTAGCCGATGGTCAGATCGGCTTTGCGGGAAACAGTGCCCTCGTCCGCCTTCATCAACCCGATGGCAGTCTTGGCCGTGGTCGACTTGCCGGACCCGTTCGGACCGATCAGCGTGACGATCTCACCGGGCGAAATGGTGAAATCGACGCCGCGCACCAACCAGCGCCCGCCGCGCCGGACCCCGACGCCGCTCATCTCCACAAGGTTTGTCCGCTGCACCATCAACCCTTTCGATGCGCCATTTCGGCGCTTGTCACCGCATATGGCACACGTTATAGCGTTACACAAGAAACGTTATATGATTACAATCGACCCAGAAACTGAGGGACAGGCATGAAATCTTCCGCACTCATCGCATCGTCGGCCGCCGCGTTCATGGCAGCGACTGCCCTGACAGCCTCCCCCGCCTTGGCGCTTGACGGTGTCGTTACGTCGATCAAGCCGATCCACTCGCTGGTCGCAGGCGTCATGGAAGGCGTGGACGAACCGGAACTTCTCGTCAAGGGCGCCGCGTCCCCACACACTTATACTCTGCGCCCATCGGATGCAGCCATGCTCCAGGACGCGCCGCTCGTGTTCTGGGTGGGTCCGGGGCTCGAGCCATTCCTCAATCAGCCGCTCGACACGTTGAGCGCCAATGCGCGCGTGGTGACGCTGGAACAGACTGAAGGCATGACGCGGCTTGAGTTCCGCGAAGGCGGCGCCTTCGAGGCTCATGATCACGGTGACCATGGCGATGGTCATGCCCATGAAGAGCACGCGCACGACGATCACGACCACAGCCATGACGATCATGATCACGGCCATGATGACCACGGCAACAACGAAGACCATCATCACGAGCAGAGCCACGATCACGCCGAGGAAGCAGGCGCTGCGCACGACCATGGCCACGAGGACCACGCGGCTCACGATCATTCCAGCGATGACTATGCCGGACACGATCATTCCGGCACGGATCCGCATTATTGGCTGGATCCCGAAAATGCCAAGCTGATGGTCGGCGCGATCGAGGCCGCTCTGGCCGATGCCGATCCGGACAACGCCGACACCTATCGCAGCAATGCAGAAGCGTTGACGGCACGGATCGACGAGCTGTCGACTGAAATCGCCGCGACCGTCGAACCGGTTGCCGATCGGCCCTTCATCGTCTTTCACGATGCCTACCACTATTTCGAGAACCGGTTCGGTCTCCAGGCTGCAGGCGCGATCACGATCAGCCCGGAAGTGGCGCCGGGTGCGGAACGCATCTCCGAACTGCGCCAGCGGGTCAACGAACTGGATGCCGCCTGCGTTTTTGCCGAGCCGCAATTTGAGCCCCGGATCGTCAATGTCGTGATCGAAGGCACAGATGCGAAGGCGGGCGTGCTGGATCCGGAAGGCGCGGAGATCGCCGACGGGCCTGATCTCTACTTCGAGCTTCTGCGCAACATGGCGACGTCGTTCGCGACATGTCTCGGCGAAGAAAGCTGATCGCTACGCTTGATTGAAACCCCAACGAAGAAACGCCCCGGCAGCGCTGCCGGGGCCATTTTTTCTAATCGCGGTGATCGCAGTCCTGCCAAATATCAGATGATGCCGGCCACGATGGCGACACCGGCAAGCGCCATCACGCCGCCACCGGCGCGCGCTGCAAGCACGCCCTGCGAGCGCGAAAGCTTGCCGATACCAAGACCGGCTGCGATGCCTGCAGCATGGAGCAGAGCTGTCGCAGCCATGAAGCCGAGGCCATAGGCGAGCCCTGCGCTGTCCTGCGGCATTTCGGTGCCGTGCGCATGACCGTGGAAGATGGCGAAGAAGCCGACGAGAGCCATGGCTGCTGCGACCGGCATCTGGCGACCGAACGCGGCGGCTGCACCGATGGCAACGATCGACAGGCCGATGCCGAGTTCGACGAGCGGCAGATCGAACGCGAATGCGCCAAGAACGCCGCCGATCGCCATGGCGCCGACGAAGGCTGCCGGGACGAGCCAGAGCGGCCGTTTCGAACTTGTGCGGTCAGCGACCAAATACGCCAGGAAGCCGACGGCGATCATGGCAAGCAGGTGATCTAGGCCGCCCAGCGGGTGCATGAAACCATAGGCGAAGCTTGCATTGTCATGGCCGCCATGCCCGGGATGGGCAAAGGCCGCCCCGGTCGAAAGCGCGAAGGCTGCAAGTGTGGTCAATATGCGCATATCAAATCCTTTCGGGGCCCTCCGCCCCATCTTTGGGTCGTATCTGCGGCTTTGCCGCGTGGCTGACGGCCGGTCTCCTGGCTCGGGACCAATCCCCTCCGCCTTCCCGATGCAAGAAGCGCACCAGTGGCATGATGGAAGGGCATCGTCCCTGACAGTCGCGGGGGCGGCGCCGGCTTTTCACCGGCTTCCCGTTTCACCTTGAAGATCAAGGCACCGTCGCAACGATTGGTGACAGCGGCCGCGACAAAACACAACCGCTGCCAATGCTCATTTCTTGAGCAAAAGCCGACGCTTCACTTCTTTTTACGGGCAGGCCCTTTGCGCTCTGCCGATGCGGCCCAGAGATTGATGTCGGCCTCACGGGCGTAACTGTCGATTTCGGCCAGTTCAGTGTCGGTGAAATCGAGATTGGCGAGCGCACCGACACAATCTTCCACCTGCGACACGCGGCTGGCGCCGATGAGCGCCGAGGTGACGCGGCCACCGCGCAGAACCCAGGCGATGGCCATTTGTGCCAGCGTCTGGCCGCGCTTCTCGGCGATCTCGTTCAGCGCGCGGATATTGGCGAGGTTCTTGTCGTTGAGGAACTCCGGCATCAGGGACTTGCCTTGGCTGGCACGGCTATCCTCCGGCACGCCCTTCAGATACTTGATCGTGAGCATGCCCTGGGCGAGCGGCGAGAAGACGATCGAGCCGATGCCGAGATCGTCGAGCGCATCGAGAAGGCCGTCATCTTCGACCCAGCGGTTGAGCATCGAATAGCTCGGCTGGTGGATGAGACACGGCGTGCCGAGGTCCTTGAGGATCGCCGCAGCTTCCCGCGTTCGCTGGGCGTTATAGGACGAGATGCCCGCGTAAAGGGCCTTGCCCGAACGCACGATCTGATCGAGCGCCATCATCGTTTCTTCAAGCGGCGTCTCCGGATCGAAGCGGTGCGAATAGAAGATGTCGACATAGTCGAGACCCATCCGCTTCAGGCTCTGGTCGCAGGAGGCAATCACATATTTGCGGCTGCCCCACTCGCCATAGGGCCCCGGCCACATGTCGTAGCCAGCCTTGGACGAGATGATGAGTTGATCGCGGTAGCCGGCAAAATCGGTCCGTAGGATTTCGCCAAAGGCCGTTTCGGCCGATCCGGGCGGCGGGCCGTAATTGTTGGCGAGGTCGAAATGGGTGATGCCGAGATCGAAGGCGCGGCGGCAGATGTCGCGTTTGGTCTGATGGGGTGTGTCGTCGCCGAAATTGTGCCAGAGACCGAGGGAGATCGCGGGGAGCTTCAAGCCGCTGCGGCCGCAACGGTTGTAGCGCATCGTTTCGTAACGGTTTTCAGCCGGCTGCCATGCCATGGCGCAATCTCCCTTCATGCGTTGGAGCGCGAGGGATAGGCGCTCTACCGCCAAAACGGAAGAGGCTTCAGGCCTTGTGCCGCGCGGCCTCGCGGATCAGCGCAGACAGCGTCTCGCCATCGCCGATGGTATTCGCCATCAGGAGAATGAGCCGGGCGTTGAAGCGCTGTGCTTCGTCGTTGGAGAGGGCCCGTTGCGCCGCCATGAGCTCGGCATAGAACCGATCGCCGGCGGGGCCCAGCCGGTCTTGAAGAATGTCGGTCATCGGCCGGCTCCAAGCGCGCGTTGATGTGCAGTGGCAATGTCGTCGGCGCTGGGTGCGACGAACGCTGCCGCGATGTGCTGGTCCGGCCGAACGAGGTAGGTGAAACCCTGACCGAGCCGCCTAAGCGCATGGCCGTCCAGATCGATCAGGCAGTCGTCGCCTGCCGAAGCATCGGCCGCGATCTGGATCATCGGCAAGTCGTGCGACATTGGCCTGTCACGTTCCGTTGTCAGCAGGCAGAATTCGCCGCCGATCTCGTTGAGCAGCCAGGTCGAGCGGTTGCCCTTGAGCAGCGGCGCATCGGGCAGAACAGTGCCCGGCTTGACGGGTGCGCCGGTGTCGCACGGCGTCTGCAGCGACAGCCCTTCCAGCGAACAGGGCAGCGACAGCCGACCGGAATTGACGAGACGCCGGGCAAAGGGCGCGTCGGCCGCAAGCCGAAGGACCTCATCGCGGAAGATGCGCTCCATCGCCGTCTTCGGGGTCATGAAATTGGTCGCGTTGGAGGAATGCCCAATGTTTTCGTCGGCGCCGTGGACACGCTCTTCGTTGTAGCTCTCGATCAACGCCTCCGGAGCCTTGCCCTGGATTACCGCCGCAAGCTTCCAGCCGAGATTGTCGACGTCGTGCATGCCGCCATTGCCGCCGCGCGCTCCGAAGGGCGATACCACATGGGCGCTATCGCCGACGAAGACGACACGGCCATGCACGAACCGATCGAGCCGGCGGCACTGGAACGTGTAGACAGAGACCCAGTCCAATTCGAACGGCCTATCGCCGACGATGGCGCGAATGCGCGGGAGCACCCGTTCCGGTTGTTTCTCTTCGACGGGATCGGCATCCCAGCCAAGTTGCAGGTCGATGCGGTAGATGTTGTCCGGCTGCTTGTGGAGTAGTGCCGATTGCCCCTCGTGAAACGGAGGCTCGAACCAGAAATGCCGCTCAGCCTCGCCGGAGGCAAAAAGCTCGTCCTCCAATCGGATGTCGGCGATGAGGAAGCGCTCTTCGAACAGCCGGCCGCTGAACTCCAGACCCATCATGTCGCGCAGCGCAGACCTGGAGCCATCGCAAGCCATCAGCCAGTCGGCGGTCAGGTCGTAGGCGCCGAAAGGCGTTTCGACCGAAAGACGCGCGCCATCGCCCTGCTGGCGCAGCGCCACAACCTTGTTGCGGAAGCGCAGATCGATCAAATCCGGGAAGTCCCGGCACCGGTCGACGAGATACTGCTCGACGTAATATTGCTGGAGGTTGATGAAGGCCGGCATCTTGTGCCCGGCTTCAGGCAGCAGATCGAAATTGTAGACGTCGCGGTCGCGGTGAAACAACCGGCCGACCTTCCAGGTGACGCCCTTCGCCAGCATGCGATCGGCCACGCCGAGACGATCGAAGATTTCCAGCGACCGCTTAGCCCAGCAGATGGCCCGCGAACCGACCGATACAACGTCGTTGTCGTCAAGCACGACGGAAGCCACGCCCTTCAGCGCGAGATCGATCGCGAGAGCCAGACCGATCGGCCCTGCCCCGACGATGACGACCGGGTACCGCTCGGGCACCGCCCCGGCTGTAAGCTCCGGCGGACAAGTGACTTCGAACGGCGTGTGGGTGAAGCTCGGCATCAGGCTTCCTTGCGGAAATAGCGGGTATGGCCTAAATTATGGCCATAATTCTTGGAGCTCGCCATGAACGTCACCGTTGCGGAAATGAAGGCGAATTTGTCCGAAATCCTGCGCAAGGCAGCCGCCGGCGAAGACATCGTCGTGACGCGGCATGGCAAGCCGTATGTGAAGGTCAGCGCGGAGAAGCCGGTGGAACGTCTGCCGAGGATCGGTGCGTTCAAGGGCCAGTTCAAAATCGCAGAAGATTTCGATGTGCTTGGTCCCGAATGGGACGAGTATATCAAGTGACCGCCTATCTGGCGGATACTCATGTCCTGATCTGGGCGCTTGATGGATCGGATGAGCTTTCCGAACAGCATACGGCGATCCTGAATTCCGACGCGTTGATCTTCGTCAGCATCGCTTCGCTTTGGGAAATCGCGATCAAGACTGCGCTGGGAAAGCTTGAGGCGCCGCCAAGGCTGAACGAAAAGATCGAGAGCGCCGGCTTCTCCATTCTGCCGATCGAGCTGGCGCATATCGAAGCTCTGAAAGACCTGCCGCAGCATCATCGCGATCCCTTCGATCGGCTTCTCATCGCCCAGGCAAAGACGGTTGGCTTGACCATTCTGACGGCTGACAGGCAGCTCAAGCGATATACGGTGGATATCGCTTGAAACCGGGCAACGGTCTTTGTTTCATCTCCGTCAGGCTTGCAGCGCGTTCCACATCGCCTTGTCGCGTTCGGCCGTCCAAATACGCGGCGTGTCGATGCCGCGGGCCTCGTCATAGGCGCGGGCGACGTTGAACGGGAGGCAGTGCTCGTAGATGGCGTAGCTGGCGAATTTCGGATCGCAGTCGGCGCGCACCGCATCCCACGTCTCTTTCAGCGAGCCACCACGTGCGGCGATGCGCTTTGCCGGACGGTAAGTGCTGTCGACGAAATCGCGTGTGTTCTCGATCGCCTCGCCCACGAGCGCCTTTCCAACAAGCGCATCGCCGCGGCCGGGCGCGATCGCGTCGACATCGAAGGCCTTGATGGCGTTGAGCGTGCCGCCCCAGTCACCGAAATGGCCATCCCCGCAGTAGCAGGCCGAGTGATATTCGACGATGTCGCCGGTAAACATCACATTGGCGTCCGGCACATGGGCGACGATGTCGCCGGCGGTGTGCGCACGGCCGAGATGCATGAGATCGACGCGGCGCGTGCCGAGATAGACCGTCATACGGCCCGCGAAAGTCTGCGTCGGCCAGGTGAGGCCCGGGATGCTCTCATGGCCCTGGAATAACCGGGGAAAGCGTTCGAATTCCGAATCCCAGTCTTCCTGGCCGCGCTCGACCACCATCGCGCGCGCCTTGTCCGACATGATGATTTCGGAGGCCGCGTAGGCCGAGGCACCGAGCACCCGCACCGCGTGGTAATGCGTCAGCACCACATGCTTAATCGGCTTGTCGGTGACGGAGCGAACCTTTTCGACGACCATGTTGGCCAGCCGCGGCGTCGCCTGCGCATCGACGATCATGACGCTGTCGTCACCGATGATCACGCCCGTATTGGGATCGCCTTCAGCGGTGAATGCCCAGAGATCCCGGCCCACCTCGGTGAACGAGATCTTCTTGTCAGCCATGTCGCCTTGCGACGCGAACGCTTTTGCCATCGGGATCTATTCCTTCTCGTATTTCTCGACCGTCTGTTCGATCGCTCCGAAGATCGAGTGACCGGTCTTGTCTTTCATTTCGATGCGGACCGTATCGCCGAATTTCATGAACGGCGTCAGCGGCTTGCCGCCGGCAATCGTTTCGATCATGCGGATTTCCGCGATGCAGGAATATCCGACCCCGCCCTCGCCGACCGGCTTGCCTGGCGCACCATCGAGCTTGTTGGAAACGGTACCGGAACCGATGATCGTGCCGGCCGACAAGGGCCGGGTCTTCGCAGCATGGGCGATCAGTTGAGGGAAATCAAAAGTCATGTCCTTGCCGGCATCGGCCCGGCCGAAGGGCTTGCCATTGAGATCGACCGAAAGCGGAAGATGCAGCTTGCCGCCGTCCCACGCGTCGCCCAGATCGTCGGGCGTCACGGCGACGGGAGAAAAGGCGGAGGACGGCTTGGACTGGAAGAAGCCGAAGCCTTTCGCCAGTTCGCCGGGGATAAGGCCGCGCAACGAGACGTCGTTGACGAGCATCACGAGCCTTATCGCCGCGCGGGCTTCATCGATAGATGCCCCCATCGGCACGTCGTCGACGATGACGGCGATCTCGCCTTCCATGTCGATGCCGTAGGCTTCGTCCGCCATGCGGATCGGATCGCGCGGTGGCAGGAAGCTGTCGGATCCTCCCTGGTAAATCAGCGGGTCTTCCCAGAAGCTTGCCGGCATCTCGGCGCCCCGGGCCTTGCGTACCAGTTCGACGTGATTGACGTAGGCCGAACCATCCGCCCACTGGTAGGCGCGCGGCAGCGGCGACTGCGCATCATGCTCGTGGAAACGCATGGTGGGCTGCGACCCGGTCATCATGCCATCGTATACGCGCTTGAGACGGGGGGCGACATGCGCCCAATCGTCGAGCGCGGCCTGCAGCGTGCGCGCAATATGGCCGACCTCCGAACACAGCGTCAGATCCTTCGACACCACGACCAGCCGGCCGTCCCGTGTGCGGTCCTTCAGGGTTGCCAGTTTCATGCGCTCTCTCTCCCGATTTCGGCCTTTGCGGCCGGCAGTGCGATCTCCAGGCCGTCTTGGCCTATGGTGATGCGACCGTCCCACGTCTCGGCGACTGCCGCCAGCCAGTCGGCTTCGGAAAATTCCGGGTCGTCCGCCGGGATGAGATGATGCAGAACGAGGTGACCAACATCGGCCATAGTGGCGATGCGGCCAGCATCCTCCGCCATCGTGTGGCTTGCCATCAGATGCTGCTTCAGCCGATCACCATTGCCGGTACGCGCGACGAGCCGGTCGACGCCAGCCGCCAGCATGGCTTCATGGACAAGGATATCGGCGCCACGGGCGAAGGTGGCAAGCGGGGCAAAGTAGGCTGTGTCGGCCGAAAAGACGATCCGCGTATCGTCGGTCTCGAAGCGCAACGCGAAGCAATCGGTCACCGGCGGATGGTCGACTCTGAGCGCCCTCACGCTCAGCCCATCCTCTTCGAGCACGGCACCCTCGGAAAACTCGATGATGCAGATGAGGTCAGGAAGATCCGGTCGCCCCTCGTCCGCGATCCTGAGCTCGATGTCGAACCGCATGGACGCGAGGAAGCCGGCAAAATAATCGGCAGTACCCGCCGGACCATGGACCGTCACAGGCGTCTTCAGCCCCGCTGTCCAGGCCGTGTGGATGAGCGGGCCGAGTTCCAGAACATGATCGGAGTGCAGATGGGTGATGAAGATCAGATCGAGTTCGGCCAGCCGGACGCCGGCATCGACCAGACCACGCGTGACGCCGAGGCCGCAGTCGATGATGATCCGTCGCCCCCCAATCTCAAGCAGGGATGACGTCGGCCATGGCCCGCTGCCGCCGTGGGGCAACGGGCGGATGGCAGGACCGCCTTTCGTGCCCAGAAGAACGAGGCGCTCCTTCACGAAGAGCGGCCCTCCGGTGTTCCGTCGAAGCGCCGTTCCAGGCCGTTCCAGCAATCCATGTAGTCGTCCTGCAGCGTCTCCAGTTCCGCCGCGTAGCGGGTCAGCTGCTGCGGAAACCGCGTCTCGAACATGAACGCCATGGTGTTTTCGAGCTTCACCGGCTTCAATTCGGCGTTGGAGGCCTTGTCGAAGCCCGGCGCGTCGGGACCATGCGCCAGCATCATGTTGTGCAGGCTCATACCACCCGGCACGAAACCCTTTTCCTTGGCATCGTACTGGCCGGTGATCAGGCCCATGAATTCGCTCATGATGTTGCGATGATACCAAGGCGGACGGAACGTGTTTTCCGCCACCATCCAGCGCGGCGGGAAGATAACGAAATCGACATTCGCCGTACCCGCCTCCTCCGTCGGCGCCGTCAACACCGTGAAGATCGACGGGTCCGGATGATCGAAGAGGATCGCGCCGACGGGCGAGAATGTGCGCAAATCGTATTTGTAGGGCGTGTAGTTGCCGTGCCAGGCGACGACATCGAGCGGCGAATGCCCAATCTCGGTGACATGGAACTGACCGCACCATTTCACGGTCACGCGGCAGGGCGTTTCCTTGTCTTCGTAAGCGGCAACCGGCGTCTTGAAGTCGCGCGGATTGGCGAGGCAGTTGGCACCAATCGGCCCACGATCCGGCAGCGTGAACTTCGCGCCGTAATTCTCACAGATATAGCCGCGGGCAAAGCCGTCCCTGCCCGGCTCGACGATCGAGACTTTCGCCATCATGCCACGCGGCAGCAGCGCGATTTCCTGCGGCTCCACGTCGATGACGCCCATTTCGGTGAAGATGCGGATCGTGCCATCCTGAGGAACGATCAGCATTTCGCCGTCCGCATTGAAGAAATAGTCGTCGACCATGTCCTGGTTGAACACATAGGCATGGGCGGCCATACCCACCTGGCCGATCGCATCCCCGGCCGTGGTCATCGTGCGGATGCCGGCCAGGAAGTTCGTCGGTCCGTCTGGAGCCGGCACGGGATCCCATCGTAACTGGCCGAGCGCCAGCGAATGGTCATCGAGACAAGGCGCACTCTTCCAGAACGGCATGTCGATCCGCGAGAACCGGCCCGTGTGCTTCACGCTCGGGCGGATGCGGTAGAGCCAGGACCGCTCATTGGTGCCGCGTGGTGCCGTGAAGGGAGAGCCTGACAGCTGCTCGGCATAGAGCCCATAGGCTGGCCTCTGGGGTGAGTTGCGGCCCTGGGGCAAAGCGCCGGGCAGCGATTCCGTTTCGAAATCATTGCCGAAACCCGGCATGTAGCGCGGCGACATGGCGGTCTCCTCCCATCCACGTGAAATTCGTTGCGGATGTAACCGTTATATTTTGTAACTATCAAGCCACCGCCGAGCGAGAGAGACGATCGTGACATCGACCTTGAAACTGGAAGAATTCCTGCCCTACCGGCTGGCACGCGCGGCCGAAATCGTCAGCCGCGATTTTGCCGCGCTCTACCGCGAGCGCCACGGTCTGACCCGGCCCGAATGGCGCGTCTTCGCCACCATCGGCCAGTTCGGTACGATCACGGCAACGGCGATCGGTGCGCACTCGTCCATGCACAAGACGAAGGTCAGCCGCGCCGTGTTTTCTCTGGAGAAACGTCGATGGATCAGCCGGACGACAGATGACGCAGATCGACGGGTGGAACGGCTGCAACTGACGCGTGAGGGCGGCCTGCGCTTTCAGGAGCTTTCGAGCATGGCCCGCACTTACGAGTCGAAGCTGCTGTCGGCGATCGGCCCCGAGGCAACGAACCATCTGGTCGAGGCCATGGCTGCACTGGAGCGTTATGCGGGCGACGGTGGCCCCAGCGAGCGTTAGGCCATTCGAATGTGAGACCTCGCTAACCTGCGGTGCGATCGGGAACAGGCGAGGATAGATCGCGTTGGGATGACACAGGGACAATGACTGACGGAGGATAAAGCAATGAAAAAGCTACTTCTCGCATCCACAATGAGCCTCGCGCTGATGACCGGCGCTGCCTTTGCCCAGGACGCAGGCGGCGGCGCTGAAGCCGGTGGCGGCGCGAGTGCTGGCGGCGGTGCCGAGGCTGGAGGTGCCGACGCTGCCGCAGGTGCGGATGCCGGTGCTGGAACTGACACCGACGCTGGTGCCGGCACGGACACCGGGGTCGACGCTGGCGCTGACGCCGATGTCGATGCGGGCGTTGACGCGGGCACGGCGACTGGCACAGACGCCGAAATCGATGGAGAGCTCGATACAGATACGGAAGTCGACGTCGACACGGGCGTCGAGACCGAAGGCGTCTTCGGGAATCTGGGCTCCTCGGCTGATGATTTCTTCACCGACTCAACGCGCACCGAGGCCGTTGCACCCGATCAGATCATGGCGGCCTTTTCTTCACTGACACCTGAAGAGCAGCAACTGGTGCTCGCGCAATGTGCCGACGCCGTTACCGTAACCGGTGCCTTGGTCGAAATCTGCGAAGTGGTCGTGACGCAGTAAGGCACCCTCAAACTTTGGAGGCTGCCGCAACCAGCGGCAGCCTTTTTTGTCGGCCAAGCCGGCCAGGTCCTCCCGGTACTTCAATCCCAAATTTTTCACGGAGACGACGATGAAGAAGCTTTTGTGCGCGACCTTCCTTGCGGCCACGATTTCCCCTTTTGCCATGGCCCCGGCCGCCATGGCGCAGGATGCAGCGGGCATGCCTGAAGAAACGGGCGATCTGATCACTGCCACCGCCACGCTCGAAGGCGACGGCATCGAAGGCACCGTGACTTTGACGGAAACGCCAACGGGCATCGTCATCATCGAGATCGAAGCCAGTGGGCTCGAACCCGGCCCGCACGGCGTGCATCTTCACGAGACCGGCACATGCGATGCCGAAGGTGGCCATGAGGCCGCCGGCGGCCATGTTTCGGGCGATGGTGAGCATGGTGTACTGAACCCCAATGGTCCGCATCCGGGCGATCTGCCGAACGTGCATGTCCAGGAAGACGGCATCGCGCATGCCGAGTTCTTCGTCTCAGATATCGCCCTTTCAGGAGACGCCGGCACGGTCATCCTGGATGACGATGGCGCAGCCTTCATCATCCATGCCGGCGCTGACGACTACATGACCGATCCGGCAGGCGACAGCGGCGACCGCATTGCCTGCGGCGTCATCGAAGCCGCGAACTGATCGTGCTTCGATAGCTTAAACGGTCAGGTGCCGGCGGACGTCTTGACGATCGAGATCCTCCGCCGGCCCCTGATGAACCACCTCGCCGCGATCCATGATGTAGACCTCGTCTGCAAGCTCCCGACAGAAATCCAAATACTGCTCGACAAGGACGATCGCGAGGCCCGCGCTATCGCGCAGATAGCGGATCGCCCGCCCGATATCCTTGATGATCGAAGGCTGAATACCTTCTGTCGGCTCATCCAGAACCAAAAGCTTTGGTCGGGTGACGAGTGCGCGACCAATCGCCAGCTGTTGCTGCTGGCCACCCGACAAATCCCCGCCGCGCCGACCGAGCATATCGTTCAGCACCGGAAACAGTTCGAACACATGATCGGGGATCGTCTTGTGGTCGCGCTTCAGGGGCGCAAATCCGGTCTCCAGGTTTTCCCGAACGGTCAGCAGCGGAAAAATCTCCCTGCCCTGCGGCACGAACGCAATGCCGGAACGGGCGCGATCATAGGCGGCGCGCCGGCCGAATTCGCGGCCTTCGAAGCGCACGATGCCCGAACTTAAGGGGTGATGGCCGACGATCGCGCGCATCAGGCTGGTCTTGCCGACGCCGTTTCGGCCAAGCACACAGGTGATCTTCGCGGGCTCCGCTTTCATGGACACGCCGCGCAACGCTTGAGCCGCGCCGTAGTGAAGGTTCGCGTCTTCCACCTCAAGCATCGCGGTCGTCCTCTTTCGCCGCAGACTTCGGCTGCCAAGCCCACACGATGTGCGGCACGGGCACCAGCCCGCTCAGGCGCAACTCCATATGCGCCGGCTTCGCCGTGGGCAGAGGCTGCATGAGCACCCGCAATCCGTGCCAAAATCCCATCACTTCCTCCTAACGCCCAAGATAGACTTCGATGACGCGTGGATCCTTGCTGACATGATCGAGCGATCCTTCAGACAACACCGATCCTTCGTGCAAGCAGCTGACCTTGACGCCAAGTTCGCGCACGAAGTGCATGTCGTGCTCGACGACGATGACGGAATGGTCCTGCGCGATCTCCTTCAGGAGCCGCGCCGTCTCTTCCGTCTCGGCATCGGTCATGCCCGCCACCGGCTCGTCGACCAGCAGCAGCTTGGGGTTCTGCGCGAGAAGCATGCCGATCTCGAGCCATTGCTTCTGGCCATGGCTTAGATTGGCGGCCAGATCGCTGCGGCGGGCGGACAGTCGCGTCGTCTCGAGGATCTCCGAGATCTTGGCAGCGTCGTCGCGGTTCAGCCGATAGAACAGCTGGCCGAGAACACCGCGGCTGCCCTGCAGCGCCATGAGCAGATTGTCCTCGACTGTGTGGCTTTCGAAGACCGTCGGCTTCTGGAATTTGCGGCCTATGCCGAAAGTCGCGATCGCGGGCTCGTCATGCTGAGTGAGGTCGATCGTGCCATCGAAGAAGACCTCGCCGCTGTCGGGGCGTGTCTTGCCGGTGATAATGTCCATCATCGTTGTCTTGCCGGCGCCGTTTGGGCCGATGATCGCCCGCATCTCCCCACGCTCCAAGTACAGCGAGAGATTGTTGATGGCGCGGAAACCATCGAAGGAGACCGAAACGCCGTTGAGATAAAGCAGCGGCCGGTCTTCCGCGCGATCCGGGGATGCCTGAACATTCATGGCTGTCACTCCGCCGGTGTCGGTTTGGCCGCGTCAGCGGTGGACTCGGGAGGCAGGCGTCGCCGATCGACGCGCGCCATCAGGCCCGTGGCGATGCCGAGGATGCCCTTGGGCAGGAAGATGGTAACGAAGACGAAGAGCGCACCCAGTGCGAACAGCCAGAGGTCGGGATATGCGATCGTGAAATAGGACTTTGTGACGTTGACCAGGATCGCTCCGATGATCGGCCCGATCAGCGTGCCACGCCCGCCAAGAGCGGTCCAGACCACCACTTCGATGGAGTTTGCAGGCGCGAATTCACCGGGATTGATGATCCCCACCTGCGGCACGTAAAGCGCCCCCGCAATTCCGGCGATGACTGCAGAAACGACGAAGGCGAAGAGCTTCACATATTCCGGACGGTAGCCGAGGAAGCGTGTGCGGCTTTCCGCATCGCGCACCGCGATCATCAGCTTGCCGAGCTTGGAATTGACGATCGCCGAGCACACGACGAAGGCGATGGCCAGCATGATTGCCGTGGCGGCAAAGAGCGACGCCCGCGTTTCCGGCGCCCGGATCGAGAAGCCGAGGATTTCGCGGAAGTCCGTCAGGCCGTTATTGCCGCCAAACCCCATGTCGTTGCGGAAGAAGGCGAGCAGAAGCGCGTAGGTCATCGCCTGGGTGATGATCGACAAATAGACGCCTGTGACGCGGCTTCGGAAGGCGAACCAGCCGAAGACGAAAGCGAGAAGACCGGGAACGACCATGACCATCAGCATGGCGAACCAGAACATGTCGAAGCCCCACCAGTACCAGGGCAGCTCCGTCCAGTTGAGAAACACCATGAAGTCGGGCAGCTCGGCATTGCCGTAAACGCCGCGGTTGCCGATCTGGCGCATCAAATACATGCCCATGGCATAGCCGCCGAGCGCGAAGAAAGCGCCATGGCCGAGCGACAGGATCCCGCAATAGCCCCAGACGAGATCGAGCGCGAGAGCGAGCATCGCGTAGCATAGATATTTGCCCATGAGCGCGACGAGATAGTTCGGCACATAAAGCGGATGATCAGGCGAGAGCAGCAGGTTCGAGGCCGGGACGAAGATCGCGACCGCGACGAGAATCGAAACGACGAGCCAAGCCTTGCCATCGAGACCGCGCAGAAGGGCGTGCGTGATCATGCTTCCACCGCCCTGCCCTTGAGCGCGAACAGGCCGCGGGGACGTTTCTGGATGAAGAGGATGATGGCGACGAGCACCAGTACCTTGGCCAGAACCGCACCGGTATAGGGCTCGAGGAATTTGTTGAAGACACCGAGCGTCATGGCGCCGACCAGCGTGCCCCAGAGATTGCCGACCCCGCCGAAGACGACGACCATGAAGCTGTCGATGATGTAGGTCTGGCCGAGATTGGGCGACACGTTGGAGATCTGCGACAGCGCCACACCCGCAAGGCCGGCGATGCCGGAGCCGAGGCCGAAGGTCATTGCATCGACGAACGGCGTGCGGATGCCCATCGAGGAGGCCATGCGACGGTTTTGGGTGACGGCGCGCATCTGCAGGCCGAGCGCGGTCTTCTTCATAACAAAAAGAAGCACCGCGAAGACGACGAGCGAGAAGACGATGATCCAAAGCCGGTTGTTGGTGATGGAAAGCCCGCCGAACTGGAATGCGCCGGACATCCAGGAAGGGTTGCCGACCTCGCGGTTGGACGCGCCGAAGATGGTGCGGATCGACTGCTGCAGAATGAGCGAAATGCCCCAGGTGGCGAGCAGCGTTTCCAGCGGCCGGCCATAGAGGAAACGGATCACCCCACGCTCGATGGCGATGCCGACGATGCCGGTGACAAGGAAGGCCAGAGGCAGGGCGATCGCGAGAGACCAGTCGAACAGCTCGGGATAAGATGTACGGATCACCTGCTGAACGACGAATGTCGTATAGGCGCCGAGCATCACCATCTCGCCATGCGCCATGTTGATGACGCCCATGACGCCGAAGGTGATGGCAAGGCCGATGGCCGCAAGCAGCAGCACCGAGCCGAGCGAGAGCCCGTACCAGATGTTCTGGGCGACGTTCCAAAGCGCGAGATTGCGCTCGATCGCAGCGATGCCGGCCTGGATGGTCGGCTGCAGTTCCTCAGATGCCGTCGACAGCGCTCCCTGCAGGATGCCGATCGACTGGCTCCCTCCGCGCGCGACGATCGTGGCCACCGCAGCCTCGAACTCCTCAAGCGACGCGTCGCTGCGCAAGATGGCAACGGCGCGCACCTCTTCCATCACCGCGCGTACGGCATCGTCATCTTCTGCGGCCAGAGCCGCATCCAGCGTTTCGATGCTGTCGGCATTGGCGGACGCATACATGTCGCGCGCAGCGGCGATCCGGCGCGCCGGGTTGGGGCTCATCAGGGTGAGCTGACTGACGGCCGTTCGCACTTCGCGGCGGATGAGATTGTTGACGCGGATCTGCTCGACCGCCGAGGATGCAAGTGCTCCGATCTCTTCACCCGTCGCGACGTCGGTCGCGATTACGCCGTCGCCATCGGCTCTCGTAATTACGATCTGCCCCGTCTCGGTGACAACGAACAGGCGACCGGCTTCCAGTTCGCGCAAGATAGGCACCAGTGCCACCTCGCCGGTGTCCGCGAGTGCTCCGATCACCTCACCCCGCTCGCGAAAGCTGCCCTCGGGCAATTGGCGCAGGAGATCGATGGCAGGGCTGCCGGGCGGAATGGATTCCTCCTGCGCGAATGCCGCGATCAACGACATCAACAGGAAGGCAAATCCGGCGACGCAACGTGCGATGGCACGGTCGACTGTCATGGAGCAACTTTCAACAAGAAACGGGAGGACGGCGTGTCTCGATCAGAAGGCACGGGAGGCGACTTGAAGCCGCCTCCCGTCCATTTGCGGACCTGACGGGAAGGGTGTCAGGAACCGCTGCCGCATGTTTGGGTTTCGGTGTTGAAGTTGCCGCACATGACCGGCTCCGTCCAATCCGCTTCGAGAACAGCCGATTCCGGCAGGAAGTCGGACCAGGCATCGCCTTCCACCAGATCTTCGGTTTCCCAGACGACGTCGAACTGACCGTCGGCCTGGATCTCACCGATGAGCACCGGCTTGGTGATGTGGTGGTTCGGCAGCATGACGGCCGTGCCGCCGGTCAGGTTCGGCACTTCCACGCCGACGATGTTCTCGATGACGGCATCCGGCTCGGTCGAACCCGCCTTTTCAACGGCGGCAACCCACATGTTGAAGCCGATATAGTGGGCTTCCATCGGGTCGTTGGTCACGCGCTCTTCGTCGCCGATGAAGGCATGCCAGGCTTCGATGAACTCGGCATTCTCAGGCGTGTCGACCGACATGAAGTAGTTCCAGGCGGCAAGGTGGCCGACCAGCGGAGCGGTATCGAGGCCAGCCAGCTCTTCTTCACCGACCGAGAAGGCGACGACCGGGATGTCGACCGCGTCGATGCCTTGGTTGCCGAGCTCGCGGTAGAACGGGACGTTCGCATCGCCGTTGATGGTCGAGACGACTGCCGTCGGCTTGCCGGACGAGCCGAACGTCTTGATGTCGGACACGATCGTCTGCCAGTCGGAATGACCGAACGGCGTGTAGTTGATCATGATGTCTTCATCGGCAACGCCGGCATCCTTGAGGTACTGCTCGAGGATCTTGTTCGTCGTCTGCGGGTAGACGTAGTCGGTACCGGCGAGCACCCAACGCTCCACGCCGACTTCGTTCATGAGGTAGTCCACTGCCGGAATGGCTTGCTGGTTCGGCGATGCGCCGGTGTAGAAGACGTTGCGTTGGCTTTCTTCGCCCTCGTACTGGACAGGGTAGAACATCAGCGAGTTCAGCTCTTCGAAGACCGGCAGAACCGACTTGCGGCAGACCGACGTCCAGCAGCCGAAGACGGCATCGACTTCTTCGACTTCGATCAGTTCGCGCGCCTTTTCGGCAGCCAAAGGCCAGTCCGACGCGATGTCGACGACGACCGGTTCGAGCTGACGACCGAGAAGTCCGCCCTTCTCGTTCTGCTGCTCGATGAGCATCAGCATGACGTCCTTGAGCGTCGTCTCCGAAATCGCCATCGTGCCGGAGAGCGAGTGGAGAATGCCGACCTTGATCGGGCCTTCCTCCTGCGCAAAGGCACCCGTCCAAGCCGTCGACGCAGCAAGCGCCGCGGCGGCAGTCATCATGACCCATTTCTTATTGGTAGCGGCCATCCGTTTTCCCTCCAACGGTTTCATATGCACCGCAACAAACTGAGCAAACGGCGTGCCAACTCAACCGGAGGCTTGCGGGCGCTCGGTAAGAGACTGTTCATCTTTGGATTTCGCGGCGTTCGATGGCCCGCTCTTCGGACGATGCGGCAGGGCAGTTGCCCACGATATGGGCGCACAGAGCCAAAATTGATCAAAGTTTGTACGCCAAACAAAGCCTGCACATTTTTTCATCTTCTCAAGATGTCCTGCCTCCAAACACTGGAAGGAAGAAGGTAGGCACTTTATATGTTGCATTGCACAATCACGAAGGAGACCTGCCCATGGAAAAGCGCCACACCGCCATCATCACTGGCTCGACCAGCGGCATCGGTCTCGGGATCGCGAAGGCGCTCGCCCGCTCTGACATGAACATCGTGCTGAACGGTCTGGCAAAGGACGATGATGCGGCCAAGGCTGTGGCTGAAGTGCAGAAACTTACAAAAGGCAAGGTCGTGTTCAACGGCGCCGACATGACCAAGCCGAAGGAGATCGCCGATCTCGTCCAATCAACGGAGAAGGAATTCGGGGCCGTCGACGTTCTGGTGAACAACGCCGGGATTCAGCATGTCTCCAAGATTGAGGAATTCCCGATCGAGAAGTGGGACGCGATCATCGCGATCAATCTCACAAGCGCGTTTCACACCATCCGCGCCGCGCTTCCTGGCATGAAGAAACGTGGCTTCGGTCGCATCATCAACATCGCATCCGCCCACGGGCTCGTCGCCTCACCCTACAAGTCGGCTTATGTGGCAGCCAAGCACGGCATTCTCGGCCTGACGAAGACCGTTGCGCTGGAAACCGCCGAAGACGGCATCACGATCAACGCGATCTGCCCGGGCTATGTCGAGACGCCGCTGGTCGAAGGACAGATCGCCGATACCGCGCGCGAACGCGGCATGACCGAGGACGAGGTGAAGGAAAACGTGATCCTGAAGGCTCAGCCGACCAAGGAATTCGTCAGCGTCGAGGAAGTGGCGGACATCGCGCTGTTCCTGACGACACCGTCGGCCAGGTCCATAACCGGGACCTCCATTTCCGTCGATGGCGGCTGGACAGCTCAGTGATGCTGGAAGAACCCACGCCTGCTGCCGAGAACAAGCCGTCGGCGCCCGCATCGAAGAGATCGGCCACAAAGACCGTCAACCTCGCCTTGCAAGGCGGCGGTGCGCACGGCGCCTTCACCTGGGGCGTGCTCGACGGTCTGCTCGAAGATGGCCGCATCGAAATCGAGGGCATCTCCGGCACCTCGGCCGGCGCGATGAATGCTGCCATCTACGCCTATGGCAACATGGAAGGCGGCCGCGACGGAGCACGCGAGGCACTCGAGCGGTTCTGGCGCGACATGAGCCTCGCCGGCGAGGTCTTTTCGCCCGTGAAGCAGTTGCCGTGGGAGAAGCTTCTCGGACCGTATTCGATGAATTCGTCCCTGACCTTCAACACCTTTGACAATCTGACGCGGATGTTCTCGCCCTACGAGTGGAACCCGCTGAACCTCAATCCGCTGCGTGATCTCGTCGCTCGCTCCGTCGACTTCGAGAAGCTGCACGCGTGCAAGTCGACGAAGCTCTTCATTTCCGCCACGAATGTTCGCACCGGCAAGGTGAAGGTCTTCACCAATGAGGACGTGACGCTCGATGCCGTGATGGCCTCGGCGTGCCTGCCCTTCATCTACAAGGCTGTCGAGATCGATGGCGAGCACTACTGGGATGGCGGCTACACCGGCAACCCGGCGCTGTTCCCGTTCTTCTACAAATGCACGAGCCGTGACGTGGTGGTCGTCCACATCAATCCCATGGTGCGCGACGACGTGCCGATGTCTGCCCCCGACATCATGAACCGCATCAACGAGGTGTCCTTCAACGCCTCGCTCGTGCGCGAATTCCGCGCCATCGACTTCGTGGCACGGCTGATCGACGAGGATTGGTTGAAGGATGAGTACAAGGACCGACTGAAGAAGATCCTGGTGCACTCGATCCGATCCGACGATGCGCTCGAAGACCTCGACGTGGCATCGAAATTCGAGCTCGGTTGGGGCTTCCTGCAGGATCTGCGCGATCGCGGACGTCTCTATGCGATGGAGTGGCTCGATCGCCATTTCGACGATCTGGGCGAACGGGCAACGGTCGACCTGAAGAACGAATATCTAGCCGGATCCGGTGTCTAGGGCGAAAAGCGGAATCGCTTTCGCATCGTGGGCGGCTAGGCTAGTCTGAAGGCTTCGCAAAGATTCCTGGACCCATGACCCTGAGCACCCGCACCCATATCCGCTTCCGCCTGAATGACCGGACTGTGACGTTGAACACGCTTCGTCCGACCGAGACGCTGCTCGACTTCCTGCGGCTCGAACGGCGGCTCACCGGCACCAAGGAAGGTTGTGCGGAAGGCGATTGCGGGGCGTGCACGGTACTTGTCGGCCGTCTGAACCGCGATGGCGTCCTGGTCTACGAAACCGTGACCTCCTGCATCCGCTTCGTCGCTTCGCTCGACGGTTGCCATGTCGTGACCATTGAGCATCTGAAGGGCAAGGACGGCACGCTGCATCCCGTGCAGCAGGCGATGGTCGACCACCACGGATCGCAGTGCGGCTTCTGCACGCCAGGCATCGTGATGGCGCTCTATGCTCTGTGGATGCGGGATGCGCAGCCGAGCCGGTCGACGATCGAAAAGGCACTGCAAGGCAATCTCTGCCGTTGCACCGGCTACGAGCCGATCGTCCGCGCTGCCGAGGCGATGGCGGAAATTTCCCAGGCAACGTCCGATCCGCTTCAGGCCGAACGCGATGACGTGCGTTGCCAATTGGCCGAATGGCAGACGGCCGAGACGGTCGACATGGGTGAAGGCGCCGACCGGCTGATCCTGCCCGCCAACATCGACGATCTGGCGCAGAGCTTCGCAGCCAACCCGAAGGCGACGATCGTCGCAGGTTCCACGGATGTCGGCCTCTGGGTCACCAAGCAGATGCGCCCCATCGGTCCGCTGATTTTCGTCAAGCAGGTCGAGGGACTGGACGCGATCGAGGAAACGGTTGACGGCATCCGGATCGGTACGACGGCGAGTTACACCGATGCGAGCGCCATTCTTTCCGAAACCTATCCGGCGATGCGCGCCTATTTCGACCGGATCGGCGGCGACCAGGTGCGCAATATGGGCACGATTGGCGGCAACGTCGCCAATGGCTCGCCGATCGGCGATACGCCGCCGCCGCTGATCGCGCTCGGAGCGACCGTTACGCTCAACCAGGCGGGAACGCGCAGGACCATGCCGCTGGAAGCGTTCTTCATCGACTACGGCAAGCAGGACCGCCAGCCCGGCGAGTTCGTCGAACGGATCGACGTTCCGAAACTTCGCAACAACGAGATTTTCGCCGTCTACAAAATCTCCAAACGCCGCGACGAGGACATCTCGGCACTCGCTGGCGCCTTCAAGCTGACGATCGAGGCCGATCGCATCACCGATGCGCGTATCGCCTTCGGCGGCATCGCGGCGACACCGAAGCGCGCGCGGCACGTCGAGGCGGCCCTTATCGGCCGGGACTGGAGCATTGAGACGATCGACGCCGCCCTACCCGCTTTCGAAAGCGATTATCAGCCCTTGAGCGACTGGCGCGCCTCCAGTGACTATCGCATGCTGACCGCCAAGAACCTGCTGCGCCGCTTCTTTCTCGAGCAGCAGGGTGAGACGGCCAGCCTGAAGCGCTTTGCGGCGGTGGAGGCGTGAACCGATGAACGAGATGAAGCCCATTCGCGGCGAAGCCTTTGAGGCGGACGCCACGATCCGCGGCGGCGCGCACGTGTCGCAGCGCCACGATTCCGCGCACAAGCATGTCACCGGCGAAGCGGTCTATATCGACGACATGGTCGAGCCGATCGGCACGCTTCACGGCTGCCTTGGCCTCTCCACCGTCGCCAATGGCGCCATCCTCTCCGTCGATCTCGACGCGGTGCGGGCAGCACCGGGCGTCGTCGGCGTGCTGACGGCCGTCGATATCCCAGGCGAGAACGACATCAGCCCCACCGGCCGACATGACGAACCCGTCTTTGCCGAAACGGAAGTGCTCTTCCACGGGCAGCCGATCTTCGCGGTGATTGCCGAAACGCGGGACGCGGCACGCCGTGCATGCCTGAAGGCAGCGATCACGTATGAAGAGCGGCCACCCGTTATCGACATTCTCGACACTGCCGACGATCCGCGCCTCGTCACGCCACCGCTGACGCTTGCGCGCGGCGACGCTGCTGCGGCACTTGAAAACGCGCCGCACCGGCTCGACGGCACGATGCGGATCGGCGGTCAGGATCACTTCTATCTGGAAGGCCAGATCGCCATGGCCATTCCGGGCGAAGATGGCGATGTCCAGGTCTTCTCCTCCACCCAGCACCCGAGCGAAGTGCAGCACATGGTCGCCCATGTGCTCGGCGTGCCTTCCAACGCCGTGACGGTCGAAGTGCGCCGCATGGGTGGCGGCTTCGGGGGAAAAGAAACGCAGGGCAACATATTCGCTGCTGTCGCGGCCGTTGCCGCCAAGCGGTTTGGTCGTGCTGTGAAGGTCAGGCCCGATCGCGACGACGACATGGTGGCCACCGGTAAGCGCCACGATTTCCTCGTCGATTACGATGTGGGCTTCGACGCGGATGGCCGCATCCAGGGCGTCGACTACACCTATGCGGCGCGCTGCGGCTATTCCTCCGACCTCTCCGGGCCGGTGACGGACCGCGCACTGTTTCACTGCGACAACGCCTACTATTACCCGGCTGTCAAAGCCGTCTCGGCACCGCTTTTCACCAACACGGTCTCCAACACCGCCTTCCGCGGCTTTGGCGGCCCGCAGGGCGTGGTAGCGTGCGAGCGCGTGATCGAGGAAATCGCCTATGCGCTCGGCAAGGACCCGCTCGAGGTGCGCCGCGCAAATTTTTACGGCACGGACGATCGCAACGTAACGCCCTACTACCAGACGGTGGAGGACAATGTCATCCACCGCGTCGTGGATGAACTCGAGGCCTCGAGCGACTATCAGGCGCGTCGTGCTGAAATCTTGGCGTTCAATCGCGAAAGTCGCATCATCAAGCGTGGCATCGCACTGACGCCGGTGAAGTTCGGCATCTCGTTCACCGCCACGCATTTCAACCAGGCCGGCGCGCTCGTCCATGTCTATACCGATGGCTCGGTGCACCTGAACCACGGCGGCACGGAGATGGGCCAGGGCCTCTTCACCAAGGTCGCGCAGATCGTGGCGGAAGAGTTCCAGATCGATCTCGATCGGGTGAAGATTACGGCCACCACGACCGGCAAGGTACCGAACACGTCGGCGACGGCCGCCTCCTCCGGCACCGATCTGAACGGCATGGCGGCGCAAGTTGCGGCGCGCACCATCAAGGACAGGCTGATCGCGTTTGCTGCCGACTTCTACGATGTGCCAGCTGCATCGATCGTCTTCTCGGCCAACCGCGTCGATGTCGGCGGCCACCCGATGACATTTGCGGAACTGGTGAAAGAAGCCTATGTCGCCCGCGTTCAGCTTTCCGCGGCAGGCTTTTACAAGACCCCGAAAATTCATTGGGACCGCGACAAGGGCACGGGCCGGCCATTCTATTACTACGCCTATGGCGCAGCCTGTTCGGAGGTATCGATCGACACGCTGACGGGCGAGTATCAGGTGGAACGCACCGACATCCTCCACGATGTCGGCAAGTCGCTCAACCCGGCTCTCGATCTCGGCCAGGTCGAGGGTGGCTTCATCCAGGGCATGGGGTGGCTGACGACGGAGGAGCTTTGGTGGGATGGCAAGGGGCGCCTGCGCACCCACGCACCCTCCACCTATAAGATCCCGCTCGCTTCGGACCGCCCGCTGATCTTCAACACACGCCTTGCCGAATGGTCGGAAAATGCCGAGCGCGCCGTCCGCCGCTCAAAGGCCGTCGGCGAGCCGCCCTTCATGCTTGCCGTTTCCGTGCTCGAGGCGTTGTCGATGGCTGTGGCCAGCACGGCCGACTACCGCATCTGCCCTAGGCTCGACGCTCCGGCAACTCCGGAACGCGTGCTGATGGCGATCGAGCGCCTAAAGGCAGCCGGCGCGGCATGATCACGTCGGAAATGGCCCGAGGTTTCATCGAAGCCGAGGGGGCTGCTGTTCTTGTGACGATCATCGAAGCGAGAGGTTCCGCTCCGCGCGAGGCCGGCGCCTGGATGCTGGTCGGGCAGCGCGGCATTCTCAATACGATCGGCGGCGGGCAGCTCGAATTCGCAGCAATTGCGCATGCAAGGGCCATCCTTGCCGGTGAGCAGGCGGAGATGCGGCTCGACGTACCGCTCGGCCCGGCGATCGGGCAATGCTGCGGGGGTCATGTGTCGCTCGAATTCCGGGCGCTAACCGATTCCGAAGACTCAGAAGTTCACGAACGCGTCGCAGCCGACCTCGCCGCGCGGCCACACGTTTATCTTTTCGGCGCCGGCCATGTTGGCCGGGCCCTTGCGCATGCGCTGAGTCTGCTGCCGTTCCGCACGATCATCGTCGAGACACGGCGCGAGACGCTCATCGATCTTCCCGAAGCCATTGAAACCAAATTGACGCCGCTGCCGGAAGAGGTCGTCGCTTCCGCGCCCGCCGGTGCAGCCTTCGTCGTCTTCACCCATGAACACGCGCTCGACTTCCTCGTCACCAAGTCAGCGCTGGAACGCGGCGATGCCGCCTATGTCGGCATGATCGGCTCGGATACGAAGCGCGCAATATTCCAGAGCGCATTCCGCCGCGACGGCGGCAATCCACAGCGTTTGGAAGCGCTCACCTGCCCGATCGGCGCCAAGCTATCGGACAAGCGACCCGAGATCATTGCCGCACTCGTCGCCGCAGAACTCGTTGCCGTGCTCGCTTCAAAATAAGTCCGGATCGCCGCGCCGCCGACGACCTTGCATCAGCCCCAAGTCCCGAAGACGATCCTCGGACAGCGAACTCGGATCAATCCGGCTGATCCGTGGCCGGCGCTGAAGATGCGCAGACAGCTCCCGGTTGATGCGTATAAAAAGGCGCGCGAAAAGCGGCGCGCGGACGATGTCCACCCGTTCCATGACCAAATCTCCGGCCTTATCTTTGTCTTGCTGGTTGTCGATGATGTGCCGTGACGATAGGCTGGAAGCGAGCCGGCGATCCAATGGGAAGATCGCAAGCGCCCATTAAGAGGCCTTATGCATGGACCCGCTGCCGCCGCTCAACGCATTGCGCGCCTTCGAGGCGGTCAGCCGACACATGAGCTTCACCCGCGCTGCCGACGAGCTCGGCATGACGCAGTCGGCTGTCAGCTACCAGATCAAGCTCCTGGAGGATCGAGTCGGCAAGCCGCTCTTTCTGCGCAAACCACGCCAGATCGCGCTGAGCGACGCGGGCGGGCGACTGGCTCCGAAGATTCGGGAGGCCTTCGCGACCATGCGAGAGGCTGTCGCTGGCTTGAGCGATGACACCTCCCGCACGCTCGTCATCAACACGCTGGAGACGTTTGCGGCGCGCTGGCTGGTCACGCGCCTCGGTTCCTTTCAGCTCGCCCATCCGGAGATCGCAGTCAGGCTGGTCACCACGCAGAATTATGTCGATTTCGACCGCGAAGAGGTCGATGTCGCAATCCGGGTCGGGACCGGTCCCTGGCCGGGCCTGGTGCGCCACAAACTGATGGACATCCGCTTTACGCCGATGCTGAGCCCAGCGCTTGCCGAAACGATCGGCGGCGTGAGGGAGCCGGCCGATATCCTCAAGCTGCCGATCCTCGCGCCACGCGATCACTGGTGGCCGCTCTGGCTACATGCCGCAGGTCTCGACCCGGATGCGCTGAAGGGCCGACCAGACCACCGGATGAGCGCACAGGCGCTGGAAGCCGGCATGGCGATCGCCGGCATCGGCGTCGGCATTCTGACGCCGGACTTCTATCCAAGCGAACTGGCGCTCGGCCAATTGATCCAGCCTTTCGACATCATCTGCACCGATGAAACGGCCACCCACTGGCTTGTCTACGCGCAGAGCCGCCGCAACGCGCCGCAGATCCGTGCCTTTCGCAACTGGATTTTGTCACAGGCAGGTGTCGAAGGTGGTTGATGCAGTGCACAAGGGCCTTTCCGCAGCCAAGCGTCTCACGCTAAGGATCGGGGTCGCATCAATGGGATCGCACCATGTATGAATATGCCATCGCCTGGGAATGGCTGTCTTTTGCCGTGCGCTGGCTGCACGTGATCACGGCCATAGCCTGGATCGGCTCGTCCTTCTATTTCATCGCGCTCGATCTCGGGCTCACGAAGCGCCCGGGCATGCCGGTGGGCGCGAGCGGCGAAGAGTGGCAGGTGCATGGCGGCGGTTTCTACCATATCCAGAAATACATGGTCGCGCCGGCGGCCATGCCCGAGCATTTGACCTGGTTCAAATGGGAAAGCTACGCGACCTGGCTTTCGGGCTTCGCGATGCTCGCCGTCGTCTATTATGCCGGTGCCGATCTCTATCTGATCGACCGCAATGTCCTGGACGTCTCGGCGCCCGTCGCGATCCTGATCTCGCTCGCCTCGCTCGGCCTCGGCTGGGTGCTCTACGACCAGCTCTGCAAGTCGCCGATCGGCAAGCACACGACCGGCCTGATGATCGTGCTCTACGGCGTGCTCGTCGTCATGGCCTGGGGTTATACGCAGCTCTTCACGGGGCGCGCGGCGTTCCTGCATCTCGGCGCGTTCACCGCGACGATCATGTCGGCCAATGTGTTCCTGATCATCATCCCGAACCAGAAGATCGTGGTGGCCGACCTCAAGGCCGGCCGGACTCCCGATTCTCGCTTGGGGCTTCAGGCCAAGCAGCGCTCGCTGCACAACAATTACCTGACGCTGCCCGTCATTTTTCTCATGCTGTCGAACCACTATCCGCTGGCCTTCGGCACGGCCTACAACTGGGTGATCGCCTCGCTCGTCTTCCTGATGGGCGTGACGATCCGGCACTGGTTCAACACCAAGCATGCCCGCAAAGGTTCACCGACCTGGACGTGGATCGTGACGCTGGTGATCTTCATCGTCATCATGTGGCTATCCACCGTCCCTCGCCAGACCACCGAGGACGGTGCCGAGGCTGCCGGCGCGGTCGCCCCGGCCTTCGCGGCATTCGCGGAAGACGTGCATTTCAGTGAGGCGCGCGACACCGTCCAAGGACGCTGCTCCATGTGCCATGCGGCCGATCCCGTCTGGGAAGGCATCCACCGCGCTCCCAAGGGCGTCCTACTCGAAACGGACGCGGAAATCGCCGCCCACGCCCGCGAAATCTACCTCCAGTCGGGCCGCAGCCACGCCATGCCGCCCGGCAATCTGACGGCGATGACGGAAGCCGAACGCTCGCTGATCAGCGCTTGGTACGAAAGCGCCGCTTATGGAGCGGACCGTTGAGCGCGCGCCTGCTGCGCGGGCGGCTACTGTCCTTCATCCGCAAGCCTGAAGCCGCCGACGATCACGCAAGCTACCGCTACGAAGACGATGGCGGCCTGCTGATGCAGGATGGCCGCATCAAGACATTCGGAGCTTACCAGACGGTCAAGGCGAAGGCGCCGGATGATGTCGTCATCGTCGATCACAGGCCGCACCTCATCATGCCGGGCTTCATCGATCCGCACATCCATTACCCGCAGATGCAGGTCGTCGGCTCCTATGCCGGCTCGCTGCTGGAATGGCTGAACACTTACACCTTCATCGAGGAACAGCGTTTCGACGACGAAATCCACTCGGCGCGGATCGCCGGGCGGTTCTTCGACGAACTCGTGCGCCACGGCACGACGACGGCGGTCGCCTATTGCTCGGTACACCGCTCGAGTGCCGACAATTTCTTTGCCGAAGCGAGCCGCAGAAACCTGCGCATGATCGCCGGCAAGGTGATGATGGACCGCAACGCGCCGGATGCGCTGACCGATACGCCGCAGTCCTCCTATGAAGACACGCAGCATGTGATCGACCGCTGGCACGGCAGGGGCCGCAACCTCGTTGCCATCACGCCGCGCTTCGCGATCACCTCCTCTCCGGAGCAGATGGAGATGGCGGGCGCGCTGGCGAGGCGGAATCCGGATCTTCACATCCAGACGCACCTCTCTGAAAACAAGGCGGAAATCGAATTCGCCTGCGAGCTCTATCCGAGCGCCAAGGACTACACCGACATCTATGCCCGATACGGCCTGCTTGGGCCCCGCACGCTGCTCGGCCACGCCATCCACCTGAGCGATCGCGAGTTGGGTGCGCTGGCGGAAGCCGAGGCGGTACCGGTTTCGTGCCCGACCTCGAACCTCTTCCTCGGCAGCGGCCTCTTCGATCTTCGCCGCATCGAGAGGGCTGGCTTGCGCGCCGCCTTTGCCACCGACATCGGCGGCGGAACGAGCTATTCGATGCTGCGCACGATGGATGAGGCCTACAAGGTGCAGCAACTCGCCGGCAACCGCATGCCGCCGCTCGAGAGCACCTGGCGCATGACGCGCGGCAATGCCGACGCGCTCGGCCTCACCGACCGGATCGGCACACTGGACGAAGGCTCGGAAGCGGATGTCGTGGTGCTCGACGCCCAGGCGACACCGGCTATGGCACTGAAGATGGAACGCGTCACCACTCTCTCAGAAGAGCTGTTCCTGATGCAGACCATGGGCGACGACCGCACGATCCGCGAGGTTTACGTCGCGGGTGAACCCGGCAAGTCGGTGCTGGTGCATTGAAGCGGCGTGGTCGCCCCGCGATGGGGACGACCCTTACGATCGCCGGATCAACTCCCCCGGTACGTCGAATACCCGTAGGGCGAGATCAGCAACGGCACATGGTAGTGCGCGCCGGCATCGGCGATGCCGAAGCGGATGGGCACGATGTCGAGAAAAGCGGGCTCGGGGAGCGGTTGCGCTTGCGCCCGCAAGTAATCGCCGGCGTGGAAGACCAACTCGTATGTTCCTACCACGAAGCTATCGCCCGCGAGCAGCGGTGCATCGCAGCGCCCGTCGGAATTGGTGGTGACGCTTTTGAGATGGACGCGATCGGTGCCTTCGAGCCGGAAGAGCTCGATCGCAAGACCCGAGGCCGGGCGTCCCGATGCAGTGTCGAGGACATGGGTGGTCAGTCGGCCGCCTTCGCTCATGGCTTATCCCTTTTCTTCAGGTCAGCCGCCTCGATGACGAAGGGCTCGGAATAGAAATATTCTTCGAGATTGAGCCCCGGCCCTTCCCGATCGACAACGAGGAAGTCGCTGACGTCATCAAGAGCCAGAAGCGGGTGATGCCAGACATTGCGCCCATAGCTGACGCCCTGCACGCCGGATGCGCGAAAGACACGCGGCCGCGCGGGCCGTCCACTGTCATCCTCGGCAACAGCCAGCAGCCAGTCCTGCTTGTCGAGTGGATAGAAGGCCTGGCTGCCCTCGGGGTGGCGCTCCATCATCGCAATGGAAAACGGAAAAGCCCGTGGCTGCCCGCGAAAAAGGCTGACGATTGTACGACCCTCGGAATCCGTGTCGCTGACAGCGAGGCGATGGTAACGTTCCGTCGTTCCGCCATTGATCATCCGAAGTTCCGCTCCGTCGATATCCATGACGGAGCCGAAAGGGGCGAAGGCTTCCCGCGTCAACGGTTCAACGGCGAGCCTGAGCGCGGCCAAGCGCTCAGGCCTTAATGCCGAAAAGCCGCAGACGACTGACGCCGCCATCGGGATGGATCGCGAAACGGACATGGGTCACCGGCCCGATCCCCTCCACTGCGTCACCGGCGAACTCGTGCACATGGTCCATCTGCAGCTTGGTGCGCGGCAGAATGGGCTTCCAGGTCTCGCTGTCGCGGATCTGCTTATCACTGAAATCGCCGACGTGATCAGGCAGATAGGCCCCCAGCAGCTCGCAGGTATCGGGATAATTGCCCTTGAAATGGGCGGTATCGACAATGACTCGGGCAATCGTTCCCGGGTGGCCGAGCTTCAGGATTGTCCAGTCGTGACCGGGCCCGCGGCGGCGCGCCGTTTCCCAACCATCACCCATGTTGATGCCGCGACCGGGTCCAAGCATCCGTTCCGGCGAGCCGTAATGCGCATCCGACCAGGCGAGCGCGCGGGCACCGTGGAAGATATAAGCGAGATCGACCTCCTGCTCGGCGCCGACACGGCTCCAGTCATAGTGCGCGGCACCGAAGACACGCAGGCGCGCCACGCCACCATCGGGATAGATGTGCAGACGCAGATGCGTCCAGACATTGGAGCGATGCGCTTGGTCGTCGATCTCGACATAATGATGCCGCGACGGCCCGAGCGCTGTCTTCGACAGGATCTCCACCCATTCGGTCGCCTCGTCCGGATCGCCGGCCTCGACATTAGCGACCTCGATACTGGCGTGCGGGGGATAGTTGCCCGTGAAGAAACTGGTGTCGATATCGAAGCCGAAGATGCGGCCGGGCATCGCGAGGCGAACGATAGCCCAATCGTGACCCGGCACCCGCTTGCGGCGCGATTCCCAGCCATCCATCCACTTGCCGTTGTCGTCGTATTCGCCAGGCAGGAAGACGGCCGGCTCATCGTTCAACATGCGCGACAGCGGTGCGAAGAATTCGTCCGAAGTCGCCAACCCGACAGCTCCGAGCCGCTCGGAGGCCAGGTTGATGGTCCCACGCACGAAATCAGGAATGTCCTCGCTCAGTTCGAGAACGGCATGCTCATTCGTCATTCAACTCTCCGGATGCATGGATTTGAGCCTGAGCAGCGCGATCTTCTCCACCTCATTGCAGGCAGTCGCGAACTCGTCAGGCTTGGTGTTCTTGATACGCTTCTCGAAGGCTCGCAGGATATCGTCCTTGCCGAGGCCCTTGACCGCGATGATGAAGGGAAAGCCGAACTCTCGCTGATAACGATCGTTGAGTTCGGTGAAGCGGGCGTGCTCGGCCGGCGACAGCCGATCGAGCCCCGCGCCAGCCTGCTCCGATTTCGACGCCTCGGTGAGGCCACCGGAGATGGCAAGCTTGCCGGCAAGATCGGGATGGGCGCGGAGCACGCCGAGCCGCTCGTCACGGTCTGCCGCGCGAAATGCCTGACACAGAGCGAGATGAACGGTGGAGACCGTCAGCGCCTGGTCGGACGCAAGGCGCTCGTATCCACGTTCGGCGACGAACGGTGAATGCTCGAAGATCCCGCCATAGCGCTCGACGAATGCGTCTTTTTCGATCATTGCGGCTGCCTCTTGTGATGCGCATGCCAATGGCGCGCAATGTCGATCCGGCGCGCGACCCACACCTTGTCGTGACCCGCCACATAGTCGAGAAACCTCGCCAGCGCAGCCGCACGGCCCGGACGGCCGACAAGCCGGCAATGCAGGCCGATCGACATCATCTTGGCCGCACCCTGCCCGCCCTCCGCATAGAGCACGTCGAAACTGTCCTTGAGATAAGCGTAGAACTGCTCGCCGGTGTTGAACCCTTGCGCCGTTGCAAACCGCATATCGTTGGCGTCAAGCGTATAGGGCACGATCAGATGATCGCCCGTCGGGCCATCGACCCAATAAGGCAGGTCGTCCGCGTAGGAATCGGAGGAATAGACAAAGCCACCCTCCTCCATCGCCAGCTGGGTCGAATGGATGGATGATCGACCCGTGTACCAGCCGAGCGGCCGCTCGCCGGTGACCTCGGTATGGATGCGGATCGCCTCGTCCCGGTGGCGGCGCTCCTCGTCAAGCGTGAAGTCCTTGTAGTCGATCCATTTGAGGCCGTGAGATGCAATCTCCCAACCGGCTTCCTTCATGCCCGCGACCGCCTCGGGATTGCGCGCAAGCGCTGTCGCGACACCATACACGGTGACCGGCATGCGGCGCTCGTTGAACATACGCCACAGCCGCCAGAAACCAGCGCGGGAGCCGTATTCGTAGATCGATTCCATGTTCATGTGGCGCTGGCCGGGCCAGGCCTGCGCGCCGACGATTTCCGAAAGGAACGCTTCGGATGCGGCATCGCCATGGATGATCGCGTTTTCCCCGCCTTCCTCGTAATTGACGACGAACTGGACGGCGATGCGCGCACCGTCCGGCCAGCGCGGATCGGGCGTCGTGCGGCCGTAGCCGATCATGTCTCTGGGGTAAGGCTCGGTGGTCATGGTGAGATTCTTCATTCTTCGGCGCGGACGTTATCACCCGCAGCGTCGATTGCCAGCGTGCTGGACGCGCCGTTCAGCGCTTTATCCGCGCGGCCTTAGCGAGATGATAATCGATCGAGAAGCTTTCCGGCAATTCGACCGGCCGTCCGAGCAGCCGGTTGATCGCCGTCTCGGCCATGGCATGGGCAATACCGAGCGTGATCTTGAAGCCGCCCGTCGCGATCACCGTGTTCGCGTCACCTGGCACGAAATCGACTAGCGGATCACGGCCGATCGCGCGCGGGCGAAGCCCGGCCCAGCGTTCGATAACCGGCGCATCGGCAAGCGAAGGACACAGAGCAAACGCACGCGCGAGCAAGACGTCCAGCTGAGCATCGGTCGAAAACGGCGCGTCGAAGCTGTTCTCGCTGGTGCTGCCGATCGCAACCGTGCCGTCCGCATGGGGAATGATATAGACGCCATCGTCGAAAATGAGCGGATGACCGGGATCGCAGCGCGCATCGAGCAACGCCGCCTGCCCTTTGACGGGCATGCCGAGCTCGGTCGGAAGCGGAAACAGCGACGCAAGGAGTGGAAAGCTCTGGTGCCCGGCCGTTATCGCCAATCGGTCAGCCAGTATGATGGCTCCGCTGGCAAGCTCCGCCTTGCCCGCCTGCCAATGCCGCAGGCCATCATGCTCGATCAGGAGCACATTCGGCCGCGCGTCCAGGCTTGTGCGCAGTGCTGCGCAGAGGCGCCGCGGATCGAGCCTTGCGCTCAGATCGTCGAAGACGACGCCGGCCGGGGCGGCAGCCGGGGCCAGCCAATCGCTCCCGGTTGCGGGCGAATGCACCGTCCAATGAAAGGACCGATCGCGCCCCTGCCAGTTGCGGCCCGCATCGTCCTGACGTTCGCGCGCGCGATCCAGCTGACGCTGGTCAAGCAGCGGCATGAGGCGGCCGATGCGGCCGTAGCCGGTGGACAGCCCCGTCTCCGCCTCGAGCGCGGCGATTGCTGGCTCCAGCGACAGGAGCGCCTCGAACTGAAACTGTTTCTTGCCGTTCCAGCGCTCCGGCGCATGCGGCATCAGTGCGCCGAGAATGCCGCCACTGGCACCGGCTCCGATCGCGCCGGCATCCACTAGGGCGACCGACATCCCGGCAGCGCTCGCAAGCCGTGCCGTCCACAAACCGACGACACCGCCGCCCGCGATCAGGAGATCATACGACCGAGCGCTGCTGGAAGCTGACTGAGCCCGTTGCATCGGCACTTCAATCGGCGCTACGCACGTCACGAAGAATGCGCGACCGGGAAGCGGATCGATGGGTGAAGAAGGCGAAGACGCGATCGTGTGGCATGAGGGCGATATGCCTTTTTCCACGCGTTTTGGCGATCATTTTTACTCGCGCGAAAATGGTCTCGCAGAGACGCGGCACGTGTTCATCGCCGGCAATCGGCTGCTGGAGCGGTGGCAGGAGCAAAACCACTTCGCCATCGCGGAACTCGGCTTCGGCACGGGGCTGAACATGCTGACGACGTGGCAAGCCTGGAAAGCGCAGCGCCGCTCGGGCCAAGATCTCACCTTTACGTCCTTCGAGAAATTCCCGCTTGATGGCGAGACCTTGAACCGCGCTCTGGCGAACTGGCCGGAGCTTGCCGATGAAGTCGCGGCCCTCGTCGCTGTCTGGCCGAAACCGAAGCCGCTGGAAGATCTCGTCGTCGATCTCGACGATGGCGTTCGGCTGCAGCTCCTGATTGGCGATGCGGCCGAGCGGCTGACCGCTTGGGATGGCCCAGCCGACGCCTGGTATCTCGACGGCTTTGCGCCCGCTCGCAATCCCGACATGTGGTCACCGGATCTTCTCGGCGCCGTGTTCGAAAAGACCAAGCCCGGTGGGACATTTGCGACCTATGCCGCGGCAGGCTTCGTGAGACGCAATCTTCAGGCGGCCGGCTTCACCGTCGATCGGCTTCCCGGCCACGGCATGAAGCGCGAAATGCTTGCCGGCACGCGGACGTCGTAAAACGCAATATCAGCCGGCCGCCTTCGCGTCATCCTTGAGCCACTCGCCGATCTTGCGTTCCAGCATGTCGGGGCTAATCGGCTTGGATATGTAATCGTCCATCCCCGCCTGCAGGCAGGCCTCCCGATCGCCCTTGAGCGCGTGGGCAGTGACACCGATGATCGGCACATGGCCGCGGCTCTGTCGCTCACGCGCACGGATGGCCTGCGTCGCCTGATGGCCGTTCATCACCGGCATCGACACGTCCATCAGGATCAGCCGCGGGACGGCACGATCAAATTCGGCAACCGCCAGCGCGCCATTGCCGACGATGCGGTAGACGACACCGAGATCGTCGAGGATCTGGCTGAAAACAATCTGGTTGACCTCGTTGTCTTCCGCAACGAGCACGTCCAGCCGAGCCGCCTGCTCTTCAAGGCGCCTGCCCGACGATTGCGGCTTGGCCGCGATTTGGCGGTCGACATGGCCATCGTTCGCTTCGTCGTCGAAAGCAAGCGCGGCCCCGATACCGGCCACCGATTCGGCCAATCCTTCGTTGTCGATCCAGAGATCGAGCGACAGCGCTCCAGGTTTCGACGTGAAGGCAGGCGCAATCGTCTCGGGCTTTATCTGGTCGAGGTCGCTTGACAGTTCCTGCACGACGTCCGTCGGCAATCGCAATTCGGGTGCCGGAGCGCTTGGTCTCGAACGTGCCAGGGCCTCACCAAGCGTCGCCGCCAAGTGCGCTTCACGCGCAGGCTTCGTCAGCACCGACACAAGCCCCAGCCGCTGGATGTCGGAACGCCGCGGGTCAACGTCGACCGAGGTGAGCAGGATAATCGGCGTAACTTTCAGCGCCGGATCGAGCCGCACTGCCGCCGCCATTTCGAGCCCGGTCATGCCCGGCATGTGATGGTCGAGGATGACACAGTCGACCGCGACATTCATGGCGGCTGCGGCTTTGAGCACCTGAAGGCCCTCGGCACCGCTGACGGCCGCGCAGCCATCGCATTGCCAATCCTGCAATTGCGCGCTCAGAATATCGCGGTTCACCTGGTTGTCGTCGATCACCAGAACGCGCGCGCCGACAAGCGACGCCGGCGGCGGCGCAGGCGTTTGCAACGTCTCGCCAATGGGCAACGTGAGGAACACGCGGAAAGTTGAGCCTCGGCCCTCTTCGCTTTCGAGCGAAATCGTCCCACCCATCAGTTCGATGATCCGGGTCGTGATGGCGAGACCGAGGCCGGTACCCTCGTGCCGGCGGGTCGACGATCCATCGACCTGGCTGAACTTTTCGAAGATCTTGTCGCGCTTGTCGGCGGGGATGCCAAGCCCCGTATCTTCGATGGTCAGTACAAGTTTCGCGCTATCGTCGACAGCGCTGCCGGCGAGCGAGATCAGGACGTGGCCTTTCTCGGTGAACTTGATGGCGTTGGAAAGCAGGTTCATCACGATCTGGCGGAACCGGCCCTGATCGCCGACGAGCATGCCCGGCACGCCCGCATCGACGCGCACCACCAGTTCGAGATCCTTCTCGGCCGCAGCCTTCGCCAGCAGACCGGCAACGTCTTCGACCGCATCGCGCGCGTTGAATGGAGCCTGCTCGAGCGAGATCGCGCCAGCTTCGATCTTGGAGAAATCGAGGATATCGTTGATGATCGTCAGGAGCGCGTTGCCTGACTTCATAACGATGTCGCAATAGGTGCGCTGGCGTGTGTCGAGTTCGGTCTTCGACAGAAGTTCTGCCATGCCCAGCACGCCGTTCATCGGCGTGCGGATTTCGTGGCTCATATTGGCGAGGAATTCGGACTTCGCCCGATCGGAGGCTTCGGCCTTGATGACCAGCTGCTGCAGTTCCGCTTCCCGTTCCTTGAGCTCCGAAATGTCGGAATAGGTGACGACGGTAAGCCCGCCAGCCGTAGGCTTTCCGTCGATGCGGAGCCAACGGCCGTCACGACCTTTGCGCTCCAGCTGGTGGAACTGTCCTTTCCGGGCACTCTCGAGAATGTAAGCCTTGGCCTTTTCGGCCTCCTCCCCCTCGCCGTAGTCGCCGCGTTCGGCGCAGTGGTCGATCAAGGTCATCCACGGCTTGCCAGGTCCGACCAGTCCGCGCGGGACATCGAGGAACTCGTAGAAGCGATCGTTGGTAAAGAGGATCTTGTTCGCGTCGTAGATCAGCAGGCCCTGCGCCATCGCCTCCGCAGCGTCGTCGAGCAGGCGCACGGTGTCCTTGAGCTTGGCGTTGATCGCTTCGGCGCGTTCCCGGTGCTTGCGCACCTCGCTGATGTCGTAATAGCCGATCATGCGGCGGCCGTTCGACAGCGGCGTCACCGAATACATCAGCGCCACACCATCCTGCCGCTTGAATTCTCTCGGAGCGACGGCGCCCTGCCGGATCTCGGCGGTTCTGGTCGCGACGTAGCTTTCCCAGTCATCGTCGACGACGTCATAGATCCCGTTGTCGCGGTTGAGGTCCATGAGCTTGCGGAACGGATGCCCAAAGAGAAGCACGGGCTCCAGACGCCAGATGTCGAAGAAGCGACCGTTGATCAGCTCGATGGTGAGGTCCTGGTCGACCACGACGACTGCCATGGGCATCGCCTCGATGACCTGCCGAAGATCGTCCATTTCCCCCGACCGGTCCGACGCGGGAGCCGACGTTGCAGCGACATCCTGAAGCAAAGCAATTGGATCAATCCTAGGATCGTGGCCGACGACGAACAGCGACCCGTCGGTGCATTTGATCCGGGTCAGGGTGAGCACGCGCCGTACCCCGTCCGGACACACCATCGACAGCCGCTGGACCTTGCCGAACACGAGGCAACGGCGCTCGGCCTCATCGCGCTCACGATCATAGCCGTCTTCACCGAAGGCTGGATCGTTGGTGGGCATTGCGGATTTGTTGATCGACGTGAGGAAGGACTGACTGGCCGCGCGATAGCGCATCTGGCCGTCCTTGACGTAGATCAGGTGACCGATCTGCGGCACGTGCGTGATGCCGCGCTCGATCACATGTCTATCGAGATCACCCTCAGCAGCCCGCACGCACCACCCCCGCCATTGCCAACCCACAATCGAGCCGGCCGCGCCAACAACCCAAGGATGAGAATGCCGGTCCGCTCTGAACAAAGCGTTAACCATAGAACGGAACAGTGGAGACCGCAGCGGTTCGAAACGCACGCGTCATTTTTTGGCCTGATTGCGACATCCCAGGCCGCATTCGGCACGGCGCATCCACTCGCCTTCTGCAACATTATGTTCCTAATTGATAAAAATCGTGTCCGCCGGTTGCCAGGATGGAATAGAGGCGTTAGGTTCCGCACCAACATCTCCCCTATAGCCTCCGCCAGGCCGCGACTTGCTGATCTGCACTTCGCATCACTGCGCATTATTCGAGGTCTCACCCACTTGTATTGAAGTCCCTCACGGGAAAAGCTTTCACGGACGGTATGGCGAACAAAGTAGAAGCGAAGAATATCTTCAAGATATTTGGAAGCGAGCCCGATCGGGTCTTCGAAATGGTGAGCAAGGGCCACAGCAAGGCGGATATCCACGCCGAGACAGGCCAGACGATCGGCGTCAACGACGCGAGCTTCGAGGTCGCCGAGGGTGAGGTCTTCGTGGTGATGGGCCTCTCCGGTTCCGGAAAGTCCACGCTCGTGCGGATGATCAACGGATTGATCCCGCCGACAAGCGGCCAGATGATGATCGACGGCATCGACGTGGCGTCGTGTTCCGCCGAGACACTGCGCAAGGTGCGGCGCGAGAAGGTCGCGATGGTGTTCCAGCACTTCGCCCTCTTTCCCCACAAGACGGTCGTGGACAATGTCGCCTACGGACTGAAGGTGAAGGGCCTGCCTGCAGCCGAAAGGCGCGAAAGGTCACTGAAGGCGCTGGCCCAGGTTGGCCTCGAGGCTTATGCGGACAGCTATCCCGAGGAGCTCTCCGGCGGCATGCAGCAGCGCGTCGGATTGGCCCGAGGTCTCGCGACCGAGCCCGAGATCCTTCTGATGGACGAGCCCTTCGGTGCGCTCGACCCCCTCATCCGCCGCGACATGCAGCTGGAGCTTCTGGAACTGCAACGCAGCCTGAAGAAGACGATCATCTTCATCACCCACGATCTGAACGAGGCGCTGATCCTGGGCGACAAGATCGCCATCATGAAGGATGGCAGCTTCGTGCAGGTGGGCACCGCGGAAGAGATCGTGGGCGAACCGGCCGATGATTACGTTCGGGCCTTCACCCAGGACATCGACCGCTCGCGCGTGTTCGAAGTTGCCGCTATCGCACGCCCGCCGCTTTCCATCGAGATAGATGCCCCGGTGTCGGACGCGTTGGCCCGCATGGAAGCCGAAAACGTGGACGCGATGTTCGTGACGGACAGGGGCAGACTGCGCGGGCAGGTCCTTTATCGCGGCCTCTCGGGCGCTTCAAATCCGGGCGGGCTGGCGCAGCATCTCGATCTTCATTTCGAGACAGTGACGCCCGATGCCCACCTGCACGAGCTCTACGGTAAGGCAGCAGCCGGCCGTCCCATTGCGGTGATGGATGCGACGGGCGCCTTTATCGGTATCGTCGAACCGGGTGACATTTTTCACCAGCTGGTCCGCGGCGAAGAGCATGAGAGTGGTCCAAAGCGCGCAGTAACCGCCTGAGATGGCTCAACCGCGCACAAGACAGTGGGAGGCTTGAAGCATGTTCAGCCCATCCGACCTTTTTGAAATCCCGTTCGGCGACTGGGTCGATTCCGCCGTCAAGGACTGGCTCGTTCCCAATTTTCGCCCGTTTTTCCGCTCGCTTCAGGCGCCAATCTCTTTCGTTCTCGACGGGTTGGACGGATTTCTGAATGCGATGCCGATGCTCGTGTTCACGGCAATCCTCGCCTTCATCGCCTGGCGTACGGCCGGCCGCGGGGTCGCCATCTTCACGGCGCTCGCGCTCGTCTTCCTCGACCTGATCGGCGTGTGGGGGCAGACCATGACGACGCTCGCCATGATCGTCACCGCCGTGTTCTTCTGCGCCGTCATCGGCGTGCCGGTCGGCATTCTCGCTGCCCGCAGCGATCGGTTCCTCGCCATCCTGCGGCCGATCCTCGATGTGATGCAGACGATACCGCCCTTCGTCTATCTGGTGCCGATCGTGATGCTGTTCGGCGTTGGCACGGTGCCGGGCGTCATCGCCACGATCATCTTTGCCCTGCCGCCGATCGTGCGCCTGACCAATCTTGGCATTCGCGGTGTGCGGGCCGACCTGGTCGAAGCGGCCTATGCATTTGGCTCCACGCCCTCCCAGGTTCTGTGGGAAGTGCAGCTTCCGCTCGCCATGCGCACCATCATGGCCGGCCTCAATCAGACGCTGATGATGGCGCTGTCCATGGCCGTCATTGCAGCGCTTATCGGCGCCGGTGGGCTCGGCCTCACCGTCAACACGGGTCTCGGACGGCTGGATGTCGGAACCGCGATGGAAGGCGGCATCGGCATCGTCATTCTCGCGATCATTCTGGACCGGATCACGCAATCCTTCGCCGAGCGCAAGGCAGTCGCCACGCCCTCGCTCGCACAGACGTTCCGCGGCTTTTTCAAGCCGTCGCGGATGGCGGCTCGCGCGGCGGACGAAAAGCCCGCCTGACCGCCACGAAGATCGGCCGCCTTCTTGCGGGCGGCACGAAAACCCTCCGCTTGCGACAAGGAGCGGAGACCGACAAAACCCAAAGGGAGAACAAAGATGACAGCTTTCGGACGCCTGCCCCGCCTCTCTGCCAGCGTTGCGGCGGCAGCCCTCTGCTTCGCGGCGGCAACGACCGTTGCCAGCGCTCAGGATGCGCAGCCCGGTGAAGGCGTGACCATCAACATGGCACAGCCGACCTGGGACACGGGCTATTTCTACACGCAGATCTACAAGCAGATGCTCGAGGAGCTTGGCTACGAGGTCGCAGGCCCCAGCGCGCTCGACAACCCGATCTTCTACCAGTCGGTCGCCCAGGGCGACATGGACCTGTGGGTGGACGGCTGGTTCCCGCTGCACAACACCTACGAGGAGACCTTCTCGCAGGGCGCCGAAAAAGTCGGCACGGTTGCCGCCGGTGGCGCACTTGAAGGCTACCTGATCGACAAGGCGACGGCCGATGAACACGGCATCGACAATCTGGAGGATTTCAAAGATCCGGAGATCGCCGCGCTCTTCGACCGCGATGGCGACGGCAAGGCCGATCTCGTTGCCTGCCCGCCCGGCTGGGGTTGCGAAGTCGGCATCGAGCATCATCTCGACGCTTACGGCCTGCGCGATACGGTCAACCCGGTGAAGGCCGGTTACAACGCCTCCATGGCCGATGCAGTCGCCGCCTACGAGGCCGGCGAGCCGATCTTCTTCTACACATGGACGCCGAACTGGACCGTCAACGTGCTGAAGCCGGGCGAAGACGTCGTCTGGATCGAAGTGCCGGAAGTCGACCTGCCGGAATCGACCAAGGGGCTCGAAGACGCAGCCACCATGGCCGGCGTCGAAGGGTGCGTGAACGATCCCTGCCAGCTCGGCTTCCCGGCCAACGATCTCGTTCCGGTTGCCAATTCCGAGTTCCTTGAAGAGAACCCGGCCGTTCGCGCCCTGCTGGAAGCGGCGTCCGTGCCGCTGGACGATGTCTTCGCGCAGAACGCGAAGATGTATGAAGGCGAGAACAGCGAAGACGACGTCGCTCGCCATGCAGCCGAGTGGATCGAAGAGAACCGCGCTGAGGTCGACGAGTGGCTGACTGCCGCACGCGACGCGGCGTCCTGATCTGAAAACTTCGTGAATTGAACCCGCAAGCGGGCCCTTCGGGGCCCGTTTGCACAAGAATTTGCCGCACGCGAACAGAATCTGCGGCATTTGTGCAGCCGCCCATGGTTTTCGCGGCCTTCCATTGCGAATTGCCCGATGCTAGAGGCGTCGCCATCGACGTCCCGGACAGGGGACGCATCCGCGACGAGAAGCGGCCCAAGGCCGCCCACAGGGAACGATGTCAGCGATCATCGAAGTGAAAAGCGTGAGCAAGCGCTTCGGCGGCTTCCACGCAGTCAACGACTGCACGCTCTCGGTCGAGAAAGGCTCCGTCACGGGCCTGATCGGTCCGAACGGTGCTGGCAAGTCGACGCTGTTCAACATGGTGGCGGGCACGCTGGAACCAACGAGCGGGACCATCCTGTTCGACGGCGAGGACGTGACCGGCCTGCCCTCGCACGCGCTTTACAAGCGGCGCCTGCTGCGAACCTTCCAGATTGCGCACGAATTTTCCAACATGACGGTGCTTGAGAACCTCATGATGGTGCCGGACAACCAGACAGGCGAAGGCCTGATCGGTGCCTGGTTCATGCCCGTCCGCGTCGGCCGCGAGGAAGAAGCGATCCGCCGCAAGGCCGAGGAAGTGCTGGACTTCCTGAAGATCACCCATGTGAAGACCGAGCTTGCCGGCAATCTCTCGGGCGGCCAGAAGAAGCTCCTGGAACTCGGCCGCACGATGATGACCGACGCCAAGGTCGTGCTGCTCGACGAGATCGCCGCCGGCGTCAACCGCACGCTCCTGAACGATCTCGCGTCCAATATCGAACGGCTGAACCGCGAACTTGGCTACACTTTCTTCGTCATCGAGCACGACATGGACCTGATCGCCAGGCTCTGCGATCCGGTGATCGTCATGGCTGCCGGTTCTGTGATGACGCAAGGCCACATCGCCGACATCCAGAACGATCCGCGCGTGATCGAGGCCTATTTCGGCGGCTCGCCGACAGGCAATGCGACCGTCGCCCACGCCAATCAGGTGGAGGCGCGTCCATGAGCCTGCTCGAAATCCGCAATCTTCATGCCGGCTACGGCCAGATGACGATCCTCAAGGGGATCGACATGATGCTGGATGCGGGCGAGATCGGCGTGATCGTCGGCCCGAACGGGGCCGGCAAGTCGACGACGCTGAAGGCGATCTTCGGCATGCTGAACATAACCGAGGGCTCGATCCATTTCGACGGGCACGACATCACCGGCATCAGCCCGGAAAAGCTTGCCGCCCACAAGATCGCGATGGTGCCGCAGGAGCACAATGTCTTCGCGACGCTGACGGTGCACGAGAACCTCGAAATGGGCGCCTATACGCGGCGCGACGACTATTCTCGCGTGATGGACGAGGTCTACGAGATTTTCCCGCCGCTGAAGGACAAGCGGCGGCAGGCAGCCGGCGAATTGTCCGGTGGCCAGCGCCAGATGGTCGCCTTCGGCCGCGCGCTGATGATCGAGCCGAAACTCATCCTACTCGACGAGCCGACGGCGGGCCTTTCGCCTATGTACATGTCGGAAATCTTCGACCGCGTGATCGCCATCAACAAGCTCGGCGTGACCGTCGCCATGGTCGAGCAGAACGCCAAGCAGGCGCTTGCCATCGCCCACAAGGGCTTCGTTCTGGCCAACGGCCAGAATTCCTACACCGACACCGGGCGGGCGCTTCTCGACAATCCGGAAGTCGCCAAAAGCTTCCTCGGGGGATGATCGACACCAATGAATGAGCTGGTCTTCTTCATCAACAAGGGCATCCTCGCCGGTGCCATCATCGGGTCGATCTATGCGCTCGGCGCAATCGGCGTCACGCTGATCTTCGGAATTCTGCGCTTTGCCCATTTCGCCCATGGCGACATGATGACGCTCGGCGCCTTCATCGCCTACGTTCTGGCCGCAGCACTCGCCGCCGCGGGTTTCGCGGGCCCGCTGCCGATCGCCATGATGGTGCTGCCGATCGTGATGATCCTCACCGCCGGCATATCGATCGGCATCGACCGGACGTTCTACCAGCCGCTGCGCCGATCCGGTGCAAAAGGCATCGTGCTGGTCATGGCCTCGATCGGCGTGACCTTGATGCTGCAGGGCCTCATTCGCCTGTTCGCCGGCCCGAGCTCGCGTGAGCTTTATTTCAACGAGCCGAAAGACATCTTCCGCATCGAAGTTCCCGGCGCCAACCAGATGATCACGGTGACGGAGCCGCAGCTGGCGCTCTTCATCGTCACCCTGATTTCGGTGATCGCGCTGCACTACTTCCTGTCGCGCTCGCGCCTCGGCAAGGCGATGCGTGCGGTTTCCGACAACCCGTCGCTGGCGCAGGTCACCGGCATCTCCATCGAGACCGTGGTGCGGGCCACCTGGATCATCGGTGGTGGACTTGCGGCACTTGCCGGCACGATGCTCGCGCTGGACGTCTCGCTGAAGCCGGATCTCTCCTTCAACATCCTGCTGCCGATCTTCGCCGCGACGATCGTCGGCGGCATCGGCCAGCCCTATGGCGCGATCGCAGGCGGCTTCGTCGTCGGCTACGCCGAGACGCTCGCCGTGTTCAACTGGTCGGTGCTGCTGCGCCCGATCGCGCGCTGGACCGACAACGCGTTCGAAGTGCCGGCCTCGCTCGCCATCGTGCCCACGGACTACAAGCTGATGGTGCCCTTCGTCCTTCTGATCCTCATCCTGATCTACCGGCCGACCGGTATCTTCAAAGGACGGGTGCTGTGATGACCGATAACCGTCGCGACCTCCTGCTCTTCGCCGGGCTCGGCGTTCTCTTTGCCATCATCTTTGTCACCCAGGGCACAGCATATTCGCTGCGCGTGACGGTGGAAGCGCTGTGCTACGCGATGATCGCCTTCGGGCTTTCGCTGCAATGGGGCACGGCGGGGCTCTTCAATGTCGGCATCATGGGCTTCATCGCCGCCGGCGCCTTCGCCTCGCTCTTCGTGACTTTCCCCGTCAACCAGGCGTTCTGGGATTCCGAAGGCCCTGCCATGCTCGGCGATGTGCTCGTGAAGGTGGCGATCGGCGCGGCCGCCGTCTTCGCCGTGTCGCGTTCGGGCAAGATCGGCCTGCCAAAGCCGCTCGTGACCTTCCTGACGCTGGTGACGCTCGCCGTCGCCTATCTGGTGGTCTCGGCAAGCCTCGATCCCACCGCCCGCTACATCGAACGGGAAGCCGGCTTCGTCGGTGGCCTTGGCCTGCCCGTCTATTTCGGCTGGGCGGCAGCCGGCATCGTTGCCGGTGCTATCGCCTGGGTGGTCGGCAAGATCTGCCTTGGCCTGCGCTCCGATTATCTCGCGATCGCCACGCTCGGCATCGCGCAGATCATCAAGACCTTCCTCAAGAACGCCGACTGGTTGACGCGTGGGACACAGACCGTGTCGCCCCTGCCCTGGCCGGTACCGGGCGCGGCCGAAGTCGGCTTCACCGCGGCACGCGCAAGCTACCTCGTCCTGACGGCAGTGATGCTCGTCATCGTCTACATGCTGCTGCAGCGCGTCTATCACGCGCCCTGGGGCCGCATGATGCGCGCGATCCGCGACAATGAAGACGCAGCCTCCGCCATGGGCAAGGATGTGACCAAGCGCAGGCTCGAGATCTTCGTCTTCGGCTGCGTCTTGATGGGCATCGGCGGCGCGACGCTCATCCATTTCAACACGATCTTCGACCCGAACGGCTTCGTCGACCTCAACCACACCTTCCTGATCTGGGTGATGGTGATCCTCGGCGGACCCGGCAACAATCGCGGTGCGATCTTCGGGGCGCTGCTGGTCTACGTGATCTGGACGATGTCGGAACCGGTGACGCTCGTCATCTTCGACTACATCCGCACGATCGGGCGCGATCTCTTCGGCTGGCAGGCCCCTGCGGACCTGAACAGCCGGGCGCTCGCCATGCGCGTTTTCGTCATTGGCCTGACGATCACCATGGTGCTGCGCTTCGCGCCGAAAGGCGTCATTCCGGAGCGTCTGTCGCGCAAGGCCTAAGGTTGAGGACGGCTCACACCGCCTCGCGCAACTCCCGCCACGCGGCCTCGACCACGGCCGCGGGCTTTGGCCGGCTGAAGAGATAACCCTGCCCGTAATGGCAGCCATGGGCGAGCAAGGTTTCCGCCTGGGTGCCCGTCTCGACACCTTCAGCCACGACCTGTTTGCCGAGCCGCCTTGCGAGCGTCAGCACCGCCTCGACGATTGCCATGTCGGCAGGCGACGTCAGCATCGAGCGGACAAAGGACATATCCAGCTTGATGACGTCGAATTCGAGCTGGCGCAGATGGACCAGCGACGCGTAGCCCGTGCCGAAGTCATCGAACGCGATCTTGATACCGTGGTCCGACAGCCGCTTGAGGCCCGAAGCGACCGAGGTCGCGCCGGTGGACAGAAGCACGCCTTCCGTCACCTCGACTTGAATGTCGCCGGGCGCAAGCCCCGCATCGGCCATGCTGGAGATCAGTCGGTCGACGAAGCCGCTGCCGATGAACTGGCTCGATGAAACATTGATGGCGATGTTGCCGAAATCAAAGCCGCTCGCCCGCCAGCGCGAGGCTTGCCGGATCGCCTCGTCCATGACGAAGTCGCCGATGCGCCGCGACATCTCGCCATCTTCGAGGACGGGCAGATATTCGCCGGGCGCAGCGTAACGGCCATCCGGCTGACGCCACCGCAGCAAAGCCTCGAACCCGCTAAGACTGCGGTCCATGAGCTTGATCTTCGGCTGGTAGAACAGCGTGAACTCGCCGCGGTCGAGCGCCCTTCGCGCCTCGCTGATGATGTTGAACCGATGGAGCGCCACTTCGTGCAGATCGGAGGAATAGGTGGCGAGGCAATTGCGACCCGCCGCCTTCGCCTTGTAAACGGCGAGATCGGCCGATTGCACCAGTTCGAGCGCATCCTGCATGCGGCCAGGCTCAGCAGGCGCGAGGCCGATGGAGGCCGATACCTGGAACGTGATGCCCTTCCATTCGATCGGCTGCTGGATGACCAGCCTCAAAGCTTCGAGCCGCTCCTTCAAGGTTTCTAGATCGCATTCATCGGCAATCACGAGCGCGAATTCATCACCGCCGGGCCGCACGAGAAGCCAGTCCGGGCCACAATGGCTTCGCAGTCTCGTGGCAATCGCGCGCAGGCAGGCATCGCCGGCAGCGTGGCCATAGCTGTCATTGATGGCCTTGAAGCCGTCGAGATCCAGGATCGCGATACCCGTCGTCAGATGCTTGCGATCCTTGAGATGCTGGTTCGCGGTCCGCAGAAAGTAATTGCGGTTGTAGAGACCCGTCAGCGGATCGCGATTGGCCAGATAATCCAGACGCCCAAGCAGCCGCTTCTCGCGCGTGATATCCTGCATCATGCCGAAACGGCGCACGGGCCGGCCATTCTGGTCGTACTCGAAATCGACCCGGAGGCGCACCCAACGACGGCGGCCCTTCGCCGTGCGCAGGGTGGTCTCGAATTCCAGCGTCTCACGCTTGCGCATCGCTTCGCGCACGGCAACCACGTAGCGCTTCAAGTCCTTCTTGGAATAAAAGCGCGCCATGTGGCTGAAATCGCTGGTCGAACCAATCGGCGTGTGTTCGTCAAGATCGTGGATGCGCTTCAAGATCGCGCTCCATTCGGCCTGATCGGTCAACAGATCGTGGTTGAAGGCACCCATTTCACCGAGCGCGCAGGCTTCGTCCAGCATGCGGTTTTGCAGCGTCAGTGTATGTGACTGCTCTTCGATCGTGCGGGCGGACTGCGCGAGAGACATAGAAAGACGCGCCACGCGCACCGTGTCGCGATGCTGCCTGAGCAAGGCCGTCGCAATGGTTGCCAGCCGCTCCAGCTGTGCCACTTCACGCGATGACAAGGAGCGCGTTTCGGTATCGATGAGGCAGAGCGTGCCGAGGCAGATGCCGGGATCAATCTCGAGCGGAATACCTGCATAAAAGCGCAGATAGGGTGACTGGTGGACGAGCGGATTGCTGCCGAATCTGGCGTCCAGGCTCAGATCCTGAACAATAAGCTGCCTCCCCTGAGCAAGAGTAACGTTGCAGAGCGAATGAAGCCGCGGTGTCCAGCGATCATCATAGCCGGATCGGGAAATGTTCCACTGGACATCCTCGTCTACGATGGTGACCAGTGCACCGCTGACACCAAATATCTCGCGGGCGAAGCTGGTGATGGCGTCGAGATCGGGAAAATCGGATGTGTAGGTAAGGTTGAGCGCGCGAACGGCCTCTAGCCGCTCCACTTCAACCTTGCCGACCGAGCTTATCGTCATGGTTCGCCCCCGCTGCTGTCCATAACAGCTAGCGAGAGCGCGGTTTCGAAAGCGTTACGCGCCGATGCCACAACTTAGCATTTTAGAAGATCCAAAGCTCCAGCCGAAACGAGAAGGGAGCCTGCAGCATCAGCCGCAGGCTCCCCTTCGATACGGGTCGATCCGTAAGCGAAAAATGACTTACGTGGCGGGGCCGACGACGACGAACTCGCCGTTCTCGACCGTCATTTCGTCGAACACGCCGGGCACATCGCCAGCGTCGTCGAATTCGTGGCTGCCGGAAGCGCCTTCGTAGTTGATGTCCTGACCGGCTGCGATCAGTTCGACTGCCTTCTCCCACTCGCCCGGCAGAATGACTTCGCCCGGTTCCGTCGCAATCTCGCGAAGTGCGGTGTTGAGGCCTTCCATTTCGCCGCCGTTCTTCTGCAGAGCGAGTGCGAGCAGGAATGCCGCGTCATAGGACTGCGCGGCGAAGGTTGCGCTCGGATCGAAGCCGGCTTCCTCGGCAGCAGCATCATAAGCAGCGCGGCCCGGCAGTTCCGGGGAGCCCGGACGGGTCGCGATCATGCCATCGGCGCTGGAACCGACGAGCTCGCCAAGGCGGTTGCCCACCATGCCGTCACCGCCGACGAACTGAGAGAAGTCGCCGCCTTCGACGGCCTGGCGAATAAGCGTGCCGCCCGAGCCATCCACATAAGCAAGCACGACGAGGGCTTCGGCGCCCGTGGACGACAGAGAGCCGATTTCCGCGCGATAGTCGGCCTTGCCGTCTTCATGCGCTTCGGAGGCGAGCACCTGGCCACCGGCAGCTTCGAATGCAGCGCCGAAGGCATCGGCAAAGCCCGTGCCATAGTCATTGTTCACGTAGGACACGGCAACGCTCGTGATGCCCTTGTTGAACACGAGGTTGGCGAGAACTTCACCCTGGAACGCGTCTGAAGGCGCGGTGCGGAAGACGAGGTCGTTGTCTTCGAGCGTGGTCAGCGACGGCGCAGTGGACGCCGGCGAGATCATGACGACGCCGCCCGGAACGGCCGCGTTGTTGGCTGCGGCAACGGTTGCGCCCGAGCACATCGCACCGACGATCGCCTTGACGCTTTCGACATTGACGAGACGGTCGGCAGCATCCGATGCACGCGTCGCGTCGACGCAACCGTCGTCGCCGATGACCAGCGAGGCCTGGCTTTCGTCACCGAAAAAACCGCCCTGCTCGTTGATCTGGGCGATGGCCAGTTCCGCGCCTGCCACGATCGGCGGCATCAGGCTTTCGATCGGCCCGGTCATGCCGCCGATGAAGCCGATCTTGAAATCCTCCGCCAAGGCTGCCGTCGTCAGGCTCGCTACAGCCACGCCGGTGGCGAGCGCCGTCTTGAATGCTGGCAACATGTAGTCACTCTCCCTGAAATCTGTCGGAGCGCATCGTTCGTGCGTCCGTCCTATCTTTGACTGTCCTTTCAGGCGTCTCTGCCCAAAAGTTGGCCGATCATAGCGATTGGCGTGCATCTGGAAAGGAGGGGTCGAGAATTTCGACTGGGGCTTCTCGCCAGAGCGCTGATCACCTCCCCCGTCTTGACTTTTGTCGAGGAAAAGACGACATGCGGTTCAGCTTTCCCTTTAGGCCGCCAGCGTGAGCGCGCCATTTCGGGTACATGACCCGATCAACAAGGTTTCATAAAGCGGCAGTTCCCAAGAACGGCGAAGTCATTCGTCGCCCTGGCGCTGAAGAAAGCATTTCCAATCCAAGTTCCCATTTCACGCGGGGTTCTTGAAGTCGCCATTCGGACCAAGACGGTTCCGCGTGCGGCTGCCCACGCCTGAAAGGCATGTATTTTGAACGATTTCACTTCGCTTGGTCTTTCCAAGCAGACACTTGCGCCGCTCGTCGCCCTCGGCTTCACCCAGCCGACGCCGATCCAGGCACAAGCCATCCCACTCGTCCTGAAAGGCCACGATCTGATCGGCCTCGCTCAGACGGGCACCGGCAAGACGGCTGCCTTCGGCCTGCCGCTGATCGAAGGCCTGCTCTCGGACGGCAAGAAGCCGGAGCCCCGCGCCACGCGTGCGCTGATTCTTGCGCCGACACGTGAACTGGTCAACCAGATCGCCGCCAATCTGAAGGCGTTCGTCAAGAACACGCCGCTCAAGATCGGTGTCGTGGTCGGTGGCGTATCGATCAACGGCCAGATGCGCATGCTCGACCGTGGCCTCGACATTCTCGTGTCCACCCCCGGCCGCCTGCTCGATCTCGTGGACCGCAAGGCTCTGAGCCTGCACCAGGTGCACCGCCTCATCCTCGACGAAGCCGACCAGATGCTCGATCTCGGTTTTATCCATGATCTGCGCAAGATCGTGAAGCTCGTGCCCAAGAAGCGCCAGACGCTTTTGTTCTCGGCAACGATGCCGAAGATGATCGCGGATCTCGCCGACAGCTACCTCACCGACCCGATGCGCGTCGAAGTCTCGCCTCCCGGCAAGGCTGCCGACAAGGTCGAGCAGAGCGTGCATTTCGTCACGGACAAGTCGGCCAAGACGAACCTTCTGATCCAGTGCCTGCGCGCCAACCCGGATGGCCTTGCACTCGTCTTCGGTCGTACCAAGCACGGTTCTGAAAAGCTGATGAAGCAGCTCGTCGCTGCCGGTTTCTCGGCCGCCTCGATCCATGGCAACAAGAGCCAGAACCAGCGCGAGCGCGCCTTGAAGGAATTCAAGGACGGCAAGGTTCGGGTTCTGGTGGCAACCGACGTCGCAGCACGCGGCATCGACATCACCGGCGTCAGCCACGTCTACAATTTCGAGCTGCCGGAAGTGCCGGACGCTTACGTGCACCGGATCGGTCGTACCGCACGTGCCGGCCGCGATGGCATGGCAGTCGCCTTCTGTGCACCGGACGAAATCCGCTTGCTGCGCGACATCGAGAAGCTGATGGGCATCTCGATCGCGGTTGCCAGCGGCACGGCTCCGGCCGATCACGCCCGCCCTGCCCGCGGCAGCGGCAAGGGTCCTGGTCGCGGAAATGGCGGCGGACGTGGCAATGGTCAGCGCCCCGAGCGCACCGGCAACGGCGAGCGCCCGAGCGGCCGTTCGCATCGCCGCGTCGGCAAGGGCAAGCGCGAAGGCTCGTCGCAGGGTGGCCAGCGCCGCAGCGCCTGATCCCTGACGTACAGAGATGATGAAGGCCGTCGCTGAACCAGCGGCGGCCTTTTTCTTTGGCCGGTCGTCTCAGGTAACCGGAGCCTTCGGCTTTCGGTTCGTGAGATAGACGCCGAGCACGACCACCAATGTGCCGATGATCATCGGCAGCGGCAGTTCCTCGCCGAAATAGAGGAACGCTTGAATCGCCACGGTCGGCGGCACCAGATAGATCAGCGATGCCGCCTTCGACACCTGGCCGCGCCTGATGAGGTAGAGCAGAAGCGCAATCGCCAGCAGCGACAGCCCGAAGACGGACCATGCGAGCGCGACGAAGACTTCGAAGTTCCAGACGATCCGCATGTCTTCCAGCAGCAACACGAAAGGCGCGGTCACCACGAACGCGCCAAAATACTGCAGCGTGGCGATGGTGCGCAGGTCGCCTGTCTGGAGATAGCGCTTCTGGTAGAGCGTGCCGGCCGTGACCGCGACCATGGCGACGACGTTGACGATGAGCGGCACCGTGGCGGCTGCGATCTGTTCCGGTTCGAGCGCCATCAGATTCGGCACGATGGCGATCATCAGACCGACGAGACCGAGACCGATGCCGAGCTTCTGGCTCCCCGACAGGCGCTCACCGACGACGAAAGGCGCGACTGTGGCCGTGAGCAAGGGTTGGAGTGCGGCGATGAGCCCCGAAAGTGCTGTCGGCACGCCATGCGCGATCGCCCACCAGACACCGCCGAGATAGATCGCATGCAGGAGCACGCCCGAAAACGTTGCGTGCCACCACTGCGCGCGGGTCTGCGGCCACTGGGCCCGAACGATCATGCAGAACACCACGAAGACTGCGGCGGCGGACACGTAGCGCAGGCACAGAAAGAACAGCGGATCGGCGTGCGGTGCCGCATAACGCGCAACGATCCACCCCGTGGACCAAAGCAGCACGAAAAGCGCGGGAGCGATGCGTTCGATTGTCATGGGGAGTGCGGCTCGCAGGCAGAAATTCGCGTCGACCGTTACGCGCGCTGGCGCAACCTGTCAAAGCATGATCAAAGCTTGTGCAACCACGCCTCAGCTTAAGGCATTGTTTTGCCGACGCCCGCAGCCGCTTGCAAAGCCTCCCGCTTTGCTCTTTCATGACTAAAAAGAGGGAGCTTTGATTTGCCGTTCGACGAAATGCTCGACGCCGACAACCGGCCCCGCGGGCCCTATTCGGAGTATATGTCCTGGTACGGCGAGCAGGATCACGCCAGACTGCTGACAAAGTCGCGTGACGCCGAGGCCATCTTCCGCAAGACCGGCATCACCTTCGCCGTCTACGGCAAGGAAGAAGCCGCTGAGCGCATCATTCCCTTCGATATCGTCCCCCGGGTGATCTCCGGCCGCGAATGGCGAAAGCTCGCTCAGGGGATCGAACAGCGCGTCGCAGCCCTCAACGCATTTCTTGACGACATCTACCACAAGCAGGAGATCATCCGCGCCGGCCGCGTGCCTCGCCATCTGATCGAGCGCAACGTCGCCTTCCTGCCGGAAATGATCGGCATGCGGCCGCCCGGCGGCGTCTACACGCACATCATCGGCACCGACATCGTGCGCACAGGCCAGGACGAATTCTACGTTCTGGAAGACAATGCCCGCACGCCGTCCGGCGTTTCCTACATGCTGGAGAACCGGGAAACGATGATGCAGATGTTCCCGGAATTGTTTCACCGGGTCCGCGTGCGCCCGGTCGAAAACTACCCGATGCTGTTGCGCCAAAGCCTGGAGGCATCCGCACCGCCCGGCTGCGCCGACAAGCCTCGCGTCGCAGTTCTGACGCCGGGGATCTTTAATTCCGCCTATTACGAACACGCCTTCCTCGCCGACCAGATGGGCGTGGAACTGGTGGAAGGCCCCGACCTCAGGGTTATCGGCGGTCGCGTCGCCATGCGCACCACCCAGGGCTACAAGCCGATCGACGTGCTTTATCGCCGTGTCGACGACGACTTCCTCGACCCCCTCACCTTCCGGCCGGAATCGGCACTCGGCGTTGCCGGGATCATGGATGTCTACCGCGCCGGCAACATCACGATCGCCAATGCCCCCGGCACAGGCATCGCCGACGACAAGGCGATCTATTCCTACATGCCGGAAATCGTGGAGTTCTATACGGGGCGCAAGCCTCTGCTCGAAAACGTCCCGACTTACCGCTGCTCCGAGCCGGACACGCTGAAATACGTTCTCGACAATCTGGCCGACCTGGTTGTCAAGGAAGTGCACGGCTCCGGCGGCTACGGCATGCTCGTCGGGCCGACAGCGTCGAAAAAGGAAATCAGCGCATTCGCCGCCAAGCTCAAGTCGCGGCCGGGCAATTACATCGCCCAGCCCACCCTGTCGCTCTCTACCGTGCCGATCCTCGTCAAGAAGGGCGTGGCACCGCGCCACGTCGACCTGCGGCCCTTCGTTCTCGTATCGCCGAACCGCATCCAGATCATTCCCGGCGGGCTCACGCGCGTCGCGCTGAAGGCAGGCTCGCTCGTCGTCAACTCCAGCCAGGGCGGAGGCACCAAGGATACTTGGGTGCTGGAGGATTGATGCGATGATGCTTGGACGCACAGCCAACGGCCTGTTCTGGATGTTCCGCTACATCGAACGCGCCGAAAACACCGCTCGCCTGATCGATGCGGGCGTGCGCATGTCGCTGACCGGCACGCAGGGCTCGGACGACGAATGGACCTCGGTGCTGAAAAGCGCCGGTGTCGAAGCCAATTTTCTCCAGCATTACGAGAACGTGACGGGTCCCGACGCGATCGATTTCATGCTGCGCGACGAGCGCAACTCGTCGAGCGTGCTGTCGGTGATAAATAGCGCGCGCTCCAACGCCCGCATGGTGCGCACCGCCCTCACCCGTGAAGCGTGGGAAAGCACCAATGAGTGCTGGATCGACCTGACCTCGCGGCTGGCGCGGCGCGTCAAGGATGCGGATCTGCCGAGCGTGCTCGACCTGATCAAGCAGCGCACGGGACTGATCCGCGGCGCCTTTCACGGCACGATGCTGCGCAACGAAATTTTTAACTTCTCTCGCATCGGTACCTTCATCGAACGCGCCGACAACACCGCCCGCATTCTCGACGTCAAATACTACCTGCTTCTGCCGGCGGTCACCTATGTCGGCTCGTCGTTGGACAACGTCCAGTGGGTGTCGATCCTGCGGTCGGTCTCGGCGCACCGATCCTACGGTTGGGTCTACGAATCCGATCTCAACCCGACGAACATCGCCGACTTCCTGATCCTGAACGGGCGCATGCCGCGTTCGCTCGCCTATTGCCACGAGAAAATCACCAACAATCTCGGCTATCTTGAAACCGAATACGGCACCCGGCACAATGCGCACGACACGGCGCTCGAAATATTGGAGACGCTGCGCAACCGCGATATCCGCGCCATCATCGACGGCGGGCTCCACCAGTTTCTGGAAGATTTCATCCGACGCAACAGCCGTCTCGGCCAAGAGATCGCGGAAGCCTACAGGTTCTATTGATCATGCAAATCCGCGTCAGCCACTCGACCGAATACAATTACAATATCCCTATCTACTACGCGCTTCAGCGCCTGCGGCTGACGCCGCGCTCCGGACGCGGGCAAACCGTCGTCAACTGGCAGACCGATATCGAGGGCGCCCGCGTCGAGGTCACCTATGACGACCATTTCGGCAATCTGACGCAGCTTCTGTCGGCCGAAGGCGATCCGCACATGATCCGGATCATCGCCCATGGCGAGGTGGTGACGGAAGACGTGAACGGCGTCTCGGGCCCGCATGTGGGCTTCGCGCCGCTTTGGCTCTATCTGCGTGACACCCACCTGACACGCGCCGGCAAGCCTATCCGGGACTTGGCACGCGCGATCCCGGGCAAGGACCCGCTGGAGCGGTTGCATGGCTTGATGGCGACAATCAGCGACAGGGTAGCCTACGAAATCGGCACCACGGACGCCCAGACGACCGCAGAGGAAGCGCTCGAGAACGGCAGCGGCGTTTGCCAGGACCATAGCCATATCTTCCTGAGCGCCGCGCGTTACCTCGATTTTCCATCGCGCTACGTCTCCGGCTATCTCTTGATGGACGACCGTACCGAGCAGGTGGCGACGCACGCTTGGGCCGAAGCTTTCGTCGAGGGACTGGGCTGGGTCGGCTTCGACGCGGCCAATGGCATCTCGCCGGACGAGCGCTACATCCGCATTGCCACTGGGCTCGATTTCGTCGACGTGTCTCCGGTTTCCGGTATCCGCCATGGAAATTCCACCGAGACGCTTGCCGTGGCCATAACGGTGGAGCAGTAATTCAGATCGCGAAATTCGGATGCATCTGAGTCGCGCTGCGGCGCGTATAGGGTGACGAACACGGCCGGGGGTGGCCGGCAATCTGATGGCGGGGTGAAGTAAGCGATGACCTACTGTGTCGGTCTTCGGCTCAGGCGTGGCTTGATGTTCATGTCCGATACCCGGACCAATGCCGGGGTCGACAACGTGTCTTCGTTCAAGAAGATGTACACTTGGGAGCGCAAGGGCGACCGGCTGATCACCCTGCTTTCGGCCGGCAATCTCGCAACGACGCAAACCGTCGTCAGCATGCTGGAAGAACGGCACAAGACCGCCGGCGAGCGCGATCCCGACATCTACGAAGTGCCGTCCATGTTCCAGGCGGCAAAGCTCGTTGGGGATACGGTTCGTTCCGTGATCCGCGAAATTGCGGTTGGTGGCGGCTTCAAGAGTGAATCGAGCTTCGGCGCGACCTTCATCCTCGGAGGTCAGATCGCAGGCGGCGAGAGCCGGATGTACCTGATCTATCCGGAAGGCAATTTCATTGAGGCAACCGACGACAATCCGTTCTTTCAGATCGGCGAGCATAAATACGGCAAGCCGATCCTCGTTCGCGCCTACGACCCCGACATGAGCTTCGAGGAAGCAGCCAAGCTTCTCATCGTGTCGTTCGATTCCACACTGAAATCGAACCTTTCGGTCGGGCTGCCGCTCGACATGCAGACCTATGAGACAGGTTCGCTTAAGCGGGGCGCAGAAAAGCGGCTTCTCGCTTCCGATCCGTACTATCAGGCGATTTCGGACGGATGGTCGGAGGCACTGCGGCAGGCCTTTCAGCACCTGCCGAACTATGAAGGCCTCGAACAGGCCGATTGACACGTCATTCGGCCGCTACCCGACGCGTGAGCCCACCTTCTCGCTCCAGCATGGCGATGATGTCGTCCAAGCCTTTCGCTCGACTGAGATCGGTGAAGACGTATGGTCGCTCGTTGCGACTGCGCCGGCAGTCTTCATCCATCTGCTCGAGATCAACACCCACATAGGGCGCAAGGTCGGTCTTGTTCACGATGAGCAGATCCGAGCGCGTGATCGCCGGTCCGCCCTTTCGCGGAATGTCGCCGCCCTGGCACACCGAAATGACGTAGAGCGTCAGATCCGCAAGATCGGGCGAAAAGGTCGCTGCGAGATTGTCGCCACCGGATTCGATGAAGACGACGTCGAGATCGGGATGCCGCCGGTTGAGCTCGGCGATGGCCCGCAGGTTGATCGAGGCATCTTCGCGGATCGCCGTATGCGGGCAGCCGCCGGTCTCCACGCCGATGATGCGGTCCTCCGGCAGCGCCTGCATCCGCACCAGCGCCATGGCATCTTCGCGGGTATAGATATCGTTTGTGACGACGCCGACGGAATACTCCGCCGCCATCGCCTTGCAGAGCTTTTCGGTCAGCGTGGTCTTGCCCGAACCAACGGGGCCACCGATGCCGACGCGAAGCGGACCGTGCAGGGAGTGAGTCATGATCGAAAGAGCCTTGAATGCAGAGTTTCGTGTCTAAGTGACATGATTTCGGATCTGAACGTGCAGGAGCCGAGATCATCGAGGCCGGCCTCTGTCGCGCGTTCCGCCGTTGCGGCGATCAATGGCTCAAGCGAGGCCAGCACCCGCACGCCTTCCCGCTGACCGATCGGCGCAAGCCGGAGTGCCGCCTGAATGAGGTTGGAGACGAAGGCATGGGCGAAGGCCGTCAGCGTGTCGGCAAGCGGCACGCCTTCCCGACCGGCGACCAGACCGACGGCGACGGGATAGGCAAGCTCGCCCGGCAACTCGCCATGATCGACAGCGGCAATCGACGCGCGCGCCCCGGCGGCGTCGAGAAAGGCAGCACCTTGCGCCATGGTTTCCAGATGGCGTTCGGCAGACCCGGCCAAAGCCTCGGCAAGGTCTCCGAGCTCATCGATCAGCCCGGCATCGGCGCAGGACCGCCAGGCCTGCGCAACCAGCACCATGTCGTTCCAGCCAGATCCATGCGCGACGAGATCGGACAGCCAGTTCTCAAGATGATCGCCGCTGGCGATAGCGCCGGCGTCGACGGCGGATTCCAGCCCGTAACTGTAGCTGAAGCTGCCCGTTGGAAAGGCAGGCGAAAGCCAAGCCATCAGCCGCATCAGGCTGCGTCGCTGGTCCTGCGCCTCAGTGATGGTCATGGTCGTGATGGTGCCGATCATGCGAATGGGAATGGCCGTGGCCTGAGCCGTGCTCGCGATGGCCATGATGGTGGTCATGCCCGGTCTCAGCACCGTCATAGGCGCCGCCTTCCGGATCGAAAGGAGCGCTGACGTCCATCACGACCGCGCCCAAGCCTTCGAGCATCTGCCGGATGACGTGGTCGCGCCGGATCAGGATGCGGTCGTCGAATATCTGGGACGGAAGATGGCGGTTGCCGATGTGCCAGGCAAGCCGCAAGAGCGCCTGCGCCGAAGGCTCCTGGGCCCGAACCTCATAGAGCTCTTCCAGCTTGGATCGCACGACGATCACCGCACCGCCGGTCAGTTGCAGCCCATCGCCATCGCGCAGCAGCACCGCATGGGGAAGATCGAGAAGAAACTCCATGCCGCCATCGCTCGCAAGCCGGAGACGCCGCCGGTTCCGCGCGGTCTCGTCAAGCGTCACGCTGTCACGAGCCTCGCCCGACCACTCGCCCTTTTTGAGGACTGAACTTGCTCTTTCCATCTTCGATCCCAGTCATTGCTACCGGGACAGAAGATGCATCATCCGTGCCAAAGCGAGAAGGCGCGGACGACGAAATAGGTGACGCCGGCGGTAAAGGCACTGAGCGTGGCGCCCCACAGCGTGTCGACCACTGCGACCGTGGTATCGAAACCCTTGATGGTGGAGAGGTTCGTCGCGTCGTAAGTCATGTAGCAGAAGAGACCGAAGAGGAACGCGTTGAACACGGTCAGGCCGAAGCTCTCTGCATTGAGACCAGGCGCGATCGCGAAATAGATCAGGCCGATGACGAAGATGGCATAAAAACCCGCGGCAATGCCGAACCGGGGGCGTTCGAGCAGCAGCGATCCAAGGCGATCCTTATAGAAATCGCGCGCCACATAGCCGAGCCAGATGGCGTCGATCGTCAGAAAGACGACCGCCGCGACGAGGTAGACCCAAACGAATTTCATGACGCTTCCTCAGCCGCGGCGTTGTTGCTCTCAAAGACAGTACGCAGCTAGTGCAGAAGCAGATTTTCGATTTTGTCGATCGAGTGATTTGTCAGCGTTTTCGGGATTTCGCTGATGATGCGATCGAGCACCTCCTGATGCATCGCTTCACGCATCTCTCCGAGGACCTTGGGTGGTGCGACCAGGATCAACTTATCGAAGCGATCGGCATGGGCGTATTTGTAGAGGCGCTCTGCGATCTCCTTCGCGAACCGCTCCTTGCCCAATTGCTGCCAATCGGTTGTCTCGACGCTCGAACGGCCGGGTCCGGCCGATTCATGCACGCGACCGGGGCGATCCGTGCCCTGCTCGCGCGTGGGCGGATTGTCCTGTTCCATCTCCCGGAAAACCTGGAGGTTGGGGTGTTCCGCATCGCCCTCATTGCGCAGGAACAGCGCCTTCTCTCCGTCGGCCACGACGACCCAGCCATCGTGCTTGAGATTGATTCCGCTCATGTTCGACCTCCGTGATTGAATGGAAGGCCAACGTGATGCGGCTGATGAGGTTCCTCATTGATCGAAGTCAGGAATGCGGCATTTGGTCAGAAGAGGAAATAGCGCTGGGTCATCGGCAGCACGGTCGCGGGCTCGCAGGTCAGAAGTTCCCCATCCGCGCGCACCTCATAGGTTTCCGGGTCCACTTCCACATGCGGCAGCGCATCGTTGAGCTTCATGGAGCGCTTCGAAATGCCACCGCGGGTGTTCTCCACGGCCAGCATGCCTTTTGTAACGCCGAGCCGGTTCTGCAGCCCGTCATCAAGCGCCGCCTGCGATACGAACGTGACCGATGAGGCGGCCGGACCGCCGCCATATCCGCCGAACATCGGCCGGTAGTGCACCGGTTGCGGTGTCGGAATGGAGGCGTTGGGATCGCCCATGGGCGCGGCGGCGATCGTGCCGCCGAGCAGCACCATGGCGGGCTTCACCCCGAAGAATGCCGGATCCCAGACGACGAGATCGGCGCGCTTGCCGACCTCGATCGAGCCGATGTGCTTGCTGATGCCGTGGGCGATGGCGGGGTTGATCGTATATTTCGCGATGTAGCGCTTCACCCGCGCATTGTCGTTGTCGCCGGTTTCGCCGGCGAGCCTTCCGCGCTGCCGCTTCATCTTGTCGGCCGTCTGCCAAGTGCGGATGATCACTTCACCGACGCGCCCCATGGCCTGGCTGTCGGAGGCAATGATCGAAAAGGCGCCGAGATCGTGCAGAATGTCTTCGGCAGCGATCGTCTCCTTGCGGATCCGGCTTTCGGCGAAGGCCACATCCTCCGGAATGGACGGCGAGAGATGGTGGCACACCATCAGCATGTCGAGATGCTCGGCAATGGTGTTGACCGTGTAGGGCCGGGTCGGGTTGGTGGAAGACGGGATGACGTTTTCCAGCCCGCAGACGCGGATGATGTCAGGCGCGTGGCCGCCACCTGCCCCCTCGGTATGAAACGCGTGGATGGTGCGGCCTTTCAGCGCTTCGACCGTGGATTCCACGAAGCCGCTTTCATTGAGCGTGTCGGTGTGGATCATCACCTGCACGTCGAACGCATCGGCCACCGACAGGCAGCAGTCGATCGCCGCCGGCGTCGTGCCCCAGTCTTCATGCAGCTTCAGCGCGCAGGCGCCACCGAGCACCATCTCCTCCAATGCCTTGGGCAGCGAGGCATTGCCCTTGCCGGAAATGCCGATGTTCATTGGGAAGGCATCGAATGACTGGATCATCCGGCCGATATGCCATGGCCCCGGCGTGCAGGTGGTGGCGAGCGTACCATGGGCGGGACCGGTGCCGCCACCGAGCATCGTCGTCAGCCCCGACATCAGGGCTTCCTCGATCTGCTGCGGGCAGATGAAGTGGATGTGGGAATCAAAGCCGCCTGCCGTGACGATCTTGCCTTCGCCGGCGATCACTTCCGTTCCCGGACCGACGATGATGGTGACGCCGGGCTGCGTATCGGGGTTACCGGCCTTGCCGATGGCGGCGATCGTGCCGCTCTTCAGCCCGATGTCGGCTTTGTAGATGCCTGTATAATCGACGATGAGAGCATTCGTGATGACCGTGTCGACCGCGCCATCCGCGCGCGCCACCTGGCTTTGGCCCATCCCGTCGCGGATGACCTTGCCGCCACCGAACTTCACCTCCTCGCCGTAGATCGTATGGTCTGCCTCCACCTCGATGAACAGTTCGGTATCGGCCAGGCGCACCTTGTCGCCGACTGTCGGGCCGAACATGTCGGCATAGGAAGCGCGGTCAATCCTGGCGGGCATGGCAATGTTTCCCTGGATGCATATTGAAAAGCGAAGCGAGAACAATCACGTTCGACATCGAACCCCGAACTGGGCTATGAGCGCGGCGAGCGCCTTCGGCGCATTTCGAATAGCCACAGCAATCTTTGTCAGGATGGAAAACGTGACCACGACGAGCAGACGAAACGCGCATGGCGGTGTCTCGCACACGGGCAGGCTTTTGGCGGCGACGGTACTCGCCGGAGCACTTGCCTTCTCTGGTCCGGTTCTGGCGCAGAGCTTTGACACCCAGGACCCGTCCGAGAGCATCGCGGACTCCGAGATTTCCGTTGAAGGCACGCGCGCTGCCGAGCGGCTCGAAGACCTGATGATGTCCATCGAGAACCTGCCTGAAAGCGTGGATCGGGTGAAGATCATCACCAACATGGAGCGCATCGACGTCGTCTATCTGAGCGACATGATCGACGGCGGCGCGCCGGCCGAACTTGAAGAGGCGGTCACGGAAAACGCCGAGCGGATCGACGAACTTCAGAACGGCCTGGAAGGCAGCGCGATCTTCTATAACGCGCTCTCCTCGCAGCGGGTGAACATCGCCGACGTCGTGTCGATTCTGCTCGATGAGCCGGATGCCACGATCTTCGTACGCGGCGTCGCGCCGAACTCGGGCGTCAGCGACGAGACCATCGAAGACAGCGACGAAGCACCTGCCGAAGACGACGCTGCGATGCCGGCCGAAAGCGAAACGCCGGCTGATGCCGATGCGCCGGCCGACACCGAAGAACCGACCACTCAGCCGCAATAATTGCGGCGACGGCAACTGGAGCGCATGGGCAATCAAAGCTTGCCCATGATCTCTTGGCGAAAGCCATAGATGGTGCGGTTGCCGGAAATCGGCACCAGCGTCACATCACGCATTTGTCCTGGCTCGAACCGCACAGCCGTTCCCGCGGCGATATCGAGGTGCATTCCGCGCGCCTTGTCCCGGTCGAACTGAAGCGCCGGATTGGCTTCGAAGAAATGATAGTGGCTGCCGACCTGGACGGGCCGGTCGCCTGTATTCGCCACCGTGATCGTGGTGGTTTCCGCACCGGCATTCAGCTCGATGTCACCTGCGGCCGTGATGATTTCACCTGGGATCATGAGCGCGGCTCCTAGCGGATGGGCTGGTGGACGGTGACGAGCTTGGTGCCGTCCGGGAACGTCGCCTCGACCTGCACGTCGTGGATCATTTCGGCGATGCCTTCCATGACCTGTTCCCGCGTGATGACGCCGGCACCCGCTTCCATCAGCTCCGCCACGGGACGGCCATCGCGCGCTCCCTCCACCACGAAATCCGTGATCAGCGCGATCGCCTCCGGGTAGTTCAGCTTCACGCCCCGCTCCAATCGACGGCGCGCGACGATCGCGGCCATCGAGATCAGCAGTTTGTCCTTTTCGCGCGGCGTCAAATTCATGTCGATCCAATCCTCAAGCCTCGAAAGCGGCTCATGTCGTCCATATTTTGGGCAGGCCTGCCCGTCCATTAAGCAGGGCGATCAGCCGTATCAGCCGTTTGCGCAGCTCGTAGCTGCCCGGTGCGATGATACGGGCAAGAAGTTTGCCATGTCCGCCGACACGCCAGGCACTGGCTCCGCCGTCGTCACCGATAACTTTACGCACCCCATCGAGCTGCGTCTCGACGTCGCTTCCGATGACCAGCACGGTCGCAATCGCGCGTGCTCCGTTTGCAACGGCGCGGTGGCCGAGAAGCGCTTGCACATCACCGTCCATCGCCACGTCTTCGCCATGCACGAGCCGTCCATTGACCCGAATGCGCCAACGGTCGCGATAATGTGCCGCCAGCACGTCCTCGCCCATCGCCTGGCGGCCGAAAACGAGCGGCTCGACCACAAGGAGCCGGGCGCTCGCAACAAGATCGGCCGACAACGAGCGCTCGAAGGACGAACGGTCGAAGAGGATCGTTTCCTGCGGCAGGAAAGCGAGGCTGCCCTCAGCGGCGATTTCGACGCGGGTTTCGACGCGCGCGGCGGGACCCGTCGTCTTGTAGATGCGTTCGCAGGCTTGCGTGGTCACACTTGCCCCGGCGCCCTCTCCGACCGCGATCGACCAGTTCATGCGGTCCCCGCCCGTCAAGCCGCCGGCGGTGTTGATGAGCACCGCCTCCAGCGGCGCTCCGGGAGCTGCCCGCGGCAACCGAATCTTGGCGCAACCATCCTGATAGAGCACCGCCAGGCGATTGATCCCGCCTGCGCTTTTCACGGCGATGCGGCCATCGCCCCGCGCGCGCTGGAGCGTGGGCACCGTATGTGCGACCGGCAAAGTGTTGGGGCTGAGTTGGAGCATGCGCCGCGCAGTTTACCCAACGCTAGTCCATGCGCAACGGCGTCATGCGTAATTTCTGAGCGCAGGGGCTCACTGCATGCAAATTGTGCGCTCGGGCTTTAATCGATGAGCCCGAGCTGTTCGCGTTTGCTGAAGCGCAAGGACAGGAAAACGGCGGCAACAGTCAGTCCGGCCGCCAGCCCGAACCAGATGCCCATGGCCCCGAAACCGAGCGGGAATCCGAAGACATAGGCTGCCGGCAGACCGATCACCCAATAGCTGACGATCGCGATGATCATCGGCATGCGCGTGTCCTTCAAGCCGCGCAGATTGCCCGCTGCCACAGCCTGGATGCCATCGACGATCTGGAAGGCCGCGGCCACGTAGAGCAGCGGCACCGCAAAGGCGATCACTTCGGCGGCGTTCGGATTGGTCTCGTCCATGTAGAAGCCAACCAACACGTCCGGGATCAGAAGGAAGGTCGTCGCTGCGACAAACCCGATCGCTGCAGCCAAGATGACGCCCGACCATCCCGCACGCTGCAGTCCCGTCCAGTCGCGTTGGCCATGGGCAACGCCTACCCTGACGGTGACCGCGCTGGAAAGCCCGAGCGGGATCATGAACGCGATGGAGGCGAGCTGCAGTGCAATGCCGTGTGCGGCGAGCGGAATCGTGCCGAGCCAGCCGACCATGATGGACGAAGCCGCAAAGAGCCCTGCCTCGGCAATGATCGTCAGCCCGATCGGCCAGCCGAGGCGCACCACGTCGAAGAATGCCGGCCAGTCGGGACGCCAGAAGCGGACGTAAAGCTCGTACTTCTTCAGCACATCCTTGCTGCTCGTGTACCAGAAGAGCCACGCGGCCCCGAACAGATTGGTACCCAGCGAAGCGACCGCCGCGCCGACGATGCCGAGCGCTGGAAAGCCGAAATTGCCGAAGATGAAGAGGTAGTTCAGCCCGATATTGAGGAAGACGCCGACGAAGGTGGCCCACATCAGCACATGTGCCTTGCCGACGACGGCCAGATAAGACCGCAGGCCCATCATGATCAGCGCCGGGAACATGGCCCACTGCGCAACGCGCATGTATTCGCCTGCCAGCGCGGCGATGGCCGGCTCCTGGCCGAGCGAGAGCAGGATCGCTTCGGTATGCCACAGGGGCAGCATGACGAGCGCGGCAAAGAGCATTAGCACCCAAAGCCCCATACGCACCGATCGTCGCACGCCGCGGATGTCGCCTCGGCCTTCGGCGTTCGCCGCAACGGGCATCACGGCCTGGGCAAAGCCGACACCGAAGATGAAGACGAGGAAGAACCCCTGCGTCGCCAGCACCGTGGCGGCGAGCTCCGTCGCGCCGAGCCAGCCCACCATCACCGTGTCGCTGATATTGATCGCCATGTGGCCGAGCTGGGCGCCGATGAGCGGCGTCGCAAGCAGCATGCTGGCGCGCGCATGACCGAACCAGGTCAGACCAGGACGAATGGCTGTCTGCTCGACGGCAAGCGCGTCGACGCGGGTATCCATGGTAGTCTCCGATAGAAAACGGCGCGCCGGCTCATTGGCCACGGCGACGCAGGCCGCCCTCTTTAACCGAAATGCGACCGGGAAGAAACGCTTCAGCGATGACAGTTGTTGATGCCTGCAGACAGGCTTCGTGAAGTTTCGACCGCGCTTTCATGCGGCAGAGGCAGTTGCACATCACAGGCAGAACCCGTAAATCGTGACGGGACAGCGGCGGGCCCTCTTGCCGGCAACGCTGCAAATCAGAGGAGCCGGACAGCCGGCAACCCCACTAATGTACCTGCAATTGCTGATCGTGTTCCTGTTGATCCTGCTCAACGGGTTTTTCGCGATGTCCGAAATGGCGCTCGTTTCTTCCCGCAAGATCCGCCTGGAACAGATGGCCGACAATGGCAGCAAGGGGGCCCGCCGTGCACTCAAGCTTGCCGAAGACCCGACGGGCTTCCTTTCCACCGTCCAAATCGGAATTACGCTCATAGGCATCGTCGCCGGTGCGTACAGCGGCGCGACATTCGCAGATCCGCTTGCAAATGTGCTGCGCGAAGTATCCTTCATCGAAGAAAGCGCGTTCGCGATTTCCTTCACGATCGTCGTTGCGATCACCACCTATCTGTCGCTGATCGTCGGCGAATTGGTCCCCAAGCGCATCGCGCTCAATCACTCGGAAGCCATTTCGAGCTTCGTTTCTGGTCCGATGACAATTCTTGCGGTGATCGCAGCCCCGATCGTCTGGTTCCTGCGCCTGTCGACCGAAACGCTCCTGAAGCTCCTCGGGATCAAGCCGAGCGAAGAAGCGACGGTTACGGAAGAGGAAGTGAAGGCGCTTATTGCTGAAGGCGCCAAGACCGGTGTTTTCGAGCATGCCGAGCGCGACATGATCGACGGCGTTCTGCGCCTGGCCGACCGGGACGTGCGCACCATCATGGTGCCCCGTCCCGACACCGTCTGGCTGTCGATCGAAGACCCGATCGAGACCATCATGCGGGAAATCACCGAAAGCGGCTACTCCCGCTTCCCGGTCTGCCGCGGTGACGTCGACGATGTCATGGGCATCCTGCACGTGAAGTCGCTCGTCGCGCTCGGCCGTGCGCCGACCCACGCGGAGATCGAGGCAGCCATCGCGACACCGCTCTACGTCAACGAAACGATGAGCGTGCTGAAGCTGCAGGAGCGCTTCCGGGACTCGCCGATCCACATGGCGATCGTCATCGACGAATATGGCTCCTTCGAAGGCGTCATCACGCCGACCGATATCCTCGTTGCGATCGCGGGCGACCTGCCCGAGCGCGAGGGCGAGGATCTGCCTTACGCGGTTCAGCGCGACGATGGTTCATGGCTGCTCGATGGCGCGATGCCGATCGACGACGTCGACCGGGTGCTCGCTGGCGTCTCCATCGACCGGGGCGATTTCGCGACGCTGGCAGGGTTCGTGCTGGAGTCTTTCGGCTATATCCCGGAAGCCGGCGAGCATTTCGAGGCGCAAGGCTGGCGCTTTGAGGTGGTCGACCTCGACGGTCGACGCATCGACAAGATCCTCGCAGCCCCGATCGGCGACGCCACCGAGGCCTGAGGCTGTTCTTCCAGACGCAATCGCCGCCTAGTGCAGAATGAATTCGCCGTTGACCGTTCGCCACTCGCGCGGAGCGATCAGCCTTTGATGGGTGTATCGCACCGAGTGCAGCAGCCCTTCGAGCGTCGTTTCCCAGAATTTGAGAAAGCCGCGCATCTCGGGAAACTCGGGAGCGAGATCGTATTCCTGCCAGATGTAGGTCTGGAGAAGGGAAGGATGGTCTGGAAGGCGGTAGAGAATATGGGCGGTGGTCAGGCCATAGCCCGACATCTGCTTTTCGAATGCTGACTGCATGCTCGTCCTCATCATGGCTGTCATCCGATTGCAAAAGTGTGCTCTGCTTCGCGCTTCCCGTCCAGATGGAATTCTTGGCAAGGACTGCCGAAAACATCATCGATTCAGTATGTTAGCAGCAAGTGAAAGCGAGTGCTGATTTTTTTGCGTGCCCCTCTTGAAGAGGATTTGGCACGCCACCAAATCGCCTGCCGCGCGGCGCCTCAAAGGGCCGTGCCACGGCGGGACTGCCGACCCGGCGTCCCGCCGGAGGAGCTTGAACCTGCATGTTTGTCCCAGGAGGAAAACACGATGAAGTTCCGTCCACTCCATGACCGGATCGTTGTCCGCCGCATCGAAGCCGATGAGCGCACATCCGGCGGCATCATCATTCCCGATACGGCCAAGGAAAAGCCCCAGGAGGGCGAAGTGCTGGCGGTCGGGCCGGGCGCACGTGCCGACAACGGCCAGATCCAGCCGCTCGACGTGAAGGTCGGCGACCGCGTTCTCTTCGGCAAATGGTCCGGCACCGAGATCAAGGTTGGTGGCGAAGACCTTCTGATCATGAAGGAAGCCGACATCATGGGCGTGCTGGTGGCTGAAGAAGCTGCCCGCAAGGCCGCCTGAAAGACCTGCGGATCCAAACGATCAAGGCTGTTTTTGAGGGATTGAAGAAATGGCTGCAAAAGAAGTGAAATTCCATGCCGATGCCCGCACGCGCATGCTGCGTGGCGTCGATATTCTCGCGGATGCGGTGAAGGTGACGCTCGGCCCCAAGGGGCGCAACGTCGTCATCGAAAAGTCCTTCGGCGCACCACGCATCACCAAGGACGGCGTGTCGGTCGCCAAGGAGATCGAACTCGAAGACAAGTTCGAGAACATGGGCGCGCAGATGGTGCGCGAAGTGGCCTCCAAGACCAACGATCTCGCTGGTGACGGCACCACCACCGCAACCGTTCTGGCCCAGGCCATCGTGCGCGAGGGCGCCAAGGCCGTCACGTCGGGCATGAACCCGATGGACCTGAAGCGCGGAATCGACCAGGCCGTCGACGCCGTCGTCGCCGAACTGAAGCGCAACGCCCGCAAGATCGAGAACAACTCCGAGATCGCGCAGGTCGGCACCATTTCGGCCAATGGCGACACCGAAATCGGCCAGTTCCTGGCAGAAGCCATGGAGCGGGTCGGCAATGAAGGCGTCATCACGGTCGAGGAAGCCAAGTCGCTCGACACCGAACTGGAAGTCGTCGAGGGCATGCAGTTCGACCGGGGTTATCTCTCGCCCTACTTCGTCACCAACCAGGACAAGATGCGGGCTGAGCTTGAGGATCCCTTTATCCTCATCCACGAGAAGAAGCTCTCGAATCTCCAGGCGATGCTCCCGGTTCTCGAAGCCGTCGTCCAGTCGGGCAAGCCGCTCGTGATCATCGCGGAAGACGTCGAAGGCGAAGCCCTTGCGACGCTCGTCGTCAACAAGCTGCGCGGCGGCCTCAAGATCGCAGCCGTCAAGGCTCCGGGCTTCGGCGACCGCCGCAAGGCCATGCTGCAGGATATCGCCATCCTGACCGGTGGCACGGCAATCTCCGAGGATCTCGGCATCAAGCTCGAGAACGTGACGCTGGAGATGCTGGGCCGCGCCAAGAAGGTCGTCATCTCTAAGGAAGACACGACGATCGTGGACGGCGCCGGCTCGCGGACGGAGATCGACAGCCGGGTTGCGCAGATCCGCGCCCAGATCGAGGAAACCACTTCGGACTATGACCGCGAGAAGCTGCAGGAGCGCTTGGCTAAGCTTGCCGGTGGCGTCGCGGTCCTGCGCGTCGGCGGCTCGACCGAGATCGAGGTGAAGGAGAAGAAGGACCGCGTCGACGACGCCATGCACGCAACGCGCGCAGCCGTCGAGGAAGGCATCTTGCCAGGCGGCGGCGTGGCGCTGCTGCGCGCAGCCAAGGTGCTCGACACGCTCGAAGTTGCCAATCCCGATCAGAAGATGGGCGTCGATATCGTTCGCCGCGCCGTGGAAGCTCCTGCCCGCCAGATCGCGGAAAACGCCGGTGCCGAAGGCTCGATCATCGTCGGCAAGATCCGTGAACAGGCGGATTTCGGCTTCGGCTGGAACGCGCAGACTGGCGAATATGGCGATCTCTACAAGGCCGGCGTGATCGACCCGGCAAAGGTCGTGCGCACGGCGCTGCAGGATGCCGCGTCCGTCGCAGGCCTGCTCGTAACCACCGAAGCGATGATAGCTGAGAAGCCCAAGAAGGACCGCGCCCCTGCCATGCCTGCAGGTGGCGACATGGACTTCTGAGGAGAACAAAAAGATGCGGGCGCCTTAGGGGCGCCCGCTGCTTCACTCACGACAGCGATCGCCGCGCAATTACATCGCCTTGGCGGTCAGCATGGCGCGCACGGCCGCCACGATATCGTCCACCGTCTTCAGCGAGTTCCAGGACTCCACGCTGTCGGTCTCGATCTCGATGTCGTACTTCTCTTCCAGTTCCATGACGAGCTCGGCCAACTCCAAAGAGTGGATACCGAGATCGTCCACCATCGACGACCCCGTGATGTCGTCGGCATTCGCGTCGCTGTATTCAGCAATGTGACGGATGATTTCAGTCTTCAGGGTGTCAGTCGTCATCGCGTTCCCTCGGCAAAATGTCGGCCCCCGGGGGTCATGCGACTCCGCCGCCCGCCCCACAAAGGCAAGGTGCTTCAACTGACTGTGCAATGCAACACGGCCAAAGGTTGCAACCGTTAAGACTGGTTAACTTCCACTGGCCTCCAGCACCGGACGCACGAGCCGGTCCTCCACCAGCGCATGCAGGTCGTCGCGATAGCCGGAGCGTGCGGACGGCCTGTTTTCCGCCGATGTGACGACGACCGTCATCTCGAGCTCCGGCAGAATGTAGAGCATCTGGCCGCCATAGCCCCAGGCGTAGAAACAATCGACGCCCGCCATGTCCCTCAGGAACCAGCTGTAGCCATAGGCCTCGCCCGAGAAGACGGAGCTGGTGCGGCGCTCCCACGATTGGTCGATCCACTGCTGCGACACGACGCGCTTGCCGTCGGGCCCGATACCGCCATTGCGGTACATCTCGCCGAAAGCCAGCAGCGACCGGGGCGACACCGCCATCTGGTTGCCGCCAAGCGGAATGCCCTGCGGATCGCGTTCCCAGTCGGTCACGCGGAAGACGCCGTCCATGCCGAGCCAATCATTGGCAAGTTCCATCGTGTCAGCCTCGCCGACGCGCATCAGGATGGCGGAGAGAAGATGGGTGCTGCCCGTGGAATAGAGCATCCGCCCGCCGGGATCATCGGCAAAGGGTTCGGCCAATGCGGCACGGACCCAGTCGGAGCTCGCAATCCAGCGACCATAGTTTTCGCCGGATGTGCGGCCGAGACCGGCCTGCATCGACAGGAGATGGCCGATCGTGATCTCTCTGATGCGCGGATCGGCATCATCGGGAATCTTGTCCTCGAGCAGCGGCGCGATTGGCTGATCGACGCCTTCGAGCAGGCCCTTGTCAATCGCTATGCCAACCATCGCGGACACGATCGACTTGGAAGCCGACTTGATGTTGGTCGGAGTCGTGACCGAGCGCCCCTCGAAGCCTTCTTCGATCCAGACCTCGCCATCGCGCGCGACGATCAGGGTGTGAAGACCTTCCAGCGCATCCGCCGCCTGGATAGCGGCTTCCCGCGCTTCGACAAGGGACACAATGGCGGCGGGTGCAACGGCTTCCACATCGGCCGACGGCTCGGACCCAGCATCCTGGCCATGCGCCAGCGCCGAGATGGAAAGGCATGAGAGAAGGACGACGCCGCGAAGCGCGTTCAAACGTGCAGTGTTTTTCATGGTCATGGGCATCACATATGGGAGAGAAACGGCAAGTCCATGCCTCGACCAGGAAACACTGAAATCACGAAGCGCGCAGCCCCGTCTCCACGAGAAGCCCACGGCGCTTGGCGTCGTAATAATAGCCGCGCTGATAGAGGGCGATCGCGCGATCTTCATTGCGGTCGGCGACGATATAGGCGCCGCGCAGATACTTCACCGCATAGCGAAGATTGGTGTCGGCATCGAGCAGGCCTGCGGGTTCGCCGCGATAGCCCATGGTGCGTGCCGTGTCGTGCCGGATCTGCATGAGACCGAGATTGGGGCCGTTGCGTGCTGCCGGATTGTAATTGCTCTCGCGGGCCACGACACGCCGAATGAGCGATTCCGGCACGCCATATGCCGAAGCATGGGAGGCGATGAGCCGATCGAGATCCGATTGCGGGGCGACGGCAGCGGTCTGTTTCGTGGACTGCCGGCCGGCAGTCTCCTGCCCGCTCGTCGCGCAGGCGGTCAGTGCGCTGCCACAGAGAAGGATGATCAACATTCGTGCGGCAAGACGCATCTGATGGCTCGTCGATGAACACGCCAATGGCGCGGGAAAGCCTTTATTGCTCAATGGTTGCGGCTGAATTGTGGTGATGCTTGTGCCGCACAGCCATGTGCAGGCGCCGCATGGCTCGCATGCCGCAATGTCGGTTGTGCATTGCAGCATGGAAGACTATTTCATGGTCAACAACAAGAAGAAGGAAGAAAACCATGAAGAACATGACACGCCGTTTCATCAAGCTCATCAGCGAAGATCCGTGGCGCGACCGGGAATCAGCCTATCTCAATGGCTCGACCTCGATCGTCGACTTGGAAATGCGCATGCGCGAGATCGACAGCGGTCGGTTCCGCAATCGCCTTTAAGACGAGCATGATGCTCTGACAGTCAAAAGCCCGCTGCGATCGTTCGCAGCGGGCTTTTTGTTTTATAGGCGATGGATCGGGCATAAACCTGCCCATCGCACCAATCGCAGGCTTACTGAGCAGCGGCTTCTTCGTAGTAGCCGTACTCGCCGCCGGTCCACTCATACATGACGTAGCCGGGCAGCGTCACGTCGCCCTTGTCGTCGAAGTCGAGTTCGCCGAGAACGGTCTGGAAGGTCCCTGCGTTCAGGGCTTCGACCACACCGTCGAAATCGGTCGAGCCGGCTTCTTCAACGGCAGCGGCCCAAGCCTGGATCGCAGCGTAGGTGTAGAGCGTGTAGCCTTCCGGGTTGATGCCAGCTTCTTCGAACTTCGCGACAACCGGAGCGGCTTCTTCGTTGAGGCGCGGATCCGGGGAGAAGGTCATGAGCGTGCCTTCACCGGCATCGCCCGTGATCGACCAGTATTCGTCGGTGACGAGTGCGTCGCCGGATACGAGCACCGTATCCATGCCCTGATCCGCCATCTGACGCTTCATCAGGCCGGCTTCGGTGTGGTAGCCGCCAACGTAGAGCACGTTGATGCCTTCGTTCTTCAGGCGCGTGACGAGCGCGGTGTAGTCCTGCTCACCGGCGGTGTAAGCCTGATAGAGAGCCGGCTCGCCCCCTGCCTGCTCATAAAACGCCATTGTCTGGTCTGCGAGACCCTTGCCGTATGCGGTGTTGTCGTGAATGAACGCGACCTTGGCATCCGGGAAGTTTTCCATCAGGAACTGGCCGGCAATCTCGCCCTGCTGGTCGTCACGGCCGCAAGTACGGAAAATGCCGGGACCGGGACGCTCATCCGTGAAGGCTGGGTTGGTGGAGGCCGGCGAAATCTGGATCACGCCTTCTTCGTCATAGACGGCGCTGGCCGGGATCGAAGAGCCGGAGCAGAAATGGCCGGCCACAAAGACCGCGCCTTCGCCGACGAGCTGGTTGGCGACCGAAACGGCCTGACGGGCGTCGCAGGCGTCATCTCCGACTTCAAGCACGAGCTGTTCGCCGAGAACGCCGCCAGCGGCATTGATGTCGGCTACGGCCATTTCGGCACCGGCCTGCATCTGTGCGCCGAACGACGCATACTGTCCGGTCATCGGACCAGCGGTCGCGATGACGATATCGGCCGAAGCCATACCGGCAGTTGCAAAAAGCGCGGAAGCGGCCACGCCCGTCATCAGAACTTTCTTCATTCGTTAGTCTCCCTCTGGTGTTTTGCGGCGGAGCACACGCCCCCGTTCCGCTCCCGAAACATCCCTGTGTTCCGGCTTATTTCGGATGCTATTCCCTTTGCCGGCAAAGGCAATCGGGAAAACTCCCGAAAATTTCGATCACGAACCCTGCTTCACCTTCCAGGCGAGTGGACCCGCCTGCTCATTGATCCACGTGTATTGGCGCACCATCTGCCGGGCGCGAAAAAAGCGGTGCCCGACGAGGCCGATCACAACGATGATCGCGAAGTGGATGAGGAAATAATAGAGCGTCAGCAACTCGCCGTCGTAGAGCGCGAAGTTTAGGAAGCGGACCGCGAGCGACACGAGGAAGCAATAGAAGACGAGCAGCCAGATGGGCTGCCAGGTCTTGGCCATGGCCCGCCCGGTCATCCAGGCGGCACCACCACCCAGAAACAGCGTGACGACGATGAAGGCGACGAGCGAATTGTCCCAGAGCACGTCCATCAATGCGCTCCCCCTTCCAGATAGGCAGCCTGGATTTCCGGGCTCGCCAGCAGTTCCTTGCCGGTGCCGGTGATCGAGATCTTACCGTTGACCATGACATAGCCGCGGTGGGCGAGCTTCAGCGCATGATAGGCGTTCTGTTCGACCAGGAAGACCGTCAGTCCCTCCGACTGGTTCAGATCGCGGATGGCGTTGAAGATCTGCCGCACGATCAGCGGTGCGAGCCCGAGCGACGGTTCGTCCAGCAGAAGCAGCTTCGGTCGGCTCATAAGTGCACGCGCGATAGCCAGCATCTGCTGCTCGCCGCCCGAAAGCGTGCCACCGCGCTGTCCCTGCCGATCCTTCAGCCGCGGGAACAACGTGTACATCCGTTCCAGATCGCTCTCGAAATGGGTCATGTCGGTAATGCCGGCCCCCATTTGCAGGTTTTCCCGCACGGTCATGCGCGGAAAGATGCGGCGTCCTTCCGGCGACTGGGCGATGCCCTTGCGCATGATCTCGTGGGTGGGAACGCGGGTGATGTCCTCGCCCCGATAGATCACATTGCCATGCCGCGCCTGCGGATTTCCGCAGATCGTCATCATCAACGTAGACTTGCCGGCGCCATTGGCGCCGATAAGGCTGACGATTTCACCATCCATGATGTCGATGTCGACGCCCTTCAGGGCATGGATGGCGCCGTAATAGGTATGAACGCCACGCACGGCGAGAACCGGCTCGCTGGCGGGAACGGCCATCGGGTCGCTGATGCTTGCCATGCTCATCGGCCGTCTCCCTTCGGATCCTTGGAAACACTGCGAGCCGACAATTCCTGCAGGGTTTGCGCCGCTTCGGCATCGACAACCTGCACATGGCCCCCACCGCGCTCGGCCGTTTCCTGCCCGACTTCGGCTTCCACGGCGTCGACCTCTTCGTCGTCGACGCCGAGATAGGCGGCGATGACCTTCGGGTCGGAGCGCACGTCCTGCGGCGCGCCGTCGGAAATCTTGCGGCCATAGTCGAGGACGACGACATGGTCGGAAATCTCCATCACGACGCTCATGTCATGCTCGATAAGCAGCACCGAAATGCCTTCGTCGTCGCGGATCTGGCGCAGAAGCGTGTTGAGCTCGCTGGACTCCTTCGGGTTCAGGCCGGCCGCCGGCTCGTCGAGGCACAAAACCTTTGGGCGCGTGCACATGGCGCGCGCGATCTCCAGCCGGCGCTGATCCCCATAGGGCAGATCGGCAGCGGGATCGTCGGCGCGGTCGATGAGATTGGTCTTCTCCAGCCAGTATTTGGCCAGGTCGATCGCCTCGCGCTCGCCCTTTCGGTATGACGGCAGACCGAAGATGCCGCCGAACGTGTAGCCGGACGCGACGATCAGCGCGTTGTGCTGCGCGACCATCAGGTTTTCGAGAAGCGTCATGCCGCCGAAAAGGCGGATGTTCTGGAAGGTGCGAGCAACCTTCCCGATGGCCGCAATCTCCATGTCGGGCATGCGCTCGAGGAGATAGAGACCGTCATCGGCGAAATAGCGCCGCCCTTCCTGCGTCCGCGCCTCCAGATTGGCGAAGGCAGACGGCGTGTGCGCCATGATCATCCGGCCTTCGGTCGGCTTGTAGAAGCCGGTCAGGCAGTTGAACACGGTCGTCTTGCCGGCACCATTTGGGCCGATGAGTGAAGTGATGTCACCGCGCCCGACATCGAAGGACAGATTGTCGACGGCGACCAGGCCACCGAAGCGCATGGTCAGATGTTCGACGCGCACGACGACATCGGTTTCCCAATTGCGTAGCGTCTGCCGGGAAGCGCCTGCAGATGCAGGCGTGGGAGATAAGGGTTGCAGGCTCATGTCAGTGCCCCTCCCCCTGGCTCACAAGATCGGCAGAGACCGCTTTTCGTTCCTTCAGGAAGACCGTGGGGTTGCGCGTCGACACCAGGCCGCGCGGCTTCCAGATCATGATCAGCACCATCAGCAGGCCGAAGACGAGGACGCGGAATTCCTCGAGATTTCGGAACATCTCGAAGCCGCCGATCATCACCAGCGAGGCGAAGACGACGCCCATCTGACTGCCGAGACCGCCGAGAACCACGATGGCGAGGATGATCGCCGATTCCAGGAAGGTGAAGCTTTCCGGCGAGATGAAGCCCTGGCGCGTGGCAAAGAACGCGCCGGCGAACCCGCCGAACATCGCGCCGATCGCAAAGGCCGAAAGCTTGGTATTGGTTGTGTTGATGCCGAGCGAGCGGCAGGCAATTTCGTCTTCACGCAAGGCTTCCCAAGCACGGCCGATCGGCAGCTTGCGCAGCCTGAGCGTGACCCAGTTGGTGATGAGCGCGAGCACCAAGATGATATAATAGAGGAAGATGATGCGGTGTATCGCGGCGTATTCGAGGCCGAAGAAGTCCGCAAAGCCACCCTCGTCCCGCGTGAAATCCAGGCCGAAGAAGGTCGGACGCGGGATCTGCGTGATGCCATTCGGCCCGTTGGTCAGCTCAAACCAGTTCAACAGCACGATGCGAATGATTTCACCGAATGCCAACGTCACGATCGCGAGATAATCGCCGCGAAGCCGCAGTACCGGAAAGCCGAGAATGATGCCCCAAAATGCAGCGAGGATGCCCGCAAGCGGAAGGCACACCCAGAAGCCGAGATCGAAGTACTGGGAAAGCAGCGCGTAGGAATAGGCGCCGACTGCATAGAATGCGACGTAGCCAAGATCGAGCAGGCCAGCGAGACCGACGACGATGTTGAGACCCCAGCCGAGCATCACATAGGTGAGCACCAGCACGCCGAGGTCGACATAGTAGCGGCTTTGGCCCGGGACCAGCACCATGACGATGAAGGGCAGCGTGACGGCGATGCCGAGCATCAGCGGGCCCAGGAACCGCGAGACATGGCCGGCCTTGTTGAAATCCGGCAGCACGTCGGAGAGGCCCTTGGGGCCGCCGGCACGTTTCCAGAAGAAGATGTTGAGCAAGAACCGGCCAACGGCCGTGGCTGCGGCCATCCAGAGCACGCGGTCCCACTCGGTCGTGATCCGCAGACCGCCGGCACCGGCGTCGGTGCGAAGACCGACGATAATGGAGAACAGGATGAGGGCGAGAACCCCGGCGAGGATGGCGTCCTTGAGAGAAGCCACCACGATGTTTTCTTCGGCGGCAGGAGCCGCGTTCAAGGCAGCCATGTCAGACCTTCTCGACTTCGGGTTTGCCGAGCAGGCCCGACGGCAGGAAGATCAACACGGCGGCCAGAATGAAGAAGGCAGCAACGTCCTTGTATTCCACGGAGAAATAGCCAGACCAGAAGGTCTCGATCAGGCCGATCAGAATGCCGCCAAGCATGGCACCCGGCAAAGAGCCGATGCCGCCGAGAACGGCTGCCGTGAAGGCCTTAACGCCGGCGATGAAGCCGATGTAGAAATCGATCACCCCGTAATAGAGCAGGTACATGAAGCCCGCGACGGCTGCGAGCGCAGCGCCGAGCACGAAGGTCAGCGAGATCGTGCGATCGACATTGATGCCGACGAGCGCGGCCATCTTGCGATCCTGCTCGCAGGCGCGCAGCGAGCGGCCAAGCGCGGTCTTGTTGATGATGTAGGTGAAGACACCCATCAGCACGACCGTGGTCACCAGAATCAGGATCTGGATGTTGGAGATCTGAACATCGAAATTGTTGCCGTCCATGATCGTGTAGCCGCCGGACACCAGCGGCGGCAGCGGCTTGACGCGGGCGCCCTGCACGATCTGCACGAAGTTCTGCAGCACGATCGACATGCCGATCGCGGTGATCAGCGGCGCAAGGCGGAAGGATCCCCGAAGCGGCCGGTAGGCGATCCGCTCCACCGTCCAGCCCCATGCCGACGTGAAGAGCATCGCCATCAAGAGCACGAGCATGAGCGCCAGGATGAGCACGATGAAGCCTGCCCCGGCCGTGATGCCAAGCGCGACGATGAGGATCATGGCGATGAACGAACCGACCATGAAGATATCTCCATGGGCGAAATTGATCATGCCGATGATGCCGTAGACCATCGTGTAACCGATCGCGATGAGCCCATAGATGGAGCCCAGCGTCAGCCCGTTGATCAACTGCTGAACGAAATATTCCACTGTGATGTACCCCTCTGGCCGACTTGTCCCGTCGGCTCTGCCGTTCGATCGATCGAGGCTCCCACCACCGCCGATCGTCGTCTGCAATATCAGCTATTAAGATCGCCAATGGGTCGATGAGGTCAATAGAGAAAAACGCCGATTGAAGGCGCTTTGACGGGTCAATCCACCGTCTTGAACGTCATTTTGCCGCCCATGAAACGGAAAGCTTTGAAACCGGTGTGGAGCCGCCTGGAATCGCGGGCGGCGCTGCAGGGTCGGCCTCTTGCCACTGATCAAGCTTTGGGATTTTCTGCCGGAACCGAAACGCTCGAAGCACCGGAGTCTGATCATGTGGAGTGGCATCCTTCCCGCCGTAACAACGAAGTTCAAGGAGGATGACAGCCTCGATCATGCGGAGATGGAGCGCTGCTTCGGCCTGCAGATCGACGCAGGCGTCGATGGCCTGATCGTCGCCGGATCGCTCGGCGAAGGCCCAATGCTGACGCAGGAAGAGCGCATCGACGTTTATCGCACCGCCAAGGCGGCAGCCGGCAAGCGCCCCGTCCTTGTGACGGTTGCGGAAGCATCGACAACGGCGGCGTGCGCCATGGCGAAGAAGGCTGCACAGGCCGGCGCGGACGGCCTGATGGTCGTTCCGAGCCCGATCTATCATACCGATGCGCGCGAGACAGAAGCCAATCTGCGCGCCATCGCAGCTGCCGGCGATCTGCCGGTGATGATCTACTCGAACCGGGTCGCCTACCGCGTTGACGTGACTCCGCAATTGATGGCCGACCTTGCCGACGATGCCCGTTTCGTCGCGATCAAGGAATCTTCCGACGATATCCGCCGAACCACCGAGATCATCAATCATCTGGGCGATCGTTACGCCGTGCTGACCGGCGTCGACAATCTGGCCTTCGAGGCGCTTTCGGTCGGCGCAACGGGCTGGGTGGCAGGCCTCGTCGTCGCCTTCCCGAAGGAAACCGTCGCCATCTGGCAGTTGATGCAGGCAGGTCGTCGCGACGAGGCGCTTGCGATCTACCGCTGGTTCCGCCCGCTGCTCGATCTCGATGTCTCGACCTATCTCGTCCAGAACATCAAGCTGGCCGAGGCGCTGGCGATCAAGTCGACCGAGCGGGTCCGCGGGCCCCGGCTGCCGCTTGCCGGCGAGCGCCGGGCCGAGGTCGAGCGCGTCATCCGCGCTGCGATCGAAACGCGCCCGAGCCTCCCCACACTGGAAATCGCGGCCTGACCCCATGAATGCCGGCCGATACGATATCGCCGTCATCGGCGCCGGCGTGATCGGAACGACGACCGCGCTCTATCTTGCAGAGCGCGGTCTCACGGTTGCGCTGATCGACCGCAAAGGCATTTCGGCAGAGACCAGCGCTGGCAATGCCGGTGCATTCGCCTTTTCCGACATTCTGCCGCTCGCATCGCCGGGCATCATGCTGAAGGCGCCGTTCTGGCTGATGGACCCGACCGGGCCGCTCTCGCTACCGCCCGCCTATCTGCCGACAATCGCGCCATGGCTGTGGCGGTTCTTCAAAGCAGGCAGCAGCAAGAACTTCGAGCGCAGCATCGCGGCGCAGGCGGCCTTGATGCGTGTGGCCGAGGCCGAGACGGAGAAGCTTCTGGAGCGCACCGGCCTGAAGCACATGATCGTCGCACGCGGCGCACTGCATCTTTACGACACAGAGCGCAGCTTCAATTCGGCCGCGCGCGGCTGGGATCGGCGCACCGAATACGGCATCAGCCACCGCCATCTCGACCGCGCCGGCATAGACGCGATCCAGCCGGGCATCGCGCAAACCTTTCGCCACGGCACCTACGTGGCCGGCTGGTCGAACGTCGCCGACCCGAAAGCCTATGTCGTCGCGCTTGGCGAACGCGCCTTTGCCCAAGGCGTCCATCTGGAAATCGCCGACATCGAACGGATGGCCGTCGAAGATGCGGGCGTCCGCCTCTCCTTCACCGATGGGCGCTCACTGCTCGCCGCGCAGGTGGTGATTGCGGCCGGCGCCTGGTCGCATCGGCTGGCTGCCTTGATCGGCGACCGGATCCCGCTCGAAACGGAGCGCGGCTACAACACGACGCTGCCCAAATCGGCGTTCGATCTCAACTGTCAGATCATCTTCGACGACCATGGCTTCGTGGTCTCGCCGCTCGGCCAGGCAGTGCGCGTCGGCGGCGCGGTGGAACTGGCGGGGCTCGACTGCCCGCCGAACTTCCAGCGCTCCAAGACGATGCTGGCGAAGGCGGCACGGTTTCTTCCGGAACTGAACCCCATGGGTGGGACAGAATGGATGGGCTTTCGACCCTCCTTGCCCGATTCCCTGCCCGCCATCGGCCGATCGCACCGCGTTCCCCGCGTGATCCACGCGTTCGGCCACGGCCACCTTGGCCTGACGCAATCGGCGGCAACCGCAAAGCTCGTGGCCGACATCGCACTCGACCGCGAGACGGAAATCTCGCTTGAGCCCTATTCACCGGACCGGTTCTGAAAGCATTCCCATGGCGCGCCACTCCTTCTTCTGCATCGACGGTCACACCTGCGGCAATCCCGTTCGCGTCGTTGCGGGCGGGGGCCGCAGCTTCAGGGCGCAACCATGCTGGAGCGGCGCGCGCATTTCATCGCCGAATATGACTGGATCCGCACCGGGCTGATGTTCGAACCGCGCGGCCACGACATCATGTCCGGCTCGATCCTCTATCCACCGACACGGGAGGACTGCGACGTCGCGATCCTGTTCATCGAAACGTCCGGTTGTTTGCCCATGTGCGGCCACGGCACCATCGGTACGGTCACGACGATGATCGAGCATGGGCTCGTCAAGCCGAAGACACCAGGCATCGTGAAGCTCGACACGCCGGCGGGCCTCGTCACCGCAACCTACCGGCAGGAGGGTGATTATGTTGAGGAAGTACGCATCACTAATGTCGCGTCCTTCCTCCATGCCGAGGCCCTGACCGCGGACGTCGAGGGTCTCGGCGAGATCACAGTGGATGTTGCCTATGGTGGCAATTTCTACGCCATCGTGGAGCCGCAGGCCGCATTTTCCGATGTTGCCGACGTGTCCGTGCAGGACCTGTTGACGTGGAGTCCGCGCCTCCGCGCAGCGCTGAACGCCAAATACGCGTTTCAGCACCCGGAACATGCCGACATCAAGGGCCTGCGCCACGTGCTGTGGGCCGGGGCGGCGCGCGATCCAAAAGCGCATGCGCGCAACGCCGTGTTCTACGGCGAAGCCGCGATCGACCGATCGCCATGCGGCACGGGCACCTCGGCGCGCATGGCGCACTGGGCGGCAAAAGGTCAGTTGAAAGCGGGCGACGATTTCATCCACGAATCGATCATCGGCTCTCTATTCCACGGCCGCGTGGAGAGTGAGACCACCGTCGGCGGCAAGCCGGCGATCATTCCGTCCATCGGCGGCTGGGCGCGCGTCACCGGGCTCAACACGATCTTCATCGACGATCGCGACCCCTATGCACACGGCTTTTCTCTCGCCGCGCTCTAAGCCGCCCACATCCTAAGACTTTCGCCGCAGTTCTTCCGACAAAGCCCGCTGCAGCCGCAGATTGTGCCTGCGGCACGATGTCGGCCGCGCTGTGAAAAGCGGCGATTGGCGTTGCGCCTGCGCTTTTCATCCCATATTGTCCGGCTTGGGTCAGATTAACGGACAAAATAACACAAAATGCAAAGTTTCGCAGACGCGTTTGGCGAAGCCTTTCGGCTGATCGCATCCTTCGATGCCGATCTGCGCGCCATCGTGTTCCTCTCCCTCCAGGTGAGTCTGTCGGCCGTCGTCGTCGCAGCGATCATCGGCCTGCCGCTCGGCGCTTTTCTTGCGGTGTCACGATTTCCGGGCCGCACCGCCATCGTTGTCGCCATCACTGCGCTTATGGGCCTGCCACCGGTCGTGGTTGGCCTGATCGTCTATCTGCTGCTGTCGAATTCCGGAGTGCTCGGGCCGCTGCAACTGCTGTACACGCCCACTGCGATGATCATCGCGCAGTCACTGCTGATCACGCCCATCATCGCAGCGCTCGCGCGGCAGACGATCGAGGATTTGAACGACGAATACCACCAGCAGATGACCCTTTTCGGCCTGACCAGCGGCCAGCGGCTGGTGACGCTTCTGTGGGAGGGGCGATTCTCGCTGATGACCGCGCTGCTCGCCGGCTTCGGCCGCGCGATCGCTGAGGTCGGCGCAGTCATCATCGTCGGCGGCAACATCAACCACGTCACCCGCGTCATGACGACGACGATCGCGCTGGAAACCGCGAAGGGCAATCTGGCGCTCGCGCTCGGGCTCGGCATCATCCTGGTTTCGATCGCCATTGCCGTGAACAGCCTGGTCTTCGCGCTTCGCGGAACTGCGGAGCGCGTCGCCTATGCTTGACCGCACTGATACCAAGGCGCTTTCCGCCACCCCCGTTTCGGGCGACAATCTCAAGATCGAGCGGAGCGGCAGGCTGCTGCTCGACGTCGAACGGATCGTCTTCGGCGGTGATGCCGTGACCGCCATTCTCGGCCCCAATGGCGCCGGCAAGTCCATGCTAATCAAGACGCTTGCCGGGTTGCAGAAGCCGGACCGTGGTGACGTTTCCTGGAACGGCTCGACGCCCTCGCGCGACGGCTACCGCAAGGTCGGCATGCTGTTGCAGCATCCCGTGCTGTTTCGCCGTTCGGCGATCGCCAACGTGATCTACGCGCTGAAGCAGGCCGGCCACGGCACCCGCGACGCCCAGGCGCTCGCGCACGAAGCGCTCGACCATGCGGGCCTCTCCGCCATTGCCGATACCTCGGCGCGCCTTCTCTCCGGCGGCGAAAAGCAACGTCTCGCCATGGCCCGGGCGCTGGCGCTCAAGCCTGAAATCCTTTTCCTGGACGAGCCGACGGCGAGCCTCGATCCCGCCTCGACGCTGCGCATCGAGGAGATGATCGGCGCCGCTGCGAAGGCCGGCACGATCATCGTGCTCGTCACCCACGACATGGCGCAGGCGCGGCGGCTCTCCGAGCGCGTGCTTTTGATGCATCGCGGCCGGATCATCGAGGCTGGCCGCACCGCCGACTTTTTCGATCGCCCGAAGACGCCGGAAGCGCGCGCCTTCGCGGCCGGCGAAATTCTTCTCTAACCGACACGAAAAATCCAACGGGAGAAACGACCCATGACCAGACTGACACTGCTATCCGCGGGCGTGGCCTTCACGCTTGCCGCTGCACCGGCGCTTGCCCAGGAAGACAATTTCATCATCGTCCAGTCGACGACATCGACGGAAGCCTCCGGCCTTTACGACCATCTGCTGCCGATCTTTCAGGAAGAAGCAGGTATCGAGGTTCGCGTCGTTGCCGTCGGCACCGGCCAGGCGATCAACAACGCCGAGAACTGTGATGGCGACGTTCTGCTGGTGCACGCAACGGCGCAGGAAGAAGCCTTCGTCGAGGCTGGCTATGGCGTTTCGCGCGAACCGCTGATGTACAACGACTTCGTCATCGTCGGCCCTGCCGCTGATCCCGCCGGCGTCTCCGGTTCGACCGACGTGGTCGATGCGCTCACCAAGATCGCTGAAAGCGAAGCCATATTTGCATCGCGCGGCGACGATTCCGGCACGCACAGCAAGGAACTGGAGCTTTGGGAAGTGGCCGGTATCGATGTCGCAGCCGTCAGCGGCAGCTGGTACCGCGAAACCGGCTCCGGCATGGGAGAGACGCTCAATACCGGTATCGGCATGGGCGGCTACGTGCTGACCGACCGCGCGACGTGGATCAACTACGGCAACAAGGGCGAATACACCGTTGCCGTCGAAGGCGACGAGGCGATGTTCAACCCCTACGGCATCATCCTCGTCAGCCCCGAGCACTGCGAAAACGTCAAGGCAGAAGCCGGCCAGACCTTCATCGACTGGATGCTTTCGGACGCGGGCCAGCAGGCGATCGAGGACTACAAGATCGACGGCCAGCAGTTGTTCTTCCCGGACGCCGACCGCAACGAAAGTTGATCGGCCGAAGGCCGATCACGGGCCGTTGTAGTGAATGGTGCCCGTTTGGGAAACATCATATCCGCTAAGCTGTTCCGCCCGTTCTTGAAACTGAGATGTGCGGGTGAAGGCGAAGAGTTTCTGCAGGCTCGGCCCGCAGAAATCCCTCCGCCAGGCGAGCAGATCGAACCGCTCTTCGGTGATTGGCACGAAGGCGAGCTTGTGCTGGCGTGCGACGGCCGCAATGCCGAAGCCGAGATCCGCGTCGCCCTGCGCGACCGATTGGGCGAGATCCGTCTGGTTGCGCGCCACATCGGGCAAAAGGGTGAACTGGCCGGGGCTGAAACCCGCCTCGGCGAGCAGCAACTGGAACAGATCCTGGCTGCCGGCACCCTCCTGACGAAAGACCACGCGTCGCCCGGCGATGTCGGCGATGGACCGGATGGCGGCTTCGTGCTCGGGCTTGATGATCAGGCCCTGGCTGCGCTTGGCCCATTCGACGAGCACGACCGGTTCGTGGTGCATGTCGAGCGAGATGCGGCGTTCATTGGCATTTGAGCCCGCTTCCTGCTCGGGCGTCCGGTGAAAATGGATGCCGGCCGCAACCGCCTGCCCCGCATTCATGCGCTTCAGCCCGTCGGCCGAGCCGTCGTAGTAGGTCGCAAGCTCACTGCCGGAAGCACGCAGCGCCCAATCGAGCAGCGGGTCGTGGCTACCCGCGACCACGGCTGGGTGGTCGCGCAGTGCTGATAGTTCCGCGCCGTAATCGGTGTTCTTTCGCAGCCACGCCATCAGCGCATCGCGCGGGAAGATCAGCTTTCCCGTCACCTTGGTAACCGGCAGAACGCCTTCCGAGGTCAGGTCATAGAGCTTGCGCTCCTTGATCCTCAGAAGGTCGGCAACTTCCTTGACAGTGAGAAAATCGTGCATGGTTGTGCAACATAACGGCGTGACCATCGGCTGCAAGCAGTTTGGCCAGCCAAAGCGTCGCATCTCATGCCGGAGTGGAAGCTGGCGCGCCGAAAGACGCGCCAGCGAACATCGCCGTTTCTTACTGCGTGGCTTCTTCGATCAGCGTGCGGGCACGATCGACGATCGCCTGGCCGTCCAGGCCGCGGCCGTCCATCTCGGCGATCCAGCTGTCGACGACAGGCTGCGAAGCCTCGACCCAACGTGCGACCTCTGCCTCGTCCAGAACGATGATCTCATTGCCGGCTTCCTCGGCAATCGCGCGCGCCGGTGCATCATATTCCTGCATGGTCTTGCCGGCGAGTGCGGAGAATTCCAGCCCGCTGTTCTCGTCGATGACGGCCTTCAGGTCGTCCGGCAGGCTGTCATACTTCGCCTGGTTCATGGCTAGCACGAAGGTCGCGACGTAGAACGCCTGCGTGCCGGCGAACTCCGTGTGGCTGTCGACGAGTTCCGAAAGACGCAGCGACGGCGTCACTTCCCACGGCACGACCGCGCCGTCGATGACGCCCTTCGAAAGGGACTCCGGAATGGCCGGAACCGGCATACCGATCGGCGCGGCACCCATCTGCTCGAGGAGCTGCGTGATCATGCGGGTCGGCGCGCGCAGCTTCAGGTCCGCCATGTCTTCAAGCGAACGGACACCGTCGCCCTTTACATGGACGAGGCCCGGGCCATGCACCCAGGTGCCGAGGATCTTGATGCCGGCAAAGTCGGTGTCCTGCATGTTCTCTTCGAACAGCTGCCAATAAGCGCGCGACGTTGCTTCGGCGTCGGAGGAGAAGAACGGCAGTTCGAACACTTCCGCCTGTGGGAATCGGCCGGGCGTGGAGCCAGGCAGCGTCCAGACGATGTCCACCACGCCGTCACGCGCCTGGTCGATGAGCTGCGGAGGCGTACCACCGAGTGCCATCGCCGAATACATCTCGATCGCGATGCGGCCGTCGGACGCTTCCTGAACGCGCTCGATCCACGGCTTCAGCACGTAGGCCGGCACGTTCGCCTGCTCGGGCAGGAACTGGTGCAGCCGCAGCGTCACTTCCTGTGCTGAGGCGATGCCTGCCGAAAGAAGCGCGCTACAGGCGACGAGGCCGCCGGCGAGCATGCTGCGAATGCGTGTGGTCCGTGTCATAGTCCATATCCTCCCTGGCGCGGTACTCCCAATGCCCGCGCTCGTCGTTGGACATAAGCAGGCACTGAGCGCCCTGCCAACAGCATAAGACCATCATGGGGCAGGATTTTTGGTGCATGACGTGCACAGCGAGCCAATCCTTGCCGCTGATTACTTGTCCCTTCGGATGAGACTGTTATGCACGGTGGGATGAGATTGCAGGCAGAGCGAACACAGCGATGATGGCTCTTTACGAAATGCCGGGTCACCTGATCCGGCGCATGAACCAGATTTCCGTCGCGACTTTCCTGCAGGAAGCACAGACGGCCGGCTTCGACCTGACGCCGGTTCAGTTCGCGGCGATCTATGCGATCGCCCGGAACGAAGGCATCGACCAGGCGACGCTGTCGAGCCTGATCGCCTATGATCGCGTTACGATCGGCGGGGTAGTCGACCGGCTGCTGACAAAGGCCCTGATCAGGCGCGAAGTCAGCGAAAAGGACCGGCGGGCGCGCGAACTTTACCTGACCGAAAAAGGTCGAGACCTTCTGGAGGCGATGATGCCTGCGGTCCAGAAGGTCCAGGAGCGGATGTTGGAAGGGCTGAGCGCGGAGGAGCGCGCAAGCCTTGTCGCCCTGCTGAAAAAGGCGACGGCCGGCGCGAGTGCGGTTCCGTCCGGCGGGCAGAATGAGGGGGAGTGAAGACGCATGGCTGAGGACATTCCGCTGCGGAGCAACGTCATCCAGTGGCAGAAAACCACGCTCAATCGAACGGATCATGCGCGGTTGATGGGGCAGAAGCCCGCGGTTCTCTGGTTCACGGGCCTGTCCGCATCGGGCAAATCGACCATCGCCAATTTGGTGCAGGTTCGGCTGCACGCGGCCGGCATCAAGACCTTCCTGCTCGACGGCGACAATCTTCGCCACGGCTTGAGCAGCGACCTTGGATTTTCCGCATCCGACCGCGTAGAAAACATGCGGCGGGTGAGCGAGGTCGCGCGACTGATGAGCGACGCCGGACTGATCGTGCTCGTCGCCTTCATCTCTCCGTTCGGATCGGAACGCGAGGCGGCAAGGGCGCGCATGGCCGATGGCGAGTTCATCGAGATTTTCGTCGACACGTCATTTGAGGAATGTGCGCGCCGTGACCCGAAAGGCCTCTACCGCAGAGCGCTTGCCGGTGAACTCTCAAACTTCACCGGCCTCGATTCGCCTTATGAAGCACCCTCTTCTCCGGACATTCACCTCAAGACGGCCCTCACCGGCGCCGAGGCACTGGCCGACGAGGTCGTCGATCACCTGAAGAACCGGGGCCTGGTGCCCCATGGGTGAGACGACGGAAATCGATCACGCGGCGGTGCTTGCCATCATGCGAGAGGCTGCGCAGGCGGCAGGTACGGTTCTGGTCAGCATCTTTGCGCAGGGCTACGAAATCCGCAGCAAATCCGATGGCTCGCCCGTGACCGAGGCCGATACGGCTGCAGAATTGCTGATCCTGGCGGACCTGCGCGCGCATTTTCCCCAGATCCCGATTGTCGCCGAAGAGGCCGCGGCTGCAGGCGTTCTGCCGACGGACCTCGGGCAACGGTTCTTTCTCGTCGATCCTTTGGACGGCACGCGAGAATTCGTGTCCGGTCGCGCGGAATTCACCGTCAACATCGCCCTGATCGAACATGGTTGTCCCACGGTGGGCGTGGTCGTCGCGCCGGCTCTTGGGCAGACCTATTACGGCTCCGACGCAGGCGCCTATCATGTAGATGACAAAGCCGAGCGGACGACGCAGCTGAGGGCGACGTCAACCCGCGACGATCCTGTCGCGGTGGCGAGCCGGTCGCATCGCGATCCGGACACCAACGCCTATCTCGCCCGTCGCGATATCACGAACTGCGTCAGCATCGGCTCGTCACTAAAGTTCTGCCTGCTTGCGGAAGGCAAGGCCGATATCTACCCGCGGTTTTCCCGCACCATGGAATGGGACACGGCGGCCGGCGATGCCGTGCTGCGTGCGGCCGGTGGACGGACAACGCTTGCCGATGAAGTCACGCCCCTTACCTATGGCAAGCGCCCCGAACGATGCGAGGACGACCCGCAAGGCTTCACGGCCCCCTTCGCCAACCCGCCCTTCATCGCGTTTGGCCGAGGACGTTAGGCCGAGCGTCTAGCCGATGTGGTCGATGAGGATCATCGTGCCGAGCGCGCAGAGCACGACACCGGCAGCCATTTCGGCATAGCGGCCGAATTGGTTGCCGATCGCCTTGCCGAGCAGCACGCCGGCCGTTGACATCACGAAGGTCGCCATGCCGATGCCGGCGGAGACGACCAGGATCCCGGCAAGGTCCACATCGATGAAGGCGAGCGACAGCCCGACGGCCATGGCGTCGAGGCTTGTCCCGAAGGCTGTCGCGAGCAAGACGAGCGACGAGCCGGAGGCCGCGCGCTCGGCGCCCTCACCTTCTTCCTGGCTGAAGGCATTGTGGATCATGTGGATGCCGACCAGTCCGAGCAGGCCGAAGGCCAGCCAGTGATCCACATGGGCCACCCAGTCACTGGCAGCGATGCCGGCAAGCCAGCCGAGAAACGGCGTCAGCGCCTCGACCAGACCAAACACGGCCCCGATACGCAGCGCACGCCCCAGTTGGGCGCGATCAAGCACGGTACCTCGCCCTACCGCGACAGCAAAGGCATCGATCGACATGGAGACCGACAGAAAGAAAACAGCTGCTGGAGACATTTGCAGGACCGGAGACGGATCGAAAATCGGGGGAACGGGCCGCCCGTCCGCCAACGGTCAGTCATACCCACGGTCTTGCCGGGCCGGCATTGCCGGCTGAACGCGCCACGCCATGAGGGCGATCGTGTTGACGCGCCCCCAATCGCTTGGTGGCTACTCCCCGATGGCCCCGAAGTAAAAAGCGCGGGAGAAAATGTCAATAGAAATCATATATTTAAATGAATTTGAGAGGCATTTGCAGAAGCCCGCAATGACGCGCGCTTGCCGCAGCCGCATACGCCCTCGATTTCCGTCCCTCACCTGACGAAAGCGCGCGGAAAGAATGTCGCGTCCGTTTTGATCGTACATGCACCAATGGCGGAGTCGTGCGCGCTCGGGTTTGGCGCTAACATCAACGCAACTCACCTTCAGCCAGGTGAGCCATTTGCGGGAGGAATATCATGTGCCAGGTTTTTGCGGGCCAGGAGCCAACGCGCTACGAATATGTGACGCGCAGGCTTCGGTTAAACGGCCAGAGCACCAGCATCCGGCTTGAACGTGCCTTCTGGGCCATCATCGACGAAATCGCCGCGCGCGATGGATCGACAACGCCGGCTTTCGTATCGAAACTGCATTCGGAGGTCCTCGAGCTGCGTGGCGAGCCGGAGAATTTCACGTCCCTGCTGCGCTGCGCGTGCCTGATCGAAATGGATCGGCGCACCCCGATGCAGACCAAGGCAGCCGCGGCAGCTTAAAAACCGCAGCGTAGTAGCATTCTACTACCTGATGGGTCGTCCCTCCTTCCAGACTTCGATCATTGAATCGGAAGAAGGAGGGAAGCCAGAGTGGCTAAAGCCATACACAGCATGATCCGCGTACTCGATGAGGCGCGGTCCGTAGCATTTTACGATCAGGCCTTCGGGCTGAAGGTGGCCGATCGTCTTGATTTCGAAAGCTTCACGCTGGTCTACATGTCGAATGACGAGACCGGTTTCGAGCTTGAACTGACCGTCAACAAGGGCCGCACCGAGCCCTACAATCTGGGCGACGGCTACGGCCACCTCGCCTTTTCGGTCGACGACCTGGACGCCGAGCACAAGCGCTTGACCGATGCGGGCCTCTCGCCCCGCAAGCTGGTCGATTTCGCGCCCGCCGGCGAGGTCATCGCACGCTTCTTTTTCATTGCCGATCCGGATGGATACCAGATCGAAGTGCTGAAACGCGGCGGTCGCTACCTGTAGCGCCGCGCATTCGCCGGCTGCCGCGACGAGGAGTGGAGCCTCGGACCGTCAGCCAGAATTTTGAGGGAGGACTGACATGACTGAGACATTATCGAAAACCGGCATGACCCGGCGCGAGCTTCTCGCTCGCTCCGTGGCTGTCGGCGCGACATTCGTCGTCGGCGCAGACTTCGTCGCCGGCAACGGTGCCGCATGGGCCATGGAAACGACGGCGGTGAAGCCCGAAAGCATGGCCACATTGATTCAGATGGCACGTGACATCTACCCGCACGACCACCTCGCCGACCATTTCTACGCAACCGCCGTCAAGGGCTACGACACCGCTGACAGCGCCCAGGAAATCGAGGACGGCATCGCCGCGCTCGATGCCGCCGCACGCGGCAAGGGCCATGCAGACTATCTGTCGATCGGCTGGGAAAGCGACCGCGTCGAAGTCCTCCAGGGCATGGAGGAGAGTGCCTTCTTCCAGAAGATCCGCGGCGGGCTCGTCACCGGTCTCTACAACCAGAAGGAAGTATGGCCGCTCTTCGGTTACGAGGGCGAGTCCTACAGCCAGGGCGGCTACGTGTCGCGCGGCTTTGACGACATCAACTGGCTGTAGGGAGGAGGCGCACCATGGTTGCCAAATTTGATCTCAACGACGATTCCGTCGTCGTCATCGTGGGTACGGGCGCCGGCGGCGGCGTGCTCGCAAACGAACTCGCCCAGAAGGGCGTCAAGGTCGTCGCGCTGGAAGCCGGCGGACGTCATTTGCCGGAAGATTATCTCAACGACGAGTGGGATGCCTTCGGCCAGCTCTCCTGGCTCGATGCCCGCACGACCAGCGGCGACTGGCGCGTCGCCAGGGACTTTTCAGGCCTGCCGGCCTGGATCGTGAAGGCGGTCGGCGGCACCACCATTCACTGGGCCGGCGCGTCGCTGCGCTTCCAGCCGCATGAATGGAAGGCGCTGACCAATTATGGCCGCGTCGACGGGGCGAACCTGCTCGATTGGCCGATCGACGCCGACGAGATGGCGCCGTGGTACGACCAGGCGGAAGAAAAGCTCGGCGTTACCCGCACCGGCAACCGTCCCGGCCTGCCCGGCAACAACAATTACAAGGTTTTCGAAAAAGGCGCTCTCGCGATCGGCTACAAGGAAGTCCACACCGGCCGCATGGCGATCCAGACCCGTGATGACGGCGATCGCATCCCCTGCCAGCAGACCGGCTTCTGCTTCCAGGGCTGCAAATGGGGCGCCAAATGGTCGGCCGCCTATACCGAAATCCCGGCCGGTGAAGCCACCGGCAACCTCGAAGTCCGCGACCGGTCGCACGTCATCAAGATCGAGCATGACGACAGTGGCAAGGTCACAGGCGTGGTCTATGCCGACAAGGACGGAAACCAGCACCTGCAGAAGGCCCGTCTGGTCGCCGTTGCCGGCAACACGATCGAAAGCCCGCGTCTGCTTTTGAACTCGGCCTCAAACATGTTCCCGGATGGCCTTGCCAACTCGTCCGGCCAGGTGGGCCGCAACTACATGCGCCACGTCACAGGTTCGGTCTATGCCGTCTTCGACAAGCCCGTGCGTATGTGGCGCGGCACGACGATGGCCGGGATCGTCCAGGACGAGGCGCGCCACGATCCGTCGCGCGGCTTCGTCGGCGGCTACGAGCTGGAAACCCTGTCGCTCGGCCTGCCCTTCATGGCTGCCTTCCTCGATCCGGGCGGCTGGGGCCGTTCGTTCACCTCCGCGCTCGACCAGTACGAAAACATGGCCGGTATGTGGATCGTGGGCGAGGACATGCCGCAGGAAACGAACCGCATCACCCTCAATTCGGAGGTGAAGGACCAGTACGGCCTGCCGGCTCCGAACGTACATTTCTCAGACCACCCGAACGATGTGGCCATGCGCGATCATGCCTACAAACAGGGGATCGAGATGTACAAGGCGGTTGGTGCGACCCGGGCTTTCCCGACGCCGCCGTACCCCTCCACGCACAATCTCGGCACCAACCGCATGTCGGAGAATGCGCGGGACGGCGTGGTCAACAAGTGGGGCCAGACCCACGACATCCCGAACCTGTTCATCTCGGACGGTTCGCAATTCACGACGGGCGCTGCTGAAAACCCGACCCTGACAATCGTGGCACTGGCAATCCGCCAGGCCGATCACATCGCCAAGGAACTCAGCGCCGGCAACATCTAGAGCTTCTCCTCCTGCGCAAGGCCGCCCGCAAACGGCCTTGCGCACTTTTTTTTGAACTGCACCGGAAAAGTCTGCTGCAACCGCAAAGGCATTGGGGCGTTCCACCACTCGACAGTTCATTTTTTGCTAAAGTACCTTGCATCTCCATGCGAAGTGCTTTTAAGAGCAAGGAGCTTGCGGTGGTTCGATCCTTGGATGCTTTGAAAGAGCGGTTCATCGAGCGTTTGCACAGCGACCGGAATGCCCTAAACACCATCGCCAAAAGCCACCCCGTCACGTCCCACATTCAGCACCGTGAGATCGCAAAGCTCGCTCATGGGATCGCTGGTGCAGGCGGCTTCTTCGGGTTCGACCACCTCAGCCGACGTGCGTCTGAGATGGAAGCGACCCTCGAGGCTGAAAGCACCGAAGCCGAACAGCGCGAAGCCCTGTCCTCACTGATCCGCGAGCTCGATGCGGTGATCGCGCAGATGAGAAAAGAACGCGCGCTGTGACGGCCGGCGAGCGTTAGCTCACCTCCCCTTCCGAAGGCTTATCGCTTAAGTTGAGATCGACGCGTCGGCCCACGGGTGGAATCCCCGGACGCGCGCTCGAACGGTCGCGATAGATAGCGGCGCGGCCGAGCATCATCAGCGTGACAGGCGTGGTGATCGTGACGAAGGCGGCGAGCAGCAATTCGTGGACCAGGGGGCGGCCCCCGCCCACCAGAAAGAAGATCATCGAGCCGACCGCCATGCCTCCCGTGCCCCAGCTGGTCGCCAGCGTCGGGGCATGGATGCGATCATAGAAACTCTTGAGCCGCACCATGCCGATGGCGCCGATCAGCGTCAGGAGCGATCCGATGACCAGGAAGCTTGAAACCAGGATCGCAGCCCAGAGCGGATATTCGACGAGATCGACCGTCATTCGATGACCTCCCCGCGCATCAGGAACTTGGCGAGCGACACGGTTGCGACGAAGCCCAGCATGCCGATGATGAGCGCCGCTTCGAAGAAGATCGCGTTGCCGGTGCGCACGCCGAAGACCAGCAATTGCAGCATGGCGCAGACATAGAGCATGTCGAGTGCGAGAATGCGGTCCTGCGCGCGCGGACCGATGAAGAGCCGGTAGGCCACCAGCATCATCGCCAAGGCGAGGATGATCTGCGAAAACCAGACCGCGACCGTGAGAATGACAACGCTCATTCGAATATCTCCAGGAGGAGCCGCTCATACCGGTTGGAGATGAGATCCAGCCAATGCGATTCATCCTTGAGGTCGAAGACGTGGATGATCAGCGTGCCTTGCGCGGCATTGTAGTCGAGCCAAGCGGTTCCCGGCGTGCTTGTGAGCACGATGGACAACACCGCGAGCGAGGACGGGTTCTTGAGGCGGATCGGCACCGTCATGAAGCCGGATTTGCGGTCGAGCCTTTTGCCGAACAGGATGAGCCGGGCGACATCATAGTTGGACCGCAGGATGTCCACGAAGACCACGCTTGCAAGCGTGACGATGGCGTCGACGCGCTTGACCCGGGTGCTCTTTTCACCGAGCGCCTTCAAGGTAAGCGCGCTGCCCGTGCTCACGATAAATGCCAGCACCGTATGACCGGGCGTTGCCCCGGCAAGCGCGATCCACATGACGAACAGGCCAAGCGTCATGACCGGATAAGGGAAGATTCTGCTCATTCTTCACCTCCAGCGTATGGGGGCACGCGTTCGGCACCGAGCACGGCATCGAGATAGCCGTTGGGAATGTGGAGATCATTGGCTGTGGCCGCCATCAGGTCTACCGCGGGTCCGGCATAGACCGAGAGAAGCACGATCACGACGAGGAGGAACAGCACCGGCGCCACCTCAACGATGGAGACCCGTGGCATGAACGGCTCGACCGGCGCCCAGAAGGTTCGGATGCCTGCGCGAGACAGCGCGATCAGCGCCGTCAGCCCCGAGAAGATGAGCAAGGCCGCTAGCCCAAGACGCATCGTCACCGCCTCCGACATCGCCTCTGCACCCGGCCCGATGACAGAATGCAGGATCGCGAATTTGGCAAGGAATCCTGCAAGCGGCGGCAGGCCAATCAGGACCATGGCGAGGATACCAAAGCCGGCGCCGAGCACCGCGGCCGCCTGCGGCATCGGTCGACCCACCTCCTCTTCCGGATCGACGAACTGGCTGTTCTCGCCAAAGGCTTCCATCGTGACGGACAACATCGCCGACAATGGATCCTGGTCCCGCTCCAGCAACTCGGCAAGCAGGAAGAGCGCACCTGTCGCAAGCGTGGAGGTCACGAGGTAATAGAGCGCGCCAGTCGTGCTCGCGGGTTCTGAGAGACCAAGCGTCGCGAGGATGGTGCCGGAAGAAACCATGACGAGATAGGCCGTCGCCGTGCGGATCGATTGCGTGGCCAGAAGACCGATCGATGCGAAGACGAGCGTGGCGGCACCGCCGATGAAGATGACGAGCGATCCGAAGACCTCGCCTTCCGCCGGCACCAGAAGCGACAGACGGATCAGGGCATAGATCCCGACCTTGCTGAGGATCGCCATGATGGCTGCGACCGGTCCCGCAGATGCGGAATATGCCGGAACCAGCCAGTTCCCGAGCGGCCACATCGCCGCTTTCACCAGGAAGGCGAGACCAAGCATCGAGAGCCCGACATGCAGACCAGGCGTCGCAAATCCCTCGATCTCCGCGGCGCGCATGGAGATCTCGGCCATGTTCAAGCTGCCGGTCGCGCCGAACACCATCGCGATGCCGATCAGGAAAACGAGCGACGCAGCGAGATTGATGGCGATGTAGTGCAGCCCCGCCTTCACGCGCGCCGGTCCCGACCCGTGCAGCACGAGCCCGTAGGACGCGGCCAGCATCACTTCGAAGAAAACGAACAGGTTGAACAGGTCACCCGTCAGGAAGGCTCCATTGATGCCGACCAGCATGAACTGGAACATCGAATGGAAGTGCGGTCCCGCCTTGTCCCAGCGGGCGGTGGCGAATACGAGCGCCGGGATCGCGAGCAGCGAGCCAAGCACCAGCATGATGCTCGACAGCCGGTCGGCGATCAGGTTGATCGCGATCGGTGCGGGCCAGTTGCCCAGCAGGTAGACAAGCGCCGTCGCGTCGTCCGACCAGTGGACCCTGAACAGAAGGGTAAGCCCGATCGCAAGCTGGGCCAGGACCGACAGGATCGCAAGCGACGTCTTCAGCCGCCGTTCGCGGTCGTCGAAGAACAGCAGCAAGGCGCCCACGATCAAGGGCAGGATGATCGGTGCGACGATCAATTGAGGGAACTGACCGGTCATCGCTCGCCCTCCCGGCCATCCACATGGTCCGTTCCGGTGAGGCCCCGTGAAGCGATCAGCACCACCAGAAACAGCGCGGTCGTGGCAAAGCTGATGACGATCGCGGTGAGAACCAACGCCTGCGGAAGCGGATCGGTGAAAGCGGCCGGATCGATGGCGTCACCGCCAGGCAGCACGGGCGGCGCGTTGACCCGCAGCCGGCCCATGCCGAAGATGAAGAGGTTGACGCCATAGGACAGAAGCGCGAGCCCCATGACGACCTGATAGGTCCGCGGCCGCAGGATGAGCCAGACGCCCGAAGCACCGAGCACGCCGATGGCGAATGCAATGACGAATTCCATCAGCTTTCTCCCTGCTCGACCGCAGTCCGCTCGGCCACCGCCCGATCTGGCCGCGCTTTCGGTGCACGGAGCGACTGGTGGGCGATGGCGACGAGCATCAGGACAGTCGCACCGACCACAAGGCTGAAGACGCCGAGATCGAAGAACAGAGCCGAAGCCGTTGGTACGCCGCCGATGAAGGGGATCTCCGTATACTGGAAATAGGATGTCAGGAACGGGTAGCCCACGGTGAGCGAGCCGAGACCCGTCGCCGTCGCCGCAAGCAACCCGAAGCCGATCCACTGCACTGGCCGAATGCGCAGGCGCTCTTCCACCCAGCGCGTGCCACCAGCGAGATACTGCAGAAGGAAGCCGATCGCCATCGCGACGCCTGCCGCAAAGCCGCCGCCCGGCAGATCGTGACCGCGCAGGAACAGGTATGCCGCTAGAAGCGTGATTGCGGCGAACATCCAGCGCATGATGACCGACGGCACGAGCAGGTAGTCTTTCAGCGTCTCGCCCACCTCGCGATCGCGCTGGATGCTGTCATATTCGTTCTGTTCGCGCTGCTGGTACGGCAGTTCGGAATTGTCCTCCGCCGGCCGGAAACGGCGCAGCAGTGCAAATACCGTCAGCGCGACGACGGCCAGCACGACGATCTCGCCGAGCGTATCGAAGCCGCGGAAATCGACGAGGATGACGTTGACGACGTTGGTGCCGCCTCCTTCGCTATAGGCGTGCTGCAGGTAGTAGTCTCCGACCGACGGCGGCAGCGGCGTCATCATCATGTAATAGGCGAGCAGCGCCATCCCCGCACCGGCGATGACAGCGATGAAGAAGTCGCGCCCGCGCCGCAGCCGAACCCAGAAGCCATGCCGCTCTATCTGATCGTCGCGCTTCGGCAGCCAGCGAAGCCCGAGAAGGATGAGCACGGTGGTGACGATCTCCACCAGAAGCTGCGTCACACCAAGATCGGGGGCCGAGAGCCAGACGAAGGTGATGCAGGTGACGAGGCCCGCAACGCCCAGAAAGATGAGCGCGGCGAGCCGGTGGAATTTTGCCTGGTAGGCGGCGGCAACGGCACAGCCTCCGCCGACCAGCCACATCATGGCGAGAACCGGGTCGACGCCGGAGATGGTCAGTTGCGGCGCGAGATGCCGCGCACCCCACATGGCCCACACACCGGCAAGAATTGCCGCCACCACGATCAGCCGCAGCTGCGGTTGAAGCCGCCGCGTGCCCAAAAAGCGCTCCGCCACACGCGCCCAGCGCCAGCTGACGGCGACGAGAATGCGCTCGAAGATGCGCTGCCCCTTGAGGCGACGGAAAATCGGCGGCCCCTCTTCGCACCGGTCGAGATAGGATTTCAGCGCCATGTAGAGAACGATGCCGCCCAAGAGAGCGACTATGCTCATCGCTAAGGGCAGGTTGAAGCCGTGCCAGATCGACAGGCTGTAAACAGGCGTCGCATCGCCCAGCACCGATACCACCGCCGTGTCGAGATAGGAGCCGATGCTCAGGCCCGGAATGGTGCCGACGACGAGGCAGGCCAGGACGAGAAGCTCGATCGGCAATCGCATCCAGCGCGGCGGCTCGTGCGGAACCTTGGGCAGGTCGCTTGCGCGCGGGCCGAAGAAGACCGTGTGGATCAGGCGGATGGAATAGGTAACGGCGAATGCTGCGGCAATGGTCGCCACATAGGGCGTCAGCGTGTCGAGTACCGATGCACGGTGCTGCTCGAGCGTTTCGGCAAAGAACATTTCCTTCGACAGGAAGCCGTTGAGAAGCGGCACCCCGGCCATGGCCGCGCTTGCGACCATGGCGAGCGTCGCAGTGATCGGCAGGAAACTGAAGAGCCCGCTCAATCGCCGCATGTCGCGGGTTCCGGCCTCGTGGTCGATGATGCCGGCCGCCATGAAGAGCGACGCCTTGAAGGTCGCGTGATTGACCATGTGGAAGATGGCCGCAACGGCCGCGAGCGGGCTTCCCAGGCTAAGCAACGTCGTGACCAGACCGAGATGGCTGATGGTCGAATAGGCGAGCAGGCCTTTGAGATCATGCTGGAAAATGGCGAAGTAGGCACCGATCAAAAGCGTGCTGAGGCCGGCGAAGCCGACGATGAAGAACCACGCATCGGTGCCGGAAAGCACCGGCCAGAACCGCGTGAGCAGGAAGACGCCCGCCTTGACCATCGTCGCGGAGTGGAGATAGGCCGAAACCGGTGTCGGCGCGGCCATCGCATTCGGCAGCCAGAAATGGAACGGAAACTGCGCGCTCTTCGTCAGCGCGCCGGCGAGGATGAGGAGCAAGGTCGGCAGATAGAGATCGCTCGCGCGGATCAGGTCGCCGGACTGCAGCACCACATCAAGATCGTAGCTGCCGACGATCTGGCCGAGCAGCACCATGCCGGCCAGCAGGCACAGACCGCCCGCTCCGGTGATCGTCAGCGCCATGCGCGCACCATCGCGCGCCGCCTGGTTATGGTGCCAGTAGCCGATCAGGAGGAACGAGAAGATGCTCGTCAACTCCCAGAACACCGCGAGCAGGATGATGTTGCCGGAAACCACGAGCCCCTGCATCGCCCCCATGAACGCCAGCAGAAGGGCGTAGAAGCGAACGACCGGATCCTTGGGCGACATGTAGTAGCGCGCATAAAGGATCACGAGGGCGCCGATGCCCGTGATCAGCATGGAGAACATCCAGGCGAAGCCATCGAGCCGCAGCGTGAGCGAGAGACCAAGATGCGGTACCCACTCCACCTGATGGCGCACCACCATGCCATCGGTCACTGCCGAATAAGCACTGATCGCAATGCCGAAACAGGCAAGGGCCATGGCACCGGCCAGCCAGTTGGCCGCACTGCGCGAATGGCTCGGCAACAAAGCCGTCAGCAGGCTTCCGAGAAACGGAAGACCGACGAGCAGGATGAGCCATTCACTAGACCACATGGAGACTTACCGGAACTGACGCTTGAAGTGGGGCAATTGAACGCATCGTACAGGAAGCCTAACGGTTGCAACCACCGCGTAAAAGCGAGGGTCCTTGGCTCCTGCATGCACGTTTCATGTGCCATTCGAAGAGAGAGGCCAAGCCGGCAGCGTCGTTGGACGCTTGGCAAGGCTCAGACGATCGAAGGGGGGCCCCTCGCCGCCGGCGTGACGCGTGCCTGCTCGCTGCCGGCAGGAGTCGGCCCGATCCGCACGATCGCTGTCTCGATCTCCGGCAGCACCAGCGTCACTACCCGCGCCAGGGCAGAGGACGGCACATCGGCCGTCTCGGCTGCGATTGCGTCGAAGCTGACGCTACGGGCGCGATATTCCTGCTCTTGCTTGGGGATGCGGTATTTCTGGGTCAGATCGGCAGAGAGAGCGGCCGACAGGGAAACCGGGGCGAGCCGCTCGGCGATTTCGATGCCGTTCGACGGCTTCGACGGAAGGCAGGCATAGCCGAGCAAGGCGAGAAGCAGCAGCGCATAGGCGGCAAAATCGGTCGCACGCAAGCGGCGCCCCCGTCGCTCTTCCCAATCCGCCCCAATCCTGACCACTCGCCGTCTCTCGAATCTCGCGCTTCCTGAAACCCAATATGCGTCTTTCACAAGGACATCGTCAAATTATGGCAGCTGCGAAGAAAGTGCGCGGTTGCGGAATTGAGCCATAAAAAGTTGAGGCTGCTCTCTTTCTAATCGATGCGGATGACAGCCTGTCGATCAACGGGACGATGGCCGAATGGCCAGACGCGATACCACAAGCGCCCCTCACCCAACCATGCCGTCCCGGATCCTCACTAGATAGTCGTCGTTGCCGATCTGGCCGCCCTTCAGCGTCATTTCGATCGTGCCGCCCGTGTAGCGATGGGCGAGGCAGACGGGGGAGCCGGGGGATTGGGTGATGGGGTGGCGAAGCGTCAGGGCGAAGATGCCGAGTTGCGAGAGGGCGTGACTCGATGTGTCGCCACCCGCCACCGCCACCCGCGCGAGGCCTGTTCGGGCGATGATCTGATCGAGCATGTGACCGAGAGCGCGTCCCACCGCGTCGTTCTCGGCAGCGTCGATCGACACGGTGGTGTCGGGGCCAAGTGCCGTGTGCAGGATCGGGCTCTGTCCAGCCTCCAGGGCGGGCAGCGCCCGAGACAGCGCAGCATCGATGACGGCATCCGCGTTCATGCCGGAGGCGATGGCGCGGTAATCGACCTCGATGGGCAGGAAGCCGGCGTGCGCAGCCGTCCGGATCTGCCGTTCGGTGGTCGGCGAGCAGCTGCCGGAAACGACGGCAATGCGCGCCTCGCGCTGAAGCGGCTCGAATGAAGGCAGTTCCGGCGAAAGCACGCCGCGGGCCCGCCAAGCGGCGATCAAGGCGTAATCGACGCCGGACGATCCAATGATGAAGGGGCCAAGCCCGCCCTCCCCGGCAAGGATGAGCTCGCCGGCCGCCCGTTGTGTCGCAAGATCGTGCACGTCGAGCAGCACGCCCCGAATGCCCTCGTCGCGAAGTGCAGCAAGGCTTGCCGGCGTGGCTTCGGTGCCGCCAGTCCGCGCGAGCGGCAACTCGGTCTGTCCCGCGAGATGAAGCACGAGATCGGCCTCCCGCATCGGTGTCGCGGGATGGCGGCTCATCACCGGGTGGCGATCGATGCGATAGACCGCGTCGCGATAGCCTGCGAAAAGGTGTCCGAAGAAGGTGTAGCGGCGCAGCTGCGGCACGCCGACGATGATCGCCGCCATGTCCTGGTCGAAGATATCGAGGCCGATTTCCAGCGCGCGGCCGATCGGGCCCTGGTGCGGCGCGCTGTCGAAGGTCGAGCAGACCTTGTAATGGCAGTGCGCAGCGTTCAGCGATTTCAACCAGAAAAGCGCATCCCGCAGCTCCCGATCCATCCAAATGGGGCTCTGGCTGCGACTGGTTCCGGCGAGGCCAACGGCCCGGCAATGGGCGAAAGGGGCAAACTCTTCGGCGTTTGGCACGCGCGTGAAGAGCACCGTTTCAATGCCATTCGAAGACAGCGCCTCCATGGCGTCGGTGGAGCCAGTGAAGTCATCGCCGTAGAAGCTGATCAGCGGCGCGCCGCTCATCCGAAGCGGTCTCCGAAGACCTTCAGAGCATCGGCGAGTTCCCTGTGATCCCGCGCATAGTCGGCGGCGGAAATGCCCTTGACCGCTGCCTCTGCCGCCTGACGCAGGCTCTCGACACCGCCGGCGACGCCGCCCGGATGCCCCATGATGCCGCCGCCGCCGCAGTAGATGAAGCCGGTGGTGCCGATCGCCCTGTAGGTCGGCTCGATCTGAACCGCCGTCTGGCCCGACGAAAACACCGGCATCGCCGCAAAACTTGCCCGCTTGCCGCAAAACATCGGCTCGGCTACGGCGCGGGCGGAATCGATGACGCTGTCGTCGCTCTCGCTGAACTTGTTGCCGAGCCCGTTGACGTGCAGGTGGTCCGCCCCCGCAAGCCGCCAAAACTTCTGCCAGGCGCGGTAGGACAGACCGATGTCGGGCGAGCGCTGGAACAGCCCCCAGCCATTGCGGTGGCAGTGCAGCGGCAGTTGCGAATGCCGCCGGATCGCGCCGAGACCCGCAAGGCCAATGGAATGAAGGCTGACCATCAGGCAGGTGCCGCCTTGCGCCAGCACCAGATCGGCATTGCGTTTCATCTCATCGACTTCGTCGGTGATGTTGAACGCGTACATAACCTTCTTGCCGGTCTTTTCCGCATGAGCGTTGATCACGTCCATCACGGCCCTCACCCGCTCGGCAAGCGGGCAGTGGGGCCCGTTCGCCTGCAGTTCGTCGTCCTTGATGAAATCGATGCCGCCATCGCAGAGCTGTTGCACGAGCGCCGCCGTCTCATCCGGAGAAAGGCCGACGCTCGGCTTGATGATGGTACCGATCATCGGCCGGTCGGACACGTCGGCGAGCCGCTGCGTGCCCTCGACGCCGAACGCCGGCCCCGGACACGCATCGGCGAACGCGTCGGGAAACGTGACGTCGGTCAGCCGGATGGCGGAGACTTCGGCGAGCTCGAACAGATTGCCGGCGACCGTCGCGAGCGTGTTGGTAAGCGACGGGCCCATATTGGCGAGAGGCCAGGACAGAACGATGCGCCCGCGCTCATAGGCTGTGCCCGGTTTCCGCACCGGCAGCGATGGCTTGTCCCGCACCTCGTCGACAATGACGTCCTCGACATTGGCACCGGCGCGGCTTCTGAGATCATCGGTCTCGCCCGGTAGCCGCATGAAGGTGCCGCAGGACTGTTCGCCCGCAATGACGCGCGCGGCCCTTTCGAGCCCGACCGGGCTCTCGACCTCGTACTCTGCGAACAATCGCGCCATTGCTAACGCTCTCCCCTGACGACGAGAGGCAATATCATCTCATCATACCAGTTGACAACATGCTCTTTCCTTTGCAATCGTCCGGCACGAATGAGGGAGGCAAGTAGCATGAAAATCGCTTTGATCGGCGCCGGTGGGAAAATGGGAGTGCGTCTGTCGCGCAACCTGAAAGGGTCGCGTTATGACGTTGCCCATGTCGAAGTCAGCGAAATCGGCCAAAAGCGGCTGAAGGATGAGGTCGGCGCAGACTGCGTCGCCGTCGATGAGGCGTTGAAGGATGCGAAAGCCGTAATCCTGGCTGTGCCGGACACGGCGATCCGGAAGGTCGGCGCCGATATCGTGCCCAAGGTCGCGCCCGGCACGATCGTGATCGCGCTCGATGCCGCGGCTCCCTTTGCCGGGCATTTCCCCGAGCGCGCGGACGTCACCTATTTCGTCACCCATCCCTGCCATCCGCCGATCTTCAACGATGAAACCGATCTTGCGGCCAAGCGCGATTATTTCGGCGGCATTGCAGCGCGCCAGGCGATTGTCAGCGCGCTGATGCAGGGCCCGGAAGAGCATTTTGCCATCGGCGAAGAGATCGCCAAGACGATCTTCCAGCCGATCCTGCGGTCCCATCGCGTGACCGTCGAGCAGATGGCGCTGCTGGAGCCCGGCCTGTCGGAGACCGTGTGCGCGACGCTTCTGGTCGTGATGAAGGATGCGATGGACGAGGTGGTGCGCCGCGGCGTCGACCGGGTGGCAGCACGCGATTTCCTGCTTGGGCACCTGAACATTCTCGCGGCTGTCGTCATGGAAGAAGTCGATGGCGTCTTCTCCGATGCCTGCAACAAGGCGATCGTGAACGGCAAGCCGCGCCTCATGCGCGACGACTGGCTCGGCGTGTTCGAGACCCACGAAATCACCGAGAGCATTCGCCGGATCACCTGACACTGTCCTGGCCGCGGATGGACGACCGCAGAAATCCGCTGCAAGTATCGGCTGAAGCAACATTCGAGACGCGTTGATCACGATGGAAAAGCTAAGCGACCTCAAAGCGATTGACGACCGGATCGTGCGCCGCAAGCTCTCCGACCAGGTATTCGAACGCTTGCGTGAAATGATCGTGCGTGGGGAAATGGGAGCCGGCGATCCGATGCCTTCGGAGCGCGAACTGATGGAGCGCTTTGGCGTTGGTCGACCTGCCGTGCGCGAGGCGCTGCAGTCCATGCAGACCATGGGCCTCATCACGATATCCCACGGAGAGCGGTCGAGAGTCAGCGCCTTGTCGGCCGATATCGCGTTCCGGCAGATGGATGCGGTGGCGAGGCTGCTGCTTTCGGCCTCCCCCGACAATCTCGAGCACCTCAAGGAGGCACGGCGCCTTTTCGAACTCGGCATGGTGCGCATCGCGGCGCAGAATGCAACGGCCGAAGACATCGCCGAACTGACCGATCTCATCGAGAAGCAGCGCAGCAAGATCGATGACCCGAAGGCGTTCATTCGCGCCGACATCGCCTTCCATGCCAAGATCACCCGCATGGCCGGCAACCCGATCTTTGCCGCCGTCGGTGACGCGATGCTGAACTGGCTGTTCACCTATCACACCGACCTGCTGATCTGGTCGGGTCAGGAAGAAACCACCTTGCGGGAACATGCCGCGATAGTCGATCGTCTCGCTGCCGGAGAAGCGGATGGCGCGGCTGACGCCATGCGCGGTCACCTCAATCGATCGGCGGCGCTCTACCGCCACCACTGAGGTCGGTAGCGAGAAATTTGTAAAGCCAATTGACTGATCGGCGCAGGCGCCGATAGTTTTGCTGCGTCGGCAGATGGCACGGAACGCGTGGATCCGATGCATCGATGAAGCGCTTTAAGGCGCTCGGCCGGGAGGACCACGAACGAGGAGGCCAGCCCGATGCTGGATCAGACATCCGTCACGGCCTATGGCCATCTCATCAACGGTGAAACCATCGACCGCGCGACTGCGGGCGGCATCGACGTGCTCGACCCGTCGACCGGCAAGGTTTTTGCCCGTATTCCAAGGGGCGGCGCCGCCGAAGTCGATCGTGCCATCGATGCTGCGCGCAGCGCTTTCGAAGGGGAATGGGGCGCGAAATCGGCGCTGGAACGCGGCCGCATCCTGATGAAGATCTCGGCGCTGATCATCGAGAATTTCGAGGAGCTGGCAGCGCTTGAATCGCGCGATACCGGCAAGCCGATGAAGCAGGCGCGCGCCGACATCACCGCGACTGCCCGCTATTTCGAGTATTACGGGTCGGCCGCCGACAAGCACCATGGCGAGACGATCCCCTACAGCAAGGGCATGACGGTTCTGGCCTTGCGCGTGCCGCACGGCGTGACGGCGCACATCATCCCCTGGAACTACCCTTCGCAGATTTACGGCCGCTCGGTCGGCGGCGCACTTGCAGCGGGCAATGCCTGCGTCGTCAAACCGGCCGAAGACGCCTGCCTCACGCCGCTTCGGATCTCGGAACTGGCACTCGAAGCCGGCCTGCCCGCAGGGGCGTTGAATGTCGTTTGCGGGCTTGGCACCGAGGCCGGCGCGGCGCTCGCCGCTCATCCGGGCATCAACCACATCTCCTTCACCGGCTCGCCACAGACGGGAACAGCTGTCGCCAAGGCGGCTGCGGAAAACCATGTGCAGGTGACGCTCGAACTTGGGGGCAAGTCGCCTCAAGTGATCTTCGCCGATGCCGATCTGGACGAAGCGCTGCCCGTCATCGTCAACGCGATCATCCAGAATGCGGGCCAGACCTGCGCCGCCGGCAGCCGCGTACTGATCGAACGCTCGATCTATGACGAGGTTCTGGCGAGGCTTTCGGAGCGCTTCTCGGCGCTGAAGGTGGGCGCAGGTGTCGATGATCTCGACTGCGGCCCCATCATCAGCGCTAAACAGCTGGAGCGGGTCACGTCACTGGTCGACGCCGCACTTGCCGACGGGGCCAAGGTCGTCGCCTCCGCCAGCATGGCCGAGAATGCACCTGAAGGAGGGTTCTTCTACCCGCCGATGCTGCTCGATGGCGCAGCGCCCGAAAGCCGGATCGGCCAGGACGAGGTTTTTGGCCCGGTTCTCGCCGCCTTCCCGTTCGACGATGAAAAAGACGCCATCCGCATTGCCAATGCGACACCCTACGGCCTGACGGCGTCAGTCTGGACGCGGGATGGTGGACGGCAGATGCGCTGCGCCAACGCCATCGAGGCGGGCCAGGTCTTCGTCAACAACTACGGCGCCGGCGGCGGCATCGAGCTGCCCTTCGGCGGCATGAAGCGATCCGGCTATGGCCGCGAAAAGGCCTTCGAAGGCATGATCAGCTTCACCACCATCAAGACGGTCGTCCTCAAGCACGGTTGAGGACGACAAGCATAGTCCCTCCCGGGACGGCGTCGCAGCTCCGGCTGCGGCGCCTTTTTTGTCGATCCCAATGATCCTAGAAGCCCGGCCGGTTGCTCATCATGCGGATGCGCGCATGCTCGATGTGGTTGCGCATGGCGCGCTTGGCCTTTGTGGCCGCGCCGGCCTCGATGTGCCGGAAAATCTCCTCATGCTCGTCCCTCACCGCTTCGTTGCGGATGAAGGGCTGGAATTGCACCAGGAAGCGCATGAGATTGACCGATCGCGTGACGTCGTATTCGAGCGATTTCAGCGTCTGGACGATGCGCGCATTGCACGTGGCTGTCGCGATAGCCTCGTGAAACGCATAGTCGTGATGGTGCAGAATGGCATTCTGCTTCATCGCCTGATCGAACCGATCGAGCGCCGCCCGCATGCTTTCGATATCGGATGGTCCCCGACGTTTTGCTGCGAGATAGGCGGCCTGTGGCTCGACGATCATGCGCAGCTCGATGCCGGCCAGAAGGTCGCCGATCCGCTGCAGCGCGTCGCGGTCCGCCTCGTCGCTCGGCACGTCGTCGACCCGCGAGCCGAGCGCGTTCAGCACGTAATTGCCCGATCCGCGCACCGACGAAATCAGCCCGTCGTCGCGCAGCTTATCCAGGGCCTCGCGCAATACCGGGCGCGACACCTCGAACTGACGCGCCAACTCGTTCTCCGACGGAAGCTTTGCACCGGCCGCGATCATGCCCGTCACGATCGCGTGGAACAGGTTTTCATAGACCCGTTCCGAAAGCCGCTCGCCTTTATTGCTGGGAAGATCGGAAACGACGATATCGGCGGTTTTGCTCGGCATGAAAAAGGTCTTGCTCCTGAAACAGGAATTTCCCGATCGGTGGTTACGGTCAAGCCCGCGACCCGGCACAGGTGACCTGACACCTGAAATCCCCACGGCGGCACACCGTTAGAAAGTTGTAAAACAGGTTGACTGGAAATGGGTTCAAGGTCAATGTCGAAGCCAGTGATGACCGAAACTGAGGGAGGAGAACCATGTTTCGTTTTCGCACCATTACGGCTGCTGCCGTATTCGCCTTGTCTGCCGGGGTGGCCGGGAGCGCCCTTGCCCAGACAACCTTGAATTTCGCGCATACCACCGCACAAGGCTCGCACTACAGCGTCGGCGTCCAGGCCTTCGGTGAGAAACTGGCCGAATTGTCGGACGGAAAGTTCGAAATCCGCGAACAGGCCGCGGGCGCGCTTGGCGGTGAGCGCGACATGATCGAAGGCCTGCAGATCGGCTCAGTCGAGCTCGTCTATTCCTCGACCGGCCCGCTGGGCAACTTCGCGCCTGAAACGCTGGTGCTCGACCTGCCCTTCCTCTTCAAGGATTACGCCGCGGCGCGTTCGATCCTCGATGGCGAGATCGGTGACGAGCTTCTCGAGGCCGTGAATGCGCAAGGGCTCGTCGCGCTCGCCTGGAGCGAAAACGGCTTCCGCCACATCACCAATTCCAGCCGCGCGATCGATGCGCCGGAAGACCTCAACGGTCTGAAGATCCGCACCATGGAAAACAGCGTGCACATGGAAGCATTCTCGGCTGCCGGCGCATCGCCGACGCCGATGGCGTTTCCGGAAGTCTTCGCAGCCCTGCAGCAGCGCGTGATCGACGGGCAGGAAAATCCGATCCCGATCATCACCTCCGCCAATATGTGGGAAGTCCAGGACCACCTCACGCTGACCGGCCACGTCTATTCGCCGGCCATCATCATCGCGTCGCCGAGCCTGTGGGACTCGCTGTCGGATGAAGAAAAGGCATGGTTCGAGGAAGCTGCCGATACGGCTGTCGCCGCGACCCGGGCAAAGGTCGAGGAAGACGAGCAGACCGGCGTCGCGATGCTGCGCGAACGCGGCATGGAAGTGATCGAAGAGGTCGACCAGGCAGCATTCCGCGAAGCGGTCTCGCCTGCCTACGACACCTTCGTCGGCCAGTATGGCGACGAGATGCTGACGCGCATCCAGGCCGCGCAGGAATAGTCCTCGACATCGAAACGATGTGCGAACGGCCGCTCACGCGGCCGTTCCTCACGGAGCTTGTCCCATGCAGTGGTTTCTCGCAGTCGAGCGGCGGCTGACGCGCGTCGCGCTGGAGCTTGCGATCCTCGCGCTCGCGATCGTCGTGGCACTGGCCTTCTATCAGGTCGTCACCCGCTTCGTGTTCGGCCACCCCTCCGCTTGGTCGGAAGTCGCTGCACGTTCGGCGATGATCTGGATGGTTTTTCTGGGCTTCGCCGCAGCGTTTCGCCAGGGCACGATGATCGCGGTCGATTTTCTCGTCGATGTCAGCCCGAATGCATTCCGGCGCGTGCTCTACGTCGTGATCCTCATCGCCTCGCTGATCTTCCTGGCCATCCTCATCTGGTACGGCTGGGGCATGACGATGCGGGTGCGCAGCCAGAACCTGGCCGGCCTGCAAGTGACGATCGCCTGGGTCTATGCCGCGCTTCCCGTGGGCTCGGCATTGGCAACGCTCGGCGTCATCGCCCGGTTCATCGAAGTCTGGAATGAAGCCGACACCACAACCAAGAGCGAGCTCAAGGATGTGGAGAGCGCGATATGAACGCCGCCCTCGCCTTTTCGCTGATCACGCTCTTTGCGCTGGCGGTCCCGATCGGCGTTTCGCTGGTGCTTGCGAGCGCCTTCGGTATCCATTTCTTTTCCACGGTACCGCTGCTCCTGGTGGCGCAACGCGTCTTCACCAGCCTCGATTCCTTTCCGCTGCTCGCAGTGCCGCTCTTCATCCTGTCCGGCAATCTCATGGCAGCGGGCGGCATCTCCGAACGCCTCGTTGATCTCGCAAAGTCGATGGTGGGCGGCATCCAGGGCGGGCTTGCCTGCACCTGCGTCATCACCTGCATGATCTTCGCCTCGGTCTCAGGCTCTTCCGTCGCCACGACCTTCGCGATCGGCGTCATCCTGATCCCGGCCATGGTGAGGCATGGCTATCCCGTCGGCACGGCAGCTGCCGTCCAGGCTTCGTCGGCGGAGCTTGGCGTACTCATTCCGCCGTCGATCCCGCTCATCCTCTATGGTGTCGCAACCGAGACATCGATCGGCCAGCTCTTCCTCGCCGGCATCGGACCTGGGCTTCTTGTTGCCGCAGCGCTCTTCATCTATCTGCTCGTCCTCTGCCGCATCAAAGGCTACGGCAAGGAAGACGGCCTCGACAGCCAACCCTTCTTCCGCGCGCTGCGCCGGTCCTTCTGGGCGATCCTGATGCCCTTCATCGTGCTTGGCGGCATCTATGGCGGCGTCTTCACGCCGACCGAAGCCTCGGCCGTGGCCGTGGTCTATGCCCTGGTCGTCGGCATGTTCGTCTATCGCGTGCTGACATTCCGCAAGATCCACGAAGCGCTGCGCTCGTCGGCGATCTCGTCCACCGTCATCATGATCATCATTGCCGGTGCGGGCCTCTTCTCCTTCCTCATCACGAGAAGCGGCCTGCCCTCGATCGTGGCAGAATGGGTGCAGGAGATGTTCACCGACAAGTGGAGCTTCCTGCTTGCGGTCAACGTTTTCCTGTTCATGGTCGGGATGTTCATCGAGACATCGGCGGCGATCCTGGTGCTCGCACCGCTGCTTGCCCCGATCGCAATCGCCTACGGTGTCGATCCGGTCCATTTCGGGCTGATCATCGTCGTCAACCTGGCGCTCGGCATGATCACGCCACCGGTGGGGGTCAATCTTTTCGCCGCCTGCGCCGTCGCCCGCATATCCCTGCAAACGATCATCCCGCCCTTGGTGCCCATGGTGCTGGTCGTCATGGGCTGCGTGCTGCTCGTCACCTACGTCCCCTTCATCTCGCTGGGACTTGTAGAACTTTTCTATCGCTGACCATCGCGACGACATTCTCGAGGAGACCATCATGAAACTGAAAGACAAAGTCGCACTTATCACCGGAGCCGGCGGTGGTTATGGCGAAGGCATCGCGCACTATTTCGCCCAGGAGGGCGCCAAGGTGCTCGCGGTCGATATTCGCGCCGACGCTGCCGAGACAGTCGCTGCCGCCATCGGCGAGAACGCCTCCGCCTTCACCGCCGACGTGACGAAGAGCGACGACACCAAAGCGATGATCGACGCGGCCGTGGAGCGCTTCGGCAAGCTCGACATCATCGTCAACAATGCGGGCACGACGCACAAGAACCAGTCGATGCTGAACGTGGACGAGGCCACTTTCGACAAGGTCTATGCGGTCAACGTCAAGTCGCTCTACCATGCCGCCATCCACGGCGTGCCCGTGCTCGAAAAAAACGGCGGCGGCGTCATCATCAACATCGCATCCACCGCCGGTGTGCGTCCGCGTCCGGGCCTCGTCTGGTACAACGGCTCGAAGGGTGCTGCGATCGCGATCACCAAGTCGATGGCCGTCGAACTCGCCGATCGGAAAATCCGCGTCTGCGGCGTCAATCCGGTGATGGGTGAAACGGGGCTCACCGACCATTTTCTGCCGGGTGACGACACGCCCGAGACCCGCGCCAAGGTCATTGCCGGCATTCCGCTCGGCCGCCTCTCGCGCCCGCTCGATATCGCGAAAGCCTGTGGCTTCCTCGCCTCCGACGAAGCCGAATTCATCACAGGCGTCTGCCTGGAAGTCGATGGCGGCCGCTGCATCTGATAATGTTTGAACGGGAAGGCTGTTCTATCGGGCAGCCTTCCTTTGCTTTTTCTGGAGTGCGATCGACATGGGCGAATGCCTCATCATCGGCGGAGCCGGCATGCTGGGCCTCAGGCTGGCAAAAGCGCTTGCAGCCAAGGGCGCGATTGGCGGCACGCAACTCGATGCCCTCACGCTTTTTGATGTGGTCGAGGCGCCGACCATCGAGGCTGCGATAGAGGTCACCACTAGAACCGGTGACCTGACGGCACCCGGTGCGGCAGACGCGCTCATCGCGAGCCGCCCGGCGATCATCTACCATCTGGCGGCCATTGTTTCTGGTGAGGCGGAGCGCGATTTCGACAAGGGTTACCGCATCAATCTCGACGGCACCCGCCATCTGTTCGAGGCGATCCGGCAAGAGCATCTCAGGACAGGATACTGCCCGCGCGTGGTGTTCTCCTCTTCGCTCGCCGTCTTCGGCGCGCCTCTGCCCGATGTGATCGGCGACGACCAGGTGCTGACGCCGATGTCGAGCTACGGCACGCAAAAGGCGATCGGCGAATTGCTTTTGGCAGATTACACGCGCCGCGGTTTCATGGATGGCATCGGTATCCGCCTGCCGACCATCTGCATCCGACCCGGCAAGCCGAACGCGGCCGCCTCGGGCTTCTTCTCCAGCATCCTGCGAGAACCGCTGGTGGGCGAAGACGCCGTGCTGCCTGTTTCGCCGGATGTGCGGCACTGGTTTGCGAGCCCCCGCGCCGCGATCGGCTTCCTGGTCCATGCCGGCGACATTGCAGCTGACACGATCGGCACGCGCCGCAACCTCACCATGCCTGGCGTCACGGCAACGGTCGCGGAGGAGATCGAGGCGCTACGCCGCGTGGCAGGTGATGCCGCCGTGGCGCGCATTCGCCACGAGCCGGACGCGGCGATCGACGCCATCATCTCCACCTGGCCAAAAGCCTTCGATGCGCGCCGCGCCCTCGAACTCGGCTTCACGCCCGACATGTCGTTTGACGCGATCCTCGACGCGCACATCGCGGACGAACAGATCGAGCTGTCCGCATGAGCCGCGTGCTTCTGGTCGGCCTCGGCGCCATGGGCTTCGGCATGGGGCAATCGCTCCTGCGCGCCGGCCATGAGGTCTGCGGCCACGACATCGACGCCGATGCGATGGCGCGCTTTGCCGCCGAAGGTGGCAGGACGGCGGCTCTTGGCGATGCGGCAAGTGAGGCCGATATCGCCGTTCTGGTCGTCGTCAATGCGGCGCAAACGGAGGCGATCCTGTTCGGTGATGACGGCATTGCGAAGCGCCTGAGGCAAGGCGCCGTCGTCATATCCTGCGCGACTTTCGCACCAGAGCACGCTATCGACTTCGAGGCGCGACTGGCGGAATGCGGCATTCATTATCTCGATGCGCCGATCTCCGGTGGGTCGGCCCGGGCAGCGGAAGGCAAGCTTTCCATCATGGCCGCCGGCAGCGCGGAAGCATTCGACCGCGCCCGCCCAGCACTCGACGCCATGGCGGAGACCGTTTTCGAGCTCGGCGACAAGGCAGGCCCAGGTTCGGCGATGAAGATCGTCAACCAGCTGCTCGCCGGCATCCACGTGGTCTCGACGGCTGAAGCGATGGCATTCGGCATCGGCCAGGGGATCGATCCGCACCGCATGATCGAGGTGATCTCCCGTTCGGCGGGCTCCTCCTGGATGTTCCAGAACCGCGCACCCTACATCGCCGACGGCGATTACCGGCCGCATTCGGCCGTCGACATCTTCGTCAAGGATCTCGGCATCGTGCGCGACATGGCTCAGGCGACAGGGCTGTCGGTGACGCTCGCCGATGCCGCCTTTGCCCGGTTTGCGCAAGCCAAGGAACAGGGTCTTGGCCGGATTGGCGATGTGGCCGTTGCCAAGCTCTATGCACAAGAAGGTGGGATCGCCCTGCCCGATAAGACGACGAAGGACTGACCATGCTGCTCGGCTGCATCGGCGACGATTTCACCGGCTCTTCCGACCTCGCCAACACGCTCGTCAAGAACGGCATGCGCACGACGCAATATTGCGGACTGCCGCAGGCCGATGCCGGAGCGGACGTCGAAGCCGGCGTCGTCGCGCTTAAGACGCGCAGCATCCCGGTCGAGGAGGCCATCGAAGAATCCCTGCAAGCACTGGAATGGCTTCAGCGGCAGGGCTGCACGCAGTTTCTGTTCAAATACTGCTCGACATTCGATTCGACACCTGAGGGCAATATCGGTCCGGTCGCCGAGGCGCTGGCCGATCGGCTGGGCGCCCGCAAGGTCATCGTCTGCCCGGCCTTCCCCGGTGCCGGACGCACGCTCTATCAGGGACACCTGTTCGTGCAGGACCGACTGCTGAGCGAATCCGGCATGGAAAACCATCCACTGACACCGATGACCGATCCCGATATCCGCCGTTGGCTCGGCCTGCAGGTCAAGGGCAGCGTCGGCCATGTGGCCTATGGGCAAGTTGCGGGAGGCGCGGAAACGATCGCCGCGGCCCTTACCCGTGAAGACCAAGCCGGCCATCGCCTGATCGTCGTCGACGCGCTGACCGACGACGACCTCACAGCCATCGGTGCGGCGGCGCACAATATCCCACTTCTGACCGGAGGCTCCGGTATCGCGACCGGACTGCCCGGCAATTTCCGCCAACGCGGTCTTCTGGCGGATGCACGAGAGGCATGGGAAGGCGTCGACGGTCCGGCAGTCGTGCTCTCTGGCTCCTGTTCCAACGCCACGCGACGCCAGGTCGAGCGATACCGGCAGGCGCACCTGTCCTTCGAGGTGACCGCCGACGCGGTCATGGATAGCAGCGTCGATGTCGACGCATTGGTGCACTTCGTCGAAAAGCATCGCGATGCCGTACCGCTGGTCTATTCGTCCGCCGATCCCGCAACCGTGAAAGCCGCTCAATCACGCTATGGCACCGAGCCGCTGGCCCATGCGATCGAGACGCTTTTTTCCGATCTGGCCGGTGCACTCGCCGCAACGGGCTTCACCCGCATCGTGTCAGCCGGCGGCGAGACCTCGGGCGCGGTGGTGCGTGGGCTCGGCATCGAAGCGCTGCAGATCGGCCCAGAGATCGACCCCGGCGTTCCGGCCATGCGCGTCACCGGAAAGCCGCTTGCGGTGGCGCTGAAATCCGGCAATTTCGGTGCGGACAACTTCTTTGACAAAGCGGTTACGGCGTTGGGGGCACAAACATGAGCAGCGAGGAGGTGAAAGCGCGCGAACTCGTCTGCACGCTGGCGCGATCGCTTTTCGAACGCGGCTTGACCGGCGGCGCATCGGGCAACATCTCCATGCGGCTCGCCGACGGTGGCTTGCTGGTGACACCGACCGGCAGCTCCATGGGGCGGCTCGATCCGGCGCGGCTTTCTCACTTCGACGCGTCCGGAACGCTCGTTTCCGGCGATCAACCCACAAAGGAAATGGCGCTGCACATTGCCTTCTATGAAACGCGCGGCGCAAAGACCGGCGCGGTCGTGCATCTCCATTCAAGCCACTCGGTCGCGCTTTCCATGCTGCCGGAGACGGACCCGGACAACGTGCTGCCGCCGTTGACGCCCTATTCGATCATGCGGCTCGGCAAGGTGAGACTACTTCCCTATTTCCGTCCCGGCGACGCCGCCATGGGCGCGGCGATCCGCGGCCTCGCCGGCAAGCGCAGCGCCGTGCTGCTCGCCAATCATGGCCCGGTCGTCGCCGCCAAGGACCTCGAGGCCGCCGTCTACGCGATGGAAGAGCTGGAGGAGACCGCCCGCCTGGCGCTGCTGACGCGTGGCATGAACCCGCGCCTGCTCAACGACAGTGAAATTCGCGACATCGTCGACACGTTCGACGTCGAGTGGGATTGAGGGCTGCACGATGCCCATCGCCTTTTCCGCCAATCTCGGCTTCCTCTTCACCGAATACGCATTGCCGGATGCGGTGCGCGCGGCAAGCCGTGCGGGTTTTAAAGCCGTTGAACTGCACTGGCCCTATGCGACGCCTGCCGCAGACCTGCGCGCGGCTCTCAACGAAACTGGGCTCCCCGTCCTCGGGCTGAATACGGTGCGCGGCGATCTGGACAAGGGCGAATTCGGCCTCGCCGCATTGCCCGGCCGCGAGACCGCTGCGCGCGCTGCCATCGACGAAGCGATCGCGTACGCGCGGGCAATCGGAGCACAGAACGTCCATGTCATGGCCGGGCGCGCAGAAGGCGAGACCGCCGAGCGTACTTTCGCCGACAACCTCGCCTATGCCTGCACGGCGGCTGACGCCCATGGCATCGGCATTCTCATCGAGCCGCTCAACGCACGCGACGTGCCCGGCTATTTTCTGACGGACATAGCGCACGCTGCGAGGATCATCGACCGCGTCGGCGCGCCCAATCTCCGCATCATGGCCGATTGCTACCACATGCAGATCGTGGGCGGCGATCTCCTGACGCGGCTGACGCATCACCTACCCAAAATCGGCCACATCCAGTTTGCCGCCGTTCCCGACCGCACCGAGCCCGACCACGGCGAGATCGATTTTTCCTGGTTGTTGAAGGCGCTTGCCGACGCCGGTTACGACCGCCCGTTCGGCGCGGAATACAAGCCTTGCGGGCGGACAGAGGACGGTCTGGGGTGGCTGAAGGCGTTTTGAGGCGCCGCCAGCGCGTTCGGATCGCGCGCTGCACGCCTCAGACGATGATGTCGCCTTCTTCCTCACCGTCCCAGTAATGAATACGATCGGCGTGCACCTTGATCAGGACCATGCCCGGCGTATCGACGCCTTTCTCGAACCAGCGCTCCAGATCTTTCGTCCAATGCTCCTCGAAGGCGTTCTTGTCGCGGATGAGTTCGGCTGTCCCCTCGATCGCGATGAAAATCGGCGGCTTGCCAAGCCACCCTGCGGACCCTTGAAGCGACATGGAGACCTTGGGGTCACTTTCGATATCCGAAACGGTTCGTGTCGAATCATAGGTGAAGAAATAGCTGTCACCTTGGAATTCCACATCCCGGTTGTTGCTCATCGGCCGCCCGGCCAGCGCACCATTCTCCGTGCGCGTGAACAACATCGTGAAATCGATGTCGCGCATCGTCTTTGAAATCTGCTCAAGCGTTCGATCGGTCATCGTCGTCTCCAGAAGCGACAGGGGCGAAGGTCTGCCGTGGAGAACTTGCGAACGCCAAATACGTTGCGCCGATGTCGCAAACCAGCGCGAACCACTGAAGTAGCGACAGCATCACGGTTTTGGGAACGATTGGTGCACCCGACAAGATTCGAACTTGTGACCTCTGCCTTCGGAGCGTGTCCGGAAGGTTTTTGCCAGCGTTTCTTTTTTACGAAGAAAGCCCGATAACCTACTACGTAGATTGAATTTTCTTGCTTGCCTAGCCGAAGCGCGTATCCAATAATTCGTCAAAGTTTCCTCTTGACTGCTTCCGTGGTGCTTCCGTGAAAAACGCCTGCGTGGCGTCAAACCTGGGGATGTTCGAGATGCCGAAACTCAATAAGCGCACAGTCGACCAACTCGAAATCAGGGCGAACGACTACATTGTCTGGGATGATGATTTGTCCGGTTTCGGACTGCGCGTGTTCGCGACAGGCAAGCGCAGTTATGTCCTCCAATATCGAGCGAAGGGCCGCACCCGCCGGTTCACAATAGGTCCGCATGGCGTTTGGACGCCGGAAACGGCGCGCAAGGAAGCGCGTGTTCTCCTTGGCCGCATAGCGGACGGAGCCAACCCCGCCGAGGAGAAGCAGCTCGATCACAAAGCAATCACCGTCAAGGAACTGTGCACGCTTTACATCGATGACGCGAAGGCTGGCTTGATCCTTGGCAAAGGGCGACGACCCAAAAAAGCGTCAACGATCTACACTGACGAGGGGCGGATCAGACGGCACATTATACCGTTGCTAGGGACACGCCGCGTGAAGGACCTCACCCCTGCCGACATTACGCGCTTCATGCGTGATGTCGCGTCAGGGAAAACAAGAGCAAATCAGAAGACATGTCAGCGCGGCCGAGCAATCGTCCGGGGAGGCATCGGCACCGGTACGCGGACGGTTGGATTTCTCGGAGCCCTTCTGACATACGCGCGCGAGAACGGAATTATTGAGATCAATCCCGCACACGGGATCAGAAAAGCCGCCTATCAGAAGCGTAGTCGCCGTCTATCCGAAGCGGAATACCGGATTCTTGGTCAGTTGCTCCGGAAGGCGTCCGCTGATGATCAGCTTGCGACCGCCGCCGCGATTGCCCGTGCGATCGCCTTAACCGGCTGCCGACGAGGTGAAATCATCGACCTCGACTGGCGCGAGGTGGACACCGAGAACAGCTGTCTTCGGCTCCGGGACAGCAAGGAAGGCGCCTCGGTGCGGCCAGTCGGACTACCCGTTGTCGACCTGTTGGAGCAGCGGGGCTCGGACGCCCTCGCTGGTCCGGTCTTCGAGGGCACCATCGCTGGCAAACCGCTTATTGGTTTTCCGAAGCACTGGAATAAGATCCTTGGTGACTCCCCATTGGCCGATATCACCCCGCATGTGCTTCGGCACAGCTTTGCGAGCATCGCCAACGATCTCGGATTTACCGAGTCCACTGTGGCGGCGCTGCTTGGTCACGCACAAGGGACCATTACAAGCCGTTACATCCACAACGTTGACACAGCACTGATCACGGCCGCCGACACAGTTGCAGGGTACATTCAAGGCCTGCTGAACGGCGTTCAGTTCAGGCGGATGACCTATGCGTTGGATCGCAAGGCGCGCCTGGCCAGTATGGCGCGCCTTCTCGACACGGATCTGGTCGTGACCAACAATTTGCCGAGTTGAAATTGCGATGCAGCTTCGGTGTACGTGTCTTAAGCGCGACGTGAAACTGCGTGGTGCCATCACAGATCGTCTCGGAGAGACCGTGACCGACTCTGGATAAAATGTAATCTTCGTGCTACATATTTTCCGGATCTGTAGTGCGAAGGTGACAATGCCCACTCCCCATACTCCTCCAGCGGCTGTGCGCCGCGTTCTGCGCAAACTCGGGGCGGATATCCGAGATGCCCGCCGCCGCCGCAAACTGCCGATGGCGGTAGTGGCGGAGCGTGCCTTTACCTCCCGCTCAACCCTGCAAAAGATCGAAGCTGGAGACACCAGTGTCAGCATCGGCATCTATGCAGGCGTCCTTCAAGCCCTTGGCTTGCTTGAAGAGCTAGGCCGGGTCGCCGACATCAGCAACGACAGTGTCGGACAGGTGCTGGCCAGTGCCGACCTGCCCAAGCATGTTCATATCAAGCGGCCAACCGGATCGTCTTCGGATGACTGACTTCGAAGTTCACATCGATCTGCACGGCCGCACACGCTCAATTGGATTGGCCAGGAGCAATCGTGTCCGCGGAACGGAGACCATTCTCTTTGAGTACGACCGCGCATGGCTGGAGGATCCCGATCGCTTTTCGCTGGAGCCGGCGCTTGCGCTGACGCGCGGGGCCTTTGCTCCGCCTGCTGGCCTCGCGACCTTTGGTTCGATAGGCGACTCGGCGCCGGACACCTGGGGCCGGCGCCTCATGCAGCGCGCCGAGCGTCGCCTCGCCGATCATGAGAGCCGCGCCATTCGCACGCTCGCGGAAAGCGACTACTTGCTCGGAGTTGCAGATCAGACCCGACTCGGCGCCCTCCGGTTTCGACGGGTTGGCGATGAGACCTTCCAGGCGCCGATCAGGGACGGCGTGCCGGCGATGATGGAACTTGGCCGTTTGCTTCAGATCACCGAGCGTATCCTGCGAGACGAGGAAACAGACGAAGATCTTCAACTCATCTTCGCACCTGGTTCGTCTCTCGGGGGCGCGCGACCGAAAGCGTCGATCATCGATCACCATGACCATCTCTCCATCGCCAAGTTTCCGAAAGAGACGGACGAATATAGCATTGAAACCTGGGAGGAGATCGCGCTGCGACTGGCTGGACAAGCCAGCATAGTCACACCACAACACCAACTGGTCGAAATCGCCGGCAAGTCGGTGATGCTTTCAAGACGATTCGACCGGGATGGCCCGGTCCGCATCCCCTTTCTTTCAGCCATGGCAATGATGGGCGCCAAGGATGGCGATCGGGGCAGCTATCCGGAGATCGTCGATGCGCTCGCCAGGCATGGCGCTAAGGGTAAGACCGACGCTCACGCGCTCTATCGGCGCGTCGTCTTCAACGTCCTGATCTCTAATGTCGACGATCATCTGCGCAACCATGGATTTCTTTGGCTCGGCAAGGCTGGATGGTCGCTCTCGCCCGCTTACGACCTTAATCCGGTGCCCGCAGACCTCAAGGCGCGCGTCCTTACGACAAACATCGATCTCGACGAGGGTACCTGCTCGCTCGATCTTTTAGAGAAGGCATCAGAGTACTTCGCGCTCACGCTCGCTCAGGCCCGCGCAATCATCAAAGATGTCGCAACGGTAACCGCGACTTGGCGCGACACGGCCAGGACGGTCGGCGCACGTCCGGCCGAAATAGCCCGGATGGCCAGCGCCTTCGATCATGACGATCTCAAACGGGCGCTGGCGCTATAGCGCGCGCTTTTTATGGAGCGTTGTCATCGTCGCCCAACACTGGTGAAGCCGCCGCTCCCTAGAGTGAAAGTAGGCCGGGTGTTTCGTGACGGGTTGAGGGCTGGGAGAAAGGCTCCCGGCGCCCGTCGCGGAGAACCGCGATGTCGAAACTTGATCCACGCGACCGGCCGAACACCAATCGGACGAACCTGTATGACGAAATCACCGGCAAAATCCTTGCCGAACTGGACGCGAGGCGGTTGCCCTGGGTCCAGCCATGGGGGACCGCCGCAGCCAAGGCCCCGCTGGCCATGCCAACCAACGCCGCAACCAGACGCGGTTATTCGGGCGTCAATGTGCTGATCCTCTGGGGAGCGGTGATCTCCAATGGTTTTCCGAGCCAAGGTTGGCTCACATTCCGCCAGGCCTTGTCGCTGGGTGGAAATGTCCGGAAGGGCGAGCGCGGCACCACCGTCGTCTATGCCGACCAATTCGTGCCGGGCGATGAACGCCGGCGTGCCCGAGAGACAGGCGACGAAACGCAGTCGATCCCATTCCTGAAGCGCTTCACGGTCTTCAACGTCGCGCAGTGCGACGGCCTGCCCGAGGACCTCGCAGCCGCCGGGCCGGCGCCCGAACTCGGGCTGATCGAGCCCACGGTCGAGGCGCTGATCCGAGCAAGCGGAATCGACTTTCGCATCGGCGGCAACCGGGCCTACTACGCCCCGGACTCCGACCATGTGATGGTTCCGCCGCCCCAGGCCTTCTTCGAGCCAATCAACTGGCATCGCACGGCGCTGCATGAATGCGCCCATGCCAGCGGCGCGGCGCATCGGCTGGGACGTGACCTCACTGGATCGTTCGGCTCCAAGAAATACGCGTTTGAGGAGCTGGTCGCCGAGATCACCTCGGCCTTCTGCTGCGCAGCCCTCGGCATTGTCCCGACCGTCCGTCACGCAGACTACATCGGTTCCTGGGCTGAGGTCCTACGTGAGAACAATCGCGCCATCGTCCGTGCAGCAAGCCAGGCGAGCAAGGCTGCGGACTGGTTGCTGTCCTTTGCACCGAACGCCGTCGAACCGGGTCAGGCAATTGCCACTGAACCCAAGGCCGCACGTCAGGCGGCCTGACCTCTCACTCTCGCTTCAACATCGGCGTAGTCCCGTCTCTCTGGCTTTAAACCTTCCGGCTCGTCGGTTGCGAAGAGAAAGCGGGCTGCGCTGATTTTTGCGACGGGTTGGAGGTCGAGAGAGAGGCTCTCGGCCGCCCGTCGCGGAGACCAGTGATGTCCAGCATAATCAGGAAGATCGTCTTTTCCCCATCGCGCGACATAGCCTTCACCAAGCTCACGCTCTCGCCGACGAATGCCCGTCCCATCCAAACCATATTCTCCTCCCCTGCGCTCGCGACGGGCCAGGACGCATGGAAGGCCGATCTGTCGCAGAACGATCAGGCGCTCTTGGAGCGGCTATCGGAGTTCCTCGCCACAATGCGCGATCGTTTTTGGTCCCACGGCCTCTTCCACGAGATCATCTGCTGCGGGCTCCGGATATTCGTGCCCACCGACGCGACCGGCGTTACTGTCCTGGCCAAGGTGATGGAGCGCCATCCGGTCACGCGGATATCCGAACGGGAGGCCGCGTGATGGCCAGCTTTGACGCATCCGATCTCGCCGCTCGCCTCGCCGGCCACGCCGAAGCCGTGTGCCGGAACTATCTGTCCAAAGGTACAAGGCAGGGAGGTTACTGGCTGGTTGGCGACGTTCGCAACACCCCAGGCCGCTCGATGTTCGTGCGGCTTGAGGGACCAATGTCCGGCAAAGGTGCTGCCGGGAAATGGACCGACGCCGCGACCGGCGAGCATGGCGATCTGCTCGATGTCATTCGCGAAACCTGCGGCCTGCTCGACTTCAGGCAGGTGGCCGAGGAAGCGCGGCGCTTCCTGAGCCGCTCGCATCCAGAGCCGGTTCGAGAACCGCGGCGAGGCAGGAAGTCCGCGGCGCCAATGGGATCGCCTGAAGCCGCGAGGCGTCTCTTCGCGATGGCGCAGCCGATCAAGGGTACCCTGGCCGAGACGTATCTGCGCGCACGCGGCATTACGTCTTTGCACGAAACCGGATCGCTGCGCTTCCATCCCCGCTGCTTCTTCCGCCCCGATGAGCATTCCCCGACCGAGATCTGGCCGGCGATGATCGCTGCCGTCACGGATCTCAATGGCGAGCTCACTGGCGCACATCGCACCTGGCTTGACCCCAACGGCCTCAACGGGGCGACCCTGGGCAAGGCGCCAGTCGAGACACCGAGACGGGCGATGGGCAATCTCCTCGGGTCTGCCCTGCGCTTCGGACTGCCGGGCTCGGTTATGGCGGCCGGCGAAGGCGTCGAGACCATGCTGTCGCTGCGTTGCGTCCTGCCGACCATGCCGATGGCGGCCGCGCTGTCGGCGGCGCATCTCGCCGCCATCAAGTTCCCCGACACCCTGCACCGGCTGTATGTCGCGCGTGATGACGATCCCGCCGGCGATGCAGCAGTGACGACCTTGATGACCCGCGCGCAGGACGCGGGCATCGATGCGGTCATCCTGTCTCCGACGCTTGGCGACTTCAATGAAGACCTCCGGCTGCTGGGGCTGGCGGCGCTTCGGGCGGCCATCCGTGTCCAGATCGCGCCCCAGGACGTCGCACGCTTCGTGGAGCATGCAGCCTTACCGGGACGGAGGCAGGTGGCGGTCGGTCGATCATTTCGATCAACACGCTCGCACATGGGATGACCGTTTCGCCAGAGAACCGCGCCCCGGCCTTCCAGAGGGCGATCGGCCATCAGACGGACCATCCAGGCAACCTTGTGGCCGACTATTTTCCGGCGGCCCGTTCCACCCCACGCGGTAAAGCCGCGCGGGGACCCGGCTCGGGCCTTTCCATCGCGAGACAAAATAACCGGCCCCTGCGGTCCTTCGCTCACGCTGCGGCCCCTCGCTACGCTCCGGGTGCCAGTCCAGCCCGTCCGACGGCTTCGTCGCCATGAAGGCCGCGATGGCAAGCGGTTCAGCGAACGGAGCTTCCCATGAGCGAGCATGACGAATTTGAGCCCGACCACATCTCTTCTCCCACCGACCACGTTCTGACCGAGCTTCAACTCTACGGCTTCCATCCCCGCGACGATGAACCCGATCCTCGACCGATCCCGGAAGATCGCGTGATCACCGGCGCCGTCGCCGACATCTTCGACGCGCTGATTGCCACCATGGCCGATACCGGCCTCGACGCAGATCTCGACGACCTGCTGTGGTCAACGGTCAACACCTTCCACCGCGCCGTCGAACGGGTCGAACGCACACTCGATGACAACGAGCAGGCCCAAAAGCAAGGACAGCGTGAACAGGATGGCTCCGAGGTGAAGGCCGTGCAGCTCGAAGCGCTGATCGCCACAGGACAGCGGCTCATCGAACGCCGCGACGCCCTCGAACTTTTCCGCGACACTGGCGCCGACCTCTACCGCAAGACGACCGGCTCGAACTGGTTTCCCCGCCATGGCTCACGCGTCAACCATCGCCAGCTCACCTCTGCGATGATCGACAGCCGCGACTTCATCGCCGCACGCAAGCGCGCCGATCGCGAGGTGCTGCTGCCCGCCGGGCCGAAGATCGCGCTGACCGGCGGGCTCGACTTCAACAACCACCAACTGATCTGGGCCAAGCTCGACCAAGTCCTCGCGAAGCACCCTGACATGGTGCTAATGCACGGCAAGTCTCCGAAAGGGGCTGAGAAGATCGCTGCCCGCTGGGCCGACCACCGCGGCGTCGCGCAGATCGGTTTTGCCCCCGACTGGACCAAGCACGGCCGCTCCGCCCCGTTCAAGCGCAACGATCAGATGCTGGACGTAGTGCCGATCGGGGTCATCGTCTTTCCCGGCACCGGCATCCAGGACAACCTCGCGGACAAAGCGAAGAAGCTTGGCATCCCGGTTTGGAGGTTTGGCAGCAACTGAGCTTCTGAAAGACGCCCGACGATGGCTACCATCTCGTCAGTTTTGACAGTGCTGCAAACCAGCTTTGACGAATGCCATCATGGCCACTGTCACCATTCGCGGTCTCCGAGGAAACGCATCGCGTCGAGTTTGCTCGGTTCAGCACAGACGTATAGAGATCCGCAATGTGACTGCGTGGTCGTCTTCCCGATCACAAATTGGTTCATTGACCGTCGACGTTGGGCGAACAGGAAGAAACGTCAAACCGCTTTCGCTCTAGACAGACTGAGGAGTCTTCGCAAAGCCGGGTTATCGTTTCTGGGCGACCATACGGCTCTGAACGCAATGATTTCCTGGCAGATCGGGCGGTATATAAGCCGTGGCCTCCGCAGCCTTGTCACGGATTCCGGTGTGACACAGAGGCCATGACCCAGAGCCACGAGTGGCAGCAAGTTTTCCCGATCGACCGAATGCAGACGGACATTCGGCTGATAGCCAAGTTCCACGAAACGGCGCACGACATGCTTTTCGAACATCGTCCATGGCCCGATTTCGTTCACGAGGAAGATCTCAGACTTTAAATCGTGCCAACTCACCTGCCTTTTTCGCCGCAGTGGGTGATCAACGGGTAAGACGACGAACATGCGTTCTGACCAGAGATGAACGCAGGCACATTCGACCCAATCATTCGTACCGGGCAAAAACGCGACATCCAGACTGCCCTGCCTGATACCAGCGACGTGCCGCTCCGGTACGCCGTCAATGAACTCGAGTTCCACATCTTCATAAAGCGTCGCGTAAGTCTCGATCAGATCATTGAGAAACTGAGACGATAACGATGCGAAGACGCCGATCCTTATGCGACCCTTCTCGCCTCGTCCCACCCGAGACACCTGCTGCGCTTCACGTTCGATGATTGCGAGGACTTGCGTTGCTCCCTCCAGGAAGCTTTTTCCGGCCTCCGTCAGCGTCACGCCGCTGCAACACCGCTGAAACAATGAAGCACCAATTTCATCTTCAAGGTCCCTGATCCCTCGACTGACCGACGATGCCTGAACACGCATGTAATCGGCCGCTTTGCGAAAGCTGCACTGTTCGGCCGCGACCACGAAGTACCGCAATTGGCGAATGTCTACAGCTGTCGAAATCCGCGTCATCGCAACGAAGATCTAATTTTCTTCGAAGCACGTGCGTGCGGCCGTCGTTTTTGGCCGGTTGAGCCTCGCTGCCACAGCTCCCCCGGCAAAGTAGTCTGGGATGAACCGTTCGCAGACCTTTAGGTCCACCGACGGGAAAGACAGGGGAAAGTAACGGGTGGTGGGACCTTCAGTTTTCACACTGCCTCTCCTTCATCCAGAGCAGGCACCACTACATGGAGCAATCACTCACCAGTGTAGAAGCGTCGCTTGTGGAAGGCGAATTCGTAAATCCAAAGATCAAATTCGGGTGGGGTGGACAATACATAAATCCATGAAGTGACGACCATCTGCATTCTTGCCAAGCTTGTTTCCTGCTGACGTTTCGGAACCACCTTGGTCATGAAGGCTCAAAGCTCATCTTTAACGATCAACCAACGGCCGGATGGCCAAGTCGCTGGCTCAGCCTATGCTTGCGCACATCACGGTGAACTGATCCAGGGAGCGTTCGAATGGCATGATGGATCTCTCAGACGGGCGCTGGTGAGCCTGCCTCTGCGCTCCAAACACGCCTTTGCGACCTTCAAGCCCGACTCCCAAATCGGTGTGCGCGTTCAGCCGACCGATCGTCACAAGGCGGCGCGAGCGGCGGAACTCGCGCTTCAGAAATTGAATTTGAACGTCCACGGCGGTTCTTTGGAAATTCGTAGCGATATCCCCATCGGACATGGATACGGCTCCTCCAGCGCGGACGTCGTTGCAGCCGTAAAGGCAGTGTTCGATGCGTTCGGCCGCACCGCATCAGCGACGATAGCAAGTGAGATCGCTGTGGCGGCGGAACGCGCATCCGATGCGATAGCGTTCGAAGAGACCAGCGTCTTGTTCGCGCACCGTGATGGGATCGTTCTGGAGTACCTCGGCGGAGACCTGCCTCCGCTCGCGCTGATTAGTTTCAAGTCCAGCGACGCCTCGCCCATCAGCACCACCGCCCTTTCGAGAGCCCGGTACAACGCGGACGAGATTCAAGCTTTTCGCTGCGCCCTCAGCGCGGTCAGGCGCGCAGTACTGTACCAGGATCCGATGCTGTTGGGTCGAGCTGCGTCATTGAGTGCACGGATCAGTCAGCAACACTTGGCAAAAAATGGCTTCAGCAGAGCGCAGGAAGTGGCTGACCGGCACGGCGCCAGCGGGCTGCAGGTCTCCCACAGCGGAAGCCTTTTCGGAATCATGATGGATGCCAGTCAACCGAAACTGAACGCCCGTCTTTCGGCAATCGCACTGGACATCCAGAACGCCGGATTCACCGACGTCGAACAGCTCTCGATCTCTGCGGAGCACAACTTCGATGACCGTTGATGCTGACTATTTTCGTGATCTGGAAACGCCCCGTCTTTACAATTTATCGAAGAGTGTGTTGGCCGCATCGTTTCCAATCATGAAATTGATGCCGGCCCGATACATTCTCGATCGGGCAGCGCGTCAAAGGGACCTGCGACCGGGTGGCCGTATTGTCGAAACGACATCGGGTACATTTGGCATGGCAGTCGCATTGTTGGCCGCTGCGCGAGACTATCGTCTTACGCTTGTCACCGCCTCGAGTTTGATCGATGCGAAGTATCAGCATCGCTTGCAACTGCTGGGAGCCAAGGTCATCGCGGTTGATGATCCAAGAGGGGACGGCAACCAGACAGGACGCCTCGAGGCAATCAGTGGTCTGGTCCGGGAAGACCCAGCCGTCTACTGGACACGCCAGTATGACAGTGATGGGAATTGGCTGGCTTATGCACGTCTGGCGGAACAGCTCACCAAGGCGATGGGACAGATCGACTGGCTGGTCGGCTGTATTGGCACGGGTGGGTCGCTTTGCGGTACCGGCCACTTTTTACGCGCTATTTTTCCAGGACTTCAGATCGCGGCAGTCGACACACACCGCAGCGTGCTCTTTGGTCATCCAGTCGGAAAGCGCCTGCTTCGAGGCCTTGGTAACAGCGTCCTGCCCGCCAATGTACGACACGAACTGGTGGATGAGATCCACTGGGTTGGCGCTTATCCAGCCTGGCAGCATTGCCACCATCTCCTTCGTCGCTACGGGTTATTCGTCGGACCAACCAGCGGTGCTGCAGGTCTTGTCGGTCAATGGATCGGCAACGCGCACCCGGGTGCGCGCGTCGCAATCATCATGCCCGATGAGGGTTATCGTCACATCGACACGGTGTTCAGTGAGGCTTGGCTCGACAACCATCCGGAATGGACCAGCGCAACGTTGGATGCGCCCACGCCGATATCAGAGATTACTGCAGGGAGTGAGGCAGATTGGACCTGTTTCCCATGGGCGCGTCGGTCTCTTGAAGACGTCATGCGCAACGATACAGTCCACCGTCAAACGCCCCGTTCTTCCACATGAGCTAGCGCGGCGCCGATTGAAGGGAACGGTTTGACAGGCGTCTTTGTCGACCCCCCCGACAGATCCATATCTTTTAAACCGCTGGCAGTCGCAATGGCGACCACCCGCTCATCCGACCGGATGACGCCATCGCCGATCAGCTTCTGCATCGCAACAAGGGGCGCGGCCGACGTCAGTTCGACAAATAAACCTTCCCGACGCGCAAGCTGGCCCTGCATGTCCAGAAGCTCTTCATTGACGACGGAAACAGCGACACCGCCCGACTGACGCAAGGCATGCAAAGCCTGAAATGTGCTTCGCTGCGTCCCGATCGATACCGCAAGCGTTTCGAACGGCATCGGGCAGTCGACAAGGACATCCGACTTCACTTTCAGAGCCTGGCCAAGAGAGCCATAGACTTCGGCCGCAGCCAATTTGGGAAGTCGATCCAGTCTTCCGGATTGTTTGAGTTCCTTGAACCCATGCCAGAGGCCGATCAGCGCGTCCCCGTAGCAGACAGGCAGAATGCACCAATCCGGCGGGCCGCCCAGTTGATCGACAATCTCGTAGGCCAGGGTCTTGTAGCCGGCGACCCCGATGGGATGACTGCCGACAACGGGAGCATGGTAGGGGGAGGCAATCAGCCAATCATGTCGCTTGGCTCCCTCGGCAAGAAATGACCAACGATCTCGTTTGGATTCGAACGGTATCACGGTGGCACCATATCTCCTTGCCTGAGAGACCATCGCTCCCGATGTCGCGGCGAAGGTCGAGACAACGCAGCCGATACCCGCCGCCGCCGCGTAGGCGGCAAGCGAGGCGCCGGCATTTCCTGACGAGGCCGTTGCCACGACCTTCGCGTTCATCAATCGCGCGTATGACACCATGACCGTCGAGAACCGATCCTTGTGCGACCAGGTGGGATTTCGTCCCTCATCCTTGACGAACAGGCGTTCAAGTCCAAAATGCCGTCCCATGCGCTCAAGATGAAGAAGCGGCGTCAATCCCTCCCCCAGACTCACAGACTCGTGGCTCTCTACAGGAAGTGCGTCCGCATACCGCCACAGCGATGAAGCGGCAGCCACCGCCGACTTTTTCGCTGGGGCGCTGTCCAGCACGTCAGGAGAACTGACTGGAAATAGGTTTGCCGGCGCAACGGCACGACAATTGGGACAGCCCGTGGAATCGACTGAAAGCTCTGCCGGGAACCGACTTTCACATCGAAGGCACGCGTATCCTGCCAGTCTCAGATTCACGCTGCCACTCCTGTCGTGAGGTTTAGCCATCGGCCAGCACGCACGTCCTGACCAATCTTCACGCGTCGCTGGCTTAGAACCATAGACCCCCCTGCCGCTAAAATCTACACTATAGTGCGTTGCATTAAAGGAAGAGATGCTACTTTTGTGTCCGATGAGCCTTAAATCGAGTTTTGGGATCAACCTTCAGCGCATCAGACGCGGACAGGGCATGTCGCAAGAAGAGCTGGCGGCAAAGGCCGGACTAGCGCGAGCCTATCTAAGCGGTGCTGAAGCTGGGCGTAGAAACGCAACGCTGGAGACCGTCGAAGCGCTCGCCAATGTGCTTGGCGTTGATCCAATAGATTTGCTCAAAAAGCATCCCTCGACACAGGACAACATGCCTTAACATTAGGCAGAGCAGTGGGTTATATCGGATTACTCTCACTTTCTGAGCAACCCAGAAGCACCCAGACTAACATTACTAACCGACTCGAACAGTGTCAGCCGACAGTGACGCGAGGTTCGCGAACGTGCATCTCCACGCGCAAGCCCGCCGTAGCGGCCATGTTAACCAAGGCGTCGAGGCCGAACAGGTCGACCTTGCCACGCGTAAGGTCTGAGATCCGCGGCTGGGTCACCCCAAAGACTTTGGCCGCTTGAGACTGGCTGAGATGCGCGCGGGAAATATGCTCTTTGAGCGCCGTCATGAGCGCCGCGCGTAACTTTACGCTCTCGGTCTGCTCCGGGCTCGCCTCGGCTGGTGCTGACGGCTCCAGATCCTTCACCGGGCTTGCTGAAAATTCGCTGTTCGCACCGATGTCCAGCGAGAATTGTTCGTGGGCGATGTTGGCGATCTTCGCGGTGAGGCCAATCTTCTCTTCTGCCTTTGCGCGAGCATGATCCGACATGAAGGCGACAAGGCGCTCCAAGCCGTCCTTGTCCGATATGGTGACAAAATCCTTGTTCTTGTTCACGAAGACCACGGACTTCTTCTTTTCTCGAAGAAGCTCGATGACATTGCTGAGTGTGCCGGTGCTTTTGCAATCCCAGACCATGAGGCCATAGTCGCTGTGGCGCGCCATCTCCAGGTCTTTGGCGGTAAAATAGGCGCGCGTGCCCGCCTTCGCCTTCGAGACGACCCTATGGACCGGCCATTCTGCGACATTGTTTCGGGGCGAGTCCCCGGTGCAATACACGGTCACCTTTCCGGCTTGGTACCGCTGGAGGCATTCCTGAATTGAGGTATCGGCACCATCGGCGTCTCCGACCACGACGTTGAAGTCTGAAGACACGATCTTGTTGATCCTATCCGCCACCTTCTCATGTAGGCGGTTGATGGAGATTGATCCGGCGATGAAGACAGTGGTCATGGCATTACTTCCATGTGATCGAAGCGGCGTAGACGTGGTTGATCTTCTTGTACGTGCGCAGCGTTTTGCAGACGGCGTCCATCGTGGCGCCCGTGTCAAAGAGATCGTCAAGGACAAGCGCGTTCCAGCACCCTTCATTGGTGATGGACGGGTTGATGCTGAACCGTCCCTCCAATGCGGCGTCCTTCGCCTCGCGGCCGTGCAGGTTCTTGAGCTGCGAGCTGCCTTCGGGCGCGGGCGCCTTGACGATGATGTCGTCGAACACTGGCGTTTTCGTCAGTTTGCCGAGTTCGTTGGCGATCTCATTGACTGGCTGGCGCGCACGCACCGTTGAGGCGGGCATCGGGATAATCAGGCCGATCTTGCCGAACAACGGCAGCAAGGATTGCTGCACTTGCGCTGCGAGTGGCTGCACCTGATTCCAATCGGCTCGATATTTAATTTGGAATAGCGCCTCGCCGGGCTCTGAGCGCGTCGTGTCAAATCGAGGGTGGCCGTATTCGTCGTCGCCTAGGTAGACGCTCGACAGCGTATGCTTGTGGAGCGCGTAACCGAGATCCCAACTGCCTTCGAGCTTTCGAACCTGAACCTGCATGACGAAAAGTGTTCCTTGCAGGCTCCCCCCGGAACGCCGCCTGCGGGGCCACGATAGATTTATACAAAATATTGTATGAGCGCAAGAGATTTATGGCAGCGTCATTATTGGCATCCGAAGCTCCCAAGTGCGCGAGAAGCGTTGCCCAAAAGCTTGACTGAATGCATAGTTTTGCATAAGGTTGCAGCATGTCACAGAATGATGCCCCTGATTTCCTAACCCTTGCCGAGGCCGCCGAGTATGTCGGCGTCTCGAAGGACACGCTTCGACGGTGGGATGCCTCCGACAAGCTCAAGCCGGTGCGTCGTCCGGGAAGCGGCTATCGCTTCTATCGGCGACCCGATCTTGAACCCTTCCGGCTCGAGTATCGGCGAGCTGAACAGGCCGCCGACGAGCCAAACCACATGTTTCAGACCCTCACCGCGGACATTGAGGCGAACCCCAAGATCCGCGAGCCGCAGCAGGGCGCCCACCGGGCAGTACGGACCCACTTCGAAGCCTCGAACGAGCCGGTGATCCTGCAGATTCCTGTCGGGTGCGGAAAGACCGGCGTCATTGCGACATTGCCCTTCGGCGTCGCCAAAGGCCGCGCGCTCGTCATCACACCGAATTTGACGATCCGGTCGGGCGTCGCGGAGTCGCTCGACATCAGCAACCCGAAGAATTTCTGGCGGAGAACGGGGGCGCTCCACGATTTTTCGGCGGGTCCATTCCGGGCTGTCTTGGATGGCGTCGACGCCAATCTCCACGACTGCAACGCGAGCCAATTCGTCGTGACCAACATCCACCAATTGGCCAGCGCGGCCGATCGCTGGCTCCCGCAGTTTCCACCGAACTATTTCGACATGATCATGATCGACGAGGGCCACCACAACGTGGCCCCGAGCTGGGCGAAGGTCTTCGATCGTTTTCCGAACGCCAAGGTCGTCAGCTTGACGGCGACGCCGTTCCGGGGTGACGGAACGCGGCCGGTCGGCAAAGTGATCTATCGCTACCCCTTCACCCGGGCGATGGTGAAGGGGTACATCAAGCAAATCCACTCCCGGAACGTCGCGCCTTCAGAGCTGTCCTTCACCTACCGCGACGATACGAAACGGCACACCTTGGAGGAGGTGATGGCCTTGCGGGAACATGCATGGTTTCGACGTGGTGTCGCGTTGGCGCCGGACTGCAATCGCCACATCGTCGACGCCAGCATCAAATACCTCCAGGAGCTGCGTGAGCGCAGCGGTTTCCGCCACCAGATCATCGCCGTCGCCTGTTCAGTCGACCATGCCCGCCAGGTGCGCGGGCTGTATGAAGAGCGGGGCCTGAAGGCGGCCGAAATCTACGGTGAGATGGATCGAGACAAGCAGGACGCGGTTCTTGCCGATCTGCGCAGCGGCAAGCTCGATTGCATCGTGCAGGTGCAGATGCTCGGCGAAGGCTTTGATCATCCGCCCCTGAGCGTGGCGGCCATCTTCCGGCCGTTCGCAAGCTTGTCGCCCTACATCCAGTTCGTTGGGCGCGTGATGCGCGTCGTCCATGAGACGAAGCCCGACCACCCGGACAACCACGCCTTCGTGGTCTCCCATGTGGGCTTGAACACCGACGCCCATTGGGACGATTTCCGCGAACTCGATTTCGATGACCAGGCGATGGTCAAGAAGTGGCTGGAGGCCGGTGACGAGAATGGCGATGGCGACGGATCGGGAGAGCCTCGTCGCTTCGACATCGGGATGCTGGTCGATAACGAGATCGTCGGCTCGTTCATCAATCGGTCGTTCCTTGATCCAGAAGATGATCGCGTTCTGGAAGAGATGCTGGAACATGAGATCGGCGCGGGCCTGCGCCTGCGCGACGTCATCGCGAAGGACAAGCTCAGGGAGACGCTGCGCCGAAAGCAGGAAGAGCTGTCCCAAGTCAGCAGTGCGGGCGACCTTCCGGTGCAGCCGCAGGCGCGGCGGGTTGGCGCGCGCAAGCGGCTCTCCGAACGCACGGGCTCCGTCGTCGCCCGCATTCTCAAGGATCTGAAACTCTCGCCCGCCGGCCGAGAAGTCGGCCAGCGCGATAAGACCGTCGCAGGGCGTGATAACCGGGCTGCCGTTACGTCGCTGCTGAACAAGGCGATCAACGAACATCTCGGCATCAAATCTGGGAGCCGTAAGGCGCCTGACGCAGGCGACAACGAGGACGCACTGGCTGCGCTCGACATGCTGGGAGACAGTGTGCGCGACGCCCTGAAGGGGAAGAAGGATGGCTAAAGTCAGGGACATTCTGATCGACGTGAAGATTGAGCAGGCACAGCGCCAGCGCAAATGCCGGAGGAATAGCTCACACGTCATTGCGAAGGGCGAGTGGTGTCTCGTTGTTCGCACAAACGCGACCAACGATGACTACAGCTATAGCCGTGACGCCGCAAAGCCCATGCTCGATGCGGCTTGGGCCAAGTTAAAGGGCATCTACGAAGGGCTCGGCATGTCACCGCCCGGAACCTGAAGTGCGGGACCTTCATGACTGCGTGCATGTAAACCTAGCGCGCGACCAACACGAAGCTGGGCGATGATGGACCGGGAACTGAAAAAGCAGGTGCAGGATTTCGAGCGCCAGCTGGATGCGGCGCTTGACGCGCTTCCAACGCGAGGCTGGTCGGGCACCAGCGCGCTCCGACTCGCGTCGGAGCTTCACGAGATCGGCGCCTTCAAGAAGGGTATCGATGAGGTGGGCTACATTGATCGCGGCTATTCGATACTCGCGGACCGCTTCGTTTCGGGCGAGGACGGTGCCGCGTCGGATATCGAACGCGAGACCGACCAGAGGCAGATGATGGAGGACCTCGTCTTCGCGTCGCATTTCTACATGATCCGCGAGTACCTGTATTACTCGTACAATGTTGCCGGCGCGATGAGTTGGTCGTTTCAGGACGGACGGGTCGAGATTCGGTTCGCGGACAAATCGATCCCGCGGCAGTTTTTCACGGTACACAATGATCAGTTGCTCGGGTCGAAGCATTATTTCCGCGACTTCAACCACTCGGAAGAGATCCTGCGCCTGCTCAAGGATGAGCCGGAGGGCGTAGTCACGTCCAATCTGGAAACGGCCGAGCCGCTGATGCGCGAAGAGGCTGATCTCAAGCTCGCTGCCTATTTTTCCCTGATATCGCCCGACAGCCAGATCGATCTGGGTGGATACACCTACGAGCAGTTCCTGAGCGTCTACCGAATGCTGCTGATGAAGGCGCTATACCACCGCTATTTTGCGCGCGCGCAGGACGCAGTCGGCGCCGTCTACATGCCGGAAACAGATCTGCTCCACGGGATCGAGGAGGATCTGGGCATCGGCCCTGATACCGCGCGAAAGATCCTGAAGGACATGGTGTACGACCGCGACGCGACGGCAGGACGGGTCGATGCGAGCTATTTCTCGCTGATGCGGGAGGGGGAGCCGGATGGCAGGATCGTCATGCGGCCGCATCATTTCGCGATCGCGGAGGGGCTGGTGAACGTGCTGCGCGTCATCGCCCAGCGGCGCCCGAACGCCTTCCTCGAGCAAGTCAGCAACGAGATCGGCAGCGCGTTCGTCCGACGCGTCAAGTCGGCGTGGGAGGCGGAGGGCTTCATCTGCCACAGCGAAGTGTCGCTGCGCGAATTCGACGCGTCGTTGCCGGATATCGACCTCCTTGTAATCTCGGTCGAGCCGACGCTCGGCTATATGATGTTCGTGTGCGAGCTGAAATGCCCGGTGCCGCCGCGCTGGGCGAAGGATCAGCTCAAGGTGCTCAACAAGGACAGCGTGTCCAAGGCCTTCCGGCAGGTGGAGGTGCTGAAGCGCTTCATCCAAACCGAGGACGGCATGCGTTTTCTCTCGCGGATGCTGCCGAAGGAAGGCCATCCGCACTTCAAGGGCGTTGTCGTCGGAATCGAGCATCTGATCATCACCTCCGACAATGCCGGCATGTTCTTCGGTGCCGAGAGCACCAGGGTGATCAATTTTCGCACGCTCGAGCGGCTACTACGGCGTTCCGATGGCGACCTAGCTCTGATCCAGCATGTGCTGCGGACCTATGCCGAACATGCCGATGAGGCGCTGGTTACCAAGATGATCGAGTTTCAGCTCGGTTCGCTGAGCGTCGCCTATGAGGCCGTCACGGTGAGCCCGCTGCTCGAATTTCCGCAGGGCCACTGGCGCAGCGATCCTGAGCGCGAGGCGATGATTGATGCGTTTGTTGCGGACGGCATGCATCCATTCGATGTCTTTGAGCACCGGCTACCCGATCTTGTCGTCTTGGATCACAGCCGGGGCGACGACAAGGGCGGTGACTGACGGGGGAGCGATCCGTGGAGGGAAGACTATTATTTATGACGCCCCCAAGCGCATGGAATAGGATCGTCAGTGGGTAGTTGGTAGGTGCTCGTCGCCGGTCTTTGGATTCGTTGTTGTCACCTCCTAAGCGAATGGCTGCATTCGAAGATTCCCCAGCTAGTCTTGAATGACCAAAAATGGGGTGGAAAGCAGACGTCGCTATTTAGGAGAGGGATAGAGGGCTATGGAGTAGACATAGTTCTCATCGCTATCTCGCATGGCCCGCCATTAGCCGCCGATTGTCCTCGGAGGTGCGCTTTCGCCGCCGATCACCGCGTCTCCGTCAAGCGGGAATGAGAACCGTCGAATCTGCGGCCAACTCGATCCTTCTTGCAGACCAAGAACGGAAAGAAGCGACCTCATTGTCGCCGTCCCAGATGCTCACGTGGCGGCCGTAAACCTGCCGTTCTGTTCTACACCGTCAACATCAACGCTGCAGCCGACCCTGCCACACCGCCTATGGTTAAACCAGCCGTTCGATTGTCGAACAGGTCCCGCTGATGAGCAAGGTCAGTGACATGGAGCATCTCCACGACTGTGCTAGAACCAGCCCTGCTGGACGGTGAAGGCCGCGTGGAGCTTACCGTCATCGGCAGCAACGCTTCCGTCTTTTTCGTAGTTGATCACGCCGTCTGGCCACCTTGGCAGGCACTCGCCCCATCTGGAAAATCATCCGGCTTTGTTCGTTGCTCAATTCGTCCTGTCCCAGACGTGCTTGCTCATCAACTACCGCTTGGCGGACGGGCCGGCGCCAGCCGTGGCCTGCCGGCGACCCGAGATCGTCGAACACTTACATGCGAACCTGCTGGCAAGTCATCCGCATTGGAAGCATGGTGTGCAGCCGCTTGCGAGGGCGAGGACGCTGACGACATAACCTTTGCGAATCTGGAGTATGTTGCCACCAACGACATCGGCGGCGTGTGGTCCAAGAAAGCCATCTTGCTCGCGTTCACTCTGTTCGTAATGACTGTCCGCCGGCTGCTACTGGCTGTTGATATGAAATTTAGGCGTCCTCGCCGCCATGTGCAACCTCGACTCAATGGCATAGGGCTAGGCGGCAATCATTGAGCTTGCTCGCACCATGCGCGACCAGACGAGTAATCTTCCGCCCCTGCCCGGCAGCTTCCCCGACTAGCCGACGCCCATCGTCCGCACCGGAGCGACCGAGGGCGCGAGTAGTTTGGCCCGATGGAGCATCGTCGCCGCAATTTATGCTGAAGGTCAAGAAGGTCGACAGCGGCTGGACGCATCGCTGCAATCCGCAGCCGAACGAATTGATCTCTCCCGATAGCGATAGTGTGTTAGGACTCCAGCCGACTGGCAAATACCTCGGCAAAAGCGTTGACCGGTCAGCCGCACAACATCATCGCGCCGCCACCTAGCCTAGAACAGTGAAGTCTAAACCGTCGTGAAAGCGAGCGGCACAACTTCCATTATCAAAGGCGACATCCAATGACCCAAGTTCAAACGCCGGAAAATCAGCGAAACATCATGGGCGGCATTCTTATCCTTGCTGCAGTAGCCTTCGGATATCTTTGGTATGTAACCGCCCCTATGGACGCGATCGCCCCGATCCCGGCTGAAACGCAGACGCAGTGAGCGGGCGGACGCAGGACGTGAAACTGGCGTGCGTCCTTGTTCTGATGGCTGCGATCATCTCAACTGCCGCGCTGCTCATCATGCCGTCGCTCTAACGATCAACGTGAAGGCGGCAGTCTGCCGCCTTTCCAAATTTCTCGGTCAGAGGATTTATATGACCATCCCCACGCGTGCAGCTGCGGCGGACATCGCAGCGATCAACGATACGGCGGAGTGGACGGGACCGACACTGGCTGTGCGCCGTCAAAGTTCCGTCGGTCGCCCGCTCGGCGAGCGACGACTCGGCGTTATCCGCAACTTCGATCTTGCCTCGGTATTCACTGAAGGTCGAAAGATGGAGCATTTTTCATCGATCGAAGAACTCGCAAAAGTCTGGGAAGTGGTCCGGGCGAAACGACCACCACCATTTAAGTGATCAATAATGGTCGACCTTTTCGATAAGTCGATCGAGTTGCCTCCGAGATTCACCCAGATCCAGACAAGTGGCGAATGCTCTCGCAGGTCGCAGATGTGATAAACTGGCGCGAACGTGAGACAGATCAGATCGCCAAACCGCGTCCGGCCGTCGCAGGAAAAAAGCCTAATAAAGTCCATTTGGTGGAGCGATCCGCGTGTGGACGTGGATCGCTCCACTCAGCTTCAGGGATCTGGTATTTGATTTGTTTGTCATCGAGTTCCGGGCAATGTCGCGATTGGCCGACAACGTTCATGTCCTGAGCAGCATTATTTCTGCCGGGCCGATACGCTACGCTATAAAAATCGGCTTGCAGGCCCGCCCAGGCTTCTAACGCCCTCGGCGAACCCGTCGGCGCCGGCATCCGCGATAGAATATCCTGACGCCGCCTGAACACGCCGTGACCGCGTATCCCCAAGACGCATATCGCTGGCTCGACTTCGGCATGCTTATAAAAAGCGCGCCCATCCCGGACAAAACTGAGGTTTGCTTACGCGCTCAGACAGCAGTCGGCTCGCGCCTCACTCTCCCAACATGGCGCGGTCTTCTGAGCGAAAGTGATGAACTAGATATTTTGCTGCAGCCGTAAGTAGTTTTACGAATTGACCCGCTCAATATTTAAGCGCATGACCACAAAAGATCACCAATATAAGATATTAATTATCGTGAAGTCTCTATCGAAACTAAGCGAGGGGCGACGCAATGTTTATAACGGATGGTGCTTCACGTATTCGACAACTCGAAGCAGAGAGGGCTCGGCGAAATCGAGCTGAAATTGTTCTTGCGCTCGGTCAGGAGCAGGTGTCGCGGCGCGACCTGATCCGTTGGGGAATATTCACGGCCACGGGCGCCCTGGCGCTAAAGAACGGGCTCAGCCCATTCGCGCAGAGTGCCTATGCGCAGGTGCCGACCGGAATACCCCGCAGCCCACTGTATGGCGCCAAGAAATTCACAACGGAGTTGTATCGCTGCAACCTACAGCAGCCGATCCCACTGGAGCGCAGCTACTCCCAGGACGGTCGCGGGTTCGTTGCAAAATTCCCGAGGAGCCTTAATGAGCTCCCGGCACGTCGCCTCTCCTATCACACTGACTTCTCGCTTGATCCGAAGAATTCACCTTTCCGTAACCCTCTGACGGGCCGGGTACCGATAGAGGGCAGACCACCAGGGGAGACTTTTGCGCATCAACGCTGGGACGAATATTTCCCTGAGGTCGGCTACATCATGACCATCGGCGAGACAGGCGGCGATACTCGATGTCACGAGCTTTTGCCGTATCAAGATCCAGACAGCTTCTGGTGTTACGGTTCCGGTCGCAACGCGGCGGGCCGGCTGCCTCCTTTCCTTATAAAGGCGCGCTACGGCGAACCGATACTTACGCGCATCTACAACAATCTTCCCATCGATCGGTCTCAGAACCACGGCTTCGGTCGCAACGAGACGCAGTTGCATTTCCATAATGCGCATAATGGCGCTGAGAGCGACGGAGCGGCAAATGTGCACCATTTTCCAGGCACATTCTATGACTACCGTTGGAGCACCACGCTGGCTCGGGCTGACCGTATTAACACCCAGGCGACTGACAGGCGTGCCTCAGGGCCAGACGGCAATGGCGGTCTCGTAAACGTCAAGGGTGACTTCCGCGAAATCCAGGGTTCGATGTGGGCGCACGACCACCGCTTTTTCTTCACGGCGGAGAACGTCTACAAAGGCAACCTCGGCGCAATCAACATGTCTAGCGGCCCTGATCGAGGCAATGAGGAGCTGGCAGACGGCGTTAATCTACGGCTGCCAAGTGGTGTTTTACTCGACTGGGGCAATACGGACTTCGACGTAAATCTCATCGTCTGGGATGCCTGCTTTGACGCCGAGGGTCAGCTGTTCTTTGACATATTCAACACTGACGGAACACTCGGCGATATGCCCATCGTCAACGGGTCATATGCGCCGTTCATGTCAGTGTTGCCTCGCAAATACCGGTTTCGCATTCTCAACGCGAGTATATCGCGCTTTTGGAAGATTGCGTTAGTCGATGCTCATGGCCGTGCCGTGCCGATCAAGCAGATTGCCAACGACGGCAATCTGTTCGTTCACCCAATCACGCTGACCTCGCTCGATAAGCAGGGCATAGCGGAGCGTTACGATATAGTCGTTGACTTCTCCCAATTTCGTATTGGCGACAAGCTCAACTTCGTAAATACACTTCATCACAAGAACGGGCGCGGACCCGACAAGGAGTTGTCACTCGCCAAGGCGCTACGCGGCGACCGGACTGACCCGGTCGTGGGTCCTTTCATGGAGTTCCGGATCGTCGGATCGTTGGAGAGCGTCGACGTGCCCGGCTTCATCCATCGCTCTACCACGCCGGATCGCAGCTTGGTGCCAACAACGCTGACCGAACAGATCCCTATCGTACCGCCGGTACGTACACGTGTGGTGCAATTCGGGCGATCGGGCGGTGGTGACTCCCGAGGCTCCGATAACCAATGCACGCCAGACTGTCCGGAAACCTCCTCTTTTCCCTGGACGGTCAAGATCAATGGGGAAGCGGCACATTCCTTCAATGCCAACCGCATATCGTTGGTGATTCCGCAGGCAGGTGACGTCGAGCACTGGACCTACGTGAATAGCGGCGGTGGATGGGACCACCCGATCCATTTGCATTTCGAAGAGGGCGTGACCATGTCTCGAAAGGGTGCGCCCTTCCCGGCCACCGAGCATCTCGCCCGCAAGGACGTCTGGCGCCTCGGTGAAAGCGGGAGCGTTACGTTCCAGGTGCAATTCGGCGAGTACGGCGGTGCCTACGTCAATCACTGCCACAACACGGTGCATGAGGATTTCGCGATGCTGGCTCGCATCCAGCTCCTGACCGGTGTCGCCGGATCGCCGCAGACGTCAATCACCCCGACGCCGAATCCCACTATGGACGGCGTGTTCTTCACCGTCCCAGAGATTTTGCCCGAGGGCGTCCCCAATCGTTCGCCGGTTAGCGGCTAGTCTAGCACCTGGGGGCAGGTATACACTGACAAGAAGCAGCACCGAGGGCACGATCCTGGAATGCGAACCAGACCGACGCCTCGCGATCACTTGGGAGTATCAGGGAGATGTCAGCCGCGTCGATGTCGATCTTGTTCCTGCTAACAAGAAATGGACTATGCTCCGCGTGAGTCACCATGTTCTGCCCAACGACCATTGGGAAACCTACGGTCCCGCCGCTGCAGGTGTTGGATGGGAAGAGTCCTTGCGCGCTCTTTCGCTGTATCTCGCTGGCGACGCTGATGTGCTCCCAATGAAATGCAAGAATTCGCGAGCACACCCGATGGTCAAGATCTGACCCGTAGGGGCGCCCTTGCTTGGAGTTGGATAGACCAAGAAGATGGAAAGCCCGCCAACAACGCAGAAGCACGTGCACTGAGGACAATGAAGCCATACTTGGGCAATGCGACGCGGACGAGCTAGGGGAGTCAAACCGCAAAGAGAGCAAGCCACCTCTCACCGGACCCGGCGGAATGGAGGTTCAGACGCCTAGTTCCTTTCGCGAAGCTAGGGCGAGTGATGCAATCAATTCGTTGGGGATCGGTTTTGCTGGTGAGAATGTGACACCGGTCTTCGATGCTTTGAGCCCGGCCGCCGCGACCTCGTCCAAATGTGTGCTGATGGCGCCCTTGCTAACATACAGACCGCACTGCTTGCTGAATGCGGCATAGCCTGCGATCACCAAGCCTGCGGAGCAGAAGCCGGGCATGCCATACTGAATTACCTCGTCAGCGTCGGGAAGAGTTAGAGCCAACCGCGCCCGCACGAGCTTAAGGAGTGGTCGGAGAGCTTCCGGCGCCGCAGCAATGTAGGCATCATGATCGGTAAACACGATCATGCTTGATCATTGATAACACGAGCTGATCCCGCAAGGGAAAATGTCTGTTATCGCGACAAGTCTGTCCAAAAGCCGACAGTCGTCTTGCCACCGCTTTCTGGTCATTCGCGTCCGGTCTAGCGGTCTAGCAACCGTGCTTAGGAACCGATTTCCTGCCGATGTATGGGGGGCCGCTTGTTGACTGTCGGCTTTCAGCCGATAGTCGTCTGGAAGCTGCCCGTGGTCAGGCGCACATCTGCTTTCCATGCTGCCGGCAATAGCTCGAGATCAACCGGTTAATGAAATTCGAAGTGGTGAGCTACGCCGCTTCGAAGCATAGTTGAGAGCAACGTGGGGGCAATGGCGAACGAGCCGATCAAAGACATCATCGCGTGGTCGGAAACACGCACAGTCATGACAATCCCGCATCCGATACGGTGCCGGTGCCCAAGCCCGATGAATTCATTGCGCACCTCGCTGAGCTCGAGGAGTTGATAGAGGATCTTAAAACCGCGAAGATCACGGCGGAAGCGGCGCGTCCGCAAAGGAAACTGAAGAAATGAGGCGACGCAGGCACCGACGATGCAGCAAAGCGCGGCTTGCCACCGGGCCGGTTTTAAGGACGATCTCCACTTTCCGCTCGGTCGCACACGCTCGCGGGTGCACCAAGCAAACGGCCGCTTTCAGTATAGCGCACGCGGGTGAAGAATGACCGGGATGGGGGCGCATTGCGGTCGAAGTCGATAGACTACCTGGATGGCTGCTTTTCCGCCTCCGTTGGCCAAAGGCGAATAGGCGGCAATCCCCCTCACCTGGCCCCAACACCAGCCAGAGTCAGAGGGCTATAGCGTAGATGTAGTTCTCAGTTTCGTTGGTCTCGGCCCGCCATAACCGACGATTGCCTTCTATGGTACGATGTTGCCGCCGATCACCGCAAACCCACCAATCGACATGCAAAACCGTCGATTTTACGCTATAGCCCGATAAATCTTGAAGGCCAGCTACCCGTCAGGTTGTTCATCTGACACACCGGCGTTTCCGCCTTACTGGTTTTCTGGCTCATTAGATGTTGCCCCCTTTCAACTTCCGCTTCCGTTCGCTGGCCAAGAACGAACAGTCGGGTTTTTCACCTCTTGGCCGCCACACCACCGGCCTATCACGGCCGCAGGCGCGGCCCGCACCAGTTGAAGTCCTGTGTCGTCAATTCCCCGTCTTCTATGAGGCCGAAACGCTTTGGTGCTTGTATGTCGATTGTGTCCCGGTGCTTCGTCTCGCTGCCGTCGTATGTGGCAGAACAAATCTGCTCGATGACATAACGGCTGCCTTCGCTGGAAACGCTGTCGATGCGGCAACGTCGGCTCCGTGCGCCATAAAGACCTTGCCCGTCATAGCTGCGCCACGATGCGTTGGCCGGCCTATCGCAATCGTTTCCGGCGACGACCCAAAGACCGGTCGGTATGGGCAAAATCCGGTCAAAATGACTGACTATCTCCGCAGAATTTCGTTCGGCGATTGCTTCCTCGAACCCGGCGTTGATGTCGTCGCAACGGACGAGATCCACGGTCTGAACGTCCTTCCATACGAAGTTCAGGCGGTCCGCTCCATCACGTTGGGTAAATCGAAAATATGATCGTTCCCGCTCTCCAAGAGCAACGGCCCCTTCGGTTTGTAGGAAGTCCGCAGCAACAAAAGTCACCTGACCGGATCGATCTACCGTTCTGACAATCGCATTGCCAGCATACATCTCGATCTTGTCGACTGTGACATCGATCTGAGTCATCGAAATCCCAGGAGTGCGACAGCCCTCGGCCGAGATGTCCCAACTGCCGAGTACGCCAGATGGAAGTGACTGCCCCTGGGCCGGCATCGCAAGGCTGAAGACGAAGACAGTCAAAAATGCTGACTGGAAAATTCTCATGATTGATCTGCTTTCGAGTGAATATTGCGGCCCACCATACTATCTCGCATACCGTTCCACGAACGCACATTATGCAGAAGCGGCAGAGTGAGCGTCCGGATTTCCCGCGTATCAAACACCCAAATTGATCGGCAACGATCGCACATTGCCTCTTCGAAGCGGTCATGGCGCATTTGATGCAGCTGCCCGCCGAAATCGACCCTTTATCGCCATTGCAGAAACTCCCGTTGCGGCCAGAACCGCATGGAATTATGGGGCCTTGAAGAAGCCGAAGCTGATCCTGCAGGTCCTTTTCGGTTGAGAATGCGGCGGCGCGTCGATCAGGCGCCACCGCAATTTTGGTTAGACCAGCCGCTCGATGGCGGTGTAGGTCCCGCTGGTGCGCAAGGTCAGCGATATGGGTGCATCGCCACGATTGCGCCAGAACCAGCCGTGCTTTCCGGTGAAGGCCGCCTGAAGCTGACCGTCGTCGGCGGCAACGCTGCGACCCTTTTCGTAGCTGATGTTTTGCCCACTGCCATCACCATGCGTGTCGTAGTTCACGGTGCCGCCTTCTGAGACGGCCCATGCGAAGGCCGCAACCTCACCTTCGACCATCGTCAGCTTGATCTCCGCGCCCTCGCCAGGCTGGAGGACGATGGTCATCTCATCCTGGCGCTGCTCCTGCGCTGCGGCGGGCGAGACGATCAGCGCGCCGATCGTGCCGAGGATGCTGGACTGGCGCTCGGGTGCCGGTGGTGCCGGTGGCGGCGGCGGAGCGACAGGGGCGACGACCGGGGCAACCGTGGTGGTTTCGGTGCGCATCGAAGAATCAGTATCGACCGCAGGCGGATTGGCACGGTTTGCCGCGTCCATCGCAGCATCGGCTTCCGCTTCCTCGGCGAGCTGCATCTTGATCTCGCCCATCTCGGTCAGATTGAGAGCGGTGCCGACGCCTGTCGGATCAATCCCGTATTCGGACGGAAGCACGATGGTAACGAGGAGAGCTGCCGCGGTGACGACGGCGATCGCGGTGGAGCGCAGAAGTTTGCCCGTCGAGGGAAGTTCGGCGCGGGTGGGCATGTCTGTGTTGTACATGGAATTGTCCTTTCAGATGTCTCAGGAGACGAAATAGCCAGCGACCTGGTAGCCGAAGAGCACGAAGCCGGCGGTCATCATGGCGACGTTGGCGGTATAGGCATGGCGAAAGAAGCTTGAGCTCCTGCGCCAGAAGCCCATGACGATCAGGATCGCGCCCAGAGCAAGAAGCTGGCCGATCTCCACCCCGACGTTGAAAGCCAGGAGGTTCGGAACAAGGCCATCGGGAGCGATGTCGTATTCCAAAATCTTGGTCGACAGTCCGAAGCCGTGGAACAGACCGAAGATCAGCGTCGCAGCCTTGGTGTTTGGCTGAAAGCCGAACCAGCGCTGGTAGGCGCCCATATTGTCGAGCGCCTTGTAGACGACCGACAGGCCGATGATGGCATCGATGATGTAGCTGTTGATGCCGATGTTGAAGTAGACGCCGAGAAGCATGGTCGTCGAATGACCGATGGCAAACAGCGTCACGTAAATGGCGATGTGCTGCATCCGGTAAAGGAAGAAGATCACGCCGAGCAGGAACAGGATGTGGTCGTAGCCGGTGACCATGTGCTTGGCCCCCAGATAGATAAACGGAATGAGATTCACCCCGCTGATTTCCTGGATGTAGCCCTGGTCGCCGGCGGTGACCGCGTGGGCCAGCGCCGAGGACGCGAAGGCGAGCATCAAGCCGAGCGCGATGAGCCCGGTCGTGAGGTGGGGAGCGAACGCCGGAAGCGTTCGACCGCCACCCCGAGAAGGTGGTCGTGTCATGGATCAATATCCGCATTGAGGAAGAACGAGCCTTGGTTTTCCGAGGCCGGGCTATCGCTCAGGCGCGTGGCGGTCGATCCAGTTCGAATATCTGCAATGGGAGAATATCGTAGAAGCTCGCGACATCCCAGCTCTCGCTGACGGCGATAAGCATGGCCGGCGTTGCGGGTGGGTCGCCCGGCGTGTCGTGCAGATGGTCCGACGCATCATGACCGTGGAGATGGCCCGAGTGGGCCTCATCGCTCCAGCCATCGTCATGGGAATGTCCGTGTTCTGCAATTTCTGCGGAAAGCGCCTGATGGCGTTCGGCCTCGGCCTGCGCAACCGTGAACGGATCATGGGACATTGATCCCGTCGGCGGCGCCAGCATAAGCGACAACGCCATCGCACAGGCGATGACGACGCGCAGCGCGACGCTTTGAAGACGGTTGACCATAGTGCCAGCGATACCCCCGCAATGGTTAAGAGCACCTTTCCCGCGATTCGGTGGCGAGATGATGGCGCTTGCCCTATCCTCCCCGGGGGATAGCTTCCTGCAATGACTCATGCCGACCTTCATGCCTCTCACCCCGACATCGTCAAGCGCCTCAAGCGCGCTGAAGGACATCTCAAGAGCATCATTGCGATGATCGAGGCGGAGCGTCCGTGCCTCGACATCGCGCAGCAGATGCACGCCGTGGAGAAGGCCGTTCAGCAGGCCAAGCGGACCCTCATTCACGATCATCTCGATCATTGCCTGGGAACGCCGAGCGACCGCGAGGCGGGACCGGACCGCCAATTCATCGACGACCTCAAGGCACTGGCAAAATATCTCTGAAGGCGCTTCCTCATGATTGCCGTTCTCAAGAACCGCACCTACCGGCATCTCTTCCTGGCCCAGATCCTCGCGTTGCTTGGCACCGGGCTTGCGACGGTGGCGCTCGGCCTGCTTGCCTTCGATCTGGCCGGCGATAACGCGGGCGCCGTGCTTGGGACCGCGCTCGCCATGAAGATGGTGGCCTATGTCGGCGTCGCGCCAATCGCTGCTGCCTTTGCCGAGCGGTTGCCCCGCCGGACAACCCTGGTCGCGCTCGATCTCGTCCGGGCGGCAGTTGCCTTGCTGCTGCCATTCGTTTCGCAAGTGTGGCAGGTCTATGTGCTGATCTTCGCGCTTCAGTCGGCGTCTGCTGCATTCACGCCGACTTTTCAGGCAACCATTCCCGACGTGCTGCCGGACGAGAAGGACTATACGCGGGCGCTTTCCCTCTCCAGGCTGGCTTATGATCTGGAAAGCCTCGTCAGCCCCATGATTGCCGCCGCTCTCCTAACCGTCATCAGCTTCCACAATCTCTTTGCCGGCACGGTCGTCGGCTTTCTCGCATCCGCAGCCCTCGTGCTGACGGTCCTTCTTCCGAGCCCGAAGCCGAGCAAGCCTCGTGGCATCTACGATCGCACCACGCGCGGCATCCGCATCTATCTCGCCACACCCCGCCTGCGCGGATTGCTGGCCATCAACATGGCCGTTGCCGGCGGCAGCGCATTCGTCATCGTCAACACCGTCGTCTACGTCCAGGCGATCTTCGGGCTTGGGCAGAGCGAAACGGCTGGCGCGCTCGCCGCTTTTGGCGGCGGATCCATGGCGGTCGCGTTGTTGCTGCCCCGGCTGCTCGACAGTCTCGCCGATCGTCCGGTGATGCTTGCGGGTGCGTCGGTGATCACGATCGCCACAGGTGCGGCCGCGTTCATCGACTCCTACGGCCTCCTGCTTCTGGTTTGGAGCTTCATGGGCATTGGCTTTTCGCTCGCGCTGACGCCTTCCGGCCGTCTACTCAGGCGCTCGTCCCATCCGGAAGATCGTCCGGCCTTGTTCGCCGCGCAATTCGCCCTGTCCCATGCGTGCTGGCTCATCACCTATCCGCTTGCCGGATGGGCCGGCGCCAGCCTTGGACTGCCAGCCACGGCCACGATCTTGGCGACAATCGCAGTCGCAGGCGTAACCTGTTCGGCCATGCTTTGGCCTGCCGGCGACCCTGAGATCGTCGAACACGACCATGCGAACCTGCCGGCCAGTCATCCGCACTGGACGCAAGGAGGGCATGCCGGCAACCGACGCCACGCCCATGCCTTCGTGATCGACGATCTTCACGATGCGTGGCCACAAGCGCGCCCTTGAAGAAGCGCCAATCCGGCCCGCATCGGAAAGCGTGAAGCATGCTAGGTGGCTCCTGTACAACTAATTGCATCACAAACATTAGAGAACTAACATATTGATTTTCCGAACTTATTAGGCTTTTCCTATCAAAGGAGTAGAGCTAGCTTCTAGCCTGTGCCCCGGCGTCGGCGCATGGACGGCGCCGAAGACGATCGCCATCGGCAGAAACGTTGCCAGGTCCAGCCATCCGCCGCCGGAGGCGAATGCCCGGATGGTGTCGGCAAAGGTCAAATAGATGTCCCGCTGGCTGTGTACCAGGCTCTGAACGAGGAGTGACATGGTCTTGTCTCAAAGACGCGACACTCCTTCCCGTCGTGAAGTTCAATGTGGAAGAAAGACCGGTTTCGACGACTCCTATCCCCTATAGAATTGCCCCATCTTTGCTTACCATCTCTCAGATCTTCTGATCCCTGAACAACTGGATCGTTCGGAACTGGAGTTATCTGCGGTAGTCTCCCTTGGCTAGGCGGAGCGGAAGACGATGAAGGCATCGAAATTTTCAGACGCGCAGAATCGGTTCATTTTGAAGCGGGGAGTAGATGGGATTCCCGCTGGCGGAGATCCGCCATCGTGCGGGATCGAACAGGGCTCCGAGTTCGTCTCACGACCTTGACCTGTGGGCCTACGCGATTGGCGTGACGCTCGACTTCAGCCGACCAGGGAACCGACCGACAACGCCTAGATCGAAGCTTTCAACGTTCGCCGCCGGGCCGAAAGCCTGGATGCGCACTGGTTCCTGAAGCTCGCCGTCTTCGGAGTGAAAGCAGCAATTCTCCCTTGCATCTCTAGGCACTAGAGGTCCTACAAGAATGACGATGTGCAAGGAGCTTGACAATGCAAATGGAAGTAAGTTCGACCCGATATAGGGTAACAGGAATGGACTGCGCGTCGTGTGCCGCCAAGATCGAAACCGCTGTTAGGCGTGTCAACGGAGTCGGTGATGTGGCCGTGTCCGTCACAAACGGCACGCTCATCGTCAGCCACGGCGACGGTTTCGCCGCCTCCCAGGTCAAACGCCAAGTCAAAGGGCTGGGCTACGGCATCGCCGACGAAGGCGATCGAGCCTTAAACAAGCCTTGTGCCGGTTCAGATCGTTGGTGGTCCAACCGCAAGGCCGTCCTCACCCTTGCCTGCGGCGGCGCGCTAGCGGTGGCTTTCGCCGCCGGACAAGTATTTCCACGTGCGGAATACGCCTTCTTCTTAGCAGCCTTGGCGGTAGGCCTTGTGCCCATCGCGTACCGCGCGCTGACGGCCGCAAGGTTCGGCACGCCGTTCTCGATCGAGATGTTGATGACAATCGCCGCCATAGGCGCGGTCGTCATCGGAGCGGCCGAGGAAGCTGCAGCGGTCGTGTTCCTCTTTCTCGTCGGCGAAGCGCTTGAAGGGTTGGCCGCTTCGCGCGCCCGGCGAAGTATCCAGGGCCTGACCGATCTCGTTCCAAAAACGGCTCTCCTGGAAGCGGATGGCAATCCCCATACGGTCGACGCCGCCAGCCTTGAAGTCGGGAATATCGTCATCGTCCGTCCCGGCGATCGCGTGCCGGCCGACGGCGTGATCGTGGAGGGCACTGGCGAGGTCGACGAAGCCCCGGTCACAGGCGAGAGCGTCGCGAAAGTCAAATCTGCCGGCGACGATGTGTTCGCCGGGACGATCAACGCGAACGGCGTGCTTCGGATCAAGGTAACGGCCGCCGCGGAGGACAACACCATCGCCCGTGTCGTGCGGCTCGTCGAAGAGGCACAGGAAAGCAAGGCTCCGACCGAGCGATTCATCGACAGATTCTCGCGCTATTACACGCCCGGTGTCGTGGCGTTGGCTGCGATGGTCGCCATTGTGCCGCCTCTTACGATGGGCGAGCCTTGGCAGGAATGGATTTACAAGGGCCTGGCGATGCTCCTGATCGGCTGCCCGTGCGCGCTGGTGATATCCACTCCAGCGGCGATTGCCGCAGGTCTCTCGGCGGGCGCACGACGCGGACTATTGATCAAGGGAGGAGCCGTTCTTGAAATGCTGGGCAAAGTGACAGCTGTCGCCTTCGACAAGACTGGCACGCTGACGGAAGGACGGCCACGGGTGACAGACGTCTTCGCTGTCGATGGCCGCACGCAGCGTCTGGTTTCCATGGCAGCCTCGCTAGAACAGGGCTCAAGCCATCCCCTCGCATTGGCATTGCTTGGCCACGCCAAAGAAATTAAAGCCCCCATCCCGCCGGCGTTCTCAGCGAGAGCCGTTCCAGGCGAAGGCGTCGTCGGGGTTGTCGGCGGCAACGACATCTTCTTCGGCGCGCCGAGGGCGGCCGAACGCAGATATAAACTGCCAGCGGATCTGACGGCACAGATCGACAGTCTGAACCGGGAGGGCAAGACAGTATCCATCCTCGTCGTGGATAGCGTTGCGACGGGTTTTATAGCTCTTCGAGACGAGCCGCGGCCTGACGCCGCCGCAGCGCTTGATATCCTCCGATCACATAACATTCGTACGGTCATGCTGACAGGTGACAACCGAGCAACTGCGGAAGCGGTGGCAGCGGGGCTGGGCATCGAGCCGAAGTCGGAAATGATGCCGGAAGCCAAGCAGGCGGCGGTGCGCGAACTCCAACGTGAAGGCTTGATCGTCGCCAAGGTTGGTGACGGAATAAACGATGCTCCCGCGCTCGCTGCCGCCGACGTCGGAATCGCTATGGGTGGCGGTACCGATGTGGCTTTGGAAACCGGTGACGCCGCAGCGTTGCACGGTCGGGTAACGGATATTCCCGACATGATCGCCTTGTCGAAGTCGACAATGAACAACATCCGCCAGAATATTGTCGTTGCCTTAGGGTTGAAGGCCGTCTTCCTAGTCACCACGGTGATCGGCGTTACCGGCCTGTGGCCGGCCATTTTGGCGGACACTGGAGCAACCGTGCTGGTGACGGCGAACGCAATGCGTTTACTCAGTTGGAGGCCGCGATGAGCAGCCAGGTTGCCGCGATAACCGCGCTTCTATTGCTGTTGGGCGTCGTCGTGTGGCTGTACGTCGCTACGCGCCAGACATCCTCCCGAATTGGGCAAAGTGCCTACGGTTTTGGAGGTGATTTGCGCCAACGTTTCGTCCAGGTTCTCTTCAGGGTTTCAATCGCGACGGCTTTGGCCAGCCTCGCGCTTCATTCGGCAAACTCAGCAACGGTATTCGCCGCTCCCCTGTTCGACATCAATCCGGCAGTTCGAAACTTCGCTCTGGCATTGGCTTTGGGGGGAGCGGCGCTGACGCTCTTCGGCCGGTCCGATATGGGGCGTCGGTGGAGGGTCGGTGTATCCGGCGAAGCGCCCGACGGTCTCGTCACCCAAGGCCTCTTCGCGTATTCCCGTAATCCCGTTTTCGTCGGCATGATCGCTGTGGCCGCCGGCTCTGCATTAGCGGTGCCTTCGTTGCCGATGATCGCCGCCGCTGCGGCGTTCGCCATCGCCTGCCGGCTCCAGGTGGTCGATGAGGAACGATTGCTCGCGGTGGTGTTTGGCGGCGAGTACGATCGGTACCGTGTCGCGGTGCGGCGCTGGTTATAACGCCTCCAGCGTGTTGGCCGGCGCCTGAGACGCTCAAGAACGCCCTTCTGCAACCAATCGGACTGAGTGAAGGAACAAACGGATGTCAGGACATCATCACAACCATGGGGATGTTGAAGCGGGAGATCGGCGGGTCCTGTGGGCTATTGTCGTCAATCTTGTCCTGACCATTGCCCAGATCGTCGGCGGCATTGTCTCTGGCAGTCTGTCACTCATCGCCGATGCGATCCACAATCTCAGCGATGCGATGGCACTGGTAATCGCGTTCGGTGCGCGTCGGATCGCCCGACGACCAGCGGATCGGACCATGACTTGGGGATACGGGCGTGCTGAGGCGGTCGCAGCCCTAATCAACTACACGACGCTGATCGTAATCGGAATCTACCTAGTTTATGAGGGTGTACTTCGACTGATCGAGCCCCAACCGGTCGGTGGATGGATCGTAGTCATCGTCGCCGGAATCGCCCTCGTCGTTGACACCGTTACCGCGCTCCTCACCTACGCGCTGTCGAAAAACAGCATGAACATTCGAGCTGCCTTCCTCCACAACGTCGCGGACGCGCTCGGATCGATCGGCGTCATAATTGCCGGAACGTTGATCATTCTCTTTGACTGGCGGATCATAGATCCCATCGTGACGCTGATGATCGCAGCCTACATCCTTTGGCAGTCTTTCAGGGAGATCGGCGGCTCAATAAGGCTGCTGATGATGGGAGCGCCTGAAAACCTCGACTTGGACGAACTATTGGCAGCGATGAAATCGGTTGAAGGCGTGAGAGACATCCACCACGTCCATGTCTGGGCGGTTACGGAAGCGGCAAACGCGCTGGAGGCACATGTCGTGACCACTGGCCGCCCCGATGAAGAAGTGCGGAATGAAATTAGGATGAAGCTGTCGGAACGTTTCGACGTTGCCCATGCAAGCCTGCAGTTTGAGTCAGCCGATGCTGCCTGCACAGACGCGCCTACGATCGGTCACGGCGAGCATCAAGCCCGCGACCAAGCGTGACCTTCAGTGGACTGACCCGACCATGGGCGCTTCGCCGTCGCGGATCGAGACCCATTCTCCCGTGTCCCATGCCGATTGGCGTTTGATGTAGCGGTAGCCGGTATGGTCCCAAGGCAGGACATTCGGACTTAGGTTATCGAGTACGTAGTCGCCGATTCGGGTGCGAACGGTGAGCACCGCATGCCCAGCTCCGCTCGACTGGCGTACGACGGTTATCAAGAGGTTGGCCAAAGGAATGCCGCTCTGAGCTAGGATGCGACGCTTTTCGAGAACATAATCCTCGCAGTCCCCGACCCTTTCGGGATAGGTCCAAACTTCCTCTTCGCCAAAGATATCGATGTCTTCCATCGGCTTCACCGCGGCATTCACCGCGGCATTGACCTTCAAGAGCCGGTCGAGGAGATCGTCCGTCATTGCTTCAGGCGGCGTGAAGGGCGATTTGACGGTGCACTCCTCCGGATAGCGCTTGCAGAAGTTAAAGTGGCCGATCGGTTGGGAGGTGCGCCCGAATGTTGCCATCGACGTCGAGCCCGCAGTCGCCATACCGCTCATCGAGCAGACGAACGCGGCTTTCAAAATCACGGTCGCCGCGATCCGTCCCCACTTACCCGTCGCCATACCGTCCTCATCACCGTTTGCTGCAGCTCTTAATCAGAAGTTAACGGATCAGTTGGCGAAGGGTCAATTGTAACGATGCAACAGTCTTGGGCAGAGGGGCGTTTGTCCTCGTTGGGTTAGACGTTAGGATCCATGGGTCCCAGCACCGCGACAGCCAACAAGACGCCGGCGCCTGCGATCTGTTCCAACACGATTGCGGCTGACAGTTTCCGCAACGCTGGGCCGCCTGTGGAAGAACTCAGCCTAGGCAATAGCAAGAACCTGTTGATCAGCGCCAGCCCGACTATCAAGGCGAACAAGGCGATCTTCAGCAGAAGGATTTGACTATAATCGTTACGAGAGCTTGGGATGTCGCCGAGGATAAGCCATGTCATCGCGGCGCCGGTCGCGGCGAGAAGAAGCACGATGAGGATCCCCATCCGGGAGAACTGCTCCAAGAGATCTGCTACGACCCGTCGCGGAATCCTTCCCGTTGAGCCTGCAGCCAACACACGCATCAGTGCGACGAGACCACCAATCCATGCAGCCGCAGAGACGGCATGGACTGCATGCAACGATGGCCCGACGAGCCCATTTCCCGCGCCGTGGCCGCTGCCACCCTCAGCGAGAAGCATGATAAGCGCCGCGCTGGCGACCAATTGCGGTCGCCCGGTGATTGCGAAAAATAGGAGCAAGGTGGCTAGGCTCAGCCGCACGAGCCAGAAGGGTCCAAGCCGGCTGGAAAAGAGAAGCGCGTAGACCGTGCCCGGCAGGTTATCTGTTCCGCCCAACGATGTGGCGAAGATCAACAACCAAATGACAGCTGGGCCAACGACACGAAGGCGAGCATGACGCATCGAGAGCGCGGCATATCGAGCTGACGCGCCGTCGACTGATCTGAAGATGCATAGAGCTGGAAGAGTATGGCTCCGAACACGATCGTGACGCTGCCGAGGTACAAGAACCGCACCAAGACAAGATTCGCCGCTGGCTCCATGTCTAGGGTGCGACTTCAAACGTGAAGCTTCCCTCAACCCTGTGTCAGTCAATGGAAAGCAGATGCCAATTGACCCGGTAAATTCCTTCGCCAAGCGTTTCGGAAATGCTCGTGTCCATCTTCTTGCCCGCGATGATGAGCCCATCTACTTGGATGGTATCGCCGTTATCATCGATCAGTGACATGCCCGAAAAGGCGGGGTCCAATTCCTCGCTGAAGATCAGGCTTATCTTTTCTGGGGACTTCTCGACGACGGCTTCAGGTTTCGGAACTGCCTGGAGAAGCTCCGTATGGGCACGCGACGGAACCGCTTGCAACGAAGCTGCAACCAAGGCAATCACCAACAGCGTCCTGCTTAGCAGGATAATCCTTTCGATCCCTCCGCCGAAAATTTCGCCAGCCTTTACAGCCAGCCTTTACAGCCAAGCATTTTTTTGGAGAACGGGTTAACAGGGCCTATTCTAGTGTTGATGTCCATCATCCGCGGATTCATCGTCGACATCAGGAACGAGCTTCTCGACCGATGTTTTGGCTGCTAGTTCTTCCGTGAGCGCTTGCATGGCTGCGGCATGGAGGCCTTGCCGAATTTGTGGGGCAACGGCCGCCATATCTGGAGCTGGTCGGTCCCGACGTTCCTCCAGGAATACGATGTGGAAGCCAAAGGCGCTCTGAACGGGCTCAGAGGTGTATTCTCCGGACTCAAGCAAGGTGGCCGCATCACCGATTTCCTTGAGAATGGCATCCTGAGCCACAAAACCCAAATCGCCGCCTTCTTGCTTGGTCGCCTCATCGAGCGAAACATCGCGCGCCACCTCGGCGAAACTTTCGCCATCGTCAAGCCGTGCGATCACAGTTTCCGCTGCATCCTTGTCCGCCACTAAGATATGCCTCGGCCGGATTTCTGCCACATCTGGCATCTGTGCAATCAGTCGGTCGTACTCGCGCTGGACCGCATCGTCTGAAAGGGTTTCCGCAAGACGCCGCTCTAGATACAGCGATCGAAGTGTCTGTTTAGCAAGAAACTCAGCGCGCTCCTTGAACACAGAATCCTCGCGCAGGCCATCTTCTTCAGCAGCCTGGATTATAAGTTCGAGGTCGATAAGGTTATCAACCAGCAAGGACCGGCGAGCCTCGTCAGACATATCGGCCGTTTGGCTCGCGAAAAGCGCTTCCGCGGCAGCGAGGTCGCTTTCTGTGATCTCAGTCTCGCCGACCCTTGCCACCACGCCTTCTTGTGCCAATGCCAGACCGGAGTGAAAGACGGCGACAGAAAACAGGGCGATGGCGATCACCCGTCGTACGAAGGGAGCTTTACTGAGCATTGTCTTCCCCTTCATTTGCGCCTTCTTCCAAAAGTGGGTCTATAATCTCGCTGAATTGTTCGATGGACATCGACCCCGGGTACATTTCGCCATTGACGAAAAAAGTGGGCGTGGACGTCACGCCCATCGCCGAGCCTTTCAAGGCCACCGCGTTCACGTTGTCCAACAGTTCCTGGTCTGCAAGACAGGCTTCCACGTCCTCGCCGGTCATTCCGGCCATACCCATGACCTGCTTGAGGCCTGTTGCAGCATCCGGTACCTGCGTCCAACTTTCCGCGGAACGGTAAAGAAGATCGACAGTTGGATACCATTTGTCTTCACCAGCACAGCGCGCCAGCATGAACCCTGCTGTGGCTCGCGGATCAAGCGGGAATTCTCGTACAATAAACCGGACCTTGCCTGTCTCGACGTATTTCTTCCTCAACTCAGGCCAAGTCGTCAGGTGAAAATTGCGGCAATGGCCGCACGTCAACGACGCGTATTCTATAATGGTGACGGGTGCGTCTTCCTCACCAAACGCCTTTTCTGGCAACGGTCCCGGGGCGAATAGTTGTTCGCCGACGTCCTGAGCGATGGCGGGTAGAGAGCCGGCCAGGAAAATTGCCGGCCCAGCCAAGATGAAATTTCTGCGTAACATGTAGCCTCCGATCGGACTGCGGTCGCGCAGTCTTACGACCTAAAGCAGCTAGAGGTTCAAGCAGTTTGCAACGCGCCCTTCGTCGCTCATCGTTTTCCGATGACGCATCAGAGCGATACTGTTGAGCCCGCATCGGACTGGTCATATTCCTAAGCCACTCTTGTCTCTCTAGTCGCTTGAGGGTTTATGTTCGACCCAGACCAGGACCTTTAAGCATGGAAAAGACAATAGACGCCGGAAGACGTTCGGATCGCCTACCCAGGTTAGCTGCAGTCGATGCGGCACGGGGGACGGCGATTGCAGGCGTCGTGGTCTACCACTTCATCTGGGATCTCGCATTTCTTCGTTTGACGGGGCCAGGACTGGCCTCACATCCCCTCTGGATCGCATTTGGAAGGACGCTGGCCGGGTCCTTCCTTTTCCTCGCAGGGTTGAGTCTGGTGCTGGCGAACGGAAAGAGACTTTCGCTGGAACAATATTCCAAGCGGATGCTAAAAATCGTTGTAGCAGCGCTCGCCATCACAGCCGTGACATGGCTCGCATTCCCTGAGTCATTTGTTTATTTCGGCATCCTGCATGCTATCGGCTTCGGCAGCGCGGTGGGTGTCGCATTCCTACAAGCACCAGCCGCGTTAACCGCAGCGGCCGGCGTTGCCTTCATAACCATTCCCCGTTTTTTCAGTTCGGCTCTCTTTGATCCCCGTTGGCTTGCTTGGATCGGCTTTTCAGAGAATACGCCGCTTTCCAATGACTTCGTGCCAGTGTTTCCCTGGTTCGGTGTGTTCCTGTTCGGTATGGCTGCCGCACAGGCGGTCGATCGAGAGTGGCTTGCGAGAAGGTTGGGCACTCTACCCCGAAGCCTTGTTGTTGTCAGTCTGAGCTGGTTGGGCCGCCGTAGTTTGGCGATCTACCTTGTTCATCAGCCCGTGCTTCTTGCGGTTCTCTACCCGCTATCCTGAAGGCGGGCTGTAGGGAGCACTCTGCTTCTCGCGGCAAATCACGACCGTGACGGTGGCACAAGTTCAACCAAGTTGTGCCGGTCAACGCGAGATGGTGAAACTACTAAGCCCAAACTGAGACCAAGCAGAGCTTTGATTTAACCGGGCATTAAGGTTAACAGCGCACCTTTGTTGGGTCGATTCGTGAGGGTAAAGGTATGGGGCAAGCCGGCCGAGGGAGAGGCCTCAAGCGCAGCATTTCTGCCAGAGGTCTTCTCGCTACAGTGCTAATTGCCATCGTGATGGTGATCGCCGTACCGACGGCTACCACAAAGACGCCGTCGCGGCCGACAGCTCCAGATGCGCTTTCTCTTGAGAGCTTGCCAAATGATCCGCATGACAGAGCAGGCGGATTCAACGTAATCCTTGAGGAGAAGCAAGGAAGGGCCACTGCGGCCGCTAAAGAAGAATATTCGGCAGCCGAAGTCGAATTGACGCGAAGTTTGCGGCTGCGTTTGCGCCCGGCCACCGGTGCGGACCAATTCACTGCATCGCTGCCAATCCTTCACCGCTCCAAAGTGGATCGACTAGCTGGCGTGCCGCCCGCGCTGACCGGTCTAGTGACTAATGATGGTGCGGATATTCTAGCGACTGCCTACGCTCCAACCGACGCCTTTCATGCCGACGCATCACCATTTGATGCCTTGCTAATGGGTGACCAGTCAGGCCGCTTTATCCCTCCGCTAGCGACAGGAGATCATGATTGGTTGAAGCTTCCTTTGCCGGCTACCTCATTTTCATCGGAAGAACAAAAATGTCTTTCCACCGCGATTTATTTCGAAGCTCGCGGAGAAAGTCTTCAAGGGCAAGCTGCCGTCGCCCAAGTGATCTTGAATAGGGTGCGCAATCCTGCGTATCCCGACGGAATATGCGGCGTGGTTTATCAGAATGCCACTTTGTACAACCGATGTCAGTTTTCATTCGCCTGCGATGGAGCGCCAGAGCGCATTGTGGATCGACGCGCTTATGATGTAGCCCGCGAAATTGCTATGGCTGTGACTGGCGGAAAAATCTTCCTGCAAGACATAGGCTCATCGACCCATTATTTCGCCACCTATGTTCGTCCTGACTGGGCCGACGCTATGGAAGAGATGACACAAATTGGTTCGCACATCTTTTACCGGACCTAAGACGGGGGGTGGGGTTAGGTCAGTTTCCGTGGTCGGATCAAATAAAGAAGTCCGACCACTTTCTGTGCAGTTCCAGAACGCGGGTATTCGAAAGTTCATTTGAATTACCGATCAGCAGGGCAAGCGCTTGGTGTATTATTCTTCGTGCAACGTCGACCTTGCTAAGCGCCGTTTGAACCTACTCGAATGTCTGCCCTACCGTACGATTATTGGGCTGCCGTTTGTGACGCGGTCATAGAGGTTGATCACGTCATGATTGAGAAGCCGAACGCATCCGCTTGATACGGCTTTTCCGATGCTCCACTCCTCCATTGTTCCGTGGAGACGGTAGAGTGTGTCTTGGCCATCTTGAAAAATGTACAAAGCTCGTGCTCCAAGGGCATTGTCGAGGCCTGGCGACATGCCTCCATTGGCTGCACTGTATTTCGCGAGCTCAGGTTGGCGCTCAATCATTTCAGCTGGGGGCGTCCATGTTGGCCACTTCTGTTTCCACTGAATGACCCCTTTCCCCGACCAACCAAATCCGGCACGCCCCAGGCCCACGCCGTAACGCATGGCTTTGTTGTCTGACAGGACGAGATAGAGGTAGTATCTATTGGTGTCGACGACGATGGTGCCAGCACGTTCTCCAGTCGGATTGTCAACGACCTGCCGATAGAACCGCGGAGGAATTTTCGAGATATCGACGGCCGGCACCGGAAAGCGCTCGTTCGGAAGGTAACCGTACATGTCCTTAATGTGAGGCGGAACAGGCGTCTCAGTGCGGACCTTTGGTGCGGGAGAGGGAGCAGTACTCGTGCAAGCACTCAGCATCAGTGCACCGATTGACAATGCGGTGTTTGAAATTGCGGACCGGCGCGTTAGGCGCGATTCAAAGATGTTTTTTACGCTCAAAACAAACTTTCCTTTTGAAGTTGATCTACGCCTCGTGGAATCGTCCGAGACTTTAAATCTAGTGATTCAGCTGATGACGCCCGGCGGGGTTCCGGGTGGCCGCATCATCAAAATGGACCATAAAGATGCTGAGATTAAAATACCTTTAGACGGCAAGGCGTCCCAACAAGGGTGCGGGTTGGTGTGAGGAAGGGCAATTGTGACCCGAGGTTTTCGCGCAATTACATTTGACTGTCAGCGCTTGCGTTACCTCTTCTGGTGAGGTTTGCCGCCGTGCAACGGGCCACGTCCGTGCAAATTCAAGCAGATATCGCGGGGAGCAGATTGTTGACTGCTTCTTTACGAGCGGTTGCAACGACCATCGCACCAAACAAATATCGATATAAGGAATGGAGCTGTGACAATAAGCCACCGGCCGAATATGCTTTCCATCGTGTTGTGATCCACGAACAAGCAAAAGCCCCAAAAAATTGCGGCTAATGCCGCGCTTGAAACGACACCGACACCAACAGACTTCGCTAACATTCGAGTCATTTTGCGCCCACGCTCTGGTCGATGGTTCGGCTACGATATACTCCCCGTGTCGTAATACGCTTCACAATTTGGAGAGACCCGTTTGGGTCCCAGGCCGCCGAAGAGATCACAGGCTCGGGCGCAGCGAATTAGGCCCTTCGACACTGGATGTCGGATATATTTTGCGATTGACCGACGCGGCATTCATCATAGTGGGGCTGCTGTACGCCTGTTGGAGTCGATCTCTCCTGAAGCCGGCAGGGGTTTCATCAGGGTCGTTCCCGAATGCGATGCGGATCGGCAAGTGCCGCTTCCGGCCGACTGACCGGCACTTCCGTCCTCGAAGACAATTTCGAAAGACGGTCGACTCCTCGCTTCTCCAGCAGCGAACGGAACGTCTCGTGCATGCCGCCGTCCGAATAGGCATGGATCGGTGTAAGATTCCCGCCGCTGATCGCCATTTGATAAGCACTTTCTTCTGCGGCCTGCCGCGACGCTACAAGGGGATCTTCGCGCTGCTCTCCAGCGGGACATGCCGCCAACGGGTCCAGCGGTGCACTGGTTGGAAACATCGTGTCGAACACATAGCGTCGCCCACATGCTGAAACCTGCGGCTGCCTGCGTGTAGCTTCAAAGATGTCGTAGCCTTCTTTCAGATTTTGCCAGAATGACGTGTTTGGGTCTCCGCGATGCCGAGCCATATTTCGGGCGGTCATTCGGAACGGGAAAGATTGGACCTGGACACTTTGCTGCCCGCCGCGGATTGCGTCCCTGACGACCGCATAGATTTCTCCGACCCCCTCGTCCGTCATGGCAAAGCAACCTGACGAGGAACAGGCGCCGTGAACCATGAGCGAATCACCCGTATAACCGAGGGCGGCTTCGAGCCGGTTAGGATAGCCGAGGTTGAACGACAGATGATATTGCGACTGCGGATTGAGCATGCTTGCCGTGACATGATAAAAGCCTTCCGGCGCTTGACGATCACCCGACGTGGTCTTCGGACCGAGTTTTCCGGACCACCTGCACATTGGGTAAGTTTTCAAGAGCGCAAAACGCCCCGTTCGGTCACGTTTCCAGACCTCCAATTCGCTCTCTTCCTTGAAAATTCGAACAAGCACCGGGTCTGAAACCGTCATGCCGTTGCTCGACATTTGGTTTACGAGCTTCATTGGAATGGGGGCGTTTCCCCTGTCCTCAAACTCTTCCATGACGGAGACGCAGCCGGAGAGAAGAAAGCCAAAAGCCAGAACGGCCAGAATTCGGAGCGCCATGAACAACACCAGTTGAGAGTCAGGAAACAACTTCCAAGCAGGCACTATCCATCGAGACCCATTAAGGCAAATTTAACGATGAGGCGCTTGTAGCTCTAGCTGCTAGAGGTGCCATACCCACTCCTCGTTGATAGGAGAACGGGATGAGCATATCCGTGAAATTTCGCCGCGCATGCGTTTTGGCAATTGTCGCGCTAGGCGTATTCGTTTTCGACCAGGCTGCAAAAGCGGTTGTCGTTGAGTTTATAATGCAGCCTCCGCGCAAAATTGAGCTCACCGACTTCTTCAATCTTGTTTTGAGCTTTAACCCGGGCATTAGTTTTGGAATGTTATCTGGACTTCTTCGAGACAATGCGGTCGCGCTGGGGACGGTTCAGGCAATTGTTGCACTGACAATCATGATCTTCGCACTCTACTCGCATCGTCGTATCGACGCTTTGGCGTTGTCCATGTTGGCAGGTGGTGCTGCAAGCAACTCAGCAGACCGTCTACATCGGGGCGCGGTCGTGGATTTTATCGACATTCATATCGCGGGTATGCATTGGCCAGCCTTTAATTTCGCCGATGTTGCTGTCGTAGCAGGAGTTATGGTCTTCGCCGCATCGGGGATGTTTGGTTCACGCCCTAGCAACAAAACACAGGTGAACGGTTCCTAATATGCAGAATTCATCGGATGACAACAGGGAGCAAGCGATAAGCGCTGCCTCTTTGGCAGCGCCTCGACGCAGGCGAAATGTCTTGCTCCTGCTCGTGCTTCTCGCGTTCGTCGTTTTCGTCTACTTCGCAAGTTTTTCGCATGTCGGTGAGGAAACGGGTCCGCCCGGCACTTTGACCCGAGGGCAACCGTAAGAAACACTGCTATCGAGGCCTTGCTGTGCTTCGGTCACTTGGTTCCATGCTCGCGGCAACCACCGGGTCGACAAGGCTGATCCACACGTTCGGATCACTCCCAGACTGCCATTTTAGGTACTGAATTTCGGCCTGGTCCCAAGACTTTATCTCCTGCTCAACATTATCCAACACGAAATCGCCGAGGTTCGTGACGACGGTCAGTACTGCGTGTCCGCCGCCGTCCGCGTCGAGTCCAACCGTGATACGCAACGAGCCGAGCGGAAAGCCTTGGTCCGCAAGAATCTTTCGCTTGATAAGAACGTAATCCTCGCAGTCGCCGGCCGTCTTCGGATACTCCCAACGTTCCTCGACCCCGAAAATCTCATCGTCGGTTTTCGGGGTAACTGTGCTATTGGCGATCCAATTGGCCTTCAGCATCGCCTGCCAACGTTCCTCCGTCAGCTCGATCATGTCGTTCCCTGCAGGTCGCTCACACTGCGACCGATATCTCTGGCAGTACTCATAATAGCCGATCGGCATCGAGGTCGGACCGAATTCCTGCATATTTCGGGCGCTTGCGAGTTGCGAGGGGTTGAGATGAAGGGCGTCCGCGAGCGCGGTGCTCGAAAGAGAAATCAGAGCGAACGCGGCGAGAATGAATAATTTCAACATTGACGGCTCCCGGTTTTTGTTTTCCGGAACGCTATCAAGGGCAACTGAATCCCTCGCGAAAACAGACGTTTGCATTCGAATTGTCGGCGAAAGAATTCGTCAACCTACATGAGCGTCGCGACCTAGGTCGGGATTATATATTAGACGTTCGTCAATTCTCGGAATGCGGTCGAGAGCTTAACCTCTTTGGACTTGGGTCCGGGAGAATCGGTCATGAAGGCGCTGTGTGTCGTTCGATTGCTTCTGGCTTTCGCGGCGGTCTGCGTGCCGTATCTCGCTGCCGCCAGTCCGAAGCGTGGGGTTGAATACTTCACGAACCTGGAGGTCGTGACCCAAGACGGAGAGACGGTGCGGTTCTACGACGATCTGATCAAGGACAAGGTCGTCGTCGTAAGTTTCATCTTCACGAGTTGCACCGATATGTGTCCCATCAATACTGCGCGAATGACTCAAGTTGCGGATGTCCTGGGCGACGCGCTCGGAAAGAACGTCTTCTTCGTATCGATATCGGTGGATCCCGAGAACGACACGCCCGAGAAGATGAGAGCGTTTGCCGATGCATTCTATAATGGCCCTGGTTGGACCTTTGTGACCGGCTCACCGGAAAACCTGAAAACGATCAGCTATCAATTGGGAAATCGGGAGGAGAAACGCTCCGATCACATCAACGAGATCATTCTCGGCAACGATCGGACCGGTGAGTGGGCCCGCAATACACCGTTCAACGAGCCGGAGCGTCTGGCGACCATTATCCAGGAGATGGATCCCGAGTGGCGGATGGAGACTGTTATTCCTCCAGACCAATTCCTCACCCTCGACGACCTTCGGAGGTACCAAGTGTCGGCCGATCCCGGGCAAGTCCTATTCCGCAAGCTGTGCTCGGGTTGCCATACGGTTGGCGTTGGTGATCGCGTGGGGCCGGACCTTCTGGGCATATCTGAGCGTCGAGACGAAGAATGGATCAAGCGCTACATTCGCGATCCCGCCGCCGTCCGCCAATCCAATGATCTTGCGGCGATCGAACTCGGTCTGCGTTACGGCGGGGTGCGAATGCCCAATCTCGGACTTTCCGAGAACGATGCTACCGACTTGATAACCTACTTGAATGGACAGGCTGACAATATAGCGAGGGCACGCGCGGAAGCCGTCGCGCAACAGGATCACCATGCTCCCGTCCAACCGGGTAACCAAAATGATACATCAGACGCGGCGGGTCAGCCGCATCACTAGAACGTTTCAACGTCTCTCGTCGTAGGAGGCAAAAACCGCTGTAGAACCGTCTTCGCGCACGAGTTCAACGTCGAAAGCGTCACGCCGACTACCGTATTCCATTCCAGGTGATCCGATGGGCATTCCAGCAACGGCAAGTCCAATTGCCCGCTCACCGCTGACCAGCAACCGCCTGATGTCCTCAGGCGGAACGTGTCCCTCGATCACGTAGCCGTCCACCAGTCCCGTGTGGCAGCTCACAAGGTCGGCTGGCATGCCCAATTCCTGTTTCATGATAATGAGGTCGGCGGCCTGCATGTCTTGGGCTTCGACACTGAAGCCGGCCTTCTCCAGTCGGGCGATCCAAGCAACACAACACGCGCAGGTTTGCGTCTTGAACACTTCGATCTTCCGTACTTCATCAGAAGCTTCGGCCGTTACAGCCGTCAAAAGCAGGCAGAGCGCAGACAAGCTGACCGAAGGCTTCATGATCTTTCCTCACCGTTTAAGAGATTTCTAAGCTTGGCGAGCGCAGTCTCACGATCCTCATGGAGGTCAATGGTCCCACTGAGTCGACCCGACTGATCAAAAAGGAGGACACCTGCTGTATGGTCCATCGTGTAGCCACCTTCTTTAAGCGGAACCTTGTCATAGTGGACCTTGTAGTTCTCGGCGAACGACTCAAGCTGGTTTGCCGTTGGCACAAGCCCCACGATGCGATCGTCGAAGCTTGAGATGTAACGGCTGACGACTTCTGGTGTGTCACGATCCGGGTCGACAGTCACCAGGAAGCCGCGTATGCCATCTTCGTCAGCGCCAAGCTCCTTGAGCCATCCGGACATCTCGGCAAGCGTGGTCGGGCAGATGTCGGGACAATTGATAAAGCCCATAAACATCATCCAAACCTTCCCGGCATAGGTTTCCTCGGTAACCTCGCGGCCGGAAGAGTCCGTCATGGTGAACGCTCCTCCGATCCCGGATGTCGTTGCTGCAGTGTTTAAGCTGTCGCCTGCGCGCCGCTCCAACTCCCAGTTGGCAGCATATCCGGCGACCAGAACCACGGTCGCAAACACGACCATTCCCCACATGAGTTTACGGAAACCGGCCAGCGTCATCGCATCGCCGCGTCGTCTTCGCCATGGTGATGATCCGCCGGTCTTTGCCCAAAGGCCAGAACTTCTGCGTTCACGGCAAGCGTCGACCCGTCGGCGAATCCGACTTCAAGATTGAGATACTTTCCGGGGACCACTTCGCTCACCGGTTGCATGAGCATCAAATGGAACCCACCGGGCTTCATGACGAATTCCGTGCTCTGCGGAATCCGGACCGGATCGCCCACCGGCCTCATCCGGACGATACCGTCTTCCGTTTCGGTTCGGTGCAGCGACACATCGCCGAAAGATGGGGTCGCTACGGACGTTATGGCAACCTCTTCGTCGGTATCGTTGAACACCGTCAGATATCCAGCCGCCATTCCAGCGGGCGAAGGAGAAAGGACAATTTCCGCGTGTTCGATCCACACGGTGCCGGTTCCTTCCGTAATGTGATCAGCTTTCTCTTGTGCCGAAATCGACACCGGTGCCATGCAGGCAATCGTGAAAAAAATCCACAGTCTGGTCCCGATCAGATGATTTTTTGACATCACAGTATCCCAAGTTTTTGCACTCCGTAGCACCTCTAGCGGGTAGAGGTTCAAGGTCTGCGACTTCACGATCAATTGTTCGTATTGGGTTTGGGGCCCATACTATCGATGTTTCAATAGAGCAAAGGTTTGCGCATGTTTTCGATCGGCGATTTGTCACGGCGCACAGGCGTGAAGGTTCCCACCATCCGGTACTATGAGCAGATGGGTTTGCTCGATCTTCCGGACCGATCGGAGGGGAACCAGCGGCGCTATGGCCGCGAAGGTCTTGAGCGACTTTCCTTCATCCGTCATGCGAGAGACTTGGGCTTCAACATCGAGGCAATACGCGAGCTCATTGAGTTAAGCTGTGATCCTGAGAAGCCCTGCAGAGATGCTGATCGCATCGTCGCGGAGCAACTGAATGCCGTACGACAAAAGATCGCCCGCCTCTCTAAGCTCGAACGTGAGCTGGACCGAATGGCAAACCATTGCGAAGCCGACTGCATCAGAGATTGCTATGTGCTTCATTCGCTCGGAGACCATGGGTTGTGTAATGCTGATCACTGATCCCGCGCTGCCACGAACTTTCTGAACGCGCTCAGGGTCTCATCCGAAACGTGGTGTTCGATGCCTTCGGCGTCGATCCTTGCAATGTCCTCGCCTATTCCCAGGGCCCGCAGGAAGCTCTCCACGACCTGGTGTCGCTCCCGCACTCGTAGGGCCAAGGCGTTTCCTTCCTCAGTCAGGAAAATACCCCGATAGGGCCGCTGCACGATCAGACCATCCGCGGCGAGGCGTTTCAGCATCTTGGCTACTGTCGGCTGAGCCACGCCCAACCGCCTGGCGATATCGATCTGCCGGGCCTCACCTGCGTCCGCGATTAGATCCGCGACGAGTTCGACGTAGTCTTCGATGATCTCAGTCCGACGGTTGTTACGCGTCTGGCGAAAACTCGCGACGTGGACTTCCGGCTCCACGAGCGGTTCCGCAGATTTTGCCTTTCGCGCCATATCGCTCTCCGAGAATAGGTTTAGCCTGAGCTATAAATCATCCCAGAAGCGAGGGCCAGTTCGCTAATAACATAGCAATTGCTATATCAGTGCGCCTATGCTCATATGTGACGCTCATGCTATGAAAGGAATGTCATGCTGCGCTCGTGGTTCAGGTTCGATCCAGGAAGGCGTCGGTTCTTTAGCCTCGTGGCCGCTGCGGTGGGCGGCGCGGCATGGGCAGCGGGCAATGCATCCGGTCAGACATCGCACGGCGACCACGCGCAACAGGAAACACCGCCAACCAACGCCGCGTCGGCGATCATGGGTGACCACCAGATCGCTCATGGTGGAATGATCACCGTCGGGGAAGTGGACAACGCCCGAAACGGCTTCGATCCGGATGCACTTTTGACCGACTGGGACGGCGGAATTGTCGAGATCCTGCCAGATGGCATGACGCTACGAACGTTCGAAGTCGAAGTTGAAGACAAGGAGATTGAGATCGCGCCAGGCGTCTTCTTCCCCGCTTGGACGTATAACGGCCGCGTGCCAGGGCCTTCGCTGCGAGCCAAAGAGGGCGAACGACTTCGAATTATTTTCCGAAATTTCGGCTCTCATCAGCACTCGATGCATTTCCACGGCATCCACGCGGCTCGGATGGATGGTGTCCCTGGAGCTGGCATGGTCGAGCCAGGCGGCGAGTTCGTTTATGAGTTCGACGCCAAACCTTTCGGCTGCCACCTGTACCACTGCCACGCTTTCCCGCTCACCCGGCACATGCACAAGGGCATGTATGGAGCCTTCATCATCGACCCTGATCCCGCTCTCCATCCGGAACACGAGGAGGTGGCTCGTTCGCGGCTGCTAGGTACGCCGGAGAACGCGAAATGGCAGGAAATGATGATGGTGATGAACGGCTTCGACACCAATTTCGACGGCGAGAACGAGTTCTATGCCGCCAACACCATTGCCCATTGCTACGCAAAAAAGCCGATCCGCGTATCGCGAAACATGCCGGTCCGCATCTACCTCATCAACGTGACGGAATTCGACCCGATCAACTCGTTCCACCTGCATGCGAACTTCTTCGACTATTTTGATCAGGGAACGACGCTGACGCCGACGTTGAAGACGGTCGACCTCATTATGCAGTGCCAAGCCCAGCGCGGCATTCTGGAGTTCCATTTTCGCGACCACGAACCGGGCCTCTATATGTTCCACGCTCATCAATCCGAGCTCGCGGAACTCGGGTGGATGGGCATGTTTGACGTTGTGGAGGACGTCACATGAACGGAACCGAAAATGTTGCTAAAGCGCCCCCCTCCAGCCAAGGCAATGGAGGCCGGTGGCTCTGGCTTCTGCCGCCTTTCCTGCTTCTTGCCGCCATCGTGGGATGGCTGTTTGCCACCGACCAGTTTGCTAATCTTTCCCGGGGCGCGCCGCCGATCGAAAATCTCACTATTGAGCGTTCCGTCCTTGAGGACGGCAGGATGAGCTTCCTTGTGCGTGCCGGTGGATCGGAGGCGATGGCCATCGCGCAGGTGCAGGTCGACGCCGCCTATTGGCAGTTTGTGCAAGACCCGATGGGGACGCTCGAAAGGGGCCAGACAGCGTGGATATCAATTCCCTATCCATGGGTGCTCGGCGAAAGCCATACGGTCAAATTCGTGACCAACACCGGAGCGACTTTCGAAGCAGTCATCGCTGCTGCTGTTCCGACTCCAACGGCGACTGCCGGCCAGTTGAGGTCTCAGACGCTTATCGGGGCCGTCGTCGGCATCCTTCCCGTCACAGTCGGTTTGATGTTCTATCCGGCGCTGCGCAATGTTGGCCGTCAGGGAATGACCTTTCTGCTGGCTTTGACAGTCGGATTGTTGGCTTTTCTTTTCGTTGACACGCTTGAGGCTGCGTTCGAACTCGCAGGGGCTGCGGCAGCCTTGTTCCAGGGACCTGTCCTAGTCTTGTCGGCCGCTGCCGCTGGCTTTCTCTGCTTGACTGCAATCGGTCGAAGATCGGGGACACCGCAAGGAGCAGCGCTCGCCTTCTACATTGCCCTTGGGATCGGACTGCACAATTTTGGTGAGGGCTTGGCGATTGGAGCGGCATTTGCCACTGGGCTCGCGGGGTTAGGCACGTTTCTCGTCGTTGGCTTTGCTGTTCACAATATAACTGAAGGCATCGGTATCGCTGCGCCGATCCTAAAGGTCCGGCCGCCTCTGCGTACCTTCGTGGCACTGGCTCTCATTGCTGGCGGGCCCGCCGTGCTGGGCATCTGGATCGGAAGCATGGCTTTCTCGCCCCAATGGGCCGCGCTGTTTTTGGGTATCGGTGCCGGCGCGATCTTGCAAGTCATACTGGAAGTGTCTCTATACCTTGTTAGGTCAAGCCTATCCGGGGCGTCGGTGCTGATTTCGCCCGTGTCACTGAGTGGTTTCTTTTCCGGAATGATCTTTATGTACGTGACCGCAGCGGCGGTGAAGATCTAAGACCGTGATGGTCGGGCATTTTCGTTCAGCGATGTCTATTGCGCTCTTGCCCGCACGTTTCGGCATCGCCGCAATGTGTAGAGCGGTCGAGAGCGCGGGCAGGTTACGACTGCCGGGGATGACGCTGGCCGGGGACAAAAGCCGGAGGAAAGGCCCGATGATTTCATCCAACGCAATCTTCCAATCGATGGTCGAGCCGTCGGTGTTTTTGTATTTTGATGATATGACCCCGATCGCCGGTGAAATGTTCGATCGGCAACTAGGCTGGTTCAATGCATTGGAGGGCCTATGAAAGTAAATTCGTTGCGATAAGTTGTGCGCGCGAGCGAATACGATGCACGTTTATTGTGGCCCTTGAGCGCTGAAGGCGTATTGCCAGGAGCTCGATGATGAGGGGCCTTCGACGCCGTATCGGTTCGAAGGGGTTATCTCGACAGTATCGATCGCGACCATGAAAGCATGCGGCTTTTGGCAGTGATGGACAGCTACCAGATGGCCGCGACACGGGAAAATGCAATTTGAAAACGGCAGTGGTGTCCGATCCGAGGGCCGGCGGAAACCCTTTGGCATGCGGGATCCCGAAGCGAAAAGACAATGTTCCGGCGCAGGCGACCGAGGTGCTGCTGGGTGAACAGATCGCCCGATTTCATTTGATCGGCGCGTGTGAAGCCGAAATGAGGGCAGGCTGACTTGGGCACGTCGCATCGCGACCGCGCTCTATGCGCAAGCGCACGGAGCCAGCCGCTCGTTCCGTCTCCGCCCATCCGGGTTACGATCGCTCGTCCAGCCGCCACCTTTGGACGGCCGAATCAACGTCCGCATCGACTGGACTTATCGTTCACACCGGCGCCCCAATTTCCATATAGGGCAGAGCCGGAAACGGCAGTCATGCGCTGACGGGTTGCTAACCCTTCCCATTGCGTAGTGCAGGGGAGTTGCCTTCGGGCAACTCCCCTTTTTGTATGAGGGCCGCGGTGCGCGGCCCCTTCGTTCAATTGGCGGGGAGAAAGAGCCCTGCCCTCTATCCCCCACAAGCACAAAATCCGGTCTCCCCGTCCTTCCTCGCCCTGCTCGAGCGTGATGCGCTCGAGACGGCCGTACGGGATCGTCGCGGACCCATGCCTTTTGGGAGGCCGAAGCCGTAGCCTGAATTGGTCACCGGCCTGGCAAACTTCCCGAAAGCGCGCAACGAAAAGCGGCAGGCGACAGCCTACAAACGGCGGCAGGAAATCAGGGACCACGAAGCCAATGCCCCGTAAAGCCATGCGTGCGCGCGGCCTACGCTTCGGAGCCGAGGGCGGAAGCGTTCGAGGTTAGGTAAAATGCCGATATCGCGCGGCTGCAACTGATCTTTCCAGGCAAACCCGATGCCGACAGCCGCGCCTGCTCAAATCGAATGGGTTCCGCGGGGCTCCCCGCGAAACCGCACGGCAGCGCCATTCGAACGAGGCGGGCCGCTGGGCTGCAAAGCGCTTGGTTTCCGCACTTTCGGCCGAGGCAGGCGCATGAGCGCCTTCCGATCGGTCGAAGTTTACGACACCGCATCAGGCATGGGCGGATCGTTCAACGTCGACATAGCGATCATCTGCCCGGTGATCGTGGCAAATTGCCCGTCTGGTATGGCCGAGCCAGCCCGCGAGGCTGGGTGCCGGGGCACGATTGGTACGGATTTCGTCTCGAAGGGAAGCGCGCGCAGCTCTCCAACAAACGCACCATGCCCATTTTGAAAGGTCCCCAACAGTCGCTCGATCAGGAACCGTCGCAAAGCGGTTTCTGATCGAAAGCCAGATTGAAGAGCGCGGCGACATCGAGCCGCAGCGCTCTGCTACGCGGGAACTCGGCCCCTTCCCTCGCGCACTTCCCCCAAAAAATAGAGATGTCTGCGCCATGAAAGAATTTGCAGCTGCTGATTTGACCGGCAAGACGGGAGATCTGCTAGAAGCCGCGTCCGTTTCCCCGGTCGCCATCACCAAGCACCGAAAGCCGCGCTATGTCATCATGTCGATGGAGCGTTACGAAAATCTGACCCATGATGACGATACGCGCCGCGCCTTTCAGGTCGATGATCTTAGCAATGACGAAGCCGACAGCCTAATATCGGGCCTTAACACAGCATCGACAATGACTGAGTAATCAGCGCCCGCCCTGGGCGATGTCTGGCGGTATCCTCATTTGTGGAGCCGGGAAGCACCGCGCGGCGAGACAGAGGGCCGTAAGGATCGCCCCGTCGTAATCTCGCTGTTGGTGCGCAATCGCAGCGATAAACTTGTCGTTTTGATGCTGCCGATCACCAGTGGTACCCAGCATGGCCTCTACAGCATTGAAGTGCCCGACATCGGAAAAAAGGCGCGCGGGATTGGACGCCCACATAGCGCTTTGGATCGTGGCCGACGAGGCAGACGAAGACATTCACGCCCAAAATTTTTAATTCGAACCCGGAAACCGCATCGGTCGGTTTTTCCAGTTCGTCCACCAAGGTGCAGGGGCTCATGGTCGACGCGCTCAAAGCGCGACAGATCAGGCGCGCCAGCCGGCGATGACCAGCGTGCGACCGCATCGAGCAGCCACCATCCGGTATGAGGGAAGCCCCTAGAGCCCCTTCCTTAACACTCCCTTTCGCCGCGCCGCAAATCGCTGCCCGCGCCATTTTCTTGCAGCTGTGGCAGACACGGCGCGGCTATGACACGACCGGCGATCATGCCGAAATCGACGCCTCAAGGCGCGGCGCAACCGCGTTGGAGATTTCAGCCTCTCATGAAGGCGTCGAGCGTTACATGAAGAACGCGCAGGACAGCGTCCCGGCTCTGGCGTTCGTGGAACTGAATGAGCGTTGGGGCGATCATCTGCCCGGAAATCCCGCCGCCCATGCGGAGCGTCAGATTGACGGCTCCGGCTGGCTCCCTGCCCCGATCCGGATCGCAGCAAATGACGATCAGGCAAACAACACCCTCCCTGTAGCAGCCGAGCAATCAGCCGCCCTTGGTCGCGCCGTTCTCCCGGCGCGGCCGGCTCCCCTTTTCAGGATCTAGGAAGATAATGACCTCACCCCTCACACCTAACCAGCATGTAGCCGTTACCAGCTATGCGCTCGCCGACGGCGAAAACTTGAAAGACCGCCTTGCCGCCGATTGGCGGGATGGCCGCAGCGAGGGCGAATTGCAGCGTTCGCGCAATAGCCACGGCCCCGCATGGCTGGCTATCTATTCACTGGCCGACTGGCCGAAAAGGATGTTTTCGGTCGGCGCCCGACTGGATCCTCAACCCGATTGCGCGATGGAAGCAGCGGAATGCCGCTTGCTCATCCACGCCTACGGCAAGAACCCCGAACGATTGAGGCGACGTGCAAGACGCGCTCGACAAGGCATTAGAGGCGTCGACCTGCCCGCTGATTTTCCGCAGCGGATGGGAGCATGAGCGTGCACGAGGATCGGAACAATTTCATCTACCAGCCGCCGCCCAGCCGTCGCGGCGGACAAGAGACGGGCTTATCGATCGTGGTGACGATCGCCTCGCTGATCCTTGCCTTCATGGCCGCCGATCATGCAAAATATGTCGCGCTCGAATCGTTCCGGGACTGGCTGCCCTTCCTCGACTGATTGTCCGAGAACGTGGCCGTCCGGATACGTCATTGGAAAAAGGGTACTGGTGTTCTCCCGCCCTTTTCCCACAGCACAAAAAGTGGAAACAGGTTGCCGGGGAATTCATTTAACCTTCAGCTTAGTGCTCTTAATGGTCTGTTTAACCAAGCTCGTCGATGTCCATTGCTATGCCCATAGCTTCGAGTTGCTGTTGCCTAGGCTTCCACGAGGTACGGCAATCTTCCACGATGGCTTGCAAGTCCTCCATCCACTCTCCAGGGGCCGCGTGCTTCAGGGTCAATGGACCAATCGAGACGGAGCGTTTCCATCCGAAATCTCCATAGGTGCTCTCAAGGCGGGCAACCAACACCTGATCTGAATCAACATAAAGCGACATTTCCGAAGTGTAGCTGCTTCCGCTATGGTCCCCGCCTCTGTTCAGGGCGTTGATCTCAAAGACTTTGCCTTTAAATTGAAATCTCAACGCAGCGTCACGTTTCGGCAGCATTGTAGTGTTGAAGGAAGAATCGAAATCGATGCCATCTACCTCATACAGCCCTGTGCGATAGGGGCCGTTGACCAGCCAAGTGAGGTTTTCAGCCACACTATGATCTCCGAGGAGCAATGCTACTCTATCAAGTGTTGCATTCTGGTCGACCATTGCGCTATCACCCGCGCCAATTTCTCTATGCTGCACCCTCACTTATAATCCATCGAGCATTAGATATCACTACAAATAGCAGCCGACCTGCCGCAGCAAAGCTCGCTCGGCCGATCTGTCAGCTCTGATCGTCTTTGCCTGCAGGCAAAACTGGCGCATCATCCGGGACTGCATTGTTTTCGAGATCGCGGATCAGCTGCTTCATCTCATCAATCTCTCGCACCTGAGCTTCGATAATTTCGTCGGCAAGTTCTCGGACACGCGGATCGCGTATCTGGGCGCGTTCACTTGTCATGATGGCGATGGAATGATGCGGGATCATCGCCTTCATGTAAGAAATATCTCCCACCGTTTCCTGACTGCGCACAAGCCATAGGCTCGTTGCGAATATCACTGCGCTCCCCACAGCAATGGCAACGTTAGCGCTAGTATTCTCGTACATGGACCACATGTATCCGATCATGACGATCGCCATGACGGCACCCATATAGATCGCCATCCATGTACGGGTCTGGCTGTAGGTGACATGGTCCAGTGCATAAGTGTTGAGATACATCAGGACGAACATAACCACCGTCGAAGTGGCGATCATCGCGAAGAAGCGGCCGTAGGTCATGATAAATCGGTCCTCCTATTTGACGAGCATCCAGATGGCCATTGAGACCATCATCAAGTTTTCGGTGAGAGAGACGAAGCCAAGGGGCACATTGCTATCGCCGCCTACGCAGGCACATTGGAGTTCTCGTCTGTCGACATAAACAGCCTTAAAAACCGAGATCGCGCCGATGGTGCCAATGACGAGGGCGATCGGAATTGCGACCCACAGCAATGCACCTGCGATCATCAGGATGCCTGCGAGAGCCTCGCCGAAGGGGTATACATAAGCATAGGGAACATATCGTTGGGCCAGCAGATCGTAGCCCAAGAACATGTTTGAAAAGCTCTCGATATCCCGCAGTTTGAGGATCGCAAGGACGCACATTGAAATGGCGATGAACCATTGGACTGCTTGGATGGTTAGCAGCGCGCCGAAGGCAGCCCAGTTGAACGAGAGCGCCATCAGTGCGGCAGTGGCGAAGACCGCGATCACCGGTTTATAGGTCACAGCCAGGGAATTCTGGCCGCTCTTTTCGAAATGCACCAGAAGGTCATCGTATCCGCCGATGCGCGTGCCATTGATAAAAGTTTGCGGCGTCGTCTCAACGCCTTCTTGCTGTTTGAATGCATTAGTCCTGGCACGCGTCGTCAGCTGGTGATCGTCGATCTTATAGCCTTGGCGACGAAGGAGGTCTTTGGACTTGAGACCGAAAGGACAGATGTGTTCGTTCGTTGCCATGCGATAAAGCTCGGCCTGACGCACAACGTTTGCATCCATGTCGTCAATCTCCACTGTTTGCGTGTGCTAGCGAAACGTCCAAGATCGCCGTTTGTTCACTTGGGAGGCGTGCGAGCTTCACCCTCTCATCGCGGCGGCTGCAACCAGCAGCAGGACGACGACGACCAGCATGCACAAAAAGCCATGCCGAACATCAACCCGCTGCGTCCCATTTCAACATGCATCATTGTTTCATTCCTTCTGTTGTTCGATCCGCGCCGGGTGAGGTTGAAACTAAGTCTGCCGCTCTCTCGTAAAGTTTAGGGACCCCAGCACCGCTGGAGGCTCAACATGGGAGTGTCATTATGAGAACATTTGCAAAGACCGCACTTGCGGCCGCTGCGGCATCGGTCGTCATGGGCGGTATCGCCTACGCGGACCATCTCAACATCAACGTTGACGGTGCAACCATTGAAGATGGCTCGGTCGTCTTCCCATCGGTCAAGATCGATCAGGATGGGTATGTCGTCATTCATGCCGTCGAGAACGGCGAGCCTGTGCTTCCCGCCTCTATCGGTCATGTGGCAGTCCCTGCCGGTGACAGCGAAAATGTCACCGTGGAGGTCGAGGGCGGAGCCATGGAGCGCACCAGCTACGTTGCCATGATCCACTACGAAACGAACGACAACGACACCTACGACTTCGCAGAAGGCATGACCGATGTCGACACGCCCGGCATGCGTCCGGACAACACGGCTTACGCGCTGCCCTTCACCGTCGGCGGCATGTAATCAACAGTGAGTATCAGCTGAATATTGGGCCGCGTTGCACTGATCGCGCGGCCCATTTCTGTTGAGGTCCCGACGAACGGAAACCATCCAGTGGCGAGCAATGATCACAATCAAGCATTGCCATTCGATCAAGTTCGCCTGCCGCAAGATTTCCAATGAACAATGACGGTCTGGCTGTCAGTTTCTTTAGTTCATCTACAGCGGTTTAACTTCGTGGAAGCCGCTCCAGCACCACGGGAAAGTTATGCGAGCTTAAACTATTTGTCTTTACGCTGATGCAGCAATTTTGAAACGAATGAATTGCGTCCCCCTGTTGACGCCTTGGCTCAGGTCGACGGCGCGAGGTGCGCAGTCGCGTGGAGAACGACGACGCGTAGATGGACAGAACATATTGGCTAGTTTAACATTGCTTCATGCGGACGTGGATCAGATCACTACTCGTGCTTATTGTTGTCGCGGTCGCCGCAGCAACACTATTGCAGACGGGGTTAGCCGCGTCGATGGTGATCGAGATGGAAGCCCAGTCCGGCGAAATGGCGGACATGATCGACTGCCTGGACTGCGATGAAGAAGCCAACAGCATGTCTTGCATGACCGCCTGCATCACGGCTTGTCCTGCAATTTTAAACTCTACGGCAAAAGCCGATTTCTTGCATCGCACGTCGCATGAGATTTTCATCGCTATGTTCTCTTTGGGCGTCGTCCGTACGCCTGACCCCTTTCCTCCCCGTCGAACGGCCTGACCCATAACAGCGGAATTGAGGTTGTCGCGGTGTGATGTCGCCCGCGATTGACCTCCATGGCCCGGCCGATAGGCCGACTCTACCTAAAATCTGAAGTCGATTTCGCGCGATTGCGGAAGAGCAGCACGCAGGTGCTGCGCTGATTGCGTACGCATAAGAAGAGAAAATTCAACATGATGAATGATATGGGTTCTATGGAATGCATGGGCTGGATGATGTGGGGAATGAGTGCTTTTTCGGTCCTCGCTCTCATCGTGCTGGTGCTCGTGGCTGCTGCACTGATCAAGTATTTGCGGAACGGACCGCCGCGCTAGGATCAGCCGTCCTTGAGAAAGCAAACAAGATGAACATGATCGAACATGCCGCAGCCGTGCGTGCTGACGTCTGTCACTCCGCACGACCGCGGCTGCGTATTCGCTGGACGCTGCTCGCCGTCACTTTGGCCGTTGGTATCGGGGCGGCGCTTAACTGGGGCTGGCTGACGGCGGTCGGCCTCGCGCCCTTTCTGCTGGGAGCACTGCCATGCGCAACAGCTTGCGCACTCGGACTTTGCGTCGGTGTGAAGCCGGCGCCCACTCCTAGCGCCGGAAAGGATTCGCAATGAATGACCGGCTTGCTATGCTCGCGTCGTTTCTGGCATCCGCATCGCTACTGTTGTTGATGACGTCCGTCCTGGCGGCGGACGAAGGCTTCCGATTTGAGATCGTCGACGAAGTAGCGACCGTCGGCGACAACGCTTTGACGGTGCGGCTCATCGATGCCGAAGGCAACAGCGTTCCGAGAGCCGTAATCTACGCCCTAAGACTGGACATGGCTCCCGATGGAATGGCTGCCATGACCGCACCCCTCCAACCCGTCGAAGAACTTGACGATGGTCTTTACCGTTTTCGTGCTGACCTGATGATGGAAGGCAATTGGCGCCTTCAGATCGCCGCCAAAATTCAAGGAGAGACCGAGACGGTCACGGCGGAACTGCCCTTGGAGGTACTTCCGTGAGGCCCGCTGGAATAGTGACGACCCTGGTACTCATACTTGCGAGCGGGGCAGCAGGGTATTGGGTCGGGCAGGACGGAGGACTTACCACCGCATCTTTAGTTCCCGCCGTCGCCCCATCGCCGACGTCCCCGAACACGGCCGGGGAGCAGGGGGCCATTCTCTACTATCGGCATCCGGCGGGGGAAGCCATCTATTCGGCAACTGCCACCGAGACGGAGGAGGGAGAGCCTTTCGAGGCCGTGCGGGCAAGCGAAGACGTCACGCTGGGCGAACAAGGCCCGATAACTCCGCAAGACATCGCCCTCGTTCCGGCTGCAAGCGGTAAAGTCCTTTACTACCGCAATCCGATGGGCCTCGCGGACACCTCGCCGGTCCCGAAAAAGGATTGGATGGGAATGGACTACATTCCGGTTTACGAGGGCGAGCAGCCAAGTGACTCTTCAGTCGTAGTTTCGGCAGGAAAAATCCAGAGAACCGGGGTGAAGACCGAACATGCCATGCTTGGGGTCATCGCACGATCTGTTGATGTTCCCGGTATCGTGACGCTCGACGAACGTCTGGTTAGCGTCGTGTCGCCGCGTGTCGAAACATTTGTTGAAACCGTCGCAGACGTCACGACCGGTGATCAGATCGAGGCCGGCGATGAACTGATGCGTGTATATTCGCGCGACATCGCGGCCGCGGGGGCCCAGTTTCTCTCGGATCTTAAGAGCGGATTATCCGGGCAGGCGATGTCAGGGAGCCGGCTTCGTCTAAAGAACCTCGGGGTACCCGAGTCCGCCGTCCAAGACATGGAGACGACACGGGCCGTTCCCGAAAGCATCGTCGTATCCGCCTCCCGCAACGGGGTCGTTCTCGAGAGGTCAGTCGTGCCCGGCATGATGGCCGGGCCCGGTGACGTCCTGTTCCGCATCGCGGATACCTCGCGGGTATGGATCATGGCCGAGATCCCCGAATACCTGGTTTCGGATGTGAGCCTTGACGCGGAGGCGATCGTGCGTATCCGCAGCCTGCCCGGCAAGGAATTCGAAGGCACGGTCAATCAGATCTACCCAGAAATTCGGGAGCAGACCCGAACAACCAGGGTCCGCATCGAACTCCCCAATCCCGACGGAATCCTTCTTGCGAATATGTATGCCGAAGTCGCAATCAAGGGAAAGCAGACTGCCAAGACAATTACTGTGCCCGACGGAGCGGTAATCGACACCGGTAAACGCCAATCCGTATTTGTCGACCTCGGCGAAGGGCGCTTCGAGCCTCGCGACGTCCGGGTGGGGATGCGCAGCGGCGGCCAGACCGAAATCCTGGAAGGCATCGCCGAAGGCGAAGCCGTAGTCGTTTCCGGCAACTTCCTGATCGATGCCGAAAGCAACCTCAACGCCGCTTTCAGTGCCTTTCAGTCGGAGGTTATCGAGCCATGATCGCGCGCATCATCGCTTGGTCGTCAAGAAACCTGTTCCTCGTCGTCTTCGCGGCTGTGTTTGCCTCGGCCGCGGGGATCTACGCACTGCGCACGCTTCCTCTCGACGCGATTCCCGATCTTTCGGACGTTCAAGTCATCGTTTTCACGGAGTATCCGGGGCAGGCTCCGCAGGTGGTCGAAGACCAGGTTACATATCCCTTGACCACGGCCATGCTTACGGTGCCGCAGTCGAGGGTCGTTCGCGGCTTCTCATTCTTCGGAGTATCGTTCGTCTACGTCATCTTTGAAGACAGCACCGATCCGTATTGGGCCCGGAGCCGGGTTCTGGAATACCTCAACGCGGCAGCAAGCCGACTGCCGGCCGGCGTGACGCCGACGCTCGGCCCGGATGCCACTGGCGTGGGCTGGGTCTACCAATACGCTGTGGTCGCGAAAGAACTGACGCTAGCCGAACTGCGCTCCCTGCAGGACTGGGTGGTGAGGTTCGCTGCTTCCGAAGCCGAAGGCGTCGCCGAGGTTGCCAGTGTTGGCGGTTTCGTCAAGCAATATTCGGTGGTGATAGATCCTGCACGTTTGCGGTCCGCCGGCTTGACGCTTAGCGATGTGGCTGATGCCGTGCGCGACAGCAACATGGACGTTGGAGGGCGTACCGTAGAACTTTCCGAGTTCGAGTTCATGGTTCGCGGGCAAGGATATCTTGAAGGCGTGGGCGACCTGGAAAACATCGCTCTCATGGCAGACGGCGGCGTCCCTCTTCGACTTGCCGACGTGGCGCGTGTGGAAGTCGTCGCCGATGAACGCCGTGGTATCACCGAACTCGACGGCGAAGGCGAGGTCGCGAGCGGCATTGTTCTGCAGCGCTTCGGTGCCAATGCGCTCGACGTGATCGACAACGTAAAGCGGAGCCTTTCGGCGATCAAAGACAGCCTTCCGGCCGGGACCGACATCGTGCCCGTTTATGACAGGTCCGAACTCATCGAGGCCGCCATTGCGACGCTCAAGACGACGCTGATCGAAGAATCGATCGTGGTCGCGTTGGTGACGATCGTGTTCCTACTCCACGTCCGCAGCGCCCTGGTCGTTATCATCATGCTGCCCGTCGGCATCCTCATGGCGTTTGCGGTGATGCAACTCTTGGGCATTGGCGCCAACATCATGAGCCTGGGCGGAATCGCGATCGCGATCGGGGCGATGATCGACGCGGCAATCGTCATGGTCGAGAACGCCCACAAGCACCTCGAACGCGCGCCCCCGGAAAAACCCCGTCTCGAAGTGCTGATCGATGCAGCATCCGAAGTGGGACCCGCACTGTTCTTCAGCCTCCTCATCATCACAGTCTCGTTCCTGCCGATCTTCACGCTGGAATCGCAGGAAGGCCGGTTGTTCGCGCCGCTTGCGTTCACCAAGACCTTCGCCATGGCGGCTGCTGCGATATTGTCCGTCACGCTGGTACCAGCTCTCATGGTCATCTTCGTCAGAGGCAGGATCGTCCCGGAGCACAGAAACCCCGTGAACCAAGTTCTGATCGGAGCCTACAGACCTGTCATCCGGACCGTTCTTCAGGCAAAAAGCGCGACGATCTTGATCGCGTTGCTCATCCTTGCCGTGACCATCTGGCCAGCCCGGCAGCTCGGCAGCGAATTCATGCCCGATCTTGACGAAGGCACACTGATGTATATGCCGACGACCCTACCGGGTCTGTCGGTGACCAAAGCTGCTGAGCTGATGCAAACGCAGGACCGGATTATCAAGTCCTTTCCGGAAGTCGCTTCAGTGTTCGGCAAGGCCGGCCGCGCTGGAACGGCGACAGATCCTGCTCCAATGGAAATGTTCGAGACCATCATCAACCTGAAACCCAAGGACGAATGGCGGGAGGGCGTGACGGTCGAAAGTTTGAAGGCCGAAATGGACGCAGCGCTCCAGTTCCCAGGTGTTGCGAATGCTTGGACGATGCCGATCCGGGCCCGGATCGACATGCTTGCGACGGGCATCCGGACACCAGTTGGCGTGAAAGTCTACGGACCAAATCTGGAAGGCATCGAAGGCGTAGCCCGCGAAGTAGAAACGGTATTACAAACTGTTCCAGGGACGTCGAGCGCCTATGCTGAGCGGGTCATCGGCGGCTATTTTCTCGACATCACCCCCGATCGTACGGCTCTCGGCCGCTACGGGCTCTCCGTCACAGACGTCCAAGACGTGATTTCCATGGCTCTGGGTGCCCAAGTCGTAACGTCGACGGTTGAAGGGCGCGAACGCTACGGCGTGTCGATCCGCTACCCCAGGGCGCTGCGAAGCGATCCGGACTCGATCGCGCGCGACATCGAAATCGCCCTACCCGGCGGCGGCGCTATCCCGCTTGGCGAAGTCGCCTCTGTCGAACTCGCCCGTGGTGCTAGTTCGATCAGGACGGAGAACGGGCGTCTAGCCGCCTATATCTTTGTCGATATCGCAGGACGCGACTTGGGCGGTTACGTAGCGGAGGCCCAGGCGGCTGTCGCCCAAGCCGTCGACCTGCCAGACGGCTACTCCGTCGGTTGGAGCGGCCAGTTCGAATATCTCGAACGCGCTGTGGAGCGCCTTAAGGTCGTCGTGCCGTTGACTCTGGCTCTCATTTTCCTCCTGCTTTACCTGAACTTCCGCCGTCTGACCGAGACCCTGATCGTCATGCTGTCTTTGCCATTCGCGCTCGTCGGAGGCATTTGGCTGATGTGGTGGCTAGGGTTCAACACGTCGGTGGCCGTCGCCGTCGGTTTCATCGCGCTTGCAGGCGTTGCCGCGGAGACAGGCGTGATCATGCTCATCTATCTCGACCACGCACTTACTGATGCCAAGACACGATGCGAATTGGAAGGACGTCCCTTTCAACGCACTGACCTGCATCAGGCGGTTATGGTGGGAGCGGTCGAGCGGGTGCGTCCCAAAATCATGACAGTCGTCACCATCATGGCAGGTCTCATCCCCATTTTATGGAGTACGGGTTCTGGATCGGAGATCATGCAACGGATCGCAGTGCCGATGATCGGCGGCATGGTGTCGTCGTCGTTGCTGACCCTGATCGTCATTCCTGCGGTTTATGCTACTATCAAAGGACGGGGTTTATCCTCCAGTGACCAACTGAATGCAGATACTGTCCACGCTACAAATCCAATCGTTTTTAACCCTTAAGGTATAGATTTATTCAAATAACCGAACTCGACAAAGACTCAATACAATTTATGGTATCACTCAATGTGGATCGATACGAAAACTGATCGTTGCTGAAACAGGCAGTGCAGCGAAGGATCGGTACGATACAATTGATAAATGATGTTCGGCAGATCCATCACATTTGGTCAGAGAAAATGGTTTATCTATTTCGCGATACTGTTTACGCGAAAATCGATTTGGATAAACACTCCCATCACTGGAATCATCCCAATTGCAGCATCCAACTATCGCTTGACCCGTTCCAAATCGGGCGGCATAAGTCTGATCATGGGTGATTCGAGGTTTGCAAAAATCAGCGCGTTAGGACTGGCAGTGAAACTGCTGGTTGCGCTGATTATTATCGCGAGCCCATTTGTTCAGACGGCTAGCGCCGCCCTGATGGCCCAGAGTGATGGCGTGGGTCATCATGCTCAGCTCCAGAACGATGGTGCACACGGTGATCATCACGCAAGTGAGCCGTTACCCGATATGCACGATCAATCCCGCGTGTCTGCTTCTGAGCAAAACACAGTCGACGGCACTTCGGCCGCTGCAGAGTGTTGCGATCTCTTTTGCACGTCGTCTGGATTTATCACGGTATCGATAGATCTGGTGATGGCGAAACCTCTGTCGGTGCGGCATGCCGTCATGAATTCTGGCATAGCTGCCGGTGAATGGGTCAATCCACACCGCCCCCCGAACTCCTGATCTGAATTCAGCCTGTCGTAGGCTTTATCTCCCCAACCTGTGCTGTTGAGGAGCAATCGAATTCTGTATCGGGGTAATCTTCATGAAACTGACCATAGCGCTGGCTGCGCTTCCGCTCGTCGTGAGCGGATGCGCTGCCACGACGCCGCCTGAGGTCACGGCGGCTCTCTCGCCAGCGTCGGCGTACGCCGTCCAGCCACTGCATCATCACAATGCCATTGGCGACTACACACATCGGGTCGCGACTGATCCCAGACCTTGGCGCAACTCCAATGATGCCCAAGCGCCTGGAGGTAACTCATGACGCGGACTGTTACCAATAAAGTCGCAATTCTGATTTTGCCGGTTTTTCTCGGGGGGTGTGCGGCAACTGCAAAAGAAGGCGTATATAGCAACGCTTTTGCTGGCTTTTCGTCCGTGCAGGCCACGACACAGGCCGCGAGTGGAAAGCAATCTGTTTGGATTCAAGACAGACAGACAGCTGAAACTGTCGCAAGACAAGTGCGCGACATGGTCCATAACAAGACGATCAACGCCGATACGGCAGTACAGGTCGCGCTTCTCAACAACAAGGGGCTACAGGCCGCATATGCCGATCTCGGCCTCTCCGCGACGGAGGTCTGGCAAGAGTCCATGTTCGAGAATCCCGTCGCCTCGATTGGCGTCCTCGGAATAGGGACCCCCGAACTCGAAGCGTTTCGCGCCGTAGAAGGCATGATCGTCAATAATATCTTCGCATTGATAACGCGGGGACGGCGCATTGATCTCGCCGAGACGGAGTTTCGTGAAGCCCAGCTCAATGCCGCCCTCGCGACACTCAGCCTTGCGGCTGAGACCAGGCGAGCGTGGATCGAGGCTGCTGCCGCTTGGGAACGGGTTGGCTATCTCAATCAATCCAAAGCGGCGGCCGACGCGGCGTCAGAACTCGCCGCCCGACTTGGCGACAGCGGCGCCTTGTCAAAGTCGGGACAGGCACGCGAGCACGTTTTTTACGCCGAGCTCGCGGGTCAAACGGCGCAGGCACGAATGGAGGCAAGGCAGGCCAAGGAACGTCTCTCCAGGCTGATGGGTCTTTGGGGTGATGATCTAGAATACGAAGTCCCAAACCGCCTACCAGATCTTCCTGGATCCCTGCCCGAGAAAAGTACAATCGAGGCTGATGCCCTGAGGCATCGCGCTGATTTGCAGGTTGCCTCTATCGAACTCGAGGCTATGGCAAAGCAATACGGTCTGACGGAAGCGACGCGCTACGTCACGGATCTCGGTCTCGTGGCCGGGTTCGAGACGGAGCGCGAGATCGAGGATGGCGAAGAGGAGGTCTCAACGTCCGGCCAAGCCGAAATCGAATTCGTTATTCCGATCTTCGACACGGGCAAAGCGCGAAAACGTCAGGCCGAGCTCAATTACATGCGTGCGGCAAACCTTCTAGCGGAAAAAGCGGTGAACGTTCGTTCCGAAGCAAGGGCGGCGTACGATGCCTACCGATCATCCTACGATATCGCTAGGCATTACAGAAATAACGTTCTTCCGTTGCGTACGACAATCGAAGAGGAATCGCTTCTTACCTACAACGGCATGATTACGAGCACTTTCGAATTGCTGGCGGACACGCGCGCCAAGATCAACTCAATCATGCTTTCCCTCGATGCCAAAAGAGCTTTTTGGCTGGCGGAAGCTAATCTCGCTCCGACCGTCTACGGCGGTGGATCAGCGATGGCTGCCGGCGCTGGCGGCGGTGAAGCCGCCGAGGCCGAGGGCGGCGGCGGACACTAATGGAGATCTCCAATGTTTAATAGAAGACAGATGCTTGGAGCCAGTGCGGCTCTCGTTTCATCAGCTGCATGGTCGAAAACATCGGCCATGTCCCTGCCTGAGGCTCCCGTCATGGAGTCTGCGACGACGCAAGCGCCGGTGCGCCCAACGAGCGGGCCAGACTACCAGCCGGTTGTGACAATCAATGGCTGGACCCTGCCGCATAGGGTGAACAACGGCGTTAAGGAGTTCCACCTGGTCGCCGAACCGGTGGAACGCGAGATGGGCGAAGGGATGACCGCCTATCTTTGGGGCTACAATGGTCAATCTCCTGGTCCAACAATCGAGGCCGTCGAGGGCGACCGCGTCCGCATTTTCGTGACCAACAAACTGCCCGAACACACCACGATCCATTGGCATGGCATGATTTTGCCAAACGGAATGGACGGTGTGACCGGGCTGACCCAGCCCGGTATCCCGGCTGGCAAAACGTTCGTCTACGAGTTCGATCTCGTGAAGAGTGGTACCTTTATGTACCACCCGCACGGGGACGAGATGGTCCAGATGGCCATGGGCATGATGGGTTTTTTCGTCGTTCACCCAAAGGACCCAGAGTTCATGCGGGTCGATCGGGATTTCGTTTTCCTCCTCAACGCATTCGATATCGATCCCGGAACTTATGTCCCGCGCGTCATGGAGATGACCGACTTCAATCTCTGGTGTTGGAACAGCCGCGTTTTTCCTGACATTGACCCGTTAGTCGTTTCAAAGAATGACCGGGTCCGGGTGCGCGTCGGCAATCTGACGATGACCAACCATCCGATCCACATGCACGGTTATGATTTCGAGGTGACGTGCACCGACGGCGGTTGGACCAGACCCGAAGCGCGGTGGCCTGAGGTTTCGATTGATATCCCCGTGGGCGCGATGCGGGCCTACGAGTTCGACGCCGTGTATGAAGGCGACTGGGCGATCCACTGCCATAAGTCGCACCACACAATGAACGCTATGGGTCATGACATCCCGACCTTTATCGGCGTGGATAAGTCGAGGGTTACCCCGAAAATCCGGCAGCTGCAGCCGGAATACATGCCCATGGGGACGGCCGGTATGGCCGACATGGGAACAATGTCCATGCCGCTTCCCGACAATACGATCCCGATGATGACCGGATGGGGCCAGTTCGGCCCGATCGAGATGGGCGGGATGTTTTCGGTCGTGAAAGTTCGCGAGGGTATCGCGGCCGACGATTACTCCGATCCGGGCGACTACGCGCATCCGGAAGGAACCGTCGCCTATGAGTGGACGGGCGCGCTGCCCGACACAGCCAAGGCCACGGACGCAAACACGCAGGTTCCGACAATGCCTGCGAAAACAAGCGGCCATGGGGACCATGGCTGACAGGGACGTTTGAGGCAACACCTACTCAACCAAGCAAGGAGCTTAAACTTGAACATCAAAACAGTCGCAGCCGCAGGCCTCGTTCTGCTCGCAGCCACCGCCGCCAATGCCGGCCCCGGTCATTCCGGAGACCATGACGAAATGGCGGTCGGCAAGCCGGGAAACGCCGCTCAAGTGGATCGCACAGTCGAGATCCGCATGCATGAAACAGATGATGGCCAAATGCTATTCGAGCCAGCTTCCCTTGAAGTCAGTCGCGGCGAAACCATCCGCTTCGCTCTGGCTAACGACGGAGCTCTCGATCACGAATTCGTCCTCGACGATCCGGCGAAAAACCAGGAGCACAAGGAAGTTATGCAGCGTTTCCCAGAGATGGAGCACGATGATCCCAACTCAGCCCGCCTTGCTCCTGGCGCAAACGGCGAAATCGTCTGGACCTTCACAAACGAAGGGACGTTCGAGTTCGCTTGTTTGATCCCTGGACACTACGAATCCGGCATGCATGCCGCTGTCGAAGTCATCGACGGCAATGCCGCCAATTGATCCAAAAGGAAAAAGAACATGACCAATATCAAGGCACTTTTGACTGCGGCGACAATCTTCTCCGCCGTAAGCTTCACCGCACACGCACAGGAATTCACGCGTGGCACCGTGAAGGAAATCAAAGCTGACCAGGAAAAGGTGACTGTTATCCACGAAGAGTTGGCGAACCTCGACATGCCGGCGATGACCATGGTCTTCAACGTCGCTGATCCGGCAATGCTGGAGCAAATGAGCGAAGGTTCCGAGATCCTTTTTGTAGCCGATCGTGTGCGCGGCAAGCTTACGATCGTCGATATTCAGTAAAAACAAAAGAATCCAAATAGGACAAATAAAATGCGTGTAATTATATCATTAGTCTTCGCGGCCGTTATGGCCACCGGAGCCATCGCTAACGAACGCGCAGCGGTCAGTGCCCCTGAACTTCAGTCTGGAATGACGACTATTTCCATCACGGACAGCAACAGGGAGCTCAATACTTATTTTTACAACGGGTTCCGATCCCCTCGTAATCAGGTTGATGTGCACGGCACGCCCGGGATCGTGGAGCAACCAGAAAGCAGCCACGACGCCACGCTCAACGGAAATCGTGGACCAATCGGCTATTCGAACCAGCTGAAATAAACCTGAAGCGGCGTCCGGCGTCGATGCGCCGGACGCCATCCGAAGGCGAAGCACAATGATCCAGGACCATCTGCAACCCGGACGCAACTCGCTCAATCTCGTCAGGCTTATCGCTGCATTTGCCGTCATCGTCTCCCACAGCTACCCAATTCTGGCCGGCGATGATGCACTTGAACCGTTGGACACATGGCTGGCATTTAATCTGGGACAGCAGGCGGTAGGTGTCTTCTTCGTTATTTCAGGCCTGACACTCGCACGAAGCTGGGAGCTTGATTCAAATGGCCTAAGATTTTTGATGAAGCGGGGTTTGCGGATATTTCCTGCCCTTATCGGGTTTGGATTCGTCTTCAGCGTTTTGATCGGTCCTTTTTTCACTAGCGCAGGTGTCACTGATTATTTTTCAGATCCGGCCACACTCCTCTATCCAATCACGGTGCCCCTGTTTTTTGATAACGCGACTCCGCCGCTTGGCGTATTTTCGAGCGCTGCAATGGCGGGGACTGTCAACGTCCCATTTTGGACCATCGAATACGAACTGCTTGCATACCTGACCTTTGCCGTGCTTTCGGTCTGGGGCAGCCTGAACAGGGTCCATCAGATTGGTTCGCTTCTGATTGGGTTGGGCGTTCTATCGCTTGTCGGCGAAGCTGGTCTCTTCGACTACGTCCATTCAAGCGCCCCACATATTGTTCGGTTCGCTGCCTGTTTTCTTTCAGGTGTTTTGCTCTATCGGCTTCGAGACCAAATTTGGCGGTCGCCGGTGTTTCTTCCCATCGCAATTGCGTTCGGCGCACTCATCAATGACCAACCAGGAGGTATAATCGCTGCCACAGCGATTTCCGTGTCGGTGGTGGTCGGGGTCGGCTTCTATACATACGGCCAGATCACCCACTGGAGCCAGAGGACAGACATTTCATATGGCGTGTACATTTACGGTTGGGCGGTTCAGCAGGTTGTGGCAGCTATCTGGCCAGACATGGCGGTGGCCTGGCTCGTCTTAACCTCTCTGTCGCTCGTGACGCTTGCGGGCGTACTGTCATGGACCCTGGTTGAGAGGCCGGCGATGCGTTTCAAGAGCAGCATTATGAGATCAAAGCGGATAGTGGCCGAAGGAGCTGCAGAGTAAGCGAATTCGGGGCTTGACATTCCTGCAGGTGGAACCTGCAGAACGGGTTGGCCGATAGGAGAACGCCGATGGAAAAGCCGGTTTCAGAACAAGTCCCTCTCGTTCACCGAGACCCTGTCTGTGGAATGCGTACAGATAAATTTTCCGATGCGCGATCGGTATTGTACGACGAACACACATACTGTTTCTGCAGTGACCTTTGCCAAACGAAATTCTCCGACGATCCGCAGGCGTATCTCACGGCCGAGGATCCGGTCTGCGGCATGATCATTGAGCGCGCCGCATCGCCGTACGTGGTCAATCGTGACAGCTTGCAGCACTTCTTCTGCTCAAAGACCTGTCACGACAAATTCCAAGCCAATCCGGCGCATTACTTGCAAAGCGGGAAGGCCGCACCGATGCCGGAAGGTACGCAGTACACCTGCCCTATGCACCCGGAGATCGTCCGGGACGCGCCAGGCTCCTGCCCCATCTGCGGCATGGCGTTGGAACCCATGGGCGTGCCGACCGGCGACGAGGGTCCCAATCCGGAACTTGTCGACTTCACGCGCCGGTTCTGGGTCAGCGCCGCCCTTTCGGTCCCGCTAATTGCGATCACCATGGGACCGATGGTTGGACTGCCGTTTCGCGACTGGATGGGCCACCAAACGGCCATCTGGATCGAGTTCTTCCTAGCCACGCCCGTTGTGCTGTGGGCCGCCCTGCCATTCTTCGCCCGGGCCCGGCAATCTTTCGTCAACCGCAGCCCGAATATGTGGACGCTGATCGGTCTCGGCGTCGGCGCCGCCTATCTGTATAGCGTGGTTGCGACTTTTTTCCCCGGCGCCTTCCCAGCGTCCTTTCGCATGCACGGTGGCCAGGTGCCAGTCTACTACGAGGCAGCCGCGGTCATCATCACCTTGGTCTTCCTCGGGCAGGTGCTGGAATTGCGCGCCCGTGAGCGCACCGGCTCGGCGATCAGGGCGTTGCTCGACCTCGCGCCGAAGACAGCGCTCCGGATCAGGGACGACGGCGACGAGGAGGAGGTGCCGCTCGACGCCGTCGTCGGCGGCGACAGGCTGCGGATCCGGCCGGGCGACAGCGTGCCCGTCGACGGCAAGGTGGTCGAAGGCCGCTCCTCAGTCGACGAGTCGATGATCTCTGGCGAGCCGGTGCCCGTCGAGAAGGTCGCAGGCGACCCACTGACCGGCGGCACGCTGAACAAGAACGGCACGTTGGTGATGGATGCCGAACGCGTCGGTTCCGAAACCATGTTGTCGCGCATCGTCGAGATGGTGGCGAAGGCACAGCGCTCGCGCGCGCCGATCCAGGGCCTCGCTGACCGGGTGTCGTTTTACTTCGTTCCCACCGTCGTCGTGATCGCAGTCATCGCCTTCATCGTTTGGGCGGTTGCTGGCCCGTCGCCGAGCATGATCTTCGCGTTTGTCTCAGCTGTCTCGGTCCTCATTATCGCCTGTCCCTGCGCGCTTGGCCTTGCGACGCCGATGTCAATCATGACGGCGACAGGCCGCGGCGCGCAAGCGGGCGTGCTGATCAAGGATGCAGAAGCGTTGGAGCGGTTCGCCAAGGTGGACACGCTGATCGTCGACAAGACCGGAACCCTAACCGAGGGCCGACCGAACCTGACCGACCTGGTGACCGCGCAAGGCATTTCTGAGGACGACCTGCTGCGGCTGGCCGCAGGCCTGGAACGCGGTTCGGAGCATCCGCTCGCTGAAGCGATCGTTGCCGGAGCAAAGGAGCGCGGCGTGCTGATCCCGGCCGCAAGCGACTTCGAGGCGGTGACGGGGAAGGGTGTGAAGGGCCTAGTCGAGGGCCGGACGGTCGCACTCGGCAATGCCGCGATGATGGACGACCTGTCGATCGATCGGTCGCCGCTTGCCGCCGACGCCGACCGCCTTGCGTCGGAGGGCAAGACGCCGATGTTCGTCGCAGCTGACGGCCGGCTTGCCGGCATCGTCGCCGTCGCCGATCCGGTCAAGGAAACGACGGCTGCGGCGATCAGGGCGCTGCACGACAGTGGCCTCAGGATCATCATGGCGACGGGCGACAACGAGCGGACCGCAGCAGCCGTCGCGGCGACACTCGGCATCGACGACGTGCGGGCCGGAATCCTCCCCGAAGGCAAGAAGTATCTCGTCGACGAACTCCGCCGCAACGGCGCGCAAGTCGCGATGGCCGGCGACGGGGTCAATGATGCGCCGGCGCTCGCTGCCGCCGATGTCGGGATAGCGATGGGAACGGGCGCCGACGTGGCCGTCGAGAGCGCGGGCATCACGCTGGTCAAGGGCGATCTGACAGGCATTGTTCGGGCGCGACACCTCTCCCGCGCCACGATCCGTAACATCAAGCAGAATCTGTTCTTCGCGTTCGTGTATAATGCGCTCGGCGTACCGGTTGCGGCCGGCGTTCTCTACCCGGTCTTCGGCGTGCTCCTATCGCCAATGATTGCCGCCGCCGCAATGAGCTTGTCTTCGGTCTCCGTCATCGCCAACGCGCTGCGGTTGAGGACGGTGAAGCTTTAAGGGGAGCCTTGAGATGACGACAACTTCCATGTCACTTCCAATCGAACCGACGCGGCGGGACTTTCTTTACCTCGCCACCGCCATGACGGGGGCGTTGGAACGGCCGTGACGATCTGGCCGTTCATCGACCAGATGCGGCCCTCCGCCGATGTGCTTGCCGTCAGTTCGGTTGACATTGATCTCGCTGGGATCGAGCCGGGTCAGCGCGTTACCTTTCAGTGGCGCGGCCGGCCGATCTTCGTGGACTATCGCACGCCCGAGGCCATTCAGGAGGCGCGTTCTGTTCCGATGGAAGACCTTAAGGATCCAGAACGTGATGAAGCCCGCACGCTGGACCCTCAATGGCTGGTCGTCATCGGGGTCTGCACCCATCTCGGATGCGTCCCACTCGGGCAAGCGGACGGAAGCGCACGCGGCGATTGGGGCGGCTGGTTCTGTCCCTGCCATGGATCCCATTACGACACTTCGGGACGGGTCCGCGCCGGGCCTGCTCCTCTGAACTTGACGGTCCCGCCATACAAATTCGACACTGAAACCATGATCACGATCGGGTGATCGAATCCAGGGGAAGGAATAATATGAATATTGGACATGCATCCAATCAATCGGGTCTGCCCCCCAAGACGATCCGATACTACGAGGAAATCGGATTGGTCATTCCAGACCGCGAGCCCAACGGATACCGCGACTACAGCGATAATCACGTTCATGTTCTGCGATTCGTGCAACGGGCTCGTGCACTTGGCTTTTCGATAGAGGAATGCCGGGTGTTGCTTGAACTTTATGGTGACAAGAGCAGGGCAAGTGCGGATGTGAAAGCTATTGTCTCGGCAAAGTTGGGAGAAATCGACGAAAAACTCCGGACGCTCGGCGAACTCCGCGCGACACTGGAAACATTGGTGCGGCACTGCCACGGCGACGACCGGCCCGAATGCCCCATCATCGAAGACCTCGCCCAACAAGGCTTTGTCCAGGAGCAGTCGAAAAGACGCTCTGCCGCTTAAACAACCGACGAAGGAGACCGAAATGAAGATCCGTATAGCATTCTTGGCAGCCACTCTATCCATCCTCGTGCTTGCACCGACGCACGCCGCCGAGGGCAGCATGACCGTCTTCAAGAACCCCTGGTGCGGTTGCTGCCACGAATGGGCCGAGGCAATGACGGCAGCCGGCTACACGGTGCAGACCCGCGATCTCGAAGATCTGTCGCAGGTGAAGGCCGACGCCGGCGTGCCCGCAGCCATGGAAGGATGCCACACTGCGACAATCGAGGGCTATTTCCTGGAAGGCCACGTTCCGCTCGAAGCGGTCGAGCGTCTTTTGACCGAACGGCCCGACATTACCGGCCTTGCCGTTCCCGGAATGCCGGCCGGATCGCTCGGCATGGGCGAGCATCCGGATGCCGACTACGACGTTTACGCCGTCTCCGACGACGCGGACGCCGAGCCGACGATCTTCATGAGCGTCGGGGAGTGATCGACTTGCCTCAAGTCGGACCGAAGAAGCGACCACACCTGCTGACGCGCCGGTCGCTTCTGTCCGGGGCATCCGCTGCGGCCGCGGGACTTATGCTGCCGCGGCCTGCTACAAGCGCCCCGGCCGGAGCAACGAGGACATTCCGGCTGAAGGTCGCGCCGGGACGCAGTAGGCTAATTTCTGCGCCTTACGGCGAGACGGAGACATGGAGCTATAACGGCATGGTACCCGGCCCGGAGATCCGGGTTGGCCAGGGCGATCGCCTGCGGATCGTCGTCGACAACGGGCTGCCCGAAGAGACCACCGTCCACTGGCACGGTCTGCGCATTCCCAACGCCATGGACGGCGTTCCGCATCTGAACCAGCCGCCGATCCGGCCCGGCGAGCGCTTCGTCTACGAGTTCGAGGTGCCGGACGCCGGCACGTTCTGGTATCATCCCCATACGCGCAGCAACGTTCAGGTGGAGCGCGGCCTTTCCGGCGCACTGGTCGTAGAGGAGCCCGAGCCGATCCGCGTCGATCGGGAATTGGTTTGGGTGATCGACGATTGGCGCCTGGACCGGTCGGCGGCGATCAGCGCCGATTTCGACAATCCCCACGACATGAGCCACGCCGGAAGGCTGGGTAACACCGTCACGGTGAATGGTCGCGTTCCGGAGGATATCGCCGTTCGCGCCGGGGAGCGGGTGCGCGTTCGCATCGTCAACGCCGCGAACGCGCGCATCCTCGGCCTTGAGTTCGGCGGGCATGAACCGTGGGTCGTCGCTCTCGACGGGCAGCCGACTGCGCCGCATCGTCCGGCGGACGACACCGTTGTCATCGGGCCGGCAGGGCGAGCCGACGTCGTACTCGACATGACCGGGGCGCGCGGCACGCGTGCTGTCGTCGTGGATCGATTCTACCCGGACTTTGCCTATGAACTGATGGGCTTCGTCTACGACGATACGCCGTTGCGGACGAACTCACCCGACTGGCCGATGGAGCTTGCCGCCAATCCCGTGCCCGAGCCCGACTTGGCATCCGCCATCCGCCATGAGGTGATCCTTAACGGCGGCATGATGGGCGCGATGGTCATGGCCGAGATGGGCGGCAGTATGGGCGAACAATCCGCGGGCGGCATGATGGGAATGATGGAGATGATGCGCGGCCGCGGCATCTGGTTCATCAACGGCAAGGCCTCGACCGGCCATGTCATGGACCCGATGCTCATATTCGAGCGCAATCGCTCCCACGTCGTCGAGATGACGAACGCCACTGCATTCCACCATCCGATGCACCTGCACGGCCATTCATTTCGGGTGGTTTCCCGGAATGGCGTCGCAGCCCCGATCCCGGAGTGGCGCGACACGGTATTGATGGCCCCGCGCGAAAAGATCGAAATCGCCTTTGTCGCGGACAATCCGGGGGACTGGATGTTCCATTGCCATGTCCTGGAGCACCAGGCCGCAGGCATGATGGGAGTGGTCCGGGTGGCCTGAAGAGGATTGAATTCATGATGGATGGATCAAACGGAATGATGGAAGGCATGGGCGGGATGATGTGGGGCATGGGCATCTTGTGGCTTCTCGTCATCGTCATCCTGGTTCTGGCGGCCGTCGCCCTCGGCAAGTACATTTTCGGCGGGCGCCGGTGAAGCTGGCTTTCATGGCGGGCGTTGCGTTCCTGGTCGCAGCTGCCCTATACCTTCTATCGGGCGGCTTCTCTTCCAAATCGGAAACGCTGGCGCTCGGCCAGGAAGTCTATGCCGCCGATTGCGCCGCGTGCCACGGAGCCGACCTGGAGGGCCAGGCGACCTGGCAGACGCCTGGCGAGAACGGCCGGTTGCCCGCCCCGCCCCACGATGCCTCCGGCCACACATGGCACCATTCCGACGAGTTGCTGTTCCTCATCGTCAAGGAGGGTACCGCCGCCGTTGTCGGAAACGGATACGAGAGCGACATGCCGGCCTTCGGAGCCACCCTTTCCGATCGCGACATCCACGCAGTACTGGAGTTCATCAAAAGCCGGTGGCCGGAGGACGAGCGTCTATACCAAGAGGACATGTAGTCCTCTGTGAAAGGCGGTAGTCGGCTTGGACGAGCGTTTCATGGACTCCGACGGAAAATGTAGCCGGACACGACCTGCATCGACCAGGAGGATCCATATCAGCCCGAGCGACCAGCCGGCGAGCACGTCGCTCGGCCAGTGGGCTCCGAGATAGACCCTGCTCACGCCGACGACCAGCGAAATGCTGCAGGCCGTGGCAACGAGATACGATCGAAGATGAAGGCGCTTGCATCGGCGCGCCGCCAGAAGTGTCGCCGCACCGAAGCGAAGTGTGGCGAGCAGAGCATGGCCGCTCGGAAAGCTCGTGTAGAGAAGCTCGGACGAGTCTGGCGCATGGTGTGGCCGCAGCAAGTCGGTGACGGCCGTCGCGGTGTAGCCGACGGCAGCCCGCCGGCGATCGAAGCGACGGTGTGAACAGTGTCGATCCAACGGCCGGACAACGCGAAAAACAGGGTCATGGCAGCCGCGAAGACAAATACGGTTTCAGGACTACCGAGCGCCGCGAAGCTTGAGGCCACCGACACGAACGCCCCTCGAACGCAGGCGATCCAGACGGGTCGGCAAGCCCCCGGAGCAGTAGCCGATCCACAGCATGCCAGTCGGCCAGGAACAGGTAGCTGCTGGTTTCAAGGACAACCAGCGTCGCAGCCATTGGCCACCAGCGTGCCCACGATATCTTTGCACAGAGTCGTGCGTTCGGTTCGATTGCAGGAGGCGGAGATATCGAATTGCTCGTCTCAGATACGGTTTGATGGACCGTCATCGCCCAAGGATAAGCCGGGCGAGCTAACCATGACTTTTAAGGCAGGGAGCCGCCAACGGCAGCTCCTCTTTTCGCACTCAATTGAAGGGGACCGGCTATGCCGCCACCTTCAAACAGGATTCCGCGCACCGCCGGCAAGTCGCCACGCAATCCTCCATCCCACCAATGCGTTCGCAGCCTTCGGCGCATTCGGTGCAGATCTCCGCGCATTCGTGGCAGACGTGCCGATGGTGCTCACTGCTGATGAGCATGAAGTGCGCAGATGTCCTGCAAATTTCGGAGCAGGCAGCCATCTGCCGAAAGTGCTTTGATTCCGTGAGAGGCAAGTCTTGTAGCAGTCCAGACAAGCATTGATGCAGCCCTTCATTTCGGCGCTCATGAGATGGGTAATTTTGGTTCTCCGGTTATGAGATTACCGGGCCGCGCCGATGACAGCGCGGCCTGGCTCAAGTCAGTCGGCGTTGTCGGCCAACCATTGCGTCATCTCTTCGATCTCCCGCTTCTGGTCGTTGATGATCTTCTCGGCGAGTGCCTGCATCGTTTCGTCTTCGCCGAATTCCAACTGCACCTCGGCCATGTCGATCGCTCCTCGATGGTGAGCGATCATACCGCAAGCAAAGGCGATATCCGGGTCCTCATTCATCATGCCCTGATGCATAGCAGGCATAGTTTCCATCATCCGCTCCATGTTGGCGCGCTGGGCTTCGGTCATGGATTCCATTTCCATACCCATACCCATACCCATACCCGGCGTTTCACCACCGGCCGACGAGTCGTCGCTCCCCGACATGCCGGCATCGCTGCCGTTTTCCATCGCCATGCTAGACGTGCACTGCGCGGGGAGCTGGAATCCGCTCTCCCCGTCCTGCGCCACCGCAAGGCCTGCTGTTGCGGTGAAGAGGGCGGCAGAGCAAATGAATGTCTTGATAATCTTCATGGTATTTCTCCTGGATCGGTTAGATTAAAATTCGGGCTGTCTACGTGGCCTTCGGAGGCGGATCGATGCCGGAGGCTTCAATGGATATCAGCGGCAACGAGGCCGACATCGGGGGAACCCCCTGGAAGGGCGCGGGGCCGTCTTGACAGACAGTCACCAAGAAAAGAACAAGGCAATGAGCCGTTTGGCAGCAGTTCCGATCGTTCGCGCCCCAATGCTCCGCGCCGCTTAGATGGTCGACGGCATGCACCTGCGAGTCGCCGTGTTCAGAAGCGAAACCAAGAGGTCGGTCCGGCAGCAATGTCGCCAGCAACGCCACAGCGAAAACCAGAACGAAGAACGACAATTTCGAGGAGATCGACAATTTCGGTCCGTGCTTCATGGTGACACAACAACTTGGAACACCCATTGAAGTTCCGGACCGAATTTTTCGTTAAGCGGACTGCCACCGCGGGTGGCGCAGCGGCAGTGGCTCGCGACTATTTGGAGGCGGGATACCCCGCTTCCTCGAGTACCGCGATCAAGGCATCGCGCGGTTGCGAAGACTCGACCGTAACGGTCCGCCGTACAGGGTCTGCATCGACCTTTGCCTGGCCGTCCACTGACTGGATTGCCTTCGTTACGCTGTTGGCACAACCGCCGCAGGTCATGTTCTCGATATGAAATTGCATGATCGAATTTCCTTTCTCTTGTTATTCGAAGCCCCGGTTGTCCCGCTTCCAGCCACAGGAAGGTCAAGCGAAAAATAATCCACGCGGGTTCTTG